>NZ_JAERLY010000010.1 GCF_018256155.1 Gluconobacter sp. Dm-62
AGTGTTTCTTTTTTCAGCCTTTCCAATGGTTTGCCGCTCAATCCAGGTCAGAATCGTGCCCAGTTTTTCACGCAGCAAATAATTAGATATATGAGCGCAAAACTTCACTCTTCTATTTTCCAGAAGGGTTAAGGACGAGGGATGTGGGTTCGGCGTACTGCCAGCCTCCTCCTAAGGCACGGTAAAGAGAAACAAGAGTTTTTTCCGTCCGGATCTGACTGATGGACAGTGCGGATTGGCTGGACAGTAAGGAAGCCTGTGTTGCCACAACGTTCAGATAATCCGTCGCGCCCTGCTTATAGCGCTCCCGGGCAGCATTGAAGGCGGCCTGGTTCTGGAGAAAGGCCTGTTCTGTCAGGGCATGTGTTGATTGGCTTTTGGCATAGGCCGTCATGGCATCATCCACTTCGCGCCAAGCATTGAGCACAGTGCTTCGCCAGTTCAAAATGGCTTCACGTTGTGCGGCTTTGCGGAACTGAAGGGTAGAAATCAGCCTTCCCCCTTCGAAAACAGGAACATTAAGCGTTGGACCAACGCTGAACTGCTTTGCTGGCAAAGAAAAGAAATCAGCAGCAGAAAAGGATTCCGTTCCCATGTTCCCGGCGAGTGTAATGTCCGGGTAAAAGGCTGCGGTAGCGACCCCCACTTCGGCAGTTGCGGCATGCAGACGGGCCTCAGCCTGAAGCACGTCAGGACGTCGGCGGATCAGCTCTGCGGGCAGGCCGACGGGGACGCTGTCGGGAAGGGGAGGCTGGATGGAAGGGAGTCGCAGCTCGGCCTCCAGGCCGCGTGGTGGTTCCGCCAGTAGCAGGCCAATGCTGTTGATGAGTGCCGCTTCAGAATTCTCAAGATCCGGAAGGTCGGCGCTCATGCTTGCGAGCTGCGCCGAAGCCTGTGAGACGTCCAGATTTGTGGCGACGCCGTTGGTAAAGCGGTCCTGCACGAGTTTCAGATTTGTTTGGGCGAGATGGATGTTCGAGCGCAGAATGGCCTGCTGCTTCTGGATACCACGCAGCTCCATATAGCTGGTGGCGAGGTCGCTGATGGCGGCGAGCGCTGTGGCGCGGCGGGCAGCGAGCGTCGCTGCCTCATTGGCCCGTTGAGCTTCGACACTCCGCCGGATGGTGCCGAACAGGTCCAGATCCCAGCTGGTGCTGAGGACGTTTTCGTAAAGGTTAAAGTTCATGCTCGCACCGGGACGCGGTTCGGCGAGTGAGAAAATGCCTTGCGTACTAAGCTGACGATAGGCGTAGGAGCCAGACCAGTTGGCTTGTGGCAATCCAGCAGATGCCGCGACCTTCATCTGCGAACGGGCTTCGCTGATACGTTCTGCGGCAATCTGCAGGTTGAGATTCTGTTTTCCGAGGCGGCTGACGAGGCTGGTCAGTTCGGGATCGCTAAAGCTGTTCCACCACTGTGTGTCGATGGCACCGGCGTAAGTCTGGCTGGCGCTCTGAGGTTCGGGTCCCCAGCTGGCAGGGGTGTCCATGGTAGGGCGGCGAAAATTCGGTCCTATGGTGCAGGCCGAAAGGACCAGACTTCCTGTCAAAAGCACGGAGAAAGAGGGCAACTTCATGGTGCGACATTCGAGGAAGACGATGGCAGAGGAGCAGTAACTGTCATAGGGCTCTGGAGCTGTTCGGCCGTGACGTTATCGAGGTTGGTATCAACGGTAGTTTCCACGGAAAAGCCGAGGCGCAGCAGGCGAGCGAGTGGCTGGTTGGGAGCGAGGATGATCTTGACCGGGAGGCGTTGGACAATCTTGGTGAAGTTGCCGGTCGCGTTTTCTGGTGCGATGGGGGCGAATACGGCGCCTGAAGCGGGGGGAATGCTGTCCACGATCCCGTTCAGGGTCATGTCATAGGCGTCCACATGGATTTTGACGGACTGGCCGGGGCGCATGTGGCGTAAGGCCAGTTCCCGGTAATTCGCGCGGATCCAGATCTGATCGAGCGGGACGAGCGCCATCAGCGCTGCACCGGGGGCAACGTAGTTTCCGGTCTGGACACTGCGTTCGCCGATCATGCCATCTTCCAGCGCACGGACCTTGGTATAGGACAGGTTCAGTTCGGCCTGATGGACATGGGCACGGTCCAGTTCCACCGTCGCCTGCGCGGATTTGTGCCGGGCCTGAAGGATGGGGATTTGGGCCCGGGCGGCTGCGATGCGTGCTTCGAGTGACTGGAGCATGGCCTCCATCTCTCGCAGGCTTGCCGTGGACTGCTGATGTTCCTGCGTGGAGCCTGCACCCGTACGGGCCAGGTTTGTATAGCGCTGGTCGTTCTGCCGGGCGAAAACGAGCTGGGCACGGATGCGGGCCGCTTCCCCGACATTCTCATCAATGATGGCAGGCTGGCGTGACACGCTGGCGGCGGCATCCTGCACGAGAGCCTCATCCCGGGCGAACGTTGCACGGCTCTGGTCCAGTGTGGTCTGATAATCGTGAGGGTCCAGCTCGACGAGGACCTGTCCGGCCCGCACGGGCTGATTGTCCGTCACGTCCACGGCAACGACCTGTCCGGCGATACGGGGCGCGACGACAGTGTAATGGGCTGTGACATAGGCGTCATCAGTCCAGACATGGCGGTTGGGCACGAAAATAATGGCCAGAACGACGACGATGAAAATCAGGACAACGAGGCCACCTCCGATGAACAGCCAGCGGGTGATGGTACGGTGTTTGCGGTCCTGCTTTTCCTCCTTTTGGCGATCCTGGGGAGGCTTGTCGTTCTGATCCGCCATCCTGCGGCAATTCCTTTCTTTTCCTGCCAGATGGCGGGAAGGCTTCTGAGCTTATTTCGACTGAAACACGATACGGGGGGGATAGGTTCGAACAGGAAGCACACAGACCCAGATCATCAGGAACACCACGAGACTGCCGAGCACGACCCAGTCATCGCTGAATGTCAGCGTGGCGGTCTGTCGGCTCATCTGGGCGTGCAGTTCAGTCATGCTGCCGGGATAGGCAGGCTGTCCGGAGGGTGTGAGGGGAGAGGGACGTTGCAGCATGGGGTTTGTGCCTTGCACCAGGCTGTAGCGGACCTGACCAAGACGGTCGGCAATCCGGTCTGAATGAAGCGAGCCGCGTTCGCGGTGCATGAGCTGAAGCAGCCAGATGCCGACGGCTTCCGCAACCGCCCGGGGTGTGTTGACCATAGCGGAGGCGAACGGGCCCTCCGAAGGATCAAGCGTGTTGGTGGACATCATCAGCAGAGGCATGACGATCATTGCGTCTCCGATGCCCTGCAATGCCTGCCACAGATAGAACTGGTCACGGTTCCAGTTGGAGGTGAGGAAGAAGTCACCGACGCAGGCGGTCAGGATGCAGCTCATGCCGATGAAGCTGACAATGCGGGAGTCCACCCAGGTTTTGTTGAGCACCACCGCCATCAGAGGAAGCATCACAAGCTGTATGGCCGCGATTTCAAGGGTGACCGGGTAGATCTGTTCGGGACGGTAGCCCGCAGCGGATTGCAGAAATGAGGCCGGCAGCGCGGAAGAAGACAGTGAAATGACAACGAAGGTCAGCAGGGTACTCGAGCCATACGCAAAATTGCGTCGTCCCAGAAGCTGGAACTTGAACAGGGGAAGTGGATGGAACCATTCGTTCAGAACAAAAAGCGGGATGCAAACAAGACTGGTCAGCCCCAGAACACAGATGAAGGGGCTGTTAAACCAGTCCATCCAGTCACCCATCTGGAGCATAATCGAGAAGGCGCCCATTCCGAAAACGATCAGGAGGAAGCCCTTCCAGTCGAATTTCCAGAACCGCTCATGTTTCGGCGGATCGACCGGCATCCCGTACCACAGCAGCAGGAAGGACAGGGTGCAGAGCGGGATCGACTGCCAGAAGACGAACCGCCAATCCACGAGATCAGTCCATAATCCGGCGAATGTCATACTGAGATTGGGAAAGAACGTGGCGGTCAGGGCATACGCGGCCAGACCGTAAAGCCGTATGGGCGGGGCCAGCACACGCAGGGCGATCGTCATCAGAAGGGGAACGGTAAATCCCCCAGCCAGCCCCTGAAAGACGCGCAGGATATAAAGCAGGGACAGGGTTGAAGTGAACGGGATGAGACTGGACGCCAGAACCGCGAGGATCGTCACGAAGAACGAGAACCGACGCAGGGTCAGGGTAATGGCCAGCCAGGGGGAAACCGACATTCCGATGATTTCCGCCGTCACATACAGGCAGGAAAACCAGCGTTGGGAGTCCATACTCAGGCCAAGGGCACCCGCAATATCGGGGAGTGCCTGAGCGGAGACCTGCTCGTTCATTTCTGTAGCGAAAGAGAGAGCGATGATGCCTGCCAGCCCGAACAGCGACCTTTGCTGGCTCGTCATGGAGAAGTCCGGACGGGGAGAGGGCGCATCATCCTGTGAATTATGCGGGTGCTGCAGGACGGCCTTCAACCTTATTCGGGCCTTTTCAGAATAAGGAAAAATTTAGGGTTTTTCAGACAATCCAAGAGGGGAAGATGGGCGTTGAAGCCTGCTGCACCATTTTTGCGATGTCCATATTATCAGGTCGATGTCGCGCTTTGACGTCTCGTGTCGGCAGAAGATGCGTTCGTCTTCTGCGAATTGTGCACGACAGCAGATCACCCATCAGAGACGTGAGGCAACACTTGGCTGCCCTGGCAGTTGAACATGGCAGACGTGTTTTCTCCGGAAAATACCAGACCCCTTTTGGAGTGGTGTTTCATGCCTGATTATATTCTTCCGCAATCCCAGGATCATCAACCCGGCCTGGAAGGCCTGATGCAGCCCAAGGCCATTCACATCCGGCCTGACTATCGTGGCAGCGGTAAGCTTGAGGGCAAAAAGGCTCTCATTAGCGGGGGTGACAGTGGGATCGGGCGTGCTGCGGCCATCCATTTTGCCCGTGAAGGCGCGGATGTCGCGATCCTTTATCTGGAAGAGCACGAAGATGCACAGGAGACTGTGCGTCTCATTGAGCAGGAGGGCCGCAAGGGACTGGCCATTGCCGGTGATGTCTCTTCCAGTCAGGTCTGCAATGATGCCGTCGCCCGAGTAGTGGACGCGTTTGGAGGTCTGGATATTCTCGTTAACAACGCGGGTGTCCAGATTGTTGAGGAAGATGTTGAAGCCATATCCGACGAAGAATGGCAGCGTCATATGGACACCAACATCAACGGCTATTTCTATCTGGTCCGTGCCGCCCTTCCGCATTTTGGAAAGGGAAGTGCGGTCATCAATACGTCGTCCATCAATGCCTTTGCTGGAAACAAGGCACTTCTGGCGTATTCGACAACCAAAGCTGCAGAGATGGGGTTCACACGCGCTCTGGCGTTACAACTGGTTTCCAAGGGTATTCGCGTGAATGCCGTGGCTCCGGGCCCGGTCTGGACGCCGCTTCAGCCCGCAAGCTGGGGTGTTATTGATCCGCAGGCAGTGGCTGATCTCGGAAAAGATACGCCCATGGGACGGTGTGGTGATCCCGCGGAGCTCGGACCGGCTTATGTCTATCTGGCGAGCGAAGATGGATCTTTCGTGACCGGACAGACATTGCATGTGAATGGTGGGATGATCGTCAACGGCTGATTGCCTATGCTGTCTTCTTTGGTCCGGATGGACCAAGGAAGATTCAGGGATCAGCTGCCCGGCATAATGGGCAGATTGCGGTGACGCTGGCCTGTCGCATGGAAGATGGCGTTGGCGATGGCCGCGGCTGTTCCGCACATCCCGATTTCGCCTACGCCCTTGATCCCGAGCGGACTGACTTCCGGGTCCTTTTCCTCGACAAAGAGGATGTCCATGTCCGGAATGTCGGCATGAGACGGGATGTGATACTCGGCGAAATTGTGGTTCATGAAGCGGCCGACGCGTTCGTCCATCAGGGATTCTTCGTGCAATGCCATGCCTGTTGCCATCACCATGGCGCCGCGGACCTGACTGGCTGCGGTCTTGGGATTCATGATGCGCCCGGCGGCGACGGCATTGACCAGCCGTGTCACGCGAACGATGCCGAGTTCTTCATCCACGCGGACCTCGCAGAAGACCGCGCTATGGGTGAAGCGGGCTTTTCTCATCTGGCTGATGGTGCCGCGCAGGCCTGGCTTTGCGGTTTCCTCGACTTCAAGCCTGTCCTGACCTGTCAGGGACAGGGCTTCGGAGAGGGACAGTCTGAGATTTTCGTCTGCGTTCTTATCCTGAAGGAATCCGTCCTGCAGGACCGTGGTATTGTTCAACAGGCCTTCCGTCAGCCAGGCGGAGATGTTTCCGCTTTTGCCTACCGCCTTAAACAGCTTCTCGCGCAGGCTTTGGCAGGCGAGCCAGACAGCGGCCCCTGCGGAGGCGGCTGTCCATGAGCCGCCCTCTGTCGGGCATTCGGGAAGGGTTGAATCGCCCAGTTCAATATCGATCATCTCGATGGGGATGCCGAAGGCTTCCGAGGCGGTCTGGGCCAGGATTGTGTAGGTTCCGGTTCCGATGTCCGAGGCGGCGGTTGCGATATGCAGTCGTCCGTCTGCCGTCAGTGTGGCGCGGGCGGATGTGGGGGAAAACATCGCGTCCCAGATGCCTGTCGCCATGCCCCAGCCGACTAGTTCCTTGCCGTCACGCATGCTTTTCGGGGCCATCGGGCGGTTGTACCAGCCGAAACGCTCTGCACCCTCATGCATGGCCTCTTTCAGCGCTTTGCTGGTCAGCGGCATGTCATGCATGGCGTCAATGTCGGAATAGTTGTGCAGGCGAAAGTCCAGCGGGTCCATGTTGCAGGCATAGGCCATTTCATCGATGGCCATTTCAAACAGGTTGACGCCTGTGGCGGCTCCGGGAGCACGCATGTCGCTGGAAGTGTAGGTGTCACGCGGGGCGACTTTGTAATCAGCCGTGGCGTTGGGGCATTTGTAATTGATCAGGCCCCAGATCACGAGGTTTTCCATGTTGTGCTCAAAGCGCGACGTGTCCGTCACACCGTTGACGATCATGGACTGCAACGTGCCGTCCGGCTGGGCGCCGAGGGCGATGTCCATGATGGCTTCCGGGCGGAAGACATGGGTGAACATCTGCTGGCGGGTCAGGGTGATCCGGACCGAGCGCTTCAGCATTTTTGCGCCAAGGGCTGCGAGGAACACATTGTGCTGGGCGCGCAGCCCAGACCCGAACGCCCCACCCACATAGGGATTGCGCACGCGAACCTGATCTTTTGAAAGGGACAGGGCGCTTGTCAGGTAGGCCTGTACGGCCTGCGGCCCCTGTGTCTTGTCCCAGACCGTGAAGCTGCCGTCCTCTTCGGCGATGACGGTGGTTGCGTGCATCTCCATGGGATTGTGATGCTCGGGGGCGAGGTGATAGCGCCCTTCAATTTTGATCGGGCTGAGGGCATAGGCCTCGGCAGCATTCCCGCGTGATTTGGGTGGCACAAAATTGCTGCGGGTTTTGCCCGGCATGTATTTCTGGTGCAGGGACGCTTCGAAGTCCGCGTTATGCGGCCAGCGTTCGTAGTCCACTTCCAGAAGCATGGCGGCTTCACGGGCGACTTCGAATGTCTCTGCCAAAATAACGGCGACGGGTTGGCCGTTGAAGCTGATTTCCGCGTCATGGAGTGGTCTGTAGGGAGAGCCGGGGACGCCCAGACCATCCATGTAGGATTTTTCAAAAAGCGCGCTGTGGGGGCGGTTGAGATGCGTCATGATTTCCACCACGCCCGGTATCGCACGGGCGGCCTCGTCCCGGATTGTCTCGATCTGGCCGCGGGCGATGGGGCTGTTGACGATGAAGCCGTACAGCATGCTGGCAGGGTGCGCTTCGGCGGCGTAGCGGGCCTGTCCCGTCACCTTGGCGAGGCCGTCGATCCGGGAGACGGGCTGTCCGATTTTCACTGAATGGAGGGTCATACCCGGGTTCTTTCAGAAAATGGTCTTTTGCGTCTGGGACTGGGGCGTGCCCGCGGCGGCCTGTGACAGGGCGCGGATGATCACGCGGGGGGCCAGCTTCAGCTTTGCGGCGTTATCCCGGTCGGTGACGGCACCTTGCAGCAGGCATTCGGCAACGTCGCGGAATAGGGAGGGGGACGGCGCTTTCCCCTCAAGCAGGGCTTCGGCTTCCGGAACGCACCAGGGTTTCGTACCGACGCCACCCATTGCGATGCAGGCCTTGCGGATTGTGTTGTTTTCGATTTGCAGCCCTGCTGCGATGGACACGATCGCGAAGGCGAAAGACAGGCGGTCGCGGATTTTGAGATACGTCTGATGAGGGCCAAAGGAGAGCGGCGGAAGGTCGATGGACGTGACGATTTCGCCACCCCGCAGCACGTTGTCCTGCCAGGGTGTATCTTCCGGGAGGCGATGATAGTCACGCAGGGGAACAGAGCGCTCACCTTCGGGGCCTGTCAGGTTGACCGTCGCGTTTAGGGCGGCGAGGGCCACGCACATATCGGACGGGAACGTGGCGATACAGGCGTCGCTGGTGCCCAGGATGGCCATGATCCGGTTGCGGCCGCCTTTGGCGGAACATCCCGTACCGGGAGAGCGCTTGTTACAGGCCATGTCGGGGTCATAGAAATAGTGGCAGCGGGTGCGCTGGTTCAGGTTCCCACCATTTGTGGCCCTGTTGCGGATCTGGGGGCTGGCACCGGCAAGGATGGCGGAGGCCAGAAGGGGGTAGCGCTCGCCGACGAGCGGGTGGGCGGCGGTATCGGCATTGGTGGCGAGGGCGCCGAGGCGCAGGCTACCGTCCGGACGTTCCTCGATCTGGCTCATGGACAGGGCATTGAGATCGACAACATGTTCGGGGCGTTCGACGTCCGATTTCATGAGGTCGACGAGGTTCGTGCCGCCCGCGAGATAGCGCGTATGGTCCGGGATGTTACAGGCGGCATCGAGTGTGTCGGGGCGGGAATAGGAGAACTGTCTCATGCAGCCTCTCCGGCCCGGTCCTGCTGATTTTGAGCAACGACCTGCTCGATGGCATCGATAATGCCGTTATAGGCGCCACACCGGCAGAGATTGCCGCTCATGAATTCGCGGATTTCCTCGCGGGTGTGAACATGCCCTTCTTCCAGAAGCGCGACCGCCGACATGATCTGTCCCGGGGTGCAGTATCCGCACTGAAAGGCGTCCCGGTCGATAAACGCCTGTTGCATTGGATGTATGTGGCCGTCCTGCCCGATACCTTCGATCGTCGTCACCTCGGCATCAGGGATTGAGACAGCCAGAATAAGGCAGCTTTTGACCCGTTTGCCGTCAACGAGAACGGTGCAGGCGCCACACTGACCGTGATCGCATCCTTTTTTGGTTCCGGTGAGGTCCAGACGTTCCCGCAGCAGGTCCAGCAGGGTGACGCTGGGCGGGATATCGATCGTGTATGGCTCTTCGTTGATTCGAAGGCGACAGGGGCTGGTGGCGGATACATCTGGCATAGAAAAATCGCTCCGGTCAGCATCATTTTGTCAGGAATGTTGAGTTGTAAGAGCGGCAGCGAGTGCAAGTTTCACGCCGGGTCCGATAATTCCGGATACAGAGCTGGCATCAGTCGAACAAAGGCGCAGGCCATGGCGGAAAAGAATTTTCTTTGGGTATTTTCGTAACGCGACCGTGATCTGACCGTTCAATATTCAAGGGGCAGAGCTTCAGTCTCTGCCCGGCTTCTGAAAAGATCTTGATGGGACCCATAGTGATAGAAAACAGAGCGCAGTCCCGGCATCGGAAGGATGATTTTTCCCTCGACGGATTGAGCTTTCTTCTCGCGGATGTTCAGGACAATCTGGGAAACTTCCTGACGGCATTTCTGACAATACAGAGCTGGCCTTCGAGCCGGATCGGAGCCGCTATTGCCGCGGGTGGCCTTGGAGCCGTTCTGGCGCGGTTCATCGGGGGTTGGGCACTGGATATCATTGCGTGCCGCCGGCTGATGCTTGCTGTCTGTTGTGCGGTGACGGTTGTCTCCGTCGCGATGATGGCCTGGGTGCCGCTGTTCTATCCCATTGTTGTTGCGCATTTCCTTGCCGGTGGGGCCGGCGCTCTTTTCACACCTATTCTGGCGGCCATCAGTCACCATACGGCAGGAGCCCGGGGCTATATCGAGCGCATGGGCCGCAATGAATCTTTCAACCATCTGGGCAATGCGTCTTCCGGTTTTCTGATGAGTCTTCTGGGCCGGATGATGGGGCCTGTAGCCCCCTTATGGGGCGTTGGAGGTCTTGCAGCGGTCAGTCTTGTGCTTGTTGGGGGATTTTCGGCGCAGGCTGACGAACCTTCCGGACAGTCACGGGAGGCCGCTTCGATGCGGGAGACCCTGCGGGCGATCTGTACTCTGTTGTCTGAGCCGCGACTGGCTGTTTTCCTTGCAACCTATCTGCTGTTCAATGTGGCGAATGGGGCAGTGGTCCCGCTCATGATCGAGCGGTATGCCTTTGCCCATCTCGGTGATCCCGCCGTTGTGACTGCCATCTGTATCGTCGTGGCCCAGATCACCATGGCGCCCGTTGCTTTTTTTGTTGGGAACAAGGCGATGCAATGGCCCCGGAAACCTCTGTTCATTCTTGCACTGGCCCTGCAGCCCGTCCGCGACAGTCTGGTCATTTTGAGCACGGGCTGGCCGATACTAACCCTTATTCAGGTTCTGGACGGTCTTTCGTCCGGCATTATCCTCGTCCTTTTTTACGCCATTCTTTCGGATATCGCGTCTGGGAGTGGACGACGTAATCTGCTGATCGGACTGGGACTGGCGCTAGGGACGATCGGGGCGCTTGTGTCCAATCTGGCTGGCGGTGCTCTGGCATCAGGGTACGGGTTTAATGCGACCTTCATCATTCTGGGCCTTACAGGTGCCGCCGTAACCTGCCTCTTTGCATTCGGCATGCCGGAAACCCGTCCGGCGGCTTCCAATTAGGGTTTCCGCAAGGATGGCGGTGACGGAAACTTGTAGTCGGGAGGGGATCTCCGGGTGTCTGCCAAGCGTTTGTGTTTGCGGGTCGTGTGGAGAGATGCCTGGGCATGCGAAAGCCGGATCAGAGTGAACCTGACAAGTATCTCCATGCCTTTCAGGACAGGCTGAAGCATCTGTTCAAGGTCTGGAAGGCCCGACCTTTCACGTCTTCAGAAAAACACTTCCCTGCAGAGCTTCTGAACGCACTGCGAGAGATGGGTGCGTTGGATTTCCTGTTTCCTGTTGGGCAGGGAGGGTGTGGACTGTCCTGTTCGGCTGAAGGATGCAAAACGCTCCTGATGCTTCTGCGAAGGACGGGATATCTGAACCTGTCTCTGGGGCGATGCCTTGAAGGCCACGTCAATGTTCTCCGTCTTGTGGAGCTGTATGGCACGGCATCGCAGCATCAGGCTCTGGCGCGTGCTCTGCAACATGGGGTTCTGGCGGGCATATGGGTTACGGACGGTACCCCTCCGGTGACGATGCGAAGGCATGGAGAAGGGTATGTGCTTTCCGGGATCAAGGGATTTGCGAGCGGTGTCAGTGAAGTAGGTCTGGCGTTGATAACGGCCACGAACGAGGAAGGCGTGTCTGTCATGGTTCTGGCTCCGACTAAGGACGCAGACCGCAGACGTCCCGGCCCGGGTACGCTCACAGGGATGCAGGCGAGCGGCACAGGCGCTTATGATTTCACAGATGTTTTCGTTACTGACGGGGATCTTGTAGGCGAGGGAGGAGACTACCTGCGCCAGCCCGAGTTTTCTGCGGGAGCATGGCGTGGGTCAGCCGTAGCGCTTGGCGGAATGGACAGGCTGGTCGATCTGCTGAGAGAGGAGCTTCTCGGACGGGGGCGCGCTGAAAATCCGCATCAGCTTCACCGGATCGGAAAAGCAGTGATCCTTCAGAAGACCGCCGCCATGTGGGTTGAGCAGGCAGCTTCGGCCGTCTGTCATTCCTCGGACATGAGCCCTGAGGACGTCACGGCGACCGTCAATCTTGCAAGGATTGCTGTGGAGGAGGCGGCCCTTGAATTGATTGTGCTGGTCCAGCGCGGTCTGGGGCTCTCGGCGTTCGTGCAGGGGCGAGCAGTTGAACAGGTTATGCGGGACCTTGCGACCTATCTGAGGCAGCCTGCTCCGGATGAGGTGCTGACGGAGGCCGCCGCATGGTTCATCAGGCATGACCGGCCGGAGGATCGCATATGAAGGTTCGGGACATGCTTCGGCATTTTTCAGAGTTTCCGGTGAAATCCTTTGAGGCGATCATGCCTGGAACGGCATTCATCCTCTCCCCGCATCCGGACGATGAAAGTCTGGGGTGTGGGGGATTTATCGCCTGTGCTGTGGAGAATGAGCAGCCCCCAGTGGTTGCGATCGTTTCCGACGGTTCAGCGTCCCATCCGGGGTCGGCGATATGGCCGCCCAAGAGGCTTGCACGGCTTCGTCAGGAAGAAAGCCGTGACGCTGCGGCGGTGCTCGGTCTTCCTTATGACCGGCTGCTGTTTCTGGGCTTGCAGGATGCAGCGGTTCCCACACAAGGCGACAGTTTTGATGCTGTCGTCCAGCACCTCTGTGAGGTTGTCGAACGCTATGGTTGCCAGACGGTTCTGGTTCCATGGCGATACGATCCTCACTGTGACCATGAGGCTGTCTGGATCATGGGGCAGAAACTGAAGGCTTTGTTGCCCCGGTTGACGCTGCTGGCGTACCCCGTATGGGGTCTCACGCTTCCGCCTGAAATGGAGATCGATGAGATGGCCCCGACAGGGGCGCGGCTTGATATACGCAAGTTTCTAAGCAGAAAACGGGCTGCCATTCAGGCACATCGGAGCCAGAGGGGATTGATTGTAGATGATGATCCCAGCGGCTTCGTGCTTCCCGAGCATCTTCTGGAAAAGATGCTTTCACCCTATGAAATCTTCATCGCATCATGATTGGTGGGACATGGAAGCCGGATGTCTTTGAGCGTCTGTTTCAGGATAATCCGGACCCGTGGGACTTTGAAAAAAGTCCGTATGAGCAGAAGAAGCTGGCGCGGGTTCTGGCTTGTCTTCCTGTTGCCCCGGTCTCGTTCCTGGTGGAACTCGGCTGCGCGATAGGTGTCAGTACGTTGGCGCTTTCAGAGCACTGCGAATGTCTGCTCGCAGTCGATGCATCGGAAAATGCGCTTGTGATCGCAAGGAGGCGATGCCAGGGACGGAAACATATCAGTTTTCTCAAGGCTTTCCTGCCAACTTACTATCCTGTTGCTGAGGCTTCAGGATGTGATCTTGTCGTTATTTCCGAGCTTCTTTACTTCCTGACGCCCGCAGACATCACGCTGCTTGCGGATATGGTCATGAAGAGCCTGAAACCGGACGGGCACATCCTGCTCGTAAACTGGACAGGACAGACCGACACGCCGTGCACGGGGGACGACGCGGCCGAGTGCTTTATCAGGGCCTGTCGCGAAAGGCGCTGGATCCCTGATCTGTCAGAGCGGGGTGAGGGATATCGTATTGATCGACTATCGTCCTCTGAAAATTTTCAGGAGAACTCTGTTTCATCCTGCGAAGAAGGCTGAGCACGCGCAGGGCCCGATCATGATGCCGGTGTAGTTCGTTACGGCTGATGGGAATGGATGGAAATTCCGGATAGGGGGGCTTTGTGCGCGAAGACCGGCTTCCCTGACAGTATGCCAGTTCTCTGCGAATGCGCAGCATGCGTCTGGAGACGGGTTCGAAGGCATCATCGATATATTCGTCCGGGGCGATCAGCCGCCGGGCCAGTGTCTCTGCCATTCCTCCCCGGGCACGCCCCTGAAGGCGCGCAGACACATATACCGTAACTTCCGGGGCGTGGCGGACTGGAATTCCCTTCCGTCGTAACGCGCGATAAAATTCCCGATCTTCGCCGGATGGAATGTTCGGAATTCCACCCACCTTGCGCCAGGCCTGATGTGTAACGGCGATGCTTGCCCCTGAGTGTTCCAGATGCCGCGGCCAGGGGTCATGGGGTTCGGGGCTGAGCAGCAGCCGGATTTGATCGAGAACGGCGCCATAAGCCTGTTCCGTCTTTTCGTCTTCATGAAGACGAAAAGGAATTTTCGCATGGTCTTCAGGGGAAAGAAGTACCCGGCCAAACACTGCTTCGACAGGATACCGGATAAAGGATGCGAGAATACTGTCGATCCAGTCACGGGAGACTTCGCTATCGGCGTCTGTCGTCAGGAGGATCGCGTCCGGCGAGGCAGTTTTGGCAGCGTGCGCCATGGCATCCCGCCGAGCTACTCCTGCACTCGCTTTCGTCTCGTCATAAGTGACCGATACAGTTTTCAGTTCGAATGGCAGCCGATCAGTCAGAGCGGTAGCCTGGTTAACGGTATCGTCCGTCGTGTTGTTGATCCAGAGCACAACCTTGTCCGGCAGGCACGTCTGAGCCGCGAGAGCGAGCAGACAGGGAATAATATGCTCAGCCTCATTACACACGGGGATTGCGACAATCCTCTGCTTTTTCCGGAACAGGATTGATCTTGGCAATAATACGGACGCTGATCTGTTCGCGGGAAGCAGGCATTCTTCCGGTTGAGCCCGGTGCTTGGCCTCATAAAGAAGAGTGGCTGGGGTTGCCCAGTCCGCGTGTGCATTCCGCATATTTTAGACGCCTGCCATCATATCCAGTGGAGATGTGGTCTCGATCCGGTTTGTTGGGTTTTCCGGCACATTGGGAAGAACCGGCGTTTCATCCCGCTGCGGAGCGTCATCTTCAGGAGGCTCGTCCGTGATTGGACTTTTGTCAGGATAAGGATCGAAGCGTTCCCGCTCATCTGGAGCGCCGGGGGCTTTTGTAGGATTTATGGGAAGGGGATGATTGGAAAAAGGCATGTTCGCCTCCATTGATGAGACAGATCAATGGTTGAGATGAACGAGAGTTCTGATCACTTAAACAGGATGTGCTTCGTCCGTTCCCATGTTCTCCGCAAATTATACTCTGCAGGGTTCATATGGGTGAATTGCTCAGTCTGCTTTGCCTGAGATTTCTGCACCGAGAGTCCTGGGCATTGCCCAGAAGCCTGATGTGCCGATCAGGACAGTGATCGCCGTCAGCAGAAAAACAATATGAAGCTCGCTCAGGCTGATGGAAACATGTCCATACAGATTGGTCAGAACAGCCAGGGCAAAGGCGGTGATGGCAACACCGACAGTGGAGCCGGTCTGTCCCAGGATGGACAGGACAGCGGCGCCTCTGCTGCGCTCGCTATGGCTGACATCGGCAAAGGCCATTGTAGAGAGACTGGTGAGCTGAAGCGAACGGCATATTCCCGCAATGGCGAGGGAGAGGGCCAGAAGGACAGGAGATGTCCGTGCGCTCAGGAGAGTAAAGGGAAGCAGGGAGAGTGCTACAAGAAAGCCATTGAAGAACAATATGTTCCGGAAGCCGCCCCAGCGGATGATGGCGGATGTCCAGGGCTTGATGCCCAGATTGGCGCAGAAATAGGCCAGCAACCATGTTCCGGCTCGCACAGGGGAGAAGCCAAGGCCAAGTTGCAGGAACAGCGGCAACAGAAAAGGTGCTGATGAAAAGACGGCACGGAAGATCATGCCGGGATAAAGGGATGCGTATCGAAGGCTGGGGCGCCTGAGAGGTTCGAGGGACAGAATGGGCGTGGGATGCGTCTGAAGATGGCGGATGGCCAGTACGCTGGTGATGGCCCCCACGACCATGAGGCTGAGCGCGATGATCTGTTCCATTCCGGTCTCGGATATTCGCTGAAGGCCGGACAGCAGGCAGGTCAGACCTACGGCACACAGGGCAAAGCCCTTGAGGTCCAGTTTGCTGGCGCCTTCAGGTGGTTCGGAAGGAATCACGCGCAGTATGGTCAGGACTGCAAAAATGCCAATTGGCAGGTTGAGCCAGAAGTTCCAGCGCCATCCGACTGTCTGGGTCAGATATCCGCCAAGGACCGGACCGATGATGGGGGCGGACAGGGCTGGCCAGACGGTGACGGACTGGGCTTTCATCAGGTCACCTTTGGGCGTGTGGCGCAGGATGATGGACATGCCCACCGGCATCATGACGGCGCCCGCCAGCCCCTGCCCAATCCGGGCACACACAAATATTGGCAGTGTGTGAGCCATGCCGCACACAAAGGACGAGAGTGTAAAAAGCGCCACAGCCAGACACATGACGCGCTTTTCGCCGTATTTCATGGCAAGCCAGGCCGAAATTGGCGAGATGGCTGCGGAAGCCAGAAGATAGGCTGTAACGCCCGCAGACAAATCGAGCGTCTTTACCCTGAAGGATCGTGCCATGGCGGGAAGGGACGTGTTGATAATGGCGCCATCAAGGTTCTGCATGAATGTGGCGATGGCCATGATCAGCGCAATGAGTGGAGAGTAGTGCTGGACTTCGCCGGAAGATAACGGCTGAGAGGATGCCGTTGTTTTCTGAGGGGTCTCTGGCAAAACTATCTCCGGTTGCGGTGCTTGGTTAACGATTGAGAACACAAAACTCGGATCACGAATGAAGCGATTTTATGAAATATCCCGTTAAAGGGACAGAGGCGACCGCCGCTGCATGAGCCGGCGGTCCTGATACTTTGGTTTGTCAGCGTATTCTGTCAGGCACCTGCTCCAACATCCTTGACGGAGGCATCTGACACTCCTTTGACCCAGTATCCGGATGCCTTGATCCACTGGGCCGGAATATGTCTTTCCTGCAGGAAATACTGCTTGATCGCTTTTGCAACGCCCGCTTCTGCGGCGACCCAGATGAAAGTGTTTTCAGGCATTTCAAGGTTCTCCAGTCGTGCGAGAATGCCGCATGCATCATCGGCATGTTCCAGAGAACGGTGAATCCAGTGGGCGATGTGGTGAGACAGCGTTTCAAAGTTCTGCTCATCTTCCGGCCCCGGAACAGCCACAACTGTTGTCACAGGAGTGTCGGGTGAAAGCTCCTCCACGCGCCGACCGATGGCGGGGAGGGCCGTCTCGTCCCCGATCAGAAGCCAGTGGCCGATTGCGCCAGTGATGACCTGTGAGCCCTTCGGGCCGCCGATGTTCAGTCTGTCACCGGGTCTTACGGTCTGCGCCCAGCTGGCCGCCGGGCCACCGGGATGATCCACGAAATCCAGAAGAAGCTCGCCAGCCTGCGTGTCATAGCGGCGCGGTGTATAATCACGCCGCGCTATCGATCCGTCAGCATCAGGGACGAAAATCTTGATGTGGTCATCGGGCGATGCGCTGGTGAAGTCAGCGAGGTCCGTACCAGTCAGAGTGATGCGGATCATGTGCGGGGTCAGGCGGCTGACTGTCCTGACGTCGAGGCTGCGCCGCCGAAGCTCATGGCGGACCCGCTGGATTACAGGGAAATCTGTCTGTGCGGGATCACTGTTCATCTGTCTGTCCTTCGTAAGTCGCGGGCAGACGGCTGCATAAAGACACAGACGCACAGCCCGCCAGCAGGAATGCTGTCAGGTTCTGTGCGTTGTTTCACGTTAACGCATACGAAAGCGGGATTTCAGGAAATACCCGCTTACACATTCATAACAGCCAGCCATGGGCCGCCCTGTCAAGAAAAACAGTGAGTTGTGCTCACTGGGCGATGTGCTGTGGCCGGAGATTTCTATTGCTGACAACGGGTCTGCCATTCTTCCCGCATTCATGTGTGGTATGACGCCTCTCTCTGAGCCGATTGAACAGGATTTTCTTGATGCAGGGCAGCGGTGTGGGCGTTCTGGACAAATGCATGGAACTGACAAACAGTCTTTCCATGTCATCGGGGGGGCTGACCGCACTCGAGCTGGCCCGTCGGACGGGAATGGACCGTGGCACCGTGCATCGTTTGCTGAAAGCCATGGTTTACTGGAAGCAGGTTGAGACTGCGGATGGCACATATCGTCTGGGCGCGGGGGCGCTTTTGTCAGCCAGTTCATATCTGACACGTCTGCCCCTGCGGCGCGTGGCATTGCCATATGCCATTGATCTGCAGAATGTGATTTCGGATCGTCCAGCCATTGTTTCTGTTGCGCTGCCGGTCGGGGATCAGATTGTCCTGATTGACCGGATGTGGACGGCCACGACGCCCTTTAATGTCATTGCCGATCTTGAGGACCGCTTTGACATGGACAGCTGCACCAGCGGACGTGCTGTCCTCGCGACATTCACGCCCGGCGCGGCCGCCGGGCTCCTGGGTGAAGAACGATATCTGGCGGTAGCACCCCGTCTGGAGAAAATCAGGGAAACCGGCGGCTACTCATTCGGGCATAGCGAGCAGCGCAAAGGGTTGTCGTCAATGGGATATCCTGTCCGGCATGGAGACGGGTCTGCCATTGGCGCACTGGTCGTCGCTGGGCTTGAGATGGAGACGGATATGCGGGCGTCTTCTTCTTTGGCGCATCACATGCAGCGCGCCTGTGCAGGGATTGCCGAGCGTCTGTTCAACTCTTCTGCGGTTTGACGTCAGTTTTCAGGATTTCCAGGAGTTTGCCCTGCTGTACCTTGCCGTAATGGGAGCGGGGAAGGTGGGAGACAAACTGGATCTGTTTTGGAACCTTGTGCCGCGAGAGGACAGTTTTGCAGTACTCAACCAGTTGCTCGGCTGAAACTGATTGTCCGGAATGCAGGACCACAACGGCACAGATGCGTTCGCCCCATTCCGGATCGGGTAAGCCAAAGACGTGGGCGTCCTGAACAGCCGTATGGTCCAGCAATGTTTCGGCAACTTCTGACGGCTGTACCGACATGCCCCCTGTGCGGATGATCTCCTTGCGGCGTCCGACAATACGCAGCAGTTCCTGAGGATCCAGCTCTCCCAGATCGCCCGTTCTGAGCCAGCCGTTCTGAAGAGTGGCCGCCGTGAGATCAGGCCGTTTCCAGTAACCGGCCATCAGATGAGGCCCGCTGATCTCGACTTCTCCAGCGCCGGAGAGTGTGTCCGGATCTGTCAACCGGCCCTTTACGGTTTCGAGGGCAAAGCCCACGGCTCCGGCAGATCTTTCTGTTTGACGGAGAGCGGCGAGAACCGGAGCTGGAAGGTAGAAGCTCCAGGGAGCCTCGGTCATGCCATAAAGGATGCTGAGACGCGGCCCCAGAAGAGACGTGGCTTTATCCAGAATCTCTGATGAGAGAGCAGCAGCACCGACATCAAGGGATCGGAAATGCGGCAGGGCTTTGGGAGCGGAGGGTGTTTCACTTTCATGGTGGATGAGGCGACTGATCTGGGTTGGGACGAGGGAGCTGAAGGTTGCTGCTGTCCGTTCCAGCGTTGAGAGAAAAGTCGCAGGATTGAAGCGGCCGCCAAGGACGATGGTCCCACCGCTGCACAGATGAGCCAGAACTGAAACCGATGCGATTGGCCACAGTGGACGAACATTGAGGAGCACGTCCTGCGGAGATGTCGGGCGAGCAAGGCTGATATTGGTGACAACTGCGGAAAGGCTGCCCTGTGTATGCATGACCGCCTTTGGTTGACCGGTGGTACCCCCCGTATAGTTCAGTGAGGCCAGATCATCGCCTGTAGGCAAAGGCAGCGGTGGTGCGGTTTCATCCCAGCTATTGGGGAGGGGAAGGCACGGGGCATTCGTCAGATCCTGCGCCTGTATTGCGGCAGTGCTTCCGTAAAGCAGAAGCGCAATCCCGGCATCGGCTATCTGGCTCTTTAGCTCCAGAGGGGAGAGGGACGGATCGAGCGGGACGCGGACATAGCCGTTTGCCATCGCACCGTAGTCGGCGATGAGATAGGGGATGCTGGCATCGGCGAGGATACCGATCCGGGCGCCCTGAGGAATGGAGCGGTTCACGAGAAACGCTCCGAACCCCGCCAGGGCCTTTCCGACTTCGGCGAAGGTCAGGCGCTGGCCTGATGTCAGGTCCTGCATGGCCGTAGCGTCCGGCCACTGTGTAGAAGCACGGGAAAAGAAAGCGCCCAGCGTCATGATGTTACCACCCGCTCAGAATGATGCGTCCGTCTACCTGTCTGGCTTCCAGCAGTTCATGGGCACGGGCAGCTTCGGGGAATGGCAGAATGCGATCGATCTGTGGTTTGACGATGCCGGTGGAAATCATGGCAAGGGACTGCCTGACTTCGTCGAGTGTGGCGCTGCCGGAACCCTGGACCCTGAGGCGGCGGCCGATCAGGAGACCCGGTGAGACAGCCACGTCTGCGGGAGAGACGTTCCCAAGAACGACGACCCGTCCACCCATCCCCATGGACCGCAGAGTTTGTGGTAGCGTAAAGCCCAGATTTTCCATGGCAACGTCCACGCCCTGTTTGGCCGTGGCGGCCCAGACGTCCCGGCTGTATGTGCCGTCGGAGACGAGCACAGTTCCTGCACCAAGCTTTTTCAGAAAATCGACTTTGCGCTCACTGCCGGTGATGGCGATCACATGGGCGCCCAGTGCTCTCGCAATCTGGATCTGGTGGACACCCAGCCCACCACTGGCGCCGTTGATGAGAACTGTATCTCCGGCCTGGACTCCCGCCTGCGAAACCAGGGCTCTCATGGCCGTACCAATCGGGCAAGAGGCCAGAGCCGCTTCGGGATAGGGTACGTTATCGGGAATCCGGATGGCAGAGATCGCAGGCAGGCGGATATATTCCGCATATGCGCCTTCGGTATCGATGGCTGGCAGGGAGAGGGAGCGGCAGAGATCCTGCCGTCCGCGAAGGCAGTCCCGACACGTGCCGCAGAACCGACGCTGGTATCCCACCACCCTGTCACCCACCGTCAGGGCGGTAACGGACGCGCCGGTCTGGACGATTTCTCCGGAAACTTCATGACCCAGAATAACGCCTGAGGGGGCGCCGGGAAGTTTTCCGGCGCGATGCAGAAGGTCGTGGTGGCAGATCCCAGCCGATTCGACACGGACCAGAACGTCATCCGGGCCGGGTTCAGGGGTAGGAACCTCTCTGAGTACCAACTGGTCCGGGCCGCCGAAGTCCTTGAGAAAAATGGCTTTCATGGTGTCGCTTCCTGCAAACATGTTCGAATTATGAACCATAAGATCGAACTGTGAACTTTTTTATATTCCACCTCGATTTCCGTTGCTATGGTAATTCAACGATCCGGTCAGATGAGTCATCAGGAAAACACAATGATAAAGAGTGATATATCTGAAGGTGTTCTGACGCTCACTCTTGATCGTCCCGAGCGCCTGAACGCTTTGGACAGTGCCGGCAAGGCTGCCCTGGGGCAGGCGTGGCATGATGCTTTGCGTAATCCCGAGGTTCGGGCCGTTGTTCTGCAGGGCGCGGGAGAGCGGGCCTTTTGTGCTGGTTCGGATCTGAAGGAGATAGGCGCCACCGGGCAGGTCGCGAGTACGGAAATTCTTGCATCCTGCCTGCCGGGCGTTGCCGAGGATTTTACCAAGCCGGTTGTGGCGGCGCTTCATGGACATGTGATCGGGCTGGGGATCAGCATCGCCATGTATTGTGATTTCAGGATTGCCTCTCCGACAGCACGTTTCCGTTTTCCCGAAGTTGAGCACAACATGCTTTCCGGATTCAGCGCCATTGAACTGCCCTCGCTCATCGGTGAGGCAGCGGCTCTGGACATCATGCTGACGGGGCGCGCCTTTGACGCTGTTGAAGCGCAGAAGCTGGGACTTGTTTCCAGTATCGAAGCAGATCCCCACACAGCCGCCCAGGCATTTACTTCCCGGCTGGCGGGGCTCCCCGTCTCCGCCATGGGCTGGAGCAAGCGCCTGCTGCTGGCGGAACGTCGGACGCGTATCGAGAGACATATGGCGCTGGTGGACCAGGCGCGCAGGGAGGTGGGGGAGCATGAGCGCTGACAGCCTGTCCGCCCCGGCACAGGAACAGAAGGAGGTCTTCCGGCATATAGCCTGGCGTCTGATGCCGTTTCTTTTTGCGTGTCTGGTCTTTAACTGGCTGGATCGTGTGTCGATCAGTTTTGCGCATCTGCAGTTTCGCAAGGATCTGGGAATTACCGACACCGTTTTTGGTTTATCGGTCGGGCTTTTCTCTGCGGGCTACCTGCTGTGCGAAATCCCAAGCAATCTGGTGCTGGAACGCTTCGGAGCGCGGCGGACGCTCGCCCGTATCATGATCATCTGGGGGTTTGTCACAATCGGCATGGCGTTCGTGCAGGGGCCTTACAGTCTCTACGTCACGCGTACGCTGCTGGGCATGGCGGAGGCCGGCTTTTTTCCTGGCGTAATCCTTTATCTGACATACTGGTTTCCCGACGCCTATCGTGCACGGATTACGTCACGTTTCATTATGGCTATTGCGGTTTGTGGCATTGTGGGTGGCCCGGTTTCGACCTGGATCATGACGCATCTTGCCGGGGTCGGCGGCTGGCATGGCTGGCAGTGGCTTTTTGTTCTGGATGGCCTGCCGCCTGTGATGGCAGGGCTTGTGGCCTATCGCTGGCTGTCCGACCGCCCGGCGGATGCCGCGTGGCTGAGTCTGGAACAGCGCGAGATCGTCCGGCAGGCTCTCGGGCAGCAGACCGGGCAAGGCGAGGTCTCGGAAAAACGGCCGCTTCGAGATGCGTTCCGGAACCGGACGCTCTGGTTTCTGTCCCTGAGCTACTGTCTGACAATCATGTGCACCGGGAATGTCGTCAATTTCTGGGTGCCGTCCATTCTTCGGGCTTCAGGAGTGCATGATCTCCAGAGGCTGGGAAATCTAAGTGCGCTTCCACACATCATCGGGATCGTCGCGATGCTGATGGCATGCCAGAGCTCCGACCGGAATCACGAGAGGCGCTGGCATTTCGCAGCAGGAGGCGGGCTGGCCGTGGTGGGAATGCTTCTTCTTCCCTGGTCGTTGCATCATGTCGTTCTGACCATGTTGCTGCTGACGCTGATGGTCTGCGGATACCTGATTGCCACTGCGATTTTCTGGAGCATCCCGGCCAGCCTTCTGCCTCGTCAGGACAGGGCTTTGGGCCTCGCTTTCATCAACTGCTGCGGTCAGATCAGCAGCATGCTCACGCCCGTGATGATCGGTTTTCTCAGGAGCCGCCTGGGTGGGTTTGAAGCAGCACTGACTGTGGTGAGTGTTCTGGTGGCGCTGGGCGTCCTGATCCTGCTGCGCTGTACGACGCCTGCTTCCGTGACCCGTTCTTCTTCCATACTGGAACCAAGCTCATGACTGATTACGCCGATCTTGCCAGACAACTTGCTCCTGCAATTGCGGTTTCAGCATGCGAGCGGGATGCCCAGCGTATTCTGCCTTTCGATGTGTTCGACAGCATCCGGAAATCGGGGCTGGGCGCGGCGCGTGTCCAGAAGGAACTGGGGGGCGGTGACGTCAGCCAGAGTGTGGTTGCTGACATCTTTATGACGCTTGGCAAAGCCGACCCGAATGTGGCCCAGGGACTGTTTCCCCACTTCATGAACATCGAGCAGCTGCGACTGATGGCTACGCCTGAAATGCAGGGCCTTTACCTTGCAAAAATCGGCGAAGGCCAGCTCAGTTCCGGTGCTGTGGCCGAGCGGGGTGGTGGATTTCGCGGAGAGATCCATACCCATGTCGCAGAGACCGGGGGGCAGAAAAAGCTGTTGGGAAGCAAGTTCTACAGCACGGGATGCCTGTTTGCGGATTTCATCAAAGTGCAGGCCGTCGATGCGAAGAAGCGTGGTCTGTATGTGATGTTGCCCAAGGGTACGGACGGCCTGGTGCTGAAGGACGACTGGGATGGTATGGGGCAGCGCGTGACGGCCAGCGGCACGACCGAGTTTCATGATATTGCCCTGTCGGACGAACAGATTATTCCGATCCATCAATGGTCTGGCAAGAGAAGCTATGTGGGCGCCTCTGCTCAGTTAATTCACTGTGCCATTGATGTCGGCATCGGGCTCGCTGTGCTGGAAGACGCCATATACTGGGCGAAAAACCATACCCGCCCCTTGCGAGAAAGCGGCGTCACCAGCGCCAGCGAGGATCCCTATATTCTGTATGCGATCGGCGAAATGTCTACCCGTGTTCGCGGGGCAGAAGCGCTGGTTCGCAGGGCTGCGGAGGCTGTTGAACTGGCCTGCCGGGCTCAGCTTGAAGACGCAAGACAGGGGTGTTTTGCTACAGAAGAGACCGAGCGGCGGCTGGTCGAATCCTCCATTCGTACGGCTGAAGCCAAGATCGCCTCTACCGACGCGGCGCTTTACGTCTCCCAGCGGATGTATGACGTAGGCGGTGCAGCGACCACCCAGAAACGGTTCAACTATGACCGGCACTGGCGGAACGCCCGGACGCACACCACCCATGACAGCGTCGCTTACAAGTACAAGGCGATTGGGAACTATCTGCTGAACGATACACCTCCTCCCGTTACGTTTACGTACTAAAAAACAAGACTTCCTGTGCTCCAGAGCATAATTTTCTTCCTATAAAACTATAATATATAGTTTTATATAAAAAGGTCACTTTGCTATGGTTGTTAAAGAGCTTTCGGCAAAGAAATACATTTCATTGCTGGTTTTTGTATCGATCCTTCCGTCGTCGGCTCTTGCCGCCGGTGGAGACCTAACGAAAAAGGAGAGCGGCGAAACGCTGAAAGCCAGTGTTTCCCACCGCCATGCCGCACCGTCCCGAGCGCACGTTCAGTCGAAGGGGGCACACGCGACTAAAACGCAGGCCCCCCGGCCCGTACTGGAAAACATTTCGGTGGTGGGACGGCAGGATGATCCTGTGCTGTCTCCGTCCACACGACGTCACAGTACCGTCAATGTTCAGGTTGTAAGTTCTGAAGAAATCGTAAGGACGGGCCAGAGTAATGCCATGGGGGCGCTTGAACAGCTTATACCTTCGGTCAGCTCTCCGTCATTCAGTGGGGTTGGGTCCAACCGCTTCATTCGAACCATGCAGTTGCGCAACCTGTCTGCCGATCACACCCTGATCCTTGTGAATGGAAAACGCCGGCATCTGACAGCCAATTTCAATGCCAACGCCGGTCCGAACTCCGGAACCGAGCCCGCGGATCTTTCGCTTATTCCACTCAGTGCGATTGATCATATTGAGGTTATTACCGAAGGTGCGTCCGCACTTTATGGACAGGACGCCATCGCGGGTGCCGTGAATATTGTTCTCAAGCACAATACCAGTGGAGGCTCGATCAACTTCGTTGATAGCGGGTATTATGCTGGCGACGGTGTAGGGGTGAATGGATACGGGGACTACGCGTTCAAACTTGGGAAAAGCGGTGGATATCTGGATCTTGCCGCCCAGATTTCGAACCAGTTGCCCACCAACCGTTCCGGCCCCTACACCGGGAGCATGTATTTCCCGCTGGCCGATGGCAGCGTTGATCCGCGGCAGACGAAGGCCGGTCGTGATTATAACCGGCTTGAGGGGCTGGGACACACGACCATGGAAACGGTTTCTGCAAATGGCGCAGTTCCGCTAACGGATCGTATCCGGGCTTACATGACTGCGACCTATGCGCATCGGACTGTTGAAAACCAGGTCACCTTCAGAAACCAGTCTAATAACAACACGGTCCGGGCGCTGTATCCGGATGGCTTTATTCCTTTGATGGGAATGAGTGAGGATGACTTTCAGGTCAATGGTGGCGTGCAGGGAACAACTGCCGGCTGGAACTGGGATGGATATGTTACGTTTGGCCGTGACGACGAAAGCTATACTACACTCAATTCCGACAATCCGACCTTTGGCCTGAATAGCAAAACGAATTTTTATGATGGATCGGATATTGCAACGCAACTTGTTACGGGCTTCAAGGCATCCCGCAACTTTCATCCATCCTTTCTGTCAGGCCCACTTCTGGTGGAATTCGGGGGGGAATACAGGCACGATACGTTTCAGCTGACGGCTGGTGAGTATCAGTCATGGGCGGATGGTGGAGTTACAGTGCTTGATGGCCCCAGTGCGGGTGCGCTCGCGACGCCAGGGGCATCCGGGCATATTGGTGCATCGCCCGATACAGCAAGCAATACGGCCCGTGACGTTTTTGATGGCCACGTCAATCTTTCGTTCCATATTCTTCCGAAGTGGGAATGGACACTTGGTGGCCATGCGGTGAATTATTCCAATCTGGTCACCACTGAGACGGGATCAGTTGGCACGCGATATGACTTTAACAAGCACTGGGCAATCAGGGCCAATTTCAATACGGGCTACCGGCCCCCGACGCTGGGACAGGAAAACTATTTCTACACATCGACTTTCCCGACCTACACTTTTGCCCAGCTGCCAACGACGAGTACTGCTTCAAAAGCGCTGGGTGGTGGAAATCTGAAAGGGGAGTATTCCCGGAGCTACAGTATCGGGATTGATGCCCATCCAATTGATAATCTTACCGTCACGGCCAACCTTTATCGGATTGCGATTAATGACCGCATGGCAAACTCAACGCAGTTTGGCGGGACATCTGTGGAAAGCCTGCTGAGTAGTCTGGGGCTGAATGGTATACGCTACGTTCAGTATTATACGAACCCGGTTAATACAGTCACGAATGGCGGAGACGTCAATGTATCGTATGACGCTGATTTCCATAATTACGGAAAGTGGTTGTTTGCAGTAGGTGTGAATTTTGCGGATACCGAAATCAGTCACTTTAACAATGCACCGGCACAGCTTGTTGCACTGAATCAGTCATATTTCGACGCATACGCTCAGAACACGCTCCTTCACTCGGCACCCAAGAACCGTGAAACGCTTGGCATTACCTGGGCACTCAAGAAATGGACCGTTGCCTTTCAGGAACAGCGTTATGGATCACTGACTTATATCGCCAATCCCAGCCTTGCTTCGAAAGACTGGACTGTTGTGAAGCCGGGCTACATCACAAACCTGACTGTCGATTATGACATTAATCCACGATGGTCCGTGAGTGTTGGAGCGCAAAATCTGTTTAATAAATATCCCGGACAGGTTTCCAAGGTCGCTCAGGCTTCTTCAAGCGGGGCTTTCAAATACCCTTATTATTCGGCTTATGGATTTATGGGCGGATATTACTTCGCGAAAGTCAGCTTTCATCTTTAGAAGACTTTAAGAAAGGAGGGGCAGCCGTAAGCTGCTCTCTTATAGGGTGTGTCGGCGAACTGGCGCGGAGATGCAGGTACGGTGCGAGGTCGTCTTACAGATCAGGATACTGGGACAACCTGAGCCGGAATATCCTGCGGCAGAAGACCAAATTGGTGTTCAAGCATGGCACGGTACCGTTTCTGTCGGGAAATCTGAGTTTCAGGAAGTGCCAGTCGACTGGCAATCAGACGATGCATGTAAGAAATTTCTTCGATATGGTTACGTCGATTGAGAGTATGCGTTGCTGAATCGGCATGGCGGCGATGAACGTTCAGGGGTTTTGCGATGTAGAGGACTTCCGTATTCTTCTGGAGCAGGAGTTCTACATAGATGCGCCAGTCACCAGCAACACGCAGGCTACTTAGATCTTTCTGGCATGTATTGATGGCGGTCAGCAAAGGCTCTTTTCTGAAGAGGGCGCTGCTGACATTGAGCACAAGGTTACGTTCTGACAGGCATCCCCGAAGAAAGCTTTCCCCGGTGAAATGACTGTCATTTTCCAGAAGCAAACCGGCGCTTTCAGAATAATATGTTCGGTAGGAGGGCGATATGGGAGAACCATTTTCGTCAACAGCCCGACTGTCGGTAAACGCCATGACGATAGCCGGATTTTTTCGAACCCCAGCCAGAATACGCTCCAGAAAATCCGGCTCGCAGAAATCATCCGCCTCGGCAATCCAGATCCAGTCACCCTGTGCGATATCGAGAGCTTTGTGCCACTGTCGAAATACGGAACCGGACGGTGTGGCGTTCTCGATGCAGACGATGTCCCGGTTCCAGTCTTTTGCTGTCTGACGGGCTATATCCATACTGTTATCGGTTGATGCGTCATCAAGGACGATGATTTCAAAGATCGGTACGGTCTGAGCAAAAATCGACGAGAGCCGACTGCTCATGTAACGGGCGTAGTTATGGGAAGGAATGACGACGGAAATTCTCGGTAGACCCGGGGCGGCAAGGCGAAGAATTTCCTCAGCATATTTTCTGAAATTGAAGGTGCTCGCTGCTTTGCGTGCGGCTTTCTGACGATCTCTGTTCGGGCGCTGCACAGACCATGCGGCAAGTTCTTTCGCAGTTCGGGCCATCGCCGCAACGTCCGCAAAAGGGACTACCCGGCCCAGAAAATGTTTGTCGTTGCTGGTCTGCCTGAGCAGGTCGGGAATTCCTCCTGTTTCGTCAAAAGTCACGCAAGGCAGGCCTGATGCAAGAGCTTCAAGAATAACGGAAGGATAGGGATCTTCGCGGGATGGCAGGACAAAAACGTCTGCGGATGCCAACCAGGCCGGCACATCTTCAACTCTGCCAGGCATATGGAATGTCCCGCTGGCGAGCGCATTTGCCAGCTCGATATGCAGACTGTTTTTCAGAGAAGCATCAATGTCGCCCAGCCAGACGCAATGCACTTTTCCAGACATCTTGCGCCACAGCTGGAGAAACAGATCAAATCCTTTCCGCAGGTCCGCATAGCCGGCCCCCATCACAACCAGATCTGTGGGGGCGACGTTCAGCTGCTTTCGGACCGTCTGTCGTGTTCGGGTAGAGAAAGGGGCGGTGGCGTAAAGGCCCTGTGGCAGAACCGTCAGATTGTCCGAACTCTCGAGATCAAGTTTCTCGGCTATTGTCCGGGCTGGAACAATGACGCTGCGGGCAAGGATGGAGGCTTCTTTCATCGGGCCCCAAAGGTTTCGGCTTCGAAGAAGGGCCGGCAATTCGTGAATAAGAAGCAGGAAGCCTATGTCCGCTTCAGCAAGCTGTACTGCAATGGATGATGTCGCAGCGCTATTGACGATAGCGGACTGAAAACCCTGTCTGCGCAGAAAATTCAGGCGGGAGGTCGTGTCTTTTGATCCTGCAACCAGTATTTCGGTCGGCGCGACGGTACGATAATCGTCGAGGAGAGCGCCCCCCTCAAGGAGGATAAACTGTATTTCGGTGCCAAAGCATCGTTTCAGGGTACGTCCAATTTCCAGAAGCAGCCGTTGTGCTCCCGCTGGAAATGCATCGTGGCCAATCAGAAGAAGTCCCGATCGTGAACGGTTTTTCCCAAAACCCGTGCAGGCGCGGGCTGTAGCATTCAGATACGCACTTCCGAAATGCTGGTCCGGTTCTAGATAGGCACCTTCAGCCCATTCGTTCCAGGCATTGATACAGACAACTGGATCACCAAAAAAAGTCTGTGACTGGGCCTGTTCAATAAGGCCACCGAGCCAGCGCTCATACAGATCGGGCGTTGATCCGTGCAGGACCAGCCCCTTGCCCTGTCTGCGGGCATCGTTGTCCCATGACGGGGCTGCTGTTCTTATGAGCGGAAATGAAGTCGCAGGTTGAGCGAGAGCTGTATCGACGACTTCACTATAGTCATAGACCTGACCACTGAATTCATTATCGAACAGCTTGATTTCGTCATTCATGAGGTTGCAGCCTGAAACAACCTTATGGGGTGGAAATTCAATGGCGCCGTCCAGACCGAAGAGATCCGGGTTTTCGTCTCCGAACGCCTGTCCCATAACAAAAAGCGGATCCAGTCCATGCCGGCTCCGAAACATGGAACGCCATCGGACAAAGGCCGTAGGAGCATCAGGGATCGTTCCCGGGCGATAGACCATGAGGACCGGGCGCCCGTCGAAATGAATATAGCGCGGATCGCGCAGATAGCGGGCAAAACAGTCTACAAGGGCTTCGTCATCCTCGGGACGATAGTCCTGTGCAATCAGAAGATCATCATCCGACCCGTCCCAGCGTCGGCTCCAGTTTTCATTCGCCCACATAAGACAGAACGGAAGGTCGATCTGCGGGTTGGTCAGAAGGATTTCCAGCGGCTGGTCCAGCAGGCGTTTCCTGTTGAACCAAAAGCGATAAGCGTTGATTTTATTGGGTTATTTTCCGCTGTGTTGCGTTGGTTTTTCTAGTTGATTGGAAGCCGCGTAGAAAAAATGAGGGCGTTTTCTTACCTGTGCAACTGAGGTAAAAGACCTCGCAGGTTGCGCCTGTAGCTCAATTGGTTAGAGCCGTCCGCTCATAACGGATTGGTTGGGGGGTTCAAGTCCCTCCGGGCGCACCATCACGTCATTTGTCGATCAGTTTTTTAACACCAAAACCGTTAGTGTTAGAAAAACGGCGTTTCTCTAACATCAAACCGGCAACCTGTAAGCGATCCTTACAAGTTGAACTGTCAAGGAATCCTTGACGACTGAACTCTCCGGAAATTCCGGATGGTTGAACCATTGGGAAATTTCCAAAAGTTCAACCATTGAGCAACCCTCAATAGTTCGTACAAAACCGCCAGAATCTCTGCTGATCTGGCGAGTCGGCAGAAATGCAGATGGCAGTCGAATTTGTGCCCGTACGGAATGGCATGTGATTGCGGATGCACAATCATGTGGAGGTGACGAAAGTCACCGTGAATATTCACCTATTAATATTTAAATGTTCCTGCTTTGTGCAAAAAAGACTCGACTCAACATTTTGAGTACGCGAAATACATTTCAGCACCAGTGCATTAATGGATGGTGAACCGGGTTGCACCCCGGCTCACCGTTTAGCACTGACTCGCAAGCATAACGAGTTTGGTACACAGAGGAGCGTTTCGTTTGGAAACACCTTGCAGAACAGAACATTGCTTTGAAGTGTCCGAGTGTCAATGCATCATTGACCGAAAGGGCCATATAAGTGGCTTCGACACAACCGAGGGGGAACGTTCCTCCTCATGAGATCGCTGTCATCATGCAGCGTATCAAGGCCGGAGAGCACCTCCACCTTATTGCTCGTGACTACTTCCAAAATCAGGGCAGGCTATCTGAGCTGAAAAATGGGAAACGCGAGACCTTCAAGGATCGCAGACCATAACATTGCAGAATGGCGGGGCTCCGGCTCCGCCATTTTTACTTCCCCGCCAAACTCGCCCGCACCTGATCCCACAGGGCGACATAATACCCGATCCAGCGAACGATTTGGGTCAGTCACGAAGCCCGATGTGCTCCAACGAACGGCCGCACCTTACCACCCGCACATATCCCACCATAACCCGAGATTAGCAGCCCAACATGCGCGGCCAATGCTACCCGATCCGCCTCAATCCGAGCTGCAACCTCCTGCCGCGCGGTATCGTTCTGCCCGAGCAGTGCTCCTGCATAGCCGACCTGCCGCCCGGCCTCGGCATCAGCCAGGGCGGAGAGCGGCACGAACTGGACCGGGACATGCAGGGTCTGGCCTTTCGTCCGGCTGGCATCGGCCTGCAAACCAAAAACAGGGGTAAAACTTGAGGCCGATACGGAAAACGAGCCCGACTGACTGAACGTCCCTGACAGATCCATCGTTACCGGTCCGGCAATCATGGCCACGACCGGGTCAGACGTGCGCTGCGCGCACTGGAGCGCGCGAACGTTGGCGTCGAACCGGGCGGTCTGATCGGCCGTCCAATGCTGCACGCCCGAGACACTGACGACACCGGCCTGTGTCAGGTCCGATTGCACGCCTGCAATCGCCTGACTGATCGTGACGGGCGCGACGGATCCGGCCGAACAGGCCGACAGAGCCAGCAGGCCGCAAAGAGTCAGAGCCTTCATGCGGCCCTCACTTCAGCCAGAAGGGCGTCGAAAGTTTCTCCGGTCGGTGCCGTGCCAGGAACGCCCAGCCAGTTCTCCCGCGACAGCAGGCCGTAGGCTTCGTCCGCGATCCGCGTGAAGGTGTCCCAAGGCATGAAGGTACGCGCGCCCCAGGTGTTGAAGAACACGCCTTCCGGATTGTAGCCGACAAGCGCGATCGCATGACCGCCCGCAGGCGTATGGTCGGTGATGGCATCCCAGTCCCAGGTCTCGCCAAGCCCCAGATCAAGGAAGCCGCGTGGCACCTGCACGCCGGCCAGCACGCCGCCCAGATAAGCGATGGCGCGGCGGATGCCGACCACGTCCGTGGGCACGATCGAGCCATAGGCCGTGAGGTAATCGCGCGTCTGCCCAGGGCGCAGAAGGCCGTCGCGGCGCCAGGCGTTCAGTTCGTCCAGCAGGACAGTGCCGTCATCATTGGCCCCGGTCGCAGGGTCGAAGCCCGTGAGCGCGGCATAATTCGCCAGCACGGTTTCGGTCGAGAGCATGACCAGACCCTGTGCGGCCTTCGTCCAGGTGGCCACCAGGGCGGCGTGAGCGGCGAACGCACAGCAGCCGAAGCGGTCATTGCCCCACATCTGATAGGGCACAGTCTGCGACCAGTCGCGTTCAGCCGGCACGGCTGGCAGACAGACCGCCAGTGCCCGGCCGAGGCGATAGGTGCGCGGATCGTGTTTCGGGGCGCGCTTGCCCAGGCAGCGTCCGCCGACAAAAGGTGCACTCATGTGCGAGATCTCCGGAAACAAAAAAAGAGGGGAGCAGCCGAAGCCGCTCCCCCTGTCGTCAGGCGCAAAACCAGAACATGCCGGCCAGCAGCCAGATGGCCGCACCCACAATCGCGGCACGGCAGAGACCCGTCATCAGACGCCCTGATAGATCCGGGCGCGGATCAGCTCGGGCGACTGAACAGGCGCGGCATAGGGTGCGGCCGTGACACCAGCCAGCGCTTCGACCAGCGGAATCATCGCCTGCACGGTCTGCATGTAGGTGGCAGCCGACGGCGAATAGACCTTCACGATCGGGGTCGCGATCGCCAGCAGGGTTTCCAGATCCGTGCCGAGTGACTTGGCCCAGTCCTTGCCGGTCGCCACCGTGATGGAGCCATTCGAATTGGCCGCGACCTGCGCCGTCACACTGCGGATCTGCGCGACCAGGTTATCGAACTTCGCCTTGTCCGCAGCAGACAGGTGGCTTTCCAGATCGGGAATGCCCTCGATCGCCTGGACGGCGTAGGCGATGGCCGTGGCATCATTGTTGAGCGCGGCTGTGTTGAAGGTGGCCGTGCTCGCCGTCGTGGTGCAGGCGGCCGTGGAGCCGAGAAGAAGGGCACCGAGGCTGAGGGCGAGAAAGCGATTGCGCATGAAGTCTCCAGACATAAAAAAACCGCCTCAAAGGGCGGTGGAAGAAAGAGCGGTCTGACAGGCGGGAGCCTGTCTCCTTCGGGTCAGGCGGTGGGTTTGGGGGGCTCGCCAGACTTCGGATGGGTGGAAGCCGGATCGAGGCCCAGCTTTGCTGCCTCAATCGTGCGGCTGGCATCGGCCGGGATCATCAGCGCCTTGGCATCGGGCTGATAAGCATTCGTGTTCCAGCCCTTCGACTGCGCCAGTGCAGCAACAGCATTGTAGAGCAGCGCCAGCCTGCTGCCGGCAGAAGGAGGCTTCCAGAAACGCATCGCCAGAGCGGCGGCCGCGATCAGGAATGTGAGGATCGAGACGAGATCGCCCGCGTACTGCGCAGGCAGATACGGCAGGACCGTCTGGAACAGGGATGTCCAGTCCATAGTGTTCTCCAGAATGTAGGGTTCAATGCGACCGATCACGCCGCGATGGCGGCCTGAAACAGGGCCATATGATTGTCGTCCACCGCTCCCGCACCGCTCGCGGTGTTGTAATGGGCCTTCCAGTACGAGCAGAGCCCCTCGGTATCATCGGCGGCGGGCAGAGGCTCACTCACGCGCTGATACCGGACCCGGGCCATGCCGGCTGCATACTTCAGGTTCCAGACCAGGAGGCTGGCCGATGGGTTCAGATACCCGATCATCTGCCGCAGCGCTGTGGCCTGCCGGGACCGTCCGGGGGCACAGAGCCAGTTATCCCAGCAGTCGTCATGGGTGGCCGGCTCCATCTGCCACAGGCCGAGGGCCGGGCCGCCGCCGACCTGCTGGAGCCAGACCCCGCCGCTTTCGACCATGAGGGTTCCGAGCAGAAGGTTCTCTGCGGCCGCAGACCACAGACCAAGCGCCTGAAGAGCCGGGCGGACGATCAGAAGCCGGACCTGCGAAAGGTTCAGGCCGGCCATCACAGGTGCCAAATCAGGCGGGCGAGAGAATAAAGCCCCACGGCAACGCCGCCTCCCACGCCAGATCCTCCGGCGATCACCATGGCGCGGCGGCTGTTGAGCGAGTCCATCTTGGCACTGAGCGCGGCAAACCCGCTTTTCACCGTGTCCTCAAGAGTGGCGACACGATCCGAAAGGGACTGTGTCGTGTCCTCCTGATGCTCTTGCTTCGTCTCGAGCCGGACGACGCGCTCAAGTAGATCGGTCGTACCGGCAGTTTCATCGGGCATGCGGCCCTCCAGATAATGGGAATGGGAACAGTGTCAGGCTTATGCGCGTTGGCATGGCCCGGGCGTCTCGAAGAGCGCTCTTACGTCGCAGGCAAACCTTGAAGGAGCCGCAACATGTCAGTCACACGCAAAGTCATGCATGACGCAGACGAACTGGAACTGGAGCAGGGATCAGCCGCCGTTGGTGAGGCAACCGAACTGGCAGCGCAGGCCCGCGATCAGTCCATGGATGCCATGGAACGGCACTGGGTCATGGTAGGCGATGTCCTGCGCAAGCGGCTGAAACCTACGCAGGACGAAAACTGGCAGACTTACTGACGGTTCCAGGCGCTTCTCTTGCGAAGGAGCGCTTTCTCATGACACGCCGCAGGACCGTCACGGCGCTGGCGGATGGTATTCGGCGTAAATTGTGTGGTTATAGTTCGACACGGTTGTGAGTTTGACGGATGCATAGGCTGGCAGGACAATTGGGGTGCCAGCAGCTTTCCCAATAAATGCCCACTGCCCATTGATGGGATAAACGTTCAGAGTGTGCGAACTGCCATTGGCAATCGTGTGTGATGTTCCTTCGTTGCCCATTTCAGTACCGACTTTAGCGCCCTGTGCGTCTGCTCCAACTGAGACAACGATAAACGGTCCATCAACAACCGTTGCATCGTCGATTGTCGAGCCAGCAGCAGATGGCGTAGTGTGGGGCGTAACCTGCGACCCATCGTCCATGACGCCGAACGCTGTCGATGTCCCGGACTTGTAGGTCATCCCTAAGCCGTTCTGGTACGAAAGCGTGTGCTGGTTACGCCCAGCCAGCGTGTTGTTGCTCGTGAAGTCCACGACCGTCTGCCCTGCTGCTGCACGAATAACAGCGGCGGTCGGGCCGAGGGGATTGTTTCCGGCATCTACCCATGCGCCGTTGATAGACAACCCGGTGCCACCCATTGCAACATCCACGGCATCACCTGAACCTCCCGTCAGCCAGAGAACCGAACCGATTGTCTGGTTGAAACGCTCACCAAACTGCCAGACAGCCGTGCCATCAGTCATGCGCGGGGCAATAAAAACACCTTCGGCACTGAACGCTGCCTCTCCGCCATCCCCATCATCCAGCGCAATCTGGTAGGTTCCGGCACCGCCAGCCGTTCCCGTCAACTGTTTGACGATCTGAAAGGGGTGAACTGGCATTGCTGCCGTGACATAATCGCCGATAGAGATCGTTCCCGAGACAACAGACGAGATCGTCAGGGTTGTTGTGCCGTCATACGAAGCAACAGCTTCAGTAGGTGCGGGAAAATTTGGCTGTGTGCCGCCTGTGGTGCCAGCTTTCTGCGCATACCACAGCCATAACGTGCCGTTCACGCCTACCATGATGCGAGTGGATTCCGGTCGATCATACTGGCCTGTAGACCACGCAGTGACGCCCTGATTGGCCTGCCAGTAGTTGGCTGCCCCTAGGCTGCTCATGCTCAGATAGAACATGGAGCGGTGGCCTGATTGCGGTTTGCCGTAGCTGGGGTCAAATGTAGGAATGTCATCGCCATTGGCCCAGAGGTCAAATTCGTTCCAGGCTCCAAAAGCCCCTGGAGATTTTCCGGAGAAATCCTGAATGTCATCGACAATTCCCCAGACCGAGTTCTGTCCCATTTTCTTTACGAACAGGTTCAGCCCAACGTCATAATTCGACGAGGGTCCGGTACCATAGCTATCAAGTTCCGCATTGATGGCAGAAGTATTGCCAGATGAAGTCGGACCACTGATCGCCAAAGCCCCCAAGGCCGGCATCTGAGCATAATTGGAACAGTAAGGCCCGCAGAAGCCCGGGTTCATGTTCCAGAAGAACGCACTGGCGGGCGTATTGAAGTGCTTTGAGGCTTTCGAAACGGCCCCGGCATAAAAGCCGCTGTTCAAGGTAATGTTGACATCACCGTCGCCGCCAGGAGATGGATAGTATCCGCCGATATGACCATCGAAGAGCCACGTCACATATTTATTCGGGTCAGGATTTGCAAGTTTCCCGTCCCATTGAGATCCTTTGGGAACTTCGACTAAACTGTTGTTGGGCAGAGCGTCATAAATCGACTGGATGGTCGCAGCATCAGATGCGGACCCATCCAGTTTAGCCCCAAGATCAGCCAGATTGTAGCGATCACCCCATTTCTGAGACAGCGTCCTCGGGACAGAGCCACCATACGCCGCCTGTGCCGACGCCGCGCTCGCGTTGGCCGTCACGGGCTGCTGCGCCAGATTGACCGGACCTGTCTGAACCTGCGCCAGAACGGAAGCCGCGACACCGCCCGCAAGCGAACTGGCAGGGGCCGTCACACCCGGTGCAGCCGTATAGCCCCATCCAGGCAACTGGACACTCGCGCCTGCCAGTCCCCATCCCAGAGTAAACTGTGGCGGTGTGCAGCCGCTCGTGCTGGATGTCAGGGTTACCGGATTGGCCGGAACATCTGCCGCAGATGCAGCCGTCCCGCCGACCGAGACGGTGACGACGGAGCCGGACAGGCCGTTGCCGTCCGAGACGATGACCTTCGTGCCTGTGCTCGCGAGTGTGAAGACACTGGAGGCCGGACAGGCATTGCCCGCAGCCACCACGGTCGCAGAGGTCACGGTATAGCCCGTCGGCACCAGCTGGGCCGTCTGCCCCAGGGCATTGCCGGCAACGGTGAGCGTGAGAGGAAGATCAACCGGGGCATAAGCGCCCGGGCTGGTCACGGTCGCTGCAGAGACAAAGCCTGAATAGAGCGCCACGGGAGACATATTGCCCGTAGGGCGTCCCGAGCCATCGAACAGCGGCTGCCCCGACGGTGTCTTGGACTTTGCGTCAAGCACGCCGTTACCGCCCGGGACAAACCCTCTCATCAGGGCGGGATCTGCATGCGCCACACCAAAAGCGCCGCAGCAGATCAGGGAGAGAAGGATCTTCTTCATGGGCTCAAAACACTTTCGGTTGCGACGCCGTTGTTATTCCAGAATGTGCCAGGGCCTGTTCCGGGGTCTGATGTCGGCAGGGAGGCAACCCATGCCGCGTAGGATTTCTGCATGGCGGCCTGCGTCAGGATCGCGCCGCTTTCTGTGCCGGTGACAGGACTATAGGAAATCGCATCGGCATTGAGGAACAGGCCGCCATTCTCAGGCGCCGTTGCTGGCAGAGTGGGCGCAATAGCCAGCAGTCCCATCGCCGTGATGGAGAGCGCGAAATCAGAAGCCTTGATGTTGCAGGGCTGGAAGCCTGTCACCGTGCCCTGATCGTCTGTCACGGGCCGAAGAAAGACGAGCAGATCCGTCGCCTGCACGCTGGTCTGCGTGAGTGCGGGGTCAGATGCGAGTTGGGACATGAGTTCACCCGAAAATCAGGGGGTTTCCATAGGCATCAGGCACAATGGCCGGGCCGAGGAGAAATGCGTTTGGCGCGTAAGGCGGCAGCTCAGGAGGTATCAGGGAGGGTATGGGCTGCACGGCAATGCCGACGGAGACCGTCAGAACCTGGCCACTGCTCGTGCGGACCGTGGCCACGACTGTCTGAGGGCCGGGGGCAAACCATACGATCCACGCCGTCGCAAGCGTCCCGAAGACCGAAGACCAGGCGATCTGACCACCGCCGGTGATGAACTCGACCTCGACAATCCTGTCACCGCAACAGAGAAGCGCGCCGAAATCGATGCTGTAATCAGAGGAGCCGTTCAGCGTAGTGTCAGGCCAGCATATGACCGCGCTGGCTTCAATTCCCCGGATGCGGAAAGCGAGAGGAATATCGGCGCGCACGACGCGCTGGCAAGGCACCCACGTCATGATCCCCCCCGGATCTGGGCGATCAGGGAATTAAACTCGTCCTGAGTGATAAAGGTCTGGTTGGTGGCTAACTTCAGAGCCGGCACAGCCCCCGCTGGAGCGCCGGATGCATCAGAAACCGACTGAACGGACACGAGATTGCCGTTGGCATCCACCGTCTTGATGTACTGCATCAGTACCCCGCAGGCGTGAAAGTGTATGTGATTGTCTGCCCCACAGACGCGAACGTGCTGCTGGAGGAGGGGAGGTTGTAGGATGCAACAATCGTGATGTTGTCGCCCTTCTTGACGCGCATCAGGCCAGAGCCCGACATTGGGAACAGCGTCGTATCAGACCAGACTGTTGAGCCGGTGCTAGGCTGGTAGCTGCTGCCTTCGATCTGGATCAAACCCTGACACTGCGACGGCTGAATGTTCGACACATTGAAGCTGGCTGACGCATAGACGAGGCCGTCATAGGGAGCCGTGAACGTCAGATCGACAATATGCGTTGTTGTCTGGCTGCTGTTTGGCGTCGGCGTGTAATAGACCTGTGAGGCCTGCCCAAACACAGATTGAGACGGCATGACATCAGCCTTGAGCGCAAATGTGCCCGCGTCTGTTCCGTCAACACCAAGGCCGAGGCCGCTCCCGTCTGTACGCCAGCCGATATAGATCAGGTTATTACCGAAGTCCGAGAAGCCCCACCCTTGCTTGACGAACTGGTTCCAGCCGAACTTTTGCCACGCCGCTCCTGAGGCGCCCGGTACGGTTGTGTTCGCATCGGCCGTGGAGACCCAGAAGAGGCCAGCCGTGCTTGCGTCTGCGACGATGGCGTTCTGGGGGTAGCCGCCAATCGAATTGGCGAAGCTCTGCGAAAAAAGCGGGATTACCCCGGCCTCATAATTCTGTGCCGATACGGAAAGGGTCTTGAGCGCTCCGTTCCAGTCCGCTCCCCACGGATACACGCCCCCCGCAGCCGGAGGGGTGAAATTGACAGCCGGGAACCCCGAAGCAATCGATGCCCGCCCGGTCGCAAGGGCAGTGCCGGACAGCAGCGGATACTGAACCGTTGTCGTCGTGCCGCCCGACGCCCACAGCACCGGAAACTGAGGCGAAAAGTCAGAAATTTTCATGAGATAGACGCCTTCGCATAAGCCAGTGTCACGGTGCTGGGGCGCGGCAAGACGCCGGACTGCTCGATGATGGCCGCTTCGACAGGAGTCAGCGTCCAATCATGGTTGATTGTCAGGATTGTTTCCGACGTTTCGGAGACCCAGATCTTTCCGCTCGTCGAAAACAGCCGCATCAGAATGTCATTGATTGCTGCGATTGACCCGCCACAGAGGTTAGCAGCAGCCTTCGCAAAAATGAGGGTCCGGAAGGCGTCATCAGTCAGGGCAAAGTTACTGGTCGATCCTTGCCCGCCATAGAAAATACCGTATCCGAAGCCCCCTATGACGCTTGTCCCGTCATCAGCTTCATGAAAGCCGATATATCCGGTTTCAGCCACGTTCAGCACACGACCCACGCCTACAATCCGGCCCCAAACATCCAACCCCCAGCCGACGGCTGTGTTAGGATTGAAAACCTGATCGTAGAACAGATCGATCTGAACCGCCGGATCAATGGCCTGGTTGAACCCCGCAATGATAGTCAGGAGGCTTGGGCTGTTGGCGTACTGGGCGAGGATCGTCTCGTTGACGTTCTCCATATGCCGCCTACACCAGATTTAGAGTAATATCGTCAGCGGAGATCACGGGGCGTTGCGCTATGCTCATCTGGGCCGTGAAACCTACAGGGCTTGCTGATGTGCCAATCGTGATTTCCACAATCCGGGCCCATGCTCCCAGGGAAGCGATACCGGCATAGAACCGGCTGGCGAACAGTTCCGCACCGATCCGAGCGCGGCCGCCGCCGTCTGAGCCGTTGAAGGCCGCGATGACCGCCGTCTGAATATCTGACAGGGCCGTAGACGGCACTGCTGTCGAGTTAGCGATCGTGACAGCGATATAGACCGGCGTATCGGCGGCGACCGTGTAATTGAATGTGTAGGAGGGGCCGTTGCCGCCATAGGCTGCGTTCGGGTCCTGCACCGTGACGGAGGACGAGCCGCTCGTCATCGAGCACGGGTTTTTCTTTTGCAGAATGGCGAGGCCGATATCTGCTGCGCTTCCACCTGAGACGGAAATGAACAGAGCGCGGGCAGGGACTGTAACGCCGCCGATTGTCGCGTCACTATCAGAGGGGTTGTCCACGACATAGGCGTCATTGACGTTCGCCAGGTTCAGCAGGGCGCCAAGGATAGAAGCGTTTGTCCCGTTACTGTTGGCCTCTACTGTCGCCTCACGTCGCGCCTCAAAGTCCGCCTGACCTTCACCGGTATTCCGGGTCATGAAATAGATGTAGCCGAGCGCATCCTGCATCCGACCCATGGCATTGCGGGGATCAAAGCCGTTGAACAGCGCCAAGATCTGGTCGTTGCAGTCGCCAATGATGGCCGTTTCGCTCGTTGCAAGCTGGCCCTGCGGCGTTCTCAGGTCAGGATTTACATCACCGCCAAGAGCCGCATTGATATCGGCCTGAACGCCTGCGAGGATGTCCGGCTCTGATGGGGCAACAAAGCCCGCAGCCGTCATGGAGCAGGCGGGGACAGACGTGGTGGCGTCAGAACTGGACACTCTGCGTCTCTCCTGTTGTGAGGGTTATGGCAATCACGCCACCGACTGACCGATCAGCGCGCGGACCGATCAGGGCACATTGCGCTGCCGCCACACCTGGCACGGTCATTGCGGCCTGTTCGGCCTGGGCGCGAAGAAGGGGAATGGACGATGCGCCGTTGAAAATGCCGCTATCGTAAGGAAGGCCGAGGCTGGTGTCGTACCAGCACTCTCCAAGCCATGTCCGGACGGCACATGCCACATCCTGAATGACGGAATACGGCTCTGTGCAGACGGCAAGATTTTTATTCGCGTCGAGGACAAGGCCCCACGTCGAGCGGTCGAGAAGCAGCGATTTCATGGGGTATCCCGCGCGGCGCGCTCGTCTGGGGATTTATCTGGACAGTAGTTCGTTCTGGCGCCAAGTACAAGGCTATTCCGGGGCGGAAGTCTTACCCGATCCGGACTGAACGCCGCCGTGGACGTGGCTTTCAAGCGACACGGAGCCAGCCTGCACATCGCCAGTTGCTTTGATCGTGCCTGCCACATTCAGATTACAGTTCACATCCATTTCGGATGCCTGAACTGTGACCTTGCCAGTCGTGACGATACGGACGCCATCCGCGGTGATCTGGATATAGTGCGCCGGAGCCGCGTTCAGGAACCCGCCCACATAAACGCAATCGGCCATGGAGTGCTGGCGGAAGCTGCCGGGGAGGGCAGGAGCGCGGGTCGCAACCGCGTTCGACTGATCGCGGCCGGAAATGATGATGTAGCCAATGTCACCGAGCACCGGGTCCACGATGACAGCACAGGCCCCGCCCTGAATGCGCAGGTACGGCACGCCATAGATCGTGCCATGCGGAACTGCAGCCCCATCGCTCGTCTGCTGATGAACCATGGGCGTGACGTCCACAGTGCCGACAATGCCGTTGCCAGCGTGTACGCCGGCCACCTGAACGAGGACGTTTGTGCCCATGTCGGACAGGTTGCGCCTGACGGCCGCGTCGATCGCGCTCCCGTCAGTATTTCCTTGCGTGATTCCGACGAACGAAGATGTGGAGCCGGACATCAGACTACCTTTGCTTGGGGAACATCGGCGCGGATCGCCGTCATCTGTGTGAACCAAGGCCCGTTTGGCATCTCGGAGGCGAGGTCATGCGTCACCATCGTGGGCTTCCACAGGCCCGAAGATGGCATCTGCGGGATGCTCTGGCCCATCTGGTTGTTGACCCACCCTTCCGGCAGGTACTCGCTCACAAGCTGGAACGGGATCATGTACTGAAGCGCGGGGTTGAAAAACGCCGTCACGCCGATGCCGTTCTGATTGTAGGCAGCGTATCCGACAAGACCGGTCGCCTTGCTGAGTTTGACTGTCGTCTTGCTCTGCGTGCCGTCATCTGATCGCCCCCAGACATGCAGCATCTTCGTGACTGTATCGACGCGATAGACCGCATGGATGCTGTGCGCCAGCTTGTCGATCTGCTTCATGAGATCGCCAGCCTCATAGAACGAATTGATCGTCTGTTTCACACCGTGGTTTGCAAAGGTCAGGCCAGCCTTGGCCGCCAGTTCGCTGAAGATCGTCGCGGCCGGGGTCGGCTGGCTATAACTGGTCGGGATGGCCGTTGTGACTTTGAGGCCGAGGGTATCATAGGCCAGAACTTGGAAGGCCACAGACGGCGCGCCTGAAAAGTCTACAAAGGCTTCCGCAATGTCACCAATAAACACAGTCGAAAGTGTACCGCCCGCGTCGCCCGCCTGCACCTGAACCGTCGCGCCGGAAAAGCGCGTGTTCGTTTGGTTACTGGTGTTCGTCATTGCCATGACCACCGAAAGCCGGTTCATCATGGCGAGCGTCATTCCCTCAACGCGGAGGGAGAGCTGAGACCCTGTGAACATCCCCGCGTTCGTCACGGTCGCCCGCACACGAAGGCCCGAAAGCGTCACCTTGTCCGCAGTGCTGCCCGGACCAATGGCCCCGGTTGGAACAGTAAAGGACACGTCGATCTGCTTCTTGGTGAAACTCGGCTTGCGGCGCGATGCAGTGACCGTGGTTGTTCCGCTCATGCGACGATCCTTTCAGGCAATAAAAAAGCCGCCTGGTGAGGGGCGGCGGAACAATGTGCTTGATCATGCGAATCTACTTACGCGTGCAGCGCGCGAAGTCGCAGGACTCTCATCCAAAGATGAGCATTAAATGCTTGACTCGAATCCAAGCAATTGGCGCCTCCTAAGAATTAAATAGGAGGATAATATGGAAATAGAACCATCAGAGTACTGCTTTTGCGTCATTGATGCGAGAGAAAGCCTGAAGAGGCTTGAAAATAATTTTTATACAGCACTAAGTCTTTTTACTCATTTCAGGTCAAAAATGGGTCTTGTAATTCCTAGTGACCCTAAGTCAAACTACCAATTTTCTGAAGTTGCGGCGCGGGATGCAATATCTACCATCTATTACTTTAGAAACAGCCTCACCCAATTGGCGAATAATGTTCCGAAATGCCCTGAGACGAAAGATACAGTCAATCTTGGTTTAATTTATAAAGCGCAAGAGCTGTATAATAACTATTTCCCAGAAGCGCCCTCGGCACGTCACGGTATAGCACATGCAAGTCAAGCTATGGCTAGGCCCGAGAACGCTAGAACAACATCACTACCAGACGCTGAAGATAACGCCGTCGGAGCGCCCCCAAAGGTGATTAGAAGATCAGGATTTCAGGGACATTTAATAACAGTCACCCACCAAGGAAAGGAGTGGAGTGCTGATATCAGTGAGGGCACTCTCAAAAAGCTGCAGGAGATCAGGAAACTTACTGTCGATGCCTTTGGCTTTGACGTTCACATCTGTTGAGACCAAGTTTTTCTTTAATGTATCTGGCGGCCTTCTCTAAGTCATAAAGCGAATCTATGACGCAACCGCATTTAGGGCCCCAGATTCCATCTTTGTCTTGGGAGTACAGGCTATCAAAAAGCACCTGCGCTACCTCTTCGTCAGACCAATGCCTCTTCTCGTCGGTCGCGCCATCAACCATCGTACTCTCCATTACTATCTCAGTGTACTGTGCTGGCATGAGCCAAGCAATTGCTGCTGAGGAACCGCCCCGAAGGGCGGCTCCGTAGTCAGGCAGCTTCGACCTGCCGCGTTTTCTTCTTGCTGAGTGCATCGGCCATCTGGCGCAGTCCGATCGCATAATTTCCGGCCAGCCGAGTGGAGAGCGTCTCTCCATTTAGCAGCCCACTGTCATAGACCTTGAATGCCCCGACAACAGGCCCGAGGCAGATTTCTTCAAAGCTTTCGAGAGTAAGGCTCTGAGGCTCGGCACCAGCGCTTTGACTGATGACCAGCATTTTGCCCTTCGACTGCACTCGGAAAATGGCCATGTGTTCACCGATGGTCCGAAGCGCATACTGGCCATCCCCAATATATTTGGGCATGTCGGACCGGTAGACTGCTCGGTCATGAGGCAGAAAGTCCGGGGCCATGTTCCGGTCCATGATACTCACCCAAGCCAGATAGGACGGCATCACCCCCTCTCGTGACACCAGCGCACTCATGACACCGGCTCCGGCTTCTTGGCGAAAGGGGGCGCCTCGGTGGCAGTTGCGAGGTGGAGGCGGAGAACGTCGAGGATGGAGGGAAGCCACTGATAGGTCGGTACTGCCCCGTCAGAATGCTCCTTGCCCACATCGCAAAGACGCGCGAACGGCATACCTGTTTCTGTTGGCGTCCAGACCTTCTTGTTGCGCTTGTTTCGCTTAAACGTCTGGAGGCCTGCCGCTTCCATTAAGTTGTTGCCCGCCATCCCAGGCTGTTTGCCCGGCAAGTTGAGGGCCTGCGCAATATCCGTCGCAGTCATGGTCCGCTGCTGCGTCGGGGCCTCAAGGTAGGTCAGGCCCATATCCGGCAGCGGGTTTTCGCCACACTTCTTTTCACAAGCCCGACCAGCAGCAATGGCCGATTGGTTGTCGTCCAGACCAATTAGGCGAGCGATTGCGAAACGGGATTTGAAAATAGCTGTGACGGAGGGTTTCCGGGTGCGCTTGGCTTTCGGGGCAGGCTCAGCCGAAGTCTCAAGCTCCATCCAGCGACGGACCACTTTCAGGCGGAGAACTGGATCGTATCCAAGAACAAGATTGTAAGTCAGGTCTTGAGTAAGAGCATATTCCTGTTGATCGCGCCCGTGGCGATCTTGGTAGATGCGCGCAAACTTGCGCTCATCTTCTTCGACCTTTCCCAACATCACACGGATGTCGCGCATTACGTCGCGATGACGCTTTCCTGTCAGTTCCGCAATCTCGCGGGAGGACATGGTGGGAGCGCTGCCGGAGAGAGCGCTGGAAATCGTGATGGCTTGCGTGCTATCGTGGCTCATGGCCATTTCCTTTTTCAGAGGGTGGTGGTTGAGGCGTCGGGGGTGGTCTGCAAACTGGCCCCTGATGCCTTCTCTGTTTCCAAGCCTATCCTGACAAGACGTCGAAACGCTGCTGCTCTGGATGGCATCCCTGCGTCTATTCCCCAATTATCAATTAAGTTGATTTCATCATTGGGCATCTCAACAATGAGGCGTTTGAAAGAACCCGGGGGTCTTTTGCGTGGATATTTCGGAACTTGTCGAGGCATGAGCACTCCGGAAAGCGTATATGCACTGATTGTGCATTGCGTTTATGCGCCAAGGCATTACGCACCGTCAAGCATGATTTGCATGTAAAATGCTGTGCGTCTAATTACCGTCGAAATTGCAGATTCGAGGATATATCGTGGCCATCCAGCGAACTCAGAAGAAGGCGGGAAAGTCGGAAAGCCTGACAATCCGCCTTGATCCTAAAATGCGCTTTGCGCTGGAGTTTGTCGCGCGGCTGAATGGGCAGACGATTACGAAAGTCATCGAGAGGGCGGTGACGGAAGCTGCCGATCGCACCAAAGTAGACGACGGAAGGAATAGCTACGATGCGGCGAATTGGCGCGCTTACTGGGATGTGAGCGAGGGTGTTAGAGCAATTAAACTAGCAATGGATGAAAATACTCATCCAACATTCGAAGAAGAAGAGATGCTGGAGTTCGTGCGAACTCATTGGAGAATCTTCGCGCAAGACCAAAGCTTAAAATATCTGCGTCGGGAAAATATCGAAATTATTTGGCCAATAATGCCCAAAATTCTCGACATATGGAGAGAAACGAAAGCTTCTCCTGATCGCTCGAAGGCCGCGAGCATAATGCAAGACGCCCTCATAAAAGCAGGAGTGAGTGGTAAAATTTGGGCAATTCCTGAAAAAAGCCCTCCTGAGCTAGATGACGATCTACCGCCATTCTGAACCCTCCATCGACCCGACTCCGCTCTGCCGGGGAGGGCATTCCCCTCCACCCCAAACTCCGGCATGTTACGGAGTGTGAATGGAGGTGACATGCAAAAATATTTGATGCTCCCTATGTTGTTGCTCGTGTGCTCCTGCACAGACGAGCAATCAGCCGCAGTAAGTAGTACGCTTGGTTATTCGCTTCATCCAGAATTGCAAAACTGGGAGCCTTCAGGTTTCAGTTATCATGACGCGTCCCAGTTTTCTTCCGCAGGCATCTCCATAGAAGACGCGCAAAAATGGAAAAAATCTGGCTTCAATTCAGATGCCTCTAAACTATGGGCATCGAAAGGCTACACATCGACGCAAGCGCGGGAGGCCCTTGAAGATGGTGTAAAGGCGCCCGGAGATGTAACCGGATGGTCCAACGCATTGGCGGCCATTTTGCATGAAGATTCGGTACCTTCTGCGCTTGCTATTTCATACGCCAACGCAAGCGCAGTCAGCGGATTTACACGCTCGGACGTTCAATCAGTGCTGGCGGGGACCGACCTGGATGTGAACGACGAGCGCTCAGTAATCATGGCTGCCGAGAAATTCCACAAAGGAATCTCTTTAACGCAAATCAGAACAGATATTCAGGCTGGGCGCGCTGCGGTTGCGCAAGCTCAAGCACGCGAGGCTGCAAACGCACAGGCTGCAGAACTCTATCGTTTGAATAAGGCTTACGGGACCGACGTTATTAACGCATGTCACGGATCGCCGGAAAACGATCTTATGACGCTACAAAATATCACAAACCCTTATTCGGTAGCAGGGAAGTGTTTCACTATCCATATTGGTTGGCTATCAACCCCTCAGTGGCTAAATGCTAACCAAGCGCTCTTTATCTCTAATGTTCCATCCTTGCCTACTGTTTTGATTTCTGGAGATGAGCCACTTAAAGTCGGCGCGGCCGCCGTTGTCATGGGGCAAACTCCTCAACAATATACAAGCGCAATAGGGGCATTAGAAACGCCTATTACCGTCCGGGTTTTGAAATACTTCAACGACTAGCTATTTCTCAAATCCCATCTCCCCAAGTTTGACCGGGCTCCGGGGCGGATGGTGTGGTCAGGTTCCGGTCGCCACAAAAGTCAGCACATACCGCCCACCCAGCCCGTCATACGTCGGGTCATCGCTGCCCTGCGTATCCGCGAACACGAAATCACCCCCAAGACCCAGATAGTCCGCATGAACCACAGGATTCAGGTTCTGGCAGATGGCTCCGGCTACGACCTGCACGTCATTCAGCCAGACGTTCATGTAGAGGCCGGTGGAGCGCTGATAGACGTCCAGCCGGACAAGCTGCTGGTTCAGGACGACGTTGAGGGTCTGGCTCGCTGTGGCGGCGAGGGGAATTTGCGCGATGGTGCTCATGCCATCACCCCTGCTACAGCATCATTCACGGCCGTTGACGGCGTAGTGGTCTGGACCGTTCCGTTCTGGACGGCCTGCTCACCCTGGGGCTGGGCCGTGTTGGTGTAGGCTGCCGTCCCGGTATTGCGGATCTGCCGGATCATGATTTCCGCCATAAGCATGGTCACGCCGCTTCGGCTTTCTCGCCGCCAGCGGTACCCGAGGATGTTGGCGTTCACCGCCGTGAACTCTGGCGTCACTACGGAATAGAGGTTCGTGTCCGCGCAAACGCTTTCGAGCGTGGACAGGAAAGATGTCCTGACATGCTGCCCGGTCTTGCCTGACAGATTGGGGATCAGCTTGGTAATGGCAGACAGAAGGCCGTCCGAGCCGGTCTCTGACCCGTCACACACCATGATGACCCGCGCGTTATACGGCACCTTCACCTTGTTGTAGGATGCGAAAGCGCCGCCTTCCAATGGGGCATCCGAGACCATGTAGCTGTTCTCGTACTCAATCCCCATCACGCGCCCGGATGTCAGAAGCTGCGTGTTCGTGGAATCGAATATCCCCCACTGCTTCGCGGCCTGCGAGGTGATGTAATTCTCCGCCACACCTGCAAGCGCGGTAGAGGCCGAGGCATCCACGCCCGCGCTGATGGACTGGCCCAGAAGGGCAGGGACACCAACGGCGGCCGGGATATCCCAGACCGACGGCATCGTGACGTTCGGGAATGCCATCAGGTCTGTCCTTGTGCGTTAACGAGCGGGAGGGTGCGGCGAAGTTCCTGGTGGAAGTCGCGCGCAAGCTGCTGCGGGTTGTCCGTGTTCGCGTGGATATGGACGTCACCTACATGGACTTCCGTGGTGTGCGTGGTCGTTGCAGAAGGTGCGACCGACTGCGCCGCCTGCTGCGCCAGGAAATACCGATAGCCGTCTTCCATGCCGTTTTTGTTGGCTGGTCGCTCATCGTATGCTCGCACAACATGGGTAGCGTCTGCGGCACTGATGCTCGGGTCTTCTAACAGCCGCCCCGCTTTTCGAGCCCCTGCATCATGTCCATGCTTGAGTTCCCATGCATAAGCCCGCACCTGATCTTCAAAAGAGGCATTCTGCACGTCAATGCCGGTTCCTTTCAGAATGTCCTCAACGCGGTCAGAATGCCATTGACCCAGGCCGTAAGCGCTTCCTCCATCCCCGCGCGCGTTAGGATCAAATCGGCTTTCCTGTGCAATATTCCCGACGATGCCGAGGGCCGCGTTTCGGCTATAATCCATGCCTCGCAAAATACTCATCGCCTTGGCGGCATTTCCTCGCTGGTGATCGCCAAAAAACCACCTCGTTTTATCGTTGTCTCCAAAGCGCAGCTGAGCCCATTGCTCAACAGGCCCTCCTGCATTTGTGGCTTTCCCAGCCAACAGCCCTGCAAACATAGCGGCTGCCGTTCCTGCTATCGGAAGCGCCAAAGGCGCAGCCGTCCTGATAAGGGATTTTGAACCGCTCGCATCCCGACCTTCCTCAAGATAAGAGCCACTCTCAGCGACTTTTTGGGCTTCTTTTTTTGCCGCCCCAGCACCTTCTACCCCACCTTTGCATTCACACCCGCAGGCCGCGCTCCGAAGCGCTTCGATATTGGCGCCACCCATGAGCAGGGCTTTGACACCACGGATTGCCATGATGCCGGTGACGGCAGTTCCAATACCTCCGATTGCCGTGGCGAGAGCCGCCACTCCAATCGTTGCGCCCGCGACGTATTCTCCCCAACCGGATTTTTCGAGGGCTATGATTCCCTTGGCGGCAGCATCCAGCGCTGGGGTCAGGTCGCCGAGGATCGCGCGCCCAAGGCCTTCCGTCGCAGTGGTGAGTGCAATCCAATCTTCCAGCAGTTTTTCGCTATCTTTGATCTGCTTGTCTGTGGGTCCGGCACCCTTGAATTTGTCCTGCAGTTCATCAAAAGCGGCTGTCGTCTTGTCGATCAGGTTGATCTCGCCCTGCCCAATGCCGAGCTGGGACAAAAGGCTGTTCTTGACGCCCTGATCCATGCCCTGTGTGGAGCGGTTCAGGCGCTTGAGAATATCTTCCCGAATATGGCCGTGTGAATCGGCATAATCCGTTACGCCAAGCTGGGCCATGGTGCGCTGGAGGTTGCCAGCCTGAGCCGGGTCCACCATCATTTGCTGCATCGCCTGAAAGGATGCGCCAACCTCTTGCGCTGATCCGCCCACGGCCATGACGGCGCGCTGCATCTGGTAGAGCTTGCGCGGGTCCATATCGAGCCGCTGCGCCATGTAGCCAAGCTCGGCATTGGACCGGGTGATTTCGGACGTGAAAGCCTTGAGTGTCCGGCCGCCGGTGAAAACGGCCAGCAGGGCGAGGGCTTCCGTGCGGGCGCGGGAGAACCCATCCGCCGCCGCCTTGCCACTGTCTGCCAACGCCCCTTGCGTCTTGCTGGCGCTGCGCTCGACCTGATCGAGGCTCTTGGAAGCCTGCTGCGCGCCTTTGGCGACCCCGCGCCCATCTAGGCCAAGCTGAATGACCAGACTGTCTATGACGTTCGCCATGCTGGCCCTAACCCTTGTTGTACGCTGTGACCATGGCCGCTTCCCACATCAGGAGCATGTCTTCGCTGTCGTAGACGGTCATCAGTTCGTGGAGTGTCGCCAGCCGCTCCCCTATGACCGTCGCCATGATCCGCGAAAGGTTTACGGGGACGGCGCGCTTGCGGGGCTGACTGCCCGGATCAGGGATGCCGCGAGCGGGGAACTCTGGAAGATCGCGGCCTTGAAAAAACCCACATGGAGATTGAACGCCTCCGAACGCAGGTCTGTCAGGGTTTGGGGATCGTCTATATCCCCATCGAGCAGGGCGCGTGGGGTCTTGGATTTGCCTCGCCTGATCTGGACGCACTGAAGCAGGGCGTCGAACGCCTTGTCACAGGCCTCGTCATCAATGTTGGCGAAGATGGTCATGGACATGGAGGCAATGCCAAGAATGCCTTCCTCCATCGCACGCCGGACAGCCTGGTCCAGCATGGCTTCAGACATCTTGTTCGTGCTCTGGACCACTGCCTTGGACAGATGCCTCGCCCATTTGTCAGCCGCGAAGGCCGACATGCGGGTGATGACGAACTCCTTGCCCGCATCCTCACCAGACGCGGGGCTCCATTCGATCGACTTCATGTCAGATACCTGCCGGGAAGACTTTTTCCCACTGGAAGGTGAAGGTCCGGGCCTCAAGAACGGTCCCGCCGTTCGGAGCAACGGAACCGGTCATCATGCATCCGTTCGTGAAGGTGTATTTCCGGCCGGTGGACTTGAGCGTCAGTTCGCCACCGAGGGACAGAAGGGTCCGGGTAAGCTGCTGCTCCGTGATGATCGCTTCCATGTAGGCAATCGACCCCGAAGCCGCAGAGAAGTTCAGCGTCTGGTTAACGGCGCGCGGAATCCAGCCCCGGTTCAACTTGCCGTCAATGGACATCTGGGCTTCAGCCATTTCCACGGCCTCCTGCTCCCATGCCCGGTCCGATCCCCAGTTCTCAAGGGTGATCGGGGCATTGAACAGGTCCGAAATGGTCAGCGTGAAGATGGCATCAGCCGAGGTGATGATATTGTTGGCCATTACTGAACCTCAACGGAAGCGAGATTGATGGACTGCACGGACTGGCCGTCGGTGTACCAGAACTTGCAGGGGGGAGAGGTTCGGGCCGCGCGGTCTGTGGCGGGCGCCGTCGAAGCGTTGGGCTGGAAGTACCATCCGCGCGTCTGAAGCGTGTCGGAGATCGTCAGGCCTGCCGCATTGTTGACTTCCTGCGCTTCGGCAGTCGTGAGCGTGACGCCTGCACGGATCGCCCCGAAGGCAAGTGCCTGGTTAATCGTGTCCTGAGCCGCTGCCGAGATCAGCGCATCGCCCTGCGTGTTGTAGGGAATGTTCCCGGCAGAAAGCAGGAGCGTCAGCATGTCCGACTGGAAGGAAGCGTTCATCCAGATCTGGTTGATATAGCTGTCGGCCCACTTGAACTGACCTGACACCATGCCGCCCCGGAGGAAGGTAAAGCGGCCCAGACCGTTTGCGTGCATCCCGTAGAAGGAATAGCCGTTGGCTGCGAGAACGCTTGCCGTCGTACCATCTGTGACCGTAGCCGTGACACCGGAGAACTGGCAGCCGAACAGGTTCTTCCGGCCGCCTGTAGCGTCGAACTCCAGCGAAGCCATCCAGCCAAGCGCGCCAGCGGCGGCGAGCGGATCTTTATAGAACACGCTGGTGCCGTCGAGGCTCTGAGCAGTCAGCCAGACACCAAAGGCCGTTTCGCTGTTTTGCGTTGTGGCCTGCGCGTCAGTGTCCCAAGCCGCATACCAGAACCGGTCAGCCTGCTCGCTTACCCATGTGGCAATCGCCTGCTTGTCAGTTAGCGACGGTTCGAAAGCCGTCGTGAAGCCCGCGAAATCCTGAGATGTCCCGATCAGAGCGTTCAGGTAATCCGGGAAGGCGGTTCCCGTCGTAAAGCCTGCGAAGTAGATCTTGCTCGGGGTCTCTGTCGCACCGGTGTAGCCGCTGAAATAGACAGCGGCCATCTGCGCTTCCGTGGAGGTTGCGCCGAACGCCGTCGAAACGGCCGCCGCCGTCGTGTACTCGACCACCGTTCCTGCCGGAACGACTGCGTTCTCGGTGATGATCAAGCCATTGATGAACGCCACGCCACCAGCCGCAGTCAGCGCGCTCGGGGTGACACTCACAACTTGAGAAATAGGGATGCCAGCCACGGGCTGTTACTCCTGCGTAGGGGGAAGGTCGGCCGGGATGGTCGTGACCTTGATCTGATCAGCAGATTGCTGCGGGATGGTGCGCTGGTAGTTGACCTGCATCTTCAGATCGACAGACCAGGCGTCTTCGTACTGGTTCTCCGAGTTGGAGAAGCCAAGCTGGCGGGGGTCAGCCGCCGTCAGCGGGGACAGGATCGGACCGTTCGCCCGAAACCAGTCGGTTGTGTAGAAATCACGCCACAGCCCGCAGACCTGTTTGAGCGCGTCACCCGCACCTGCGCCGAATGCGCTGACCTGCACTGTGACTTCGCGCATTTCCGTAATGACGCGGGATGCGTCCGTGTAGGACCAGCCGTTTGTCGCCAGAAGGCGCGTCGTGATGAGCTGCATCACGCAGTACGGGCCGACCGGGGATGGCGTTCTGTTCTGCTGGCCCTGCCGGAGGCGGAAAGGCGAGGGGAGAACCGTCTTGAGGTACTCACCCAGTGCCAGATAGAGCTCGCTGTCCGTGGGGGTGAAAGTTATTCCTGAGCTGGCGACGTCTGGCGCGTCACCACAAGTTTGGACCATCGTCCGTATCCCCATTCTTCAAGAACCTGCGTGACCAGCCAGTCCGAACCGTAGAAGTTCAGCACGTCTCCGCCTGTCTGAAGCGCCCGGTTCAGCCCCTTGATGCCGCCCGCGATGTAGACGGCCCTCATGTCGGACTGCTGGGTGATGTTCTGGATGCGCTGCAGGTCCGACGTGCTCAGGGCCTGCACCTTGATCGTGCAGAGCAGATCCGTGGTCTTCGGTGTGACGCTGAAATCCGGATTGACCGTCTCACCATCCGAGACCCTTAGGATGGCCTGAATGGGCGGATTGACCGCGTTCGTCGCGGCATTGGCGATGGCGAAGACGTTAATCATTCACCACCTCGTAGCCGACACTGTTCAGCATGTGGCCAGTGTCGATCAGGGGCTTGTCGAAGCCCTTGGCCTTGATCGTGGACGGAGCAAGCGGCGGAGACTGAAGCGTTCTGATCTCTTCTTGGATCTGGGCCACGATACGCTCAGCAGCCATGTCCAGCGCCTTTTCGAGATCTCCGCCTGATTGCTTGAGGCATGCCGCCAGAAGTCTCGGCCATTGATCCTGATTTTTGGCGATCGTTTCACGCATGAAAGGGCGCGAGGGCATGCGAGATGTGCCGAACTCGTTCCAGTAGGCCACGGCAGCAACAGGCGTTCCATCAGGGTATGAAGCCCCCTCCAGAAAGCCCGCGTTGAGATGCATCTGCGCACCCCGTCTCAGCACCCGATCCAGCAGCCGAGCCATCCAGTTCTTCTGCACACCCTGAACCTTGCCGTTCAGTGTTGCCTGAAGCCGGGCCATGCCCTTGATTGCGGTCTTTGCCATCAGGGCCAGATCCTTGCTCTGGGCGACCGGCCGGGAACGAAGCGCATCTGTCGGAGATACGCCGTCATCTGCCAGAAGGTCGCGCCGTACTGGGTTTGCATGAACCACGCTGACGACTGACTGGACGGACCCATGTCGAGAGACATTGAAGTCGATCCTTCAGCCGCGCTCGCCACGCGCCCGACCGCCCCCGCGCCATTCCCCCCGGCATCAGCCGGAAGGTTGAGCTGCGCAATATGGGCGGTCAGCAGATTGAGCAGGCGCGCCCTTCTGCCGAGGTTCTGGACCGGGCTGCGGGGCGTGTTGTTCAGGATGTCGCAAGCTTGAGCAAAGTAATCCTCCGCCTGCACCTGGTTTGTGCTGGGCGCAAGTGCCGGATAGAGGGCCGACCACGTCGAATAATCGAACGTGACGACGCCCGGTTGCGACGTGACCGACCCGCTCATCAGGCCGCGACCCGGGCTCGCGCCGCTTCTTCAGCAGCAGCGAGGCCCTTGCGCTTGATTTCCTCGGGGTCGAGGGGTTCAAAGCCGGTCTTCTCGGTCTTGAACTCGTCCGCCCGGGCATTCGCGCGGGCATCCGTCTGCTCTGCGAAGACGCACTTGTTCTTCACCAGATCGCTGTCTGCGTTCTGCTTGACCCATGCTTCCCAGAACGCCTTGTCGACCGTGGTACGGCCGACGCGACCGAGAAGCACGTTGTCCTTCGGGTGGTAATCTGGCGCACGGTTTGCGCCCTTGATCTCGACTTCCTTGACGTAACCGACCGGGCTCAGGTCAGGGCGCTTTTCCTCGCTCAGCTTGGCGCGGCGCTCTGCGTCTCCCTCGAGGGAGAGGCGCAGACGCAGGCCGTGAGGCATACGGCAAAGTACGGTGACGGTATCAGCCATGTCTTAGATCCCCACCATCTGTGCGACAGCCATCGGACGTTTCCAGATCGTACCCCAGCCACCACGCGACATCTTCTGGCGCGCATTGGTGGAATACTGCTCAAGGCGGTGCATGGTCAGGCGCTCAGTAAACGCCGTGGTGACGGTCTCGACCCCATCGACTTCCGGCACGAACATCTGCATGACGTTGGCGCTGGTATAGCCGCCCGACATGGTGACGCCAGCCTCCGGAAGGAAGACGATCTCCATGTTCGGCCACGCCTTCTTCAGCATGTCCTCCAGAGTGATCCCGTACTGATTGGTATAGGCCATCACCTGCGAAAGTTCAGACGGGAGGACCAACTTCAGGCGCGTCTGATTGGTGATGTTGCCCATCATCGCCTTGTTCAGCGCGGCGAACAGGGTCACGATGTCCGGATAAATCAGGTTCGGATCGCTGGTGCTGCTCCACGAGGTTGCAGTCCCGGCCTTCACGGACGCCGTGATGGCAGCCGGGAGGGCCGGATCGTTCAGGGCGCCGTAGTTCTCAAGGCCAGTGAGGCCGAACAGGTTCAGCAGGTTCTGCTGCTTTTCAAGAACCGACGAACCGGCCGTGCGCTGCTCGGCAACCCAATCGATGCTACCCATGCCCATCATCTCGGATTCCAGATCGCCATATTTGGCCCAGGTCTGGAACGTGAATGACTGGCGGTTGACCCAGTTGGCGTTTGCCGAACTATCACCAGCCTGCTCAAAGTCACCATAGGCCACGGCATAGCCGGACGCCTCGATGACCGGGAACATGACCGTCTTGATCCGCCAATCGCCCTTCTTCTGGGAACCGTAGGCCTCTTCAGACTTGGTCGGCGTGACAAGCTGACGGATCAACTGCGGATCGACCATCGTGTTGATGACGGCCGGGATACCGCTGTTCGGGGCCGTGACCGTGCCGAAGGCCGGGGCCGCATCATAGGCGTTCCCGCGCTCGCCAACGTAATGCGTTACGCCGGGGAGATTGATACCCCAGTCCTGCGCAAGGCGGGTCGCGTCTTTCTGAAACGAAGCCATTTACTCGTTGCTCCCGGCAATCGGCGCAACTGCACCGGAAATGATGATGGTGGAACCGGCCGCGCCGCCCTGGGTCACGATAAAGCCGGTTGCGACCGTGCCTTCAGGAACTGTGCCTACTGCACCAGTCTGGAGTGTGCCATCCGTCGTGGAGGCGTAGACGGCCTGTCCGGGGGTGGCAGCCGTTGACGCGACCGCAAAGTAATCGCCGCCCGTCATGAGCTGCACATTGAAACCGCTCGGCAGCAGCATCGTGCTCTCACCCAGATAGGCCGTAATCAGGCCCGTCTGGTCACGCAGGACGAAGCCGGTCGGGGCTTCGGATGCGATTGGCTTGTTCAGGACGGTCACGCCGTCGGCCTGCACCCAGCCGAACGCAGCAACGGCGACGCCAGCAGTGCCAGCGATGAAGCCCATCGGTCCGGGAATGGCAGAACGACGCGGGTTTGCCGAAGCGATGCCGCCCGGAAAGCCCTTGGCCCAGGTGTAATTGATCTTGGTAGGGAAACCCATCGGGGCCGCTCCTTACGCTTTGCGGCGAGCAGAAACGCCCGCCAGAGGGGAATCACTGTCGATGGCGCTGTCAGCCGCGAGACGGGCCGGACGCTCGGGACGCTTGGCGTTGATCGCCATGCTGACGAGGGCGGGGAGGGCGCTGTCATGAACGCCGGCAGCATCATGGCCGGTCTGCTTCAGGGCGTAGCGGTAAATGTCGCCCGCGCTGTCCATACCGATCACATCACCGACGAGAGGACGAACCGCTTCACGGGCGTCCTGTGCCAGTTTGCTGCGGCGGCGCTCCTTGGAGACGGCAGCCTCAATCAGACGAGAGACAGAAGCGGCATCCATGCCCTTCTTGTCATCCTTTTTCTCGTCGTCTTCGTCATCAGCCTGCTCGTCGTCTTTGTCCGCGTCGCGGGCCTTCTTGTCGCCAGCCTTCTTCTCCTCACGACGCTCGCCTTCGAGGACTTCATTGGCTTTACGGCCACCTTCCTCGTCGTCGCGCTCGCGTTCTTCTTCGGACTCGTCCTCGGCCTTCTTCTTGTCGTCCTCGGTTTCGTCCTCGTCCATGCACTTCTTGACGTCTTCTTCAGACGCATCCATGGCAAGGCGGCCGGATTTGAGAGCGGCTGCAACCTTCGCCGCAGCAGACATGGGCTTGTGGGCAGCCATGCTCGTTTCCTTCGTGATGTTAGGTGGTGCGCTATCGCCGATGATGGCGGTCTTCACGCGGGGCTCTTCCACCAGGGCAAGGTGGTTGAAGCGGATATTGACCATCTTCAGCGTGTAGCGCTGACCGTTGATCTCACCGGTCTCAGGGACGGTTTCGTAGGCGTATCCAGCCGACACGCACCGCTTGGAACCGTCCTGAATTCGTTTGATGGCGTCGCCGTCCCAGATCGACAGTTCACCGATGAGGTCGGGTGCCTGAAACGTGGCGTTGTTGACCGATCCGACCGTGATCTCGCGAGGATGATCCTCGGCGCTGACAGGCTGGTGGATCTCGATCAGGGGCTTGCCGTTCATGCTCGATGCGGCTTCCCGCAAGGCATCGGCGTCCCGATACATCCAGTAGATCGTGTCCGGATCCAGTCCCAGACGCTCGGCACCATTGATCTCACGTCCGTAATAGGGCGAGACTACCGCCGCGCTGAGCACACAACGCTCAACGTGCAGATGCCCGTCCGCATCGATGCGTCGCACCGACCGGTCAAGGGCCATGATTGTGTCTGTCATTTTAGGAGAGCCGTTGTGAAAGAAAACGAACGAGAGCTGTTGCTTAACTTGGCTGCCGGCTTTCAAGGCGCTACCAATATTATCAGAGAACTTGTTAACGGAACCGCTGATCCAGTCAGGGTTAATTTCGCCCTCAATAGCCTTTTGAATCAGGCTAAAACCGTTGCCGCACTTCGACAGAGCGTTCTCTCTACTGATCAAACCCCGGAATAATCACCTGAGACGTGCACCGGCAGTTCGGCTCTTCACCAGGAAAGATCAGCTTGCCGTTGCCGTCCACGTCCGCGCCTTTGCGGATGTCGTAGCGAAGCCGCTTCCGGCCTGCCTCGACGTGCTTGGGCCGTGGGTGCTTCCCCGCGCTTGAGTGGCACCAGATCGCCTCGGTCAGCCCCATCTCGATCTGTCGGGTCCGCGTGATGAAGGACGTGGCCTTATTGTTCTGGTCCCGGGCGATGAAAGCGGCGCGGCGTTGCGTGATGCCGTATCGCTCTTTCAAATCCTGCGTCAGAGTGGACAGGTCGCGCCCGGCCATCACTGAGCGCTGAACCATCCCCGACACTTCCGTCAGGTGATGTTCGGCAATGCTCTTGATGAGGCCGACGTTCTCATTGACCAGGCCGTCCAGCGTGTCGGTCACAGCCTTGGATGGCCGGAACCTCACCGCAAAACCAGCCTGCTTCAGCCGATCCATCAGCGACACATCGGAATGCCGTTGCCAGCGCTTGGATTGCATCTCTGCCATCTTCCGCGCCCGATCATCGAACAGCCCGCGCCACCGGGCCGTGAGCTTGTTCATGACCTTCTGAAGTTCGTCCGCCACGCTGTCCTGCGCGATGGTGGCTTCATGCTTCCGGTAATTGGCCTTGAGCCAGTAGGTCAGGCTGTCGTCCATCTCCCGGACGAGACGCATCAGGTCACGGTAGTAAGCCGCCTCAAGCGCAGCACTGGCGCGGGTTGGCTTAAGAGCTTTCCCGGTCGCAGAAGTGCAGCGGAGCTGGGTCACTCGTCACTTTCCTCGCCTCGCTTCAGCAGGCTTTCCATGTCCGGCATCTGTTCGGGCTCTGGTGGCTCAGGGGGAGGGCCGGTCAGATCAACGCCCTTGAAGATGGAATGATCGTCAGTCGCCTCACGCTCTCGGCACTCTTCCGGCGAGACGATGCCCGCCGTGGACAGCACGGCCATGAGGTCGGCCTTGATCTTCTCGATTTCGGCCAGCTGCTTCTCGTCCATCTGCCAGAGCGGGACGAAGTTGAAGGATAGGCCTTCGTCTATCTCGCCCCACAGATGAATCTGCACGGCTTCGAAGATCCGTTGGAGCGACGGCCGGATGTTTGCTTCCTGAAATGCGGAAATCTCGTCGTAGAAGACGCGAATTTCGCCATCAGACGAGGCGTTCAGTCCCTGCGGCTGGATGCCGAACAGCTTGACCAGCGGGATACCGGGGATCGAGGCCATTGCCTCCATCGACTGAGCCTGAAGACTGTCGAGCCCAGACAATGGCGTGGCGATGATCGAAGCATCCTCACGCTCCTTGTCCACCACGATCGTGCCCTGGCCTTCGGACACGTCCTGCATGTAGGCGGCGCGGCCCTGCACAGAGGCCATATCCACATCGTCATAGGGCATCGGCTGGGCGTCCATACCCGCCCCCATGTCCGTCTGCATGTTCCCCGTCATGTCCGTTTTCAGGACCAGCTTGGAGAAGTTGCGGACGATGGTGGCTGTGCTGTTACGCGTGGCCAGATAGTTGTGAACGTAGGCGCGCAGAAGCTGCGTGAGCGACTGGCCACCGAAGTTGAAGGCCGGCGCCAGGATCTGGCTGACAGGGTAGGGGATCGTGGTCAGCAGACGGGAGCTGTCCACCATCGTTCCGAGAACCCACCAGTTGTCTGGCCTGTAGAAATTCGGGGCGAGGGGGTTGTTCGCGTTGTAGCTGTTCGGCGTGGTCCAGATCGGCTCGATATTGGCAAGGCGCTCCAGTGAGCCTTTCGGCATGCCGTTCTTGCCGATCACGAGCGGCTGAGATTGAGCCGTCGTATTCAGCGCCGCTCCTTTGATGCCGATCCAGATATGGCCGAGACCGAACGTCAGACCGTGCAGGACGTGGGTCTGCATGATCCGCCGCACATTCAGGCGCTCGAACTCGCGCTCGACTTCCTGAATACGCTGCGCGGCTTCCTCGTTCTCTTCCGTGTCGCCGCCCTGCTTGTCGGATCGGAACTCGATCCACTCACGGGTCGCTTCACGCGCAATGACCTCACACGGCTTGCGGAATTCGGCCCGCTGCGCCATCTGGGCAAGCTGCGGGTAGCCAAGAAAGGCCAGACCGTCCTCGAAATAGTCACGCAGGATAGGAGCTGCCGTTGCGGCCCATTCTCCTATATCCCCGACGGCTTCAAGGCTTCCGCTGTCCATCGCCAGCGTGTCTGGAGCTTCACCCCGCACGCCTTCGGGGGGCTTGTAGGCGTCGAACGCAAGGCGCGGATCGCTCGGCAGCCCACCTGATCTATGCCCACGAAATGATCGCAGGTTCAGGCGTCGGTCAGAGCGTGAAAGGACAGGCTCGCGCCGCTCGGGCAACGGCTTGCGCTCCCGGTTGCGGCTGAACCAGTGTTTCATCAACGTGTCCTTGATTTGTAGCCCGCGAAGGAGGGCATCTTGCGGCGGTTCTGAATGATGCCGTTCAGCGCATAGCGCAGCGCATCAATGCCGTGGTTCCACTTGTCTTCGATCTTAGGGAGGATATCCCCAGTGTGCTTGTCCACCTTGTAGGCGTACATGCGAAACTCTTTGGCGACATTCGGGCAACGCGGATGAACCACGATTTTAGTAAATGCCTTCAGCCGCTCGACGCCGTCTTCAACGCTGCCAGGCCATTTATCCGCACCCGATATGCGGAACCTGTGCCGGTTGGCCATGTAGCTGATCGTTTCAGGGCGAGCGCAATCCGCAAGAATAGGCCAGTCACGAGACTGAGGGACCCGGTCAAACATGGCCGGAAGCTCGTCCAGTTCGACACCACGCCCGAACGCTTCGTAGTCGATGTAGAGCGCGCCATCCTGTATAAAACACCGGACCAACGCGGTAGGATCTTGTGAAAAACCCCAGTCGGCTCCGAAGTAAAGGCGCGCATCGTCAGGCGTATCAAACGCCTCGAAAACCACGCGGCTGCGGAAGATAACCGCCTCGCTGATCGTCCGGCACTCACCACCCCAGATATGTTCGTAGGCTTCCGGGTCCGTTTTGAGTAAGCGCAGCCGCTCGGCGTTCAGTTCATCAGGAAACCACGGATTGTCCTGCCAGTTCACTTTGCGAACAAGGGCATCTGCATCGCTTTCGAGCGAATGCATCAGCTTATGAACCGGGTCATCATCGTTCTGGGGGTTATAGGTAAACCAGAGTTCTGACCCCGCCTTTCGGATTGTCGGGATCAGCAACTCAAGAGACATCTGGCTTGTGGTCTGGGCCTCTTCAACCCAGCAAATGTCTATACCCTCAGTGGACTTGATACCCTGCACATTGCGGGCAAGCCCCTTGAACAGGAACTCAGAGCCGACCCGTGAACGAATGGATGTATCTGTGATCGTAAACCACGGAGACAACCCCATACTTTCGATCTGGTCCGCCAAAAGCTTCTTGGCACTATCCGCAATAGAGTTCTGGAACTCACGGCAGCATAGGACCCGGATCGGACGAGCCGCAGCCAGGGCCACAAGCACGCGCGCAATTGTCCAGGACTTCGAAGACCCACGGCCGCCATACCAGATCCGGTACCGTTTAGGCTGAGAGAAATCGCCAAATGCTGGCGGGATCTCAATCAGCGTCCTCGTCACGTTTCGGAGCTTCCGTGGTCTGGAATATCAACGTTGGCGGGGCAAGGGACTGGCCATCAGCGCCGGTGTGTTCCTGTGTGATCTTGTCGCCATACTTCTTCGGCGCACGCCTGGACATGGCCCAACGGATAATGTCGGCTCGGACTTTTATCGCACTGGCGTTTTCAGCGTTGGCGGTCCTCGCATCTGCTAGGATCTCCGCCTCCATTGCATCGGTCGCTTCCTCCCGCGCGCGCCTGTACTGTGACGATAACGTTTCGTCATTCCTGATCCATCGCCTGATCGTATCCCACGCAGGCATGTCGACCATCGCCGCAATATCGCGGATCGTCTGTCCTTCCTCGATCAAGCAGAGGACACGGTCCCAAAGCTCTTGCGTGAAGATGGAAGGCCGCCCGGCGGGGCGTGGAGCAGGGACCGGAATAACTTCCGCCTTCTTCCTCGCCATGACTACCTCACCAGATATTTCGGGCGCCCAGCCTCAACGCGACGTGTGTCCAGTTCCCGCCCGATTGCGCGTTGAACGCGGGACACAAGGGCAGGAGACAAAGCCCCGTCTTTCGTCAATTTGTGCGCATTATGAAACACGAACGGCTTGCACCGGATCAGGGCACCATCAACAACGCCGAGATAAAGCGTGTCAGGAAACTCGATCAGGATATCTGCACGATGCCTGACTGTGCTGGTCGGCAGGACAGGACACAAAGCCGCACGGCCTGATTGCATTGCTGCAATCACATGGAGCGATCCGCGCCACCTTACCACATCACCGGCTGTGATTGTGGTTGCGGCCATCGCTGATTGTCCGGGCTATTTCTGGCGCTACGGGCGCAATTCTTCAGTGTTGCCCAACCGTATCAGGCGCTGGCGCCAAGTACAAGCGCTTTGTTCCGCTCGATCCTGTCCCGGATTTCCTTTCGAACCCCAGCATAGGCACCGGAGAGCTGCTCCAGGATGAAGGCACATTGCCCGGAGATGATCTTCCGTCCATCCCTCGGCTTCCCTGCCATCAAAGCTTCGGCCATCGCCGAGAAAGACAGTTCCCGCGCAAGCATCATTTCCAGCCGAAGATGAGCGCAAAACCCAAGCCGGTCGCGGATCATGCCAATCCGTTCGGCCGCGTTACCCCGAGAGATTGCGAAAGTGTGCACGTCGCCCTTCACGTAATCGGAGGGCAGCACCTCACTTAGAATGTCCAGATACCCATGGTTTGCGAACACATAATCGCAGATCCACCATTTCGCAGCCGTGACGGCGTCGCCGTTGATGTCACCCGCCATGTGTAAAGCGTTCACGGTATTCAGCTTGATCCGCTTCTTGCCCTGCCACTCATAATCCCCCTTCGCCATCCGCTCCGGCGTCGGAGAATTATCCTCCACCTTGGCTGGGATGAATGCCGTTTTTCGTACCGTCTTCGGCGTCGAAAAGTGGCGAAGCGTGTCGCCGAGTCCGGCGCGGGATTTCTGGGCTGCTGGCATGCCGGAATGTTAGTACAGGGGAAGGTTCCTGTACAAGGCGAAAAGTGCTGTAATCTAGGGCTGTTAATTATAATTGTACTAAAAAGGATTTGTGATGTCTGAGGATATTTTTAAGTTACCAGGCATAATGAAAAAGTGGAATCACAAAGCTCGCTATGCGATAGATGCTGCCCACAAGTATGAGGGCTCTCCTTGGCTTGTAAATATATTCTCAAGCGAAAAATCCAGTGCAGCGGAAGCCGCCAACACTCTCGCTAAACGATTTGGTTGTGTGCGGCTGTATGAGTGGGGAACCTACATCACCGAAAAAGGAAATGTCTCTGCACCTTGCTGGATAGCCTATTGGTGGAATGACGTTGAATATGTTGGCGATAAACCAACTGGTTCAGGTTATGGAATTCCTGATGGAAACCTCCAGCCGGTTCCCTACAATCCCGCCAATCCGTAACTTTAGAATTCCATCGGTAGATTCTCGACTCAATATCCCAGACTACGCCGGGTCATCGCTTCCACTCCCGCGCAGGCGTCAAACGTCCGGGCATTGGTGGAGGCGGCTCCCATTGCTCCAGCTCCGCAACGCGCGTCTTGAGCCGCTCGATTTCCCGTTTCAGGCTGTCAGTGTGCCGCATGAAACCAGCATACCGCTCTGCATCGTAATCGTTCTCACTGAGCAACTGGGCGCGCAACCGCTGCACTTCGGCCCAAGGGTTCAGGTACCAGGGGAGGGTCATAGCGGCTCCAAAATTGTAACCATATCTATCAAAAAGATTGAGAATGTATCATATTACGCGGAAAGGTATTAACGGGAGGCCAACTTGAAGCAGTTCTTATTGTTGATTTTTTTGATGGCAATGCCAAATATTTCTTGCGCGTCTCAAGTGGCAACTGAAGCGAAGAAGATTGAAAATCCCGAGCCTTACTACCCATTTGAGTTAGTAGAAAATAATATATCAGGAAGTGTCGATATTGTTTTTGATATCGACAAATCAGGACATCCGATCAACTGCAAAGCGGTATCTTTCACTAATCGTGGCTTTATTAAAAGCGCTCTGGATTATTGTGCTCGCCAAAAATATAGTCCTAAGCTTGTCAAGGGAATCCCTGAGGTAGACCACGCGCGCACTGAAAAAGTCAGGTATGCAACTGCTGAATAATTCTTAATTCGGGTGCTCTTGCAGGGCGAGATGCTAGCTCGCCCTAACGGTATCGCCGCTCTTCGGCGCCTTTTGCCTCACTCCACACTCAACCCCAGATCGCCCTCGGTGTTTATTGTTCCACTATTATCGAGCAAAGCCGTAGAGGCATCGCCATCGCTTCCAGACGTTTCCACCCCATCGTGCGTCTGACATTCCGTACCGCACTCAGCGGCCAACGTCGCTACCTCTCCGGGCATGTCTGCGATGATGTCGCGCCGCATCATACCCGGTTCTCCGTTTCGCCGCCTGCTGCAAGCAGTTCGCGGATCACGGCGTCAGCCAGAGCGCCGGCCCGGGCCAGCTCCGAAGCATTCGGCCGCTTGCGTTCCGGCTCTCGCGGCGTTTCCGCCATGGCGAGGATTTCCCGCAAGCCAGTCACTTCGGCCCGGATCTGCTCGGCAAAGGGTCGGAGGTGGGCGTACAACTCGCCCGGTGCAGGCCAGCGCGATCCAACAGGATAGCCGTTCCGGTCGGCCTGCCGGGTCCATGCGATCCGGGTTTCCGGGGTCCAGGCGCCGACCGGGATGTCCGAACAAACCTCAGCGAAGATCGCGGCCTGAGCTGACCGCGCTTCCGGGGCGGGAGCATTGGTGACGAGCTGCGCAAGGCGTCCAAGCCAGGTCTTCACGCCAAGCAACGGGCACGGAAGCGCAGCGGCTTCGGCTGCTGCGAGCTGGAGGCGAACGGCCGCAATCCGATCCTTCGTCAGGTCAGTCCGCCAGAGATATCCTTCGCGCTTTGCCTCGATCAGGGCACGGAGGTCACCGCTGGCAGGGATGTATTCCGCGTCGGGGCGCTTCGTGGCTACGGCGGAATTGCGGTGAGCGATCTGGGTCATGGTCAAAATCCTTCCAGCATTTCGCCTTCGAGCCATGCGGCCTTGTTCCGACTACGTTCGGCGTCTCGCGATGAATGGCCGCTGCGTTGCGCCACGGCCCTCTCGATCCACGCCACAGGCTCGGCTGGTCGAAGGTCGGCAGCTTCGAGCAGGATCCGGTTCAGGATCGAGGCGTCGTCGCCGCAAGCCTTGAGCCATTTTCCGATCAGGCCACGAGACTGAGCCTCGGATTTTCCGGTCAGGCCCCGGACGGCTTGGAGCCCTAGTCGGAACAGGGCAGTCCGGGCATCGGGTGGCGATGGACGGGCAGGAGGGGTCTGGGAGCCAGCATCAACGGGATCGACCACGGACGGCGACGGCTCGGCCGGCGGCACGAACGAAGTGAGTGTTTCTTTCTTTTTACTCTCCCTCTCCCTCTCCCTCTCTAAGGCATTGCCGTGGGATGTGCCGTCGCTATGCCGTGGCATGTCGTTTTCCGATGCCGTGGCATTGCCAGCTCCCTCGTCTTTTTTCTGCCAGCGCTTTGCCGCACGCTCGCGCTGTGCAGTGCGGGCTTTCCATGCGTGGAGGGCTTTCTCTGCTACCGTGGGATGGTACAGGCGGCCGTCCGCGCACTTGATCCACCCGCGCAAAGCAAGGGATTTCACCTTTTTCCAGCGCGATCCAGCCGCTGATAAATGCGCAAGAACGCGATCATCATCAGGTAGGCTTGCTGCAGGAACTTGCAGCCAACTCTTGCACCAGAGTGCAACGGCCGCCTTAAACTCATCGCCAGTCGAGAGCGCAAACAGATCGCTATCGATCAAACGAACCACGTCTAACTGCATAAATGGCAATCCGCGCAAATCGCAGTCGTTTGGCGTCATTGGCTCAGGAATGCTCATGCCATCACCTCTGCACGCACTGGCATGCCGACTGAGCGCAGGAAATCGATAACCTCATCAAGAGACCGGCAGACGCCAACCTTTGCGCCAGCTGCGCGAAGCTCGGCATGTTTCGCTTTCTGTTCTGGAGAAAGACGCCCCTTCGGCGCCTTGAGCTCAATGTAGTAGGTCCGCTCATTCCAGACGATGCCAAGATCCGGCCACCCAGGGAGGCATCCGCGGGCCTTTCGGCGCGCGCCCTCTCTGGCGCCGTTCTGGCGGTTTTCGAAGGACTGAGGGACTGCCCCTGTCGGCAGGATGAACTGTAGAGCGTTCCAGATATGCTGGTGCAGGCGATCTTCGGTGTGAGCGGTCATGCCTGGCCTCCCATTCTCTGGGGGGGCCAAGACATTGCACTGAGACCTTTGACGGTCTCGGCATTCCGCCAGAGCTTCGGCACTTCCATTTCAGGTGGCGGCATGGTCGCGGAGAGTACAGACGCAAAGATCGTGCAAGGATCATCGATCGGCATGTTCATGCGCGGTCGAACCACAAGCGTCCGCTTCACGCCTTCCATTAATTCCCGCAGCAACGCAGGAGAAGCTCCGTCAGTGGCTTCGGCAAGAAGGTCGAGGTCATCATCATCAAAAGCGAACGGCATCCCGTAACGCTTGATGATGGCAAAGCGCTCCTGGAAGCCCGGCAAGGCAATGCCGATCTGCATATTGAACCGACGCCAGAAGGCCGGATCGATCCCGTCGGGAAGGTTCGTGGCAGCCATGAAATAGCCGACATTGAACTCTTCCATCTTGCGCAGGAGGACGGTCAGAGCGCTGTTCTTCTCATCGTCGCACTGGCCACCTGTTCGACCAGAGCGACTTGCACCGACGGCCTCTACTTCGTCCATGAACAGCACAACAGGCGTTTCAGCGGCTGCAAGTCCATCGAATAGCTTGGCCACGTTCTGACCACTCGCGCCAAGAATACCGGCGATCAGATGCTCGGACCCCACAACGACCATCGGCAAGCCCAGACGCGCCGCAAAGTGATGGGCCAGCGTTGTCTTGCCGCAGCCAGGCGGACCGAAGAGCAGCGCATTGGTCCGAGGTTTCACGCCAACGGACTTAAGCTCATCGGCCGCGCGGATCTCTGCCATCCACTGGAAGAGAGACGCGCGCACTGAGGCGTCGAGGATGGGTTCTTCTGCGTCCTTCGGGGAGCGGACGTCTGCTGTTTTCCCCAGACATGCCTTCAGGCGCTCAATTGGATCCTCTGCCGGCTTACGCTGGAGCCTTGTCGGCTGCATGTTCACGTCGCGCCTCATGCCTCATCCCCTTTCTCAGCCTTCTTCTGGGAACGACGCCACTCAGGAGGGATATCCATGCCGTCGCTACCAGCTTCAGCGCACCAACCTTCATCCCAGGAAGCACGGGCGGGGTCTCCAGCAGGGAAAGGATTTTCAGTGACGCGCTTGCCCGATCGAAATGCCTCCGCACCTTGAGCTCGCGCCTCGGACGGAGAGGCTGTTGGCTCGGGCTCAGGTGCCGGGTCGAACATGTCATCGACACCAGATTCCCGATCATCCTTTTCGTCGCGGGACATGTGGCGGCGCGCATTGTCGCTCATCGGCGTTCCGTCCAGCATGCCGAGCGTGGCACGGTAGAGTTCACAGAGGGATTGCCACTCCTCACGTTCGGCCTGAGACATGGCGCGCTCACGGATCATCTGCATGATGACCTTGTTATCGAACCCGGCCGCCTTGGCCTCAGTCTTGATGTCGGAGATGCCTTCGTTAATTCCCTTGCGTTCTTCCAGAAGCGTTTCGATACGCTGAACGAAAGAGAAGAGGCGAGCCTGGGAGTTGTTGAGCGTCATTTCCGGAGTTCCTTTCGTGCAGCATTGAGAGCGCGCTGGTGCCTGGCCATCTCGGCCTCGGCCCAAGCCGACCAGGCATCCCAGTCGCGCCAGAGAATGCGCAGCCATGCGAACCGGTATGACGGGGGAGGGCCTGCATGATGGCCGAACCCAAACCGGCCTAGTTTAAGGGTGAACCAGGGCATTGTGTGTCCTCACGCGCCTTGCGGCGCTCTGCGACGAGGCGTTCAACCTCGTCCGCAATGGAGTTGCAGGAGGCCATCAGCTCAATCAGTGCCTCGGCGTCCGGGGCATTGGTTCCTGACAGCCAGTTACGGGCGGACCTGGGGGATTTCTGGGAAGCCCGGGCCAGCATTTCGGCTCCGAAGCGCAGAGGCGCGAACTCGCGCTTGATCGCTTCGAGAAGTCGGACGCGGACGGGCGCAACGGTGGCGGCGCTCATTCGCGGAAACTTTCGGTCATTTTGCGGAAGAATTCGGTCAGTAATTGCCCGATCATTACCCATGCTTTTGCTCCATTCTCTGCCGTGTCACCGAGCAGAGAAGGAGCAACCACGATGGAAGGAGACGCGCCCCAGACACCACAATTCGAGATCGACGCGGACACGCCGCACCTTGCTGTCGCACTGTGTAGGGACGCCCAGCTTTGGGGCACCCTGCACAGCCGACAGCCGCAGGAGGTCAAGGACCACCTGGCGCTCAAACTGGCGATGTTGGTTGGAGCGGACATCTGGGGATGAGGCTCAGTGCAGTCCGCTGCCACGGCCGAACGCGCAGTCCGGCACAGGCAGAGGATCGCCGTCGAACAGAGCGCGCCACGACACGTCCGAGAAGGGCGCCAGCGGCTGCCTGATTACCGGCGCAGCAGGAACGTGTTTCTTCGGGTGCGCAGCCTGCTGACGTGCCGCTTTCCACTTGGAGCGGATAGCCTTGGGAGCCTGCCGTTCCATGGCCGCAGACAGTGCGACCGTTGAGACGCCCAGCCTCTCGGCAATGGCGGAGGCGCTCTCTGCCCGCTCCATCATTTCGAGAAGCGTCGGCATCAACGGAGACCAGTCGATACGAGAAGATGCGCCGCCGGTGGAGCTGTCATTTGGCGACAGGCCATTGAAGCCATAGCGGCGGATCGTGGCTGCAATGCCGTTTTCAGACACACCGAAATGGTCCGCGAGCTGGGCGCGTGTCTTTCCTTCACGGATCAGGCGTTCCAGCTCAGAAAGGCGGGGCTTCCATTTGAAACTTCCAGCCATCACGCAACCTCCTTCCGCTTGGCGCGGGCGGGGAGGGGCGGAAGGCAGGCCTTCAGCAGTTCGCTCAAAGGCATTCCCGTGACGGTTGCGATTGCGGGGACCCGGCTTGCCGGGATGCTTCCCTTTCGCTTCCACGACTGAACGGTGGACGGCGAAAGTCCGAGCTTGCGAGCCAGTGAGCGTGTGCCCCCTTGCTCCTCGATGATAACGAGTGCGTTGGTCATGTGCGATTTGTGCGACACATTCACACAAATAGCAATGACTTTTTCGCACAGACATGTGCGGTCATTTCGCACATAGTGGAGAAATGACTGATTTGCCCGTCAACGACCGATTGAAGGCACTGCGCTTACGCGGTGGCTATACCGTCCGCGAGTTTGCTCAGGCCTTAGGGTATGGTGAGCGATACTCGACATACGCCTCGTACGAGGGGAAATACAAAAAACCGTACCTGCCGGTGGATCTGGTCAAGAGCATGTTGCCGCTCCTCTTGGATCGTGGCGATCCGCCGATCACTTCAGGTGAAGTCTGGAGCCTTGCTGGCGTCGCTCCTGGAACGGACGGTATCGCCCCCAGCATCGAGCGAGCAGAGCGCATTGAACGGACCAAGAAGCCGAAACATGGCGAAGTGGTCATCAATGAGTTTGACGTGTCACCCCAGGCTGGCGGCGGGGCGCTTGTGGCCGAAAATGGCGGCGACGGAGACATGCATACGTCTCTGGCTACTTGGACGCTGCCTAGGGCATTCCTCGAGAACTACGTCCCGGACAGTTCTGGCCTCGCAGTGGTGCGCGTCATTGGCAATTCGATGGAGCCTGATTTCATGCCGGGCGACCGGGTGCTGGTCGATACGCATCATAAGCTCATGAGCCATGACGGTGTGTATGTGCTGTGGAACGGGCACGGCGTCGTCATCAAACAGCTTCAGCTCGTACCCCGGAGCGATCCTGAGCGCGTTCGAATCATCAGTGTGAACAAGACCTATGACACGGATGAGGTTCTGCTCTCGGAGATTGAGATCAACGGCCGCGTCGTTGGGAAGTGGACTTGGAAGTAAAATCCGATCGCCATTTCATGCATTTATTTCAATGAGATAGGATATTTTATGGCTACGTTTCCGATCGTCCCTGGACAAGGCCGCTTAGATCTAACGATTGAAAAACAAATCGAGATAGACGGCGTTGGTATGGGGGTTCTATCTGATGGGACTCCTTTCCTAACAGGACGCGGCCTTGCGAGGCTTTGTGGTATTGCTAATCCTCGAATCGTCGAGATGGGCCAAACATGGAATCTTGAATCTCCTCCCCCAATGACGGCCGGAGTTAAAAACATTCTGCAAGGGAGGGGTATTGAAATAGAAAAACCTTATGTCGAGATAACTCAGACATCAGGATCGTTCTACGCATATACTGACGCTGTATCTCTGGCTGTTCTCGAATATTATGCCTTTGACGCTTTAAATACCACCGAACAAGCTAAAAGTAATTTTAGGCTTCTCGCAGGAAAAGCTCTCGAGCAATTTATTTATACACAGGTTGGATATGATCCAAATAACCATGTTCCCGTAGTTTGGCGTCAATTCCATGATAGAGTTTCTTTAACTTACAACTCATTGCCTCCTGGATATTTCGGAATTTTTAAGGAAATATCTGATATGATCGTTACTTTAGGTCAATGTGGGTTGCACATTGACAGTACTTTTGTTCCAGACGGGAGCGTAGGAAGCATTTGGGCCAATCATTGGAAGAGCGGAGGCTTTGACGAAAAATTTGGACCAAGGAAAAGGTGGAATCACAACTATCCCGAGTATTTTCCCCAAGCCAAATCCAATCCTCAGCATGCGTGGTGTTATCCAGATTTAGCTTTAGCTGAATTCAGAAGGTGGTTCCGCGAAGACTACGTTGGGAAGGGCAAATTCGCTACTTACTTAGGCACTAAGGTGAAGCAAAACGCGCTTCCAGCCTCATTCGCCCAACTCGCTATAGAAGCATATACACAAGACGACTAACCCAATAACCCGGCTCCGGCCGGGTTTCTTTTTGTGCGATACGATCGATAAAATCATACATGTGCGATTTTATCGCTTGACGTCTGTGTGACGTTATCGCACATATAGTCCCACACCGCACGAAGCGGCGAGGGAGAACCACAATGGCGAACCTGCCTGACAATTTTCCGCAGAATACATTTGAGCGCGCGCCGCCGCTGCTGACAGATCCCAACTGGCCACGCTTTCATGATGTGACTGAGGATGATCTGCGAGAGATCCAGTCGAGATTTCCGGGGCCTCAGTTCACCAAGCGCACGCTGTTTGAAACGTCGAATTATGCGCTGGCCGAAGCTGAGGTAGGGCTTGAGATTCACCGCAAGCGGCGGGACGGATCTTGGGTTCGTGGCGTTGAACTCTCTGACGTCGATTCAGACTGGAAAGCTGTTCAGCGGTGCAAAGAGTGGATGATCCGTCACGACGATGGCGTGCTCCACAACATGGAGCCTGCGTGATGCCCGGCATCAGCGCTCACGACCTGGTCTCTGCTGCTGACCTACTGCTGCAGGTCCAGGAAATTGCCTACCGGATTGAGCATGATCCGAGTGCAATCCAAGACCTGAGACGCCTTTCATTTCGATGCGGGGAGGCGGCCCTAAGTCTAAAGAGCCCGACCTACACCGTACAGATCCCCATCGCCGCCTGACCGGCAAGTAAACAACAGGAATTTCTGAAATGCGTGAAACAGCAAACGCCCGAAGTGTGGCCAAAGCATCAGTTCCATATCTGGAAATGAAGCGCCGTCAGTTCCGCAAGGCCGCTTGCGTGAGCCTGAATGCCGCAGGCCGGGCCGATATGGCAGGCGACCAGGCAGAGCATGACCTGCACTGGCAGCGCTATCTCGATGCCGCGAACATCGCGCTCGATGTGGACCGAAAGATCAAAGACCAGACCGTCGCAGGCCTGTCCCGGATCGTGGCGCGCGTCCTGCGCAATCCCACCATCATTGCCGGAAGGGCTTGAGACGATGAACGCAGTTACGACGACGCAGGGACATGCGCCTGCAATCCAGATCAACAGCTTCAACGAACTGATGCGCTTTGCCGAGATCGCGGCTGGCAGCGGCATGGTTCCGAAAGATTACATGGGCAAGCCCTCGGCCATTCTGATCGCAGTGCAGATGGGATCCGAACTTGGTCTGGCACCGATGCAGTCCATGCAGAATATCGCGGTTATCAATGGGCGCCCAAGCGTCTGGGGCGATGCCCTGCTTGGCCTCGTGAAGGCTTCTCCGGTCTGTGACGATGTGGTCGAGACGCTGGAAGGCGAGGGCGACAAGATGACGGCCATCTGCGTTGCCAAGCGCAAGGGCAAGTCACCGGTCGAGGCCCGGTTTAGTGTGCAGGATGCGAAAGATGCAGGCCTATGGAGCAAGCCGGGGCCGTGGAAGCAGTATCCGAAACGCATGCTTCAGATGCGCGCTCGTGGCTTTGCGTTGCGCGACGCCTTCCCGGATGTGCTGCGTGGGCTGATCACGGCCGAGGAAGCCGCTGACATTCCGCAGGATGACTTCCGGAAGAGCGTGTCCAATCAGAAGCCGGTCGATGTCACGCCGCAACGCCAGCAGATCCAGGCAGGACGTCAGACAGATCATGTAGAATTCTTCCGCGCGCGTCTGAACTCCTGTTCAACCACTGGCTGCGTTCTGGATTTGGAAAAGAAGTGGGAGCTGTCCAAAGCCAAGCGAGAGAACGAAGGCAATCCGTTCCCTGAAAATGTGATTGCAGACGTTACCGACCTGTTCGCCGATCGCTACGGCGTGCTGCACGAGCAGGAACGCCAGCAGGCTGACGCCAACGCGGAAGTCCCGGCTGAGGAGATGCCGGCATGAGCATCCTCTTCTTTGATACGGAGACCACGGGCTTTGCGAAGCCCGGACTTCCGACCGGTCATGAGGATCAGCCGCATTGCGTGCAGCTCGCGGCCATCCTGACAGACAATCAGGGTCAGGAAGAGGCGTGCGTGAACGTCATCGTCCGCCCGGATGGCTGGACTGTTCCTGATGCAGCGGCAGCCGTCCACGGCATCACAACAGAAAAGGCAGCGCGCTACGGCATCCGGGAGCAGGTCGCCGCAGTTCTTTTTTACGATCTGACGAGCCGGGCTGATCTTCTGGTCGCGCACAATATTCAGTTTGATCGGCAGATCGTGGCGACCATGTACGCCCGGGCCAAGCGGTCTGAGTGGAAACTGCCGACTGCGCAGTTCTGCACGATGGAAGCCGCTGCGCCGCTGGTGAACCTGCCGCCGACGCCTCGCATGCGGGCGGCCGGGATCAACAAGCCCAAAGCGCCAAAGCTCGAAGAGTGCATTCAGCACTTCTACGGCGAGACGCTTGAGGGCGCGCATGACGCCCTGGTCGATGTCCGGGCCTGCGCTCGGATCTACTTCGAGATGAAGCGCATGGGAGAGGTAGCATGACCCGCCCCCGCGAGATCAACGAGGACCTGAGCGACGTGATTGCACGCTCCTTCCTCATGGAGCGGATCGAGCGCGCGGCAGCCCTGCCGTGCCTGTCCGACCTCCGCCACGACGACAACGAAATCCGCCGTGAGAGCGGCTTGCTGAATGCTGAGAAGTGGAGCGCGTGATGAGTGAAGCGACAAACCCGACCGAAATTACCCTCCTGCGCATCCGCGAATGGGGCGCGTGCGGGGATGGACGAGATTGGTTCCGAGAGAAGTTCCCGCAAGGCGGCGACTACGGCCTCGTTATGAATGCGCTGTATGACGACAAGCGCTTTAGCGATGCGCAATGGCTGGCGTCGAAGGTCTTTGCAGAAATCAAGGATACGGCCGCGATCGTGGGAAGCGAAGTTAGCGCCATCCAGTCCGCGACGAAGGGCAAAGATGAGAGCGGGGACGGCGCCCGGATCGGCAGCAGCGGGGACGGCGCCCGGATCGGCAGCAGTGGGAACTACGCCCAGATCGGCAGCAGCGGGTACAGCGCCCAGATCGGCAGCAGCGGGTACAGCGCCCGGATCGGCAGCAGTGGGAACTACGCCCAGATCGGCAGCAGTGGGAACTACGCCCAGATCGGCAGCAGCGGGTACAGCGCCCGGGTCGGCAGCAGCGG
>NZ_JAERLY010000011.1 GCF_018256155.1 Gluconobacter sp. Dm-62
TGGCAGGGCAAAGCCCTCACCGACACAAGGCTCCCCGTCGAAGTCAAACAGCAAAACGCCATCGTCCGAGCCTTTACTCGGTAAATCCGACCAGAGTGGACACATGCAGCCATTTGGTTTTTATTACGAAACGGGACAAGCTTCTTTTCGGGAGCTTCCGGCTGTTTGGTGAGGACCAGTCATGGGCAGGCTTCTTTTCAGGCGGACCATATCGCCTGTTTTTATTGCTCTGCTTGGTCTCATCGCCCCCGCTGAGGCCAGAACCATTCATGACTGTGTCTTAACGAGCGAGGTTCTTCCTTTTCTCAACCCGGCCGGGGCTCCCGTCATTCATGTCCAAATCAACGGTAAAGATGCCGGTGCTTTTTTCTCGACCCTGACAACGCTTACCAGCGTCTGGGACGCCAAGGGCTTCAACTTCTATCGCGATGACTTTATTAACACGACGTCTGTAACAGGTTCGGGCACCAACTATACGACCACGATCCACACACTGCAGATCGGCAACTCTGTCGTAAAAAACATGTCTGCGTTGCTCGTGAACGACCAGCCCCCGGAAGCCCCCGATGGCCTTCCGCTGATGCTGGATCTCGGCTGGGATATCTTGGGTCAATTCTATGTCCTCATAGACAGACATTCCCAGAAGATGGCGTTTTTCACTTATGATGGTGCACAGGATTGTCCGGATATCGGGACACTGCTGCAAAACCCCGGGCCTTTTCTGCCGCTCAGTTCAATAGACGACGAATCATCCCAGAAAAATCAGGTGACTGTTCTTCTGGACGGCCAGAAGGTCGATATGCAGGTCAATACCAGTGCCAACCGCTCGATCATCCAGCAACGGATCGCACGGGAAATGGGTATCTCCCGGCGCATTCTGTCCCGTGATGACGAGATCCGCGTTGGCGCCGGAGAAGTCCTGCTAGGACACCGGCATCATTTCAAAACACTCCAGCTCGGTACGCACGTGCTCCATGACGTCACGCTGGATGTTGTCCCTGATGCGGAGTTCAATATCCTGGGGATGGATATCCTCAAGCACTTTAATATTCTGATAAATTCCGAAGTGGGAAAACTCTGGCTGGAAGACTACACCCCCCCACCCGGTCAGGTGGAGGAGAAAGCCCTCCCATGGTCCCCTACGCACGATCGGCTCGGCCATACGCACGCAAGCGAGGAAAAACCAGCCGGTTCAACAGAGTCCAAAAATGGGGGGACGAAACCTTCGCCCCGTCCCACAGACGATCCCTGATCAGGCGTTCGCAGATCCATCATCCACGTCAAACTTCACACCCTGTGCGAGCGGCAGGGTACGCCCGTAATTGATGGCGTTGGTCTGTCGACGCATATAGGCCTTCCAGGCATCAGATCCGGACTCACGTCCGCCGCCGGTTTCCTTCTCGCCCCCGAATGCACCTCCGATCTCGGCACCGGACGGCCCCATATTGACGTTGGCAATGCCACAGTCAGAGCCCCGCGCAGACAGGAACTGCTCCACTTCACGGATATCGGTTGCAAAGATGGACGATGACAGGCCCTGCACCACGTCATTCTGCAGCGCGATGGCTTCATCGAGCGTGTCATACTTCATGACATACAGGATCGGCGCAAACGTCTCTTCCAGCACGGGACCGGTCTGGGACGGCATTTCGATCATGGCCGGGCGCGCATAAAACGAGTTCTCACCGTTCACATTGACACGTGTGCCACCATGAACAGTACCTCCCGCAGCGGCCGCCGCTTTGAGGCTGTCCTGCATCATTCCGAAAGAGGCCGCGTCGATCAGTGGCCCAACCAGCGCGTCACCCGCGACCGGATTGCCGACCGAAATCGCCTGGTAGACCTTCACCAGCTTCGGCACGAGGGTGTCATAGACGCTGGAATGGACGAACAGGCGACGCAGCGTCGTACAACGCTGACCAGCCGTTCCCATCGCCCCGAACGCTACGGCACGCAGGGTCAGATCCAGATCGGCGGACGGTGTAACGATGGACGCGTTGTTGCCCCCAAGCTCCAGAATGGAGCGCCCGAAACGCCGTGCCACACGCTCGCCAACGTCACGGCCCATCCGGGTCGAACCCGTCGCGGAAATGACGGGAACGCGACGGTTTTCCACCATCAGCTCGCCGATCTCACGGCCACCAACCAGAAGGGTGCTGAGCGCTGCCGGTGCGTCACTCCCAAAACGGGCTGCAGCCTTCAGGAAAAGGGCCTGCGTGGCCAGTGCCGTCAACGGGGTTTTTTCCGAAGGCTTCCAGATCACGCTGTCGCCACAGACCAGCGCCAGCGCCGCATTCCACGACCAGACAGCAACCGGGAAATTGAATGCTGAAATAATGCCCACCGGCCCTACTGGATGCCATTGTTCCGTAAGGCGATGATCCGGACGTTCGGACGGGATCGTCAGACCGTAAAGCTGGCGGGACAGACCAACTGCGAAGTCGCAGATGTCGATCATTTCCTGCACTTCGCCCAGCCCTTCGGACGGCACCTTGCCCACTTCAAGCGTCACGAGACGTCCAAGTGCTTCCTTGTTGGCCCGAAGCTCCTCTCCCAGCAGGCGAACAAGCTCCCCACGACGTGGAGCCGGGACCTTGCGCCAGGCTTTGAACGCATCGACCGAACTTGCAATCGTTGCTGTAGCCTCTTCCGCGGTGATTTCTACAACTTCGGCGATGACATCTCCCGTCAGCGGAGACTTCACCACCAGACTGCCTCCCTTATGAAGGACGGGTGACACACCGAGGCTGTCGAGGAGGGTAGTGACTTCGGAACGGAGAGATGCCGTCATTGTTTTTCCTGTCTGGGGTTCATACCGGACGCAGCATACGTCCGATTTTTCAAAAATATTCAGCGCGCCACATAAAAAATCGATGATGAGATGAAATACGTGATTTCAACCTTTGACTGAGCTTTCCGGACGCATCAGGGCTTTGCGAAGTGCTATGATCGAAGCTGTTTCAAGTCCTGCATAAAGTGCCATTTCATCCAGAACTGGACGGCCAAGTGCAGTTTCGAAAGCATCGCGGCTCGCATTTTCTGCATAGGAAGGAAGGATCTGCCCTCCCAGATTGGACTGAAATATTCCTGCCGCGCTGACCGGAAGAAAGTCTTCATAGGTGATCGGAAATGCCTTGATCGCACCCGACGCAATATGAACCTCCAGGTCGCATTCCGGCTGAAATGCAGCATCTGGATCGACCAGAACATACCGGAAGAACGCCAGCCCCTGCGTTCGCAGGGTTCCTTCGTCATCAGGAAAAGAGGCAAAAGCAGTCTGGAGACGCTCTTCATACGAGCCCTCGCTCCCTGAACGGGCCTCTCCCAGCAACCGATCGTACAACGCACGTCCCTTTGCGGTCAGTGCGACTCCGCGTTGCTCGATTTCGCCGAAGCGGGCAGTGTGAGTTCCCGTAACGGCCTGTCCGTCCGGAGACTGAAACAGGATCTTCTCTTCAAGCGCGGTAAAACTCGTCTGGCGCAGGAGGATGGGGCAATCCCGCGTCGGAGGACCTTCTACTACGGCCTTGGCCTTGATCCCGACCTCAGGCATCCGGCGCTGGACCGCATCAATATCAAGAGTGCGCGGTGTGAGATGATTGATATGCGGTCCACGAAAGCACACGACATCCGCGATCAGGCGATGCGCGTGTGACAGACGCTGATAGATGTCGGCGCTGACTGTTGCATCGCTATGCCAGCGGAACGTTTCGAGGGCTTCCGTCACGAACAGATCCGCGTCCGCTGAACTGAGGCCACCCTGAGCTTCATGACGGACAATCAACTCCATGACGCCCGGCGTGAAGATATTCCGACGCGACAGAACCTCTTCCGCTTCTGCCCGCAGTTCCGCATCTGCGATCAGTTCAAGACGCAGGAGCGATGTAAAGATGCGAAACGGATTGCAGTGCAGCGCAGCCTCATCAACAGGGCGGAAAGCCGTGGAATGAACGGGTACGCCAGCAACAGACAGATCGTAATACCCGACCGGCACCATGCCCATCACCGCGAACAGACGGGCACAGACTGCCAGTTCATCCGCACGCCCCACCCGCACAGCACCATGACGTTCGACATTCAGCCGCCCTAAAGCATCTTCGGCTTCAAGACCGTCACGCAGCTGTGGATTTTCGCGCAGAACATCGGCATTCACCTGCGCCACCAGTTCCAGCAGCGTGTCGTACTGGGGCACTTCCTGACGATACATATCTGACATGGCACACGCAAAGCGTGTGCGGATTTCATCAGCGGAAGCCCAGCCCCCAGACGTCATTGCAAAACACCCCATGCACACCATCAGCACCGGAAAAGGCCAGTGCAAAAGTGTTATGAATCTATCGCCATGACTTTTGGCCTGCCAAACGATAAAGCTGAGCAAGGTCATGCGAAAATGGAATGACCTTACCAATTTACGATCATGCGCAAGAAATGGGATTTCCATGGCTCTCGCCCGTCGCTTTCTGCCCCCGACTTCCCTCCTCTACTCATTTGAGGCATCGGCACGCCATCAGAGTTTTACTGCAGCCGCGACTGAGCTAAACCTCACGCAAAGCGCGGTCAGCCGCCATATCCGGGCACTGGAAAGTCATCTGGGATCAGAGCTTTTCCTGCGGGACCGACAGACTGTCCGCCTGACACAGGCTGGAGAGACTTATGCGCGCGACATCCGTGAAGCACTGAAACATATATCCGCAGCCACCCTCGCCTTCCGCGCGAACCCTAAAGGGGGCACCATCAATCTGGGTGTTCTGCCAACCTTTGGAGCGCGTTGGCTGGCCCCCAGACTGGTCCGCTTCATGGCGGATTATCCTGACATAACGGTCAACCTGCATACCCATCTGCAACCCTTCGATTTCTCTGCCAACCCTCTGGATGCGGCAATCCATTTCGGGCTCCCGGAGTGGTCCGGTGCCGAGCTTTCCTTCCTGATGCCCGAGGATGTTGCTGCTGTTTGCAGTCCGGACCTTGCGGAAAAACTCGGTCTTTCGTCCTGCCAGGACCTGCTGACCGCACCGCTTCTTCATCTTGTGACACGCCCCAATGCCTGGGAGCAGTGGTTCATTACCCAGCGCCTGGAAGCCATCAGCCTGCATGGCCCACTCTTCGATCAGTTCAGTTTCATCATCTCCGCAGCACTGCACAGCGCAGGCTGCGCATTGATCCCGCGTTTCCTGATCCGGGATGAACTGGCGAACGGAACCCTTACCGAACTGGCAGCGCCTCCCATCCGCAGCGAGGAAAGCTACTATTTTGTACGCCCTCTCGCACATGCCACGACAGACAGCTTCAGGCTCTTTCGCCACTGGCTGCTTCAGGAAGCCGCACGGGAACTCGAAGTTTTTCCTGTTCCATCAGGATTGCGAAGCATTGCCCTTGCCATTTGATCATTCTGTTCCGGAATGATCCTGATCTGTACGCCATGCCATTCCCGCACGATCAGCAGTCGAGGTTCGAGTAACGCGGAGATGGCAATACTTTATCCTTAATCAGTTTTGATGAGACACATACAACCGCCAACTGTCGCCTAAAATGCTGAAACTCAGCGCCCGAATGCCTGCACACGCCAATGTTTTTCGTGGCAGGACAGGATGCTGACCGTGAACGGAACAATATCCAGCTGACGTTCCATACCGGGCCGACCGCCAAGAGCATTCAGAACCAGAGCCCGGACCACAGCCGGCCGCAGAGCCAGTCTCATTTCCGGCGAGGGGGCAGCCTGCATAAGCCAGTCTCCAACACGGGAAAACAGCATTGCGCGGCTTTCTCCACCCGGTGGGCAGAAATCCGGATCGGAAATCCATCGCGTGACATCACCCTCGGGCAGAGAGCGCATGTTCTGACCGGCCCATTCCCCGTAGTCATTATCACGCAGGGATGGGACAACGCGGACGTTCTCAATTCCGCTGTTCCGCAACGCACCCGCATCTGCCTCATTGCCTGTCAGGACCAACTTTCCTTTCAGAGCCTCCACGGCAGGATCACAACTGTCAGAGCAATCTGCATGCCCTGGAAAATATCCGCGCTTTACACCGACCGGCAGCCCAAGCGCCAGACAGACCAGCCGCCCCATCAGTGCTCACACCACTGTAACAGGGCCGCATTCAGCCTCGACCATTCGTCCTCGTCACGGGGCAACCCCACTCGCAGATCCGTAAGCCGCTCCGCAAATATGCGGGTCACAATGCCGCGTTCACACAGGAAGCACCACAGATCCTGCGCCTGCGCCATGCGGATCAACATGAAGAGCAGACAACTCCCCAACGGCTCCAGCCCAGCCCTCCGAAAAAGCTGCTCCAGCCGCTTCCTGTCCTGCTGAATCTGACGGCGACTGCGCTCAAGCCATCCCCCGTCAGAAAACGCCTGTATCCCAGCCTCCAAGGCGAGCGTGCCGACCGGCCACGACCCGACGAGAGCTCGCGCCGCTCCAGCCAGAACCGGATCAGCCACCAGAAAACCAAGACGTACGCCCGGCAGACCGTAACTTTTTCCAAAGGACCTGAGAACCAGAAGTCCAGATTGCGGCAGGGTTCTACTGACACTGGCATCATGAAAATCGGCAAACGCCTCGTCCACGATTAGCCATGATCCGGAGACTTCACATTGTCTGGCTAACCGGCTCACCTCACTGGCTGCGAGCAGGCGCCCATCAGGGTTGTTGGGATTGCACAGAATACAAACGCGCCCGCTTTTCATGGTCGCATCCTGAAACGCGGCCGCGTCGGTTACAATCTCGACCTGCGCTCCGGCATACTGCCACGAGGTTTCGTGCCCGGAATATGTAGGTCCGAAAATGGTGACATCCCGCGACGTCAGCAAATACGGCAACAGGCTGATCAGCATCTGCGTACCCGGAACAGCCGCGATCATGTCAGTCGAAGGAACACCGTAGGCGCGCGCGGCGGCCTGCAAAAGCGCGTCCTCCTCACAGGTTTCAGGCAGACGCGTCAGAGCGTCCTGCGATGGAAAAACAACGGGATAGGCATATGGGCTGATACCGGTGGAGAGATCGATGAACGGCGTCGGTGCATCGGGAAACCGCTGCATGACCTGACGCACCTGTCCACCATGCACAGGCATCTCACGCACCACAGAGGCTCCCTCGCGCCCGGCGCTCATGCTACAGCCTTGCATGCCGGAACAGGGTCCGGCGGAAATCCGCGGTTCCATGATTGCTTCCTTCCTGTCATCCACATTCTCCGTAACGGCCTGCGCCCTGATTATTGAAGGGGTAGCAGGTTATCCGGAAAGACTGGTCCGGCTGATCGGTCATCCCGTTATCTGGATTGGCCGTCTGATTTCCAGCCTTGAGCGGGCTCTCAATCGCCCTGAAGAGAGTGCAGCCCGTCGGAAAGTCGCGGGGATCGTGGCGCTCGCCATCATCGCAGGCCTGCCGGCCCTGAGCGTCTGGTTTTTGAACTGGGCCCTGCAAGTCCTTACGCCGCATCCAATGGCCCTCTGCGTGGAAGCCATATTGGCCAGCAGTCTGATCGCTCAACGCTCCTTATGGGTGCATGTCCGTGCCGTCGAGGTGGCATTACGAACCGAAGGCCTTGAGGCGGGGCGCAGAGCCGTCTCCATGATCGTGGGGCGCGACCCGGCCTCACTGGACGAAGCCGCAATCATACGGGCCGCCATCGAAAGTCTGGCCGAAAATTTTTCTGACGGGATCGTTGCCCCTGTCTTCTGGTCCATGCTCGGTGGCCTGCCGGGTATCACGGCGTACAAGGCGATCAATACTGCCGACAGCATGATCGGCCATCTGACCCCGCGCTATGCGGCCTTCGGCTGGGCGGCAGCGCGATGCGATGACGTCATCAATCTCCCCGCATCCCGCCTGTCCGCCCTCTGGATCATTCTCGCTGCCGTCACGCATCAACCAGCATCCGCAAAACGTGCCCTGCAAACGGTATTGCGTGACGCGCGCCATCATCGTTCCCCCAATGCCGGATGGCCCGAAGCCGCCGTGGCGGGTGCACTCGGCCTGAGGCTGGCCGGACCGCGCACCTATGATGGAAAACGCGTTGAAGATCACTGGATGGGGGACGGCCGCAGTACGGCAACCATAGTCGATCTCGCGAATGCCCTTACCCTCTATCGCCGAGCCTGCATTCTTCAGGCTGGTACCGTCATTCTTCTGGCAGGACTGCTGTTGAAGCTGGTCTGACATGATCAGGACAGGCTGACCGGTCGGGCCAGAGCCAGCAGGGCGTCGATATCCAGATGCTTCTCCAGATGATCTGCCCAGGCATCGAGCGCGGCCTCTACGACCTCATCATGATCCGCCATGACTGTCACCGGACCTGCCAAGCGTGACAGAAGCGCTGCACACGCCGCCCCCGTCCCCAGCATGCCATGCAGATACGTTCCCCAGACCCGCCCATTCTGCGAGACCGCGCCTTCCGGACGCCCGGCAATGGTCGCAAACGGACGTCTACAGTCTGCCCCGACAGTCTGACCGGTATGGATTTCATACCCTGAAACGGGAATTCCCTCCGGCACAAGCTGCCCCATGACCTCGATGAGGCGCTTTTCGGATGTGAGAGACGTCTGCACCGCCAGCAGCCCGAGCCCCGGAGCGGTTCCGGCATTCCCCTCCGTGCCCAGCTCATCCGAAATTATCGTCCCGAGCATCTGGTAGCCGCCACAAATTCCGAGAACCCGGCCACCGTGACGGACATGGGCGTGCAGGTCGATATCCCACCCCTGAGCGCGCATGAACGCCAGATCGGAGATCGTGGATTTAGATCCCGGCAGGATGACCAAATCACACGCAGGAAGCGGTTTCCCGGGTGAGACGATGACAAGCGAGACATCCGGCCTCGCTGCAAGCGGGTCCAGATCGTCGAAATTGGCAATCATCGGCAGATGCGGCACCACGATCCGCAGCGCCCCGTCTCCCCGGCCTCCCGCTGGCAGATCTGCAGCATCTTCCGCCGGCAGATCGCGCAGTTGGGCAAGATACGGCACAAGACCAATCGCATCCCACCCCGTATGCATCGCAATCGCTTCCATCCCAGCCGAAAACAGGCCCGGATCCCCCCGCATCCGATTGACGATAAAGCCCTTGATGCGTGTCGCATCCTCACCGGGCAGAACCGTCTTCGTACCGACAAGGCTCGCGATCACGCCGCCCCGGTCGATATCACCGACCAGAACGACATCAATATCCGCCGCCTGCGCGAACCCCATATTGGCGATATCACTAGCCCTGAGATTAACTTCCGAAGCCGACCCCGCCCCCTCGACAAGAACGATCTCAGCCTCGGAGGCAAGCATCCGAAACGCTCCCAAAACCTCCGGCATCAGACCCGGCTTGAGCGCCTGATAATCCCGCGCCCGGAATGCGCCACGCACCTGTCCCCGGACGACAAGCTGTGCACCTGTTTCGCTCTGGGGCTTGAGAAGCACCGGGTTCATGTCCACACTCGGGCGCACACCGCATGCCCGCGCCTGAAGCGCCTGAGCCCGGCCGATCTCGCCACCATCTGCTGTTACGGCCGCATTATTGGACATGTTCTGCGGCTTGAAAGGCCGAACCCGATATCCACGCCGCGTCAGCGCCCTTGCGATCCCGGCCACCAGCACGGACTTGCCAACGCTCGATCCCGTTCCCTGAAACATCAGGGCACGCGGCATCGGACCGGATGACGAGCCGGAAGCGGGCATCAGAACTCGAATCCCTGCTGTGCCTTCACACCCGCGGCGAAATGATGCTTCACCTGCGTCATTTCCGTCACCAGATCTGCCGCCTCGATCAGTGCAGGTTTCGCATTGCGCCCCGTAATGACGACATGCTGCATGGCAGGGCGTGCCTGCAATGCCTCCAGCACGGTTTTCAGGTGCATGTAGTCGTAGCGGAGTGCGATATTCAGCTCATCAAGCACGACCAGCGCCACATCCTCACGCCGAAGCGCCTCTTCTGCCACGGCCCAGGCCCGCTCACAGGCCGCAATATCGCGGGCGCGGTCCTGAGTTTCCCAGGTAAAACCCTCTCCCATGGAATGCCATTCGACCAGATCGTCAAACCGTTCCAGTGCAGTCCGCTCTCCCGTGGACCAGGCCCCCTTGATGAACTGCACGATCACCACGCGCCGCCCATGCCCCAGGATCCGCAGCGCAAGCCCGAACGCCGCCGTGGATTTTCCCTTTCCCGGCCCGGTATGAACCGCCAGAACGCCCTTTTCGACTGTTTTCCCAGCGACTTCCTCGTCCTGCACGGCCTTGCGTTTCTGCATCTTCTCGCGATGCCGATGTTCGTCGCTCATTGCAAAATCCTTACGCCCTATGGGCCATGACGTGAAAAAAAGATCCTGAAACCGGTCCGCGACGTCCACCGGCCGCTCCCAGATCACGCCCGGTTCCGTCCTGAAGATCTGCCAGTGGCGCATCTGTTCCCGCTTCGGCAACCTGCGAATAATGAAACTCATGCCCTCTCAGCACGGCCCCTGCCGTGCCAAGAGCACAGTCTTCGCGCAGCACAGCCTGCCGATACCCCAGGTTCATCCGTCTTCGGGCAAATGTCGTCACATGATCCAGAAGGCCGGTCATGGCATGCGTCTTGCCTTCGGCATCTTCCAGCGCGCGGCCAAGAACCATGAAGCCACCACATTCACCATGGACAGGACGGGTCTGCGCAAAGTCCACAAGGTGCTGTCTGAACAGGGCCGCAGATGCGAGCTTTGCGGCATGAAGTTCCGGATATCCACCCGGCAGCCAGCACGCATCACACGCATCATCCGGCCCTTCGTCAGCAAGTGGAGAAAACGGCACCAGTTCAGCACCAGCCTGCCGCCAGCCGCGCGCCAGATGACCATATAGGAAGGAAAATGCTGCATCATCCGCTACGGCGATGCGTTGGCCGGGTGGTTGGAGCGCAATGATGCCCTGATCCCTAACCGATAATGGCGAAGCTGCCGTCAGAATGGCATCAAGATCCAGCGCCTCTTCTGCTCGAACGGTCAGCCGATCGAGCAGATCCGAAAGATTGCCGTGCTCCCGCGCCTGCACAAGCCCGAGATGCCGCTCCGGCAGCTGAAGTGTTGGATCCCGCCTGAACGCGCCGAGAACCGGCAATCCTGCCGCTGCAACTGCCGTTGCCGCCATGCTCAGATGCCGATCCGAAGCGACATGGTTCAGAATAACACCCGCGACCCTGACACGCGGATCAAACGTAGCAAATCCATGCGCAATGGCCGCTGCCGACTGCCCCTGCCCGGAAATATCGAGCACGAGAACAACCGGTATCCCGAAACGTGCCGCAATATCAGACGGAGCACCGCGTCCGTCTTGCGGCGCATTCAGCCCGTCGAACAGCCCCATGGAGGATTCCACAACCAGCAGCTCTGCATCCTGCGCCGCGCCCGCCAACAATGTTTCCAGCAATGCGGGCCCCATGGCCCAGCTATCCAGATTGAAACTCGGACGCCCGGTAACGACTTCATGAAAGGCCGGGTCGATATAATCCGGCCCGGTCTTGGCCGCCTGCACGGAAATCCCACGCTGCCTGAACGCGCCGAGCAGACCAAGCGTCGTCGTGGTCTTGCCGCCACCTGACCGCGGAGCGGCAATCATGATCGCGCGGGTTGTCATGCGGCCTGCCCCTGCCAGACGATATCCATCTCGCATTTGCGCAAAAAGCGCTTATCCTGCGCCCGATGACGCCTGCCCCTACCCTGCGACGCGGATGGACGACCGGAAGCTGCGCTACCGCAGCGGCCAAAGCTGCCTGGACAGCGTTGCACACAGGCCAGTTCCCCGATCCGGTGACAATCACCCTGCCAAGCGGTACGCAGGTCGCATTCGCCCTGGCACAGCATGGCTGGAACGCGGGTGGTGCCTGGGCTGCCGTGGTCAAGGACGCCGGAGACGACCCGGATGTCACGCATGGCGCCCTGATCCGCGCCGATCTGCGGCACCTTCCGAAAAATTCCGGCATTCACTTCCGGGCCGGTGAGGGTGTGGGCACGATCACGCGCCCCGGCCTGCCCCTGCCGCCCGGTGAACCGGCCATCAACCCCGTCCCCCGCAGCATGATCCAGCAGGCCCTGACCGACATCACGGGTCCGCTGACAGACGCTGAAGTCCGGATTTCCGTTCCCGGTGGAGAAGCCCTCGCGTCCAGAACACTTAATGGACGTCTCGGAATTGTTGGCGGCCTGTCCATTCTGGGCACGACAGGCATCGTCGTACCATTTTCCTGTTCGGCATGGATCGACAGCATCCGACGCGGCATTGACGTGGCCCGCGCCATGAACATTCCCCACCTTGCCGCGGCGACAGGAGATGTCTCCGAACGCGCGGTACAGCAGCTTTACGGCCTGCCCGATACCGCACTCATCGAAATGGGAGATTTCGCAGGGGGCGTGCTGAAATACGTCCGTGACCATCCCGTCCCTCGCCTGACGATCGCTGGCGGACTGGCGAAAATGACCAAGCTCGCTCAGGGTCGTCTCGACCTGCATTCCAGACGCGGCCTGACGGATATGAATGCCCTTGCCGGGCTGGCCAGCCACGCCGGTGCTACACCTGCCATAGCCGCGAGCATCGACAGGATGCAGACCGTCGCCGAAGCTTTCCTGCTCTGCGCCGAACACAATATTCCCCTTGGCGACCACATCGCCCGGACGGCCTATGCGACTGCGAAGGACGTGCTCGGAAGCAGTCCAACCGAAATCGAGGTCCTGCTGTTCGATCGCTCCGGGGTGTGTCGGGGGCGAAGCCATCCGGATTGGGATCATGATCTGAAACGCCGGTGATAATCCGGGCTGTATAACGCGCTTTCCCGGAACTCGGACACGCCGAGCGCCGGGCCGACCATTACAAGCGCAGTCCGCTCCACGGGAGTCTCGGCCGCCCGGGCCAGCAGCGTGCCCAGCGTCGCCCGCACCACGACCTGATCCGGCCAGCTTGCCCGTGCGACAATGGCAGCGGTGCAGTCCGAGCCATAAAAAGGGATCAGTTCCGTCACGATCCGCTCCAGAGAGTGGATTGCAAGATGGATGGCCAGCGTTGCCCCGGTCGCGGCATAGGCCGACAGCGTCTCCGATGCCGGCATTGAAGAGGCACGCCCGCTGACCCGGGTCAGAACAACTGTCTGCGCCACTTCCGGAACAGTCAGTTCCCGCCCGAGAACGGATGCCGCAGCCGCAAAAGCCGGAACGCCGGGTGTCATGCTCCAGGGGATGCCCAGCCGATCAAGCCGACGCGTCTGTTCCGCAACCGCGCTATAAAGCGACAGGTCCCCTGAATGCAGCCGCGCAACGTCCTGTCCGCTCTCATGCGCCCGCACATATTCAGCTTCAATCGCGTCCAGCGACAAAGGCGCCGTATCCACCAGCCGCGCGTCTACGGGGCAGTGCACCAGCATCTCTTTTGGAACGATGGAACCCGCATACAGACAGACCGGACAGGACGCGAGAATATCACGTCCCCGCAACGTCAACAGATCCGCCGCTCCTGGCCCTGCCCCGATAAAATGAACCGTCATGAAAGGCCTTCCTCAGCAATCGCCAGAGCACAGGTCACGTTGCCCAGTGTCTGGCGCGGCACACAAAGCAGCGCCGCCATCCCACCCGCAGCAGCCAGAGCACAGCCCTCCGCAACCGAGGCATAACCGGTGCTCTGTAAAGCCCGCTCCGATCGGGTCGGGCAGACGCTCTGCACTCCTGAGAGTGCAGGATCGTCAACAATCTGGAGCTGTAGAGCCAATTGTCGTGCAACATCCGACACAGCAGGCTCCTCCGCTCTGAAAAACGGAACAGCCAGAAGTTCAGCCACCTTCCCCAACTGACTTTCCGCCAGTCGAAGGCAGGCTATGATCTCATCAGTCCTGACACCCGGACGACACCCGATCCCGGCAACAATCATGCGACAGTCCCCTTCACGACCACGAACTGCGTCACCCGCATGGCCGGTCGAAACGCGTGCAGGCGTCCCACGCCATCCAGCCGTTCCACGCCCAGCCGCAGCAGTGTGCCTCCCAGTTCTGAACAGGCACGGGCCAGAACCTGCTCTCCCTCAAGCGTCACGGCATTGGCAACCAGTCGCCCACCTGGGCGCAAGGCCTGCCATACCGTCTCAAGGCAGCCGGGCACCGTGAGGCCGCCGCCAATAAATGCCGCGTCCGGCTGTTCCAACCCCGCCAGAATATCCGGCGCACGCCCGGCAATACATCGGAGTCCCGGCACCCCAAGCGCCAGAGCATTACGTCCGATCCGCGCCAGCCGCCCATCATGCTGCTCAATGGCAATTGTCCGACAGCTGGCGCCCCGCAACATCCATTCAATGCCGACCGATCCTGCCCCCGCCCCCACGTCCCACAACAGCTCTCCGGCCCGTGGTGCGAGTGACGACAGCGTCACGGCGCGGATTTCGCGCTTGGTGATCTGCCCGTCATGCTCGAACACATCATCATCCAACCCACACGAAAGTGGTACGGCTCGGGCCTTGGATGTTGCGACAGCGTCTATCGCAACAAGGTTCAGGGCCGCTGTCTCCGGAATCCCAACATCTGCCGTCACCGAGTGAACCCGCTCATCCGGCCCGCCAAGAGCCTCCAGAACATGCAGCGTCGAACGCCCGAACCCCTGCGCCGTCAGAAATCGCGCCAGAGTGCCCGGTGTTGTGCCATCAGCGGACAGGACAAGAAGCCGCGCACCATTCTGCAGGAATGGCGCAACGGTCTCGATCGGCCGCCCGCACAGCGACAGAACCCGCACATCCTGCTGCGCCCAGCCAAGACGGGCACAGGCCAGCGAGACACAGGATACGGACGGCACACAGATCATCTCGCAAGCAGAAACATGTCGCGCCAGCACCGAACCCACGCCGAAAAAGAACGGATCGCCTGACGCCAGAACCAAGGTTGGCTGGCCCCGGCGCGCCAGCACCTGCGCCACACCTTCGGAAAAAGGTGATGGCCAGACAATCTCGTCACCATGGATCAACGCTCTGGCCAGAGCCAGATGCCGGACTCCTCCAATCACGTAAGGAGCCTGCTCCAGCATCAGCCGCGCCGCTGGAGAAAGTCCCTCGACACCATCTTCGCCAATGCCGATAATTTGCAGCCATGGACCATTCACGGGATCAGGCATCATGCTTTCCCACCGAGTATGGAGAGAAAATGCGGGTTCTGATCCTTGGCGGCACTACGGAAGCACGCCTTCTGATGGCTCTGCTTGAAAACAGGCCCGACATCACAGCCATTTTCTCGCTCGCCGGAGCCACGAAAGTCCCGGTTCTTCCCAACGCCCAGACCCGCATTGGCGGCTTTGGGGGCATCGATGGTCTGAAAGACTATCTTCTGAACCACGACATTCAGGCTGTCATCGATGCCACCCATCCCTTTGCCGCAACGATGAGCAGCAATGCCGCTGAAGCCTGTGCAAGCCTCGGACTGCCACTTCTCAGGCTTAAACGCCCGGCCTGGGTGCCCACCGCAAAGGATCAGTGGATCACCGTCCCGGACCTGCATCATGCCGCTCTGGCCCTCGGAGAGACGTCCCGGCGCGTTTTCCTGACAACGGGACGAAAGGACCTGACGTCCTTTCAAGCCAGCCCACAACATCACTACCTGATCCGCAGCATCGACGCGCCTGAACCTGCGTCGCTGCCGCCCAGCGCCACTGTCGTGCTGAGCCGGCCGCCCTATACGCTCGCGTCTGAACTCAGCCTGATGCGCGAGCACGGAACGGACATTCTGGTCACCAAAAATGCCGGGTCGGAGTCCACTAAAGCCAAGCTCGACGCGGCAAGAGCGCTCGGGCTGCCCGTCATCATGGTGCAACGACCAACCCTGCCCCCTGTCAGAACTGCGGATACGCCCCAGAGCGCTCTCCAGTGGCTGGAAAAACTGGCTCATTGAGGAACCTTGCGGAATGTATAAAGCCACGCGCTGCCATCATCGCGCATGATCCGCCGCGTCAGCGGACAGCCCACCAGAACCAGCGTGCTCATATCGACCTGTTCCGGATCAGCAGTCTCCAGCGTGGCCAGCAGAACCCTCTCATCGGTGCGTCCAATCGCGCGCGCAAAAGCCACAGGAATATCCAGAGGCAGAACGTCCCGCAGAACAGCCAATGCTTCTCCAAGCTGCCAGGGACGGGCTTTCGAGCGCGGATTGTAAAGCGCAATCACGAACCCGGCCTGCGCTGCAAGCCGCAGCCGCCGACACACGACCTCCCAGGGTTTGAGGTTGTCCGACAGCGACATGACACAGAAATCACCTCCCAGAGGTGCCCCGATCCGCGCTGCTGCGGCGAGCACGGCACTGATTCCCGGAACAACGTGAATATCAAGACCACGCCATTCCGGAGGGCCGTTTTCAATGGCCTCGAACACCGCACTGGCCATCCCGAACACACCGGCATCACCACCGGACACAACGGCCACACGCCGCCCCTGCATCGCCATTTCGAGTGCGTGACGGGCCCGGTCCAGTTCCACCCTGTTATCGGACTGATGCCGCACAACATGGGCTGGAGCCTGTACCCGGCTGACATAGGGACCATAGCCCACCAGATCCGTCGCTTCTGCCAAAGCGTTCTGCGCCTCTGGCGTCAGCTGGTCCGGATTGCCGGGTCCAAGCCCGATGATCGACAGCCGCGTCATCTTACGCCCCGCCGACCGGGCAGCAGCACCAGCGAAAAATACGGTGCCGGCCCCTCTTTTTCAGCAAGCTTCAGAACCTTTGCATCGTCCTGGGTGCCGCGCTCGACATAGACCGCTTCGCTCTCCCGCCCCGCTTTTTCCAGCGCAGTCCGAAGCTTGGGCAGATTGCGTCCGAGCTTCATGACAACAGCCGCATCGGCCCGGTGCAGCCAGTCCGTCAGATCGTTTTCCGGCATCGTGGCAGGCAGGACACACAACACATCATCGCCATGCGTCATGGGAACGGAGGCTTCCGCCCAGCAGCCACCCATCCCCGTAATCCCGGGGACGATCTCAACCTTCAGCCGATCCTTCAGGCGGTCGAACAGATACATGGCAGAGCCGTAAAGGAACGGGTCTCCTTCACACAGCAGCACGACGCTGCGTCCGGCAGGAGCTTCTCTCAGAACCTGCAAGGCACAGTTATCGTAAAAAGCATTCATGTCCTGATGATAGCTTGGCTCGCCCACCGAGCGTTCCGTCGTGAACGGATACGCAAAACGGAGCTCCTTCGCGCTTTCTCCGATATGAGCATCCGCAATCCGGCGCGCATGGCCCATCCGGTCATGCCGACAGAAGTAAGCCACCACATCCGCATTCTCGACCAGACGGGCTGCCTTGAGCGTCAGCAGTTCCGGATCTCCCGGTCCTACCCCGACGATGTGGAAAATCCCCGCACTCATTCGATTTCACTCGCAAGAGCATTGATCGCAGCAGCAGCCATCGCACTTCCACCCAAACGCCCCCTGACCACCACATGCGGCAGATCCTCACGAAGCAGCAGGGCATCCTTGGATTCCGCAGCGCCAACGAAGCCAACCGGCATCCCGATGATCGCAGCAGGACGCGGGGCGCCTGCATCGATCAGCTCCAGCAGATGGAAAAGCGCTGTAGGGGCGTTTCCAATGGCGACCACAGCTCCCTCAAGCCTGTCCTCCCACAGATCCAGCGCAGCAGCAGAACGCGTATTGCCGATGGACCGCGCCAGTTCCGGGGTTCGGCTGTCGCGAAGCGTGCAGATCACATTATTTTCGGCGGGCAGACGCGCACGGGTAATGCCATGCGCGACCATCTCCGAATCACACAGGACAGGAGCTCCCGCCCGCAACGCGGAGCGCGCACGCGACACCAGATCCCTCGTCATTGAGACGGAGGACGACACTCCAACCATCCCGCAGGCATGAATAATCCGGACCACGATCCCGGCCTGCTCCGGCGTGAAGGCCGACAGATCCGCTTCGGCACGAATGGTCGCAAAGGACCGCTCATAAATAGCCGCGCCATCGTGAATATAATCGTAAGTCGTTCCTGTAGCAGTCACGAGGCAAAGTCCTTCAGTTCGGTCCGAAGCAGGGTTTTTACCTGCACAAGCGTCTGGTGCGTCCAGTTCGGTCTGTCAGTTGTGCGTCCATGACAGACCACATCATAATCGCCCTGTTGTGCGATCAGGGTCATGGAGGCGGCCCCGGGATGAGCACATCCCTTGATGCAGCCCGATACGTGGAGAACCTCGCCGCGCGGCACCTCAGGCGCCAGAAACAGAGCCGCGTGTCCAACATCAGCCCCTGCACGCACGCAGCCCATGGGGCCGATACACGCCTGAACCCGCAGGCGCGGATCGCCCGCGTCTGTTACGAATTCCTGCATATCGCGGATCGGCTCCGGCACGATAAGACTGCGCCATGGCGTTACGCGAAAGCCGTCATGCCCCGCATCCTGCACGGCATGGACACATTCCAGAAACGCCTCGGCTGTCAGACGCCCCATGACGGCTCCCAGCCCAAATACCTGTCCGGGGAGAGAGCCGACTGCAGGCGGGCGAAACAGAGGGGTGTGCTCGCGTGGACAAACCTGAAAACCGGCCTGCTGCAGCAGTTGCGGGCCAGCTTCCGGAGTGCGCGAGGGTCGCAGAACCTTCCCGTCTCCGACGGATCCGAGCGTGATACAGCCCAGTGCCACACTGACTGCGCCCGCAACTGCCGCTTCCATCGCCAAAGGCTGACTCTGCGCATCACCCAACACAACTTTCCAACCCGCAGGACAGGCTTGCAGCATGATGTCGGCACTTAATGCGCCGACAGGAAACCAGCCTCCCCCATCCACGGAAAAACCGAATTTTCCGGGAAGAGCCTCAAGATCGTCTGCATCCAGAATACGATCCTGCAAGAGCCCGGCACAGGTCGCCGTCTGTTCATGACAGTCCGGGTCCAGCCCGGCCAGCGGCGAGACGAGCAATGCCCTGCGCCGTTCATGAGCGGGATCAGCGCAGACCAATCCCTCTGAAATCGCAATCTGCAAAGCCGCACGGGCTCCGTCAGGCGAAAAGCCCCGCAGCTGCAGATTGGCGCGATTGGTCAGTTCGATCACGCCATTACCGAAACGCTGGGCCAGCTCTGCGACACTCTCGGCCTGCACAACACTCAGGCGGCCGAACCACGGCCTGATCCGAACCAGCAGACCGTCCGCAGCCTGCATCGGCGCAAACAGGTCCGGACACCAGCCTTTGACAAGCGACTGCACCGTACTCATGCCGTGTCCTCCAGTATCTGAAGAACGCTGTTCTGCCGGGGGTGCCAAAGGCCACGCCGGATCATGTCGGCATAACGCGCCAGCATATCCTGACGCGCCAGCGGATTGGCCTGCTGAAGAAAGCGGTCACACTCCACATCTCCGAGCGTAGCGGCAAAGACCAGATCGAACTGCCTGTCGAACCGCGCGGGCAACGTCCCTGCAAACCCGCACAAGGCCTCAAGCCCGCGCGCCATTTCCGCAGCACCGCGGTAGTCATGACGCTGCATCCCGGCAATCCAGCGCGGGCTTGCCAGCCGCCCGCGAACCACGCGCACGATCTCCGCATGCATGTCACGCAGTTTCGGAGCATCAGAATTGGACGTGTCGCCATGCCAAAGCTTCGGAGACGCCCCCAGCATGTCCGCCGCAGCCGCCAGACCGCCTTCATGCGACGCATTTTCCGGACTTTCCAGAATGTCCGTCTCGGCATGATCCTGAACGTGAAGAATGCCCTGGGCCTGCTGTAGCTGACGGGCAAACACAGTCTCTTCCCGCGTACCGTCCCGGCCACCACCATACGTCCAGCCATTTCCGGCAAGATAGGACTGCCCAAGTTCGGAGCGCGTTTCCCAGCGTCCCTGCGCCAGATCGCCCTCGATGCCGGTTCCATATGTCGCGGGTGCCGCACCAAAGATCCGTGCAGTGGCCGCCCGGCGCGCCGCTCCCTCAAGCCCGCGTACACTGTCCGCCAGCGAATTAAGCGCCGGAGCCTCTTCACGCTCTGCGACGGCCTGCACAGCCTGATCGAAAAGCGCGATCTGGGCCGGGAACGCATCGCGGAAAAACCCAGAAATCCGGAGCGTCACATCAACCCGCGGCCTGTCGAGCACGGCCATCGGAATGATCTCCACGCCCGTTACCCGGCCACTACTCCCTTCCCAGACCGGCTCTACCCCCATCAGCAAAAGCGCCAGCGCCAGGTCTTCCCCGCCTGTCCGCAGACTGGCCGATCCCCACAGATCAATAACGAGATGGCGCAGTGGCTCGCCTTCTTCCTGAAGGTGGCGCAGCAGGATCTGCTGCACCTGTCTCCGGGCCAGCGTCAATGCGGTCGGGGTCGGGATCGCACGCGGATCCATGGTGAACAGGTTGCGCCCCGTCGGCAGCACATCGAGCCGCCCGCGTGTAGGCGCACCAGCCGGTCCCGGCTCGATAAACAGGGCTTCAAGCGCATGCAGCAGCCCGTCTGCTTCAGCCTGTCCCGAGGCTTTCACCTGTTCCGCGACAATCGCCGGCTTGACACCACTGGCCTGCGCGATCGTGTCCACAAGAACTGAGGCTTCAGGAGCGGGACGACCAAACACATGCAGTCCGTCGCGGATCTGAAGGTCTTTGACATCACAGAGATAGGCATCCAGCCGCGCGAGAGCCTCGTCTTCATTATCTTCACCGGGACGCACGCCGCTTTCTGCCAGAACGCCCATCTGTGTGGCCCGCTCCAGAATGCTGCGCCGCAACAGTGTCGCGCGCCTGCGGTCAAGCCCGTCCGCTTCGGCAAACTCGTCAATCAGGGTTTCAAGCTCAGCCATGTCCCCAGTCAGAGCAGCCTTGAGAACAGGTGGTGTCATGTGGCCAATCGTCACGGCCCCCAGCCGCCGCTTTGCCGCAGCCGCTTCGCCGGGATTATTGACGATGAAAGGATAAATGACAGGCAGACCGTCATTCAGAACCCAAGGCGCACATGAAGCAGACAGCGCCACCGACTTCCCCGGCAACCATTCCAGAGTGCCATGCGTTCCGAGATGCACCATGGCATCGATACCCTGAACCATCCGCAGCCACAGATAGAACGCGATATAGGCGTGGCATGGCGGCCGATCCGGATCATGATACAGCGCCTTGCGTTCCGTATGCGATCCCCGGTCCGGCTGCACCGCCAGCACCAGATTTCCCACTGCAAGAAAGCGCAGGCAAAAGAATCCGTCCGCTGAGAGAGCGGTATCCGCCTCCGGCGCTCCCCAGGCTTTTATGACTGCATTCTGAAAATCTTCGGGCAAGGTCTGGAACGCCTGCCGGTAGGCCTCCAGCCCCAACATGGCCTTTGGCGCGCTCCCGCCTGCAAGCAGCTTCGCAAGCTCTTTCCCAACGGGGAGTTGCGACGTCCCACTGTCATAACCCGCATCCCGCAGAAGTGTCAGGATCGATTCCAGACTGGCAAACGTATCCAACCCGACCGCATGAGCGGTCTGGCCCAGTGCGCCCGGATAATCGGACAGCACAATCCCGATTCTCCGCTCCTGCGGAAGAAGATGCCCCAACCTGATCCAGCCCAGTGCCATCGTGACAACCGCCATGATCCCGTCCGTATCCGGGCAGTGGCGTGCGGGAAACCCAGGCGCTGTGACACTTTTGAACGAAATCGGCGCTCCTGAAAGCCGTCCATCAAGCTCCGGCAGTACCACCTGCATCGCCAGATCAGACTGCGACAGACCCCGGCTACTTTGCGAGCATGCTTCCCGTGTCGAACCCGGTTGCAGAAGCTGGAGAACCGGAACGCCTGCCGTTTCCAGAACAGAGGGCTCCCCTTCATTTCCCCGTGCCGTAAAGAATGTCGCATTCAGGATGATGTCTGGTGGACTGGCCATCAGCCACCCTGCCAGCCATTCCGCAGCATCCGGGTTTTTCAGAGATGCGACGTAAACCACATCTGCTGCGATCCCGGCCTCTTCAAGCTGATCGGCCAGAGCCTCGATCGGGGCAATGTCGCCCGCCAGAAGATGGGCGCGGTAAAATACAACCGTCGCGCGCCATGTTGCCGACTGCCCTCTGCGATGCAGCCCGGCGGGAGGAAGGTCCGCGGCGATACGGCCATCGTCCGCACCTCTGCCTGCCAGATGACGCATGAGCATGAGCGCACCCGCCATGTTCTGAGCGCCCGCCCCCCGCATGAATGCAGACAGCCGCGTGCATGCAGCCTCCGGAACCCGTGACCACTGCAAAAGCCGAGGATCTTCCCGCGCATCGCCGGGCAGAAGCACCAGGGGAATATCATGCTCGCGACAGCAGTCCGTCAGTTCCTCGACGCCATAGCGCCAGTATTCCACGCCGCCGAGAAGCCGGACCACCACCAGGCGGGACGCTGCAATTGTCTGTTCAAGATACAGATCAACCGACATCGGATGCCGCAAACGCCCCAGATTGGTCAGCCGCAGCGTGAAACCGGGGTCAGGAAGCGCAGCATAAGCCCGCTCCAGCCCCAGAAGATCGCTGTCCGAAAAAGATAGCACGACCACATCCGCCGGGGCATGACCAAGATCCTCAGCCACCTCCTGCGCATCAATCGACTGCGTTTCCCGGACAAGCAGATGCATGACGGATCTCAGGCGCCCTTCAGCGCTTTTTCGATAGCCACCTTGTCCAGCCCGTACTGCCCGATCACTACCAGACGGCCTTCCTGACGTCCTGCAACAAGCGGCACATCAAACTCATGGCGAAAGCGCGTGCCCACACCCTGCACAGCCAGACGCATGGTCTTGCCATGTACGGCCGCAAAACCTTTCATGCGCAGGATATCAAACCGGGTGGCCACGTCCTTGAGCAGTGCCAGAAAGCTCTCGACGCTGCGCTGCTCCGGAATCGTCACGACAAAGCTGTCGAAATCATCGTGTTCATGCTCGTCCGCGCCGTCATGATGCGATGGGCGGGACTGGAGATCCTCTCCCGCATCCGCACCGATCCCCAGCAGGACGGCAGGATCCAACCTGCCTTCTACGGCACGGATCATCATGACTTTCCGAGGCAGAGCTGCCGTAACCGAAGCCTCAAGCGCCTCAAGTGCCGGTTCATCCAGAAGATCCGTCTTGTTGAGAACAATCAGATCGGCCGCATTGAGCTGATCCTCATAGACTTCCGCCAGAGGGTTATCATGATCCAGCGCCTCGTCGGCTGCCCGCTGGGCCGCAACGGCCACCGGGTCATCCGCAAAGCGCCCTTCCGCCACGGCCGGCGCATCGACCAGGGTGATGACACCATCGACTGTCATGCGCGTGCGGATATCAGGCCAGCTGAAAGCCTTGAGAAGCGGCTTCGGCAGCGCCAGACCTGAAGTCTCGATCACGATATGCTCCGGCGGATCGGGACGATCGATCAGCGCCAGCATGGTGGGAATGAAATCATCCGCAACCGTGCAGCACAGACAGCCATTGGTCAGCTCAACGATATCATCATCGGCACATCCTTCGATCCCGCAGGAGCGCAGCGTTTCGCCATCAATCCCCAGCGAGCCGAACTCGTTGACGACAATCGCAATCCGCCGCCCCCTGGCCTGAGCCAGAAGGTTGCGCAGAAGCGTGGTTTTCCCCGCTCCCAGAAAGCCGGTAATGACCGTAACAGGAATTTTTCCACCAGATGCGGGCGTAATTTTCGTATTCATGAAGGCTCCTGTGACGCAATGAGGGAGGCGGGAATACGACCCAGAACCATGTCCGCCAGCGAGGCCGGACGCCGGGACGGCATCACGGTTCCTTTGGCTGAAGCTGCATACAGTTCCAGATAATCCAGCAGATCAGATGCCTTGTCCGGCCCGAGATGACCAAGCAGCCACGCCCATTTTCCAGGCATGGAGACAACAGCCGTGCAACCATGGTCGCAGGCGGCAAGGCACTGAACGCCGTGGACGGCAATGCCGCGCTCCATAGCCCGAGCCTGCAGCGCATCATGCAGTTTCTGTCCATGCGACGGCCCCTCCGCCTGACCTGACCGGCCACACGTGACGCAGACATGCACCGCCAGTCCCCGACGATCATCGCCTTCAGGTTCTTGCCCGTTTGATGGTGAACAGCCTGTCATGGGCTGCATATGCCGCACCCTCGCAACGCAACAGGGTGCTGGATAAGGCCCCTCCCGAAGGAAAGGGGACGCAAAAGAATGCGCCCTCACGCTCCGGGCACCCCGCCAGACCATGACACTTGGCTCTGATGGCAGGTCTCCTGACTTACGGGCGAGATGTCCGAAAACATCTCCAGTCTGTCAGCCTTCCCGGATACGAACACGCACCCAGTGGCATCATGGCAGACTGTCTGAACCGTTTACAGTTGCGGGGGCAGTGACGGATTTGACCTTGCGGCCGCACCGGCTTCCCTTTTCATCCTTCCTTCGAAGGAACCATCACGACCTTCCTATCCTCGCCGCAAATCACTGTCAAAGCGACGCGGATTTCATGGAAGGTGATTTCAGCGTCAAAGGCAGCCCCGCCGCCACGAACACGACCTCTCCGGCTTCCGCCGCAATCCGCTGGTGCAAAAACCCGGCCTCATCCCGAAAACGTCGCGCCAGGGCATTCTGTGGCACGATCCCCAACCCGACCTCATTCCCCACCAGAACCGTCGGCCCCTCCCGTAAACGCAGGGCTTCCAGAAATTCCTTCACGTCCTGCTGGATGTCCCGTTCCTGCATCAGAAGATTGGTCAGCCACAGCGTCAGACAATCCACCAGAACAGGCCGCCCGCCTGCCTCTTTCAGAACCCGACTGACCTGCACCGGCTCCTCGACCGTCTCCCAGCGGGGATCGCGTCTTTCCCGATGATGGGAAATCCGCTCACGCATTTCATCGTCATAAGCCTGCCCCGTCGCGACATAGACCCACGGGCCATCCAGTGCTGTAATCCGCGCTTCGGCCAGCCGACTCTTGCCTGAGCGCGCGCCGCCCAGAACAAGCGTAACGCCGTTCATGCCCGTCTGCTGCACCAGTTTCTCCCTTTCGTTCCTGCAACCTGAACCTTGCATGACCGCGGATAACAGCACAGAACGATGCTCATGCCATCGCCTGTTTCTTTCCCGCATTCCGAGACCCGTCCGTGACCGCAGCCCCTGCCTTCCGCACCCTGACCGATCTGCGCGCCGCGTGCCTCCACCTTCCCGCCCCTGATGAGACCGCAGCCCGGCGCATTGCCGAACGCGAAGCCACACTGACCAAGCCCCCCGGCAGTCTGGGACGACTGGAAGAGCTGACCTCATGGCTCGGAAGCTGGCAACAAGACCAGACGCCTCGTCTGGAGCAGGTCCGCATTCTGGTCTTTGCCGGCAATCACGGCGTTGTTGCGCAGGGCGTCTCGCCCTGGCCCGCGGATGTCACGGCACAGATGGTCGCTAATTTCCGCAGCGGTGGCGCAGCGATCAATCAGCTGTCCCGGATCGCGGACGCAGAACTGCGGGTCATTCCCGTCGCAGACCTGCGCCCCACTAATGATTTTACCCAGACAGCAGCCATGACGGAGGAGGAATTTCTTGCGGCCGTCCAGACCGGTTATGATTCTGTACCCCCGGATACGGACCTTCTCTGCCTCGGGGAAATGGGCATCGGCAACACGACGGCCGCAGCAGCCCTCAGTGCAGCGCTTTTCGGCGGCGGAGGAACTGACTGGGCTGGACGTGGCACAGGCCTCGACACGGCAGGCGTTGCCAACAAGGCCGCAGTGATCGATCGCGCCCTCACACTTCATTCTGGTTCATTCTCCGACCCACTCGAATGCGCGCGCAGACTGGGCGGCCATGAACTGGCCGCCATCATGGGCGCGGTACTGGCCGCCCGATATCACGGTGTCCCCACCCTGCTGGACGGCTTCATCTGCACAGCCTCGGCCGCCCCTCTCCTAAAGCTCGATCCCGCCGCCCTCGACCATACGCGCCTGTCCCACTGCTCGGCAGAGGCCGGACACCGCCGTCTGGCACAGGAACTCTATCTCACTCCGCTTCTGGACCTCGGCCTGCGACTTGGAGAAGCCTCCGGCGCTGCGCTTGCTGTTCCACTGGTCCGCGCTGCACTTGCCTGCCATCAAGGCATGGCAACGTTTGCAGAGGCCGCCGTCTCGCAGTCCAGCGAAGCCTCTTTCGAGGCATGACGATCTGGCGCGACATACGGGAGGATCTGGCCTGCGGGCTCAGCCTTCTGACGCGCCTACCGACCGGCTGGCTCCGCGTTGAGGGTTCGGACTGGAGCCTTGGCCGGTCACTCTGGTGCTGGCCGCTTACGGGAGCGGGAGTTGGGGCGGTCGGAGGCGCACTGTATCTTGCCCTGACCCATCTCGGCCTCCCGCCGCTGCTCTCGGCGATCTGGACCGCCGCAGCCCTGCTGCTACTTACGGGCGGTCTGCATGAAGACGGGCTGGCTGATATGGCAGACGGGCTTGGTGGCGGCCGTGACCGGCGCCGCAAGCTCGATATCATGCGCGACAGCCGTCTTGGCAGCTATGGTGCAATGGCGCTGATTCTGGCCCTTGCCCTTAGGGTCAGTGCCCTGTCCTTTCTGGGGGGAGCAAGCGCCATGGAATGCCTCATCGCGTCCGGCGCTCTGTCGCGTGCCAGCATGGCAGGTGTCGCATTCTTTCTGCCTCCCGCCAGACCTGATGGCCTTGCAAGGCAGCTTGAAGACCTTAGCGCCATCCGCGTAACACTCACGCTTCTGATCGCTGCTGTTCCGGTTTTCCTGGCGTTTCCGCCCCTGACGGCCGTTTTAACCTGTGCTGGCAGCACAGGCATGACAGCCCTGCTCATGACCCTGAGTTTCCGACAGCTTGGCGGACATACGGGCGATGTTCTGGGCGCTACAGCCTGTCTGGTCGACTGCACGGCACTGACCATCCTGATTGCCTCAGTCCCGGGCTGATGACATGCAAACGCTCTTTTCATTGACAGAACACGTCAGGGCGCTTTAGCTCATTCCAAAGCCGGGAACCGGAGAAGTCGGTGCAAATCCGACGCGGTCGCGCCACTGTAAGGCTGCCTTTCGGCAGCAAGCCAGACCTCCCTTTCCATCGTCCCACCGCGGAACGCGCATTTCCCAGCGGAGCCTGTCATGAGCCAGACCTTTTCCCAAGTCCAGACCCTTCCTGCCCCCGTCGCCATTCCCCTTCGCGCCATCGCGCCCTGGGCGATCTTCGGCCTTCTACTGAGCATGCTGCTCATCTATTTCACGGGCGCTGAGCAGGGAGCGACTTCTCTGATCGCCGGTCATGCCGTGCATGAATTCGTTCATGACGGGCGCCACCTCCTCGGCTTCCCCTGTCACTGACAGAGTGACTTTCTGATGGCTGGACGTCTTCTTGTCCGCGGCATGGTCGCGGGCATCCTTGCTGCATGCCTAGCATTCCTGTTTGCACGGATCTTTGGCGAGCCACAGGTCAATCTCGCGATCGCTTTTGAGAGCGCACGCGATGCGGCCGCAGGCGAGGCCCCTGAGCCCGAACTCGTCAGCCGCACGGTGCAGGCTTCTTTTGGTCTTCTCACAGCCAGCATCATGTGCGGGGCAGCTTATGGCGGCATTTTTGCTACAGCTTTTAGCGTGGCTTATGGACGCATCGGCCGCCTCAGTCCGCGCGCCTTGTCGGTTCTGCTCGCCGGTTTGGGATTCATAGTATTCGCACTGATTCCAGATCTGAAATACCCTCCCAATCCCCCTGCCGTGGGCAATGGCGCCACAATCGGCCTCCGAACCACTGTCTATTTTGAAATGATTGCGTTGTCCGTGGGAGCTGGTGCGATTGCAGTCCTGCTCTGTGCGCTCCTGATCCGGAAACTTGGGCAGTGGAACGGCATTCTTGCTTCCATCGCGTTGTTCATTGCCGTCATCGCCGTCGCCCAGTGGCGCCTGCCCGACATCAACGAAGTTCCTACAGATTTCCCGGCCGTTGTTCTGTGGCGCTTTCGTGAATCTTCCATCGGCATGCAAGCGGTCCTCTGGACGACTCTCGGGCTGGTTTTTGGTCCAATGGCCGAACGCGTGCTCTCATCGTCTCTCGGCAGAACCCCAAGACGTTCCCACTGATGTCTCAAGACCCACAGTTCTCTGAAGCCTTCCAGCAGGATCTCGAACGCCTGTTCACATGGCGTCGGGACGTCCGGCATTTTCGCACCCATCCACTTCCTCCAGGGGTGCTGGACGACCTCCTCCAACTCACCTGCCTGGCACCCTCGGTCGGACTCAGTGAACCATGGCGCTTCGTGCTGGTTGAAGACTCCGCGCGCCGTTCCGCCGTACGCACGAGTTTTGAAAACTGCAATGCTCAGGCACTGGCAGGATATGACGGCGACCGTGCTGCCAAATATGCAGGCCTCAAACTCGCCGGCCTGAACGATGCACCTCATCACGTCGCGGTATTCTGCGATACGGACCCTGATCAGGGAAGTGGGCTGGGACGTTCCACCATGCCGGAAACCACGATCTGGTCCGCGGTCATGGCAATTCACACCTTCTGGCTCGCAGCAACAGCAAGAGGTGTTGGCGTCGGCTGGGTCTCGATCATGGAACCCGCAGCCATCAGCCAGGCGCTGGATATTCCGGGACACTGGCAGTTTCTGGCTTATCTCTGCATCGGCTACCCGGCCCAGGTCTCAGACACACCTGAACTGGAGCGCGTGGGATGGGAACATAGAAACCCCGAACGCCGGGACTGGATCAGGCGCTGATCCGCTCACTGGCATCATAGCGGACCCGATGCAGCCTTGCCGTTCCCTGAGGCATTGACGCCGCAAGGAGTGACGGCTCCCGCCCCTCGGCCAGTGCGTTAAGGATCCGTAGTGGCCCCCCATGGGACACAACACAGACCGGCTCCTGCGCCTGCGTCAGATCTTTCCAGAAGTAACGAGCCCTTGAAAGAAGCTGCTCACCGCTTTCCCCACCCGGCGGTGAAAATCCTTCCGGATCCGCTGCCCAGTGGTCGAGGTCTGCGCGGGGGAGGTCATTCCACGCAAGCCCTTCCCATGCCCCGAAATCCAGTTCTGCAAGACGGGGATCAATCCGGAGTTCCATCCCTCCCCGCACCGCAAGCTGTTCCGCCAGCAAACGACAGCGCCCTGACGGCGAGGAGGCCACCACGCGACATCCGGCCCCCCTGGCAACGATGGACAACCCACGAGCCAGACCGGTCCACCCGCTTTGGAGAGGAACATCCGTCCGGCCATAGCACTGACCGGCCATGCCTTCGACAGGCGGATGGCGGATCAGCAGAACCGGCAGGCGATAGGAAGAACCTGAAGCGCCCGATAATGCGGGCCGGGTTGGGCTTTGGACGGACATCAGCATCCCGATGGTAACTCCTGCGTCCTGTTGCGCGTCAGGGAACAGTCAGCCTGAGCAACATGAATAATGGAAAAACTCAGGCTTCAACATCCTGCAGAACCTGAAAACCTTCAAAAACGGGGGGCCCCAGCGTGAGGACCGGCCCCTGACCCGCACCCGCATGCGCGGCGCGAAATTCCTCTGACCGGGTCCAGCCAATGAACGCATCATAGGAGGACCAGACAGTATGGGAGGCATACAGCACATAGTCTTCCATGGCCGGACCGCGCAGGAACTGGAAGCTGACAAATCCGGGAACAGTCTTGAGAAGAACATCTCGCTCGAGCCATTTCCTGCGGAAGGCCTCTTCGCTATCGGGGCGAACCCTGAAGCGGTTCATGGCAATATACATCGCAATATCCCCATCTTTTCACCTGGCAGGACACGCCCCTGCGCGGGTTTGTAACGGGTGGGTCATCAAGCGGTTTCCCCGCCGGAAGCGATCCCCCGCCGCATTGAAATGGATGTTCTCCATCCCACGTACAAGACGCTGAAGATCACACTCTCCCGCCGCCTGTGGCCAGATCGTAGAAAATTGCTAGTCTGATCAGGAGCTCAGCATGCGGGCTTTTCTGACGCGCCGCAGAACTGGCGTCTATGATGACGCCCACAGACGATTCATCTGAAAGCAGAACCATGCAGAATTTTGAATTCTACAATCCCACACGCATCATTTTCGGTGAGAACACGATCCCGAAACTGGCGGAACACATTCCCGCCAACGCCCGTGTCCTGATCCTCTTCGGCGGGGCGAGTGCAGAGCGCAACGGAACACTGCCCGACGTCCGCAAGGCGCTTGACGGACGCTTCACGCGGGAATTCGGAGGCATCGAAGCCAATCCAACTTACGAGACGCTGATGAAGGCGGTCGAACTGATCCGGAACGAGAAACTGGACTTCCTTCTAGCCGTCGGTGGCGGATCCGTCATTGACGGCACCAAATTCGTGGCGGCGGCCGTGGATTTCGAGGGCGATCCGTGGAGCATTCTCACGACGCATGGTGCGAACGTCAAAGCCGCGATGCCGCTGGGAACGGTACTGACACTGCCGGCAACCGGTTCGGAAATGAACAGCTTCAGCGTCATCACCCGCCAGTCCACACGCGAGAAGCTGGCGTTTGGCAGCCCGCATGTCTTCCCGCGCTTTTCAGTACTGGACCCGACCCGCACCTATTCCCTGCCCGTGAGGCAGGTTGCGAATGGTGTCGTGGATTCCTTCGTCCACATCATGGAGCAGTACCTGACTTATCCCGCAGACGGCCTTGCACAGGACCGTTTTGCCGAAGGCCTTCTGCTCAGCCTGATCGAGATCGGACCAAAAGTTGTCGCCGAGCCTGAGAACTATACGCTCCGCGCCAATTTCATGTGGATCGCAACACTGGCACTCAACGGGATCATTGGCGTCGGGATGCCGCAGGACTGGTCCACCCACAGTATCGGTCACGAACTAACGGCGCGCTACGATATCGATCACGCCCGCACACTCGCCATCGTCCTGCCATCCATGCTGCGGGCCCGAAAGGACGCCAAGCGTGGCAAGCTCCTGCAATATGCGGCCCGCGTCTGGAACCTGAACGACGGTTCGGAAGACGAGCGGATCGAAGCCGCCATCGTGCGGACAGAAGAATTTTTTGAAAGTCTGGACATCCCGACGCGTTTGTCAGCCTACAAAATCGGCGAAGACGGAATCGAACCCCTGATCGGGCAGCTTGAGGCCCACGGCATGACCGCACTGGGCGAACATGCTGACATCACTCCGGATGTCAGCCGGCGCGTGCTCGAAATGAGCCTCTAAGAAACGGGGCAGCGATATAAGCTGCCCCACCTTCCTCAGGACGCAGTGCCGATCACGTCTTTTAGATGCTGGCTGTAAGCTGCGAGCGTTGCCTCAACATTCGGCGCTTTCATGACGTCCGTTGCCAGAAAAGTCGGAAGTGCGGACATGCCCAGGAACTCATGGGCCTTGTGGAATGGGAAATAGACCCCGTCCACACCGCGTCCCTCAAAGAACTGATCAGGGTCCGTAAAAGCATCTGCCGGTGCATTCCAGGTGACCGAGAGCATATAGCGCTTGCCCTGCACCAGACCGCCCGAGCCATACTTGCGCTCAGGATGCGCCCGGCTGCGGCCGTCATTGGCATACAGCTTGCCATGCCCGGCGGTCATGACCTCATCGATGTATTTCTTGACCGTCCAGGGCACACCCATCCACCAGCCCGGGCACTGGTAAATGACCAGATCAGCCCACATGAAGCTCTCGACTTCCTGCTCCACGTCATAGCCGTCATCAATTTTCGTCTGGCGGATCTCGTGTCCGCTTTTGGACAGCATGTCCACGGCAAGCGCCTGAAGCGTGTCGTTCAGTCGTCCGTGGGAATGGGCAAAAGCCTTGCCACCATTCAGAAGAAGAATTTTTGTCATTAGTGCCTATCCATTTCTGTCACGCATCAGCAGGTGTGACGGGTTTAGGGTCATCATGAACGTGTGAAAGCCTCTTGATAACTCCTGCAATCTCCACAAAACCTGTGAACCAGTTTCATAGATCGGAAGAATGATGGATAACCGTTTCGGCGAAATGAAAATCTTTCTCCGCGTCGTGGAGAGCGGCAGTTTTTCCGAAGCCGCGCGCCTGTCCATGACCACCCCGTCCACAGTCAGCAAGCTGATCGGACGGGTGGAGAGCCGTCTGGGAGTGCGGCTCGTGGAACGCTCGACCCGCAGACTGTCCGTCACGCCTGAAGGTCTGGCCTATTATGACCGCGCGCAGGCCCTGATTGCGGAACTGGACGACATGGAGGGCTTTCTATCCAAGAAAACCGTCCAGCTTACGGGGACGGTACGGATCAATGCCTCCGTGGCGTTTGGGACGCTGGCGCTGGAGCCGCTGCTGCCGGCGTTCTGGAACGAATATCCGGATATCGTGGTGGATCTGTCGCTGTCTGATGAAATGGCAGATCTGTATCTGGACCGGACGGATATCGCCTTTCGGGTTGGGAAACTTCAGGATTCCAGCCTCACGGCCCGGCATCTGGGCAGCGTGCCCCGGCTGATTGTTGGCGCGCCGGGCTATCTGGAGCGGTTCGGGCGGCCTGAAAGTGTTGATGATCTGGAACATCATCGGTGTCTGGGGTTTAATTTCCGGCGGGCAGCCCCGGTCTGGCCCTTGCAGGAACGGGGCCGGATCGTGGACCGGATCGTGCGGGGGCCGTTGCTCGCCAATAACGGGGAGAGCGTGCGACGCGCCGCCATTCGCGGGGCCGGGCTGGCGCGACTGGCAGAATATCATGTGCGCGAAGATCTGGCGGCGGGGCGTCTTGTGGAAGTTCTGGCGGAAAGCGGAACGCGGGATGAGGAAGAAATCCACGCGCTCTATCAGGGCGGAAAACAGGTGCCCCAGCGCATCCGTGTCTTTCTGGATTTCGTTGTCCCGCGCCTTCAGAGTGCTCTCAGGCCTCGCCCGGAGAACCTATGAACGCAATTCCCAGATCGTTACTCAGGGATCCCGACTTCGCCCCGAAAACGGACGAGTTCGCGGCGGATGACCTGAAAGACCGTATCGCGCAGCCAGCGATGAACGCCGTCCATGTCCACGCGAGGGTGCCAGGCCTGAAATGAGGTGACGGGGGGCAACTCGAACGGAAAGTCGAAGGCTTCAAGCTGGATCTGCGACAGGGGAAGGCGATCGATCACGATATCGGGCAGTGGAAGGATCATGTCCGTCTCGCGCATGGTCTCGATCATGGAATGGTAGGTCGGCACCACCATCGCAATCGGGCGGGTCAGGCCGTAGCGCTCCTTGAGAATGGCGTCGATCGGGCCGTAAGGGCGGCCTTTACGGGAGACGCTGATGTGGTCGTAATCAACAAGCGTCTGCGGCGTAATACCGCGCGCGAAGATAGGATGCCCTTCGCGAACCATGGCGCGAAATGACGTCAGGAATAGCGTCTGGCGCATGATTTCGGGACGCAGATCGTCCGTAGCGCCCACATAGAGGTCAATCCGGCTGTTACGCAGGGCCTCGCTGGCCGGTTCCTCCGTCTCAGGCGAGAATACGATGCTGCAACCGGGGCAGTCCTGTTTCAAAGCCATCAGGATGGCGTTCCCGAAGGCACCGACGATCAGGTCATTGGCGCGGATCGTGAAACGGGGTGAGAGATGCCGCAGGTTGAGCGTTTCACTATCATTCACCAGCGCATCGGCGTCGCGCACGATATTCTGAACTCTGTCACGGATCCGGTTGGCGAAGGTCGTGGCCATCATGCGTCGGCCCGACAGCACCAGGATCGGATCTCCGAAAACGGTCCGCAGCGTTGCGAGATGGCGGCTCATGGCTGCGTCACTCACCTTCAGGCGCAGGGCGGCTTTTGAGACGCTCTCTTCCTCCACGAGAACCTGAAGGTACCGCAGAAGATCGAGATCGTAGCGTCTTTGGCTGTCGGTCCGCTTCGCCATGGCACTCTCCGTTTCCTGCGGTTTTCGAGCGTATTTTCACGCCTTCGTGTGAAAATGGAAAGGATTTCTTCAATCCTTGCGGAAAGTGGAAACGTCACTTGCCACAAACGTGGGTTTTCGGACCAGCACACTCCGGATAGTGGCTGTGGAGAAACGAAAGAGACCCCATGCAACCAGCAGCTTCGCCCCCGGCAGGTGCGCCGCCCGCGCAGCCCTCCTATATCCCGCCTTTCGGCATGCGGACCATTGTCGGCTGTCTGGGGATGCTGCTGGCCGTGCATGTGGCCGGATTCAACGAACACATCACGGAAATCGGCCTCGCCGATATCCGGGGTGCGATGCATATTGGACACGACGAAGGAACCTGGTTCACCTCGATCTATGAGGCCTTCAACATCGCGGCCATGGCGTTCACGCCCTGGTTCTACATGACGTTCTCGATCTACAGGTTTTCGATTTTCATGACGGCCGTGCTCGCCATGCTGTCGATCCCCCTGCCCTTCATGCCGGACATGGTTTCACTGTGTTTCCTACGGGCCGCTCAGGGACTAAGTGCGGGGTGTCTGCCGCCCGTCCTGATGACGGTTATGCTCAAATACCTGCCGCCCCCCATCAAGGTGTTTGGCATTGGCGGCTATGCGATGAGCGCCACCTTCGGCCCCAATCTAGGGGGGCCGCTTGAAGCGATGTGGTTCGAGCATGTGGGCTGGCGCTGGCTGTACTGGGAGGTCATTCCCTTCAGCATCATCGCCATCGCCATGATGGCCTACGGGCTGCCGCGCGACCCGGTGCATCTCGAACGGTTCAGAAAGTTCAACTGGCGCGGCTTCTTTATCGGCGTGCCGTCCATCCTGTGCGTGGTGACGGTGCTGTACCAGGGCGACCGGCTGGACTGGTTCCGCTCGCCGATCATCTCCCATCTGACATTCTGGGGCGGCGCGCTGTTCGTGGGATTCCTGTTCCATGAATGGCACCATCACAGCCCGTTCTTCCGGCTTCAGTACTGGAAGAACCGCAACATCACGATGTCACTGCTGACGCTCGTGGCGGTGCTCATCATCTGCGGACTGATGATGGAAGTGCCGATGACATATCTCGAAGCGGTGCGCGGATACCGGCCGATCCAGGCTACTCCGGTTGCGCTGACGGTCGCGCTGCCCCAGCTCGTCATGCTTCCACTGACGGCCGCGCTCTGCAACTCCGCACGGGTCGACTGCCGGTATGTGCTGGCGTTTGGCATGTCGTGTCTGGCGCTGGCCGCATTCCTTGGAACCTGGCTCACGCCGGACTGGGTGCGGGATAATTTCTACGTTCTTCAGGGGCTTCAGATCCTTGGCCAGCCGATGGTTGTGATCCCGGTGCTGATGCTGGCCACCATGTCCCTTGGCCCGGCGGACGGGCCGTTCATCTCGGGCATGGTCAACATGCTCAAGGGCATGGCCAATGCGTTCGCCGCTGCCATTTTTGAAATCCTGCTGCGCCGCCGGGAGCAGTATCATTCCACCATGCTGCTGGACCGGGCTAGCAACAACGCTACGTCCTTGTCGGGCATGGGCGATCCGATCCATGCCGCCATCAGCAATACCTCCCCCGACAGCGCTCATGTGGCGCGCAATACGCTTCAGATCTTCCACACCTATCTGCACGAGCAGTCGATCACGCTGGCGCTGGTGGATATCTATTTCATCGTGATGTGCATCTGCATTTTCTACATCGCGCTGACCGCCGTGCTGCCGAAACGGGTCTATCCGCCCGGCAAGGGGCCTGCTCCGGCCATGCCTGCCGCGGCCCGCGATCCACATCCCGAACCCGCTCCCTCCTCCATTCCCGCCACCGCGCACTGACGGACCTGTCTTGAACATGATTTACGGAAAACCCCTTCTTCTGGCCGGATGTGCGGTCGTCCTGCTGACAGGTCTGGCCTGGACGGCTGACCGTTTCTTCGTGGGCGATGGCATCCGGCAGGAAACCAACGACGCCTACGTCACGGCCGATTTCACGACCGTGGCGCCGAAAGTCTCCGGGCGTATCGACCGCGTGCTGGCCGAGGACAACGAATACGTTCATGCCGGGGAGGAACTCGCCCATATCGAAGACGATGATTACCGTGCGGCTCTGAATGAAGCACAGGGCGAAGTCTCGGCCGCCAGGGGTGACGTAGACAACCTTCAGGCTTTGCTTGAACGTCAGGGCTCCATTGTTGATGCGGCGAAATATACCGTACAGTCCGACGAGGCCGCATTGGTCTTCGCACGGCAGAACGCGGCCCGGTATCGCAACCTGTCGGCAGGTGGTGCGAGCACGATCGAGCAGCAGCAGGGCGCGGAAGCCCGGCAGCTTGAGGCCCTCGCTGCCCTCGCCCGTGACAAAGCGGGAACCAGCACGGCTGAACAGCAGATCGCCGTGCTGAAGGCACAGCTTGAAAAGGCTCAGGGTGCGCTTATGAAGGCCCAGAGCGCGGAGCATCAGGCCGAACTGAACCTGTCCTACTGCACCATCCCCGCCCCCGTGGACGGTGTCGTCGGCGAGCGTGGCGTGCGCGTCGGTGCCTATGTGCATCCGGGCACGGGTCTGCTGGCGGTCGTGCCGGTTCGCAAGGCCTATGTGCTGGCGAATTTTCAGGAAACGCAGCTAACGAAGGTTCAGACCGGCCAAAGCGCGACGGTCTGGGTTGATACGTTCCCGGGCCATCCGCTCAAGGCGCATGTGGACAGTCTGGCGCCCGCGACGGGTGTGGCTTTCGCGGCCATCCAGCCGGATAACGCGACCGGAAACTTCACGAAGGTCGTCCAGCGCGTCCCGGTCAAGCTGACCTTCGATCCCGGCCAGCCTCTGGCGGAAAAAGTCCGCGTTGGCATGTCCGTGGAAGCGCGGATCGACACGTCCTCCGCGCTTGAGGGCATCCATTCGCATGATGCGCGGTATCTCTGGAAATGAGACCTTCCATGTTCCCGCATTCCCGCTGCCTTCTTCTGGCGCTGACCGCACTTTCCGCCTGCACGGTAGGTCCGGACTATCATCATCCCGATCCCCATGCGCCCGCGCACTGGCACCAGAGTCTGGCACCAGAGGCCAGCCATCCGCAGGAAACCTCCGCGATGGATGCACAGTGGTGGCGGATCTATCATGACCCGACGCTAACGGCGTTGGAGGAGGATGTGGCGCAAAACAACCTCGATCTGCGCGAGGCTGCCCTGCATTTCACGGAAAGTCAGGCTGAACGCCGGATCGCCAGTGCAGCCCAGATGCCGCATATGGAAGGCGCGGCGTCCTATGCCCGCGAACGTGCCAGCACGAACGGCATTCTTGGCCTTCTGGGAACCATGCAGCAGGCTGGCCCCGGCGAAATCGCCAGCGGTCAGCAGGGTTTCGGACCGGCTGCCGCAGACGGCGCAAAGGGCAACCCGTCGTTCAATCTGCCGCAATACGGGCTGAGCGCGTCCTGGGAAGTCGATTTCTGGGGGCATGTGCGCCGTCAGGTTGAGGCAGCAACAGCGGCCATGCACGAAACGGACGAACTGCGCCGCGATGTGCTGATTTCGCTCATGGCCGAAACTGCGCAGGATTATCTGAACCTGCGCAATATCCAGACGCAGATTGGCATCACCCAGCAGAGCATCGCCATTGCACAGCATAGCGTGAAGCTGACGGAGCTTCGGTTCGCACAGGGCACGGCAACGAAGCTCGATGTCGCCTATTCCCGCGGACAGATGCATGGCTTCGAAGCGCGCCTTCCGGTCCTGAAAAGTCAGGAAGTGCATCTCGTGAACGCGCTGAGCTTCCTCATCGCGCGGGAGCCGGGCGCGTTGAAGGACAGGCTTGGCTCGGCGCAGACAATCCCGCCCGTCCCTGCGGATATTCCAGTTGGCCTGCCCTCCGAACTGGCGGAGCGTCGCCCGGATGTGCGGGCGGCCGAAGACCATCTTCATGCCGCAACAGCCAGCATCGGCGTGGCCGTCGCGGACTTTTTCCCGCGCGTAACGCTCTCGGGCAGCCTCGATATTCAGGCATTGCAGTTCAGCGGGCTGGGATCATGGGCATCCCGGCAGTACGGGTTCGGCCCAACGATGACACTGCCGTTGTTCGAGGGCGGGCGTCTGACCGGGCAGCTTCATCTGCGGCGGGCGCAGCAGAAGGAAGCGGCGATTGCGTTGCAGCGCACGCTTCTGAAAGCCTGGGAAGAAGTTGATGACTCCATGGCGGATCTGAGCGCCGCGCAGGAGCGCCGGAACCGGCTGGAAGAGACAGTTTCGGAAGACGAAACCGCCGTCCATATCGCGCAGCTTCAGTACAGTCAGGGTTCGGGAGACTTCCTCAACGTCCTGACGACCCAGAACGCTCTTCTGGCGAGCCGGAGCGCACTGGCTGAGTCGAGCGCCAACGTCTCGATCTCCGTTGCCCATCTGTACCGGGCGCTGGGAGGCGGCTGGCCGCAGAAATCCTGACGTCCATTCACCTCGGAGCCGTTCTCAGCCGCCATTCAGGGCGGTGTTGAGGACGGCGGCCAGACGCACGCCGGCCTGTTCCAGACGCAGTTCCATGATCGGCCATGTCAGTTCAGTATAGGCCTTGCCGACATCCGCGCCCTTGTTGGCCGGAAGCGCGCCATAGGCCACGCTGCGGGCCAGTGAATGGCTTTCGTCGGCCCAGTCGACGGTCGCGTTGTAAACATCGCCGCCGTCCAGATCCTGCACCCAGTATTTCGTCTCGTCCGGCGTAATCAGGGCGCCCAGACGGTCGGCTTCCTGCTTCGCGCGGGACGCGTCAATGCTGTAGAACGGACCGACATGCAGGTCCGCCTCATGGTCGATCACGCCCTCATCCCACAGGGAATGAAGATTCATGTGGCCATTGGCATTATCGCCGAAATAGGTCAAGCGGATCGCATTGCCGCCCATGTCCTTATTCCGCTCGGCAGCGTGCAGCGGCTGATGGATATCGCCCATCAGATGCACCACCCATTTCAGAGCCACCAGACGGTCCTGCGAGGAGGCATGCGTGTCCGCAAGGATCTTGATTTCCTCGGGCAGCTTTTCGACGACGCAGGCATGGTCAGGGCAGTCGCGGGCCTGATCGTAAGCCGGATGTGACACATCGATATCGACGTAGTGCCATTTCAGCGTCTCGGGCGCGCCACCCTTTTTCTTGGGCACATGGCCGATCGTATCGGGCCAGGACGCGACCTGATCAAGAGTCTGATGCTTCTCAAGCGCAAGCAGAGCAGTCGCAGCCTTCTGGGCCTGAGGCGTCAGGCGTTCCTGCGCAATATCCGCGACGATCGCGTGGCCATAAGGCCCCCAGGCGAGCGCGCTGGAAGAAAAGGCAATCGTACCGGCCCCGATCAGGGACGCACAGAGAAGGCGAAAATGCATAGGAACTCGACTGTCCATTTCTACTGATGATGCTACCCCTGTTTCTCACCCTTTCGAGAGCATCACAAGGCATTCCACAGCACCAATTTGCTCGGCCCCACAGCATATCTTTCCATCCAAAGCAGGTACACCAGCCTTATAAAAGAAGTCTAAAACTGCATTTTATAACTTTTTATTGCCAGATCAGGAATTTAGTCCAAAAATCGGAATTTTTTTCTCGACAGAGAAATAAAACATAAATTTTATTTATATAAAAATACTAAATACCAGATATATGCGTTATATATATTTAATATTTATCAAATTCTACTTCCTGTAGACAATAATGAAACCCAGATTAACAGCATATATCATTAATATCCACATTAAGCGCCCCAGATACCAATCCAACTAATAAAAACCGTATGTCATAAATTTTACCGTCAATTACATCCAACCCTTATTGCGGTTATTGATTTCGAAAAATATCATCCGCGGTAGAGAAAATAAAAATATACCGTTTTCTTATTTTCACTTAATTTTTATTTTGGAGGCTTCTGGATGTCGTCCTGGGTACAGGTTTACGATCCCATAGGGAATATCTGGATTTCCGGCGCGGTCGCTCTCATTCCAATCCTGTTTTTCTTCTTTGCCCTTCTATACCTGCACATGAAGGGACATATCGCCTGCACAATTACTGTGGGAATTACTTTTGCGCTTGCCGTCCTGTTTTATGGCATGCCGTTCTTCATGGCCTTAGCGGCATGTCTGTACGGTTTTGCTTACGGATTATGGCCCATCTCGTGGATCATCATCGGTGCGGTCTTTCTCTATAAAGTCTCCGTCCGGACGGGACAGTTTGATATCATCCGCCATTCCATTTCCACGGTCTCTGAAGACCAGCGCATCCAGCTCCTTCTGGTCGCATTTGCGTTCGGGGCCTTTCTGGAAGGCGCCGCTGGATTTGGTGCACCTGTCGCCATCACAACAGCGTTGCTCGTCGGGCTCGGTTTTCCGCCGATTTATGCAGCAGGACTGTGCCTGATCGCCAATGCAGCACCGGGCGCTTTTGGCGCCATGGGCATTCCCGTAATCGTTGGTGCACAGGTGATAGGAGCCGAACCCTATGCGGTTGGCCGACTGGTCGTGATGCAACTGCTCATAATCGGAATCCTCATTCCGTTCTGGCTGGTCGCCGTCGTGGACGGGATGAGAGGCATTCGCGAGACATGGCCTGTCATCCTCGTTACGGGGGCCACTTTCGCCCTTACGCAGTCCCTGACTGCGCTACTGATCGGGCCGGAACTGCCTGATATCATTGCACCGCTGGTCACAATGGTCGCAATTCCGGTTTTTCTGCGCATCTGGAAGCCCAGCCGGATTTTCCGCTTCGATACGGGTGATACACCTGCTGATGCCGTTGTGGAGAAAACATCTTATACGGCCCCCCAGATCCTGCGTGCCTGGTCGCCTTTCATCATTCTCACGGCGTTTGTCGCCATCTGGAGCATCAAGCCTTTTAAGGCGCTTTTTTCGGCCGGTGGACCACTGGACTGGACGGTGCTCGTTCTCCGTTTTCCGGGACTGCATAACCTCGTCCTCAAAAGTGCTCCGATTGTTTCCAGCCCGACCCCCTATGCCGCCATCTTCAAGCTGGATTTTATTTCCTCAGTGGGCACAGCCATTCTGCTTGCTGGCGTGATGTCCGTTCTGTTTCTGAAAATGCGCCCAAAGGACGCTTTTGCGACTTTCCGTGATACGTTGCGAGAGCTGAAAACGCCTATCTATGCCATTGGCATGGTGCTGGCCTTTGCATTCCTCGCCAACTACTCGGGCCTGTCGACGACGCTGGCTCTGGTGCTGGCCATGACCAAGGGCGCGTTCACATTCTTCGCGCCTTTGCTCGGCTGGCTCGGTGTTTTCCTGACAGGCTCCGACACCTCATCAAATGCCTTGTTCGGCGGACTTCAGGCTGCAACAGGACGTCAGATTGGCGTTAGCGGTGAACTTCTGGTCGCGGCAAATACGGTTGGTGGCGCTGTGGGGAAAATGATTTCTCCGCAGTCCATTGCCGTAGCCTCTGCTGCAGTCGGACTGGTCGGACAGGAAGGCGTATTGCTCAAATTCACACTGAAATGCAGCATCGTGCTGGCGGTTCTCGTCGGGCTGATCACCACCGCACTGGTTTTTCTGGGCGTCGGCACATAAACGTCGTCGTCTGATGGCAGTACCTAGGGGCGCGGAAACACATCCGCGCCCCTGTTCCATCTTACTGGACCTTAAAAGTACCCTATTTCCCTCTCGAGAAAACCAGTTGCGAAGAATTCGCAATATCTGAAGAGGACGCAGGAGTGACGAACTTCCGAATCCGATCACGTTGCAAAGGAGAGTGGCAGTAAAGGGCCCGGGAAATGTCTGTCAGTCTTTGGGAACCACAATAAGATAACGGACGTTTCTGTTAGTTATCCTTCTCACGCAACTTATCTGGCTTGTCTTTTTGCCGGATTATTTCCGGATAATTGGCCGTTCACGGTTGCATGATCAGGCTGTCTCTGTAGGCTGCGGACCTCTCAAGGTGTCAGGATCACGGTCCCGTCATCAATCTCGAGTGTATGCGAAGAGTGATCCTACATGACGAAAGATCGTCACTGCCCTCTTGTTGACCTCCATGTTTCCTCCCCCAATGCCATGCGTCTGAACCGGCTGATGCGGATGTCGCGTCGCGATACGCTGATGACGGGCATGGCTGGCATGGGCATTATGGCGGCTGGAAGTGTCGTGGCCGCGGAGCCTTCAACCGGCGCCGCCCCTGAACTTGAACGCTTCATGAAGCTCTCCTCGCGCCTCACGGACCGCCCTTCCCTCGACCCGCGGATCGGCAAGGCGCTGTATGAGCGCATTCTCCAGTCCGGCCCGGAGCGCAAGGCGCAGCTTTCAAAGCTTGCTGATCTTCTGGAAGGCGGGACTTACGAAAACGCCTCCGCGTTCGCCAAGGCTGCCGAACAGGCCGACCCCGCGCTCAAGGACGTTATTCATGACCTCATGACCGGCTGGTATCGCGGTGTCGCGGACGGCAAGGTCGTGGTCTATCGCTCCGCCCTGATGTTCGACGTCACCAAGGACGCGATTTATCCCAAGACCTATGCCGCAGGCGGCCCGTTCTACTGGACGACGCAGCCGCCCGATGTCGACAAGCCGACCGGCGCCCCTGCGCTTTCGCCGTCCAAGTTCGACGTGGAACCTACCTGAGAGCGGGAACAGCATCTCCTATGTCTTCTGATCAGAATCTTTCCGCCGATGTCGTGATCGTCGGGTCCGGTGTGGCTGGCAGTTCCATTGCGAACGAACTGGCCCGCGCCGGCATTTCCGTCATCGTGCTGGAGGCCGGACCGCGTGTGGACCGGCAGCATTTCGTCGATAATTTCCGCAATCTGGAAAACAAGCCCTCCTATCAGGGCCCCTTCCCGTCCACACCCTGGGCCGAGCATCCGCCCAACCAGATCACGCCGAACAAATACCTGCATACGAGCGGCCCGAACGCGGAAGCCTATCAGCAGGTTTATCTGCGGATGATGGGTGGTACGACCTGGCACTGGGCTGGCTGTGCGTGGCGTTATCTTCCGTCCGATTTCGAGCTCAAGACCCGCTATGGTCAGGGCCGTGACTGGGCGCTGAAATACGACGACCTCGAGCCATTTTACTATCAGGCCGAAGTCATGATGGGCGTATGCGGTCCGGACCCGAAGGTCGAGGATCTGGGTTCGCCGCGCAAACAGCCCTACCCGATGGAAGCTCTACCGATTTCCTATGCGGCCCAGCAGTTTCGCAAGCTCATCAATGAAAAGACGCCCTACCGCGTCGTGCATGAGCCGCAGGCCCGGAACACGAAGCCTTACGACGGCCGTCCGACCTGCGAAGGGCACAACAACTGCATGCCGATCTGCCCGATCGGGGCGATGTATAACGGTGGCTATTCCGTCTATCACGCCGAGGCGGCTGGCGCGAAGTTTATCCCGAACGCAGTCGTCTACAAGATTGAGCGGGACAGCGCGAATAAGAAGGTGACGGCCGTTCACTATTACGATCCGGACAAGGGATCGCATCGTGTGACGGGCAAGTACTTTGTGGTTGCCGCCCACTGCATCGAGACGGCCAAACTGCTGCTGCTTTCGGCAGACGAACAGAGCCCCGACGGTGTCGCCAACAGCTCGGGCCATGTCGGCCGGAACATGATGGACCATACCGGCGTGCAGGTGACGTTCATCAGCGGCGACAAGGCCCTGTGGCCCGGACGCGGTCCGCTTGAGACGAACGTGATCGACAATTTCCGCGATGGCGACTGGCGTGGCGATCGTGGCGCGTATCTCGTGCACATGGTCGATGACAACCAGGTCGATTTTGCAACACAGCTTGCGATTTCTAAGGGTTATGTCGGCAAGGATCTGGAAGACCAGATCCGCTATCTGGCGTCCCACACGGTCCGTCTGTTCAGCCATAACGAGGCCCTGCCCGATCCGGACAACCGCCTGACGCTAAGCACGACGCACAAGGATGCGCTCGGGATTCCTCATCCCGATGTCTATTACAAGCTGCCGGAATATACCGTCCGCAGCTGTGAACATACGCGTGGGCTGTTCAAGAACCTTATCGGCCTGATGAACGGTACGGACGAGCAGTGGACGCCGGGTTACTTCCCGCAGGATCACCCCTCGGGCAGCACCATCATGGGTGTGGACCCCAAGGATTCCGTGGTGGACGGCCATTGCCGGGCGCATGACCACGAGAACCTGTTCATCGCGAGTTCCTCCGTGTTCTCCACGGTCGGAACCGGGAACATCACCCTCACCGTCGCAGCCCTTGCGCTTCGTGTTGCCGATACGCTGAAAAAAGAACTGCTCCATGCCTGATTTCAAAACCGTTTTCTGGTCTTTCCTCGTTGGTGGAACGGTTCTGAGCGGACTGTCTGCCCCTGCTGCGCGGGCGGCGGATGTGGATCAGGATGTCATGAACCGTGGCGCCTATCTCGCCACGGCGGCGGACTGCATCGCCTGTCACACCAAGCTGGGTGGCACGCCGTTCGCCGGTGGTCTGAAGATCGCCACACCCATGGGCGACATCATTTCCACAAACATCACGCCCGATGCCGATCACGGGATCGGCAAATACTCGGAGCATGATTTCGAGCAGGCGCTCCGCAAGGGCAAGCGCCGTGATGGCGAAAACTTGTATCCCGTGATGCCGTATGTCTCCTATGCGGGCATGACGGATCAGGACATTCACGCGCTGTATGTCTGGTTCATGAACGGGGTCAAACCTGTTGCGGAAACACCGCCCGCAACCCAGCTCAGCTTTCCCAGCAATATCCGCCTGACCCTGTCGGGATGGAACATGCTGGCGGGCAGCGAGAAGCAGGAGACCGGCGATTCTGCGACCTATGATCCGCTGCGACGCGGCAAATATCTCGCGACGGCCCTCGAGCATTGCGGAACGTGCCATACGCCGCGCAACGTGATGCTGATGGAGAAGTCCGACGAGTTCCTGGCCGGAAGCCCGCTTTCAGGCTGGTACGCGCCGAACATCACGCCGAGCAAGACGGGCGGTATCGGGGACTGGAGCGAAGACGATATCGTCCAGTATCTGCGCACCGGTCGGGTCAAGGGCAGAAGCCAGGCGGCCGGTCCGATGGGAGAGGCTGTCGAGCACAGCACGAGCCACCTGACGGATGCGGATCTGCATGCGCTGGCGGCTTTCATCCGGCAGATCAAGCCGATGGACGATGCCACCGACCATCAGCCGCGTGATGGTTTTGGCAAGGCGAACGACATTCCTGATCTGCGTTCAGGTGAGCTGACCCGGATCGACAACCTGTCGCAGAAGGCTCCGGAAAACCTGTTCGATGCCAATTGTGCCGCCTGTCATGGGCAGAACGGCGCGGGAACCGTCGATCAGTATGCACCGTCGCTTTACAAAAACTCCGTTGTCGGAGCAGGACGTCCGGACAATCTGATCATGACGATCCTGACAGGCGTGAACCGCAAGACGGCGGATGGCCATGCCAGCATGCCGGCTTTCGGCAGCACCGCAGATGTGCAGCGTCTGGACGATGCGGAAGTCGCCAGCCTCGTGAATTATGTCAGCAAGACATTCGGCAGCGGCACCTATACCGTGACCGCCGATCAGGTCGCGCAGGTTCGCAAGGATCATACGCCGCACTAATCTTCATCAGACACAGGCCATAATAAAAAGGGGGAGACGGCTCAGGCCCATCTTCCCTTTTTTACTGTCAGCGTCCAGGATCAGCTTTCGGTGGAACGCTGGTTCGTTACCAGCAGAATCACATATGGCACGAAGAAATACAGTGCAATCATGACCATGAGCGGACCGAGAATCCATGCCATGTTTTCATGGAACAGCGACTGGCTGAAAAGATTTCCCAGTCCCATCATGCAACTGACGCAAAAGAAGCCACCCAGATTGGCCAGAAATCCACGCTCTCCGTTGATCTGACGCAGCTGATTGAAAAAGGCGTTAGACTGCTGCGGGACGGTCATTGCGGACATACTTCCTGTTTGCCGACAAATGACAGAAAAAACGCGCCATTCGCGCCTCCCATCTTCCGGACTGGCGGAAGGATACTGCCAGGACCAGCAAGATCAAAGCCACAACTCCACAAAAAGCACCTGAACGCATCAGTCTGATCTCTTTTTGCGAACAGATCATCACGTAATTTGATATATCCGCGAACGGTCGCATGGTGGATGATGCTCTTACATGCACAGGAGCCTCTCATGGTCGCAAAATCCGCCGTTGCTCCCCTGCCCCGTAACTGCACGTTCGAGGCTGCGGACTGGGATCTTTTATCACGCTGCTGGCATCCGGTGGCATTGGTCCGTGAGTTGGAAGACAAACCGCTGGGTGTGACCCTTCTGGATGCGCCCCTCGTCATCTATCGTGCAGGAGAGGACATCGTGATTGCGGACGATCTGTGTCCGCATCGGGGTGTTCCACTGAGCATGGGCACAGGCAACGGCGAGACGATTGCCTGTGCGTATCACGGATTTCGCTTCGGCAACGGTGGCAGATGCGTGCGCGTTCCTGCGCATCCTGATAGCGCCATTCCATCCAAACTCAACCTGCGCACCTATCCAACTGTCGAACGATACGGGCTGATCTGGACGTGCCTGAACTCCGACGGGACCGTGACGATCCCGCCGATGCCGCACTGGGACGAGCCTGAGTATCAGCAGATCAACTGCCCCTGGATCGATATCGCGGGTTTTGCGGGACGTCAGGTCGAAGGCTTCATCGACGTGGCCCATTTCGCCTTCGTTCATACCGAGACCTTCGCCGATCCCGACAACCCCGTCGTTCCCTCCTACATGCCCAGAATGACGCAGGACGGGTTCGAAGCGAAATATCGCAGCTCGGTCAGCAATTTCCCTGTCGGACATGAGGATTGGGAGAAGCCAGGATTTGAATGGCTGCGGCATTTCCGTGTCCATGTGCCATTTGTCGCCACGCTGGAAATCCATTTCCCGGATGAAGGACGGCTTGTCATCATGAATGCCGCCTCGCCGGTTTCCGCGCGGAAGACAAGGATGTTCTCGCCGATCTGCCGGAATTTCGACAGGCATATCCCACTTCAGGCCGTTTATGACTTCAACCGGCAGGTCTTTGAAGAAGACCGCGCCCTCGTCGAGGCGCAGAAGCCCGAAAATCTGCCGCTTGATCCGACGCTGGAAGCGCATGTCATGGCGGATCGCAGCTCGATCGCCTATCGCAGAGCCCTGCGGGAGATGGGATTTAGTCAGTTCTTCAGCGCATGACGCACTGAAACGTCAAAAAAACCGGCGCCTGTTACGACGCCGGTTTTCATGATCGCATTTAACGCTCAAGCAGCCTGACTGGTCACCTCGACGGCGGCGGCATGTCCGACGGGTGCTGGAGGCGGCGTCAGCGTCCGGCGAACCGCATCGTGCCATCCATCGATCATGATACGACGCTGTGCCGGGTCCATTTTCGGTGCAAAAACGCGCTCCTGCTTCCAGGTCGCTGCAACTTCGTCGAGGCTCTTCCATAGCCCGACCTGCAATCCGGCAAGGAATGCTGCACCAAGCGCCGTAGTCTCGATATTGACCGGACGCTCGACCTCCGCCTTGAGCATTGAGGACAGGAACTGGGCGAACCAGTCATTGACCGCCATACCGCCATCGATGCGCAGGATGCTCGTCCGCATAGCGCCGTCCTCACGCATTGCGCGGATGAGGTCATAGGTCTGGAATGCTACGGATTCCAGCATCGCGCGGGCAATATGCGCCTGCGTGGAGCCCAGCGTCAGACCGCAGATCAGACCGCGTGCATCCGGGTCCCAGTGCGGGGCACCCAGGCCTACGAAGGCCGGAACCATATAGACGCCATGGCTGTCCGGGATGCGGGTTGCCATATCGTCTGTCTGGGAGGCATGCGTAATCAGGTGCAGACCGTCACGCAGCCACTTGATACCGGCGCCAGCAACGAAGATGGACCCTTCCAGAGCGTAGATGGTCTTTCCGCCGATACGGTAGGCAATCGTGGTCAGCAGACGGTTGTTGGAAATGATGGGCTTCTCGCCGGTGTTAAGCAGCATGAAGCAGCCTGTTCCGTAAGTCGCCTTGGCCATGCCCTCCTGGAAGCAGGCCTGTCCGATCACGGCCGCATGCTGGTCGCCTGCCATGCCGCCAATGATAATCTTTTCACCGAACAGCTTGGCTTCTGTCTCACCGAAATTGCTGCTGTTGTCACAGACTTCCGGCAGAAGGGAGCGTGGCACATTGAAAAGCTGCAGAAGCTCCTCGTCCCACTGCTGCGTATGGATGTTGAACAGCGACGTGCGGCAGGCATTGGTGATATCCGTTGCATGACGCTTGCCGCCAGTCAGGCGCCACAGCAGGAAGCAGTCGATCGTGCCCGCTGCGAGTTCCCCGGCTTCCGCACGACGACGGGCATCAGGCACGTGGTCGAGCAGCCAGGCGATCTTGCTGGCAGAGAAATAGGGATCCAGTAGCAGACCGGTCTTGTCACGGACCATCGCTTCCTTGCCCTGCTGGCGCAGCAGGCTGCACTCATGAGCCGTCCGGCGATCCTGCCAGACGAGCGCACGATGGATGGCACGGCCTGTCTCACGGTCCCAGATTACAATGGTTTCGCGCTGGTTGGTGATCCCAAGGGCCGCAATGCGCTCCGGCCCGCCGACCTCGTCGATCGTCTCACGGGCTGTGGAAAGCACATCGCGCCAGATGTCTTCGACGTCATGCTCGACCCAGCCGGGCTCCGGATAATGCTGTGGGAACTCGCGACGGGAGATGGCCAGAGCCTGCGCGTCCTTGCCGAAGATGATGCTCCGGGTCGAGGTCGTGCCCTGATCGATGGCGAGGATGCAGTCTTTCTTGTTCATGATGTGCTCTCCAGCGGAAAATCGTGAAAGTTTGAAAGGTTTCAGACTGATTTCAGGAGACCCGGTTGATGACCGGAAAGGTAGGATCACCCGGATTGGAGACGACCAGAACCGGCTCGGCGGGGTTGATCCCTTCAGGCGCCACGGTGACGGTCTGCTCTAGGTAGCGCGGCATGAACGGGCGCAGGCCGAACTGGTAGACGGCTGCCCCGATCGGACCCCCAATCAGCGGGGCCACGACGGGAACCCAGAAATAGTTGCCCGGTGCCGGCAGTGCGCTCTGCCCCCAGCCTGCAAAGAAGCAGAACAGGCGCGGGCCGAAATCACGGGCCGGATTGATGGCCCAGGCATCCAGATAGCCGCAGGATGCGCCGATGATTGCCACCAGAAGGCCGATGATCAGCGCGCTGGAATTCGCCTGCGGAGCCTGGGTGTTGTACTGGCAGGTGATCGCGAAAATGCCAAAAACCAGCACTGCCGTCAGGACCAGCTCGTCCCAGAATGCGTGCGACACCGTGACGAAATCACCGGGATGGGTGAAGAACACGCCTGCCGAACCACCATCCACAGCACGCGTCAGATTATGCGCCATGTTGAAGTGATCGATGACCGGGACATAGAGCGAGTACACCAGCGCCGCGCCCGCAAGGCCACCCAAAACTTGAGCGCTCATGTAAGGAAGCACTTTTTTCCAGGAAAAGCCCCGAAACATCGCCAGTGAAAGGGTGACGGCCGGGTTCGCGTGCGTGCCGCTGATCGCGCCGGTCGCATAAATCGCCACCGTCACACCCAGACCCCAGACAATGCACACGCCCCAGTACGCCGATTTGTACGGACTGGGATCGTAGAGCGAGTACATGGCCGCGACACCGTCTCCGAAGAGGATGATGATCGCGACTGCGAAGAACTCCGAGAGGAGCTCACCAAGGTAACGCTTGTTTTCTGACATGACTGATATCCGCCATGAAAATGAAGCAAAGGAAGTCAGGCGACGTTCTGCCGCACGACCGGATCGGGATGGGAAACAGAGGCGACACCACCCTGCAGACGGCCTTCGACATAAGTCTGAAGGGCTGCACGATCGGCATCACTGACAAACAGGCCAAGCCGCGAGCGACGCCACAGGATATCTTCGGCGCTGCGAGCCCATTCGTTGTCGATGAGATAGTCCACCTCGCGCGCACTGAGCGTGTCACCGAACATCTGCCCCATACCTTCGGGGTTGGACGTGGCGATGACGTAGGCACGCAGACCGTAATTGCGCATCAGACGCCAGGAGGTCCGCTCGGACAGGTGCGGCGCATGAGCCCGGAAACGACTGAGCTGGGCGTCGAAATCCTTCGGCGCAAACTCCCCGCCCGGAAGCGGGGTACCATCGGTCCAGCCCGGCTTTTTCAGGACAGGAAGATGCGGCGCGAGCTTCTCGACGGCGTGTTCGGCCAGCTTGCGGAAGGTCGTGATCTTACCACCAAAAACCGACAGGATCGGCGCGGCAGTCGCCTCTACATCCAGAACGTAATCGCGCGTGACGGCCGAAGCATTGCCCGAGTTGTCGTCATAAAGCGGGCGCACGCCGGCATAGGTCCAGACAACATCCTCGGGACGCACAGTCTTTGTGAAGTAGCGGTTCACGCTCTCGCACAGATAGGTGATTTCGTCGGACGAGATCTCGACATGGCCCGGGTCCTGCTCCCACGGAACATCCGTGGTGCCGATCAGGGTGAAATCCTGTTCGTAGGGAATGGCGAAGACGATCCGCTTGTCCGGGTTCTGGAAGATGTAGGCCTGCGAACCCTCGAAGACGCGCGGCACCACAATATGACTGCCCTTGACCAGACGCACACGGTTGCGGCTCGGCACGTTCAGTCGATCATGCAGCAGTTCGGCAACCCACGGACCCGCCGCATTGACGAGAGCCTTGGCCTGAACCGTGCTCTGCTCGCCGGTCTCGGTGTTTTCGAGCGTTGCGGTCCAGCTCTGCGGGCCACGAACGGCTTTGAGGAGACGGGTGCGTGTCTGGACATTCGCGCCAACGCGCACGGCATCCATGGCGTTGAGAACGACCAGTCGGCTGTCCTGCACCCAGCCATCCGAATATTCGAAGCCGCGCACATAGTCCGAACGAAGAGGCTTCCCCGCCGGAGCTGTCCGAAGGTTCAGCGCCTTCGTTCGCGGCAGCGTCATGTTCGGACAGAGATGATCGTACAGGAACAGCCCTGTCCGCAGCAGCCAGGCCGGGCGCAGCATTTTCGAATGCGGCAGGACAAAGCGCATGGGCCAGATGATGTGCGGTGCAATCTTCAGCAGACGCTCGCGCTCCATCAGGGCCTCACGGACCAGCCGGAACTCGTAATACTCGAGATAGCGCAAACCGCCATGGATCAGCTTGGTGCTTGCGGAAGATGTATGGCTTGCAAGGTCATCCTGCTCGACGAGAAGCACGTTCGCTCCCCTGCCCGCGGCATCCCTTGCAATACCACAGCCATTGATCCCGCCGCCCACGACCAGAAGGTCATAGGGTGCAGGCGCTCTGGCCGCGGTTGAAACCTCATGAATCGATGACATCACACCCTCCTGTCATCACGCTCCAAAACGAGCGGTCGATGTTCGTTTTGGAGCATGTTTAGCGATAAAGAAAGCGATTTATGTGATTCGTAACGCAATAGTGTTGGTATGCGAGTAATCAGACGTTATTTTCAGCCACATGAAGGGTGACGCCTGCGGCTTCCAGCGCCCGCTGGAAGGATTCGGAGACCGGTTTGTCGGTAATCAGGTCATCGATATCGTGCAGGTCGCCTACTCGCCCCATGGGGTGGCGTGTAAACTTCGTATGGTCCGCCAACAGCAGGACGCGACGGGAGTTCCGGATAATTGTTCGTGCACACTGGATCTCGCTCAGATCGAAATCCAGCAACGTGCCGTCTTCCTCGATCCCGCTGATCCCGATGACCCCGAATTCCGTGCGAAATGACGATAGGGTTTCGATAGCAGCCGCGCCCAGAATGGCCCCGTCCCGTGGGCGCAGCTGGCCTCCTGCAATGATTGTATGAAAATCCGCTCTTCCCGAAACAAGGGACGCCACATGCAGATTATTGGTCACGATCCTCAGGTCCCGGTGGCTGGTGAGCGAACGTGCAAAGGCCTCCGTCGTGGTACCGATATTAATGAACAGGGAAGATCGATCAGGAATCAAAGCGGCGGCATAGCGTCCGATCGTATCCTTGGCAGAGGAATTGAGGATCTGGCGCGCGTCATAATCCAGATTTTCAACCGTGGAGACCGGCGTTGCCCCACCATGATGGCGGCATAGCAGTCCAAGCCCTGCAAGATATGTCACATCCCGGCGAATGGTCTGCACCGCGACACTGAAATGCTGCGCCATGTCCTCATTGGCCATGTAACCCTGGCTGCGGACCAGACGTACGATCTGGTCCTGTCGCGGGCTGGTCAGAAGCTGTTCATAGGGCATGATCGGTCGTCCGGATGCAGGATGTGAGAAAACGAACATAAGCGCACATTTCATCACACGGAAAGCCAGCGAACGCCCCGCATCTTCCGATTCATAACAGCAAAAGAAACCTGAAGCCCGTACGGGCCGTTACAGACCGCGTCCCAAAAGCCATATTCCGGCCACGCTTGAGAGGCTCTATAACAATTCAGAGCATGGTCCCGGTCGTTCTTTCGGGATGTCATGACTGGGTTTGAAGGTGAGTTATGAAGACAAAACTATTCGCAGGCCTGATGGCCGGTTGCCTCCTCGCCGCAGCACCACTTGCTTCTGCCGATCCTCGCGGCGGCGGTGGTCCGGGTGGCGGTCCTGGCGGCGGTGGTCATGGTGACTATCGCGGAGGCGGTGGTCATGGTGGCGGACAGAACCGTGTCTGGCGCCGTGGCGACCGTTATGACGGGCCCCGTGGCAGCCGCTGGGCCGTCAACAACTGGCGCAACTATCGTGGCCTGTATGCTCCGCCGCGAGGCTATTACTGGACGCGTTATGGCAATCAGTTCCTGCTGACAGCTCTGGCAACCGGCCTCATCGCCGGTGTCGTCAGCGCCAACGGCATGGGCGTTGCCCCCGCCCCTGGCATGATGCAGCCGGGTGTGCCGGTCGCCCCGGGTGCTGTCCCTCCTCCGGGATATGGTCCGGGACCCTACTGAGCCAGTCTCATCGTAAGAAAGGGCGCCTTAACAGGGCGCCCTTTCTTATGCCGATCCGTTCGTCCCAGCAGCGCATTCTCATTTCGACATGCAGGTGCAGTAGACATGGACGATGGCGAAAATGATGAAGCCAGCCATCCAGAAATAACTGGCATGGATATGGCCCGCAGCATCCATGGTGGTCGTCATGCAGGCCACAAGAAAAAACGCCGTCATGAGAGCGCCGGACAGAACCATCCAAATAATGCGATTTCTGGTCATGTCCTGCGGATCCGTTGCTGATTGCGATGCGCGGAACCTGAACCCAAAAAACTGCCTGTGCAAGCAGGGTTTCTAGTCCTGCATTAAGGCCGCAACCTCGTTCCATTCCGGGGCGGCATCCGCGGCGCCATGACGGGTCGTAGCCAGAGCCCCGCAGGCAGAGGCGATCCGTGCCGCTGCGGGGAGCGTTTTTCCAAGGGCGAGCGCCACCGCCAGCCCCGCATTGAAACAGTCTCCCGCCGCCACCGTATCAATCGGGACCACCCGAAAGGGTGCCAGATGACCTGACGAAGTGCCGTCATGCCAGAAGACGCCCTGCGCGCCCATCTTGACCAGAACAGCACGAACGCCCTTTGCCAGCAGGGCCTCTGCCGCAGTTCGAGCCAGTTCCACCGTTGCGGGACGGATACCGGTGAGGCTGAAGGTTTCACTCTCGTTAGGTGTGAGAATATCGATCTCGGACCATAGAGATTCCGACAAACCATGTTCGGGCGCGGGGGCCGGGTCGAGCACGACGAGACCACCTGCGCTACGCGTCTGACGTGCCGCAGCAAGAACGGCAGCCTGGGGGATTTCCAGCTGAAGCAGCAGGACCTTTGCCCGCTTCAGCCAAGACGCTGCCGCCGTGATATCCGTCTCATCAACGGCCATGTTCGCCCCCCCTGCGACGGTGATGCAGTTCTCCGCCGCAGCATCAATTCCAATCAGGGCAATCCCGGTGGGGTTGTCTGTATCGTCCCGCAGCGGCGACAGATCCACGCCAAACCCGGCAAGGCTGGCCCGGGCCTGCGCGCCGAAAGCATCGCAGCCCACGCGTCCCGCAAGTGCAACATCCACATCGAACGTCCGCGCCAGCCTTGCGGCAGCGGCGGCCTGATTGCTCCCCTTCCCGCCCAGACCAATCGCATAACTTTCGGCATGAACGGTCTCGCCAGGACGGGGGAGCCGCTGGCTGCGGGCCGTCAGATCGATATTGATGCTGCCGAAGGAAAGGATCAGGGGCGTATGCAGGGTCATGTCCGCAAGTCCGGAAGCTGGAGAAACAGGGATTTTTCGAGCCTGCTTATCGGATGGCCCAGCGGCCTTCAAGCATGCCGGGCCGCTACTTCATCAGGATCCGGGTTTCGACACGAACCATGGGGTCCACCGAATGCAGAAGCGTACTCATGCCCCATTGTCGCTGGTCAAAACTGCCATGGCTTGCGATGCGCATCAGAGTATTGCCCTGAAACTGAAGCTCAGTAGTAAGAACGAGCGGATGCGTCTGCCCGCGCATTGTCAGTTGTCCAGCCAGTTCCGTCTGAAGCTGACCTTTGACAATCCGGGGCCGACAGTCCCCCACATATTTCATTACCGGGTGGTCATCGCTGTCGAGCATGATGCCCGAAAGCATGATCTGTTTCATGACAGCGCTTCCAACCTTCAGGGAGCTGACATTCATGGTCATGTCCACATGGCACGTCTGCCGATCCAGATCGTAAGTCAGCGTTCCGGACACTTTTCCGAAGCTTCCGTCAATATCCGTCAGAGACGAGCGTGCGTGCAGAAGGGCCTGAGTATTCACTGGTGACAGGACAAGATCCTGTCTGGCAGCATAAGCCTGACCGCCGGTTAGCAGACACAGAAGAAATATCGTGGGGAAAAGCCTGTCCGTCATTGTCCAGCACCACCTTCGGAAACAATCCTGCTTTCTGAAACTACCCGAACAGGACCGGGTTCTCCTTTTTGACTTCATTTTGCCCCGGCTGGAACTGTGGCTTTCGCAAAAGGATGTGATAGGCTCCGCACTTTCTGATGGCCGCGCGAAAGCTCCCCTTCCCCTCATGCGACCTGCCCGTCTCCGTCTTCCCCTGTCCGGTCTGGCTTTTTTGGCGACGGGCGGCTGCTCCTTGCGGGGTGCGCCCTCCTTTCCTGTTGCAGGCGCCTATTTCCCGGACTGGATGGTCTGCGGGCTTGTGGGTGTAGCCACGGCCGTCGGGCTGCGGGTCCTTTTCCTGCTGACGGGGATTGATGCCCTGCTCAGCTTCCGTCTTTTCACCTATGTCGCCCTGGGCGTCATCGCCGCACTGAGCGTGTGGACACTGGTATTCGGACCCTGATCGTGCAGCGCATCCCCGTCTCCGCCAAAAAGCCGGTCGGCATTGTTATCGCGGTTCTCTGTGTGGGAGTGGCCGTCATGTTCGGCCTTCACGTCTCCCATGAGGACAGCGCCCACCCCTCCTCCGACAGCGGGAGCATCGATGCAGAAGTCGTGCATGTCGCCTCGACCGTGGGCGGACGCCTTAAGGAACTGGATGTTTCGGTCAACCAGCATGTCCACAAAGGCGACGTACTGTACCGACTGGACCCCGAGCCCTACGAACTGACCGTCCGGCAGGCGCAGGCCAATCTGGATCTGGCCAGCGCGGAAGTCGAAAACCAGACCCGCCTGCTGAGCATCAAGACATCCAATGCCGCCACCGCCGACGATCAGGTTGTCCGCGCCCAGACCAACCGGGATCTTGCCGCGCGCACGGTACAGCGGCTTCAGCCTCTGGCCGGGAAATCCTACATCCCGTGGCAGCAATACGATCAGGCGCGCGTTGCCCTGCATGACGCCGAAGTTTCGCTGGCCCAGTCCCGCAACCAGTCCACGGCGGCGACCACCGCAATCGGCGATCTGAAAAGTTCGATCGCCGCCCGCGATGCCAGTCAGGCAGCACTGGATCATGCGCGTTATGAACTCCGGCAGACCACAGTAGTCGCCCCGGCTGACGGCTATGTCACCAGTCTGCGGGTCAAACCGGGCGAAGTTCTGGCCCCCTCGCAGGTCCTGTTCACGCTGATTGCGGATGACGAGTGGTACGCCACGGCCAATATCCGCGAGATCAATCTTGCCGCAGTACGGATCGGAGACTGCGTGACGGTCCATTCCATGATTGACCGACGCACAGCTTTGCGGGGGCATGTCGAGAGCATTGGCTGGGGCGTGCTGTCTGTAGATTCAGCCGGAATTGCACGCTCCCTGCCGATCGTTCCCCGGCAGATGGACTGGGTGCATGTGGCACAGCGTTTCCCGGTTCGCATCCTGCTGGACAAGGCGAACCCTCTTCTCCTGCGGCTTGGCGCCACCGCGACGGTCGAGATCCGGCATGGCGCAGCCTGTCCCTGAAACCGCCAGCGCGCCGGATGGCCCACGTCCGGACATGACGCGCGCCGGACTGGGACTGGCTCGCATCTGGCGTCTGGTGCGCGATCCCGCTCCGGGACGCATGGGCTACGCGCTTCGCATGGCAGCCGGATGCACAACGACGGTTCTGGTCGGGGAAATCTGGCAGGTTCCGGAACTCGCCGTCCCAGCCCTCGTGATGATGGCGCTGTGGCAGAAAGACCGCGTGACCAACGCCCTCGCCGGCGTGGCCGTCAATGTTGTGGTCCTGATCCTGCTGACGATCATTTACGGCCTGATCCGCCTGACGCTGGATCATCCGATGGGGCTCGTGATCGTCATCGCCCTGCTGTCCTTCATGTTTTTCTTCCTTGGCTCGGCCAGCAAACTCAAGCCCGTCGCTTATATGCTCGGGCTGATTACCGTGTACGGGCTGATTGCGATCGACGAAGTTCCGGTCGGCGAAGTCGTAACGCGTGCTCTGCTTTATACGGATCTGTTCCTTGCCGTTCCGGGCGCGGTCATGGTCGTACTCGGCCTGCTGATCTGCCCCTCACCGCGCCGGATCCTGACTGACAGTATTGCCGCGCGTCTTCGCATGGCATGCCGTCTCCTGAGCAATCCGGATGAGCGCATCCGGGAGCAGGCCACGGACATGCTGCGCGCGGGCACGACCGACATGATGAAGTCCGCGAAAATGGCCGGGCTGGAAAAAATCTGGTCCCAACGCGATCTGGCGTGCCTCAGACAGGCCGCCAGCAGCAGCGTGGCTGTCCTCGCACTCGCCGATACGGCCAGCCGAAGTGGGGTCTCGCAGGACGACGCGGCCTGCCTGATCCGGACTTTTGAGGACATGGCCGCCATTTTCGCGGATGGGGACTATCCAGCGGCCATAGACCGCCCCGCCGTCAGCGCAACGTCTCCCACCGCCTGCGCCATGGCGGATCTGCTGCCGGATTTTGCGACACCCTCTGCGGACGATGCGAAAGCGCCATCACAGAAGAAAAAATCCGGTTTTCTTGCGGAGGATGCTTTCAGCAACCCCGATCACGTCCGCTTTGCCGTCAAGGGCACGGCGGCGGTCATGCTGAGCTATCTGACCTTCAAGGTTCTGGACTGGCCAGGCATCCATACCTGCATCATCACCTGTTTCATCGTTGCCCTCCCGACCATGGGGGAAATGGTCTCCAAGCTGACCCTGCGCATTTCGGGCGCACTCGTGGGCGGGACACTCGGGATTGCCGCCATCATTTTCGTCATGCCGCATCTGAACGGCATCACCGGATTTCTGGTGCTGGTCTTCGTGGTTTCCCTGATCGCGGCCTGGGTCAAAACCGGTGATGAGCGCATTGCCTATGCCGGTTTCCAGATCGGGCTGGCCTTTTACCTCACCGACCTGAAGGGCTACGGCCCCACAGCCGATATGGCGACCGCCCGGGACCGGATCGTGGGGATCATGCTCGGCAATTTCATCACCTACGCCATGTTCACGAGCTTCTGGCCAGCCAGCGCCTATGACAGGATCGGAGACGGGGTGCGCAAACTCGTGGAATGTCTGAACGGACAGGCGAACGCCTCAACGCCACAGGCCCGGTCAGACGCCCTCGCCCGCACCCAGTCCGTCCTGTTGGAAAGCGAACGCACACTGGAATACGCCATGTCAGAACCCGTCCACACGCGCGCTGACCAGCCCCGGCTTGAAGCCACGCGCAGAGCGCTCGACGATGCCGCAGAGCTTTCTGAAGACCTGCTCGTCACACCCGGCAGGCCGGATTTTTCCGAGCGCACGGCACGATTGGAACAGATTGCCTGATGACCCGCCCTGCACCTCCTTTTCCGATCCGCGCCGCGCTCTGTTGGGCTCCCCTTCTGCTTTCCGCCTGCGCCACGCAGGCTCTGGACAGCGCGCCCGCCGCTCCCGACCGCCCGTGGGAGCCCAATATCGCGGCAAATGGTGAAATCCTGCCCGGAAAGCATGATCCGCACGCCCTGAATCTGCCGACCGGGTATACGCTCCCCTCCAATACACAGATCCGCGTACGTCCCCCTGCCCCGGACGTTGCGGTGCAGAACGGACATGCCTATGCGCTGGCGGAACTGATCGATATTGCGCAGTCCGCCAATCCCGAAACGCGTCGGGCCTGGAACCTCGCTCGCGATGCCGCTCTGGCCGTGGGTATCGCCCGCAGCACCTACCTGCCCCGCCTGACCGCAACCGTAGTGGGCGGCTATAATCACAGCCGCAATGATGGCGCGAACCCCACGATCAGCAACGCGGGAGCGGCCGAGGGCCTCATCAATTCCGGCCTGAGCGGGCTGGAAAATGCACTGGGCGGCGTGCGCAACAACAATTCTGGCGCTGGCGAAGTGCAGACGCTTGGTATGGAATGGCTGCTGTTCGATTTCGGCAAGCGCGAAGCCGTGATCGAGGCCACGAAACAGGCCCAGATCGCCAGCAACGTGCTGTTCACCGCTGCGCATCAGAAAATCATTTATGGCGTAACAACGGCCTACTACACCCATGCCGCCGCCACGAGCCGGGTCGGGCTCCTGCGTTTGGCGCGGGACAATGCGCGTTTTGTGGAAGCCGCCGCAAACGCCAGACTGCATCAGGGTCAGGGCACGATTGTCGATGTCACACAGGCCCGGCAGGCCACCGCCCAGACGGAACTGCGGCTCGTTCAGGCCGAAGGTGACGAGGAAAATACGCGGCTGGAACTGCTCAACGCCATTGGCATTTCTCCCGCCACCAAGCTGGAGACGCTGGATATTTCCGGCCGTCCTCTCGCTCTGGACGACATGCGCCTGACGGACGCGTTCGTACAGCAGGCTGTCTCGCGCAGGCCGGACGTTCTGGCCGCCTATGCCAGCGCCAAAGCGGCAAAAAGCCGAGTTCAGGCCGCGCGCAGCGAGTTCCTCCCCAAGATCTTCATGACGGGGAACGTGGCGTACACCACTGGCCGTCTGGCCCTGTCTTCCATTCCGAGCGTGGGAAGCGAGGCCCCGCCGACGCTCAACCTGTCCAGCAATGCTTTCAGCAGCCTGATCCTGGGCGGCATTACCGTGCCGATCTTTGACGGCGGAACACGGGCGGCCCTTCTGAAACAGGCGCAGGACCAGTCGGACAGCGCGGATGCGACCCTGCGGCAGACCGTGGACAGTTCGGTCAAACAGATCGTTGCGGCGGAAAATGCTCTGCGGACCAGCCTGAGCGCCTATGCCGCATCTGGCAGGCTTGAGACGGCCGCGCGCACCAGTTTCGAAGCCTCATCCGCCGCCTATCGCAGCGGCGTAGGCTCCCTCACCCAGACCAGCATTGCCCAGAACGGTTATCTGGACGCAACCCTCAGCCACTCGGATGCCTATTATGCCGCCCTGATTGCGGCGGCCGGGCTGGCTTTCGGGACAGGATCGCTCAGTCAGGAATAACCCATTCAGCACAAAGCCTGCCGGGGATAATCCCACGGCAGGCTTTGCGACAGAGGCTCTGAAGAAGAGCGGATCAGGATTTATGAGACGCCTGTCCACCTTTTCGCCCGGCCTCGGACGCTTTCTGCGGGTCCTTGGCGAAGCCGCGGCCCGAGTGCTCGCCACTTCCAGAAGAGGATGCCCCCTTGGTGGAGTGACTGGTCTGGCCACCCTTGCGCCCGGCTTCCGAGGCTTTCTCGCGATCCTGCGAGAAATTACCCGAGTTGCCAGAAGCGCCGCTCCCCGTGCCATGAGCGGCGGAAACGATACGGAAATTCTCTTCATATTTAAGAAACATGATGGTTTTCCTTTTACAGGTGCCGGGACATCCTCTTTTCGAAAAAGAAGCTCTGAACCGGACGAGCCATCAACAGAACCCAATGCTTACAGTTGCTGAAATGAATAACAAGAATAGTTTACTCCGTAGTAAGAAGCATTATTTTCTTAAAGACATATTTGAAATATTTCTACATCAAGAATAATAAATCTTTAATTCAAGTATTCAACTCCATATCACCTGATTTTCCTTTCGCTTGCATCGCAACGCGGTCAGGACGAGAGTACCATTATCCCTTACGAATTTTGGAGCCTCCCATGTCCCAGTCCCGCCTCCGCCTTGCTATCGATATGGATGAAGTCATGGCCGACGCATGTTCTGCACAACGGACCTGGCTTCAAAAATCCTTCGGTTACACATGGACCGATGCTGAACTGCGGGGTCAGCATTTCAGGGACCTCGTCTCGGCTGAAGACTATAAAGCTATGGAAGACATGCTTCATCAGGGCGATTTCTTCGCAACGCTTGCTGTCATGCCCGGCGCACAGGACGCCATTTCCGCCCTGTGTGAAACCTGCGAAGTTTTCATCACGACAGCAGCCATGGAATATCCAGCATCCTGTGCGCCGAAATTTGCGTGGCTGCGAGACCATTTCCCCTGCATTTCGCCGCTGAACATCGTCTTCTGCGGCGACAAAAGCATTCTGGCCGCCGATGTGATGATTGATGACAATCTGCGGCATTTTCGCAGATTCAAGGGTCAGGGGGTGCTTTTCACGGCCCCACACAACATGGCTGAAACCTGGACGCCACGCGCCGACAACTGGCGGGATGTGCTGACGATCGTGGATCAGATCGACGCCAGCCGGTGAAACCGGGCACATCTGTGTCTTTCAGGCAACAGCCACGCAGAAAGCGCCGGAAGAGACGAATCATTTTGACACTCAGTGTCAAAATGTAGAGAGGAGAAACCAGCTTTACGATATAGACCGATCAGGACTGACCGCTCATGAAATCCGCACGTCTGCTGCTTTGTCTCTTCTCCGGATCTGTTCTGAGCAGTATGCCAGCATTCGCAGCGGAGACACAACCGGCATCGAAGACCAAAGCCACCGCCGCGCCGTCCCCCACCAAGGCGAAACCGGCTGCCCCGAAAGCCGAGACCATCACGGTTCACAGCCGTAACGGCTCCGGCACTGCCGCGGACTACCGCACAAAGGACGTGGCCCTCGGCCCGCTTGGAACGCGTTCGGTCCTTGATACGCCCATGTCCATCATGGTTGTTCCGCATGATATTCTGGTGAACCAGCAGGCGCGCAACATCAATGATCTTGTGGCCTATGTCCCGTCCGCGCAGCTTGAAATGCGGGGCGATCCAAACACCAGCCGCCCGCAGTCCCGCGGTTTTGAAGGCGATGTGATTTCCAACACCCGTATGGACGGGCTGAACATGGTCATCACCACGCCTTACGCCGCCGAGCAGTTCGACAGCCTTCAGGTTCTCAACGGGCTGGCGGGCGCGCTTTACGGCCCCCAGAACCCGGCCGGCACGTTCGACTTCACGCTAAAGCGCCCTACGGATCGCATGACCGAACGCTTCGTCGTGGGTACGGATTCCATTGGTGCCCCCATGGAAAGCGCCGATGTCTCCGGGCGCGTCGGCAGGAACAAATGGTTCGGGTACCGCCTGAACCTGCTGAACCAGAATGGCGAAGGCTATGTGGAAGGCTCGCATCTGCGGCGTGATCTCGTCAGCGGCGATTTTGACATTCACCTGTCGCCCAAGACCGTCATCCAGATCGATGCCAGCCAGTACACCTACGCCGAGCGCGGCTATCCGGGTGGTTTCGCCTACAGCACTGCGATCCAGCTGCCCCAGGCGCCGGATCTGAGCCAGAAGGGTTATGGCCAGCCACAGGCGGGCTATAATATGGAAACCGATACGGCCATGGCCAAGATCATCCATACCTTCAATGACAACTGGAGCCTCAAGCTCGGCGGTCTGTGGCAGAATGCTGCGCGGAACGTGTTCAGCACCTCCAACCAGCTTCTCAATTCCGCAGGCCTGTACAAGCAGACGGTCTCCGCAGCTCTGACGGCCAATGACTTCGTCGCAGGTAGCAATATGGCCTACCTGAACGGCAAGTTCCGGACCGGACCGCTGCGGCATCAGATCGAGCTTGGCACGAACGGCTATGTCATGGGGAACTACAACCCCACGTCGTCCACCGGAACCATTACGCTGGGTGAGGCCACGCTGGGTCACCCCAAGAGCTTCTCCAGTGTGCAGCCCTATTACTCCGGCCGCTACAAATCCGCCGATACGATGGACCAGTCCCTGCTGGCCGGTGACACCATTTCGCTGGGCAAGCACTGGTCGATCATGGGATCCCTCGCCTGGAGCTGGCTGAGCACCAATAACTACGCCATCGCGGGCACCAAGACTTCCAGCTACAGCCGCTCGGCCGCATTCAGCCCAATGACGAGCCTGCTGTACAAGCCAGCTGATAACCAGACGCTGTACTTCACATGGGGAAAGTCGCTTCAGGCCGGGACCGTGGCCCCCGCGGGCTCGGTCAATATGAACGAAGTCACAGCGCCACTGCGTTCAGAGGAATACGAGGTCGGCTACAAGATCCTCGTCGCCAAACGCATCCAGCTGAACATTGCCGGTTTCCGCATGTCCCGCCCCTATGGCTTCACTGATCCGGTTACCAAGGTCTACGCAAACTATGGCCTGCAGCGGAATTATGGCGTCGAATTCCAGGCTTCGGGCAACATCACCGAAGACCTGACCTTCCTTGGCGGCATGACCTGGCTGGACGCGCAGATGCTCGGCACGGGATCGTCACTGACGGCCAACAAGCAGGTCGTGGGCGTGCCGCCGCTGATGGCGAATGCGCTGCTGGATTACCGTCTGCCGTTCCTGAAAGGGGCAGCCGTCAACGCAAACGTCCATTACATGGGCCGCCGTGCCGCCAATGTGTATAACACGACCTTTGCGCCGTCCTACGTCACACTGGATCTGGGTGCGCGTTACGCGACCCATGCTTATGGTCAGCCGCTGGTGTTCCGTTTCGGTGTGAACAACGTGACGAACCAGAGCTACTGGGCGTCCGTCTATCCGTCGAGCATCAACGGTGTGAGCACGGCCACGAACTCGGCTGTGGCCGGTCTGCCGCGCACCTATCATTTCAGCATCGAGCTGGACCTCTGAGGTTCAGCCTGAACTCAGGGGAAAGTCATCCTGCCACAGCAGAGGCTGGAGCGTGAATGTCCGGCGCAGGATGACTTCCAGATCGGACTTGCCCTCGGTCTTGATCCATTCGTCCAGGGCGGTCCGGAAGGTCGCAATTGCCGTCCGGGCCAGAAGACGGGCCACCAGAGACGGCATTTCAGTCGCAGGCAGCCGGGCGATCAGGGCGGAAGCGAGCGTTTCCTCCCATTCGGAATATCGGCGCAGAGCCATATCCCGCAGGGCTGGCGTCCCTTCCACGAGCCTGACAACCGCATAGGCATCCATCCTGTCGGACGAATAGCACGCCACAACCGGCACCAGTCCTGCCAGAACCGCATCCTGTAACGGAACATCCAGCGGCACATCCCGAATGGCGTCGGTCAGGATCGTGGTCACGCCATCGGTCCAGGCAAGAATGATGTCCGCCTTACCTGGGAAATACCGGAACAGCGTCCTACGTGAAATCTGGGCAGCTTCGGCGATCTCGTCGACGGAAGTCTCTTCATAACCATAAGTCGAGAACAGGCGCATGGCCTCACGCACCAGCGCGGCGTGGGTACGATCCTTCTTGCGCTGCCGGAGCGGCCCGTCCTGTTCTGCGTCAGTCGTCATGCCGTCCAGTTATCCCGAAGTCCCGAAAGAGCATAGACCCGATCTGAAAAACCCGTCAGGCCACAAGCCTGTAACGGGCACGAACCAGAACGTCATTTTCAAGCTGTTGCCGGACCGACACAAGGTCCTGCGGGGCAGTCAGAACTGCGACTTCTTCAAAAAACGGGCGCCTGCCTGTGACACGGTCCTGAAAAACCTGCGCCAGCACCATGCCTACGGGATCCCGCGTACAACACAGACATCCCAATGCGTGACGGTTCATAAAGGGTGACGGCGCAGGAATATCAGCCACGTCGCCCCATCCGCCATCCTGCCCGGGATCACCGAGAAGCAGGGTGTGGCGTCGGCGATCTTCCGGCCACAGCGACCTGTCAGACAGGAGGGTCAGCGGGATCAGGGCGTTTCGTGAAGACGTCATACTACCTTGTGTAGCAAACCTGCGGACAACGGGCAGCAAATTCATGCCGCAGCCTCTTTGCCGGGGCAGAACCGTTTTGCTACACCCTCCTGTCTCTGAGCGTGTATAGAGGCGCTGCTTCGATCGCGGGCCTCCAGACCCACTCCTCGTCATTCCCAGTTACAGAGCATTCTGCCCATGTCTTCACGTCCCCATCTGCTTGATGCCCTCTCCGATCAGGTCCTGCTGTGCGATGGCGGTATGGGATCGCGGGTGCAGATGCTGGATCTGGAGGTCGAGCGCGATTACTGGGGGCAGGAAAACTGCACGGAAATCCTGAACCTTTCGCGTCCCGAGCTCGTCCGCGAAATCCATCGCGGCTATTTCGAAGCTGGCGCGGACATGGTGGAAACAAACACCTTTGGCGGCTCCATCGTCACGCTGGCGGAGTTCGGGCTTCAGGACCGCACGCGCGAAATCAACCGCACGGCCGCAACACTGGCGCGTGAAGCCGCCGAGACCTTTTCGGATGGCCGCCATCGCTATGTCATGGGTTCCATCGGTCCGGGCACGAAGCTGCCGACGCTGGGCAACATCGCCTATGATGACCTTGAAGCTGCTCTTGCCGAACAGTGCCGCGGCCTGATTGACGGCGGTGTGGACGGGTTCCTGATCGAGACGTGTCAGGACACACTCCAGATCAAAGCCGCCGTGAATGCTGCCAAGATTGCCCGGATCGAACTCGGTTCGGATGCGCCGATCTTCGTGCAGGTTACGGTTGAAACCACTGGTACACTGCTGGTCGGCCCCGATATCGGTGCTGCTGCCACGACCGTTCAGGCACTGGACGTACCGTCGCTCGGCCTGAACTGCGCCACCGGCCCGCAGGAAATGGGCGAGCATGTCCGCTGGCTTTCGGAAAACTGGCCCGGCCTCATTTCCATGCAGCCCAATGCCGGTCTGCCCGAGCTTGTGGACGGCAAGACCGTCTATCCCCTCAGCCCCGAGGAAATGGCTGTCTGGATGGAGCGTTTCGTCAAGGAAGACGGACTGAACCTGATCGGTGGCTGCTGTGGCACCTCGACGCCGCATATTCAGGCGCTGGACGGGATGCTGCGTCGCCTTGGTGGCACGAATCTGCGCCCGGCCCCGGTCAAGCGCAGCACGATCTGGATGCCCTCGGTCTCCAGCCTCTACACCCAGACGCCTCTGCGTCAGGAAAACAGCTATTTCTCCATCGGCGAGCGCTGCAACGCCAACGGCTCCAAGAAATGGCGTGAGCTTCAGGAAGCCAATGACTGGGACGGCTGCGTCGCCATCGGTCGTGAACAGGCCGCCGAAGGTTCCAACGCGCTCGACATCTGCACAGCATTCGTCGGGCGGGATGAAGTCCGCGAAATGAACGAGGTCGTCACGCGTTTCACATCCTCCGTGAATGCGCCGCTGGTGATCGATTCCACCGAAACGCCGGTTCTGGAAGCCGCGCTGAAGCTGCATGGCGGCAAGCCCATCATCAACTCGATCAATTTCGAGGACGGTGAGCAGCAGGCCCATGACCGCATGAAACTGGCCCGCAAGTTCGGCGCGGCCATGATCGCGCTCACGATTGATGAAGTCGGCATGGCGAAGAAGCCGCAGGACAAGCTCCGCATTGCGGAACGTCTGGTCGAGTTCGCCTGCACCCAGTACGGCCTGCCGCAGTCCGACCTGATGATCGATCCGCTGACCTTCACCATCGCCACGGGCGTGGAAGATGACCGGAAGCTTGGTCAGTGGACGCTTGAGGGCATCAAGCTCATCCGCGACAAGTTCCCGGACATCCAGATCATCCTCGGTCTGTCGAACATCTCTTTCGGCCTGAACCCCGCCGCGCGTGCGGTGCTGAACTCGGTGTTCCTGGATCATGCGGTCAAGGCCGGCATGACAGGTGCGATCGTGCATGTCTCCAAAATCCGCCCGCTGCACCTGATTGCAGCTGAAGAGGTCAAGGTCGCGGAAGACCTGATCTTTGACCGCCGCACCGAAGACTACGATCCGCTTCAGAAGCTGCTGGAGCTGTTTGCTGGCCGTAAGGCCGCCGACGCCGTCAAGAAGCGCCGTGCGGAAACGCCGGCAGGGCGTCTGAAAGACCGGATCGTCGATGGTGACCGCAAGGGCATCGAGCAGGATCTGGCAGACGCAATGGCTGAAATGCCGCCGCTCGACATCATCAACAACGTCCTGCTCGATGGCATGAAGGTCGTGGGCGAGCTGTTCGGTTCGGGCAAGATGCAGCTCCCGTTCGTGTTGCAGTCCGCCGAGACGATGAAGACCGCCGTCGCCTGGCTGGAGCCGCATATGGAGCGCGCGGAAGGCCAGCATCGTGGCACGATGGTACTCGCCACCGTCAAAGGCGACGTGCACGATATCGGCAAGAACCTGGTGGACATCATCCTGACCAATAACGGCTATCAAGTCATCAATCTGGGCATCAAGGTGCCTCTGGCGGACATGATCGCGGCCGTGAAGGAACACAAGGCCGATGCGCTGGGCATGTCCGGGCTGCTGGTGAAGTCCACGGTTATCATGCGTGAAAACCTTACGGAAATGCACCGTCAGGGCTTTGACGTTCCGGTCATTCTCGGTGGCGCGGCCCTGACGCGCAATTACGTCGAGGAAGAATGCGCCCGCTCCTATGGCGCGGGTGAGCCGGGACGCGTGGCCTATGCGCGCGATGCGTTTGACGGTCTGGGCCTGATGGACAAGATCGCCAACAACGAAATCGACAGCTATCTGGGTGCAATCCAGACGCGCCGCGCCAGTCAGGCGAGCCGCAAAACCGAACGTGCGCCCGAAACGGCAGAAACACGCGGCTTCGGCGTTGTGGACCGTGAGGCCGCCAAGGCCCGGCGTGAGCGCGTTTCAGGCTCCGAGCCTGTCATCACGCCGCCGTTTTGGGGTGCGCGCGTGCTGGAAGCAACGCCGAATGCGGTTCTGCCGTTCCTTAATGAACGCTCGCTATACCAGTTCCAGTGGGGCTTCCGGAAACAGGGCCGCTCGCTCGACGAGTTCATGGAATACGCCAAGATCGAGCTCCGTCCCGTGCTCAAGCGCATGCTGGCCCTGAGTGCGGAGCAGGAAATCATCCGGCCGCAGGCAATCTATGGCTACTGGAAAGCCGCGGGCGACGGGAACGATCTCGTGCTGTTCGAAGAGGACGGCAAGACGGAAGCCGCGCGTTTCACGATGCCGCGCCAGCCCAAGGATGACGGCGAGTGCATCGCCGATTTCGTGCGCGATATCGACGATGACGTCCGCGATGTGGTCGGGCTTCAGGTCGTGACCGTCGGGCAGAAAGCGTCCGATCTGGCCCGCGTGTGGTTCGAGGACAACCGCTATCAGGACTATCTGTACCTGCACGGACTTTCGGTCGAGATGGCGGAAGCCATGGCGGAATACACCCACAAGCGTATCCGCGCGGAACTGGGCTTTGCGGGCGACGACAACCGCGACATGGAAAAGCTGCTCTCGCAGTCCTATCGTGGCTCACGCTATTCCTTCGGCTATCCCGCCTGCCCGCGGCTTGAAGATCAGGAACCGATCCTGAAAATGCTTGATGCGGAACGTATCGGCGTGTCGCTTTCGGACGGCTATCAGCTTCATCCCGAACAGTCGACATCGGCGCTGGTGATGCTGAACCCACGTGCAAAATACTTCACCGTCTGAGGACGGCAGGTTTCAAAAGACGAGAAAAAGACCTTCCATGACGGCCTCATCAGTTCCGCAGACCACCTATGTCCTGACGCTCTCCTGCCCCAACCGCCCAGGCATCGTGGCGGCCATCAGCGGCAGGCTTGCGGAGCTGAACGCCAACATCACGGAAGCCCAGCAGTTCGACGACCGGGACAGTACGGTCTTCTTCATGCGGATTGTCTTCGAGATCACGGACGACCAAACCAGCATGCAGCAGCTTCGCGAAGCGCTGGCGGTTCTGGGCGGGACGTTCAGCATGGACTGGGCGCTGCATGACCGCAGTGTAAAGCCCAAAGTCCTGCTGATGGTCTCGCGCTTCGATCACTGTTTGGTCGATCTGCTGTATCGCTGGCGCATCGGGGAACTGCCGATTGATCCAGTGGGGATCGTGTCGAACCATCCGCGCGAGGTCTTTGCGGATCTGGATTTCTACGGCATTCCGTTCCACCACGCCCCCGTCACGAAAGACACCAAGCCCGCGCAGGAAGCGCATGTTCTGGACATGCTGGCCGCAAGCGGTGCCGAACTGGTCATCCTTGCGCGCTACATGCAGGTCCTGTCCAACGAGATGGCCGCCAGTCTGTCAGGGCGCTGCATCAACATTCACCACTCGTTCCTCCCCGGCTTCAAGGGCGCGCGTCCCTACCATCAGGCCTTTGCCCGCGGCGTGAAGCTGATTGGCGCGACCGCCCATTACGTGACGCGCGACCTCGATGAAGGCCCGATCATCGAACAGGACGTGGAACGCATCTCCCATGCCGACACACCTGATGACCTGATCCGCAAGGGACGTGACATCGAACGCCGCGTTCTGGCCCGCGCCGTGCGGTATCACATCGAACGCCGGACCATCATCAACGGCAGCAGGACAGTCGTCTTCACACCCTGAGCCGCATATTTCTTGAACACGACACAAATATTTCGCACGACACCCGAAATATTCTCTCATAGGCTCGCTCAGGCATATTCACAGCCCGGCAGCACTCTTCAGATGACTCTCCGCAAAGCCCTTCTTTCACTTGCCTTGTTCACGTCACTGGTCGCCCAGACGGCCTGTTCCGGTGACCTTGTTCTCGAAAAGAGGCTGACCCCTGCGGACACCCTGCGTGAGACCACAAACCGGACCGTCGTCCCCGGCACGTTCGTCATGACGGTGAAAAGCGTAAACGTCCTCAACAAGATGGTCTTCCTCAATTCCGAAGACACCTATCTGGACCGCGCCAATGTCGCCGTGCAGATCACGTCCGGCGTCGCCTATAACGCCGATATCCGTTTTGGCGGCGATTTCCGCAACATGGTTCTGAACAAAAAGATTCTGGTGATCGGATCGGCCATGAAGGTGGCCGCGGATCTGGAACAGGGGATCGTCGTGAATAACAAGGATGATTACCGCACCTATATCTTCGTCAGCCGGGCGAGCAATATTTTCTTCCAGTAAGTGCTGCGCCCGGATGGAGTAATGTCTGATCTTGCATCGTATATTCATTTGCAGACAGATTATTTCATTTTATACCCCCATAGCGATCCGAAGATATTTCCTGAGCTCCCGATCCGGCCTATGAAGAGCATCCTTTCTTCATGCCGGATCCTGTCATGACCTCCTCTTCCGTCTTCGCTCCGGACCGTCTTCAGGCCGTTCTCAAGGCCCTCCAGCCCGTCATGGGAGAGCGGATCAGCACGGCACCCTCCGTTCGCGAAGAGCACAGTCACGGCGAGGCCATGAATGCGTCCCGCCTGCCCGAAGCCGTAGTATTTGCGCAAAGCACGCAGGATGTCGCAACCGTCCTGAAGCACTGCCATGAAGGGCGGGTTCCGGTCGTGGCGTTCGGGGCTGGCACTTCGGTGGAAGGGCATGTCGTACCCCCTGAACAGGCCATCAGCCTCGACCTGTCCCGCATGACGGATATCGTGGAACTGAATGCCGAGGATCTGGACTGTCGGGTCCAGGCAGGCATCACACGCCAGACCCTGAATGTCGAAATCCGCGATACCGGGCTGTTTTTCCCGGTCGATCCGGGTGGGGAAGCCACGATCGGCGGTATGTGCGCCACCCGCGCCTCGGGCACGGCCGCCGTGCGCTACGGCACGATGAAGGAAAACGTGCTCGGCCTGACGGTTGTCCTCGCAACCGGCGAAATCATCCGCACGGGCGGCCGTGTGCGCAAATCCTCCACCGGCTATGACCTCACATCCCTCTTCATCGGCTCGGAAGGCACGCTCGGAATTATCACAGAGGTCCAGCTTCGGCTGCACGGACGTCCAGACAGCGTTTCAGCCGCGATCTGCCAGTTCGAAAACTTGCATGACGCTACCCAGACCGCCATGGAAATCATCCAGTGCGGCATCCCCATCACCCGCGTGGAACTGATGGACAGCGTGCAGATGGCGGCTTCCATCCAGTATTCGGGGCTAAGCGAATATCAGCCGCTGACAACGCTGTTTTTCGAGTTCACAGGCTCACCCGTGGCCGTGCGCGAACAGGTCGAGACGACCGAAGCCATTGCGTCGGGCAATAACGGGCTGGGCTTTGCTTGGGCCGAAAGCCCCGAGGACCGCACGCGCTTGTGGAAGGCGCGGCATGACGCCTACTGGGCGGCCAAGGCCATCGTCCCGGGAGCACGCGTCATTTCCACGGACTGCATCGTCCCGATCTCCCGATTGGGCGAACTGATCGAGGGCGTGCATCGCGACATCGAGGAATCCGGCCTGCGCGCGCCGCTTCTGGGCCATGTGGGAGAGGTGGCTCCGTCTGTTTGGACAGTTTTTGGGTTTGAATAAGCTATACCCGGTTGTTGTCATGCCGCCATTCTGA
>NZ_JAERLY010000012.1 GCF_018256155.1 Gluconobacter sp. Dm-62
CGCCATTCCCTCACTCAAAACCGGACGAATGGAATCATAGAGCTGCTTTCAAAACCAGGGGTTTTTCGAACCCTCCAGGTCGTCGCACTCCCCAATACCATCCAATCCATCGGACTCAGAAAATGGGCTCATATCGGTCAAAGGAAATAGCCGTTGGTATGACATTTCCGGGGGGGCACGTCACGATCAGAAATCGCACACGGGGCTGTTGTCCGGACTGTAGGTATCAGCCGGGCTACCATGAGGATCGGCCTGGCCAATATCGTCTATAATATGCGCCACTTCCTCTTCCTCGAAAGGTTGAGCACGAGCGCGTAGTCATTCAGCGGGGTACAGTCCTCAATCTGCTCAAAACGCAGATTGAATTCTACCCAAAGAACCATCAGTCAAATCGCCAAAAGCCTGAAATTACTGGCCAAGCACACCAACCAACGGTTCTTCGATCCCTCTAGATATTTTTGGTTAAAAAATATTAATTTTTGACTATATTGAAATGTTCTTTGTATTCAAACAAAAGCTGCGCTCCGAAAAATTTTATGAGCGTATCAAATGTCATCTGTAACTCAAGATTGGTCTTCCATTCCACAAACAGGTGGAACAATCGGAACCTCTGGTGTGACCACCATTATTACGGGTTCACCATCTGGTGCCATTAATGGCGCCACATTCGATGGCGATGTAGTGTTAGATAATAATGGAAACGTTACCTTCCAGACCGTATCTATGAATGACAACTCGTCTATTACAGTTTCAACAGGAACATCTCTTGCACTTAATCAAAGTACATTGATGTCCGGAACTATCAATATGGATGGTGGATCTCTATCCAATACAAACGCATCTAATGACAGCGGTCCATTAACCATAAATTTTGGAGCCACTACAGCAACAAAGACAAATACAGTAGAATTAAATGCTTATGGCCTAAGTGACGTTACATTTACAAATGTTTCTCCGGGAGATAACATTACATTTTTCAATTCTTATGGAAACATCAAACTTGTTGATTCTAGCAATGGCATTATAACCGTTGAGGATCAGTCGGGGAAAACACTTACCACCCTGCATACAGCTAAAAAATCAGATGGTAGCTATTATAATTCATCTGATTTTTCATCTTCAGCTGACGGACAGAATGCAGTTCTTGTCTGCTTTCTTTCAGGCTCTCTAATCAATACGCCGTATGGCACGAAGGCAGTTGAAGAACTCAACATTGATGACGAGATTATTGCGTATGTTGACGGCGTTACCATACCCCGTCGCGTGACCTGGGCTGGTCAGGCACACTGCAACGTTCGTTCCCATCTTCCTGATGACGAGGCAGGTTACCCGGTCCGTATCCTCAAGGACGCGATTTCAGACGGCGTTCCGTTCAAGGACATGCTGATCACGGCGGAGCACTGCCTGTTCTTCGATGGAAAGTTTGTTCCGGCCCGTATGCTTGTGAACGGCCGATCGATCTTTTTCGATAAATCCATCACATCCTACGACTACTACCACCTCGAAACCGAAGATCACTCGGTCATCATGGCTGATGGCATGCTCACCGAGAGCTATCTCGATACCGGAAACCGCCACGCCTTCACCCAGAAGGGGAACGTCGTTTCTATCGGTGGAAGCCGTAATCTGACGTGGGATGATGCTGCTGCCCCCCTTGGTGTCAATCGCGAATTTGTCGAGCCCCTGTCCTGTCGGATTGAAGCCCGAGCAAGCGCTGCCGGGATTGCACAGAAAGATGCAGCTCCAGAACTAACCGAGGATGCCAACCTCCATCTCATCACCGACACAGGCGCGTTCGTCCGCCCTGCCCGTGAGCATAATGGGCACGTCATTTTCATGATCCCGACAGGAGTGCAGTCTGTCCGGATCGCCTCTCATGCCAGCCGCCCCAGTGATGTCATCGGCCCGTTCGTCGATGACCGTCGCTATTTCGGCGTTGCTGTCGGCGAGATCACGATGTTCGAGGCGGGCAAAAGCCATGCCATTACAGCCCATCTGACCGATACCGAACTGAATGGCTGGAACACTCTGGAATGGGAAGACACGCGCTGGACCTCAGGTAATGGCTTGCTGCCACTCGGTGAGCGCCATCCCAACAGCGTTGCCCTGCTGACTATCCAGATCAAAAAGACAGGACCTTACCTGCTCAGTGATACGATCTCGGAAACATCCGCACTGCGAGCCTGACACAACAATCCCCGCCGCATTACAATGCGGCGGGGATCACTAGGGATCATACCCATAATCAGAGCAGCGACGTGGAGGGTTCGAAAAACCCCTGGTTTTGAAAGCAGCTCTATGATTCCATTCGTCCGGTTTTGAGTGAGGGAATGGCGTTATGAAGCAGTCTGGTTTCTTTAATGTTGAAGAGCGGCTTGCCGGGTTGAGCGGGCTTGGTGATCAGCTCGAAGCGTTTTCCCGGACTGTGGTTCCGCCCTGATCTGGAAAAGGCTCTGGCCTATTCAGATGCGAGTAAAGCCGGACGACCGCCATTTGATCCGGCGCTGATGTTCAGGATCCTGGTGATCCAGACGCTTAACAATTTGTCTGATGAGCGGACGGAATATCTGATCAACGATCGCCTCTCCTTTATGCGTTTCCTTGGGCTGGGACTTTCAGATCGGGTGCCGGATGCCAAAACGGTCTGGCTGTTTCGCGAGCGTCTGACCCAGGCGGGTGCGATCGATGGGCTGTTCAACCGCTTTGATGCGACCCTGCGCAACGCCGGGTATTTGCCGATGTCAGGCCAGATCCTGGATGCCACACTGGTAGCGGCTCCAAAACAGTGGAACACCAACGCAGAGAAAGCCGATCTTCGTGAAGGACGTATTCCTGAAGACTGGCAGGACAAGCCGTCCAAGCTGTCGCACAAGGATCGTCATGCGCGCTGGACGCTAAAGTTCACCAAAGCGAAGCGGCAGGATGATGGAACCATGCCATCCAGTGATCTCGCCATCCCGTTCTTTGGCTATAAATCGCATGTTTCCATCGATCGGAAATACCGGTTCATCCGGAAATGGAAGACGACGGACGCCGCCACCAGTGATGGTGCGCGATTGAGAGAGGGGCTGCTGGATAAAACCAATACGGCCTCAACGGTCTGGGCGGATACGGCCTACCGTTCAAAAGCCAATGAAGACTTCATGGAAAAGCAGGGCTTTGTCTCAAAGGTTCATCGCAAAAAACCGCATCTCAAGCCCATGCCCCGCCATATCCAGCGGTCCAATGCAGGGAAATCAGTGATCCGCTCGCGCGTCGAGCANCATTCAGCGGGGTACAGCCCCAACCTGCTCAAAACGCAGATCAAACGCGACCTAAAGAACCGTCAATCAAATCGCCACAAGTCAGAAATTACCAGCCAAGCACATCAATCAACGGCTCTTCGATCCCTCCACCTCAAGCTCTCGTTCGTCTTTCGGCATATTTTTGGACATTGAGTTTCTGCTCTGTTGACAGGCGTCTGTAAAGATCGATGAGGTCTCGCTCGTCGGATGACAGTTCCATAATGGCGGTCAGCTCCACCATTCCTCCGAGAAACAGCTCCACGGGCACCTGGAAAAGTTTTGCAAGCTTCGGCAGGTGCTTGTTGGCACTGCTGGTGCGGCCCGTTTCCAGGGCCGCAATTGCCGAACGGCTGAGGCCTACGGATTTCGCAAGATCGGCCTGACTCATGCCTTGAGCTCTACGGAGGGTAGCGACCTTTTTAGCCAACTCGATGGCCGGTGCAGCTTTGGCGTCAGTCTGTCCCGTGAGGGTTGCCCCGATCTCGCGGATCCAACGCCGAAACAGAGATTGACTGACGACGTACTCCTCAGTTCTGCGTGACGTGGCATCGTTATGAGATATTGGAGGAATGAGGGCGTAAGCAATCATTCCTTCTGGCAGATCCACGATCCTGCGTTTGGGCATTTGGTCATTGTCCGGCGCCCATACCTGCCCGGGCTGTAAAAGAGTACGTATTGCCATGGAGCCTCAGATAAAAGAAAACCCCGGGCCTGAAAAGGACGCAGGGTTTTCTAACTTATATCAGTCTGACTCTGAAGATGACCTGGATGTCAGCCTGCCTTTACGGACTGGATGCCGACGCAATCAGAAGCGAGATAAGGACCGGCCTTTTTGATCTGGATGGCGAGAAGAGCGACGCTATTGGGGTGACGCTCGCCGAGTGGTAGCAGGGCATTGCCTGAGGTCCAGCGCGTGTCTTCCCATTCAAGAGTGTTCCAGCCATCAAGTTCCTTCTCGCTCAGATGGACTGTGACGGCATGGTTCTGCCCAGCCTCGAACATGGTGATGTCACCGACCGCGATACCGAAATAACGGCGATCGTCGACGAATGGTCCAATGACATCGCTGGGGCGGCTGGCGTTGGAGGCGATCCGCACAGACTTTACGCTTGTCGGAAGCATGAAGACGACGCTGCCATTATGTTCGCGCGCCTGGCGGATCACGGCACCTGTGTCGGTAACGAGATGAAGATTGACGTCATCGGTCAGTTCGAGCGCGCTTTCTTTCTGTGCGATGCCCGCTGCCTCCGCACGAGCTTCGGCCTGGCGGAACAGAGGCTCTGCGAATTCACGGCTGACCCCAAGCGGTGCCGCTGCATCGTCCCAGGTCAGATTGCGGGATGGCGTAAAGGCTACGACGCTGCCTTCCTGGCGAAAGGTGTGGCGGTTGCCGGTGTCGAGATAGCTTTCGGTCAACATGCCATCTGCGGTGATGACAGAATGCTGCTCGGTCTCGACATGATAGTAATCATAGGAAGTGATGGACTTGTCGTAGAAAATCGAACGGCCGTTGACGAGCATGCGGGCTGGGATAAACTTCCCGTCGAAGAATAGGCTGTGCTCCGCCGTAATCAACATGTCCTTGTAGGGAACACCATCAGAGATCGCATCTTTCAGAATGCGGATCGGATAGCCAGACATATCGTCAGGTGCACCGTAACGCACGTTGACGTGAGTCTTGCCTACCCACACAACCGGACGGACAATATCCTGACCATTCTTCCAGTCGAATGCTGTGATCTCATCGCCAATGTTGACGTGTTCAACCGCAACATCACCACCAGGCGTACTGATCATGCTACCAGAAAGGAAACAAACGCCAACATACGTATTTCCGTTACTATAAGTAATTTTTAGCGGGGAATTCGCGTCGGAAATATTATAAGGCCCATCCGTCAGCGTTACACCGCTTGCAAGATTGGCCGTATATTGGCCAACTTCATTGCCACTTGTATCCAAAAGTGTTATTGTTCGGGAAGTACCTGTTCCAGAAATATTATATCCACTCACAGGAGCCGTGGTATCCTGAAATTCTATTGTATCCTGATTCGGATTATAATTGTTTATTGTTGTCGATGAGAGGTTGATGATAGCTCCACCAGCATTTACGACTAGGGTTCCTCCACCTGTACCGAAAGTGATTTTACTATCGTTCAGCGCACTTATAAGGCCGTAGCCCGCAGAAAATGTGCCACCATTTGTCAGATTAATCGTTGATCCGCTGAGCGCACTCGCGATTGTTCCTGTGCTCAGCGTCGCCGTCCCACCGTCCACATTAAGCGTACTTCCACTGAGGACAGAGGCTAGGATACTGATATTGGCGGTCCCACCAATATAAAATGTATTATCAGTTAATGTAACAAGACTGGCAGCAATAGTAATGCTTCCGCTTGCCCCAGGAACCACAATAAAAGTCTGACCAAATAGAGCGCTGGCGATACTAAGATTAAAATTATTTCCAGGCGTTAAGATGTTTCCATCCGAAACCCCAGAAACTGTTTCTGTGGTTCCATCTGAGTTTGTGATCTTTACATCGGAGTTTCCAGTCGGAATATCGTCCTTACCGGTGAAAATATCATATGAATAATTTTCTGTTACTGTATATACTGGGCCAGGTGAGGTTCCGTAATTAGTCATATTCTTATTCCGATCGCTCGTGACATGCCATTCGACATACCGATGATTTCTGACCTTAGTAGGATTAACCACCCATGAAAAATAGTCCATAAAAATAAAACATTTATCGCTAAAAAATGATCACGAAATCCATGCCTGAATGATGCACGTTACCGACCAGTTGGAGGCCCGTGATTTACGCGCCCGCGCCACCTCCGAAAAACCCTCTGGTTTTAGAGCCCTTTTGGAAATTCAGGGATGAGCATTTCAGCGTAGCATGAGGCTTCCCATGGCGATGTGAATCATGGCCTCTGCCACGTCGATACGCTGTTCGTAGTCCTTCACAAGTCGGCGCCAGCGGATCATCCAGCCGAATGTCCGTTCAACGACCCAGCGTCGCGGCAGGATTTCAAACCCTTTTGCGGTGTCTGAGCGCCGGATGATCTCGACCGTGAAATTGAGAAAGGCGGCTTTATCCATCAGCTGAAGGCGGTCATAAGTTCCGTCCGCGAAGAGATGTCTCACCCACGGCCAGCGTTTGCGGATGGCATCCAAGATCATCTGCCCTCCCGCGCTATCTGAAATATCGGCTGACGTCAGCCTGACCAGAAGCAGTCGGCCATCTGTATCAACCGCAATATGGCGCTTACGACCAACGATCTTCTTGCCTGCGTCATAACCACGGGTCCTGGCATGAAGATCCTTGATGCTCTGGCTGTCGATGACACCACCGGATGGGCTGGCTTCGCGTCCTGCTGCTTCACGATCCAGGACTGACTATACGAAAGTGCATTTTACGTACGCCAGAAACAAACAAATAGCGAACGATGCTACTGGTAGATAGGATATAGTTTTCTATCGGTTTCGATTTGAGGAAATGGGAGATCCCACGTTCGGCCCCTATCCAAAAACCCAATCTTTAAAAATTCTCTGCAAGTCGCGCCCACTTGCACCCTCCATCGCTCGTTCGAAGTCGATGCTTGTGGCTGTCCCACCAGCATGAGCACGGGTGTAGCTGCGCAGGCCAGCCCAGAAGACCGTGTCGCCAAGTGTGGTGCGCAGATGGAGGGTTCGAAAAACCCTCTGGTTTTGAGTCTGTCTCTGTGATTCCATTTCTCTTGCATTGATTGGGGATGATGGAAGATGAAGCAGCCGGGTTTCTTTGATGTTGAAGAGCGGTTGGCCCGGTTGAGCGGGCTTGGCGATCAGCTCGAAGCGTTTTCCCGGACTGTGGATTTTGAAGTGTTCCGCCCTGATCTGGAGAAGGCACTGGCGTATTCCGACGGAAGCAAAGGCGGGCGACCGCCATTTGATCCGGTACTGATGTTCAAGATCCTGGTGATCCAGACACTGAAGAGTTTGTCTGATGAGCGGACGGAATATCTGATCAACGATCGCCTGTCGTTCGTACGCTTCCTTGGCCTGGGGCTTTCAGATCGTGTTCCTGATGGGCTCTGTTGCACAATTCCTGCTGTTGACGTGACGAGGTCATATAGAGGCATTTTTGGTTATGCGATGGCTTGAGTGATGGGTGTTCCGAGTGCTGTGAAGCGATTGAGGATGGCGACGCGGACATAAACTTCGGTGAGTTGACGGTCAAAGTTCCGCGCCGTCAGGCGCTGTCCCAGAAGCTTGATGCAGTGCATTTTTGTCTCGACGCGGCTTCGTCAATGATATCCGCTCCATTGTCTCCAGTTGGCCCGCCCGAGATGCTCGCAGGCCTGCAGAGTTTCATTTCGGGCAATGGCTCCTGCTGATGTGGGGCGCCATGGCTTTGCGTTTTTTCGTGGAGGTATGACAGCCTGTGCACCACGACTGGCGATGGTTTCATAAGATTGCCTCGTGTCATACACGCCATCAGCCGTGACACTGGCAATGTCTTCATCTTCAGGGATCTGCTCAAGAAGCATGGGCAGGACCGGAGCATCACCGACAGTGTTTCTTGTCATGTCTACGGCTCTGATTTCCATTGATCCTTCGTTGATCCCGATATGAAGTTTACGCCAGATCCGACGCTTCGAACCGCCATGTTTGCGGGTGTGCCATTCACCTTCTCCCTCGACCTTGATCCCGGTGCTGTCGATCAAAAGATGAAGTGGGCCGTTCGAACCACGATAGGGGATATCGACCGTCAGGCTTTCCTGTCTGCGGCTCAGCGTACTGAACTCTGGAACAGACCACGGCAGTCCCGCCAGGTGTAGGAGATTTTCAACAAAACCCGTCGTCTGCCGTAGTGCAAAACCGAACAGGACTTTCAGCGTCAGGCAGGTCTGTATCGCAGCATCGCTATAACTCTGCCGCCGTCCCTGACGCCCCGTCGCCAGGCCCTCCCAAAGCATGGATGGGTCAAACCACACCGTCAGAGAGCCACGCTTTTTCAGCGCCGCATTATAGGAAGACCAGTTCGTCGTGCGGTAGCGCGTGGGGGTCACTTCACTCATCCCCTCAGATAATAAACTCAAGGCAAAACTGAAATCCCCGCACGCCATTTATGCAACAAAGCCGAGTCAGGCTCTAAAATTGCTTGATTGTGAGTTCCTCTCGGTAATTTTTTTCTCGCTTCTGATCGGAGGAATGTGGCCACGAAAGTGAGTGCAGCGAAAGTCCGCTTTCGACCATCTCTCCCCAGCACCCGACATTCCGCCTTCCCCCCCCCTAATCTGCCGTCCAATCTTCAGATCGCAGTCCATTTACACGCGTAAATTCTCGTAGGTTTCCGGTCACGACGACAAGCCCTCTGCTTCGCGCATGCCCAGCAATCATCAAATCGTATGGACCGATGACACAGCCACGCGTTTCCAGGTCTGCCCTGATTTCCGCTGTATGGACGGCGGCATCATCATCAAATGGCAAAACAGACAGACGCGCGGCAAAATGCTCAACATCACGCCGGGTCTTGAGCGAATTTTGAGACTTTTCAGCTCCATACAGAAGCTCGTAGAGGACGACGTCCGAGATGCAGAGCGCCTCGGCGTTATCATTGAAACGTTCGCGCAGACCTTGTGGACGATCACGCAGGACGCGAATACAAAAGTTTGTATCCAAAAGATAACGAAGCATCAGAAGCTTTCACGCTCCTGCATTCCGGGCTGATTGCGCTCAGGCAATGGAATGCCCGAAGCGGCGAAAAAATCGTCCCATGCCGCATTTGCCGGGGCGATGATGCGGCGCGGACCATCCGGGATGATCACGACGTCTTTTAGAGCGCCATCAAACGCCACTGCTTTGGGAAGGCGCACGGCCTGGGAGCGATTGGACAGAAAAAGCGTCGTGCGGGTGAGCATGGTAACCTCCATGAGGGATATGTTGGAAGTATATCCACACGTTTGTTGGATGGCAATAAAGTTCGAGCACCATACAAGCCCACCCATTTTTCGAAAAAATACTCTTACGGATCGGCGACCAATGACCAGAACGCCTGTTTGCGCTTATGTGCAGCCTTCAGCCGTGTCCAGAACGCGTCATGAGATTCTATACCTGCTACCATGCTCAACATGGGGGCCAGAAGCTGACAGGACGCAAGATCCTTTGCGGCATAGGCGTAGTAACGGGAAAGCCCCCGGTCTAGAACGGCCTCAATCAGCAAGCGGTAAAGTAGGGTTGCCTCATGAGGATAAGCTTCCGACAGACGTTCCGCTGCCGGACGTAGCGTTTCGTAGTCCCGTCCATCTAGTGCCTCCGCATGCTTTCGCACGAAACGCGCCGCTTCGTTGAGCACGGGCCATCCCAGGAGAATGGAGAGAGCAACGGTCCTGTTCGAGAAATTCCGGATGTGATCAAGCGCCGCCTCTTCGGCGTCAATTGCATCGTAATCGCTGAGATGGCGCTGATATGCTTTCCAATGCGACAGGCTGAGCGTTTCCCGAAAGACCGTCCAGCGCAGAGACTGTGCTGCTGTGCGATCCCCCACAGCCTCGCATGCCTCAATCCGCAGGTCGTCATGTCCTCTTCGAAAGCCGGGCGTCTCGTTCGTCTCACGATCGAGCCATGCGATTGCCTCATGATGCCGGCCTTTGTCCATGAGGCGCCGTGCGATATTGCCGATATAGCCAGACTGGCGGTCACTCAAATTGGTCGCTTCAATATACGCATCGACGTCACCCATAACATCAGCCAGATCCAGAAGGTGACCGATCGTCTGCCTACGCGCGATGTCGGTATGATAATCTCTCTTCCCCTTTGAGGCAGGAAGATCGCGCAGTCGCACCAGAAGCGCGTTTCGGAGCATGGCCGAGCCTGTTTCGCCTAATGATGCACCGGAGGAGGCAAGAAGATGATCACAAGTGCCATACCCGTCATGATCAAGCAGCGTGAGAATATCCGTAACAACGTTGGCCGGATCCCGGTTGGCCTGCCGCCCCCAGAGGGCTCCGAGATCAGAGGCGGCCTCCCGGAAGATATCCGACAAATATCCGGAGCTGTCGTCAGAGCGCTCATAGACGGATGGAGCAATCTCCACGAGCAGTCGCATGGCTGAAATAGCCTGCCGAACATCAACAGTAGAGAGGTCGTTCAGAATGGATTGCCGCAAGGTATCGAGTTCAGTTCCCAGAGGGCGGACCCGCTCCCAGGGGAGGAAGCTCGTGGAACGCTGGATTGTTCGCAGCCTTTTTTCAATCTCCTTGCCGAGTTTATCCTTTGCGTGAACTGCCGTCAGCGCCATTCGGAGCCTACGAGACAGTGAGGCGTCCTGCTCTGCGAGTTCGACAAGCAGGTCCGCCAGTCGATCAGCACCGAGCGCTTGCAAATTTGCCTTCGTGACGGTTGTGCTGACTTTCACGGGCGCACGGGATTTAGGCTTCTCAGAAGAATTTCGAGTCATTGAAACAGGTTATGATTGACCTTCAAGAGACGCAATCATCTGGCACGGCTTTCCAAACTCCTGAACCATGAGTGGGTCATGACAAGGATCGACGGACAAGCCTAAAGAGCGGAAGGCCTCCGTCGATCATTCAGGAGCCGGTTGGACATGGTGCTCAACTCACTAACCAAAAGGGCCAGAAAACTGTCCTCTGCGGAAGAACGCATTAAACACTCTTGAGAAGGTTGGCTGGCAACCATCCTCAGATGACAAGGAAAGCAACAGTAATGTTGACGAGCGTACCGCAGAAAATCATCATAAGAAGTCGCTCAACCGCCGCAGACGACAGGCCTGATGAGGATGGGCAAGACTGTAGATATTTCAGCCGCACATACCCAGCCAAGATCAAAGTGATCCCAATAATCCCGGACACCATGGCCACACTGTAGGACAATGCTGCTATTGCTGGCGTAGAAATCTGGTCTCTCCTTCTTGGTGTGTCCGCAATAGACACACCACCAGTAAGTCACATTCCCAGAGCACGGCGATAGATGTCCAAAAGGGTTTCCTGTTCCTCGACCTGGGCAGGCTCCATCTTCCGCAGCTTCACGATCTGTTTGATGGTCTTGACGTCAAACCCGGCCGACTTGGCTTCGCTGAAGATGTCCTTGATATCTCCGGCCAGAGCCTTTCGTTCTTCTTCCAGGCGTTCAACCCGCTCAATGATGGATCTCAGGCGATCCGCTGCAATTCCTCCGGTCTGAACGGTGGTCTCAGCAGATGCTGTGTCTTGTTCTTCATGTGCCAACATACAGTTCTCTTTTCACTCGCCCAATCTGCCAGCTCAGTCTGCGACTGAGGCGTCAATGGTAAGTCCGATCAGTCGAAAGGTCCGACGCAAGCCCATAGAGGGTCCGGTCCAGAGCAAGTGTTCCGTCAAGGTGACGTTCGATCATGGTCCGAAGCAGGCCACCAGCCGACCGCACTTTCCCTTTTCGGGACTTCGCGGAAATCACGCAGACGGCGACGGCTGCTTCGTATCGGCCCATAACGCTACACGCCTGACGCCAGGCATGAGCCGAAATTCCCAGAGACCCTGTCAGCATCTCGACGGCTTCGATCAGCTCGGCCTCGTGTGGGCGACTACTGGCGCAAAGATCTCGCAAATCAGGAACAAGCTGGAGAAGGAAATTCGGCCCAGCCTTGAAGCCCCGAAGCGGTGAGGCCTTGGAACGGGAGGCACTGTCAGAGCCAACTACTTCGTCTTCGATGCTAATGCCGGCGTAGCCGGCTCCGCTTACAGTAACTTTAGTTATAGTATTTGTGCTTGTATCAGTATTGTGGGGTTCATCCGTGCGCCCCATGAGGTCCATTTCCACAGGATCAGCCCCTGCAATCATGGCCTCCAGACGTTCGACCAAACTCTCCATCTGCTCAACCAGCGGCGACAGGATATCCAGATCGTGGTCATTGCCACGCAATGACAGGAGCTGATGCCCGTTCTGTTGGATGCTCATGACCGTCGGCTTGTCAGCGGTCGTCTCCAAGGCCGTAGCACAAAGGGCCGTAATGCGGCGGCCTAAGGCCATCGCGCGCTTGTGCAGCCGTTTTCCTTCGCGTTGCCGCTCTCTGAAGGCCTCGACGCGTTGGAGCATTTCAGCATAGCGCCGAGACAGCGGCGACAGATCGAACCCGTACCCTTCAAGGATCGCACCATTGCGGCCCTCGCGTCGCAACCAGCGCTGCTGGTTCGGACTATCGCGCATGATGATCCAGCCTAATTCGCTGAGGCCACGTAGCCAGCGCTTGACCGTGGATCTCTCGATCCCAAAGCGCTCGCAGATGTCGCGATTGCGTACAGAACAGATGGTAAGATTGTCATCTTCCCAATCCACCGGCTTGGTGCGGCTGATCAGAAAGCCCAGCAGATCGGACTGGCGCGGCTGAAGGCCAAGCGCCCGGGGCTCCGTATGTAACGCGCTGAGGATCTGAGCCTTGGTGGCACCGCTGCGGGGCAGGGCCTCACACTGCATTTCAGCCAGAATCATGGCCGGAGTGATGCGTCTCACCCCAGCCTGATGGGGGTCATGCGAAAGAGAATAGGTCATGGAAAACTTCTCAGGATTTCGGGATTTCCGAAGCCCTGCTCTCCAACCCTTCAAACAAGCCCTCCCGTTTGCAAGAAACTCTTGCATTCGAAGCTGAAATGTAGGATTGAAAATTCAGCGATATCAATTTCAATCCAGTTCAATCGGTTTGGCGACCGATGGGACTACGTTCTTAGGGCCTCGCGAAAGCGGGGCCTTAAACGTATCTGGGCCCTGGCTAACTCACTCAAATAATTCCTTCTTCAAGCCCAAAAGGCGATTTGCCTTTACGCTTTCCCTGTAGCCGGAAAGAAAGGTCCTGATTCAAAATCTCTCTGGCGCTCAGAGAACACCACAAGGATCTGCGACTTTGATCTGTAACATGAGTCCGTTCCACTCTCGCAATGGTCGGAAGAGAACAAAAGCGGACTTTCCTAATTTTTTTTTCATAATTCGTTAATGAATCCTTTTTTCTTTGTTTATGACCGTGCTACGAGCCAGAAAGAAAATTGAGGTTAACGTGCGAATTCCCCCGCTACTTCTCATATAATTGTGCAGTTCAAAAGGTGTCAGATGGGTTCGAAAGTTCCTTCAGATAATATTGATAAAATTTATTTCGATTATAATTCACAAGAAACTCTGAATGAATTCCATATATTACTGATTCTTATTAAAAGAATCTCCGAAAAACTTGCCAAGTCTTTTGCGGTTACGCCTTCTGAAGTACAAAAGATTTATCTCTGTTTCAGAGAAGCTCAACGCCTTGCCAGCCAAATTGAGAGAATGACGTTCACGAATATTGAGAGCGAAAATATGAAACGAGAGTGCCTAAACTGTTTTGCTATTCTCGAAGCGGGTCTGTGCCTCGAAGAAGATGCCAGCTCCCTGCCCGACTAGAAGAAAGATATTTCCTTAAGTCGCAAAGACCTGCGCAATTCTCTGATCTCCCTTCAGGAGATCTAGATATGATTATGCGTCTTTTGCCGTTTACAGCCCTCTTCGTTTTGACCGCCTGTTCAGGCAACGTCACAGCCGATCATGGTCACGGCCCGAAACCGCCCCCGCTCAAACACGCTCGCTACGAGCCGGGCGTCGCCTATGGGTCAGCCAGAGCCGTCTGGGCGCCCCCCGTCTATGATCGGCAAGGTCATATCGTAAAGGTGCAAGATCCTCGCAATTCTGGAGGCCGTGAAGACTACGAGCACGCGGCCTGGGCCGTTGGTGTCCCCAACAACAATTCCACGCACCCACCCGGAACTTTCTAAGAGAAAAGCGGCCCTTTAGGGCCGCTTCCGGTTTCAGGGCCATCGAGGGAAAAGGGTGTCGGCCTCTCTGATATAGGCCAGTATCCCGGCCTTCCTCCGCTGACGAAACTGCCAGTTCATCCACCCATTCTGCAGAATATAGAGCCCCAGAGCGAACCAGAACGGCATCATCTCGATCGCAGTCACAAGCGTCTGGCTCCGCCACGACCCGCTGAGACCGACAATGATCCACGCAGCGAGAAGGCAAGCCCCGATGAGAGCTGCGGCCCAGGCGCGCTGATACGTTCTGGCCTGCTGGTTCTGGAGATAGATCTCTACCGCGGCCGGACTGACGTCATACACGTCAGCCGTCGCAACAATGTCGATGCGACCCGATTCATCAACCTGAAACCCGTCGTCCGCTTCAGGTTTTCTCCGGACGATGCCCCATAGTGTCCGAACCAGACTGTAGCCGTCATGAATACTCGTGGCCCCGACTGCGACAGATGGAGAGCCTACAACGAAACGGGCTGCCCGGCCTGTTTTGGCGAGAACCCCTTTCTTTTCGTTCGCCCCACTCACTGGCTGACATCCATCAGGAACTTGTTCAGGTCGGGAGGCACCCCGTCGAGACGCCCCAGAGAGCCATCATGATGCTTCCAGAAAAAGGTCGGCGTGCCTGTCAACGATACCGCTTTGGCGGCTGCCATGTTTGCATCAAGTCGGGACTGCGCTTCAGGAGACGGTTGATCCAGCACATTCGAGAGTCCGCCAGACGTCCAGGCTTGAACCATACTCGCATCCGCTGGCAGCGACGTCATGGCCTTGGCGTAACGCGTACTTGCGCCGCCATCCTCATAATCCAGGAGCGAAAGCGGCACGATCCTTAGACGTAACTTGCCGCTATCAACGGCGGGCTGAAGGAGTTGCATGGCCCGGATCGAGAACGTGCAGCGCGGATCAATGAACATGATTACTTCCGGCGCGCCTTTCTGGCCGATCACACCAGCATAGATCTGCTCGGACAGCGAACCGGCTGAGGCCTTTCCACCTCCTGGGACGTCAATCCGAACCGTGGGGACTGCCCCGGGGATATAGCGGATCTGCTGCCTTGTGACGTTTTTGCCTGCGGTATCCCATATTGTGCCCGCAATCGCGGCCTGACCGTCTGGCGTCGCATAGACAACCTGGAAACGGTCGCCATTGCGCACGAACATGCCTCTGGTGCCGCGCCAGACCTCAAGATCTGTCGCCCGCTTGCCCATCAGCTCGTGAAGGCGATCATAGGGGACGGGAATGAGTGTTCCGCCAATGATGAAGCTGTGATTTTCAGGCGTGAAGAATACCAGAAGCTGGTTATCGCCATGAGCAACACCTGTCTGTAGGCCGTGCTGTGGCTCTGCCCACAGGATCTCGCTGCCTGCCTGTACTAACCGCTGGATCGCGTCAGTCGGCTGAGGCCCGAGCGAAGCGGTTTTTTGAGGTGCTGATGTTTTGGCAGGCGAGGAAGAAACGGCGCATTGGGTCTGCGCCATTGCCGGTGCTGCCAGGAACAGCGATGCGGCGAGATAAAGAGAGGTACGAGAACGCATAATGGGTCTCCTGAAGAATTAAGGAGACCCTATCGGGGTGAGATGCGACTAAGAGCTGCTTTTTGAAGCGTCTGGCAGAGGACCGTAAAGGGAGCGATATTGTTTGAGCGACGCCTCGGCTTTATCTGCCCAAGCCTTTAACTCGTCGTAGTTAGCCTCCGACTTATCGCCAAAATCTTTCCACTGGTTTGTTAAAGACTGCTGACGCTCCAAATCAGAGCGCGCCTGGACCAGATCTGCTTCAAGAGCCGCAATCTGATCCTTGCGCTCTCTCATGATCCCCTCTTGCCACTTGATGTGGTCGAGGAGCTCTTGCCCTTTTGCTACAAGGTTCTGGATACGAACCTCATAGCCGTTTTGTGCCATCCGGTGCTGCGTTTTGGCGACGAACAGGTTTCGCGACTGCTCTGACTCGGCTGCCATTTGCCCGAGCATGTATCCTGCCCAGCCACTCATTCCAGAGCTGTCACTTCCCACCGTCAGCCTCCGTTCAGGTGATTTTGTTCATCGTTGTATCTACCATCTGCTTTTCTTTCGCAGAAGTCGAGTTGGCAAGTTGCGAATTTCCTTTTGCAGGCAGTCCGTTAGTTAATGAGCTTTGGATGCCCTTCAGCGTCCCAGCCATGCCAACGACAGCCGCGTCCCTAGAAAACTGATCCAGATCGACGCGGTTCCCTTCATGGAAGCCAATCATGGCAGGAACCCGCTCAGGGAGGATCGCAATCAGCCTGAAGCACATGAGAGCAAGCGTGATATGGACTGTGACGTACATTCCGAGCATGACGACGACACCAATGAGATTGGTCACGATCCAGCCATGCGAGAGCACAAACCCTGCTGCCACACCGAATGTCTGGTGGATCAGCCAGGACATGGCGTCAAACACGAAGTAGCCGAGGAAAAGCCCGAACAGCATCAGAGTCGGTCGAAAAAGGACGTTGAAGATGAGAGCATACCCTGCTTTCGCGTGCCCATGCAGACCTTCTCCGGACATTGTCATGTGGGCCAGCATCCAGAGCGGAACTGCAATCACGCCTTCGCACACCAGAATGAGCCAGCCAGCAACGCCAGCCATCCACATGACCCAGGGAATCATTGGTAGCACAAAGGCCAGTGTAAGACCCGGAAGCAGAAGCGCCATTGCTCCCGTCAGGATCGGCGTGCTGAGAAACTGCACAACGACGTGTCCCACACCAATACCAGCAGCCCCCGCGAAATTACCGGTCAGGGCTGCACCCGCCGCCGTCACCGCAGATCCAGCGTCCGAGCTGAGCAGCGCTGCGGACGCCATGACCAGAAGGGCTGTGGTGATCATCCAGTTTCCTAACCCCATGAGGTTTCCGAACGGATCCGTCCAGTAGCCTTCAGCACCAGAGGGCTCGATGAACGCCATGACCGTCTGAAGCGTGTAGTCACTCAGATGCAAAGACCGCGCGACCCGCGACAGGATGCCTGCGCCGTCGCCGGTTGGTGTGACGCCAGTATAAAGGTCGCTGCTGCCCCCTGGCGCATTCATTCCATCCTGCATCGCGACCATGTTGGAGATGTTGGCCAAAAGCGCGCCCGTGGACTGCATCAGTGGCGCAATATCCCCATGCAGGTCTTCGCCCAGGCCCACATAGGTGGGTGCGCTGACACTCGGGGTCGATGCCATCAAAGACATGGTCTCGCCATTGAGACGAGCGAACTCAAGATAATATGCCCCTGCGCCCGTCCAGCCGAGGCTATCAAGCCGGTTCTTGGTATTGGCAGCACTGCCGTTCGTACCACTGTCCCACGCCTGAAAGCTTGTGCTCCGCTGCATCACGGCGGCCTGAACCTGCTGGCGGATACTGGCAGCCTTGGCGGTCAGCTTGCTGGTGTAGTCATTGGTCGCCTGCGTCATAAGGGTCACGAGCGGTGCCAGACTGGAGGACTTCTTGGTCTGCCAGAACTGGGTTGCCACCTGCTGAACCTGCGGCCGGATCTCACCGATGAGAACGCTATCAAGGATCTGCTGCTGCATGGCAGCCGTATCCACAGTAATTCCCAGAACTTTGGTCGCGCTCCGAGGAGCCTGAATGGTCACAGAGCCACAAACTGGCTGACCGTCCCCAGTCGTCATCTGATAGGGATAGGTGATGACACCAACATCCGCCCCAGGAACAGCCCAGACGCGTTGACCCGTTGGTGCCGGCACAAGGCTGGAATTGGACGAGGCCAGATTGACCAGATCCCGGCACATTTCGTTGCCGATCAAACCCGCTACAATGGTTTTCGTCCCCGGCACCATCGGCTGTGCGATGGTTTTTCCGTCCGGACCAATCGCCTGAACGGCGGACGAATAAACCGTCTTCGCCATGCCGACACCCCAGAGCGAACCCTGAACGAACGCCGCCTGCCCCGCACTGAAGCCGCCTGCAACCGGAAGCATCATGATGGCGCCAAAAGCCATACGCACGATACTCATAGACGTCTGATTGGATCCAAGTACCTTCGACGTCTCGGCCGAGCGGTGCATGTTCATCATCATGACGTAAGAGACAAAGGCCATGGCAAGCGCCATGACGAAGCCGGACAGATCGCCCAGCATGGTCCCGATGACCGTGGCTTCTGTGCCGGTGGACGTCGAGGACGATCCGAAGACCGGAAAGACCGACTTGATCATGGTCGCGGCCCAGTCATCACCGGGATCGAGCATGCTCCAGGTCACGCCATAGGTCGAGTTTCCAGACGTCGAATTGCCTGTGACCGATTGTGCGTGAGCCACCCCTGTCGCGAGTAAGATGGGCAGGGCGCTGAGCGCCCTACCTGTGTTTCTGAAGCGTCTGAGAGAAGTCATCACTTATAATCCCTGGCTTGCGCTGGCTGACGCAGAAGGGGACGGCCGGAAAACAGAGGCGACGGCCTCAACCGCCTTTTTCACCAACTCACGGGCCTTCTCGGAGAGGTCTTCGACCATGCTGGTCCCGGCTTCCTTTCCCGGCACCCCCTTGGCAAGCTCGCCAATCTTGCTGTCCAGGCCGTTGAAGCGCTGCTCGACCTGAGCCTCTGTTCCTCGCTGCACCCCAATATCGGCAGCTTTCTCACGATGAGCACCGTAGGCCGCGACTGCCTCACCCGCCTCCTTCAGTTGCGCTGCGAACGCCTGATTGGTGCTCCGCTCGGCTTGAAATCGCGATTGCAAGCCTTCATGCCGACCTCCCGGTCGCATCTCGCTCAACACACCATCCATGCCGTTTGGCTCGGATTTCGCGGCCTCAGCGATTTCCCGCATGACCGAAGACGCCGGAGTATTCTGCACGGCTTCCAGAGCACTCTGCGCCTTCAGGCCGAGCGCTTCCGTCTGATCCAGATGGTTGGCGTCGGCCTGCTGCCCGTGAGCCGCATTCATCGTCTGCACCTTTGCCATCCAGTTAGACCCAGGTGTAACGGTCTGCTGCACAGCTTCGGGACGAATGGCCTGAGCGAGACGGGTAAAAAGACCCGGACCACGCACCTGATAGATGACCTTTTTATCCGCTTCTTCTTCCGGAGTTCTTGCCTCTTCCTTCTCTGGCCTAGGTCTAACTTGCGCTTTTGAGTCAGCACTGCCCTTGTTTGATGCTTCCCGCGCAGCTTTCTCGTTCGCCTCAGTCCCAACCGGGCGCTCGGGGCGTTGGGCCTGTGGCTGATCTGCGCCCGGATCGCCACCACCAGGAGAAGGGTGCATCCGTGGATCAGCCTTTTCTCCCGAAGAGGGATGAGTTGAGGTTTCAGCCTCTTGCACGCGTAGGTCCTCACTGTCCTCTGGCTCAGCGGCGTCCGGAATATCATCGAAAGGTGGTGGCTCAGGGCTGCCATCAAACTCGGAGGCCGGTTTCACGGGTCTGACGTCTACCTGTTCGTCCTGTGTAACGGCCTGCGCGTCGGGGTCGTGCGTTGAGAACCGTGCGGCAGTCGCAACCCGTTCCGACAGAGACTGAAGACCCTCGTCAAGCTCCGGATTGCCCTGCTGATCTGACCCCATGGAAGCGACGCGCTCCGACACAGAGCGCACCGTGTCCACCAGCCGCTGATCCATAAAGTCGGGGGTCTGTCCCATGAAGCCTTTGAGGGTTTCAGACGACAGGCCGGGCACGGTCATGGCACGCTGTATCATCTCTGCGCGTAGCCCGTTCTCCTGCGGCAGGACAGGCCCAACCAGACGCTCGACGTCCTGAAGCACATAGGCCACGTTGGTCCGAAACCGATCATTAGATGCAAGGTCCGGGTCCTGATGCTTCTGGGCAAGCAGGGTGATCTGCCCGGCCAGTTGGGGTGCATCCTTCTCAAGTTGGGGCCGCACACGCTCCAGGCTCTGGAAGACGTCCGCGAGGGCAGGGATCTGCGTATCGTTCTGGGCCATGTCAGCCTCCGGGATTGACGTTAGGGGATGGGATGGGGGCAAGTCTCTTGGCCTCGCTTTCCTCCTCGTGCTGCGCCACCTGCGTTGCGGCAAGCGAAGACTGGAAGAGGCCGAGACGGTAAGTCTGCAGGGCGAGGTAGTTGGCCTGCGCCTGCTCGATCGCCAGCTCACGCATGACCGTCGCGGGCGGCATCTGCTGAAGGTTCTTGTTCCAGGTCACGCCAGAGACACGGCGATTGACCTCAAGGCTCATCGAGGTCAGCCACGAGGCCTGATCCGAGACAGTCATGCCCTCAGCCTGCATCTCGGTTTTCTGCACGTCGGTCAGGTTGATCGACGGGATCTCCAGCGAGGTGATGAAATTCATCACATACCGCGAGAGCGACATGCGGGCGTTGTAGGCGCGACGACGCAACGCGGCCTCACGTCCGGACGTGGACGTAAGCTGCTCGCCGCGCAGTGCGGCCGGAGCCACAGGCTGGATAAGTGTGGTGCTGTAATCGTTCGCAGCGTCCACACCGCCGTCAGCCGACAGGGTATCCTGCCCGAACAGGGAAATGGCCCGTTGGTCCGCATTGGGCAGACGGGAAAGAGCTGAGCACAGACCGGCTGTGACGTCTTCCTGCGAGCAGTACCGCCGCCCATGCAGCGCCATGCTCGATGCCACACCCTGGCCCTTGCCATAGTAAGACGGCGTTCCGGCGTCGGCCTCTCCACGACTGTCCGTAATCGTCGCAATCGCGCGGGTTGCCGTTCTGGCTGACTGAGACGCGCCCTGGGTGGCCTGCGACCCGTCAATCCCCGTGCAGAACTCCGGGTTCATCATGTGCTCATCACGGATCGTGGTATCCTGCTGGCGGCGAGCGAACTCCGCCATCGCTGTATTGGACGCATCCGCAATACGCTGCTCGGCGGCGACACCCGCCTTTTCGTAGTTACTGAGCTGAGTGAAACCCTTGTTCAGCATGGAGCTAACGGAATTCGGGTTGCTCAGGCTCTCCATTGAGCTGGTAATCTGGGACGTCAGCGTCTTGGTCATGGCAGACAACGCGTTGCCGGTGAATTTTTGTAACCCGCTGATGGCCGCAACCACGGCGGCTTCACCGATGAACGCGTTCGCAGGCTTCGGCATCGCGACAAGAACGGTCGTGCAGAGGAGCATCGTTGCGATTGTTGGATTGAGGCGGATCTTCATCAGAATACCCCATCCAGAGAGGTGCTGGTGTAGCCGGTCGGCAGACGCGGCTCCCCCCGGACATACCCGTTTGAGTCGCCATTCCCGAGGCTCCCGGCCGCAAGCTGCGGGCCGCTGCCGCCAAAATTCAGGGAAGGGCACATGAGGCCGTTTCCGCCTGACAGGCCGAGACCGACTTTCACACCGTTCAGGCTCAGGCCACATTGTTGCGCGGCACCGACGGTATTGTCCCATTCGGTCTGGGCGGCCGAGCAGATTTCTCCTTCGACCTGCCCGACAACGTCATTGATCAGCGCCGCGGGGTTCGCGATGTTCGTCAGGAGATTGAGGCCCGTTCCACTGAAGAACTTGTCCAGGCAAGAGAGGCCACTGACACTTTCAGGCTGCTTCTCATAAGCATTGTTGGCCTTGATCCGCCCGTTGACGGCGTCCGCTGCCGCCTGTGTCAGGGTGGCGCAGGCCTGGCTGCCCTGTGTTGCGGCAGATGCTCCAACGGGAAACGATAAAGCAACGGCGATAAACAGAAAGGTTGCCTGTTTCATGCGGCTGACCTTTCTTCTTCGGGATCGAGAAGATCGCGCAAAAGCGCCAGACGGTCCTCTGAGAAAACCCGGGCAGAAAGTTCTGCCCGCTTCTGACTGTCAGTCCAGATGACAAGGTCGGCACGGCTGGCGACAGCGACTGCCACAAGATCCTCTCCACCAGCCACGGTCGAGATCACCTCGGCAACAAGGGTCCGCCGCTCCTCGTTGGGAAGGGACGCAAGAAGGTCGGCCAGAGAGGCGACGACCGCCCCGTCGGTGCTGAAAGTGTGTCCATTCCGGACACGGAAATGCTCAAGCAAATTGTGCCGTGCAAGAGCAAGGTTAGGGGCCAGAGAACTCGGCGGGGTTTCCCTGTGCAGTGTTAGATCGTCTGGTGACATGCCTCTCTCCTGGGTAATCCTCAGCAGAGAAGCAGTCCGATCTGCGACTAACGCTTATTTCTTCAAAATAGTGACGTGTACGCGCCCGACTTCAATACGCTCGCCGAGTGGACTGACCGTGGTGGCCAGAACCTTGTTCCATTCCCGACCACCCCGCCAGTCCACGACCTCACCCGGATCAACGCCAGCACCGTAAGTAACACGCACTCGTAAGGGCACGATCTGCCGAACGGCGAACGAGAGGGGCACCTGATGGCCATATCCTGAGATCATGCGGAAGTGATGAAGCACCTTCGGCGGCTCGGATTGTGCGGAAGGCATTGCGAGAGGTGGCAAAGAGACCGGCCCCGAGGGGGCGGGCGAAGAAAGAGGCGGGGGCGCATGACTGATTTCAAAGGCCGTTTCCGTCAACACAGCTTTGGGCCTCGCTGGAACTGACTGCACGAGATCGGGAGGCAAAATTACAAACACTCAATTTCTCCTGAAGGAACTTAAAATTCAAAATCGGATATCAACATGCGACTGAGGAGAAATGTTCAATACGAACTTAGTTGTCAGTGGCGCTCTCATGGGTATTTTGCAGTATCCGAACCCGAAGTCTGGTGCGTAAGCCTGCCGAGAGAGAGAATTAGCCATGAACAAGAAAACAGAGACGCAGGTAAATGATGATTCTGTTGAAGGATATCTGACTGAGTTAGGCGATAGAGTACGCGAGGTTCGGGAAAAACGTGAACTGAATGTTGTGAGGGTTTGCTTTATGAGTGGCCTGTCAGTCAATACAGTTCAAAACATAGAAAAAGGTAAGGCGCCTGCCTACACGTCTCTATGGAAACTAATTCAAGGTTTTGAAGAAATACCTGGAAATATATTACCTCCGGATAGGCATGAAACATTACCCCTAGACGGACAAGCGTCTGACGAAGAACTACAGAACTGCCTTTCTCTTAGTACTATATTTAAAAAAAATAGATCTTCATTCCTAGAAATCCTTTCAGAATTGGAAAAGATTAAAACAGACCATACTCTTAACGAGGCTAAAAAAGTTCCGCCCGACAAGAGACAGCCAGTTCTCGTAGAACTTGGCGAACGAATACGCGACATTCGACTGGCCAGAGGCCTGAGCGGTGCTGATTTGGCTACCGCTAGCGGGCTTCACGCGCCCGCAATCCATCTCATTGAGATCGGAATGAGAAATCCCAATCTCGACACCCTCTTAAAAATAGCAACGGCCCTGCGCGTACCGACAGCATTGCTATTCGCAGGATTCCCAAAGGAGGATGCCTCTTTCGCGCTCTTTCGTGTTCGGGGCCTCTACCGTGGGATCCTCTCTACTTCTGAACAGGCAAAGATACTCTTTGAGAAATTAGACGTCTTACAGCGCGTCACGAAAGATATCATAAACTAACATAAACAATAAGGTTATCGTTTAAAGAAGTTTTATTTTGTGTTTTATATATCATCATTAGATAAGGATACCGTTCGTAACGATAACGGTGTCCCTAGCGATGTCTGCTGCTCTGCCCTCGTCATTTGCCCTGTCTCCCCAGGCCTATCTCGATTCAGGGTTGCGGCTTCCGAGCAGAGTTAAAGACAGCACTGCTTCATCGAAGCTCGCGCCGTTTAGACCGGCCGATCAAGTCAATCTCCTGCTGAGGAAGATGATCTCTCAGGGTGTAAACGTCGCGCACATTGCGGCCGCACTGTTCATAAGCCGCCTGGAAATCGAAGCCATTGCGCGAGAGGAAGGGCTGCCTCTCAAGCGTACCCCGCTCAGAAGTGGACCTCGGGTGTGGTCTCTTCTCGACATCAACCGGTTGAGCCGCGCATGGGCCGAAGGTGAAGATCTTCCTACCATAGCAAAACGCCTCAACCGCACAGTCATGGCGGTGCGCAAGAAGCGCGCTGCGCTCGGTTTACCTGCACGAGAGCGCTATGCCGAGGTCGTCTGGACTGATGCGGACGTTGCCACTCTTCTCGCACATCGCGAGCGTCGGGTCGGGCTACAGCGCATTGCCAAGCAAATGGGCCGCAGTGTCCGCAGCTTGCAACGAAAGCTCGTCAGCCTTCGCCCTGCCACTGACCATTCCGCCACTCCTACCGACCCATCCGTCGTTCTGACCTGGGAACAGGCCTCGCGCCTGACGTCAGAAGAGCGTCGCGGCCGCAGATGGCAGGTCCGGAACTCACCAACCGGGCTGGTCATCGGCTTCAGCCGGAAGGCTTGCACCACCCGGTGGTCCATCGAAATGCAGCACGAACTGGCCATGCGGCATTTCGCCCACCAGTCCCCTGACGCTGTGGCCGAGGATTTTCTCCTGACCGATCGCACCATCGTCAGTCAGTCCGGATGGCTCCATCTGCCGCGCCGCTCCAAGAAAGACATGCGCAACACGTTCGATCCGGACCTGTATGAGGTCTATCTGAAGAAGATGGATTACGTGCGCCGCGAATGCCTCGGCAAGGCCGGGTTCTATTTCTGGACCACCCGCCGTAACGGCCGCCGTATCAGCCGCTTGCACCAGCAGACCGCCGTCATGCGCTCGGGCGATTAATCCGCAAATTTCTCCATTTTTTCAGCTTCAGTCGCAGATCAACGGGTCACGGTGACGATGACACAGTCATCATGAGGTTTGAAATGCCATCCGCAGCCCCGCTGTCGTTCCACGGAGACATCGCGCCATGAGCCGCTCCTCGGGATCCCTGAGCCGACGCCTGACCGATCCTGATTTTCAGGGAAAGATCGTTGAGCGTTCCTTGCAGACGTCCATCGCCCTCGCGGGTGTCGTCGTTGTACTGGCCGTTCTTCTGGCCCGTGCCTGGTCGTATCATCCACTCCCGAAGTATTTCTTCGTGGACGGGATCAACGCCCCTCGCCCGGCTATCGCACTGAACAGCCCGATCCTCAGTCAGGAAGATTTCCTGTCATGGGTCATCAAGTGGTCGCTCAAGCCCTACAACATCAATTACCGGGATTATCCGTCGCAGCTTAACGCAGCCGGATCGCATTTCACCATCAATGGCTGGAATACGTTCGCGCAGTCCTTCGTCCAGGACGGCAATCTGGCGAAAATGAAAGAGGCCAAGCTGCTCTGCTACGCGCAGCCGACGCGTGCCGCCACCATTCGCCAGCAAAGCATGGTCAACGGTCATCACCATTACGTCGTGCAGTTTCCCTTCGTTCAGACCTGCGAAAACGTCAATCAGCAGAGTTCGCAAACCCTGATTGCAACCGTGCATGTCGAGCGTGTCGATGACGCTGATCACCCTGACGGCATTGCCATCACCCAGCTTGTGGCCAGCCCGCAGTGAGGATCCGTGCCATGAAAACCCGTTCCTTTTCGTTAGCCCTTTTGGGCCTCATGGGCTTTATGCCCTTCACCGCGCTGGCACAGTCGGCCGCCCCTGGTCCGGAGACCCCACCAGCGTCTCCCCCTCTCTCTGCCGAGCAACAGGATCAGCAGGCCGCCAAAGATGAGGCCATCCCCCTGACGCCGGAGATGATCCGTCGCCTCGGCAACCGTCTCAAGGAGAACCAGAAGGCCCGTGAGGATGTCGCTACGGAAGTCGCGGCTCCGACAAGCCGCCCGGCCATTCGCGTGTCTTTCGCACCCGGCCAGCAGACTTCGCTGATTTTCACGACCAAGGGCTATCCCACGGCCGTCTCGTTCGTGGATCGCTCGGGAGCACCCTGGCCGATTGCGTGGAACACCACCAGCACATCCGCCAATCCGGATGGGCTGAAAAACTGCTCGTCTGACGGGGGCAAAGGGGGTTCCCCTGCCGTGCAGACCACGGGTTTTTACACCTGCGTTCCTTATGCTGGCAGCAACACCATCAACATCGAGCCCCTGTCGCTGTCTCCGCGTGGTGGCCTGCTCGTCACGCTCAAAGGCGCCATCAAGCCGATCTCGTTCCTGCTTCTGGCCGGTCGGGGCACCTATGACGACAACCTGACAGTGCGCGTGAACGAAGACGGCCCCAACGCCAGGCAGGAAATGGGTCCGGAAGCCGCCCCTGGCACGGCAGAACCCTTTATGAACGCCATGCTCTCGGGGATCGCTCCGGCCTCTGCCGTGCCCCAGAGCGTCGAAGGTCTCTCCCCTGATGACGTGCGGGCGTGGCGGATGGGAAATGAACTCTACATCCGCACCCGGCTGGCACTCATGACCCCTGCCTGGGACAGTTCTGAGCGTGGTGAAGACGGTTACACCCTCTACGCCTTCCGCCAGACTCCCTACATTCTTCTGTCGGATTCCGGTCGGACGGTGTCCGCGTCTCTCAAGGACATGACGCCATGATCCCGAAGCTTCCCAAGTTCAAATCCGTCCTGTCGAGCGCAACACGCGGAGGAAACCGACGCCTGGTTCTGCTCGGAGCCTCGGCTGCCGGGGTTCTCGCGCTAGTGCTCGCCGTCTCACATCATGAGACCAAGCAGATGCCCAAGTCCAATCCGGGTCAGATCGCGAATATGAACGCTCTCCCAGGTGGGACCAATACCAACCCGGAGCAGGACCGTCTGCGCCAGATGCAAAACGCCGAGGACGCGCAAAAATCGGAAGGGGAAGGAAAATCCTACACCCCCGATCTCGCCCCGGCCGTCGCCCGAGGGAATAACGGACAACGGGCGGATGCCGTACTTCCTCATGAGGCTGAGGCCCCGCAGCCGCAGGAAGTCGGATACAGCGCCCCGATTACGCCTCCAGCACCGCCTCCCAAGCCGCCCCATATTGACAGCGCCCCGCAAGCACCGCTTGTCCAGACAGATCCGGCCTACTCCGCCTCAGGAAGCGGCGAAACGTCCCAGGCCGAGCAGCAGGAGCGTGAAAAGCGCCGTGCTCGATACGTCGCCGAGATCGCGCGTATCGAAAGCGGCCTTCAGGCCCGCCCCCCTGTGTCGGCTCTTCAGGAGGCGGTTTTCAAACCAGAAGGGGAGAGTCAGCCTCAGGCCGAGAAGACAGGTGCCTCGCGTGGTGCAGCAGGTGCATCCGTAGCGGCAACCGCTTCACATAATCCAGCGGCTCCACCCGCCCTGATCCCAGCCGGTCGCGGGATCTATGCCCATACCGTCACCGCAACGGACAGCGACCTGTCCGGTCAAATTGTGCTTGAGGCCGATAGCGGCCCGGTCGCCGGTGACCGTATGATTGCAACGGTTTCAAGGGCACCCGGAAACGAGCAGCTCCTTGTCGTGCAGGTTAACAAGATCATTCATCAGGGCCACAATCTCTCAACCAACGGTGTGGTGATGGCACCCGACACCATGAAGCAGGGTGTCGCCTCCAGCGTCGATCCCCTGATTTTCCAGCGGTTCGTGATGCCAGCAGCGGCTGCATTCGTGCAGGGCCTCGGCCAGGCCATCGAGACGACATCGAACGTCTCCGGCAGCTACAGTGCTCTGGGTGGCATGAACTATATCCAGCGCCTGAACATGGGCCAGCAGCTCGGCGTCGCCGCAGGAAGTGCCGCCTCGGCCGTTAACAGTGCCCTGACACAGGATACGCCAACCCGCTCGCGGATCATTCTGGCCGCCAATGTGAATGTCGGCGTGATGTTTATGGATCCCGTTGTCGATAAGCCCTGATATTTCGCACTCAGTCGCAGATCATTCCCCGATCCTTCTGGCAGTCTCAGCCAGAAGGATCTTTTTTATGAGTTCCACAGTTCATCACCTGAACACCGACACCACTCCGCGTCGGATGGAGCCCGCATCGGCCGCACCCCCGCCGCCTTCTCACCACGATACCGTGGCGGACGATCTGGACGGTCACGACGCCGACGCAACGGCCTATGCTGACAGTCACACGATCGAACCGGCATCATCCGGCTCCCTTTCCTTTCTCACGCCCCTCATCTCGCGCTATGAGGCACTGACACCCCGCCAGAAGCTCTACGGCGGTTCGGGTCTCGGGATCTGCGGCGTCCTTCTCGTGGGGATTCTGGCAGCTAGTGGGCACCATCATCACCCTGTCTCCGCGCCTGGCCAGGAAGTCGGCATGGATCAGTCGGCACCGACCGTTGCTCAAGCCCCCGAACCGGCTCCGGTGGCGGCCCCTCCTGCAACCGCCGATCTGGCGGAAATGCAGACCCTCGGCCATCCGAAAGCTGCGGCAAACCCGCCCGCCTCAGCGACGTCCCCGAAAGCGCCTCCTGCGGCCGCCGTTACATCGCCGTCAGCCGCATCGCAGCCTGCGCCAGCCCAGACTGACACACCCCGGACTGAAGCTTTGGCCGTTGCTCCGCCCACACCTCCTGCCGATCCGGTCAAGACAGCCCAGATCCTTCAGGCCGCGCCCATGGCGACCCAGCAGCAGATCGACGTGCTTCAGCTCGTCACCGAAGAGGCCCGCGTCATCGAACGCGAGCGGGGCGAGGTCGAGAGCCTGCGGCAATCTCTGGCAGGGCGCAGCAAAGCTGAAGAAGACCGCCTGAACGATCTGACACGCCGGATTTCCCTGATTGAAGCCAATCACGCCGTCACGGGTGCTGAAAACTCCGGTGCGGATGAGGCCGCACAGGCCCACTCAGCAGCCGAAAAGGCGCGTGCGGCCCTGAGCGCCGCCATGAACAGGCCTGCGGCTGCGGCCCCGACGTCGAGCGCCTCATCCGCTCCGGTCGCCGTGGCCGGCCCGGCTCCAAAGCCTGCCTGGATCCATCACTACCGGATCGTTGCGGCCTCACCGCAACTCGCGATGATCGAAGACAGCGCGGCCCCGAGCGGACAGGCCCGTCAGTTCGAGGTCGGCGTCGGCACCGTCATTCCCGGTTACGGCGCGGTCCTGACCATCAGCCAGCAGGGCGCCACCTGGGTTCTGCACACGGCTCATGGCGACCTGAACTGAGGAGGCCAGCATGGAAGGCCTTGTCAATCTCGTCCATGAAATCGCCGTTGCCATGGGCTGGCTTCTGCCCACGGCCTGCTACGCGGCGGCCGTGAGCTGCCTGATCTTCAGCCTTGTCGGGATCTATCAGTATTACCACCCGACCATTCAGGCCCTGCAGGACAAGCCGTGGCTGCCCTATCTGTCGCTCGTCCTGTGCGGTGTCTTCGCCTCGTTCAACGTCATCCTCACCAAAAGCACGGCCTCGGCCGGAACCGACGTGCAGGTCACTCTGGGCGACGCGGCGACCAGTTACAGCACGGCGGACAGTCTGATCACCGGTACCGGCCCCAAAGACGCGATCCTGGCGATCGTCAAAGACTTTGCCCTGTTCTTTCAGATGTTCGGCGCATGGACGTGCTTCTTCGCCGTCCTGACCTGGTTTGCCATCCAAAGAGGCCGTTCAAACCGAGAGCGCCTTGGCTGCGGCATCCAGTACGTCTTTGGCGTAATGCTCCTCAATCCCGTCAAGGATGCCACCTGGATCCTCTCTTTCTGGCCCTGAAACGGGCTGACGAAAAAAACACCCCTCGCCCGCCTCAGTCGCAGATCACGCGGTCAGATTGGTTGGCAGAGGGGATTGTCCCTCACAATGGAGAAACAACTCATGACATCCCAGACAGCCCCGTCCTCTTCCCGCGCACTCATCAGGATCGGCGCAACTGTTGCGACAGCGACCATGTTGCCAATGGTGATGGCTGGCACCGCCCTTGCTGCCGCGGGTGGTACGGCTTCCAGTAACGGCCTGGGACAACAGATCCAGAACATGGCGCAGGAAGGTACGGACACCATCGGTGTCGGCTCTGCCGCAGCCCTCTACGCGCTGGCCATCGTCGCGCTCGTGACGGGTATCGTGCTGTTCTACAAGTCCCAGAAGGAAGAGACCAAGCGCCCGGGCATGGCGGTTGCCGGCGTCGTCTGCTTCGTTCTGGCCGGTGTGGCGGCTACAGGTCCGAAGTGGATCAACAACTCTGCGAACACAGCCTCCAACGGGAATGCTGAAATCAGCAATACCGCCAAAAGCTACCAGTTCCAGTAAGCTGACATGACCTCCGATCCGTTCTTCCTCCAGCCTGGTCTCGACCAGGAGATCCGGCCCGGGAAAGACGGGTCGGATGGCTCGTTCACCTGCTCCTGCTGCGGTCTACCGTCGCCAGGGGCAGGTCTTCCCTGGACTGGTCCCGCCTCAAGGGCCGGTCTCAGGGTCTGCCAGGTGTGCAATCTCCTGCAGGACACGTCGCGTGCGGCCATCGACGCCGAGGCCATGCTGGTCTGGTGGCCGGAAATCTCCCAGTCGCGCCTGATGTTTCTTGTTCGCACGGCCCACCAGACGCTCCGCCTGATGGCGAGACAACAGGGTCAGTCTGACAGCCAGTTCTGGAACACCGTCCTGAAGGCCATTCCGGACCCTCTGCTCGGCACGCAGTTTTCCCCCTCTTTCCGGACGCCCATGACGCTCCTGCGTCTGCTGGAATCCAGACGTGCGGAAGCCGAGCATCGTCTGCAATCCGGCTCCATCCGTCAGATCACAACGGCCATGCGCCTGTGTGGCAGCGCCGATGAGGCCGTCCAACGCAATCTCGCTCTTCTCCGCGCAGGCCTGCGCATTCTGCCGACCGGCAAGCTGATTGACGCTGGCGCTGACGTTTATCCCGCCTTCCTCGACAAGGCCCTTGCTCTTACCCCATCCTGACGCGGAGTTTCCAATGTCTGGCTTTTTGACCGAGTTGCTTGCCAGCGCGAGCCTCTTTCTTCGTCAGCCCCTCGAATCCTTTTGCGATGTCGAGACCAATCACACGGACGCTGCCCATCAGGATCGGCTCGTGACGCTCAGGGGCGAATACGTCTCGGTTCTGCGTGTGAATGGTCTGCGCACCATGTGCTCGCGTGCAGACGTGGAAGCCGTCGCCGAACAGCAGCGCATCGAGCTTCAGGGCCTGCTCGAAGGCACCGGCCATGCGATCGAAGGCTGGTATATCTCCGATCCGGATCAGGCCCGCGTTGCCGTGGATCTGCTAGCGCTCAACGGATGCGAGCAGATTTCACGCATGATGAATGCCGACTTCCACGACATCATCAACGAGCGCCGCCTACGGTGGCCTCAGGTAATGCGGTGGGAAGATGCCTGCTATATCCTGTGGACCCGCCCGGCCGTTCTGACCCGCGAAGAAAAGAAGCAGGTGGCGGCCGAACGGAAAGAGCAGGTCAAGGCCTGGCCAAAAGCGGGAAGCGGTCAGCGCTTTACGCTGCGTTCCGAGCTGATGGCTGGCCGACATGATGCGTTTGTGGCGCGTGTGCAGGACAGTATGTCCAATCTCGGCATCTCCACGACGCTGCTACGGGCCGATGAATCCATCACGCTGGCGCGTGAAACGCTCTACCGCGAAACGGCCGGAAGCGGCTGGAAGCCGACGCTGGTGGGCGACCCTGTGATGCCGCGTCTCCCGGACGACGAAAAACAGAGCACGACGACCGAGAATCTGCTCTGGCCGTCCCTGCGTGATCAGATTTTCAACGCGGATGCCGAAAATCAGGGTGGCCAGCTCGTGACGATCGGTGACTACACCTATGCGCCCGTGGACATGCTGCTCGGCCCCGAAGATCCGCGCCCGTTCTCGGAACTGCTCAACACTCTGGGCCGCAAGCGTCTGCCCTGGCGCAGTTCCATGATCCTCGAAGGCGGTGGCAAAGCCGCGTTCGCCATCAAGGAAACAGGGGCCACCATGCTCGGCATGTTTCCGGGCAACAAAGACATTACGCGAGCTTTTCAGGCCATCAAACGAATGCGCGAGACGGAAAACCATAATTCCGTCCGGATGCGGATGACCGCCAGCACTTGGGCACCCGTGGGCGAGGACAAGCTGCTGCGTCGCCGTGCGGCCGATCTGTCTCAGGGCATCGAAAGCTGGGGCGGCTGCAAGACCACCCGTGTTCCGGGTGATCCGCTTGAGGCCGCCATGGGATCGGTTCCCGTGCTCTCTTTGGGATCCACAGCCACTCCGGCTCTTGCGCCTCTCGGGGATGCCATGAGCATGATGCCGTGGATGCGAAGCGCCTCCCCCTTCCCACAAGGCTCCATCATCTTTCGTAAACCCGACGGCGGGATCTGGCCATTCGATCCGACTGGCGGCGGTGTGCGCGAACATATTGCGGATATTATCGTCGCCCCTCCAGGCAGCGGTAAGACGGTGCTTGGAAACACCATTCTTCTTGGCCTGCTCCTGAGTTCTGCGGCCATGGGCAATAATGGCGTCAAGCTGCCGCTGCTGGCGAAGCTGGACATCGGCCATGCGTCTCTCGGCTTTATCGAAATGGTCCGCAACGCGCTCGGGCCGGATCGTGCCCATGAGGCCATCTTCGTGGAAATGCAGATGGCGCCCGGCTTTGAGGTCAATATCTTCGACCTCCAGGTGGGGCTCGAATATCCTCTGCCGCTTGAAGAAGTCGCTATCGACAACTTCGTATCCCTCCTGGCCACACCCCTTGATGGTCAGCCTTTTGAAGGGATGGACCAGCTCGTCGGCGACGTGATTGCGGAGGCCTATCGTCAGTGCACGAGTGTTGCAGGCGGCAATCCGAAGCACTACCGCGAAGGCATCGAGCCTCTGGTGGATGAGGCTATCCACCGCCTCGGGCTCCAACTCCCGCACCACGCTGCGGCCGAAGGCGATCTCGACAGCGCGGACCCGACCTGGTGGCGTGACGTCGTGACGGCCCTGATCGGTGCGGGCGAGCATCGTCTGGCGGGGATTGCCCAACGTCATGCCGTTCCGGTTCTTCAGGATCTGATTGCAGCGGCCCGCGCGCCGGAAATCTTCAATCGCTATTCCAAGATCGTCCTGCCTACGCACGAGACGCTCATTGATGCGTTCGAACGCTACATCATGGCGGCGATCAAGAAATATCCGACGCTCTCCGAGCCGACCCAGCTTGATCTGGGTGACGCCCGGATCATCGTGCTGGATCTGGCCCGGGTCGCTCCGCAGGGGTCGGAGAGTGCAAACCGGCAGACGGCCTTGATGTATATGCTTGGTCGCTACCTGATCGGCCGGAACTTCTTCCTACATCCGGAATATGCGGATCTGCCGATCATGCCCGAGAATGTGCGGGAGTATCATCGCAGCCGCTTCACCGAGATGAAGGAGACGATCAAGCGTCTCGATTTTGAGGAGTGGCATCGTCCCAAGGAGGCCCCGCAGGTCGATAAGCAGGCGATCCGCGACGTTCGTGAAGGCCGTAAGCACAATGTGCAGCTTTCGTTCATCAGCCAGCGCAGCGGCGACTTCAGCGCCGATCTCGTGGGTCAGTCCACGGCCCGCTGGATCCTGAAATGCGGAGACGAACGCGAGGCCAACGAGATGATTGAGAACTTCAAGCTCACGCCTGCCAGCGCCTATGTGGTGCGGAACCGCCTGCCCGGTCCAGGCCGCAACGGTGCGCCGTTCTTCGTGGTGATGAACGCGGCAGAGGGCAAATACGAGCAGCTTTTGGTCAACGTGCTCGGCCCCATCGAACTCTGGGCCTTCTCCAGCACGCCAAACGATACCGCTCTGCGGTCGCGTCTCTTTGCTCGGATGCCCTCAAGCCGCGCCTTGCGGTGCCTTGCCATCGTGTTCCCAGGCGGGAGTGCGGAAAAGGAGCTGGCACGCCGCAAGGCCCTGGCGATGAAAAGCTCGTTTCTTCAGGATGAGCAGGCACAGCAGGGCGTCATGGATGCGCTGGTGGATGAAATCCTGTCAGGACAGGGCATTGCCGGGGGCTTGTACGAGCGCCTCGAAGCCATGGATGAACAGCAGCGGGCCGCTGCGTAAGACGCACGGTTTACGAAAGAGGGGGATAAGGCCCCCTCTTTTTACAATCGGTCTTTAGCAGTTTCGTAAACGGCACTTTTGTCGCGCTTGCCAACCGCGATCAAAAGAACCGTGATCTCCTGATCGTGGACCTGATACACCCCACGGATGCCATCATCACGCAGTTTGATTTTATAACAGTTCGGTAAACCGCGAAGCTTGTTCTTTGGAACATGCGGGTTATGCAGGATCTTGCGGAGTTTTTTTACGAACCGCTCTGCAACGCTGTAATCCAGCGCGTACAGTTCATCCCTTACGACGTCCGGGATGTCCAGCGAGTAGATCGTCAAGGTTCACGTTCCTCATAATTTCCCCCGGGTTCTTCAGGCGTTTCTTGACCAGATCAAGAAGAACGGCATCATCGTCGCTCACGACTTCCTTGCGGATCGGCAGACGGTTGTTTCTGACGACATATTCAAGAACGTCCCGAAACAGGTCAGCAGGCGTCGTTCCGAGTTCCTTGACCTTCCTGAAAGACTCTTCTTTGAAATCGGCTTCAAGCCGCATTCCGAAATGGGCTGTGTTTGCAGTGATCTGGGGCATCGTGTCGGGATCTCTCTTTACTCTGCGGTACTCACCGGCACTCGCATATCGTCTCTATGGGACCGACTTACTAGAAATAATAGTCAAACATATGTTCAACAAAAGAAACACAAAAACCATCAGGGACCGCAAAAATTGTCCCTGAGTGGTGATGAAACGCCTCCAAGTTTTTTCTGAAAGTCGCAGATAGGTCCGTGATGATCCTTCCAACATCTGGAGGGATCCATGCGAGACCACTATCTTCTGACACCCGTTCTTCTGCTGGCCCTCTCGGCCTGCGCCACCAAACCGCCCGAGCCTGTGGCGACAACAGGCATGGCCAATCCCGAACTTGCGCTGCAACGCGCCATTGCCACGACCGACGCGGATCTGGCCCAGCTCGGTACATTGCGGCCGACCCCGCCTCCCATGACCCCAGACCCCGGCCTTCCCGCTGACCTCAAGCGTCAGGTCTGGTTTGTCTGGCAAGGCCCCCTTGAGCCTGCGGTCCGCAAGCTCGGCAAAGACATCGGCTACAGCGTGACCGCGTTCGGCACGCATCGGAAGGTCATTGTCCAGATCAATGCCGTGGCCCCTGTGATCGACCACCTACGCACGCTCGGCGAGCAGGCGGGAGATCAGGCCACCGTCTCTGTCGATCCCCTCTCCCACGCAATCTCGGTGACGTACCATGGCTGATCGCGCCCTGCTCTGCGGCCTCGCAACGGCTGCCTTCCTCGCATTCCCATCTCTCGCAGGTGCGGCCGACACCAGCACCATCATGCCGTCCACAAGCGCCCTTCCTCCGCCAGCCCGGAGCGGAACGCTCGTTTCCATGCCAAACCCGCCTGAGCCGGGCGCGGATCAGATCAACGCCAATGATGAGGCCCTCGGCAATCCTGCCAACACCCCGGTCACAGGCGCCCTTCAGCTCGACCGCATCACAGGCGGTGAGGCCCCACCGTCTCTCGAAGCCTTGCAGGACGCGCGACCAAACGATGAAGCCGGCGACGACCTCAAGCCGGGCCGACGCGAGCAGATCCGTCAGGCCGCGCTAACCTACGGGGCACAGGGCGGACAGGCGGCGCGCTCTTTCGCCATCAACGAAATGTTGCGCCACAACGAGCCAATTCTCGACACCACGTTCGATTTCCGCCCCTTCGTCCTGCCGGTCGGTGATGGTCAAACGCTGATGCAGCCCCCGATCGTCAGTCAGGCGCAGATGGCCTTCGCCCTGAACGATACCGGCACCATCGCTCATGAGAGCCGCTGCGTCTTCGAGATTACCCGAGAGGCGCAACTCACGTCTGCCGCCCCGAACTGGCGGACCTATCTCGTCCGCTCCTGGAACAAGCCGCGTCATCCGGCCTCATCCGCTCTGCCTCACACGGACAAGGAAGTGCGGCACTGGAACGACTGGGTGGCCGAAGGCTGGGCATCCGGAGAAAAGGTGGCTGATGAGATCTACCTGTCCGATCTCTCCCGTCTTCAGCGCGACATCACGGGCATGGCCCGCTATCGCGTGCTTCTGCGGGCCGGTCGTGTCGAAGAGCCACGCGTGGTCTTCGAGAACCGTCAGGCCGTGGGCGGCGGCGACAGTCTGCATCTTGGTGACCGTGTCATCCGCATCACCGGACAGCCCGGCCTCCAGGCCCGCACTCGCGTCGCCTATCCGGAGGACTGCCGATGAGCGCCGTCCTCAAACTGCGCGACACCGAAACCTGGGCACACGAGCGGGCGAAGCGCGAGTACCCTTGGGTTGCTGAAGCCCGGAAACATGCACCCGGTCTCGATGACTTTTTGAAATGGGCACATGGCCTCGGCGCGTCGCGCATCGACCTGCTGACCGGACATCGGGCCACGCTCACGGTTCATGGCCGCAACCGCTACGCCACCATGGACCCCACGACATCGCTGGATCTCAAGCAGATCGTGGATCACGTCTATGGCGCGGACGGCTCGGCGCGCGTCCTGATCAGCCTTCAGCTCGATACGGCCTATAGCGTGACGCTCAACCGTCGTGAGTCCCTGCGCTTTCGTATCAACATCTTCCCCGTGCAGACCATGCGCGGCCCGGGCATGAATCTTGTCCTGCGGCCGATCCCGACCCTGCCGAAGAGTCTGGACGAGCAGCGCGTCGAGCAGGAGATCCGCGACACGAACCTGCTCAGAAGCGGCATGGTGCTCACGGGAGGATCGACCGGATCGGGCAAGACCACGTTGCAGTTCGGGCTGATCCACGAGCGGCTGATGGATCCGACCGTCTCATGCAACATCTCCACGGGCGAGCAGCCGATCGAGTTCCTTTTCGACAGCCTCAAGCCTCCCAACGGCAACCGGATCACCCAGACGGAGATCCGACCGCCAAACATGACGCCGCCGCTGTTTGTCGAAGGCTCCATGCGCCGCGAAAACTCGGACCTGGTGCTGGGCGAGTGTCGTGACGGCCCGACCATGGAGGCGGCCATCAACTGCGCCATCACGGGCGGCAAGCTCTCCACCACCATCCATGCCGATAACGGCCCCCTCATGATCCAGCGCTCCATCGCGCTGTGCCCACGGGCCGAGCGGGACAATCTCGTCAGCGCTCTGGCGCAGTCGCTGCGTTTCGTCATCAACCAGCGTCTGTTGGATCGGGTCGGCGGCGGCCGTGTCGCGGTGCGCGAATACCTGACCTTTCATCAGGATCTGCGCCGTCAGCTCATGCGCACCGAAAGCGAACTTTGGCCCGATCTTGTGGCTCAGGCCATCGAAAGCGACGGCCAGAGCTACGCGGTCGCCATCCGCAAGGCCCTGGAAGACGGCCTGATCACCGAACAGACGGCCAATGAGGCCTGGAGGAGAGACGCCTGATGTGGCGCGCAACCGCACAACCTGTCCGCCTGGCTATCCTTGATGGCCGGGCCTGTCTGCCGCTTCTTGTGACGGTCACGTACTGGAGCTGGACGACGCTGTATATCGGCGTTCTGGGGACCGCCCTGTTTGCAACGATCAGCTTCTTTGGTCTCACGCTGCCGGCTGCCCTCAGAACCGTCCGCCGCCTTGTCACCGGCCCTGTCCGGTCCGGTCGGCCGACCTGGAAGCGGAGGCGCTACGGATGACGGCCTCTCCTGCTATCGGCCTGCTGTCAGACGTTCTGGTCAGGGCCATCGACCGCAAGGGCCTCAGCGTTCTGTTGAGCGATGCCACCAACTCGACCCCCTGCGCCAGCACGGTCGCGGCGTCCAGCAGCGGTTTCCTACCAGCCTTCCTGATCACCGCCGAGGCGTTGTGGTTTGAAATGACGCAACACGGCTTTGGCCTGAAGCTGGTCGATGATCCTGAAGCCGCCCTCGGCGTGACTGTCATCGACCATGGCGCGCAGTCATTGGTCACCGTCCTGCTCTGCCTGCTCGATGTGCTGGACGCGCTCCCGGTTCAGAACGGTCAAATCAATCTCTGTGATCTGACGGGCCTCTGGCAGGCCAGTATGACGCGTCTTCAGCCTGTCTCCGTCCAGAAGGAGCAGGCCGCATGAAAACCCGTCTTTTCTTTCCGTTGGCCCTCGCGGCCCTCATGACGGCCCCGGCTGCCTTGGCCGAAGACGACGGCGGACGCCAGATCGCGGCCTGCATGAAGGAGTCCGCTCATAACGCGCATGTGCCGACGGGTGTCATGCTGGTCCTGCTTTATGTCGAAGGCGGCCATCCCGGTCAGGCCGTGCAGAATACGAACGGGACGTCCGACCTTGGCCCCATGCAGGTCAACACAATCCATGTTCCCGAGATTGCGCGCCACTGGCACACCACCCCGTCCCGCGCCTACGCGGCGTTGCGGAACAATTCCTGCGCCAATCTTGAAGCGGGCGGCTGGATCCTCGGTCAGGAAATGACCAAGGCCCGGGGCGACCTCTGGCAGGCCGTGGCAGGCTATCACTCCCATACGCCCCGCTTTGGCACGGCCTACCTGAAGCGCTTTTACGAGATGTCCCAGACCCTGATCCGCACCAGCCATCAAGGAGACCCGGCATGAGTGGCACAGCTTCGCGGTCCTCAGGCACGCGCTCGTCAGGGGAAATCACCCTGATGCTGGCCGGTGTTGCGCTGTTGGGCATGGTTGTCCTGGCCTATATGGTCTGGTCAACATTCCACACCGAAATCAGCCGCTTTTACTGTGAGGCCCTGACTTGGCAGATCGGCATCCTGCCGAGTACGCCAGAGCTGGCCCACCTGAATATCCAGCTTCAACAGGCCCTGCACCATCCGGCATCCATTCGTCTGATTCAGCTCTATTACGGCCTGTCCATCGTCGGGATGCAACTTCGGTGGGTTGCGGTCCTAGTCGGTGGGATCTGCGCGGGCCTGTGCCTCTTCTTCGGGGAGAACAAGGCGCTGCGGGCCGTCCTCGATCTCGAAGGCCTGATTGCCGTGCAGGCAAAAATGTTTCCGACCCTGCGCGGGTTTGCCAAGCGCCGCATCACCCGGCTTGTTGCGCCGTCCACCGGGGCACCTCTTCCGGCCGATCCGGCTCTGACGGCCGACGAGTGGCGCAGCCGCTTTGCCACGGCCGCTGATGGCAGTTTCAGTGAGGTCTGCGCGCAGGAGGCTTTCGAGCGTCAGCTCGGCCCGCACTACACAACAGCCGGCCCCGTCGCGACGCCACCTGCGGCTCAGGTGCTCTTTGCGGCCTTTGCGCTGCACAAACTCAAGCGTCGCGATGAGGCCATGACCCTGCTCGGTCAACTGTCTGAAGGTCTGGCAGACGCAGGACTTGATGGCGATACCGGCCCGAAGGTCAGTCTGAAGGTGCCCGCAGACGTTTTGAAGACCGCGCAGGACTTTCTTGCAGATCCCGATATGCAGGCCACGATCGCGCAGAGCTGTGACCGTCACGGATGGACCACGACCGCCCTCATGACGCTTCTGTGCGATGCCCGTTTTGAAGCTGGCGTGCTGGCGCCGCCTGCCTTCGCCATCGTCAAGCTGATCGACCGGCCGCTTTGGTACGCCCTGCACTCCCTGGGTTACCCGAGCGAAAACCCCAACGAAGACGTGCATCCCAATCCCCGGATCGAAGCCGCTGGCGCCCGCGCCCACTGGTCCGAGGAACAGCGCCTGCGTCGCCCCCTCTACATCCCGGTGCTTGATCGCGCCCTTTCCACGCTCCGCTCCGCCTGAAGGACAATTTCATGACCCGCATCATTCTCCAGCATGGCCAGAACGCACCCCTCACGCTCGACATCGAGGAGGGCAGCACGGCCCCGATCCATCTTCATTTCTCGCAAGCCCTGCCTGTCGCGGCCCCTCAGGCCGAGATCGCCCCGGTTGGACCTCAGGCCACTCCGGCCCGCAGGATCCGCCGCTTTCTGCCGGTTGCCGCGACAGCCGCCGTCTGCGCGGGTCTGTTGCTCACCTTTGGCGGCCTGCGCGCGTCAGCACCTGCGATGCCAGAGTCCGCGCCTCTTCCGCCGTTACCCTCCAGCGGCCCGCTGGAGACGCAGCCGCAAGCTCCGGCCCCCACGGCACCACAGCAAATCCTGAAGGCCCTGCATCAGCCCGCCCATGTGGAAATGCCGCCGTCCACACCCGCACAGGCTGGCTCGCCGTTCGGTCTGGAGAACTAAGGCCATGACGGCTCGCAAGATTGGCGCACCGCTTGGCCATCAGCAGGTCGAGCGGGGGAAGACATACCGCGACACGCGCCCGTTCTGGACAAAGGCGAAAGAAGAGCTTCGCTCTCCTCTGGCCGGATGGCTTGGGTTCGTGGCGGTCGGTCTGGGCTGGTTCGTGCCTGCGCTTGATGGAGCGCTGATCCTCGCGGCGCCTGCCGTGGCAGCCTGGGTTGTCCTACGGCCCGAGCGTCTTCCGCTCCATATGCCGCGCTACAGCGGGCTGAAGGATGCGAACGATCTCAATCCTAAGGATCGTAAGGCCCGCCAGGCCAACGGTATTCTTTATCTCGGCACAGAAGCGCGCACCCGTCGCCAGCTCTGGATGTCTTCGGACGCGGCCCGTCAGCACGCTGCCATTCCGGGCACCACCGGCTCCGGCAAGACCACGGCCATTGTCTCGTTGATGACGAACGCCCTCGCCCATGGTTCCGGCTGCATCCTTGTGGACGCCAAGGGCGACAACACAGTTTATGGCGATGTGCTGGCACTCGCACGGCGGTTCGGGCTCGATGACCAGGTGCTGGCGCTGAACTTTCTCGCCGCCTCCGGCACGCGGGATTCCAACACGTTCAATCCGTTTGCCACGGGAAACGCGGATGCCATCCGCGAAATGCTGGTCAGCCAGCTTGGCGAGCAGTCGGCCAATGATTCCAACGGCGTCTTTCGTGACCGTGCTGTCGGCCTCATCGGCACAGTGGTTCCGGCCCTCGTCTGGATGCGCGACACACATGGCATCCCCATCAATATCGACGCGATCCGCTATGCCACCGACCTGCGCTGGATCGGCACTCTTGCGCGGCACAAGGTCTTCCTTATCCGCAATCCCGGATCCAATCAGGCCATCGAGCGCAGGGTCGAAGACATTCCGGACGATGTGCTGTGGCCGCTTCAGGCGTATCTCGGCGAACTGCCCGGCTATGATTCCTCTCTGGAATGGAACGCGCAGAAGGAAAACAAGCCGTCCGAGCAGCACGGCTATGCCAAGATGTATTTCTCGCGCGTCTTCACCCAGCTTGGCGTCAGCCTCGGGCATATCTTCAGCGCCGAGACGGCCGACATCATCATGCGCGATGTAGTGCTGAACCGCCGCATCCTGATCGTCATCCTGCCGTCTTTGGAAAACTCGTCAGACAGTCTGGCAGGCTTGGGCAAAATCGTCGTGGCCTCGCTGCGCGGTGTGATGGCCCAACTCCTCGGTGCGAAGCTGCACGGCTCTGCCAGCGAAGTGTTCAAGCTGAAGGCCGGTGCCGGTGATGCGCCATTCCAGATCTTCTTCGATGAGCTGGCCGCCTATGTGACGGACGGCATGGACCGGATGCTCGCCATGGGCCGTGGCCTGAACTGCATGTTCTGGATCTCGTTCCAGGATCTGCCCGGCCTGACGGCCCGGATTGGCGAAAAGGCCTTCTCCCTTCTCGGCAACGCGAACCTGACCCATGCACTGCGGCTTCAGGATGCCATGAAGACCCGTGAGTGGCTGGAGCAGCAGGCCGACAAGGTGGAAGTCACACAGGCAACCCGCGTGGAGAACGATGGCTACGGATATTACAACGGCTCAGGCGCTGAGGTCCGCGAGGTCTCCCGTCTGCCCTGGAACGACCTGCAAAGCCTGATCGAGGGTGAGGCCGTCACGATGTTCGGCGGCCGGGTCATTCATTCCAAGACCTTCTTTGCCGACAACAATGGACGCTCAGGCGAAGTACGACGCGCCCGTCCGGTCATGCTGCCGTCTCCCAAGACCGGCCATGGTGTGGATCCGGATGCCGAGACCTGGGGCATTGTCGAAACGCTGGAAAATGGCGACTTCCAGATCGAGACGGCCAGCTCGGCCTTCCCGCCAGCGGTCGCTGCCCTGATTGGCAGGATTGCGAATGAAAACCATCGGGACAGCAAGGCCCTCATGGGCGATGTCAGTACAAGCCTGACCGATCTGACGACTTACCTGCGGACCACCTCAGCTCACGGTCATGGAGAAGGCAACACGCCGTTCGCGGGGATGCTGGCCTGGGGCCGCTTCCAGCGCGACGACAATAAGGACGAAAGCCTTGTGCCTGCGCAACCCATGGATGGGGCGTTTCTGGGGCAGATTGAGCAACTGGAGCGTCTTGTGGGCAGTCGGACAGGCCGAACGCCTCGTCGCCGTGCTGTGCTCGTTCTGGCGACACGTGATCAGCTCCGTGCCCTTCCGGCCAACACACCCAGAGCGAAAGGGGGTAGCGACAAGGAAATCTTGACTGCATTCCGTAGAGTAGGGGAAGGAATTCACGCATAACCCACCAGCGAACACGGGACAAAAAAGCGTCCCGTGTTATAGTAGGGATGAAATCTTGTCGTTTATCTCCGAAGTGCATTGAGTTATTGGGCATGGCCGAAAATAAAAACCAACATTATGTTCCAAAATTTCTGCTTCGTAGATTCAGTGCAAACAATGACGAACGAAGTATAAATCAATACAACAAAAAATCATCTAGATTAATTCCTCAATCCTCCATTGATGGTCAGTGTTCGAAACCTTATTTCTATGGACGAAACTTAGCAGTCGAGCGCTCTTTAATGTCTTTAGAAGGGTTTTGGACGAAAATTACAAAAGATATTATAATAGATAAAATGATCGGCATTAGTAATGTAATTAATGTACTCCAAATGTTTTCTATACAGAAATCGCGAACTTACGTGTCATCCAATGACACCAGGAAATTATATGAGGGGTCAGCAAAAAAGGTTATAAGGTACTTTCTGGATGCGGATGAACAAGAACGCCCCTCACCTATCATAAAAAACTCTCCTGTAATATCATTACATAATCATATACACGACTGGATATATTTATTTGATCTTTCGCAATATTTACTTATAAATAAAACAAAAACTCCTTTCATTATCTCCGACGATCCCGTAGTGGAAACAAATCTATTTCTCCACCGTAGCGAATACGATCAGATAACAGGAATCGCTAAGGCTGGATTTCAATCTCTTCTTCCAATATCTCCAAATATTTGTATACTCGTACAAGATTCTTCAGTTTATCATTTAGATCATGAAAATGGATCCGTATTCCTAAATAAGAATAGTGATATAATTAAAATAAACAAAGTTATTGCATCAAACTCTCATCAGAATTTCTACTTTAATGAAAAACTAATTGATAAAGATATACAGATATTAGCAGAAACCTCAAAAAGAGAACAACCAGCAATATCTTTCTTCGAATCAGAAGATTATTTTTCAGAGGGTGGGAAGATATCCAAATCAATCTGCCATTACGGCAAACACCCCTCATCTATCCACTTAGACTTTTCTCTCCTAAAGCTCAAAAAACGGCCAAAATTTCATCACGAAGTGATTTCTGGCCAGCCATTACGAGATTACGAGTGGCATATGCTAGCGCGAGACCTTCAAAGGAAGGCGCACGCTAGTCGAAGCGACATTACGGTCGAGATGATCCGCGATCATCCGCTTTTTCCTCACTTGGGAAAGTGGATAGAAAAGTACGTGAGATAGGGACGAAATAGAGGAAGTCACATGCCTAATGTCAAATTTAATACTGACTGAATCCTTTGACTACGCAAATCTTGTTCCCTTTCTGCAACAATTTCTCCTCGCAGAATATTTTCAATTTTCTGATCCAATTCCTTCAGCTTAGGCAAAGCGGCCTTCTTCAATGTTATCGCCTGCACGCGGCTGGCAACCTCGCGCCCATAATCCCGGCCCTCCTGCGCCATTTCCTCCTGCATCTTGCCGAGACGGATCAGCTCCTGAACGTGCTTTTCCCGTTCCTCCTGCGACGTGAAGGGCAGATCCATGCCAAGCGCCTTGTAGGGCTTATTGGACATACCCTTGGCCACATGATTCCACAGATCGTCGCTGGTGATCTCCGTCGTATCACCGAGCGCGCGCCCGTTGCGCACGGCCTCAAACGTCGCGCCGTCTGAGATCATGGTCCAGGTCGTGCCCTTGGCCCGGCTTTCGGCCACGTAGGATGTAAACCCGGTTGCCGTTGCCACGCCTCGCGGAAGTGCGTTGATATGTTCGTCTGAGGTAAGGCCCTGGGCGGCATCAATGGTCATGGCATGACCGAAGCCTAGCAGGATCCGGCCGGTCTTGTGCTCCTTCAGCCGACGCCATTCAACATCCGCCTCCCGTCCGTCCTTCGTCCGGACTTTCAGGCCATCCTTGCCGTGCGAGACAACCTCCACGACATCCCCATTGTTGCCAACGGTGGTCCCTGTCCCTTGGACCACCCCCCAGGTGCGCCGGAACAGGCGCAGCTTATCGCCGGCAGCGACCTGAAGCTCATAGGTTTCGCCGCGCTGATCGACCGCATCGAGATTGACCTCATCGCGGGAGATTTCGCCACGCTCCTGCAGGATCCTGCGCACGGCGCGGCTGAGGTCGGCCGCGTCCTGGTTGGTCAGCGCCGACATGCTGATCCCGCGCTTTGATCCGGACGCAGCCAGCGCGTCACGGCGCGTGACATAAAGCTCGGCAATCTTTTGCAGAACCTCATCCTGATCGCCGCCGACTAGCCGGATCGTGCCGTCCTCGCGCTTCATGTCGATAGCGCGGCGGACTTCCTCAAAGTGAAAGGCGTTGCGGGGATTATCCCAGTTTTCCTGATCCCGGTTGGCGTAGGCGGCCTTCCCTTTGGGGCGACGCGCCTCCAGTGCATCCGCACTCGGCTTCTCGCCACGAAACAGTCCGGCGATCTCACGATTGCGGGCCGTTGTCTGGCGGACCGTGGACAGCAGCTCCGGCATATCCTCCTTGGCCAGAACCCTGCGTAGGATCTCGACAGTATCACCGGCCTCAATGGATTGAGCCTGCTCCCGGTCGCCCAAGGCCTTGATGGTGCAGCCGCTCGCGCGTTGCAGCTCCAGAAGCTGAAGCATCTGGCGCGGTGCGATCTGGCCGACCTCGTCAATGACCAGAACCGTGTTCTCGTCCACGGCCTGCTCGCCTTTCTCAAGGCGGCTGAGGAAGGGCATCATGGCGTAGCGCTGATGGATCCCGGCATCACCAAGCGCATCGGCCTGTCGCCAGGCCGTCGCAAGGCCGATGATCTCACGGCCCTTCTCCGAGAACCGGGTATCCCGCTTCCAGGCATCCACGAGCGGCTGAAGCAGCGTTGTCTTGCCAGAGCCGGCAACACCCGTGAGCATCGAAATCTTTCCGGCCTTCCCCAGGGCGTAGATCGCCGCCTTCTGGGACTGGCCGTGTTCGTTGTCGAAATCGAGGTCGCATCGCGCGATGGCCTCTGTGAGTTGGGCGTCCGAGAGGGAAGCACTGCGATCTGCGGAGGCCCGAACGGCCTCCTTGGCAAGGGTCTCCTCGACACGGATCTGTGCCGTGTTCGTCACGCGGACCCGGTCATTCTTCACGCACGACACAAGGCTGACCTGTTCGCCCCGAACCTCAAGGCCTTTGTCCTCGATCAGTTTGACGACCTGGTCGATGTCTTCAATGCCCCCGGGGATGCCCGCTCCGATGAGGCCGCGAGCGGCGTACATCCTCAGCTTGTCATGATCGAGAACGGCTGCCGTCTCAAATTCCTTTCCCAGATGCTTGGCCGCGAACACATAGGCCTGCTCATGCCGGTCCGCGACAGATACCTCCGTGGCCTCAGCCGTGCCCATGACGCTGTGATGCTCCCAGCCAATCGCGGCGGCCCGTTCGCGCCAGGCCTGAACGTCGTCAGCGGATTCATTCTTCTTCTGCCTGTGCGCCAGACTGGCGGCCTTGAGCATCTTGTTTTTCAGCTCGGCCGTCATGGTATTCCAGTCGTGCCCCTCCTTCTCGGCATAGGCCCGAGCGGATCGCGTCACCTCGGCCGTGCGGCTGGAAAAAGCGTCACAGGCCTCCTGCGGAACGGCGGAGATAACGGTCGCCTGCTCCTTGGCGTCGTAGGACTGCGCAATCCCGAGTTTGCGCAGCTCATCCGCCAGTTCCGCCTGGAAGAAGGCTCCAAACTCATGCACGCGAGAGCGCAGGCGCTTGGTGTCCAGCGAGCCCACATGACCGCTCTCTGTCACAACCACATTGTAGAGCGAGTTATGGATGTGCATCTGCGGATCGCCCCCGGTCGGGGCCTCACGCAGATAGGTGGTATCGGTCTCGGCATCATGCAGGGTCAGGGTCGGGCGCGACGTGCGGTGACGGTAGGACGTCCAGGCGACCTCCCCGGCTTCTTCTCCGTCTTCCCCACCGTGGCCACGTCGGGCAAAGCCAAGCTCGCGGGCCACATACTGCATGGTCGCGTCGTTGGCCCGTTGCACAGCGTTCCAGATGGCGGCCCCTTCGGCCTGCGTGGGCGCGAACTCGGCAGCCAGCGTGACCGACTTGTGCGGGGCCATGGTCAGATCATAGGCGCTGATCTTTCGCTTTGCCTGAGACCATTGATCGCCATTGTCAGCGCGCTTGCCCTCGAACAGGGCCGCAAGTGTTTCGGTCGTGGGCATGGCGCGCCGATCCACGCCGAGTACGTCCGCCATCTGCTGGCTCATGCCCGGATTAAACGAGGCCCGGCCATCACGGCCGAGGTAGTAATTCGTGAGGCGCTGACCGTCGCCGTCAGGCACCTTGCCGGTATCCGTGCGGAAATCGTGCTCCGGATCCGGTGCGCCCTCGGTGAAGTATGCGGCCACGAACTTGCCGTTACACTCCGCCGAAATCTTGCGGAAGGTCATCATGGCGTGCGGCCGTCCTCTGCCTTCGGACGAACCTTACGGCCTTCAAGGAGGTCGTTGTTTCTAGCGGTCGTGTGGTCGATGCGCCTGATGACCGGCTCCTGATCCTTCATCAGCTCGACCAGGCGCGCAAGAATGTCGTCCAGTGTCGGGCCGTCTCCCTTCTCTGAAGGAGTCAGAAGCTCGATCAGGATACTCAGCTTTTCGCTGATGAACCGGATCTCCTCGCCCTGTTCGTCAGAGCGGGTGAGAAGGTGCTGAAGAAGCTCCCGATCCGAAACATCGGTCTCGGGAGCGCGGTCGGGGGTCTGGGTCTGATCTGTCATGAGGGCAGGATAGAAAGCCCTCATGCGACTGAGATCATTTCGTCAGGGCGTCAGGCCGTTCTCTCTCTTTCCGCGAGGTGGTGGCCGCCTGCATGACCCATTGCGCCAGACGAGTGCTCAGAGAGATAGCCTGATCAAGCTGTTGGCCGCAGGAGTTTTCGGTCACGGCCTTGTTCAGGATGACGTCCTCGGTTCGGAAGTTCCGCCACAGGGATCCGACCAGTTGGGCAGAACTGACTAACGCCTGCACATCGGCCTGATCAACCTCGACAAGGATCTCGTCCAGATCACGGGCTTCAACATGCAAAGGCCGATCCGGCAGACTCAGAACCATATACCGGCCCGGTAGGCGACGCATTTCCTGAAGGCGCGTAAGGTCAGCCGGGTCCACTGATTGACCTCCCGCGATCGCCACTTCAACTCCTGGCCGAGAATAAAATCCATGCCGCCTGATGCTCGGGAGAACTTCTTTGGTAATCCAGCGACGAAAGGCGACCGCAAGCGGAAGCTGTGACTTGATCAGGAAGTGATAGAGACCGCTCTCGCTAACAACGATCTGATTTTGAATCCTACCTGAGGATGGTAGCGCGATCGTCCGCTTTTCGTCGTCATCAAGCCCACGAGCTGCCACGGCAGGCGAGCTGTGTGCGATCGCTTCACACACCTCCATCATCCGAAACCAGACTTCGCCATCTTTTACGAAAGTCTGAAGAGTTGTGTCGTTGAAACGGAACTGCGCGGCTTCGACGTAGTCCACATCAACGACGAGGGGGGGCGATATAGCTTTCTGCTTTCTTGGCACGTCAGGCTCCTATTGAGGGGTTCTGCCTCCCGATGAGACGGACCGGTGTTCCTCTTTCGAAAGCCATGATGACCGCTTGATCTGCGACTGCACCGAGAGACCGAAGCGCCGCTTTCAGACAAGGGTAGGTCTATCAGATTGATACACCTACCCCTCTTCTTTTCCCTGCGCGGCGAAGCCGTCCGCACCAACGGTGCAATGGTCTATGAAGAAGCTCTTTTCTATGCCGTACTTACGCCGTGTCTTCGCCGTGATGACGCCGTGTGAACGCCGTATAAGCGCCGTGGTGACGCCGTGCGAACGCCGGACTTGCGCCGTGAAAACGCCGTGTGTATAGCTCCAAACGGCTGTATTGGGCTCTGGGACCGTGTCACGCAGAGGCCGTCAGTCCCGCGCTGTGTCCAAAACGGACACACTTCGAGGAGACCGCCCGTGACAAATCCACTCCACGACCTGAGGACTTCCAGGAATGGAAAGCGCGCATTGCGGGACCGGGCGAGCCCACTCTATAGGTGGCTGCGCACCAACATGGCCGAGGTCTCCGACCTTCGTGAAACCGGGGTCGCAACGTGGAAAGATATTCTCGGCGCGGCGCGTCTCTCGGGCCTGAACGTCGAGGTCAGTCCGCGGATGGCGAACGTCATCAGCAAACAGTGGTACCGTCTTCAGAATGAGGCTCAGGGCCTTCCGGTGGATGCCAAGTCAGATACCTCGGCAGTGAGGCCAGAAAGGATTTTGCCTCCGAGCAAGATTGATCCCGACTGGCGTCCAGACGAAATTGAGGCTCACTGGGCTGAACGCGAGGAGCCTGTTTCAGTGAGGCCGAGTGAACTGAGCAGCCCCGAAGACGCAACCGGACAGGCGCTGGTGTCGGCTCATCCGATCCGCGCGACACCTCCTGTGGCAATCGAAGACAATGAGAAAATTCCGCAGCACAGCAGAGATTCACTGAAGCGCCTGCGCGACAAGATCCGTGCCCGCAAAGAGGAAAAGTACCGTCTGACACCAGACTGATTTTCTTACCCAGGAGCATCTCAGTCGCAGATCAAGCGGTCATCATGGCTCTCGAAAGAGGAACACCAGTCCGCTTCATCGGGAAGCGGATCACCTCAACAGGAGCCTGACTGTGACCAAGGACGCTGACGTTAAAGCCACCCCGTCTGCACCGGCCCCCAAGGCCACCGCCAAGAAAAAGCCCGTTATCTTCACAATCATCGGTCGTCAGCGGGTTGGCAAAACGACCCTGCTTAATGCTCTCGCACAGACCGTTCATGACCAGGGCGGAACGCCGGAGATCTGGAACACCGATCTCCTGAACCGCTCACACTCAATCTCGAATTTCCATGACGCGGATAGTCCGGCCGCAGGCGACACAAAGCGCCAGAGAAAATGGCTGGAAGAAAAAATCCAGTCTCTTATGGAAAGTCGCCATGACGCCATTCTCGACATCGGCGGCGGATGGACAGCCCTGCACGAGTTGATCAACACGGAATCCCTAAGCCGCGCGCTTGACATGATGGGGATCACGCTCTCGGTGGTCTTTCTGATCGGGCATGAGCGGGCTGATCTGGACTATCTGGAAGATCTCCAGAAAAAGAAGAAGTTCTCGCCCCGCAATTCCGCGATCATCATCAATGAAGGCCTCATCCCTCCTTCACTGGACGTGGATGACGTTGTTGATGTCGTTTCCCACCATCCAGCCGTCGAAGAGGCGATGGAGAATGGCGCGGACATCTTCATGTATCCGGCCGCTGAGCCAATGAAAGACGTGTGCGACCGGGCGATGACATTCTCGGCCTACGCCGCAGGCGAGCAGAAAGACGGCTTCCCGACTAGCTCCATTTTTGATCGACTGGCCATGGACCGCTGGTATCGCCGTGATTTTCCCGCATTTCTTCAGGAACTCGGCGCCAGTCGCCTGCCGAATATGCCTAAGGGCCTCCCGGTTCCGGCCGAAAGTGACGTGTAATGTCTGATGGCCTTACCCAGAGGATTTCCGACTGTCAGGCCAGATTTGAAAGCTCACTGGATGCGCTGCGCGAGCAGACGCATCGTTGGACGCTTCGGCCACGTTCACCTGAGGCCAAGGTTCTGGATGGCCTCATGATCCTGATGGAGATGAACAATCTTCATCAGGCCCTCCTTCTCAAGGATCGTGAACACTCGGAGGCAGCGCATAGAGCGCTGTTTCAGGAGGCCGAGACACGCATGGAGCAGTGCGTTGCCAAGTGCGAGAGCCTGCTGGATCAATGCACACGCTCGGCAACAGAAGAGGTTATTGAGGTCAGGCGTGCTCTTCATGAAGGCGTGGCAGCCTCTCGCCAGCTCCAGAAGATTGACGAAAAGACCGTCAAGGCGAAGGTCGCGGAAGTCCTTGGCACCGTTAAAGGCGAAATCGCCGAAAGCATGAAAGCGCAGATCGTGATGGCGGGCACTCGTGTTCGACGGGACGAAATCAGCAAGCGGGCCGGATGGTTCGCCACCATGATCGTGGGCGGAACCGTCTTCGGAATTATCCTCGATCACCTGATTTAGGTGTGTCCAAAACGGACACACCACCTCGGGCCAACAAGCGCTGTTCAGACAATACTCAAAGTCGCAGACTACAGGCGGATACTGACCACCCCAACACAGGAGTGCTCAATGCCGCCGCCCTTCAAACAATCCTTTTTGATAACAGGTCTGGCTTTCTCGGCCGGACTTGGCTTCAGCGGTTCGTGCCAGGCGCAGTCGATTGAAGTGCCGAACGGCCTGCCGGAAGTCCCGCATGTCGTCTATCCGGAAGTCGGCCTGCCGAACTTCACGGTACCAGCCGGGACAATTCAGCAGATCGGCGGGGACGGAAAGGTTATCCAGACCAGTCAGCCAGTTTCTACCGGCTCGGACTCACTGCAAACGCTCTACAGCCGCTCATGGGGCTATCAGGCAGCGGATAATGCTTCCTCCATCGGCGTGAACCCGGCTGCCTTGGCCGCAACCTGCCAGGTCGAATCAGGCTGCCAGAATGTCTATACGGCCACCGGGTCTGGACACATCATCACGGGCGCGTTTCAGATGTCGAACGGCACGTATTCAGCGGAGATGAGTAAAGCGCTCGCTGCCAATCCAGGTCTCGCCAGTACCATCACGTCTGGAACGGCAGGCCAGCAGGATCCGGCAACACAGGCCGTTGCTGCCGCTCAATACCTGAAGGATGCCGCAACATCCCTACAAAGTGCCGGTGTCAGCAATCCTACGGCTCTCGATACGCGCGGCTACTACAACTTCGGCCCCGCTTCCGGGAAAGCTATAGCAACGGCCTCGGACGACACCCCGATGGCGAGCGTCTTGAACAGCTATTCGTCCACGCAGCTTCAGCAAAACGGCATCAGCGCGGGCGAGACGGTAGGCCAATGGCGACAGGCAACCGCTGACAAGATGGGAACCGGAGCCAATCAGCCTGTCCTTTCTACCTAACAAACGATAGAGTATTCCCATGAAAACGATGATCCCCTTGATCGCTTCTTTTGCTCTTGTCGGGCTAGCTTCTTCCGCCTCGGCATCAGGACTTCATGCCGTTCGGCCAGTGCAAGGTTATACCTGCATGGCGCTCAATCAGACCCAAGAGCAGGCCATGGATTTCGACCATCCAGCCACGTTTCGTCAGGGACCATCTGACACTGCGGCAGACGCAGGCTTAGCCGGTGCACAGGTCGCGATTAAAACGGGTGCTGATCCCGTAAATGGCTATCTTCCGACGCTCAGAACGGACTTCAAGCCAGCATGGGTTAAAGCCTCTCTGGTCAAGCCCTATGCGGTAGCATCAGACCCCAAAGCTCGCTGCGTTCCGGCCGTAATGTCTAACGGCAGCCAAGGATTCATGTATCCGAGAGATTGATTTCTTGGAGGCAGCCTCCGGGCTGCCTTTTTCGTATCCCCTGAGCCTGGACGTGGAGACACCGGAAGCCACCACGTCGCGGGCAATGTCACCCGGCTTTGCGGATCTCGGCGAGAATGGGATCGGCCTTTCTCTGCCGAGGACAGGGATGGGCCACATGGGCTGCTTCCAGATCCAGTAACCATAAAGACAGATCAGCCGGAAGAGAGGACGTGCCCTCCAGGCAGCGTCGGAACTGGTTGCGGTGCATGTCGCATTTCTCGGCGGCCTGACGCTCGGACCACCCGATCCGGAACAGGGCAAGAGACAGGCGCGGCCCGGTCAGGTGCTTCGGGCGGCTATCGAAAGGGGAAAGGCTCTTCGTCATAAGAGTATCCTGCCGCCGCGTTCTGCGACTGAGCGTAAAAAATCGCTCCTTCAAAATACGCATCCAGATAGGCCGCGAAGCCCGGAAAACCTTGCCATTTCTCGCAAAAACCGCTAATTTCTTCCTATGAGTTCAGCCAAAACCCTCTTCGCTCCGACGCCTTTTTCCGCCCTTTCGGATGAAGAGCGCGCGCGCCGTCAGGATGCGGTCGAATGGACCCTCGCGGCCCAGAGACGGCAGGGCTACACGCATGATCCCCTTATCGAGGACGCCTGCCAGTCGTTCGTCGCCGGACAGATCGACCTTGCCGAACTGGGGCGGAGACTGAATCCCGCCCTCTGACGCGTCAATGCCTCCTGCCCACGGCTACACCTACCCAAACGTCTCGGATGATCCTGACCAGACGGACGTTCTGCGAAACCGTCTCGGCCTGCGCCGCCACTCCGAGCTTCACCCTGAAGAATACCGCCGCACCAGTCACAGGATTCTGGAAATTCGGATGGGTCTGGGGCCGTCCGGCTCTTTCGATGCCGACCACCTGAAGGCCATCCATCGGCATATCTTCCAGGACGTCTATGAGTGGGCCGGTCACATGCGCCACGAAAGGCCGGTCGTGGATGGGGCACGGGTCGAACCGATCGGCTCCATGCGGAAAGGGTCAACGTCCTTCCTGCCCGGTTCCCATATCGACATGGGGTTAAACGAAGCCTTCAAGCCTATCCGCAACCCGGACGTCCTGAAGAACTCAACGCCGGAGCAGTTCGCAGCCATCGCCGGAAAAGTGCTGAATGAGCTGAATTACGTCCATCCGTTCCGCGAAGGAAACGGCAGAACGCAGGAGGCGTTTGTCGCGGAACTCGGCCGTCATTACGGGCATAACGTGGACCTCTCCGTCATCACGAAAGCCCGGATGGTGTCCGCGTCCATCGCCGGCACGCAGGATCCGGATCACTCTGCTATGGCGGCCTTGCTGACAGATGCCACCGATCCCACCCGTGCGCGTGCCCTTAAGGAGCTGATGCAGGACATGGGCTCTGGCCCTGCCGCAAGGCCGCTGGATGACCTCGTCATCCGCACGGCCGCGCCTGGAGAAACTGTTTCGGGGATCTTCAGGACACGGACCAGCCTCTCCGGTGCGTTCGAAACGCCTGAGGGGATCGTGGCGGTCCCTGTCGCGGATCTCCGAAACGCCGTCCGACAGGATGGCGGATACACTGTCACGGTGCAGTCCGATTTTTTGACGGCCTCTGCTGCTCCAACGCTTCGACCCGTACCGCGTCCGGTCATTCCGGCTGTCTTCGGGCCTGCGGAAGAGAAGCGCGAAAGCGCGCTCCTGGCGCAGGCCAAAGAAGAAGGCCGCAAGGCCGCCGCCTCTCTTCATGCGTTCTGGTCGGCCCCGCCTTCCCTCGTCTGCCGCGACATCGAGGCCGCTATCCGCCAGGAGGGCGGCGATGCAGCACAGGCCTTCACCGGCATGAAGGCCGGAGGCCGTCATGCGGCGCTCGGGAAAGAGATCGAAAAAGAACTGCGCCACAATCCCACCTTCGCGCGCGAGCTGGGTAAGGTGCAGAAGGACATGGCAGCCTATGGCGACAGTCGGGAAAAGGCCTTTGCGTTTGGAGCCGCTCACGGTCGGGAAACAGAAATCCTGACAGACCTGGCCGGGACGGATCGGGAGATCGCCCGCCATGCCCGCCGGACTCCCACCTCTGAACCGGGCCGCGCCCTGATCCAGACCCTGACCGGCCAGCCCGCCCTGACCTCCACAACGGACCCGGCAGGCCACCCGTCTCTTTCGTCTGCCCGAACACCCGGCCTCGGCTGATCGCCCCCTGTTTTCCTAGACCCATCCTGCCCGTGCGGCGAGCACACTGACGGCGACGAGAGTGGAACGACGTGGCGTTTTCCTGAGCCCATCCTGCCACTGGCCAAGACGGGCGACGGGACAGGCCGTCAAGCCCGGAGCGTCCTGAGCAAGGGGGGCAGGCTTGCGGCTGATGCGGGGTCGCGTGCGGCCCTGCAGCAGACGCGGGCCTGACACCTGCCGCCGAGGGTCGCGCAGTGGCTTTACGGACTGGCACGGCGACTGTCAGACTGAACGCCGGATGCGAGGCCGCCGTCGTGGAACGTGCCTCCCCGGACGGTCCGCAGGACTGGCCGGGGAGATTGAGGAGCCGTCTCACGAACCGATCACCCACACCAGGACCGTCCGTCATCGGAAAAGAACGCGGGTGAACCGTTACCCGGACGGGCCGAGACGCAGGGGCCAGACGCCCGGTTGAGGGCGGCTGGGCGCTGTGGCTCGGTGGAGCTTGGCGACGTAGGAGCCTAGCGGAATAGGGTGAACGAACCCGTCAGGGCCGCCCCGAACCCTTTTTCTGCCAGTCGCATCTTTCTGCGTCATTCTGCCCTTCTGAAGCAAAAAACACGCCATCATCCGAGGCGTCCGCTTCGTGATTAAGGACATGAAACAGATGCTCACCATACCGACGGTCTGGCCGTATTTCCTCTTTCTGTTTGGTCTCCAGTGGCTGATTACGGCTATTCGTGAGCGAAACAACGCCAAGCTTCTTGGCACACCGTATGCGCTTTTCGACATCGCTACAGCGTGCATGGCGACGATGATGCTTTGGCTGCGGCGCTCGACCCGGTACGCACTTTTTCTGGCGTTCCCGGTTACGGCCCTGTGCGCTGTCCTGTCTCTTGGGTTGTACCTGCTGGGACACGAGAAGGAGGCGATCAGCGCTCTCGACGTGGCTCTGATGGCAGGGTTCGGAGGCTGGCTGCTCGAACTACTCTCTTCCATGATCGAAGAAATCTGAACCCTTCGCTCCTTCGATTGCCCTGGCGCAGCCCCCCTGTGGGGGGCGAGCATTGGGGGCAAAATACTTCGCGCCGACGAGGCGCGTCCGCCTTCCTGGAAAAAACGACGGGAGAATGAAAAGGGCGAACGGGAGAAGAGGCCGAGGGCAACGCCGAGGCCGTCAGCGCGGCCCCGGTGAGTGGCCGGACCTGCTGGCCCGGCCTGTGGGGGTTAGAGAACGGCCCCCCATTGTGCGGCGCGGACGTTCTCGGTGAGGCTGCGGGCGTTGTCCTTGACGTAAGGCTTCCAGTCTTCCCCGATCAGTTCGCGGTAGGCGTCACATGCGCCCTGAGCCATGACGGCGAGCGCGTAAGCCTTGGGGGCCTGCTGTGCAGCGAAACGGACGGCCCGATCTACGCGGTTTTCCCCGCCGTCGATGCCTTGGCGGTCTTCGTCGCGGCTTTCGTTGCTGAAAGAGTTCTGTTCGTCGCGGGCAATCTGGCGCTTGTTCTCATAGAAGTTGGCGACACCATAGGCAGAGCGGATCAGGCCGTCCACGATGCGGCCAAGGTGCATTTCCATGGCCTTGAAATTGCGCTCGCCCCGGAAGTCGGTGACGACAAGCACATCCTCAAGAAGCGTGTACTGGTCGCGGATCATGCTGAGACCGGCCCCCATCAGCTCGTCATAGTCGCCAGCCTCGAAACCGAAATGCTGAACGATAGCGGCGATCTTGTCATCGTTGGGGGCAAGGCGCATGACGTCTGCCAGCGTGGGAGCGGCAATGGCCTTGGTGCGCTCGCGGGCTTCGTTGAAACGGCGGACGGCGGCGGGGCTGGCCTTGTTTGCAGCCTTGCGGTTCTGGGCCTTCGGTGCGATTGTGGTTGCTGCGTCGGACATGAAAATCACCTTTCTAGTCTAGCGAAGTCCCGTTCGGTAGTACCAATACCGTTCGGGGCGCTTTGTCTTGAGGGCCAATCCCTCTCGACAAGTAAAAGATAGCCTTTTTGGCTTTTCCTTACAAGATAAAAAACGCAGAAAAGCGCCATAAAACGCGCTTTATTTTTTCATTACAAGTAAAAATATTTCTTGATTACTTCGTGAATACCTGTCGTTTTCCTAGACCCATCCTGCCCGTGCGGCGAGCACACTGACGGCGACGAGAGAGAAAGGGAGGTGGCGTTTTCCTGAGCCCATCCTGCCACCGGCCAAGACGGGCGACGGGACAGGCCGTCAAGCCCGGAGCGTCCTGAGCAAGGATGACTGGCCTGCGGCTGATGCGGGGTCGCGTGCGGCCCTGCAGCAGACGCGGGCCTGACACCTGAAGCCGAGGGTCGCGCAGAGGCTTTACGGACTGGCACGGCGACTGTCAGACTGAACGCTGGATGCGAGGACGCTGTCGTGGAACGTCCCTCCCGGGCGGTCCTTCAGGACCGTTCGGGAGGGACGAGGAGCCGTCTCACGGTCGAACGTGCCAGACCAGAACCGTCCGTTCATGGAAAAGGATGCGGGTGAACCGTTACCCGGACGGGCCGAGACGCGGGGTCCAGACGCCCGGTTGAGGGCGGCTGGACGCTGTGGCTCGGTCGAACTTGGCGACGCAGGAGCCTAGTGAGATAGGGTGAACGAACCCGTCAGGGCCGCCCCGACCCTTCCTTTGCTTTTTCTACTTATGGCCCTGATTTGTGCCGGAAGAGTCCCGCGTCAGGAAGAACACACCCCCACCCACGGCAAGCACCAGCAGGCCTCCCCGGATTGGATGCAGAAAGCCCTGCCAGATCAGAAGTAGAATGGCGACCTGAATGATCAGCGCACCGATGCGAATGACGGTTTGTCGTGACATGGAGCCAGTCTAGTCTTTTTCGCTGTCCTGGCGCAGCCCCCCTGTGGGGGGCGAGCATTGGGGGCATCAAAGCTCGCGCCGTCGAGGCGCGCCCGCCTTACTGACTAGACCGGGCGAGCGGACAAAAAAAGCGGCCCGGAGGCCGCCTGTTGGTGTCACTGATGGGACGTTCGAAGCTTTGCCAGCCGGGTGGCAATCGGTCCGATCGCAAGCCCCAGACCGATGGTGAAAGCAGCGGCAGGCAGAAGAATAAACAGAATACTCTGGGTCACGTTATCCATTGGATTTCGCCTCCGTCTTGTCTTCGGGATAGGGGATATAGGCCAGAAAAGTCAAAGAAATTGCCTCAAGCGCCGCACCCAGAAAAAACAGGTGACGGCACGCATGGGGGTCAACGGCCCTGTCCCGGAGATGAGTGGGGTCACGATGCCGAGCCCCCACGCGCTGAGGGCGAATGTCTGAAGGACGCTGGCAATCGCCTTGTAGCGGTCTTCCTTGTGTTTAGAGCGCTGCGGTGGGGGCAGCAGCGCCATGAGGCGGTCTTTGTTCATCTTACGCTATGCCCCTTCCCCCCGGCCCTCAAAATGGAATTTTGTCATCGAGGTCGTTCCCGCCCGGTGCGTCCCAGTCCGCATTGCGGTTTCCGTTGCCAGACGATCCCCCAGACCGGCCGCCACTGCTTCCACCACCAAAGCCTGCATCGCCCTCATCGCCATTGCCTCGGTTGCTGTCGATCAGCACCAGTTCACCCCGGAAACGGTCAATGACAACCTCTGTGGTGTAATGCTCCTGACCGCCCTGATCGGTCCACTTGCGGGTGCGGAGTTCGCCTTCGAGATACACCTTGCGGCCTTTGCGGAGGAAGCGCTCCGCGACGTCACCAGCCCGCTCATTGAAGATGACGACACGGTGCCATTCGGTGCGTTCACGGCGCTCCCCGCTCTGCCGGTCGTTCCAAGTATCCGACGTGGCGAGTGTAAAGCTCACGATCTTGGAACCGGACTGCGTATGACGGACTTCCGGGTCTTTACCAAGGTTGCCAACGAGAATGACTTTGTTAACGGAACCAGCCATGAGAGCCTCCAAGACTTAGGGAACGTATCGACTGGACTTGTTCGGCGTTATTGCCTCTGTCCATGAATAGATAATAGGTTTTTACTTGGTGTGAGTCAACGAAAAATGGCAGAAAACCGCCGTTTCTGAAGAAATAAAGCCGAATGAAAAGTCGTTTTACTTGTTGGTTACTGAAAGTATATTTGATGTTTTCCTAGACCCATCCTGCCCGTGCGGCGAGCACATTGACGCCGCCGTCGTGGAACGTGCCTCCCCGGACGGTCCGCAGGACTGGCCGGGGAGGTTGAGGAGCCGTCTCACGGACAGATCACCCAGACCAGGACCGTCCGTTCATGGAAAAGAATGCGGGTGAGCCGTACCCGAAAGGGACAGACCCGAGGGACAGACGCCCGCCTGAGGGCGGCTGGACGTCGGGGCTAGGCGGAGCTTGGCGACGCAGGAGCCTAGCAGAGTAGGGCGAACGAACCCTTCAGGGCCGCCCCGTTATAGCAGTCGCTCACGAATGATTTTTGCGGCCTTTTCGATGGATTCATTGCTGTTGAGACCACCGGCGCTACTCAGATGCGGAATCACTGCGAGCGGCGTTTCACCGGGATAAAGTCTGATGCGCTTCGTGTGATCCCCAACCTTGAACTCAGCGAGTTCGCACTTGATCTCTGGCTCTGACACGATGTTTACGAAGTCCCGCTCGTGCGCCACGCCGACGCCGATAAACAGTTTTGGCCTATGAGCTTTGACCTGTGCTCTCATCGTCTTGAAGCACACATTCCTCACGTAGGCGATATAGTCGACCTTGCTTACGAAGCCTGTGCGCTCCTGAGCCTCAATGGACCATGTATCGACCGTGAGACAGTTTTCCGGAAAAAGGTTTGTCAGCAAGTAGTCGCAATCCGGCGATGCAAAGATGCTCCGCGCTCTTGCGAATTCGAAAGCCTCGCTGATCGGGTGCCCTTCGATGCAGCAGAGAAGCTTATGGGCCTTCTGATTGTATCCCCATCCCCATTGTTTTTCGACCGAAAACCCTTCTTCTGCAGCCAGAGCGGGGTTTGTATTTTCGGACTCACCGAATTCAATGCCACAAAGCCAAATGGAAGGTTTATCAGGGGAGCCTATATTTCCCGGACCGTCAAATTTGTAGTCGTCCAGACTCATTGTATGGCCTTTAACGAACGACGCGTTTCTTGAAAGCATTGCAATCTCTTCTTGAAGCTATTACTGGACAGATTAATACAACGCTTCCCTACGAGCAATTCCACTCTTTTATTGCTCCTATCTGCCTTAGGTCGCTTATGGCGGCTAGTGCTGGAAGCATTAGGCTCAGGGCCCTGAATCCGATTGCCGCAATCAAATCAATGGGTCCTTAGCCTGCCCACGCGCTTTTTCTCTTCGTCTGCCTTTCCGCAAGCTCGCAGAGCAGAGCGCAATTCCGGGCACCGCGCGGCAATTTTTCCCTGCGACATTCTGCGGCAACGGGCAAAGCCCCCTAAACGGTCGATGCCCTCCAGCAGCATGACCTTGCCTCGTCCGGGAAAAAATATGACCGCGACGCCGTCCCGTGCATCTGAAACTGCGGGCAGCCGGAGGAAAAGGGTGGCGAAGCCATCCGAGGTCTGAACCCATCCGGGCGCTGGCCCTGCCAGTTGCCGCAACGGCATCAGGTCAAAGTCCGGACAGTTCTCGGCTATAGCCGCTGTGAGAAGCGGAGACCTGAGCCAGAAGCTGGCGCTACAGCCCGGCCAGTCTTTTGAGGCGTCCGTCGGAAACAGGATTCCGAAGACGGTGATGAGATCAGCCTCATAGACAAGCTGACCGCCCTGCCATTTGGCAAAGCCCGGATCATCGAAGCAGTCGAAATATTCCATCCCCCGGATACTGACATCGGGGTACTCGTCAGAAAGCCCATCTCCGTGACGGAGGAAGGACGTGCCGATGCCGTTTTCGAGGGTCATCACCAGCGTGGTGTCGTTCTCCCACGCCATCTGGTCCGGTGCGCAGGTCCGGTAGGCGCGCTCTTCGGCGATCTGGCGCAGACGGTCCTGGGGGCCGGTGAGCGTGAAGACTGTTGTGACGGCAGTAGCCACGGAAAACATCCTTTTCTCTTTTCAGATGCTTTCCTGCAGACGCAGACGGCTGGACGGGACAATGGCGCGCCCTCCAGGGCGCGGGCCGCGTGCGGCCGGACCATTGTGGCGGCCAGACGGCCTGTGGCGACTGAACTTCCTTTTCTTGCCCCTTCCCTGCCTGTCCCCACCAGCAACTCCTCTAACCTTCATCTGTTTCTATGGATGTTCAACGATCCGGCCTCGCCGGAGCCTATTGAGAAACAGGATGCTTTTATGAAAACTTCCCTGATGATTGCCGCTGCTGCCGGACTTCTGGGAACAACACTTGCTTCCGCCCAGGCAGAGCCGGGTGGATGCCTCAAGTACGGTGCCGCAGGCGCCGTAGGTGGCCATGTTGCCAACCATCATGGTGTTCTGGGCGCCACGGGCGGATGCATCACCGGTATGTACGTCCGACATGAATATCGGAAGGAAGCACGTCAGAAGGCGGCGCTTTATGACAAGGATCATCCAGGAGCCAAAGGCTCTTATGAAGAGAAGGCCACGGCCTATGACGTGGAGCATTCCACAAAGCCGGGTCAGATGAATGGGACTGCTGCCGAAGCGCCGAACGGTCAACCGCAGTAAAAGCCACTCTCCCGTATAGGATCAGAAAGGCCGGGCTTTGCCCCGGCTTTTTTTGTCTTCTTTTTCTGCTTTGGCGCTGCTGGATGAGTTTCTGGGTACCTGTCCATAAGAGCGCTGTCCCTCAGCGTATAAGTCGCAGGCCGAACGCCTAGTCTTACCCTCAGTACAGATACAGGGAAGAACAGGATGACGACTTATTCTCACAAACGGGAATACCACCAGTGGTTCGCCTGAGGCTGAGACCCCGGGGTGGGCCTTCGCGCGTTGAGCGGAGCGACAACGCGCACGCGGCCTGGAAGAGCCTTCAGGCAGAACTCAAAGGTGCGAAAGGCGAAGACAGGATCCGCACCCTCCTGAACGAACTGGGACAGCCCAGTCTCCACGACGTTCATCTACCTAAAGCCTCGGGGGAAGGCACAACCCAGATCGACCATCTCGTTCTTTTGCCCCGTGCCCTCATGGTCATCGAGACCAAGCACTATGCGGGCCATCTGAGCGGGCATCCAAATGACGAATACTGGCGCCAACGTTTAGGCAAAGAAGAAGAGGGCCGGCTGATCTACAGCCCTCTTCGCCAGAATGCGGGCCATTGCGCAGCCGTCCGCGCTGTGACGTCACAGGCCTGTCTGGATGTGGAGATCCTGAATCGCGTGGTCCTGACAGGACGCGCTAGCGTCAGCCCGGCCCTTCAGGCCAGTGTCAGAACCCCGGACGCCCTCGCCGACGAACTGCGACACAACTGCGGAGAGGCGTCAGGACTGATGATGGGCTTGTGGCAGAGGATCGTGCGCGTCGCCCATCACACAAAGAATTAAGCGCGCAACGCCTTATTCCACGGCAATACCGATGGCGGCCGCTGTATACCGGGTTGTCGGAAGGATCCTGACCACCACCTCCCCGCTAACGTCGGAGAGATAGAGAAGCCCGTCTTTCGGGCAGCCCAGAGGGCGCCCATCAGGATCGAGCACCAGGCGAAGGCTGGTGATCGGGCTGACTTCATAAACATGATGCTCGTCCCAGGAGACGAACGCATGAATCCGCCCTTTTTCGACCACCGTATGCAGCGTTCCCGGGAGAATCCCTCGGGTTTTCTGCTTCAAACGCTCTGACATGAACTGACCAACAGCCTCTTTCTGCCGCTCGGTCAGGCTCTCATATGTGCAGGGGGCGGGATAGATCGGTTCACCAGTCACGCGGCCAGTCCTTCCTTGCTGAGATGGATAAGGAAAGCGCCAGAGGGGCCTCCCTTATCGGGACAGGTCAGTGTTTTGCCGACGCCTGGCGTTGCTCGTCAATAAAGTCCGTGACGTCTTTCAGGACGCCATCCGGAATTTCCTCGCCGTCATCAAGATCGACTTCCAGACCTTCAGCCGGTGCCTCCGTGCTGCCAGCAGACAGGCCCAGGCAGAGATCCGGATCTTCGGGATCGTAATCGACCCGCACAGCCCATCCATCCGACAAAAAGACGAAATCGCTGAGCAGGCCGTCATCCTCTAGATCGTCGTCATCCTCAGCCTCATCGGCATCTGACGGCAGATCGGAGGCCTTGCAGACACCCGCATACAGGCCAGGAAAGGCCGTGTTCAGCGCATCCACAATCTGCTGGGTCTGCGGACGGAACGGTCCTGCCTTTGAAACCGGCATCACATCGCTCATCAGTTCAGCTTCCAGCACAAAGAGGACACATGCTGACTGAAGGTCAGACGCGTATTGCCGTTGTGATCGCCGATCAGCTCGCACCGCACCCATTTTGACGGGGAGGTCCGATCCACGAATTTCTCAAGGGTCAGGATATTACCTTCTTCGCCAGCCGACGTGCGAAGGACGTAGCCGGCATCGAGCAGTGTCTGAAGACTTTCGGGAATGGCGGCAAAAGACGTGGACACGGAGGCCGCGTGGCCTTTGGATGTCGGTGTCGGAGGCGCAAACCCCATGCTCCCAAGCGCGGGATCGAGGGCCATGGCTGGCGAAAGGGCAGCGGCCATGAGGCCGGCTGCCAGGGCGAGAGAAGAAAGAAGGCGGGTCACGGTCTGTCCTTGCGGTTCATGGGATCTGAAAAGATCGATTTACCCCGCAAAGGTAAAGACCGCTTCTGCGACTTCCTAAAAGAGACTCAGCCCTTTGCAGGGCGTCCGCGACGCTTCTCCGGGATTTTCCGCACGGGCACCTCAGGCTCGGTCTCTTCGGGCTCAGGTGTAGGCTGGCTCCGACCACCCTTCGCGGTCCCAAGACCGATCTGATGAGCCAGCTCGGTCCGATGCCGTGAATATCCTGGCGCCGTCATGGGATAGTTGGACGGCAGTCCCCATTTTGAGCGGTACTCATCCGGGGTGAGATTATAGACGCTCTTGAGATGGCGCTTGAGCATCTTCAGCTTCTTTCCGTCTTCGAGACAGATGATGTAGTCCTCGAACACGGACCGCTTCGGATGGACGGCCGGGACCAGCTCGACCGGCTCTGGCTCGGGCGCCTGACCCGCCGATGCAAGGGCTGCATGGACAGTTCGGATCAGGCCGGGAAGCTGCTCTGCCGGTACCTCGTGAGCACTGACATAGCTTTCGACAATATCGGCGGTTAGATGACGGAAGTCTGTTTCGATGTTTGTGGTCATTTCAAATGCCTTCTTCAAATTTTGACTGTGTAGAATGTCTATCTTTAGGCGAGATAACCTGACAGGTCACTGCGGTCGCGTTGTTCTCGCCATGGGAGCGGGCGCAACACCTCGTCCCAAATGACGATGTTCAGAACAATAGTGTGTATCGCCCTTTGTTCCGGTGAACCCGAAAGCTGCGCCCTTCCCGCAAACCTCGCAGTCATAAAGCCAGCCAGACTTCGTCCTGGGCCGCTGAGAGATGTAAGGCCTGTCGTCAGGACTGTGATGATCGGACATCCCTTAAAACCCCATGGCATCAAGAGCGGCCGCCGTGTGCCGGAACCGGCCCCCTGTCTCTCTCTTCTTCGATTGCCCCTGCTGGCGCAGCCAGCCCGTCACGCGATGCTCGGCTGGGATTTCCTCAATGAAGCCTGACGGCCTCGCTGAAACACCCTGACGATAGCCGACACTGCTGATCGTGGCCTGCTGCATGGCACGGGTCAGCGACACATAAGCCAGACGGCGCTCTTCCTCATAATTGCGCTCGCCCATCCCCGGAAAGACTGTCTCCTCCCAGGCTGGCAGGAAGACGTGGGGAAACTCCAGACCTTTGGCCCGATGCATGGTCATGAGCTGCACCCGGTCGCGTCCGCGCTCATTCGGTGAGGCCGTGGCCAGGGCTGCGTGCTCCAGAAGATCCTGAAGCCGGGTAAAGCCCTCGGCCAGCCCGACCAGCTCGGACAGGTTCTGCAAGGCCGTCTCCCCCTCTTCGGATGCGGCCTCCCGCCACATCGTATAATAGCCCGTCTCTTTTAGGAGCGTATCGAGACGATCGCAAAGCCGCATGTCCGGGATCTGCCCGATCCGGGAGATCGTCTCACGGAAGGCAAGCAGGCTGTCACGCACCTTGGCGGGAAGCGTTGCCGTGGTGACGGCCGCACACAGGCTGAGGCCGCGATCCTGAGCCTCCTGCTCGATCTGGCCAAGCGCCTTGGCGCCAAGGCCTCGCCTGGGCACATTGGCCACGCGCCGGAACGCCTCATCGGACTGGCGACTGTCCGGACAGGCCGCCAGCATCAGGAAAGCGAGCGCGTCCTTCACCACGGCGCGGTGGTAAAACCCGACGTCGCCAATAATCTCGTAAGGGATGCGCGCCTTGAGCAGCGCTTCTTCCAGAGAGCGGGACAAACGGTTGATCCGGTAGATCATCGCCATGTCATGCCAGGCCACGCCCTCAGCCGCACGACGTCCCATCTCGGCTGCAATCGCGTCAGCCTCATCTGACGCATAATCATAGCTCAGCACCTCGATCTTCTGACCGTCGCCCTTCTGGGTAAACAGCGTCTTCGGGATCCGGCCCGGGTCTCGCGCGATGATGGCGTTGGCGGCCTGGAGGATATGATGCGTGGAGCGGAAGTTCTCTTCGAGCTTGAAAAATCTGGCCCCGTCAAACTCACGAACGAAGTTCCGGATGAAGCCAATTTTGGCCCCACGCCAGGAATATATTGACTGCGAGTCATCACCTACGCAGAAGAGTTCCCGTGAGTATTCAGACATATAGGTGAGCCACAGCATCTGTGCACGGTTCACGTCCTGAAACTCATCGGCCATCACGGACGTGAAGCGCTGCGACCACCTGTCACGGTAGAATCGGTCGTTCATCAGTGCAAGCGTTGGCCACATCAGCAGGTCCGAGAAATCGGCGGCATTCTGCTCGCGCAGGGTCGCCTGATAGATCTGGTAAAGCCGGACAGCAAACTCCCAGCCTTCAACATCGACCATCTGACGCGCTGCACGGCGGCGCTCGATCAGCCCGCGCACCCAGGCCGGTGCGGCCTCAGGTGTCACGAGGTTCTCCTTCAGATGCCCGATCCGCTCGCCCATCTTTTTGACCTGCCGGACGTCACACTTCTTGCCTGTGTCCGGTTCGGGCACAGTCTCCGGGTCCATGGCCTTCATGAGACGACGGATCAGCGCCGTGGCATCATCTGCGTCGCGGATGTCAAAGCCCGGGTGCAACTGCGCCACCTCAGGCTCCGCCCGGAGCTGCCGCGCGCCGAGGCCGTGAAAGGTGCCAAGCCAGAATGGAGCCTGTCCCTCGCCTAAGACGCTCGTGATGCGCTCGCGCATTTCCTGAGCAGCCTTGTTGGTAAAGGTCACACACAGGATCTGTGACGGGCGCATCCCATACATCTGAATCCGGCAGGCCACACCAGCCGTAAGCGTCTTTGTTTTTCCCGTTCCCGCCCCAGCCAGCACCAGCACGCGGCCAAGCGCCATGGCGGCCTCACGCTGCACAGGGGTCAGCGGATCCAGTACGGGTGCGAGGGTTTGGGGATAGACGCTCATGCGGGCACCTGCTCAACCGGATAGACTTCAGACGCCACCGGATCCTCGACGGCCACGACATTGCTGCTGTCAGTAAAGAGGGTCAGCGGATGATAGAGATTGAAGCCCTCATGAGGGCCGTCCCAACGCCCGGCAATGACGAGGGCCAGGGCGCGGTTCAGGCCGCTGCCCAGCCACACAAGCTGATGCGGGACCGGCATCTCCGGCGCTTCCGGATCCGTACAGCCGAGGCGGCGCGCATGATCCATCCAGATCGCAGAGGCCTTTTCATGGCCCAGCATGTTGAAGGTCAGGCCGCTCTTGAGAACCATCTGGTCGATATGCTGGCGGGCCGCAGAGCGGGTGTCGTTATACATCATGACGTCCTCAAAAGCCTTGGGGCAGGCTGACAAAGTTAGCGTTGGGAGTTCAGGTCCGTTCAGACGGACGATCGTGGACTTGCGGGTGAAGACGATCAGCTCGCCGTCGCGGTCCCAGGCGTCATTCAGGCGATCACCGCCGATCACGACACCCTGCACCAGACCCTCGGGCGTCTGCGCCTCACAGAAGACTTCAGGGGCAGAAGATCCCACCCCGGCACGCTTCCAGACTTTCATGGCCTCTGCGTCCTGCCGCCACAGGATCAGGGTGATGGCCTGCCAGCTCAGACGGGATTTACTCTGTTTCATGCGGCCACGTCCTGACGGGCGCGGCGCTGCAGGACCGCGTTCCAGTCCTTGTCCGTGGCACTCGGCGAGTAGCGCAGGGGTTTCAGCCCGGCCTCACGGATCATGGGCGCATAGATTTCTTCGTAACGGTCGCCCTGGGCATCGCTGTCCACGGCAATCATGACACGGCCGCCAGCCTCAAGGGTGCCGAGAAGCGCACGAAACTCCTCCAGGGCGTCGGGGCTCATGCCGCCACCTGTTGAGACATACAGGCTGGGTTCGAAATTGAACGGGTCCATGGCTGCATAGGACAGCACGTCGATGGCAGACTCACCGATGACCAGACGAACGGGCGTTTCCCCTTTTTCGCCAGTCCTCATCCGAAAGAGCATCTTGCCACCGCCGCCCGAGGAAAAGCCGCGATAGTCCGGCCCGCGCATCTCCATGCCGGTCAGCTCGCCTGCGTTGTTGCTATGGGCGAACCAGGCCGTGCCCTTCATGCCTTCCCGCAGGAGGCCCTGCTGGATTGCGAGACGAAGGATGCTCTCCGGCAAGGCGCGGTCGCGGGTTAGATAGGTCCAGGCGGCAGACCCCGGATGGGGCGCCTGACGGTTCTTCCACATATATTTCGGATCACGCGCGGGCTTGCGCTCCTTCGGTTCCGCCACGTACTCGGCCCCGCTCGGCGTCAGGCCCAGCATTCCACGGAGTTCCACGCGCGCGTTGCCAAGGGACATGCCCGGATTGAGGAACCGGACCAGGTCGATGACCGAGCCTTTGACGATCGAAGAGGAATTGTGCGGATCCCACCAGCCCTTGCCGCCGTGGGTCACGATGATGCTCTCGCCCTTCTGGCGACGAAAGCGCATGTGACGGGCGGAACTTTCGGACCGGGCGAACCTGTAACCGGCCTGTTCCAGAACAACGATGCAACTGATCTCGTCACGAAACTTCTGGAGTTCGTCGTTCATCTGCTGAGGCGAGTTCTGGTAAGCCATGACGGAAAATCCTCCCGAGCGTCCGTTACTTTCGATCTTTGGAAAGTATAGTAAATTACCGTCACAATATCCACTGAATACAACGGAATACCGTGCAATATATTTACTTGTTTGATTGAAATAGTTCTTGCGTCCAGAGCGACAAAAACCAGTTTTTCTTGTTCGTCCTGCGGGGGTGTCGGGGGCAGCGCAGCCCCCGGTGTTGCCGCTGAAAGGAGATGTGTGGAGACGTTTTTCTCGTCCCGTCCTGCCAGGAACACGACAGTTGCGGGCCGAGGGTGTCAGGACCGGAAGACTGCGGATCGGCAAAAGCGGGTTGCGGGCAGCGCGGGACACCGTCCTGCGATGAACGCGGCCCTCTTTTGACGAAAGACGCGGTCGGGAGCCCGAAGGGTTGTCTTGAGACCCTCGGTCCGTGACTGTCACACTGATCGCATGACGGCGAGGTCGGAACACAGCTCCGTGCCACCCCGCTAGGGGTGGTTGAAGCGGCAACGTCTGATGGTTCGGCATGAACGGATCCTTCAAGAAGTGTCACCAGTCTGCACGCGCCATCTGCGACTGATGCCCCCGGCCTCAGCTTTTTTTCGAAGGCCCTGTGTCGGCCATCCCGTCTTCGTCCTTCTTCGTCTGCCCTTTCTGTCGTTCCAGTTCCTCCAATGTGCGTCTCACGGCCTGTGAGAACCGCGTTTTTCCGTCCCAGAAACGGCGTGAATACGCGCGGCGGTCCACCGTCGCCGTCCTCATGCCACACCTTCCGGACGATCAAGGCTGTCCAGGAGCTTCTCGTGTGACCGACGGCGCAGGGTCGCGGCCTTGCGGCGGAAACCGGCCGTCAGGCGCGATGGCAGCATGAGGGACTGATCCGTGTCTTCCAGGAGCACGGCCTCTGCCATAAGGCGGACGCTCAGGGCGCGCGCCTGACTGCGAGGGACTGTGAGGGGAGCGGGCGTCGAATAGAACATAAAACCTCCTGAGACCCGCCTCTGTCAGGAAGCGGGTATAAAAAGACCGGCTCCAGGGCCGGTTTGCGTGCGTGTTTCGAAGAAAGAGGACGTCAGCGTCCTGTGTCGGTGAGGATCCTCACATCCCCGTCCTGGGCGCTCACGACGATCTCGGTCTCAGGAGGCGCCTGATCTGTGCGGGGACGGGGTTCGTAAGCGCCGCGTACGAACACGAGCTGGCCCTTGCGGGCGCGTCGCTCCAGAATATCTGTCAGAAAGTCGTTGTGGCAGACGATCCTGTGCCACACGGTCTGCGGGAGGCGGCGGCCGGTGTGCGGGTCGGTCCGGTGGCTGTCCGTCGCCAGACGGAAGAAGGCCACACGGTGTCCGTCCTGCCCCGTGCGGATCTCGGGATCCGCGCCAAGGTTGCCAATGACGATGGCAAGGCTGAGGGTCTGAGCCATTGCTCTGTCCTTTTCTCTGGCCCGTGTCAGAAAAGCTCAGCCTGCACGGGCGCGGCAGGGAGAGGCTGGTGTTCGGATGGCAGGGAGATCCTGAAGCGCTGTGCCAGACGGGCCAGATCGGCCCGGTCGCGTGCCTCCTGCTCGGCGGCAAGGGCGCGCGTGTAAGCGTCGATCAGCCCGCTGCCGATGATGCGGTTGCGGATGTCACGTTCGACGTCCGCCCAGGTCCAGGCCGGATCGCCGTAACAGCCGTACAGGACGATGCCGCGCAGGAAGCCCAGACGCGCCTGTGTCGTGGAGAACTGCGCGCCCCAGAAGCCGTGGATGTCGAAATGGGCGATATGCCCGAACATCTGGCTCAGGCGGTTGTACAGTGTGCGGTTCCACGCGCTCTGCGGAAACCCGCGCGCGATGAAGGACAGGAGCGCGTTCCCGATTTTCGCTTTCTCGGCTGTGTCACTGAACTGCGTTGCGGTGAGGCCCTGAGGCCCGATCGGCGGCCGCCGCAGGGACGGGCACGCAATGGACGCTGGCTCCAGGCCGTTCATGACCGCACCTCGCGGGCGAGCATGGCCTCGACCTGAGTGAGGTAGGCTTTGAACGGCGTCTCTTCAGGAATCACTCTGATCCACTGCTCGGTGCCCAGAGATCCTTTCCAGCGGGCGTCGCAGAAGCCCTCGGGATGATCGCTCCCACGCTCGGGTGTCACTGACACAAGAAAGGAGGCCTCCGGATAGTCGCCGCGCAGGCGCGTGCCGTACTCGGCAACGGCCGCCCGGATCCCGGCAAGATCAGGCGCCTCGATCCGGGTCTTTCTGTAACGGCCCGGAGATGAACAGGAGATTAAGCTCCCGTGAGAGGCCGCAGGAATAGCAGCCAAGGTGTATGTCGGCATGGTAATCTCCACACAGGACAGCGCCGCCCGTGAGGGCGGCTGATCTCGGATCGGTCAGAGAAAGGCGGGAAGCACCACCACCAGAACGATGAAGGCTGCGAACAGCGCTGCACCTCCTACGAAGCCCGCGACTTCGAGCCATTCTGTGCGGTTGCGGGGACGCAGATCGGAAAAGTCGGCCATGTCATTCTCCTGTTTTCTTTCATGACCTCTTCCGGCGACCGCAGCGGAGACTGGCTGGCAAAGGCGCTGCAACGCAGCGGGATCGGACGACCCGCAGCGCAGCGAGGACACGGCCGACCCACCCTTTGCCAGACAGGCTCCGGTGTGGTGCCTGCCCTCTCCTTTTTCCCCTTCCCCCTTTTTCTTTTCCCGTCTCCTACTGCGCGAGATTGGCGACCTGCCGCGCCAGGCGGGCACAGAGCGCGCGCGTGACGGGATCGTCCTCGTCCACGATGGCCCCGGTCAGAACCGGCAGAAGGCGGCGCGCTTCAGGGGCGGAGAGGTCCAGATGCCAGCACGCCCCGATCTGTGTGGCGACCGCATCGCGCTGATCGACCGGGCGCACGGAGACCGAGACCTCATTGCCGTCCACGTTTTCGGGTTCGAGAACGGCGTTCTGACCGTCTGGCAGGCGAACAGGGCGCAGGCCGCTCATGTTCGGCTCGTCAGCCGTCGCGTCCAGCACGAGCTGACCGGCTGCCTCGGCCGTCTCGGCCTCAACCTGAAAGGTGACGCGATCGGAGAGAAGCTGGCGCTCGCTGAGCGTCACAGTAAAAACAGGCATGTCGGGCTCCAGAAATGGAAAAGGCCGCCCCGGAGCGGGCGACCTTGAAGGGCGGACGAAAAAAGAGAGGCTCAGTCGCTCACAAATTCGGAGCTGCCGAACACGTCCTGCCAGGGGCTGTTGCTGGTCAGGTGACAGTCAGACTGCCAGTCGTAATATCCGGACTTGAACCGCGAGGTGATGGCCTGGAGGGTTTCGGTCGCCGTCTCGTCCAGATCCGCCTCGGTCCGCACGGTCACACTGCCGTAGTGGCTCTTGCGGACGGAAAACTTCACCTTCGGGAAAGCCTTCTTCAGCATCCGGCGGATGTTTTTGGCCGCCAGCGTGCCGCTACTGTCATCGCCCTGCTCCAGATGGGCATAGTCCGGATTGACGCGGAGTGCTGCGACCTCGGCGGCATGTTCGGCTTTCGCGCGCGCTTCGGCTGCCACCTTCTCGGCCTCAACCTCTTCGGCATGGGTGCGGAGGAAGGCGATCTCCTCAGCGCTTGCCAGTTTCTTGTCGGCTTCGATCCGCCACTGAACACCGCGCAGAATGGCCTCGGGCAGACGACGGGAGATCGAGCCACAGGCAAAGACGATGTCGTAGGACGCGCTCCCGCCCGACACGATGGCCCCGCCACGCGACAGGGACCGGACGGTGGTCGGGCTTTCCTTGCCGTAAACAGCCATGACGATCCCGGCTCCCCGGCTGTAGAGATGGGTGTAAACGCGGGTGCCAACCTGAATGGGCGCGAGTGAGGGGACGAACATCGTCTGATCCTTTTCCTTTGGATTTTCGTGATGTCTTCTCCAGCGTCAGCGCGGGACGGCCGGGTCAAAAGCGGCGCGTGCGCCGGCACCGGAGGCGGCGAAGCCGGTGAGGAGCCACCTTTTGACCCGGACGGAGCGCGATGGCAGCGCCCCTCCCCTCCTTTCCTCTTCTTTTCCCTCTCCCTGCTTCAGGCCACGACAACGATTTCGAGATGGTCCCGCATGAACTGCATGGCCTCGGTATGCTCCGACGGCTCGGGCTCGGGCGCTTGCAGAGAGAAGGTCTCTTCTGAGTCCGGCTCCGTCACTGGCACGACAGGGCCGTTCGGCAGGTTGGCCTCATCATCGGCTGCTCCATCGAAATCATCCTCAGGCATCTCGTCCAGGTCCTCGTCGTCCACCACGCTTTCCAGCTCGCGGATCTTCTGCTGTTTTTTCTTCTGCTTTTGCGCCCAGACGTCCTGCGCCTGCGCAAAGGACGCCACCTCGGGCAGCCAATGGCCCTCCCCGACATGATTCATGAGGGCCGCACGCATCTCCTTGCCGGTGTTCTGCGGCGCAAGCCCTTCTGCCTGCACAGCCTTGGTAATGCCGGGCTTGCTGTAGCATTTGAGGAACGCCTCAAAGGCCATGCTCGGCATCTTCTGGTCGGCTCCGAACAGGACGCCCACGAGCTGCGCGGGCAGACCGCTGCCGCTGTGCATCGACACATCGCAGTTCAGGATGCTTTGCAGGACGCTTACGGCATGGCGGCGGATCAGCTTCTCGTCACGAACAAGGCTGCCCTCGGGGAACAGGTCAGCCGTTGCGAGCGTGCGCGCGGTTGGCTCTGACCAGTTGTTTCCACTGGCATCTCCATGGACACGCACATTCTCGGCTTCCAGCGCCAGCAGAAGGGCTGCGATCAGCTCCCATGGATCGGCCGTCTCAGCCACCTCGCCGAGGGCTTCGCGCAAGGCGACGGTGCGGATCTCGCCGATCATCTTGTGGCCGGTCCCGGAAACGTCGGGTCGTTCCTTGGGGGCCTCGGGCTCTGCGGGTCCGTTCGCGTGGCTTTGCGTGAAGGCAACAGATGGGCGGCAGCGTTCTTCTACGATCTTCAGGGTCCGGGGATTAAGGCCGTAGCCCATGACCTCACCTTCATGTGTCGCCATCCAGGTGCCCATGGTGATGAAACCTTCGGGCGCACGGACGTATCCGTACTCGTCCGAGACCAGGATAATGGACGTTTCGGGCCGCTCATTGTCCAGCCACTCCTGCTGCGCTGCCGCGTAAGCCGTGGCATCGAGCGTGTAGCGGCTGTCCGTTCCGGGCTCGGCAAACAGATCTTCCATCCAGACAATCTTGTGCTTGCGGGCAAGATCGTCGCCAAACCGGGCGTTGCGGGCGTACCATTCCTTCTGTTCAAGATTCCGGGCAAGTGCGCCCCAGGCCACGGTGTCCTCCGGATCTTCCGCCTTCACTCGATACTCGGCCGGATCCTCGTCGTCTTCCACGCTTTCGGAAAACATTTCCGCCCATGCGGCACGCTGCTCGTCCAGAGAGGCCTGCGCGATGATCTTGCGCTGCCGCTCATCAGGGCCTCGGCCCAGGGCGATGGCATCCAGAATAGGCGGGTGCAGCTTCGCCAGAAGGCTGAGACGCTTGAGATAGCTCGGCGTGACCATGAGCGCTGCGCAGACCTGCGGATCTGTATAGCCAAGCTGCTCGCGCAGGCGGGTGACGCTGTTCCACTGCTCCGGCTCCGTCATGTCCAGACGGACGAAGTTCTCGCTGACAGCGGCCAGTGCATCGAGGTCTTCACTCTGATCCCCGACATACACGTCGATTTCAGGAACACCCGCATAGATGGCGCCTTCCGTCCGACGGTGGCCTGCCACGATCATCAGGCGTCCGTCTTCCAGTTCCCGGACGGCCGGGGGATGGAGGATACCAATCGCCTTGATGTTGAGCGCGAGTTTGCGCAGTTCTTCAAGGCTTCCGATGGAAGAGCGCGGATTGTTCGGATTGGGCACAAGGGTTTTCGGATCAACGCGGCGAAGCTCGGCCATGGGACGCTCTTTCTATAATTTTTCAGATGTCCCTCCCGCGTCACGGGCCAGCCAGCCGCGCAAGGCCGCGCGAAGCGCGCCCGGCCAGAGCCTTGCGCGGCTGGCTGGTTCGTGACAGCCCCGCCTTTCCTCCTACTCCTTGCTGCTTTTCCTCTCCCTTACTGTGTCCATTCCGGACACAGTAAGGGCAGCATCAGGCGGCCTCTGCGGCCACGGCCTGATCTTCCAGCGCTGCCTTTGCCTCGGCTGCTTCAGCCTCTTCCGCGTCCTTACTGCGCTGCGTATCGGCTGCCAGATCCGCCTCAAGGGCCGCCATGGCCTCGCGCTTCTCCTGCAACAAAGCCGCCTCCGGGAA
>NZ_JAERLY010000013.1 GCF_018256155.1 Gluconobacter sp. Dm-62
CAAAGATCGTCGTCCCCGCCGCCCCAGAAGACCTCAGTAAGTGGCCCCCGCTGCGTCGGTGAACGGGCTTATACGGGCACCTCATGAGGGGGTCAACAGGAAAATTGCATTTTTGTGAAAAAATCAGATTCCGTGGAACTTCCTGAACCAGAGGCAGAACTCTTTCATGCCCTCCTCAAAGGACACTTCCGGTTGCCATCCGCAGAATTCCTTCACTTTTTCCAGAGAGGCCCAGGTGGATTCCATGTCAGCGACCGGTCTGGGGCGGCGTTCCACGACAGCCTTCTTTCCCAGATCCTGTTCAAGAAGCTCGATCATGCGGGTCACCCTTTCAGGTTTATCCCCTCCAAGATTAAACACTCTGGACAATCCCGCTTCCGGTGGTTTGACCAGAACCTTCTGCACGCCCCTGACGATGTCATCGACGTAAGTGAAGTCGCGGGAAAGGTTCTTCCCTTCATAAAGGGTGACCGGACGACCTTCCGAAATGGCTTTCGCGAACCCGTAATACGCCATGTCGGGTCGGCCCCATGGGCCATAGACAGTGAAAAACCGAAGCCCCGTCTGCGGGATACCGTACAGATACGCGTAGGATTCAGAGGTCAGTTCAGCAGCACGTTTGGTTGCGGCATAGACGGAGCTTGGATGCTCGACCCGATCCGTTTCCTGAAAAGGGACGCTCTGGTTGCGTCCATAGACTGACGATGAAGACGCATAGACGACATGCGTCAGCTTTTTCAGATGCCGGCACGCTTCCAGAAGGGCGACCTGCCCCATGACATTGGACGTGACATAAGAATAGGGATCGACCATCGAGTGCCGGACCCCGGCCTGAGCGGCAAGATGGACCACAGCCTCCAGATCGGAGTGGCGTTCGACAAGCGTCCGCATGGCCTCAGGACTGGACACATCCGTCTTCAGGAAGCTGAATTTCGGATGCAGCTCAAGTTGCTCCAGACGCGCCCGTTTCAGGGACGGATCATAATAGGCATTGAGCGTATCAACGCCCACAACGTCCATACCCTGCTTCAGAAGGGCTTCAGCGACATGAAACCCTATAAACCCGGCAACACCGGTAACCAGAACCTTCACAGGAGCATCAGTGCTTCAGGGCAGAGCTGGTTACAGTGTCACCCACCCGAATCCCGAGCTTTGCCGTAACGCCACCCGCGAGCTCAAGCGTATTGGCGACCACGCCATCACTGCGCAGGATCGCCTCGCTCAGAGGAACGGCGTTTTCCGCGATGGCGTGAATGTGGTTCGTGGAATCAATGAATACGATATCCAGCGGCACGAGCGTATTGCGCATCCACATGTCAGACACCTGAGGCGTTGCCCACATAAAGAGCATCCCCTCATTTTCCGGCAGATGCTTGCGGAACATTTCCCCGACTTCCTGCTGGCGGCAGGTCTTGGCCAGTTCGACGGTGAAGGCGTGCTTCTGACCGTCACGCGTCGTGATGGTCAGGGACTCGGTTGGCAGATGGGGCTGCGCCTGCGTGATCGGCTCCTCCGCTTTTGCAAGGCCGACACTCATTCCAAGCGCCGCTACCAGCGCACAGCATAAAACTCGCATGAGATGACTTTCAGGTTCAGGAAATCAGGAACGGGTTGGTCCGGCGCTCTTCGCCAATGGTCGTCGGCATTCCATGCCCACACAGGACCACGGTGTCGTCGGGCAGCGTCAGAAGATGTCTGCGAATACCGTCCACCAGTGCCTGTGCATCGCCATAGGCGAAATCGGTGCGGCCAACGGTTCCCCGGAACAGCGTATCGCCCGCCAGCACGCGGCGGTTGTCATGATCCACAAAAACAACGTGTCCAGGCGTGTGGCCCGGAACATGTGCCACATGCAGATCCTGTCCCAGCAGGTGCAGAACCTCGCCGTTTCCCACAAAGCGGTCCGGAGCAACATTCTCCATGCCGGGTATCCCGAAAGCGGCGGCCTGTTTCGTGATGCTCTGCAACAGGAACTCGTCCCGGCGATCCGGCCCCACAACAGGAACAGGCTGACCCTGCTGCTTTTCAAGGGCTCTCTTCAGGGCGGCAGCGCCACCGGCATGGTCCAGATGGCCGTGCGTCAGAAGAATGGCCTCGACTGTCAGGCCGCCCAGATGCTGAAGGATGTCTCCGACATCGCCGCCGGGATCGACCACAACGGCACGGCCCTCATCGTTCGAGAGAATGGTGCAGTTCTGCCGCAAAGGCGTTACCGGCACCCGCTTCGCATACAAAGGAGTCACAGCTCCCCCTTCCAGACGGTCCGTTCTGATGTGGCGATACAGGCTCAGCCCTTGCGCGACAAGTCAATCAAGGGTTTGACGCTCCCGGATCATTGACCCTCTTTCGCAGGAAGGTCACTCTCCCGGTTTCTCCATCCAGACGAGGTATCATCATGAGCCGCATCATCCGTACAAAACCCAACGTCATTCTTTCCAAGGCTGTCGAGTATCACGGCTTCATCTTCACACAGGGTGTCGTAGCCGCAGATCTTTCCAAAGGAATTGAGGAGCAGACCAAAAGCGTTCTCGATCAGCTGGACCAGATTCTCGAGGAGCACGGTACTGACAAGACGCGCATCCTGCAGGCACAGATCTGGGTGAAGGATATCGCAGACCGCACTGCTCTCAACACCATCTGGTCTGCATGGCTTCCTGAAAACGAAGCCCCGGCCCGCGCCTGCGTTCAGGCGGTTCTGGCAGACCCCAGAATTCTTGTGGAAATCATGCTCACCACAACGAAATAATCTGAATCGCACGATTATGGCGAGATTGCAGCAGACTGTGGTGTCAAAAAGATTTTCTTTAGAAATGAAAATTTAACACACAGACCTGCATTCTGCTCTTGTCAGGGTTGCAGGAAGGTTGTTACCTCCCTGTAACCCGAACAACACACAACCAATCAGGATCCTAAAGATCGTGAAGCATAAAAGTTGCCGGAAAAACTTTCTCTCTGCTCTGGCGCTTTCCGCTGTTGCGTTCTTTTCGGGGCATGCTCAGGCCCGTCACAGTTCGGGTCATCATGGACGGACGGTTTTTCACAGCCACCGTTCCACGGGCCATCATCATTCCTATGCTCACGTCATCCAGTGCGTCGCCTACGCCAAGACGGCTTCAGAGGTCGTTCTGCATGGCAACGCACGTGACTGGTGGTACAATGCTGCCGGCGTCTACGCCCGCGGCTCTGCACCGCAGTCTGGTTCGGTCCTGAACTTCCGCGCCATCCGTCGTATGCCGCTTGGCCACGTCGCTGTTGTGCGTTCGGTGGAAGACAGCCGCACGATCTATATTGACCAGTCGCACTGGGCTTCCAACGGCGTTGCACACAACGTGCGAGTCGTTGATGTCTCTCCCAATAACGACTGGAGCGCCGTCCGGGTCGCCCTCAATGATCGCAGTGGCCGGCTTGGCAGCATCTATCCGACATACGGCTTTATCTATCCTCATTCCGACAACGCGGACAGCAGTCCGGCCCCGCGTGTCGTCATGGCCCGCGCTTCGAAAGCCTCAGGCTTCCGTCACCGCGCAGTCCTGAGTGGATCAGACGCTCTGAGCCATCCGATGAGCAGCACCGAAGTCGCCGAAGCTCCGGACGATGCCTTTACCTCGGACGCTCCCGACCGTTCGATTCGCTGATAAAGCCTGACGACCGGGCTTAATCCGGTCGCGATTCCCTGTGATAGGGATGACCAGTATTGATGGCCTGCGCCCGAAAAACCTGCTCGGCAATCAAAACCCTGACCAGCATATGCGGCCAGGTTAGTTTCCCAAGGGAAATCACGGAATCAGCACGCTGGATTACGGTTGAATCCAGCCCCTCCGCACCACCAATCAGAAAATGAATGGGGCGCCCAGATTCCTGCCAGCGGGACAGCATCTCCGCTAGGCGCAGGCTGTCAGGCGTCTTACCGCCTTCGTCCAGCGCCACGATCAGGGCATTGTCAGGACAGGCCCCCAGCAGAGCCGCGGCATCCTTGCGCTTCTGCTCCTGGACGCTGCCTTTTGACGGCGCGAGTTCCGTCACCGTCAGGACGGGCCGGATCCGGCCCGCATAACGCTCGAACAGTTCGCGCTCCGGACCGGCTTTGAGCCGGCCGATTGCGACCAGTTTCATTCAGTCCTGCTCTTCACCCTGTCCGACAGCGACTTCATTTTCGCTGCCATCCAGATCCGTGCCCCACATCCGCTCAAGCCCGTAAAGCTCACGGCTTTCCGGCTTGAAGAGGTGAACGACAACGTCCCCAGCGTCGATCAGGACCCAGTCAGTGCCATTCGCACCTTCGATCAGGATGCGCTTGATGCCGATCTCATTGAGCTTCTTTTCAATGTGATGCGCCATCGCGGAGATCTGGCGGTCGGCGAGACCCGTCGCAATGACCATGCGATCAGCGAAGTTCGCGCGTCCGACCAGATCCAGCACAACGATGTCTTCACCCTTGTCTTCGTCCAGACTCGTGGTGATGACCGTCAGCATGCTGGTCAGAAGATCCGGCTGCATGGGTTCGCGCTTGACGGCCGTTTTCTTCGGTCCGGCAACAGCCGCCTTTTTACGAGCCGTTCCCGGCACCTTGGCAGCCTCGGCCAGTGCCGCATCGGGGGAGCTGGTTTTCCGGCGCACAGGCTTTTTGGCCTGCGATTCGGGAGAGGTCGTCTTGGTGATGGTTTTTACTCCTGATCGGACTCCGGACGAAACTGGCCGGACTCACGCAACGCTGTAGCCGATATATCGTTCTGCGGCGCAGAAAGGAACGTCCATGCGTCGCCTTTTCGCTCCGCAAGCACAGGAGATTCCCGGGAAGGCCGTCTCTGATGCCGCAAAACGGAGGCCGCAGCCCCCCGTAACGCAGGCGAAACGCTGCCCGGACGCGGGACGACGGCTATGGGAACCATCGCAGCCAACCGGCGCCAGCGCTTCCAGCGCGACAGCTGCGCCAGTCCATCCGCCCCCATCAGCCACACGAAATGCACATGCGGGAAACGCCGCTTCAGCAATCCAACGGTTTTTACGGTGAAACGCTGCCCAAGCCGCGATTCGATATCGGTTGCAACGATTCGCCGCCCATCCGCGATCCGCTCCGCAGAGGCAAGACGCACCCTGAACGGTGCCATGCTCCTGCTCGGCTTGAGCGGATTCCCCGGCGACACCATGAGCCACACCTGATCCAGCCGCAGAGCCCGCAAGGCGCGCCGTGCCACCATGAGGTGCCCCGCATGGGCCGGGTTGAACGAGCCACCCAGCAGACCGATCCGCATTTTCCGCCCGTCGCCGGACGTCGGGATGCTGGTCAGCCCCGCACCTGCCCGGTGCCGATTACTTCGTACCGGTAGCATGTCAGCTGCTCGAGCCCCACTGGACCACGCGCGTGCATCCGTCCTGTCGCAATGCCGATTTCCGCACCGAATCCGAACTCCGCACCGTCACAGAACTGCGTGGACGCATTCCACATCACGACCGCACTATCCGTCCCGTTGAGGAACGCAGCCGCGGCTTCAGGATCTTCGGCAATAATGGCCTCGGTATGCGAACTTCCGTGCCGTGCGATGTGATCCAGAGCGTCTTCCACCCCGTCCACAACGGCAATCGACAGGACGGCGTCCAGCCATTCCGTGCCGAAATCATCAGCCGAGGCCGCTTCAAGCGTCGGCACGATCGCACGCGCTCGGTCATCTGCCCGGAAGGCACATCCCTTCGCCGCCAGATCCTGAACCAGAAGCGGCAGCAGCGTCGGGGCAATCGCCGCATCGATCAGCAGCGTTTCCGTCGCACCGCAGATCCCGGTCCGGCGCATTTTCGCATCCAGCAGCACTTTCCGGGCCATGGCCGGATCAGCACTCGCATGGATGTAAGTGTGATTCAGGCCGTCCGCATGAGCGAGGACCGGAACGCGAGCTTCGCGCTGCACGCGCTCCACAAGGGACTTGCCGCCACGTGGAATGATCAGGTCGATCTTTCCCGAAGCCTGTAGCATGGCCCCGACCAGAGCCCGGTCCGCGGATGGCAGGATCTGCACGCAGGCCTCATCCAGCCCGGCGGCCCGCAATCCGTCTTCCATCGCCGTCTGGATGGCGCGGGCGGAATGGAGGCTTTCCCCGCCACCGCGCAAAATCACCGCATTGCCAGACTTGATGCACAAAGCAGCGGCATCAGCTCCAACATTCGGGCGGCTTTCATAGATCATGCCGATCACGCCAAGCGGCGTCGCCACCCGGCGGAAATGCAGCCCGTTCGGCCGGTCCCATTCCGCCAGAACACGCCCGACCGGGTCCGGCAGGCGCGACACGTCTTCCAGACCGCGCGCCATGGCCTCGACCCGCTCCGGCGTCAGCGTCAGGCGGTCCCGGAAAGCCGCGTTCCGATCTTCGGACAGCGCGTCCAGATCCTGCTGGTTGGCCGCGACGATCTCATCGCTGCGTGCCCGCAAGGCCTTCGCGGCCTCGGCCAGCGCATGGTTGCGGGTTTCCTCGCTGGCCCGCGCGAGACTCCGGCTGGCATGGCGGGCACGCTCCGCCAGACCCTCCAGAATCCGCGTGGCCTGGGAGGAGGCGTCAGACATTGAACCGGAACAGCAGGACGTCACCATCCTGCACCACGTATTCCTTGCCTTCGATCCGCAGCTTGCCGACTTCCTTGGCTCCGGCCTCGCCGTTGCAGGCCACGTAATCGTCGAACGCCACGGTTTCGCAGGCGATGAAGCCACGTTCGAAGTCGTTGTGAATGACAGCAGCGGCCTGAGGCGCCTTCGTGCCAGCCGTGATCGTCCAGGCGCGGGATTCTTTCGGACCAACCGTGAAATATGTCCGCAGGCCCAGAAGCTGGTAGCCCGCCGCGATCACACGATCCAGACCGCTATCCGTCAGGCCCAGCCCTTCAAGGAACTCCGTCCGATCTTCCTGCGGCAACTGGCTGACTTCGGCTTCGATCGCGGCAGACACCACGACGACACCCGCGCCTTCAGCTTCGGCGCGCTTGCGGACGGCTTCAGAGAATGCATTTCCTGTCGCGGCCGAGGCTTCCTCGACATTGCAGACATACAGAACCGGCTTCGTCGTCAGGAGTTGAAGACGTGATGCCTCTACTTCCTGCCCCTTCGCAACGGCGGTCCGTGCGGGCTTGCCCTCACGCAGGGCCACAAGCAGCGGCTCCAGGAGTTCAAGCTGCGCCTGTGCTTCGCGGTCGTTGCCCCGGGCGCGCTTCTGAAGGCCGATCTGGCGCTTTTCTAGGCTTTCCAGATCCGCCAGCATCAGTTCCGTTTCGATGATGTCCGCATCCCGGACCGGATCGACGCCACCTTCGACATGGGTGATGTCGTCATCTTCGAAGCAGCGCAGCACATGCACGATGGCATCGACTTCGCGGATATTGGCAAGGAACTGGTTTCCGAGACCTTCGCCCTTGGACGCGCCACGGACCAGACCGGCGATGTCCACGAATTCCAGGCTCGTCGGCACCTTGCGGATGGACTTGCCGATCCGCGCCAGTTCATCCAGCCGCGGATCCGGCACGGCCACGCGGCCCGTATTCGGCTCGATGGTGCAGAACGGGTAATTCGCAGCCTGTGCGGCCGCCGTTTCCGTCAGGGCATTGAACAGCGTGGACTTGCCGACATTGGGCAGACCAACAATGCCGCAATTGAAACCCATTCGTGCTCTCCATCATCATTGAAGACCGTTCAGACGCGAACGATCCGTTCCAGAAAAATCCGTTGCCCTGTGTTCGCAGAAACCGGAGAGGCTCACAACCACCTCCCCTCGCGAAAGCGGCTTTTCAGCCCACGATTCCCGCCAGATCCTGCAGAAGTCTATTCTTGAAAGCCTCAAAGGGTTCAGTGCGTTCTGATCACAACTTTCAGCGGCCTGACGGATATCGTTGCCCTGACCGGCCATTTCAGCCGCAACACAATCAGGCCGAAAGCAGAGCAACCTTCGTCATGAAGGCTTCGTGTTCTTTTTTCGCCAGCAGGGGGGCGGCATCGGCCATAGCCTCAAGCCATCGCTCCAGTTCCGGCTCTTCCGCCTTGGCAAAATTGCCCAGCACATGGCCCGTCACACGGTCCTTGTGCCCCGGATGGCCGATGCCCATCCGCACACGCCAGTAATCCGGGCTCGACAGGCACTTGTCCATAGAGCGCAGACCATTATGCCCCGCGGCACCGCCGCCGCGTTTAATACGCAGCTTGCCGAAAGCGAGGTCGAGTTCGTCGTGAAATGCGGTGATATCGTCCGGCGCGATCCTGAAGAACTGCGCGGCCTGCTGAACGCTGTCGCCTGACAGGTTCATATACGTCATCGGCTTGAGGAGCAGGATCTTCTGCCCCCCGATGACGCCTTCGGAGGTTTCCCCCCGGAAGCGCTTGCGCCACGGCGAAAAACCGTGGCGCCTGGCGATCTCGTCGACCGCCATGAAGCCGATGTTGTGTCGATGACGGCTCATCCCCGGCTCGGGGTTGCCGAGACCGGTCCAGAGCCTCATGACTTACTTCTTCTTTGCGCCGGGCTTTGCAGCGGCTTCAGCTTCAGCAGCGGCCTTGGCAGCAGCTTCGGCTTCCATTTCGGCATCGATCGTCGGTGCGGCGATGGACGCGATGACCATGTCCGTAGCCTGACCGCTGGCCAGAACGGCGCCTTCGGTGCCCTTGAGGTCTGTCCAGCGCACGTTGTCGTGGATGTCCAGGCCGCTCAGGTCTGCGGTGAAGTGCTCCGGAATGTTGGCCGGATCAGCCTGTACGTCGATGTAATGACGCACCACGTTCAGAACGCCGCCACGCTTGATGCCCGGGGATTTCTCTTCGCCAACGAAAGCGATGGAGATTTCAACGTGAATCTTCGTTCCGGCCGTAACGCGCTGGAAATCCACGTGGATCGGGGCATCGGTCACCGGGTGCAGCTGCACGTCACGGATCAGGACAGCAACCTCATCTGCACCTTCGGCAGCCAGGTTGTACACGCGCGAGGACCAGCCACCGCGATGCAGTTCCTTCATGATCACGCGCGGATCAAGTGCGATAATGGAGGGTTCTTCCTTGCCACCGTAAATTACGGCCGGCACGAGGCCCTCACGTCTCGTTGCGCGCGCTGCCCCCTTACCAGCCTTCGCGCGCGTCGAGACAGCAAGTGTCGTCAAATTAGCCACTGTTACGCTCCTGCGTATTGAATTTCGTCAACACAGACCTCCAGGGGTGCCTGTGCGAGGCGCGGAGTAGCGGAAAACCGCCATCGACACAACCATTTTCGGACTCAACCCCTCTGGACCAGCCCCATTGCGGACCGCTACGCTTGCGTTTCATTTCCACAGTTTCCGGCAGATCCCCCACCCGATGAGCATCGCCGCCCGCATCGAATGCCTGCCCTTTACCCGCTTTCACTGGAAACTGCTGTTCCTCGGCGGGCTGGGCTACACGTTTGACGGGCTCGATTCCGCCATCGTCGCCTTTGCGCTCCCGATGCTCAAAAGCCAGTGGCACCTCGATGGCCCGGCTCTGGGTCTGCTGGGAAGTGCGACCTATCTCGGCTACGGGCTGGTGGGGGGACCGCTCGGGGCGGCGGCGCGTCATGATGAGCGCACTGGCCATTTACGCCATCGGTTCCCTGCTTTCGGCCGGATCGTCTTCCTTCACCGGCTTTTTCCTTTGCCGCCTCCTGTCGGGCATCGGGGCGGGGCGGAAGCCACGATCATCGCACCCTATCTCAGCGAGTTCGTGGGCGCCCGTTATCGGGGCGCGTTCACCGCCGCCCTCACGGGGTTCTATTCCTTTGGCTATGTCACGGCGGCCATCCTCGGCTTCATGCTCGTCCCCGCCATGCCGGATGGCTGGCGGTGGGCGCTGGCGCTGACGGGGTTTCCCGTCTTGATGCTGCTGTGGTGGCGCCGCGCCCTGCCCGAATCCCCGCGCTGGCTTGATGAGCGCGGACACACGGCCGAGGCCTGCCGCATCGTCGGTGACATCGAGGAAAGCGCGGGCCTTGCCGTGGGTCTCACCACCACGACCGATCGTGGCGCGCCTTCCCTGCGTCCGGTCCGGGATCTTTTCGCGCCCGGTCTGCGCCGTTCCACATTTATGAGCTGGGCCATGTGGCTCGCCATCACCTTCAGCTTCTACGCGTTCTTCACCTGGATCCCGACCCTGATGATCGAGCGTGGCATGACCGTCACCCGCAGCTTCGGCTACGCCATCTCGATCTATTTCGCTCAGCTTCCCGGCTATGCCTCAGCCGCGTTCCTCACCGACCGGCTGGGACGCCGGGGGACGGTGGCGTTGTTCATGGTTGCGGGTGCTCTCAGCGCCATCGGCATGGCCGCGAGCCAGACGCCTACCGAAGTCCTGATCTTTGGCATCCTGCTTTCCTTTTTCATGAACGGCACTTTCGGCGGCATTTACGCCTATACGCCCGAGCTTTTCCCGACAGCCCTGCGCGCCCGGGGCATGGGGCTGGCCTCCGCCATTGCGCGTCTGGGGGCCATTGCCTCGCCCGTGCTGATCGGCTGGCTCTATCCGCTCACCGGTTTCCCCGGCGTTTTCGGCCTGACAACCCTGATCCTGCTTTCGGGGGCAGCGATTACGCTGGTCTTCGGCCCCAGAACGGAAAAACGCCCGCTCGATGACGAGCAGGCGTTCGCGCAGACCTGAATCCGGGAAGTGCGCTTCAGATCATCGGTACGCCACCATTGACCGCCAGAAGCGCGCCTGTGGTGTAGCTGTTGAGCGGATCGGCGAAATAGACATAAGCGCCTGCCAGTTCGGCTGGCTGCCCCGGACGGCCCAGCGGCACATCCACGCCCAGATGTTCCTGCTCCTCTTCGGGCATGCCGGTTGCGATGAACGGCGTCCAGATCGGGCCGGGCATCACGGCATTAACGCGAATTCCCCGCCCCGCGAGCTGCTGCGCCATGCTGGACGTGAAATTCGCAATCGCCGCCTTCGTCATGGAATACGGCACCAGCAGTTCCGGAGCCGTCTTCAGATTGACCGAAGACGTATTGATAATGGACGCCCCGGCCTGAAGATGTGGCAGGGCGGCCTTCGTCAGATGGAACAGAGCATCCGTATTCGTGGAGAAATGGCGCTTCCATTCCTCATCGGAGATTTCTTCCAGCTTTGCACGTGCTTTCTGAAAGGCCGCGTTGTTCACCAGAATATCCAGCTTACCGAACGCTTCGACGGTCTTGCGGATCATGTCCCGGCAATGCGCGGCTTCACGGATATCGCCCGGCAGCAGTAGGCATGACCGGCCTTCAGCCTCGATCTGTGCTGCGATCTCGCGCGCGTCGTCGGTTTCCGTCTCCAGATAGGAGATCGCGACATCCGCCCCTTCCCGGGCAAACGCCAGTGCGGCCGCCCGCCCGATCCCGGAATCCCCGCCTGTGATCAGCGCTGCCAGCCCCGCCAGCTTTCCGGAACCCTTATAGGTCTCCTCGCCATAATCGGGCTTTGGGACCATCTTTTCCGAAAGACCGGGGAATTTCTGCGTCTGGCCTTTGAAAGGCGGGCGCGGATAGCAGGTACGCGGATCAGCAGGCATGGAAACACTCCTGTGTCTTCATAGAACAGAGTTCCTGCCCTAACGGCCCGTCTTCCTGACAGGTTCAGAAAATTTCCCGGATTTATTTCAGGAACACTTGCCCCTGACAGCGCTTTATCAGGATCACGGCCTTTCCGGTGGGAGAGGCAACTTCGTCATCCAGACTTTCTCAAGCCCCGTACTTCCGGGCCCACAGGCAGAGGCGCATTTCATGAGCACGGACAAACGCACGACCGTCACCATTGGCGATCAAACTTTCGAGCGCGGCCCCCAGGGCACCACCCATCAGGTCGCCTCCGGTGACACCCCGACGCTGACCACCCAGCAGGGCGTTCCCGTCTCGGACGACCAGAATACCGAGAAAGCCGGTGCGCGCGGCCCGGCCCTTCTGGAAGACTTTCATTTTCGCGAGAAGATCTTCCATTTCGATCACGAGCGTATCCCCGAACGCGTGGTCCACGCCCGGGGCTATGGCGCACATGGTTTCTTCGAACTGACGGATTCCCTTGCCGATTACACGACCGCCAGCGTTCTGGGGAAAATCGGCAAGCGCGTCCCTGCTTTCGTGCGCTTTTCGACTGTTGCCGGCGGCCGGGGCTCGTTCGATCTGGCCCGTGACGTGCGCGGTTTCGCCGTGAAGCTCTATACCGAGGAAGGCAACTGGGACCTTGTCGGCAACAACATGCCCGTCTTTTTCATCCAGGACGCCATCAAGTTCCCGGACATGGTGCATGCCGTGAAGGAAGAGCCGGACAGCGGCTTTCCGCAGGCCCAGTCCGCCCATGACAATTTCTGGGACTTCGCGTCGCTCTCCCCCGAGACCGTCCACATGCTCATGTGGATCATGTCCGACCGTGCCATTCCGCGTTCCTTCCGCTTCATGGAAGGCTTTGGCGTCCACACCTTCCGCCTCGTCAACGCCGAGGGGAAATCCACCTATGTGAAGTTCCACTGGAAGCCGAAGCAGGGTTTGCAGTCCGTCGTGTGGAACGAAGCGGTCAAGATCAACGGTGCCGATCCGGACTTCCATCGCCGTGACCTGTGGGAATCCATCAATTCCGGCGATTTCCCTGAATGGGAACTGGGCGTACAGCTCTTCGATGACGACTTCGCCGACAAGTTCGATTTCGACATTCTGGACGCAACCAAGCTGATCCCGGAAGAACTCGTTCCTGTCCGCCGCATTGGTCGTCTCGTGCTGAACCGCACAGTGGACAATTTCTTCGCCGAGACCGAGCAGGTCGCGTTCTGCACCCAGAACGTCGTGCCGGGCATTGCCTTCACCAACGATCCGCTTCTGCAGGGCCGGAACTTCTCGTATCTGGACACCCAGACAAAGCGCCTCGGCGGCCCGAACTTCACGCATATCCCCATAAATGCGCCGAAATGCCCGTTCCATAACTTCCAGCAAGACGGCCACATGGCCATGCACAACCCGAAAGGGCGTGCAAACTACGAACCCAATTCCTGGGGTCTGGGGCCACGTGAAAACCCACAGACCGGCTATAAGCCTTATGCGGAAGAGCTGAACGGTCGCAAAACCCGTGAACGCGGGGAGCTGTTTGCCGATCATTACAGTCAGGCCCGGCAGTTCTATGCCAGCCAGACCCCGACCGAGCAAACGCATATCAAGAACGCCTTCGTGTTCGAGCTCAGCAAGTGCCTCACACCGGCCATCCGTGCCCGTGTTGTGGCCCATCTACTGAATGTGGATGAGACGCTCGCCAAGGGGGTGGCCGAAGGGCTGCGTCTGGAGAAAATGCCTGCCGCCGCCCCGGCTGCGCGCACGCCACTGAGTGGTCTGGCCGGTTCGGACCCGCTTAGCATCCTCAAAAACGGTCCGAAAACCTTCAAGGGCCGCAAGCTGGGCGTGCTGGTTACCGACGGGACGGATGCGGAACTGCTCGCCGCCCTGATGAAAGCTGCCGAAGCGGAAGGTACGAACGTCGAACTGGTCGCGCCCGCTGTTGGTGGCGTGAAAACCACGGATGGCAAGCTCGTCCCGGCGGGTCAGAAGATCGTTGGCGCACCCTCGGTCCTGTACGATGCGGTCGTTCTGCTGCCGTCCGCAGCCGGGGCGAAGCTCCTGACCGGCGAGGCCACCGCGCGGGACTTCGTGGCTGACGCCTTCGCCCATGCAAAGTTCATCGGCTACGGCCCGGACGCCAAACCCCTTCTCGCGAAGGGCGGCATTACGCCGGAAGACATGGATGAGGGCATCGTCGCCCTTAAAGATCCCGCTGACTTACAGGCCTTCATCACGACATGCCGCAGCCTGCGCTTCTGGGACCGGGAAGCCAGAACCCACGCTGTTTGAGACAAAAAAGGGCCGGAGATACTCTTCCGGCCCTTTTTCAGACCTGCCCTCACCCGCGCCGCATTCCGAACGGAATGATGCCTGATTTCCATTACAGAAGCGTTCCGCTTTTGCAGGATGGGATTTACAGGGTGCAGACAACGACAGGCGCGCAACGCAATCCGGGGATCGACTTGTTCAGAGGGCTGTCGATCATCCTTGTCGTCACCCATCACCTCGCTTTGCGCATTCCCCTGATGCAGACCGGTCTTTCCGCAGTCTTCCCCGCTCGCCTGCTGAAGGCCCTGACCTGGGATGGCCCGACGGGCGTGAAGATCTTCTTCGTGATTTCAGGCTTTCTGATCACCGATCACACACTGCGCCGCTGGGGCAGCCTAAGCGGCATCAACGTCTTCGCGTTCTCAGCACGCCGGGCCTGCCGCATCCTGCCCTGTCTGCTGGTACTGCTCGGGATTCTCGCGGTTCTCAACCTCGCAGGCGTGCCGGACTTCCTGTTCCATCATGATAACCAGACGCTGCCCGGCGCCCTCTTCGCAGCATTGTTCATGCATCTGAACCTTTACGAAGCCCGGACGAACTATCTTCCCGCCAACTGGGATGTGCTGTGGTCCCTTTCGGTCGAGGAGCTGTTTTATGTGGCCTTCCCGATCTTCTGCTTTCTGAGCGGACGCATCCCGAAAATGATCGGCTCCAGACTGCTCACTTTCGTCTTTGCGCTGCTCGCCCTCTCCATCCCTTTCGTGGAATGGCAGATCCGGAACGCATCGGAGATCTGGCAGGACGAAGCCTATGGACCGGGCATGTCGGCCATTGCCATGGGTGTCTGCGCGGCCCTGCTGGCGCACCGGCTGACACCGGCCCTTTACGCAATACTCACGCCCTGGCTCGGCTGGATCGGAGCCTTTGGGGTGGGCTTCTCCCTGATCGACACGCCTGTTCTGTGGGCAACCCTTGGCTATGGCGCGTTTCTGTTCCTCACAGCCTCCTGCGCGGCGCTGATCCTCGCTTTTTACAACGGATGGGGCAAGGTCACCGCAAGCCGGTTTCTGGCATGGCCCCGTCACTGGGGGCGGCTGAGCTATGAAATCTACCTCAGCCACATGTTCGTCGTTATGCCGATGGTCCATCTGTTCAGGGCCACCGGAGAAAACTGGACGTTCGGCTGGGTCTGGTTCATCCCGACCCTTGGCCTGTCCTTCTGCCTCGGCACCCTCGTGGACCGCTTTCTCTCACGCCCCGCCGATCGCTGGCTGCTCGAAAAATCCGGCCTCCGCCGTCCTCAGCCCAGCGGGGAGGCCAGCGGGCGGATCGCCGAGATCTGATGCCCGATATGCCCGCCACCTGCGAGCGTGCGGCGGCGGTGACTGAAGAACCGGAGGTCCGTCAGGGTATCAACGCCAAGGATCTGCACGGTCCGGACCCCGGCCTGCTCCAGTCGGAAGCCGCAATAGCCCGGCAGATCGAACAGGAAATGCCCTTCGCGCGGCGCTGAACGGAAGAAGTTCTCCCCCGCTGCGCCCCTGGCGAGAACCGCATCACGCATGTCCGGGCCGACTTCATAGCTCGCCGGTGAAATGCACGGCCCAACAACGGCGCTGATCCCCGTCGCCCCCAGCGCGACCATCTGCGCAACAACAGATTCCAGAATCCCGCCCACAGCCCCGCGCCAGCCAGCATGGGCCGCCCCGACAATCCGTCCGTCATCGGACGACAGCAGCACGGGACCGCAATCCGCCGTAATGACGCCCACACCAATCTCCGGGCAGTCCGTCACCAGCGCATCGCCTGACTGCCCGGTCCTGGCCATCCAGAGCGGCGTTTCAGCCGTCACAGGCACGGTGATGTCGCTATGCGTCTGCTTCAGACCGAGCAGATGTTTCGGTTCCACCTCGATCGCAAGCGCCACCCGGGCGCGGTTCTCGGCGATATTCGCCGGGTCATCCTGCGAGGAGAGCGAACAGTTCAGACTGTCATAGGGAGCCGGCGAGACGCCCCCGAGCCGCGTAAAAAATCCATGCGGTACCTTGAGAACCGATCCCGTCAGCACAGCCTCAGACATGCGCCGAAACCTGAGCGGGACGGCGCATCGCGTAAACCATGAGCCCCATCCCCGCGAGCGCCATCGGAATGCACAGCAACTGCCCCATCGTCGTGCCACCGGACAGGAAACCGATATTCGCATCAGGCTGGCGGAAGAACTCGCAGAAACTCCGGGCACAGGCGTAGCCGAACAGGAACAGCCCGGAGAGGAACCCGAACCGCTCACGCGCCGCCGGACGGCTGGCCGCAAACAGCATCACACACAACAGCAGGACACCCTCGGTCAGGGCTTCATAAAGCTCGGACGGATGACGCGGGATCGGGCCACCCGTCGGGAAAATCATCGCCCAGGGCAGATCCGGAGACGCCGGGCGCCCCCAGAGTTCACCGTTCACGAAATTTGCACAGCGCCCAAGCCCAAGTCCGATCGGCACGACAGGCACGATCCGGTCCGCAAAGGCCAGAAAGCTCAGACGGTTCTTCCAGCTGAAATAGGCCAGCGCCAGAATGACGCCCAGCGCCCCACCATGGAACGACATCCCGCCATCCCAGGTTTTGAATATCTCCAGCGGGTGCGACAGGTAATCCATCGGTCGGTAAAACAGCACGTAACCCAGCCGTCCCCCAAGAAGCACGCCGAGAATGGCATAGAACAGGAAGTCATCGACCTGTTCTTTGGTCGCCACTTCCGGCGCCAGACGGTTCAGCCGCTTCGCAATCGGCAGAGCGATGATGAACGACACCATATAGGCGAGCGCATACCAGCGCACCGATAGCGGACCGATATGAAAGGCAACCGGGTCAAAGTCCGGAAAGATCAGGGGATGGCTCAAAACAGCGGCTCTCAGAGATTGGGTTGGGGCCGGGAAAGATACTCGCGCACATACTGCCCGATTCCGTCTTCAAGAGACGTAAACGACGCATCATACCCCGCAGCGCGCAGACGGCTCATATCCGCACAAGTGAAGGACTGGTACTGCCCGCGCAGCTTCTCCGGCATGTCTACGAATTCGACATCCCGCGCCCGCTTCGCAGCGTCACAGACCGCATGCGCCAGATCAAGATAACTCCGCGCCACGCCGGTTCCGCAGTTGAACAGTCCGCTGACCTGAGGGTGATCGAACAGCCAGAGCATGACGTTCACCACATCCCCGACCCAGATGAAGTCCCGCTGCTGCTGCCCGTCGGCAAGCCCCGGCACATCCGAACGGAACAGGCGCGCCGCACGATCCTGCACGACCTCGTCATACTTGACCTTCACCACGGAGATCATCGATCCCTTGTGGTATTCGTTCGGCCCATAAACATTGAAAAACTTGAGCCCCGCCCATTGCGGAGGCACCGGCGCGCCAGACTCGATTTCCCGCTTCACCCACAGATCGAACGCCTGCTTCGACCAGCCATAAAGGTTCAGCGGCCGCAGTCCGTCGATGCTGTCCAGCCCATCACGGAACATCTCCGGCCGATCTGCCGCCCCATAGGTCGCAGCCGACGACGCATAGATCATCCGCACGCCCCGCGCCGCGCACCACCGCCACAGGGTCTGCGACAAATCCACGTTGCTCGACCAGACAAGGTCTCCGTCCCGCGCCGTGGTGGCGCTGATCGCCCCCATATGGAACACGGCTTCGACATCCGGGTCCGCCGCAAGGAAACCTTCAAGCGCGTCAGGCGTGATGATGCGGTCCGGCGCATGGGACGCCAGGTTGCGCCACTTCACCCCATCCCTGAGCCGGTCAACCACAACCGTCCGCAGGCCCCGGCGACGCAGGGCTGCATGAAGGCACGAACCAATGAATCCGGCGCCGCCGGTGACGATAATCATCCTTCCTGTATAGTCTGCCCCCGATAACGATCCAAGCGACGCGCCCGACATGACACGCCGCAGAACAGCAGGAACATCATCATGGCTGACAGACCCCGCTTTTTCGACGACCTCGCAGGCCTTGCCGGCAACGCCTTTTCCGCCGTGACCGGCGCCCGCGAAGAACTTCATGCCATCGTCCGCACCCGCGTGGATGAAATCCTCAACAGCCTCGACCTCGTGCGCCGTGACGAATTCGACGCGGTACAGGAAATGGCGACCCGTGCGCGCATGGCACAGGACGCCACCGAACAGCGCCTTGCCGAAATCGAATCGCGACTGGCTGCTGTCGAAGAGCTCGCGACCGAAGAAAAAGGCGGCCCGCAGGGCTGATCTGCAACAGTCATCGGGGCCTGTGTGACCTTTGCAACGCGTAATGCTTGCGCACAGCGCAAAGGGTCCATAACGTGATCAATGCCGGGGGCGGGTTTTCCGCTTCCGGCCGCAGACATCTGGAGCGCCGCACCGGCGCCAGGCCGGTGCCAGGCTCCACGGCCTTGGGAGACCCGCCATGCCTGCCCTGAGCACCTCACTCACCACAGAAACAGAATCCCATCCGCTCGACCTGATGGAACAGGTCATGAGCCTCTATGAATGGGAGTTCGAACGCCTCGGCCCGTCCGAAATGGCCGCTCAGGCCCCCGGACAGTGGTGCGATTATTCCCTGTATTTCACATGGTCCGATGAACTGTCCGCCCTGCACCTGAACTGCATCATGGATCTGCGCTCGCCCGCCAAGCGCCGTCCGGCGGTCCATGAACTTGTCTCCCTGGCCAATAACCGGCTGTGGATCGGCCATTTCGCAGTCGATCCCGATACCGGCACCCCCTCCTACCGACATACGCTGCTGCTGCGTGGCGTGCAGACCCTTCCGGGTGAAAGCATGGAAGACCTCGTGGATATCGCCATGTCCGAATGTGAGCGGTTCTACCCCGCCTTCCAGTTAGCACTCTGGGGCGGAAAATCGCCGCAGGAGGCCATAGACGCCGCCATGCTCGACTGTGTGGGAGACGCCTGATCGTGCCGTCCGTCCCTTCGATCCTTCTTGCTGGGTGCGGCAAAATGGGAGGCGCGCTACTCGATGGGTGGCTCGCCTCCCCCACGCCGCCACGACTTGTCATCCTTGACCGACACCGAACCGGCTCGGATGACACAATCACCATCGTCCGCACAGCCGCCGAGATTCCTGCCGATTTCCAGCCCGACATTATTGTTCTTGCCGTCAAGCCGACCGTTGCCGAAATCGTGATCGATGCGCTCGGCAAGGCTCTGGGTCCCCGCCTGAACAGCACTGCCATCCTTTCCGTCATGGCCGGCCGCACCTGCGAAGCTCTTTCGGAGTCCGCACGGCTTGCTGGCGCAGACATCCCGGTCCTGCGCGCCATGCCCAATACGCCTTCTTCCGTGGGTGCCGGAATCAGCGGTCTCTACGCTTCGCCTGCCGCAACCCCGGAGCAGAAATCCATCTGTCACGATCTGCTTTTTGCAGTCGGGGACGTCGTACCGGTCGAAAACGAAGACGATCTGTCGGTCGTCACAGCCATTTCCGGCTCTGGCCCCGCCTATGTTTTCCTTCTGGCCGAACTTCTTGAAAAAGCTGGCCAGCAGCATGGCCTGTCCTCCAGCGTCGCGCGCCGTCTAGCCCGTGGAACCATCTACGGCGCAGGACGTATGCTGGATGATCTGCCCGAGAGCGCAGAAGACCTCCGCAAGGCCGTCACCAGCCCCAATGGCACCACAGCCGCAGCCCTGGCCGTCCTCATGAAACCCGACGCCTGGCCGGAAACGGTTCCAAAAGCTATTGACGCTGCTACAAAACGGGCCGACGAACTCGCTGGCTGACGGTTTCTTTATGGGAGAGAGCTTGTCGGCTGACCGCAATGCTCCCACCATAAAACCAGAAGCTTTCGACAGGAGACCCGTATGGACGGACGGCAGGACCCCTTTGAATCCGACGACATGGCCCTGAGCGGTCCGCCGGACATGGCGCAGGAAGCCTTCGACGCCGCCCTTCTCCAGTCTGCCCTGTCGCTCGCCGGAAGCGAGGGATGGCACCGCTTTTCCCTCGTGGACGCTGCGCGCGATGCCGATCTTCCGGTTGAGACGGTGCGCAAGCGCTATCCGGTCAAGGCCCTTCTGCTACTCCAGCTGGGACGTCTGGCCGATGCCAGCGCCCTGCGCGATGATGGGAATGGCGGCACCTTACGCGAATATCTCTTTGACCTGATCATGCGCCGCTTCGATATTTTTCAGGAATATCGCGAAGGCGTGCGGGCAGTTCTGCAGGCCGTGCCCTACGATCCGGCTCTGGCCGCGTTTCTGGCCGGCACGACGCTTGATTCCATGAAATGGCTGGCAGAAGCAGCCGGAGTCGACTGCACGGGCTTTGGCGGCATATGGCGCATCAATGCCCTGGCGGCCGTTTGGGCCCATGCCATGCGGGCCTGGGAAAAAGACGAAAGCCCGGATCTGGCAGCGACCATGGCAGCGCTTGATAGCGCGCTGGACCGTGCCGAGCGCTATGGGGTCCTCAAGCCCTCAGCCCGACGCAAAATGGACGAGGCCCTGAACAGTACCGGCCTGCCCGATCACGATCTTGAACTGGAATCCTGACTTCGGACTTTACGAAGCCCTCCGGTTCGGACTAGAACGCCGAAAGCATGCGCTCTGAGGAGCGCATCGATTGGGGTGTAGCCAAGCGGTAAGGCAGCGGATTTTGATTCCGCCACGCGGAGGTTCGAATCCTCCCACCCCAGCCACCCCTTTCAAAGAGCCTGCTTCAACCCCGGACTGGCCTTGAATCTCACGGTCCGTCCAGCGGAAACCTCGACAGGTTCACCCGTACGCGGATTGACGGCCTGCCGCGCTTTGGTCTCACAAACCGTAAACGTTCCGAAAGACGGCAGCGTAAAGCCCCCCTCTTCCCGCAGCTCCTCGATAATGGCCTCAATCATGTCGTTGACGGCCCGCTGGGCAACAACTCCCGTACAATTCATAGAATCCTGAAGAACTGCGGCAAGAAAAGCTTTGCTCATGAATAAAACTCCGGATTTACTCAGTGCAGGTCGCATCTTGCCGGTACAGAAATGCCGCTAATGCGAACTGAAGGGCGGATTGTCCGTCCTCTCGGAATGCCATAATCTTTCATATAGAACCGCTCCAGAAACAACCGTTATCATGAATTTAACCTCTATTTCTCCATTTGGTTGCACTTCCTCGGCACCCGTCTGTTTGTTTGCGTATTACTGCACAGACGTCAGGCTGCCGCCGCACACCCGTCATCTGCTGAGCCAGATCGCATCGTGCGGTTTTACACTTCACATCGCGGCATCCGGTCTTTCAGATACCGCAGCCCAGTCGCTACAAAACGATCTTGCGCAAGGCACCCACCCGATCGCCGCAACAGTCCATCCACGCCCCAATACTGGTCTGGATTTCGGAGCATGGCAGTTCCTGCTTGCAAAAAAATGCAATGGCGACGCGAATGAGATCCTCTTTGCCAATGACAGTATTTTTGGGCCGCTTCTTCCCCTTCGCCCCATCGTGGATCGAATGCGCGAACAGCATCTTCAGGTCTGGGGCATGGTCCGTTCGGAAGCGGTGGTAACCCACCTACAATCATGGTTTCTGTGCATGACCCGCGATGCGCTGGACCATCCCGCAATCCAGCGGATCTTCAACCAGCCTTTCAACGACATGACCAAAGACGAAATCGTCCTGCACGGAGAACTTGGTCTTGGGCTGGCCATCAAGGCCGCCGGCCTGACTGCAGGAGCGGCCTGGAGTAATGCCCGGGGTCTGGCGCGTCTTCTCGCCCTCAACCCCATGCACACGGACTGGCGCACAGTCCTACGGTCCGGTAACGCTCCGTTCATCAAGACCGAACTCCTGCGCGACAATCCAAGCGGAATCGCCTCCACCCATTTGTGGAGGCAGGAAATCCCCGATTCCGCTTTCTTCAACCCTGACTGGATCGCAGCCTATCTGGCTTCAACACCACCACGTACACTTTCCAGACGTGCAGGTCTCCGCGCGAGACTGGTTCAGGCCCTTGCCAGTGAAGACCGCCGTCACGCCCTGACAGCACTCCTCCTCGGGCGTTAACTCGCCCGCCGGGATGCCTGTTTGAGGAAGGCGTAAAGCTCTTCTGCCTGCACATCATACGTTGCAAGCCTGTCCTTGCAGGGATTGACGTAACCCTCAAAACGCTCAGGTGCGTCCAGAAGCATAGACACAGCTTCCGCCAAAGTTGCCGGCTTCCCGTCCAAAGGCAAACAGGTCCCATTGATCCCGTCCACCACGTCCTCAGACTGCCCTCCCGGAGACGTCGTAATGACCCAGATGTCCCGCGCCAAAGCCTCACGCACCGTCAGGCCGTAGCTTTCTTTCCACTGTGATGGAAACAGCAATACGTCGATCTGATCATAAAAATCATCCAGGCCTGACTGCGTGTAAGCCGGCACAACACGAAGCTGCCCGCAGACAGACCAGTCTTCCGGAAAAATCGACTGAAACCCGAGGTTAAGCTTGTTATCAACCAGCACAAGCTCCCAGTCACTCCGCGCCAGCGACTGCATAGCCTCTTTCAGTAGACCATATCCCTTGACGGCCTCTGTTCCCCCAACGAATCCGAACCGCAGCGGTGATCCGGCACGTCGGGCTTTGCGCGGCCGCTCGGGCCAGCAGAAACCATTGCGGTTGACCACAATCCGCTCAGGCGCAATCCCGTTCGCAAGATACAGATCACGGTGAGCCTGCGATGGACTGATGAGAAGAGCTGCCCCCTCCAGGGCCTGCCGCATCACAACAGACCTGTCCGCAAGATGACGCGCACCCAGCACACAGACCTGACAGACTGCAGGATCGATAGTCGTCTGGAAACAGTATCGTCCATCCGCACGAACCATGAACTGCCGTTCACACAACCACCAGGCATCATGAAGAGTCAGGACATAGGGAACACCCTTCTCCTGACAGACCCGCAAAAGCCCGGTCCCCAGCCCCTGAGCAGCATGAACATGCACCACATCCGGCTGACAGGCATCCAGTATCTCCGAGAACCGAAGTGCCATTCCAGGATTATCAAGTTGACCCAGCCCACCCTGGTCATCTGGCAGGACCGAGGCAAAAACCGTCATGCCATCTATGTCATACCGGATATCGCCATCCGGAAGATCCGCAACAGACGGACGGGACGTCATGACATTGACCTGCGCACCTTTCCGCACCAGGCGACGCCCCATCTCTTCCGCCACGATCGTAGCTCCTCCAAAAGACCGTGGCGCAAAATAGACATTCGCCATCAGAACTCTGAGGTCCTTCGCTGACCTAACAGGTGGAACCCCGAACAAAGCCCTGGCCTGCGTCTGGGCCATCACTTTCGGAGCATACCGGTCCATCACATCCTTATATGCCGTATCCGCAAGGCGTCTCCGATAGACATCATTCCGCGCCAGAACCAGCAACCCGTTCCGCCAGGCCGCAGCATCAGCCGCAAGAATTCCATTCTCTCCATCGCGCATAACGGTCCGGAAAGCCGCACACGGAGAACAGATGGCTGCAACATGTACGACGGCAGCTTCCAGAAACTTGATATTACTTTTGCAGTCATTGAACAGCGTCTGTTCCAAAGGCGCTATTGCAATATCCGTCTGCGACAGAGCCTTCAGATAATCTGGATAGGACAGCTCTGTGAGTTGTTCGACCCGATCTCCAAACCGGGCAAATGCCGATGAAAGCTGCAACTGCCCGATGATTTTCAGGCAGAGCCGTGGCTCCTCTGCCATCGCCGACAGAAGTCCCGCTTCAGCCTGCCTAAAATCAGCATCGTGAGTATTGGTACCAGAACCATATGAAACCCAGATACGGTCTGATCCCGTGTGCGCGGGAAGAGACGCCGCAATTTCTAGCGTCTCGATGTCCAGAGCATTTTCCAGAATGGATACATCCACCACCCCTGCCACACGCATGGCCTCCGCGAGCGCAGACGTCGAAGCAATGCCCCGACCACAAGCCAGCATGCACCGTCGGAACAGCACAACTCCTGAAAGCAGAAGATCGCGCTCTGATATCGAAAGCGTATCGATATTCCCGTTTTGACGATATTCTGCCTCATCAAAGATGAGGTCATCCACTTCCCAACGCGGGGCAAGTCCTAGCCGGTGCGCTTCTCCAACCAGCTTCAAAACATCATCAAAGCCTGGTACCCGATAAAAAATAACATGCGTGCAAAGCTGTAAAGCAGACATGGCATCTGCAATATCCCGCCAGTCCACCACCTGAACCGACCAACCCAACGCTTTCAAAAAGTCTCGTTTCTGCCAGACGCGGTACTTGGCGCACTGCCTTAGACTGAGCTCTGCAATAATGAGAACCTGCGGTCTCAGTTCTTCATCTGCGTGAGTAAATTCAGCTTTATACGGATAATTCTGGTCAGCTTCATTTACGCCATCATTACGGACCCGCCTCAAACGCTGGAAACGGTGAAGAAGAGTTTTCCTGATTTCAGAAAGTCCGCCCTGCTTCCATAATTTCAGCAAACGTTTCGGAAGCTCTCGCGCCGGACGTCCGGAAAGCAGTTTACCTAACATCAGAGCTCTAACAGCCCGCAAAGGAAGCGTTACGCGCCAAGAGAGCGATGTCTGAATCAGAAAAAGCTGACGCAGAAGCTGCTGATTTTCCTTTTGCAACTGTTCAGCATTCAACCCATTCAGCCGGGCAGCACTTCTATAACTTTCAGTCAGGATGTCGCGCGGCTCATCCCGCATTCTGTATGGCTTTCACAATAATGAGACATATCAGTCAGAAACACGAAAGGCCGGACCCTTGCGGATCCGGCCTTCCTGAACAATGAAAGTCTGTCAGGTGACAGATGATATCATTAGCTCAGGTTAAAGTTCGAAGCATTCAGATCGCTGACGCCAACGAACGTGATCTTGGAATTGTCAGACAGCTCAATCGTGGTGTTACCACCAGCAACCGTAGCGCTTGCCAGAACATTTGCCAGACCATTGTTGTTCTGAAGACCATACTGATACAGAGCCATCAGGTTACCTGCGGCACTACCAAAGTCAGTGATCGTGTAATCACCGCCAGCAGCACCCTTGGTCAGGGCGAACAGGTTTGCAGCGCCCGAACCACCGGTAAGGGTTGCAGAACCGGAACCACCAACGAGCGTATCAGAAGCAGAACCACCGATAATCGTCTCGTCGCCAGTGCCTGCGAAGGCATGCAGCGTACCGTTGGAAGAAGCCGCAGAAACCGTCTCGCTTCCGTCACCACCAACGAACAGGTTAGTAGAGCTTGCAGAGCCACCGACCAGCATCAGGTCAAGACCCGAAGCACCGAACAGCGTCGACGTACCGGCAGAGACGGTCGTTGCACCCGTACCATTCAGGAACGTCAGAGCTCCCGAAGCAGTGATGGAGTTGGACGTACCGCGAATCTGCCAGACATCTGCGGAAGCCGAAATGGTGTCATTCAGGCCACCGGAGACAGTGCTAAGACCGCCGGTCGAGAAGTAGGTGCTGGAGCTACCGCCCGTAATGAAGCTGTTATTGCCGCCCGAAACAGTGTTATGCGACGTTGTGTCGTAAACAGTTGCGTTGGCGCCCAGCGTCACCACGGAGCTACCACCCAGCAGCGTTACCGTATCGGTACCGGTCGTGCCGTCGATGGTGTCCTGACCTTCGGAACGAACGACATTTGTGCCGCTGCCCAGAGTGATCTGGTTGTTGCCGAGGCCACCACTGATGGTGTTGTTGCCGTTTGTACCCGTAATGGTGTCGTTGCCATCACCCGTAGCAACGGTCCAGTTTCCGGTGGAGCTACCGCCGTTGAAAGTGTTGTCGCCAATACCTCCAACGAATGTACCATCCTGGTTACCGGCCGTCAGGGTCACACCAGCCCAGTCACCAGCAAGAACGCTGACGTTCGTTGCCGTGCTACCAGAGAGGTCCAGACTGACAGCAGAGTTCAGCGTATCCTGGCCTGTCGTGGAATAGCTACCAATAGAAACATACTGTGTGGTGCTATCCGTCAGGGAGAACTGACCGCCCTCGCTGATAAGACCGTGACCGGCATTAGAGCCGGAAAGAGAATTATCACCTGGAACCATATCGTAAGAATCAAGACCACCACTAGTGTGGAGGTTGGAAACAGCAGTCTGATACTGCTGTGCCAGCAGCTGAGTCTGCCCACCATTGACCGTGACCACGAAGGTCTGGCCGGAGGCGCCAACTACTGTAGTAATGTCAGCCATTACCATGCACTCCTAAAAAAGGTTGCCTCGCACCGGCGGCCCTCGGACCACCCAAATGATCGAGCGACGAGTCTTGCGTATATCAGAGCCAGATTGTCAAAAGCAATCTACTTCGCACATACCACAACGAATCATGATCCATCATTCGGGAGTTCAAGAAGCCATGCCGACAAGAAGTTTTCCGTTTTCGATATACGAAGACGGCAAAGAGCTGACGATCCAGCTCCTCAATCAAATTCTTTTATATCAAAAAAGTTCCGTCAATGTTAATTTCATAAGAAATAAATATTGATGCTTCTGATCCAATCAATGGCGAAACTAACTGCATTTCCCAAAAATAAGCCACTCTTCATACAAAACCGATCCTGACAGGCCCATTCGTGAATTTCTCTACCTCTGATTCCCTGTCTTTCTCAAAGGCGGATCATCATCTTGTCAGTCTGGCCGTCCTGCTGACGTCGGACGATTTTACCATAACTGACACTTCTGGCGAGCAGCCGACCCGGGATCACATTCTGTTGATGGTCTGGCTGGTTAAGGTGTTAATTGAGGAAAGAGACTTTTCCGTTGCGAGAATCGAATGTTCTCCAAACCTCCTCACCTCAATACGCCACGTCCTTCGTGAAGCTTTGGAAACATACCTTCCAGCCAATGACATCAGGATTGTATCGCCTTCCACCCAAGGTCACGAGACTTCACTCCCACTGCTGTTTCGAATTACTGAAAATGCGACTGGAAGTACCCGTTCCTCTTCGCCTGTTCTCCAGATCAGTCAGGCCCCTGCCGGTAATTCTATCGCACTAACCCCGGGTGCCACACTAATCGATGCTGGCGGTTCACCCTTTCTTGGTTACTTACTTTCCAATACTCCAGAAAGCATCCAAGCTCGTCACAATATCGCGCTACTTCTCGACAAAAACAGAAAAACGCGCCTCTCTTTATCCCAGATAGAAACCATACAGGAAACGTCGCTAGAGAAGACGCAGACCATTCAGGACCTGCGCGTCTCTCTTCGTATGCTCTCCGCCCAGAAGGAACGCCTGTTGAAAGAGGCAGCAGGCCAGCAACCCACATTGCCAGCAGCGTCCGAAAGTCCTGCCGAACCTGTCCATATTACGCGCCCTCCATTATGGCTGCGCATATGTCGACGGCTGAAACGCTCCATTCACCCGGACCTTCCATCAACCTCAATTCAGGCTCAGGAAGATATCGATACTGGCAAGGACACCACTCCGTCACCACCGCCACCCTTTTCGGTGCGCCGCATACTGTTCATCGCCGGTGAGCCTGACACACCTGGTGTACTCTACCGCTGCCACAGAAATGCAGCCGCGGCACAGGACGCCGGCTTTGAAGCCAGGGTCCAGTTCTGTGCCGCGGTTGGCTATGAAGACATTCAGTGGGCGGACGTCATGGTGTTCTGGCGCGTCGAGTATAGTGGCCATGTCAGTACAATTTTCGAGCTCGCCAAAACAGAAAACGTCATTACCGTCTTTGATGCGGACGATATTGTCTTCGTTCCTCACTATGCTCGCGTAGACATGATCGACGGCATTCGTTCAATTGGCGCCACTGAAGACCGGATCGAACGATGCTTCTCGGAAATGCGGCGTACCTTCCTGCGCTGCGATCAAGGATCAACCAGCACAGCCGAGCTGGTCTTTGCGATGCACAGCCTACGTCCGGTTATTCACCTGCTGCCGAATGTCTATGACATGCCTTCCCTGCAACGCGCCCGCATGGCGCTGCGCATGCGAGGCGAACCCGGCCGCGTCAACGCCGGCGATGGTCTGGTGCGCATCGGATACGCCACAGGGTCACGAACCCATCAGCGCGACTTCGCCCCCATTTGCCCCACCATTGCGGAAGTCCTGCGCCAGCGTCCACACGCACGCCTTGTCCTGTTCCGTGAAGCTGCCACACATCGCCCTGTCCTGCTCATGGAGGAGTTTCCCAGCCTGATCCCGGTACAGGACCAGATTGAATGGCGGGACATGGTCCCACTCGAAGAACTGCAGGACGAATTCGCGCGGTTCGACATCTCCATCGCGCCTCTGGAGACAGGAAACGTCTTCTGTGAAGCCAAAAGCGAGATCAAGTTCTTCGAGGCCGCCCTGTCCGGCGCGGCAACGATCGCCTCACCGACCGGGCCGTTCCAGCGCGTCATCCGCCACGGCGACACCGGTTTTCTGGCCGACAGCGCGACGGACTGGTACGACGCCCTGATCGAACTGATCGACAACCCGGAACGACGTGTCCGCATGGCACGGGACGCCTATCACGCCGTCCTGTGGCCATTTGGCCCGCAGGCGCAGGCCCGGCGCATGAAGCTCGCCCTGAATTCCATGTCCAGCGATGAGGCCGCAGCCCTCGCCGGGGAAACACGCCTGGCCAGAGACCGCCTTGCGCCGCCAGCCCTGCCTGTCATTCCGGCCAGCCATACCCTTTTTCATCACGACGCGCTGGGGGACGCCCCGGTCACTGTTGTCATCACGTCCTATAATTACGAGGCGCATCTCCTCGACGCGCTGGAATCCGTCGCAGCGCAGACCCTGCCCGTACTGGATCTGATTGTTGTGGATGACGGATCATCCGACGGGTCGGTCGCTCTGGCCCGTACCTGGATGGAGCGGCATTGCGACCGCTTTAATCGCCTGATCCTGCGCCAGTCCATTGCAAATGCCGGGCTGGGTGGCGCGCGAAATATCGGGATGGATGCGGCCGAAACCGTCCATGTCATGCAGCTGGACGCAGACAATACCCTGCGTCCCGAAGCCTGCGAAACGCTTCTGGACTCCATGAGTGACGGCACGGCCTATGCCTATCCGCTCATCGCATGCTTCAACGAACATGGGCCTCTGCTGATGGATATCAGCGCAGATACCCATCACCAGCCGGGCACCCCGGAGCTTCTGGGAGACCTGCCTTTCAATCCGCTCTCCCTCGTCTCCGGAAACAGGATCGACGCGATGGCCATGGTCACGAAATGGGCCTGGGCTGCGGTTGGCGGCTACTATGTTTCACGTGAAGCAATGGGCTGGGAGGACTTCGACCTGTGGTGCTCGCTGGCGGAGCGCGGCCTTCCCGGTCACCACGTCCCGCAGATCCTTGCCGATTACCGCCAGCATGCGACATCAATGACGAACGCCTCGACAGAAAAGGACGCCCACAAGGCCCGGGTCGTGGCATTCGTTCAGGCCAGACATCCTTGGATCCGTCTCAGCGCCGAACGGGCCAAGCCCCGGAAAAACTGATCCCTTTCCAGACCGGCCATAAAAAAAACCCGCTCCCGGACAGATCCGGAAGCGGGTTTTTCATGACCTGAAAGACCGTATTGGGCTTCACAAAGAAGCCCAATACGCCTCAATCAGAACGGTGCGTCGATATCAACAACGTCAATCAGCTTGTGATTGACGAATTCCTTGATGCCCAGACCGATCAGTTCGCGGCCATAGCCCGAACGGGCCACGCCACCGAACGGCAGATCAGCCTTCACCATCGTCGGATGGTTGATATAGACCATGCCCGTATAGATCTGCTCGGCAACCTTCACGCCGCGCTTGGTGTCCTTCGTGAAGACCGAACCACCCAGACCGAACGGCGAGTCATTGGCAATGCGAATGGCGTCCGCATCATCCTTGGCACGATAGAGCTGCGTGACCGGACCAAAGAACTCCCACAGGCGGGCTTCATTGTTCTCGTGCAGGTTGGTCATCAACAGCGGCTGGAAGAACGCACCATTCTCCGGCACGGACGGGCCAATAGCCTCAACAACCGCACCATGCTTCTTGGCTTCCTCGACCTGAGCCTTCAGATCGTCGGCAGCCTTCTGCGAGGACAGCGGCGCCAGCGTGGTGGACGGATCCATCGGATCGCCAGCCTTCAGCTTGAGAACTTCCGCCTTGTACAGCTCCAGGAAGCGGTCATACACGGCATCCGCCACGATCAGACGCTTGGCGGACACGCAGACCTGACCAGCATTCCAGTGACGGCCGAAAGCGGCCCACTTTGCGGTCTTTTCCAGATCGGCATCATCCAGAACCAGGAACGCGTCAGAACCGCCCAGCTCCATCGTGGACTTCTTCAGGGCCTGTGCCGCAATGCCAGCCACAATGGCGCCTGCGCCTTCGGAACCTGTCAGAGCCACGCCACAGACACGTGGGTCCTTGAGGATCGTCTCGGTGTGATGGCGGGCAGCGTACAGGTTGCGGAAGCCACCCTTCGGCAGTCCGGCTTCCTTCATCAGCTCATCGAACGCAGCCGCACACTGCGGCACGTTGGATGCGTGCTTGAGGATGACGGTGTTACCGGCGGAAAGCTGCGGCGCGATGATGCGGGCGATCTGGTAGAACGGGAAGTTCCACGGCTCGATCGCGAACACGATGCCCTGCGGCTGGTGGATCAGGACAGCGTCGCCGGACTTCGGATCGGCAACCGGCAGCTTCTCGGCCTTCAGCAGCTCTTCGGCGTGCTTGGCGTAATATTCGAAGATCTCGGCGGACAGGATCGTCTCTGCCTTGGCTTCGGCATAGATCTTGCCCATTTCGAGCGTCAGAAGCTTGGAATACTTGTCGATGTCGCGGCGAAGGATGTTGGCGGCTGCCGTCATGATCTTCGCACGCTCTGCGAACGGCGTGTGGCGCCAGCTCTTGAACGCATCATAGGCTTCGGTCAGCGCGGTCTGGACTTCCTGGTCGGTTGCGTCCGGGAAAGTCTTGAGCGTCTCACCGGTATAGGGATTGATCGTAGCATAAGCCATGACGGGTCATGTTCCTGTATGATGACGGGTTTCCAACATATTGGCACGAATGCCGAAAGACAAAACCCCCAACATCTCAACAGACCAAAAGTTCACAGATCTGTGTTCGTTTGAGGGAGATTATCCCATAGCTCCTCTAGCCATGCCGTTGCCGTGCCATCAGACGGCGCGCGCCAGTCTCCGCGAGGGGAGAGAGAACCACCAGAAACCAGCTTCGGACCATTGGGCATGGCCGAGCGTTTGAACTGGCTTGTTCCGAAAAACCGCCGCAGAAACACTTCCAGCCAGTGTCGGATTTCCGCCAGATCATATGAAACTTTGCGGTCCTCAGGATAATGCGCAGGCCAGTCGCCACGCGATGCATCCCCCCAGGCCTTTTCCGCCAGAAACGCCACCCGCGATGGACGGAAACCATGACGCAGGATGTGATAAAGTGTGAAGTCCTGAAGCGGATAAGGCCCGATCGTCTGTTCCGTGCTCTGAACGCCCTGTCCAGTATCGGGCACCAGCTCCGGCGTAATCTCGGCACTGACGATCCGCTCCAGCACCGGTCCCACGCCCTCACCCAGCTCTCCTTCGCGAGCCAGCCAGCGGATGACATGCTGGATCAGCGTCTTCGGCATCCCGGCATTGACGTTATAGTGGGACATCTGGTCCCCCACGCCATAGGTGCACCAGCCCAGCGCCAGCTCCGACAGATCCCCCGTCCCGATCACGATGCCATTTCGGTAATTGGCGATCCGGAACAGGAAGTCGGTCCGCAGACCCGCCTGCACGTTCTCGAACGTGATGTCATGAACGGGCTGCCCCTCCGCGAAGGGGTGACCGATTCCCGCCAGCATCGTCTGTGCCGTCGGCCGGATATCCAGCTCGTTCACTTCAACGCCCAGCGCCTCCATGAGCGCATGGGCCAGAGAGCGGCTTTCGCTTCCCGTCGCAAAACCAGGCATCGTGTAAGCCAGAACATGCGTTCGCGGCCAGCCAAGCTCGTCTGCCGCCCGCACCGCCACCAGCAATGCCAGCGTACTGTCCAGACCGCCTGAAACCCCGATCACGGCCCGCTGCGCCCCGCTCGCCTGCAATCGCCGGCGCAGCGCGCTGACCTGAATGGTCCAGCCTTCGTAGCAGTCCCGCGCGAGCGTCCGCGCATCGGACGGCACGAACGGAAACCGCACAACATCCCGCTCCAGCCCCAGATCCGTCATCGGCGGCGCAAGCGTAAACCCGACACTCCGGAACGCCTGTCCCGGCTGCCCGAACTGTCCCGTCCGCATCCGCTCTTGCCGCAGCAGGTCAAGATCCACATCCGCCACAACCAGCCGCTCGCCCTGCGGGAACCGGTCCGACTGCGCCAGAAGCCGCCCGGCCTCGTGGATCGACACCTGCCCGTCCCAGGCCAGATCCGTCGTAGATTCTCCCTCGCCCGCCGCCGCATACACATAAGCGGTCAACGTCCGCATGGACTGCGCCTGACACAGAAGCGACCGGTCATCCGTGCGTCCGATCGTCACCGGGGATGCTGACGGATTGAGAATAACGGTCGCCCCCGCTTCCGCCAGTTTTCCGCTCGGCGGAGATGCCACCCACAGATCCTCGCAGATCTCCACGCCCAGCGTCAGCCCACGCACATCATCAGCCGCAAACAGCAGATCCGTCCCGAATGGTACGTCTTCGCCCAACAGCCGGATCGCCCCGGAGGTCTGAAGCCCGGATGTGAAATGCCGGGGCTCGTAGAACTCCCGGTAGCGGGGCAGATGGGACTTTGGGACCACACCCAGAACCCGGCCCCGATGCACGACCGCAGCGCAGTTGTAGAGCAGATCCCCCCGCACCAGCGGCAGCCCTACAACCGCAACAGAAAGAAGATCCTGCGTCCCTGCGACAACCTGCCGGAGCACCTCAAGCGCCCCATCAAGCACCACATCCTGAAACCGCAGATCATCCAGCGTGTAGCCCGTCAGCCCCAGTTCCGGGAAAACAACCGCCGCCACACCCTGCCGGTCACAGTCCCGCAGAACACCGAGCGTCCGCTCAGCATTCTTCAGCGGCTCAGCAAGCGTCACTGGCAAAGTGCAGGCTGCGATCCGGGCAAATCCCTGATGATACAGGGAGCGGAACAGGGTCATGACGGTCCTCCGGCAGGCAGGATTTCCAAACTCAGGAACCCGACCCATGGAAATATCGAAAACGTGGTCTGCAGGAACAGCCCCAGCATAAAACGGATGTTGCTAAAATGAACCAGTTCATCCCGCCGCCGTTCAGCTTTTTCAAACCCCGCTTCTCCGTCGGAGGGCGCTACTGACAAAGGAGACATTCTCATGGACCTGCTGCGCTGGACCATTGCCTTCCTTATCCTCGCCCTGTGTGCTGCAGTGCTGGGCTTTGGCGGAATTTCGGCAGATTTTGCCTATATCGGCAAGATCCTCTTCTTCATCTTCCTCGTATTGCTGATCATCAGCCTTGTCTTCGGACGTGGCCGCGGCACTCGCCTCTAATCGGCCTCTCAGCGCCGGGAGCGTCCCATCCGGAGGCTCCCGGCCAGAGCAATCACGAACACTGCTACAGCATACAAACCACCCAGCTCCGTCATGGAGACAGGGAGGCCGAACAGATAGTCCGGCGAGTCACAGGGCTTGTTAGGCCGCTCCGGCATCGCTGACATCCAGTCCTTGAAGCTGCCCCCATGGAAAGCTGGCGCCCTGCATTCCGGCGCCGGGCTGGGCCAGAACTTATGCTCCACCCCGGCATGCAGAACTGCCAGCCCGATACTGGTCATCAGGCAAAAAAGCCCAAGGAAAACCCCAAATCGGGCATAGCGCTTCGGCAGGATGATCGTGACAATCCCGATCCCGATCAACACCCACCACGGGCGCCGCTCCCACAGGCACAGCTCACATGGCGCAAGCTTCAACCAGTGCTCGGCGAACCAGACCACGCCGAGCGCCAGCAGCGCTGCCAGAACATACAGACCGCCCAGGGAATTCGTTGAAATGGGACGGTATGTTGTTCTGTTCAGTGGCACGGATGAATCGCCTCCAGGCTATCGAGAAACTGCTTGGACCAGCTACCAGCGGTATTGCGGGAAACTTCCTCATACATGGCCGACCATGCCGCATGCCGGGCCTGCACGTCCATGGTCAGGCCAATATGCAGCGCATCGGCCATCCCTTCCGCATCCAGCGGATTGATCAGCAGCGCTTCAGGCATTTCCGGAGCAGCACCCGCAAAACGCGACAGGACCAGCACGCCGGGATCTTCTTCGTCCTGAGCCGCGATGAATTCCTTGGCCACCAGATTCATGCCATCACGCAGCGGCGTGACGAACCCCACATCCGCCATCCGGTAAAGCCCGGCGAGGATATGCCGCCCGATCGGCCAGGTCGTATAACGGATCGGCACCCAGTCCGGCGTGCCATAGGCACCGTTGATGGTCCCGACCAGCCCGTCCAGCTCTTCCTTGAGCAGACGATAGCTCTCCACACCCCCACGCGACACGGGCGTAACCTGCAGGAACGTCACCTGCCCCCGATGCTCGGGATAATTTTTCAGAAGAGCCTCGAAGCCCTTCATCCGCTCGGGCAGACCCTTGGAATAATCCAGCCGGTCCACGCCAATGATCAGCCGCGTGCCTTCAAGCGTATCGACAATTTTTACAACCTCGTCCGAGGCCGCGCTTTCGATTGCCTGCTGACGGAAACTGACGGGATCAATCCCGATCGGCACCGCCTCTACAGCGGCTTTCAGACCATAAGCTTCGAAACATCCCTTGAGATTGGTCTCGTCTTCCGGTGTCTGCACCCCGATCAGATCACAGGCCGCCAGACCGGTCAGCAGCATGTCAAGTTTGGGCAGAAGGCGCGCCACGCTCCAGGGAGGAAACGGGATATGCAGGAAGAACCCGATCCGTCCCGTCACCCCCCTGTCCCGCAGCATCTGGGCCAGCGGGAACAGGTGATAGTCATGAATCCAGATCGTATCATCCGGCTTCAGAAGATCGACCAGCCGATCCGCGAAAACTTCGTTGGCCTCATAATAGGCGTCGCAGTCCTCGCGGGTGTAACGGATCAGGTTGGTCCGGTAATGGCACAGCGGCCACAACACCCCATTGGAAAAATTCAGATAGAAGCGGTCATACTGCCGCTGGGTCAGGTCGAACGTCACGTAATTGACGTTGCCGACCTGCTCGCTCTGGACAGGCCGGTCGGCCGCATCCGCATGCTGATGACCCGACCATCCAAACCAGACGGTCTCCTGCGTCTGTACCGCATCATACAGACCAACCGTCAGCCCTCCTGCGGGCTGCGTACGCTCCCCTGGGGCAGGCGTCCGGTTGGAAACAATGATCAGGCGCCCCATCCACGTCCCTCCGACAGATCATGCAGCCAGCGTCGAAACGTAGCCGCATCTGGAAAATCATCGGGAATGAGCCAGCCCTCGCCACCCATCTGGCGCGCAGCCCTCACCCCGTCACGGTCCGTAACGTCGTCACCGGCAAAAAGTGGTAGGCGCCCTTCAAAAGGCGGCTCTGCCATCAGTTCAAGCAAAGCCTTGCCCTTGTCGATCCCAAGCGGCCGCAATTCAATGGCCATCTGGGCGTCCTGAAGATGAAACCCCTGACTTTCCACCGGCCAGGCCGACGTCAGCTCCCGGAAAGCCGATTCCGCCTCGGGAGCCCGACGGTAATGCAGCACCATTCCAGCTTTTTTATGTTCAACACTGGCGCCGGGATGACGGGTCGCCACATCTTCACCCAGCGTTATCCAATCCTCCGGGACCATAGGCAAAGTGCGGTTTCGGACATCTTCGCCGGGCGAAAGACGCACTGACACACCGTGCTCCCCTGCCACAGCATAAGGAACACCCGGCAGGAAATGGTCGATCTGTGCGATGGGCCTTCCGGTGACGATAGCCAGCGCACCCCCAAGCATATCCCGAAGACGCAGCAGATCATCCGCCAGCCCTTCGGGAACACGGACATCTTCGGGAGAGGGCGCAATATCGACGAGCGTGCCGTCGAAATCCAGCAGCAGGGCTGCCCGGGATGGGGAAAAGGGAACCTGAATCATGAAGCTGTCATTTCTTCCTGTTTCTGGGTCATTCCGCCCCATCCCACCTTATTCGAGGCCGGGATCGGCCGCGGGAGGTGGCAGGGACTGTCCCGAAGGCTGCGCTGGCGCAGCCGGAGCAAGGGACGGCGCCGCACCGCTGGAAGGCGCGAGCGGAATGGGATTATGACTGTCCGGAGCAAGCGGTACAGGACCGCCTGAGGCAGAACCGGGCGGAGATGCCGGAGCATCGCCTCCCTCTTCCACCGGAACCTCCGCACTGGCGAGCACGGGCGCTTTTACCACAGGCAGAGATCCCGCCTGCGGTGCCGTCGGCACACCCGCACAGGAGACAACGCGCACATCGTACAAAGGGCTGCCATAAGTTGCGACAGAAGGTTCCTGTGCCAGCATCCAGCCATCAAAAGGCGGAAGCTGAGGATCGCTTGCGTCCTTCAGATGCAAAAGCACCCCGGCATCCGCCGCCAGTGTCTGCGGTCGGCTGACACAGGCTTCCACACCGATGGAGAGACTGTGATAGGTCGCGCTCCCACCCACCGGGATCGTCAGAATCTCCAGATGGGCATCCAGCCGGTCCAACACGCGAACCACAGCCTGCGACTGCCCCTGCCAGGTTGCGGCCGGATACATTGCGGGGGGCGCCACACCTGTTGCGGCCTGCGCGCCCGAAATCCCGGCCAGCAGAGTCATTCCAAAAGCCCCGCACAGCAGAACCCGTCCCGAACAGCGTTTCATCATGATTCTTTCTCCGGAACACCGCCCTGAAACGGGCTCTTCAGATCGGACAGCATGGCCTGAAACGTCTGCAGCATGGCCTGAGGCGTAACCCCCATCAGAACCCCGTCCTCGAATGCATCCTGAAGCGCCTGACGCAGCTCCGCGTCGTTTTCGCGCAGGATCTGGACCTTCTCCACACAGGAGACAGGGTTGCCTTCATGGTCGACCCACGCAAACGCCCCTGCATCCGCAGCCGTCATCGCTCAGGGCTCGTCCGCCAGACTGCCCGCAGCCGGCTTTCCCGCAGCGGCCTTCTGGCTCTTCTGCAGGGAATCCGTCACCGAGAAGATGAACTTGCTCAGCAGCTGTTCCAGACTGATGGAACCCTGCGTCTCGGTCATGACACCACCGGCCTTCACCACCGAATCCGCGCCACCCGGAGACAGGGCAATATACTTTCCGCCCAGCAGACTGTCAGACGTCACGATCGCAGCGGAATCCGTTGGGAGTTTCACGTCCGGCGCCAGGGTAAAGGTCACCTGCGCCTGAAAGCTCTTCGGATCGACCACGGCCCCGGTCACGTGCCCCACGGTAATCCCCGCAAGCCGCACATCGGACCCGACGGTCAGCCCGTCGATCTGGCTGAAAGACGCATGAACGGGATAGCCCCCGTCATTGCTCTGGTGATGCCCGACCATCGCCGCGACCAGAAGACCGGCCAGGCAGGCAAGGACTGCGAACCCGGCCAGAAGCTCCAGCCGGTCATGGCGAACCGTGACAGCGGTCATGACGATACCCTCGTAAAAATCATGCTTCCTGCACTACCCGACTCCGCTTCCCGCGTCCAATCCTCCCGCAGAAAACGTCCCGCAACAGGCCCGGGGAAAATGTTATCCCCCATATCCCCATGTTCCCACCCATTAGCGGCCTTTTGCAGGCGCTTTTCCGGCTTACGGGCCCATGGTCGCAGGGCGTAGATTCATCCCATGACAGCTCGCCTTCACTGGACCGGCGTTCGCATGAGGACGCTACAGGTCATGACCGATCCCGACGACAGCGCCCTGCGCTCCGTCACCCTTCCCGCCGCGTGGGATGACGAGGCCGCGCAGGCTCTCGCCCAGATCACCCTGAATGGCGGCCCGGTCAGACTTGCCGCGGAAGCCGCCCGCTGGGTGGACACGATCGATGCGTGCCCGCCCCTGCCCGGCACTCCCGCCAACGCGCCGTCTCCGGGTCGGAGCCTGTCCTATCTTCTGCTGATGCAGCAGATGGCCCCCAACACGGCCCTGTGGCAGTGCCAGCCCGACGGCACACCCGGATTCACGGTCCGCCTGTCCAGTTTCGTGCAGGAGACCGGATTCGCCGCCGAGCATTTCGTGGCCTGCCTGCGTCTGGCCTGCGACGCCCTGCGCCGCCTTCATGCCGCGACCCGGATCGAACGCACAGGTGAGCTGCCCCTGTTCGATCTGCCCGCACAGCCTGAAGACGAAGCCGCCGGACTTATTCTCCTGACCGATCTCGACGCCTGTCTGGCTGGCCTTGGTCTGGATTATGACAGTGACGATGGCCGCAACGCCGCCCGCGCGCTGGCCGCCCTCACCACCACGGTCGCCCGTGCCGGCACGAAGCTGTCCCCGCCTTCCATTCCGGAATCCCCGCTCCCGGAACTGCGGATCGCAGCCGCCTCGGCCCATGCGGCGGAAGAGGGTCGTCATTTCTGCCCGATCGAAACCGGATTTTCTTCCCCGGCTCCGAGCGAGGGTCTTCTGGGCGTTGAAACCTGTGGCCTCGCCCCGGCTTTCTCGCTCCTGCGCGACGATGGGCATCTGCGCGTCTCTACACTGGCCCGGCTGGCCTGCCGTGGCCTGACACCCGAGTCCGCACTGGCGCTCGCTCTCGCTGGCGAAACCCCGCTCCCGCCGGTCCGCCCGGAAGCGCAGGCCGCCATGCATGCGGCCCTAAAGCCCGTCGTGGACTTCCTGCCCGCCGTGCCGGAACCCGATCTGGCGGATCTTCAGGCCAGACTGGCCCGTGGCGTGCGTCGCCCGCTTCCCATGCGCCAAACCGGCTTCACGCAGCGCGCTGCGGTCGGGGGTCACAGTCTCTTCATGCGCACCAGCGAGTTCGAGGACGGAACGCTCGGCGAGATCAGCCTCACTCCACCCCGCGAGAGCCCCATGGCCCGCGGCCTGATGGACTGCCTGGGCCATGCCGTCAGCATCGGCCTGCAATATGGCGCCCCGCTAGAGGCTTTCGTGGAGCGATTCGCCTATACGCGCTTCGGCCCCGCGGGCACTGTGGAAGGTGATCCGTCCACGGCTTACGCGACCTCCATGCTCGATTATGCCTTCCGCACGCTGTCGGAAGCCTATCTGGGTGAACACATGCCGGACGCGCCGCGCATCGAGCCCAGCTCGGAAGACCCTACCCCCATGCTGCCCTTCGGACGCGGCTCCGGCGAAAGCCCGGAATGGAAGGACCGCGGGCGCCGTCTGAAACTCGTCAGCTAGGCCGAAATCGGGTTTCAGCAGCTCCGGCGCGCAGAATACATTGACAGTCACCGGACTCGCCGGTAGCTAGCGCCTGCGCTGAGAAGGAATCCGGACCAAATGACCGGGTAAGAAGGATGCGTACAGGGTAAGGGATCAGATCTCATGGGACACGCCCCTGCCGGTAACGACGGAAACTTCGACGAACGCCTCCGGCGTGCCCGTCAGAAGCTAGATCCCCATGCCGGGGAATTCGCCGTGACCGACGAGGGCAATGGTGACAGTTCCATGTCATCCCTTGGACTGGCGATCCGCGTGGGAACGGACCTTGTGGCCGGGCTCGCGGTCGGTGTAGCCATAGGCTACGCTCTGGGTCACTGGTTCGGGTACAGGGCTTTGTTCCTGTCCGTTTTCGCCCTGGCGGGATGTGGTGCCGGCATGTTGAATGTCTGGCGGGTTTTAAAGGATTCGGACATGGTGTCCGGGCCCAATGATGACGGGAGAAGCCAGCGTGGCAGCCGGATCGACGATTGACGCGCTCGGACAGTTCGAGCTCCATCCGGTTCTTGGACATCTGGGAGAAGCCCTGCGGTTCTCGCAGTCACCACTGTTCATGCTGATCGCCGCCGCCATCGTTCTCGCTTTCCTGTATATCGGAATGCGCCCCGCCGCCGTCGTTCCAGGCCGCCTTCAGGCCGCCGCCGAGATCAGCTACGATTTCGTCCACGATCTCGCCGTCAGCACGATTGGTGAGAACGGCGCAACGTTCTTCCCGTTCGTTTTCGCGCTGTTCTTCTTCATCCTGGCTGGCAACTATCTCGGCCTGCTTCCTTTCTCCTTCACGTACACCAGCCACATCGCCGTGACCTTCGGTCTGGCCATCATGGTGTTCGTTATCTCGATCCTTGCTTCCATCCGTTTTCAGGGTGTCGGCTTCCTCAAGCACTTCCTGCCCGCTGGAACGCCTGTCTGGCTTGCTCCGCTGCTGGTGCCGATCGAGCTCATCTCTTTCCTTTCGCGTCCGGTCAGCCTGTCGATCCGACTTTTCGCCAACATGGTGGCGGGTCACGTGCTTCTGGAAGTGTTTGCCGGCTTCACGATCATGCTCGCCGGTCTGGGCGCATTCGGCCACGTGCTGGCCATCGCCCCGATCGCGATCAACATCGCGCTGACGGCCCTCGAACTGCTGGTGGGTGTGCTGCAGGCCTATGTGTTCGCCATCCTCACCTGCATCTATCTGCGTGAGGCCGTCGCTCACTGAGCCACACCGCTTCGCACTAACCCTTTAATCGACCCAACAAGGAACCTGACAATGGACGTTCAAGCCGCTCACGAATTCGGCATCAGCATCGCCCAGGCCGCCCGTGACCTCGGTGCCGGTATTGCCGTTTTCGCCCTCGCCGGTGTCGGCATGGGTCTTGGCAACATCTTCTCGACGCTGATCAGCTCGGTTGCCCGCAACCCGGCTTCGCGTCCGCATGTCTTCGGCATCGGCATGCTGGGCTTCGCGCTGACGGAAGCCGTCGCGCTGTTCGCCCTGCTGATCGCCTTCCTGATCCTGTTCGCCTGAGGTCGAACATGTACCGTACGCCACGCCTCTTCCTGTTCGCCGCTCCGCTTGCGGCCGTGCCGGGCCGTGCCGTGGCTGCGGGCATGCCACAGCTGAACTTTCACGATCCGCTGCTGATCGGACAGGTCGTCTGGGGAGCCGTCATTTTCGGCGGCTTCTATCTCGCCCTGAGCCGCTTCGCACTGCCGCGTGTCGAACGGGTTCTGACCAACCGTCGGACCCGCATCCAGAGCGATCTGGATGTTGCCCGCAAGGCAAAAGCTGAAGCTGACCGCGCCAGTGCGGAACTCCTCAGCGCCCGTCATGAAGCAGCCGAGCAGGCCCGCGCCCATGTGGAGCGGATCCAGAGCGAAGCCCGCGCCAGTGCGGATGCTCACGCTGCGGAAACGGCCAAGCGCCTCGAAACCGAGATCGCAAACGCCGAGACCCGTATCACCCAGTCCCGTGAACAGGCCCTGTCCAGCCTGTCCGAGATCGCAACCAGCACCGCCCAGGATCTGGTTTCGCGTCTGATCGGCACGCAGGATGAACAGACTGTCGCCAACGCCGTCACACGCGTCAGCGCCTGAAGGAGACGATGATGTTCCACGATCCCCGGTTCTGGACCGCCCTCGCCTTCGTCCTGTTCTTTGTCATTTTCGGGCGCAAGCTCTGGGTCGCCATCACCGGCCACCTGGATGCGCGCGCTGACAGCGTCCGCCACGACCTCGACGAAGCAGCCCGCCTGCGTCGCGAAGCCGAGCAGATGCTAGAAGATGCCACCCGCGAGCGTGAAAAGACCCTGGCCGAAACACAGGCCATGCTTGCACGCTCCGAAGCCGAGGCTGCCGGTCTGGCAGAACGCGCCCGCAAGGACGCAGAAGCCGCCGCAGCCCGTTACGAAAAGATGGCGCAGGATCGGATTCACGCAGCCGAACGTTCGGCCATCCGTGAAATTCAGGATCGCGCTGCCCAGATCGCCGTTGCCGCAGCCCGCGACGTCGTGTCGACCCGTCTGACGGAGAGCCCCGACATCGCCGCAACGCTAATCGACAAGGGTATCGACAGCCTGCCGGAAGCCCTTCGGCGCTCCGCTGCCTGATCCGATGCCCACCTCTACGGTGCAAGGTTCCTTTCATGACGACGGAAAGCCCACAAGGCTCTCCGTCGTCATGGCCGTTCTGAACGAGGCGGAAAATATCCTCCCCGTCTGTCAGGAACTCGCTGAAACCTTTGGCACCGATCCTTCCGTAGAAATCCTGGCAATTGACGACGGCAGCACCGATGCCACCGTCAAAAAGCTTCTGCAGGCCCGCCAGACGCTCCTGCCCCGCCTGCGCATCATCAGCCATCCGAAGCGTCTGGGAAAATCTGCGGCGCTCCGCACCGGCATTACCGCCGCAAAGGGTGAGTGGATCGCGACCATCGACGGTGACGGACAGGATGACCCGTCCGCCATCCTGAAAATGCTGGACCGCGCCATATCGGCTCCGGGCGCAGCACCCCTCGTTGTCGGCGTCCGGCGCAAGCGCAACGACCGCCTGTCCCGCCGCATCGCCACGCGCCTCGCCAACGGCCTGCGCCGTCGCCTTCTGAACGACGGCTGCCCCGATACAGGCGCACCGCTCAAGCTGTTCCCACGCGATCTCTTCCTGAAGATTCCGCAGTTCGAAGGCGTCCACCGCTTCCTGCCCGCCCTGCTGGGGCACTACGGCGCGCCGCTGATCTGCATCGAAGTCCAGCACCGCGCCCGGCTTCATGGCAGTTCGAAATACACGAATTTCAACCGGGCCCTCGTGGGCATCCGTGATCTTCTGGGCGTCATGTGGCTCCAGAACCGCACCCACCTGCCCGATCATCTGACCGAACACTAAAGCCGTCACCGGATCCGGACCTTCCGGGATCCTGCCGCATGCCCGGCCTGACAGAACGGCGCGGAGAGTCCCCATGACCCTGAACCTCCGGCATTACGCCCTTCTGGGCCTGCTCGCTTTCCTGCTCGCGCTTCCCGGCCGTATGACGCTTCCCCCGCTCGATCGGGACGAGCCGCGCTATATGGAAGCATCCGAACAGATGCTCCTCTCCCATAACTTCATCGACGTCCGCTTTCAGGACAAGCCACGCTATCTCCAGCCGGCTGGAATCTACTGGCTGGAAGCGACATCCACGGCCGCGGCCGAAAAGATCTTTGGCCCCTCGGTCCTGCGCAAGACCTGGCCTTACCGGATCCCGAGCCTGCTCGCCGCAACGATCATCGTACCCCTGACGGCCTGGATCGGCGCAACCCTCTTCGGGGGCGCTACGGGACTGATGGCTGCGGGCCTGCTGATGATCTCGACCCTGTTCGTCGCCGAAAGCCACATGGCGACCATCGACACCGTCCTGCTGCTCGACATCCTGTGCATCGAAGCCGCCCTTCTCTGTGCCTTCACCGACCGGCAGAAGAACCGCCCGACGCATCTGCGGGTCGCAATCGCCTACTGGCTCGCCCTCGGGGTGGGCCTGATGCTCAAAGGGCCAGTCGTTCTCATTCCGGGATTTGGCACACCACTGGCCTTGTGGCTTCTGGAGCGGGACCGCTCATGGTGGTCCCGCCTGCGCCCGCACTGGGGCTGGCTCCTCATGATTGCGGTTGTCGTGCCCTGGTGCGTCGCTATCGAAGTGATCAGCGGCGGTGATTTTTTCGCGCGCGCAGTTGGACGCAACTTCCTCGGCAAGGTGGCCCATGGTCAGGAAGCGCATGGTCTTCCCCCCGGCTTTCACCTACTGGTTTTCGGACTGGCTTTCTGGCCTGGTTCGCTGTTCGCCACACTGGCCATTCCGGCAGTCTGGGCAAACCGAAAGCTCCCACAGGTCCGCTTTCTGCTGAGCTGGATCATTCCACACTGGCTGGTGTTCGAACTGATCGCCACCAAACTCCCGCATTACGTCCTGCCAACCTATCCGGCGATCGCCATCCTCACCGCAGCAAGCCTCGTGGCATGGCCTGTACCCACAATTCCCCGCTGGGCAAAAGCTCTTCTCGGTGTCTACGGCGTTCTATGGACGGTCATCGGGATTGCCTTCTGTCTGGCCGGCAGCATCGCGCTCTACAAGCTTGAGCACACATTCTCGCTCTCCGCCCTGATTGCACTGGGAGGCTCCCTCCCCCTGATGCTTGGAGCCGTCATGATGCTCCTGAAACAGCAGCGACGACAGGCAGCCTTCTGCGCCATGGGCGCAGCCGTCATCGCTCATGTGGGCCTTTTCCTGAGCGTCATCCCCAACCTTCAGACCATTCGCCTCAGCCCACGTATTGCAGAACTCTTCGAAGATGTTCGCCCCTGCAATGAGAGCATTCTGGTCTCTTCGTCCTATTCCGAGCCCAGCCTTGTCTTTCTTGTAGGTCCCGATACGCAGCTCATCGGTCCTGCCTCCGCCGCAGAATATCTGCATGCACACGCCCAATGCAGTCTGGCACTGATCGACCGCAGAGATGAAGCGGCTTTTAACAATGCACTTCTCAAATATAATTTTTCCGTGATGGAGTATGGTCGTATTCAAGGACTTAATTATTCCAACGGCCATCGCCTGGATCTCGGAATTTTTGCGCCCCGATAAAGCTGGTTGATCCCAGTTTTTGAGAAGAAATCGGACCAAGACCTGTACATTTTCGGCATCTTGATGGATGCCATAAAAGGGAAACTTTACCTGTCTTTTTCTTGATGCTTTCCTATCCCGAAATCTTCAGGAGAGAATCTTTGAAGAAACCAATTTTTACCCTACACTTTAAGTACTGTGCCCAGACCCAATGCATTAACGGTTCAGTAGGAGAGAATTAATGATAGTATGCCAGATCGATGAATTTTCCGTTAATGGTATTCGGGGCTGGGCAATCGATACTGAAGACCCATCACAGCCTGTCTTCCTTCACGCACTGGCAGACGGTCAGGAATTTCTTCAATTCTATTGTACTGATCTTCGCGAAGATGTTTACGCATCAGGCATCCAATCAAAAAATACTGGATTCCATATTGTAGTTCCACATAGTTTACTTGATGGAAAAAATCACAATATTACGTTTAAGAACCGCCTCAAGCAGATCGAAATCTATTCACAAAACCAGAAACTGGAACATATCCCCTTCTCTGCAAAGCTTCCGACAGAGACACGCTCATTTGTGGATGGTCTGAAACAGGGCGTCCTGAGTGGCTGGGTCGTTTGTGGAAATGATATTGAAGGCTGGAAAGGTGATCAACAACTTCTCGTGACCTGTAACGGTCAGAAAGTTGGTCAGCTTGAAGCTAACAGATATCGCGGAGATGTCGGGAAAGCTCTGTCCTGCGACCCGTATTGCGGCTTTCAATTTTCACCGCCGGATCTGTACCGCAAACCATATGAGCAGGAATTTCGCTTTTACGTTCTTCCTGACATGATTGAGGTTGCCAACAGTCCCTGTCTCACCAGCTTCGTCACCGACGCGCACGAATCCCTTATCATTGATGTGATCGATCAGATCGATGCGCTCCATGTGGAACTGACCCGTCTGCGCCGTCAGGTCAGGGAAATCCTGCCACAGCCCGGATTTACGATTGCCGATTATCATTCCTGGGCAACAGCCTACTTCCCGACCCTTCGCAAGTATGTGGACCGGACCCGGGATGCCTCTTCCATCACTGGCAACCCGCTGGTTAGCATTGTGTGCCCAGTATGGAACCCTGACCTCACAGATTTCACAGCAGCGATTAAAAGTGTCCTCGCCCAGACGTGGCAGAACTGGGAACTGATTCTTGTCGATGACTGCAGCAAAAATGCCGAGCTGCGGGCCGTTATCGAAAACTTCGCCAAAGCAGATGCGCGCATCAAACCAATCTTCCAGGAAGAGAATGGTGGAATCAGCATCGCAACCAATGCTGGTTTAGCCGCGGCTAAGGGTGAGTGGATTGCGTTCTTCGACCACGATGACCTTCTTGCGGATGTAGCCGTCGAATACATGCTGAGAGAAGCCACAAGAAGTCACGCCGATCTCATTTATTCAGACGAAGACAAGATTGACGCCAGCGGGTATTACCGGGAACCGGCATTCAAGACTGACTGGAACTACAGACTCCTTCTTGGCGTAAACTACGTCTGTCATTTCGTGATGATCCGCCAGTCCGCCATACAGAATGTCGGCGGACTGAATAAGGAATATGACGGCGCTCAGGACCATGATTTCCTTCTCCGTGCCTCTGAACACATCCCGGCAAGCAAGATCCACCACGTTCCGGAAATTTTGTATCACTGGCGTATCACAGCGAATTCAACAGCCTCTGACATCGGCAACAAGCGGTATGCCATTGATGCAGGCATCAACGCCGTCAACGATCACCTCGCCCGACGCGGTTTGCCCGCCAAGGTCGACTCTCAATTGGGCATGACCCTTTACACGGTGAACTGGGAATTCAATCAATCGCCGTCAGTTACAATCATCATTCCTTACAAAGACGAAATCGCCACGACAGCGCGCTGCCTGGACGCGATCCAGAAATACACCCGCTACCCGAACTATAAGGTCATCCTGATCAACAACTGGTCTATCACAAAGGAAGCCGAGGATTTCGCCAAGCAGATCGACACTCTTCCCAATGTCAAGATCCTGACCATCAAAGAGCCTTTCAATTATTCCCGTATTAATAATCTGGCTGCAAAAGACGAAACATCCGATTTCTTTCTGTTCCTGAACAATGATGTGTTTGTTGAGCAGGAAAACTGGTTGGAAATTCTGGTCAACGAAGCGCTCGCAGATCCCATGGTGGCGATCGTCGGCGGAAAGTTTGTCTATCCCAACCAGACAGTTCAGCACGCTGGCGTTTTGCTTGGAATCGGTGATGTCGCTGGTCATGCCCATGTTGGTATTCCGCGCAACGAGGGCGGCTACGCGGGGCGGGCCTATTTCCCACAGGAAATTTCGGCTGTTACCGCTGCGGGAATGCTGATCCGACGCCAGGCTTTTGAACTGGTCGGTGGCTTTGATGAAGAACACCTCAAGGTCGCATTCAACGATATTGATCTGTGCCTCAAGGTCCGGGATGCAGGCTACAAAGTCATCTGGACACCCGATTTCTGCGCAGAGCACCATGAGAGCCTCAGCCGCGGTAGCGACGACCGACCGTCCACAGAGCGCCGCTTCTTCCATGAAACGCAGTTCATGATTGAAAAATGGGGCAATACGCTTCGCACAGACCCATTCTACAATCCGCACTTCACACTCGACCGTCAGGTCTTTTTTGATCTTACGATTCCGGGAGTGGATGAAACACGATACCCCCCCCTTGCTTCCAGCAGGAAAAATATCCGGCCTCTATGGTCCAGTCAGACACTGGCAACAGAACCGAAAAAAGCGCCTGAAAAACATGTGGTCAAAGTAACACCACCTAAAACACGCCAAAAAAAGGCGCCAGCTTCTCCGAAATCAAGACGAACCACTTAATTTTGGAAAGATGATATTGCGATAAACTGGAATCAGGACTAACGAATTACTCCATTCGTCAGTCCTGATTTTCCAAAAGATTTCCGCAATATTCATCAAAGTTTTCTAAAAAAATACTTCAAAGAAACACTGACTACGCGCAAATCCAAGGAACGGTGATTACGTTCACTCTTGTCCGATATTTTATGAAGAAGAAATTTCGTGGTGGAGCTGAGGGGAATCGAACCCCTGACCTCCTCATTGCGAACGAGGCGCTCTCCCATCTGAGCTACAGCCCCACGACAAGAAGATAGTTCTCCTCTTCCGGCAGCCTGTCAAGCAGACCTGCCCGCAAGACATTGTTCTGTGCTATCGCTATGGCTACAAGCGTTTCCCGACCGGCCTTTCGGCTGCCCTTTCCGACATTCGATGAGGTTTTATATGGTTGCCCTGCACGCCATTATCATGATGCTGATCCAGGCCTTTGTATGGATCCTGCTGGCTTACTGTATCCTGTCGATGCTGCTGGGTTTCGGAATTCTGGACGTCCGGAACCGCTTTTTCTATTCCATTTTCAACACACTGGCCCGGATCGTCGAGCCCGTGATGACGCCCATCCGCAACATTTTGCCCAATACAGGTGGTATGGACTTTGCACCAATGGTCGTCCTGCTGTTGATCCAGTTTCTGGTTTATCCCGCCGTAAACCGGATTTTCTTCATGCTTGCGACACAGAGCAGCTTCTGAGCCTGCTTATCTCAGGACGCGCCACACTTCTTCCAACGCCTCTACCAAAAGATCCCGCTTTTCCTGATGCTGCGTCCCGTCCGGGCGCTGCATCCAGACCGACCATTCTTTGGCGGTCTGTCGCTCCATCCTCACGGCCCAGTCTTCAGGAAGTCGCGAGAGAACCCGTTCCATCCGAACTTCCGCGGTTAACGGTTTTGCGTAATTGTGGCCCATTGCAGATCACTTTCGCTTTTCAAGCCCACTGGCGCCTTGTCCGGCTCAACCCGTACCACCAACCGTCAAGCCGGAAATCTTCAATGTCGGCTGACCGACACCTACCGGTACACCCTGTCCAGCCTTACCGCAGGTTCCAATTCCCGGATCCAGCGCCACATCCGAACCAATCATGGAAATCTGGTTCATGGCATCTGCACCATTCCCAATCAGGGTCGCGCCCTTCACCGGCCGGATGATTTTTCCGTCTTCCACCAGATACGCTTCCGACGCGGCAAACACGAACTTGCCTGAAGTGATATCGACCTGTCCGCCGCCGAAGTTCACGGCATAAAGCCCACGTTTTATCGAGCGGATCATCTCGTCCGTCGTAGCACTCCCTTCCAGCATAAGCGTATTGGTCATGCGCGGCATTGGAGCATGTGCATAGGACTGCCGGCGTCCGTTCCCCGTCGATTTCGTTCCCATCAAACGGCCATTCAACCGATCCTGAAGATAGCCTGTCAGAATCCCGTCCTCGATCAACACCGTTCGGGACGTCGGCGTCCCCTCATCATCAATGCTCAGCGAACCCCGACGTTCCGGAAGCGTCCCATCATCAATCACAGTCACACCGGGGGACGCGACACGCTTGCCGATCATTCCTGAGAAAGACGATGTTCCCTTGCGGTTGAAGTCACCCTCCAATCCATGCCCCACGGCCTCATGAAGCAGAATGCCAGGCCACCCCGGACCTAAAACCACATCCATTTCTCCTGCGGGCGCCGGAGCAGCTTCCAGAGTAATCAGAGCCTGCTTCAGGGCTTTATCGACAGCGTCACGCCACGTTTCCGGCGCCAGTAGACGATCGAGGTCATACCGGCCGCCAAGACCGCATCCCCCACTCTCGCGCTGACCATCCTTTTCCACGATTACTGACACATTCATGCGCACCAGCGGCCGCAGATCCGCAACATCTCCGCCCGAATCCGCGCGCCGCATGATCTGCACAGCCTGCCACTCTGAACTCAGCACGGCACTGACCTGCACCACCCGGGAATCCAGCCCCCGCGCATAGGCATCAATCTCGCTCAGAACCGCCGCACGGGCCGCAAAATCCGTGCCCTCAAGCGGCCGGGAGTCGCCATAAAGCCGCTGGTTCGTCGCCTGCGGACCCGGCGCCATGATGCCGCTGCGTCCCTGCCGCACAGCACCCACCGTGCTGACCGCCCGCTCCAGAGCGTCGCGGCTGATATCGTCCGCATGCGCGAAAGCGGTTTCCGTTCCCAGAACAGCCCGCAATCCAAAGCCCGAAGACGTATTGAAGCTGGCCGAGCGGATCGTCCCGTCATCCAGGCTGATGCTTTCGTTTTCCCGGTACTCGAGGAACAGCTCGCCGTCATCCACGCCATCAAGCCCCCGATTGACGAGTGCCCTGGCATCGTCACGGGTCAGCTTTGAATCAGGACGCCCGAAAAACAGGGCGTCGGTCGTCGCAAGAGCGCCCAGAGCATCAGCAGCAACAGACATGAAAAATCTCCAGACATAACAAACCGGCTTTCCCGGCGCACAGGGCAGATTAAAGAGTGGAAGGCAGGACTTTTAAGAAAGGGCTTTTTCCAGCCGTTTCAAGGCTTCCTTCAAAATCTCAGGCTTTTTGCAGAACGCAAAGCGGATCAGGTTCTGCGGAGGGGACCCCCCTTCAGGGTCATAGAAAGCCGAAACCGGGATCGTTGCTACCCCTGCATGCTCAATCAGCCAGCGCGCAAATTCAACATCACCTCGCCCAGCCGCATGACGCGAAATATCCGCCACGATGAAATAGCTTCCGTCGGCCGGCAACGTGTCGAAGCCCAGCCGATGCAACCCGTCCCGCAGCAGGTCCCGCTGCACTTCCATCTGCGCTGACAGCCCTTCGTAATAGCTGTCATCCTTGTTCAGCCCGTAAGCCACGGCCCGCTGAAGATTCGGGGCCGTCGCAAACACCATTACCTGATGCGCTTTCGCTACCACGGAGGCCAGCGCAGCCGGGGCTGTCACATAGCCGACTTTCCATCCGGTCAGGGAGAAGCTCTTACCGGCACTCCCGATCCGCATGCACCGCTCACGCATTCCCGGCAGCGTCATCAGCGGGATGTGTTTCACGTGAAACGTCAGATGTTCGTAAACTTCGTCACAGATCGCATAGACATCATGCTCCCGCACCAGCTCCGCGATCAGCTCAAGCTCTTCACGGACAAACACCTTCCCGGACGGATTCATCGGCGAGTTGAGCATGATCGCCTTGGTCTTCGGTCCGAACGCGGCCCGCAGTTCTGCCTCTTGTAAGGACCAGTGCGGCGGCTTGAGCCTTACGCAGCGCGGCACCGCTCCCAGAAGCTTCAGCGCAGGGAGATAGGTGTCATAAAGCGGTTCGATCACAACCACTTCGTCGCCCGGCTCGACGACGGCCATCAGACACGCCGCCAGAGCCTCTGTCGCACCGGACGTCACAACAACCTCCGTCGCCGGATCAACGTCGATCCCATAAAAACGCCGGTTGGACGCTGCAACCGCCTCGCGCAGTTCCGGCAGTCCCGTCAGCGGCGCGTACTGGTTGCGTCCATCCCGAAGCGCATCGGCCGCAACCTCAATGATGTCCTGCGGCCCTTCCGTATCCGGAAACCCCTGCCCGAGATTGACCGCCCCATGCTTCACGGCAAGCTGTGACATGATCGTGAAAATAGTGGTCGGCAGGCTCGCAAGATACTGATTCGGCGTTTTCATCAACGGATTCCAGAACTGACGGAAAACAGAAAGCACCGCACCATTGCAGGCGGACGAAGAGCTGAAAAGCCTTTCGCACGGACCATTTGTTCCATAACGGAAATCCCGTCTTCCTGATCTCAGTCCAGCACCTGCGTTTTGCGGCGCATGTCACGGAGCAGGATCTGCCCCAGCCCCCGCAGAAGAAGCATCGCCAGCACGACGAGGACGATTCCGACACAGCAGCAAATGATCGCATCCCCCCAGGAGAGCGGACTGGCATTTTTCGGCACACCCTCCGTGGTGACAGTGATCGCAAACAGATTGTCATCCACCCTAAAAAGATCCTGCGGAACAAAGAGCCGCAACACCGGCATTGCCGCCAGCAGAAGCCCCGTCAGACCAAGCACGATCACGACGAATCCACCCACAAACGCAACCAGGCTCCCCGCCGCCAGCCGCAGGAGAACCCAGACCAGGCCAAACGGATTCGACTGCTGCACGCCAACGGAAAGTTCGTGCCGGATCGTAAAGCGTGCCGCGAGCCTGTCCGGCTTTCCCAGTCTTTCCAGAAGCGCCAGCGCAGCCCCTTCCCCCAGACGGGCCTGCGCCGCAACCTGCGCCCGCACTTCAGCGACGATCACATCCCGCTCGCTTTCAGGCAGGCTGAGCAGGCCACCCCGGAACTCGTGCAGATACTGTTCAACCGGCAGGGAGAGAAGATCGCTGTCTTTCCAGCCGTCGGGAGATGAGGAAGCAGGGGCCATGAGTATATTTCCCAAAAAGAGTCTCGCTGTCCTCTTTCCATGCAAGTTCCGGACCAGATGCGGAAAACTCCAGCTCACTTCCGAAAGATTCAATCTAAAATCCACGGAATGGCGTAATTTCCCATACTCGACAGACGGGCATTTGTCGCTTAATCGTTTTGCAGCCGTTTACACGATGCAAGGCGACAGATCGATGGCCAAGAAAGCCCCCACTTCTTCTACCGCGAAACCGAAGGCCGCTCCGGCGCGCCGTCCCTCGAAGGCCGCAGCCCCCAAAGCTGCTCCCGCAGCAGCAGGCACGCCGCCCGCCCCGAACCCGCAGGCCGTTGCCCGCGTCTTCGAGATGATCCAGGAGCACGCGGCGGAATTCGTCGATCTGCGCTTTACGGACCCCAAGGGCAAGTGGCACCACACGACCCAGACAGTCTCGACCATTGAAGACGACACCTTCGTTGAAGGCTTCATGTTCGACGGCTCCTCCATCCAGGGCTGGAAAGCCATCAACGAGTCCGACATGGTCCTGCTTCCGGATCCGGAAACGGCCGTCATGGACCCGTTCTCCGCCAAGCCGCAGCTGATCCTGTTCTGCGACATCATCGATCCGAAGACGGGCAACTTCTACAACCGCGACCCGCGCTCGACCGCCAAGCTCGCAGAAGCCTACCTCAAGGAAGCCGGCTTCGGTGACACGGCGTTCTTCGGCCCGGAAGCCGAGTTCTTCATCTTCGACAACGTGCAGTTCGGCACAGGCCCGAATTTCGGCACATACCAGCTCGACAGCATCGAAGGCCCCGGCGCCTCCATGAAGGCTTACCCGGAAGGCAACATGGGCCATCGCCCTGTCGTCAAGGGTGGCTACTTCCCGGTCCCGCCGGTGGACAGCGAAAACGACCTGCGCGCCGAAATGCTCTCCACGATGGGCGAAATGGGCCTGCCGATCGAGAAGCATCACCACGAAGTCGCACAGTCGCAGCACGAGCTCGGCACGAAGTTCGACACGCTCGTGAAGTCCGCCGACTTCATGCAGATCTACAAGTACTGCGTGCACAATGTTGCCCATTCCTACGGCAAGACGGCCACGTTCATGCCGAAGCCGATCGCGGGCGACAACGGTTCGGGCATGCATGTCCACCAGTCCATCTGGAAGGACGGCAAGCCGACCTTCGCTGGTGACAAGTATGCTGACCTGTCCGAAGACGCGCTGTTTTACATCGGTGGCATCATCAAGCACGCGAAGGCCCTGAACGCCTTCACGAACCCGTCCACCAACTCCTACAAGCGCCTGATCCCGGGCTTCGAAGCCCCCGTGCTTCTGGCCTACTCCGCAGCGAACCGTTCGGCTTCGTGTCGTATCCCGCATGCGACCAATCCAAAGGCCAAGCGCGTTGAAGTCCGCTTCCCGGACCCGACCGCCAACCCGTACCTGGCTTTCGCTGCCATGCTGATGGCCGGCCTTGACGGCATCCGCAACAAGATCCATCCGGGCGAAGCCATGGACAAGGATCTTTACGAGCTGCCGAAGGAAGAGCTGGCCCAGATCCCGACGGTCTGTGGTTCGCTCCGTGAGGCTCTCGAGGCCCTCAAGGAAGACCACGCATTCCTTCTCGAAGGCGGCGTCTTCACCAAGGACCAGATCGAAAGCTACATCGACATCAAGTGGCCGGAAGTCTACAAGTTCGAACACACGCCGCATCCGGCAGAGTTCGAGATGTACTACTCGGTCTGATCCGGGTCAGAACATCACGTCTACGGAAAGCCCGGCCTTCGTGCCGGGCTTTTCTGTTTTCAACACCCCGCTATCAAGACGGCCCGATGATCCCTCCTGCCCTTCAGGCCTTCTCCTCATCCGCCCTGCCGATCCTCGACATCGCAGGCACGATCGTCTTCGCCATTTCAGGCGCGATCGAAGCCGCACGCGCGCGCCTGACCATCGTGACCTTCATGTTCTTCGCCGCCATCACAGGCGTCGGCGGTGGCACAGTGCGGGATCTGCTGATCGGCGCCCCCGTCTTCTGGATGCACACTTCCATCCCGATTGCCGCATGCCTGCTCTCAGCCATTGCCGTGTGGTTTACGCCAGCCCGCTTCTGGCCCGCACGCGCTGTGGAATGGTTCGACGGACTTGGGATCGCGGCCTATGGCGTCTTCGGCTCAGCCAAGGCGCTCGCTTACGGCATCCCGCTGATCCCGGCCGCTCTGATGGGTATTGTCAGTGCCTGCATGGGCGGTATTTTCCGGGATGTGCTGGCAGGCGTTCCATCCATCATCATCCGGCCGGAGCTCTACGTCACAGCCGTCGCCCTTGCGTCAGGGAGCTACGTCGCTCTTACCGCAGCGGGCGTGAACACCACTACTGCGGCCGCATTCGCCGTTACCGCAGGATTTGCCCTGCGCGCCATCGCCCTCATCAAGGGCCTGGGCCTGCCGCATTACCGCCGGTAAGCCGCAGACCCCTTTCATCCTTCAGGCGATGACGTCGAACCCGACATCTTCCACGACGTGCTGAAGCGTTATTGGCGTCACCTTCTGCTCATCATACTGAACGGCAGCCTGTCCCGGATCGAGCGTCACCTGCGCGGACGAGACGCCGGGAACACTGGACAGCGCGGACTGCAACTTGCCCGAACATCCGTTGCAAGACATCCCGTCGACCTTGAACGTCACCATCGAAACCATAAGAGACTCTCCTGTTTTCAAAGGCTGCTCCGCAAAGCAGTCGATCCCCGAATGGGACATATATCCTGGAAAAAATGCAAACAGCTTTTTCAGGCTGCGTCAGCGGCCTCGTCCAGCGGCTGGACCTTCATAATCTCGGCCTGAGCTCCGCACTTCGCAAGCACTTCTCCCAGAACCTTGAAATGCGGGGCGGCCAGATGCGCCTCAAACCCGGCTTCCGAAGCCCAGACCTCATTCGCCACGAACCGTCCAGCTTTCTCCACGTCCCTGCTGACAACATACTGGTGGCAGGCCTCTTCCTTGCGGGAGGACACGACACAGGCCGCAAAAGCCTGCTCCGCAGCGGCGGCGTGTTCAGCGGGAACCGTGACAACGGCTGTGATGTGAACCGTCTGGCTCATGATGGAACTCCTCATCAACAATGCAGACTGCCCAAAACCCCTTTCCGAGGGCGGGCAGCGTTTCACGTGAAACCATACCTCACCCCTTTGTGATAAAGAACCCATGCCGGGTATCCGATCCGAAAGAACCGGATAGCAAAAAGGCGCCTCCCCGAAGGAAGGCGCCTTTTCCCGAACGTCAGACGGAAAAGACCGTTCAGTCTTCCGCGTAGGTCGAAATATCCGGGCAGGAACAGACGAGGTTCCGGTCCCCCCAGGCATTGTCCAGACGCCCGACCGGCGACCAGTATTTCGACGTGTCCACACCACCGGGGAAGCATCCGGCCTCACGGCTGTAGGACCGCTCCCAGACACCTGCCAGATCCGCCGTCGTATGCGGCGCAAAGCGCAGCGGGCTGTCTTCCATCCCGACGCGCCCGGCTTCGACCTCGGCAATTTCCGCACGAATGGCGATCATCGCATCGCAAAAGCGATCCAGTTCGCCCTTACCCTCGGATTCCGTCGGCTCGATCATGAACGTCCCCGCCACCGGGAAGCTGACAGTCGGTGCGTGGAAGCCATGATCGATCAGACGCTTGGCGATATCGTCCACCGTCACGCCGACCGTGTCCTTCAGCGGACGCAGATCCACGATGCATTCATGCGCCGTAAAGCCATTCGTGCCGCGATACAGAACCGGATAATGCCCTTCCAGACGCGACGCGATGTAGTTCGCATTCAGGATCGCCATCGTGGTCGCCTGACGTAAGCCCTCGTCGCCCATCATCATGATATAGGCCGCGGAAATCGGCAGAATGGACGCCGACCCGAAAGGCGCAGCGGACACCGCAATGCCATGCTGCCCCGGCAGATACGGCGCGAGGTGTTTGCCCACACCGATTGGCCCCATGCCCGGCCCACCGCCGCCATGCGGAATGCAGAACGTCTTGTGCAGGTTGAAATGGGAGACATCCGCGCCATACAGGCCCGGCCGCGCCAGCCCGACCTGCGCATTGAGGTTCGCGCCATCCAGATAGACCTGCCCACCCGCTGCATGAACCAGCTCGCAGATCTCGACGATCCGTTCCTCGAACACGCCATGCGTGGACGGATACGTGATCATGATGGCCGCCACGCGCCCGTCATGCTGCGCGATCTTGGCCTTCAGATCCTCGACATCAACATTGCCGTTCTCATCGCAGGCTACGACGACAACCCGCATCCCGACCATCTGGGCCGAAGCCGGATTGGTCCCGTGCGCGGACGCCGGAATCAGGCAAACGTCGCGGTTCTCATCCCCACGCGCGCGGTGATAGCCACGAATGGCCAGAAGCCCGGCATACTCACCCTGCGCGCCGGAATTCGGCTGAAGCGACACGGCATCATACCCCGAAATCGCACAGAGCGTGCGCTCCAGATACGTGAACAGCTCGCCATAACCCTGAACCTGATCGGCTGGCGCGAAGGGATGAATCCGCGCGAATTCCGGCCAGGTGATGGGGATCATCTCCGCCGTCGCATTGAGCTTCATGGTGCAGGAGCCCAGCGGGATCATCGTCCGGTCCAGCGCCAGATCCTTGTCCGCCAGCGCACGCATGTAGCGCAGCAGATCCGTCTCGGAACGATGAGCATGGAACACAGGATGCGTCAGCAGCGGAGCCGTCCGGGACAGACCCTCCGGCAGCGCATCCGTCACCTCGAGCGCCTGCTCGACAGCCCCCAGATCCGCGCCCTCACCCGCGAAGGACGCCCAGACCGCGCGGATCGTCTCCGGCGTCGTGGTCTCGTCACAGGACACGCCAATCCGGCCATTCCCCGCATCGCGCAGATTGATGCCAGCCGCCACGGCCCGCGCCAGAACCTGCGGTGCCGCAGCACCCGCCTGAACGGTGATCGTGTCGAAGAACACCTCCGTCTCAACATCCGCGCCCAGAGCCTTCAGCCCGGCGGAGAGGATCGCCGCCATCCGGTGCGTGCGTGCGGCAATGGCCTTCAGCCCTTCCGGACCATGATAGACCGCATACATGGACGCGATGATCGCCAGCAGCGCCTGCGCCGTGCAGATGTTGGACGTCGCCTTTTCGCGGCGGATATGCTGCTCACGCGTCTGAAGCGCCAGACGATAGGCCGGCTTGCCCGCACTGTCGCGCGACACGCCGACCAGACGCCCCGGCATGTGCCGCTTGAACGCATCGCGCGTCGCCATGAACGCCGCATGCGGTCCACCAGCGCCCATCGGTACGCCATAACGCTGCATCGAGCCGATCGCGATATCCGCGCCCAGCGCACCCGGGCTTTCCAGCACCACCAGAGCCAGCGGATCACAGGCCAGAGCCGCAATCGCGCCCTTTTCGTGCAGCGCCGCAATCACGCCGCGCAGATCCCGCACCCGCCCCGAAGAGCCCGGATAGGACAGCAGCGCACCAAACACGGAAGACGCATCCAGATCCATCTCCGGATCACCGACCACGACATCCCAGCCCAGCGGCTCGGCCCGTGTGCGGATCACGGCAACCGTCTGCGGGTGCGTGTCGGCATCCACAAAGAACGCCGTCGCCTTCGACTTGCCCACGCGCTGCGCCAGCGCCATGGCTTCCGCACAGGCCGTGCCCTCGTCCAGCAGGGACGCATTGGCAATATCCAGCCCCGTCAGATCCGCCACCAGCGTCTGAAAGTTCAGCAGCGCCTCAAGACGGCCCTGGCTGATTTCGGGCTGATACGGCGTATAGGCCGTGTACCAGGCCGGATTTTCCAGGATGTTGCGCTGAATGACCGGCGGCAGAACCGTATCGTAATAGCCCTGCCCGATCATGGACGTCAGAACCTGATTGCGCGAGGCGATCTGCCGCAGACGCACCAGCGCATCCTGTTCAGTCAGGGCCGCACCGATCCCGTGATCCCCGCGATCGAGAATGGCGGCCGGAATGGTCCGGTCGATCAGGTCATCAAGGCTGGACGCGCCAACGACACGCAGCATCTCTCCGATTTCGGAAGGGCGCGGGCCGATATGGCGGGAGCTGAAATCTTCGGTCTGGGCAGGCCACAAGGTCGTCACAGGCAGGTTCTCTGGCATTTCATGAAAGCAGTGGCGGGTTAAAGAAAAAACGGGGCCTGCCAGTGCAGACCCCGTATTCCTTCAGAGGCTCTTGTACTGTTCGGCCGTCAGCAGGCCCTTGAGGTCGTCCGGGTTGGCAACCGTCATGCGGAAAATCCAGCCCTCGCCTTCCGGATCCTTGCCCACCAGTGTCGGATCATCGGACAGCGCCTCGTTGAAGCCGGCCAGCGTGCCTGCAACCGGCGCATAGATGTCGGAGGCCGCCTTCACGGACTCGACGACAGCCGCCGCATCACCGGCGGCGACTTCCGTGCCCTCGTCCTTGGCTTCAACGAACACCAGCTCGCCCAGCTCTTCAGAGGCGTGTGCGGTGATGCCGACAGTGGCCTGCTCGCCATCGACGCGGATCCATTCATGGGACTTCGTGTAATAGGTCGTCATTGCTGCTTTTTCCTGATCTGAAGTTCGACTGTAAGTTCAGCGCTTGAAGCCGGGTGCCACGAACGGCATCGCCCGCACATGCAGCGGCACATACTTGCCCCGCAGTTCCGCAAAGACGGGTGTGTCCAGCGCCGCATAGTCCGACGCGACATAGCCCATCGCAACAGGAGCCTTCACGCTCGGGCCAAATGCCCCGGACGTGACCACCCCGATTTCCTTCTGCCCCCCGGCATCGGCAAAGAGCTTCGCCCCTGCCCGCACCGGAGCCCGACCTTCCGCCATCAGACCAACGCGCCTGCGCGCCACGCCATCGCGCGTCTGCTTCAAAACGACATCCGCGCCCGGATAGCCGCCAGCGCGGGCACCGCCCTCACGACGCGCCTTCTGGATCGCCCAGCTCAGCGCCGCCTCGACCGGCGTGGTCGTGACATTGATGTCATTGCCATACAGGCACAGCCCGGCTTCCAGCCGCAGCGAATCCCGCGCGCCCAGCCCGATCGGCAGCACATCCGGCTGCGCCAAGATCGCGCGGGCGACCTTGTCAGCATCCGCGCCCGCACAACCGATCTCGAACCCGTCCTCACCCGTATAACCGGAGCGCGACACCGTCACGGGTACACCGGACAGTTCGGTCTCGATCACATCCATGAAGCGCATGTCCTTCACGGCCGGGCAAAGCGGCGCCAGAGCCGCGTCCGCCGCCGGGCCCTGAAGTGCCATGAGCGCGCGGTCGAACTGGCGCGTCACCACACAGCGGTCAGACAGCGCCTTCTCGATCCGGTCCGCGTCCTGAACCTTGCAGCCCGCATTCACAACAACCAGCAGGTCCGTGCCCATATTGGCGACCATCAGGTCATCCAGAATCCCGCCTTCCTCATTGGTCAGCAGCCCATAACGCTGACGCCCGGCGGCAAGCCCGACGTAATCAGCCGGAACCAGCGTTTCCAGAGCCGCAGCAGCGTCCTTCACGTCTCCGCTTTTGGCGGCAATGCGGATCTGCCCCATGTGGGACACGTCAAACAGACCGGCCTTTTCGCGCGTGTGCAGATGCTCCGTCATCAGCCCCGCAGGGAACTGGATCGGCATCTCAAAGCCTGCGAACGGCACCATCTTCGCGCCAAGTTCCAGATTCAGATCGTAAAGGGGAGTACGCTGGAGGGAATCGCTCATACGAAAAAGCCCAGTCCATTCTATCTCAAGACGTGAAGATGCAGACGCCTCCGGCTCCACGCAGAACGCGGCCGGAAAAACGTCGCCCCTTCTGTCCTTTCGCCTGAGATCGCTATCCCGTCGGCGGATGCGGCGCGCGCACCTCTCTCCAGAATGTCCTGACCGCCTCGGTCCTTTGGCCTGAGAGTTTCCGGGGCGGTTGCTCCTTCGGCGCCAGCCTGACGGCTGGTCTCTCCCGTGTCGGTCCCCGCGATCCTGCCAGTTTCCGAAAAACTCCGCAATCGTTACGATCGCTCATGCGTTGTGTCTTTTGCCCCGTAACACGCAAAGGAGAACATCATGGCTGGTGAACTGACGGTCATTGCCGAATTCGAGACCACACCCGCAACCTATGAGAAGTTTCTCGCCGCCTGCGCCTATGACAGCGAGCGCTCCGTCGCCGACGAATCCGGCTGCCACAGCTTCACGGTTCTCTCTCCCGAGACGGAAGCCGACACCGTCATTCTCGTGGAAGTCTATACCGACCGCGCGGCCTTCGAAGAGCACCTCAAGACCCCGCATTTCGGGGTGTTTGCAAAAGCTGTAAAAGAGCTGGACATCAAGGAACGCAGCGTCCGCTTCCTGAAGAAAAGGGCTCCCTGAGCAATGCATCTTTCAAGCACGAAACGCCTCCTCGCCATCACCCTGCTGTGCGGCACGGTTTCCGCCTGTGCCTCACACCCGCAGCACAATCCCCGCCAGCGCCTGATCGGCATCCCCAACCCCGCCAGCGTTTACTGCACGCAGCAGGGTGGTCGCCACGGCGATGTCCGGACCGCTGGCGGCGAAACCGGCATCTGCACCTTCCCGCCCAACCAGGTCTGCGATGAGTGGACGCTCTACCGCGACCACCGCTGCGTCGCCCCTCTCGGCGCCATGAAGCCCTGATTTTCCAGCCCGGTCAGGCCCGAATGGGGCCGCCGGGTTTTTCATAATCCAGATACATAACATGTTATGTATTCTATCCACACGTTCCCCGGAATCCGCATGACTGCCCCTTCTCCGCTCAGCGCCTTGACCACGCGCAACACCAGGCTCTTCACGCTCCTGCTGGAACGCGAACTCAAAAAGACAGGCCTGCGGATCGGTCAGCTTCCCGTGTTGCAGGCTTTGCAGGACGGAAAGATCCTCAATCAGAAAGCCCTCGCGGATTTTGCGGATATCGAACAACCGGGCATGACGACACTTCTCGCCCGGATGGAGCGCGACGGCCTGATCCAGCGCGAACCAGACCCGACAGACCGTCGCAGCACACTGGTCACACTGACAGCTGACGGTCAGCGCAAAAGCCGGAATATCGTTCCTGTTATAGAACATTTAACCGGCATGGCACTCAAGGGGTTTACACCCCTCGAACGCGATATTCTCGTAACACTTCTGGAACGGATCAACAGCAGTCTGAAAGAGCAGCTGTAGCTGCCTGCCCCATTAACAAAGGGGCAGGCACACGATCATTTTCCGGTTTTGGGAAGATGCTCGGCAATATAGGGCGGCAGGTTGAACGAGCCGACATGGATTTCCGGCGTCCAGTAACGCGTCGTGCCCACGATCTTCGCAGCGTCCGCACGGGCACGGATCTGCTCGACCGTCTGCGTGTTCGGTGCCTGCCCCTTGGAGGCCACACCCAGAGTCATGAACCCGCCGACATAAGTCGGAACAGCGGCCACATACGCGCCCACATGCGGGAAGAACTTCGCACGACGCAGGCTCGTCTCATGCAGCTCATCCGCCTGCATGAACGGCACACCGCACTGGTTCACGATCAGCCCTTCAGCCGACAGGATGCGCGCGCAGTTGCTGTAGAACTCGTCCGTGAACAGCACTTCGCCCACACCGATCGGATCGGTGCTGTCGACGATGATCACATCGAACGAGCCGTCAGCCGCCTTCAGAACATAGTCGATGCCGTCGCCGACGATGACTTCGGCCCGCGGGTCGTTCCAGGCGTCACCAGCAATGTTCGGCAGATACTGTTTGGACAGTTCGATCACCGCACCATCGATCTCGACCATGACAGCCTTCTCGACCGTGTCATGCTGCAGGACGCGACGCAGAACGCCACCGTCACCCGCACCGATGATCAGCACGCGCTTCGCACAGGGATGCGCCAGAAGCGGCACATGCGTCAGCATTTCCTGATAGACGAACTCGTCACGCTCGGTGATCTGGATAACACCATCCAGAACCAGCACGCGGCCGTGGCTGGAGCTTTCAAACACCACCACATCCTGGAAGTCGGATTTTACCCGTGCGAGCTCACGCGTAACGAGAAAGCGCTGTCCCCAGTCCGGGTACAGGGTCTCGTTGAGCCATGTTTCAGCCATGGATCATCGTTTCCTTGTCGGAGTATATTGAAAAAGGGCCGGTCACCCGGCCCTTTCGTCAGTTCAGACCGCTTTTGCGGCCTTGTCCTGCACGCGGCCACGCCGTACGGCGTCGACCTCGATCCGGCCGGCCTGGAACAGGCGCTGCATCACCGGAATCGACAGGTTCGGATCACATGCGCCGCACATGAACACGTCCACAGCCGCATAATTCCGTTCCGGCCACGTATGGATCGAGATATGGCTTTCCGCCAGAACGATCACGCCGGACACGCCGCCATTGGGCGTGAAGTGGTGAAAATGGCTGTGCAGGATCGTTGCACCAGCCGCCACCGCAGCCTCACACAACGTTTCATCGATCCGTGTGGGATCATCGAGATTCCGGGCGTCCCAGAAGTCGATCAGCAGATGATTGCCAGCATAACGCTCGCCATCACGCTCAATGAAGTAATCCTTGCGCTCCTCCTCAACGAGGTGAGCTGCGCTGTTCTGGATATCTCTCGGGAGTTCCGATACCATCCCCAGTTGAGCAAGTGCGTTCATCACGTACCCCCAAACCAGTAGACAGCCTGTTGGGCAAAAATGCCCCCTTGGGCCAGGAAGCGCGCTAGTTACCGGCCCCTCCCCCCTGATGCAAGCACTTTATGGGGCGATTCCCCAATATGTCATATATCTCCCCCGCCCCATGCCCCCACTGCATGAGAAAAGGATTTTCCCTTTCCTACACACAGAGCTGGGCCGCGGATATTTCTTGAACCTAGGACCCCACATACAGTTCGGGCGTCGGATCTCCGGGAAACGAATCCCGGAAATCCCGACGCCCGACAGAAGCTGACGCTTCCCGGTCCAGAGGGGCCGAATCCGGCCCCCCGGATCCGTCTGATCAGTTCTTGGTCTTGTCGACCAGCTTGCCCTTGGCAATCCACGGCATCATCGCACGCAGCTTCTCACCGGTCTTTTCGATCTGGTGAGCATCGTTGCGGGCACGGATGGCCTTGAAGCCAACGCCACCGGACTGGTTCTCAAGGATGAAGTTGCGAACGAACGTGCCGTCCTGAATGTCCGTCAGGACGCGCTTCATCTCGGCCTTGGTTTCCGGCGTGATGATGCGCGGACCCGTCACGTACTCACCATACTCCGCGGTGTTGGAGATGGAGTAGTTCATGTTGGAGATGCCGCCTTCGTAGATCAGGTCCACGATCAGCTTCATCTCGTGCAGGCACTCGAAATAGGCCATTTCCGGCGCATATCCGCCTTCAACCAGCGTCTCGAAACCAGCGCGGATCAGGTCCACAACGCCACCACACAGGACAGCCTGCTCACCGAACAGATCGGTTTCGACTTCTTCCTTGAAGGTCGTCTCGATGATGCCTGCACGGCCGCCGCCATTGGCGCTGGCATAGGACAGGGCGATTTCGAGCGCATTGCCCGAAGCGTTCTGCGCCACGGCCACGAGGGACGGAACGCCACCGCCACGCTGGTATTCGGAACGGACCGTATGGCCCGGGCCCTTCGGCGCGATCAGGAACACGTCCAGATCCGGACGGGCTTCGATGATGCGGAAATGGATGGACAGACCATGAGCGAACGCAAGGGCAGCGCCCTGCTTCAGGTTCTTCTCAAGGCAATCCTTGTACAGCGCGCCCTGGCCTTCATCCGGCGTCAGGACCATGACAACGTCGGCCCAGGCCGCAGCCTCACCCGGCTCCATCACCTTGAAACCGGCTTCCTGAGCCTTCTTCACGGCGGAAGACGTGGAACGCAGACCGATGACGATGTCCGTCAGGCCGCTATCCTTGAGGTTGTTGGCATGGGCGTGACCCTGGCTGCCATAGCCAATGATCGCGACTTTCTTGCTCTTGATCAGATTCAGATCGGCATCGCGATCATAATATACCCGCATCAGACAGGCTCCTTTTTAAGGTGAAAGACTGAAGGACCGCGCCCGATGGCAGCAATCCCGGTGCGCGAAACCTCAGCCAGGCCAAGGGGGCGCATCAACTCGATGAACGCGTCGATCTTCTCGGGCGATCCCGTCAGCTCGAACACGAAACTCGTGGCCGTCGTATCGACTGGCCGCGCACGGAACGAATCCGCAATGCGCAGGGCTTCCGTCCGGCGATCCCCGGAGGAGACGATCTTCACCAGCGCAAGCTCACGCCCCACGTAAGGGCCTTCCTGCGTCAGGTCACAGACGTCATGCACCGGGATCAGGCGTTTGAGCTGCGCCTTGATCTGCTGGATGACCATCGGCGTACCCGACGTCAGCACCGTGATGCGCGAGAGCTTCTGCTCGGCATCCACCAGCGCCACCGTCAGGCTCTCGATGTTGTAGCCACGGCCGGAAAACAGGCCCACCACGCGGGCCAGCGCGCCACTCTCGTCCTCGATCAGAACCGAGATGACCGAATGTTGGATAGTCTCCGTCATCAGACCAGCATCTTCCCTTCTTCGGTCAGTCCCGCCGCTTCGGAATCCTGATCCGGACCCAGCAGCATCTGGTTATGCGCCGCACCCGATGGGATCATCGGATAGCAGTTCTCGCCCTCGGCCACGCAGATATCGGCCACAACCGGACCATCATGCGCCAGCATCCGGCGGATCACGTCATCCAGCTCCCCGATATGCGTCGCCCGCATTCCGGTCGCATGGAACGCTTCGGCCAGCTTCACGAAGTCCGGCAGCGCCTCGCTGTAGGACTGCGAATAGCGCGACCCGTGAAGCAGCTCCTGCCACTGACGGACCATGCCCATGTAGTGGTTGTTCAGGATGAAGATCTTCACCGGCAGACGATACTGCGCGATCGTCCCCAGCTCCTGGATGTTCATGAGCGTGGACGCCTCACCGGCGATATCGATCACCAGCGCATCCGGATGCGCCACCTGCGCGCCCACGGCGGCCGGCAGACCATAGCCCATCGTCCCCAGACCACCGGATGTCAGCCAGCGGTTCGGCTTGTCGAACTGGAAGTGCTGGGCGGCCCACATCTGGTGCTGCCCGACCTCGGTGGACACGAACGTGTCGCGCCCCGTTTCCTTGGCCAGCTCATACAGACGGCGAACCGCCTGCTGCGGACGGATAACGGCGGACGGCGTCATGTCCTGCGTAAAGCCGAACCCGTCCACACTCCGCCAGGATGCGATCTGGTTCCACCAGGCCGACAGATCTGGCGCAGGCGTGTCACCCCAGCCTTCAAGGAGGGCTTCAAGCGTATCGCGCACATCGCCTTCAAGCCGCACGTCCACCGGCACGATCTTGTCGATCTGGCTCGGGTCAATGTCAGCATGGACCTTGAACGAATTGGGCGAGAACGCATCCACACGCCCCGTCACACGGTCATCAAACCGCGAGCCCAGAGCGATCAGCAGATCACAGCCATGCGTGGCCATGTTCGCCTCAACCGATCCATGCATGCCCAACATGCCCAAGAACTGCGGATCAGGAGACGGAAATGCCCCCAGCCCCATCAGCGTGGACGTCACCGGGAAACCGGTCTTGCGCGCCAGACGACGCAGCAGGTCCGACGCTTCCGGGCCGGAGTTAATAATGCCGCCGCCCGTGTAGAAGAGCGGACGTTTGGCCGTCTTCATCACTTCGAGCGTCTGCGCAATCGCATCCATGTCCGGCCCACCCTGATGGCGGAACCGCTGCAACCGCGACAGCGCCGGCTTCGTCAGCGGCGCCTTGCCGACCGTAATGTCCTTGGGCAGATCCACCAGAACCGGCCCCGGACGACCCGAACGCGCAACCTCGAACGCCTCACGCACGGTCTGCGCCAGCGTGCCCGGCTCCCGCACGAGATAGTTGTGCTTGGTGGCAGGACGCGTGATGCCCGTCGTATCGGCTTCCTGGAACGCGTCATTGCCGATCAGCTTGGTCGGCACCTGACCCGAGAGGCAGACGAGCGGGATGGAATCCATCAGCGCATCCACCAGCCCGGTCACGGCATTCGTCGCGCCCGGACCCGACGTCACCAGCACCACGCCCACCTTGCCCGTCGAACGCGCATAGGCCTCTGCCGCATGAACGGCAGCCTGCTCATGGCGGACAAGCACATGGCGAATTCGGTCCTGCTTGAAGAGAGCATCGTAAATCGGAAGGACAGCCCCACCCGGATACCCGAATATGACCTCCACACCCTCTTCGTCGAGAACGCGCAGAAGCACTTCCGCGCCATTCAGCGCCTCTTTGCCTGTTCCTGCGTCTCTTTCAGCAGCCGTCACCGTTTCCTCCCAAGGTATGAGCGGCGGGATTTAGGACGACGCGGCGGCGGCGTCAACTCGTCCAGATATAAAGTTCTCTATTTTTTCATACTGACTTTCCGAATCTTGCGCAGAATGGGTGTATCTGCGCAACGAAATCATCGCATCATCCCCTTTTCCCAGCGTATGATGCCGGAACCATGTCGCCTGCCGCCGCGTATAGCGCCCGATGGCAAGGACCGCAGATTTCCGCGCCTCCTCAAGCGATACCGCCCCCCGCAGAACAGCAGCCAGTTCCGGCACCCCATGCGCACGCATGGCAGGCAGAACCGGATCGAGCCCCCGCTCCAGCAGAGTGGACACTTCTTCAAGAGCCCCGGCCTCCAGCATCTGCCCGAATCTGGAATCGATCGCCCGGCGCAATCCCTCCCGTTCGGGATCAAGCTGCACGGACACGAAGCGGCACGGAGCGGGCGGCAGACCCGGCTGCGAGCGCCACCAGGCCAGTCCATGCCCCGTCCCCGTCCAGACCTCCCAGGCCCGCGAAATCCGCTGCGTATCGTTCGGACGCAAAGCCGTTGCCGTTTGAGGGTCAACCTCCGCAAGCCGCGCATGCAGCGCCTCCGGCCCGATCTCCTCCGCCAGCCCCCGCGCCTCTGCCCGCGCAGCATCGCCAGGGTCAGGCACCTCCACCAGACCATCCGTCAGCGCGCGCAGATACATTCCCGTCCCGCCACACAGGATCGGCATGCGCCCCTCGGCCCAGGCAACATCCATTTCTCGCAGCGCCTCGGATCGCCACCAGGCCACACTTCCCGGTACGGCCGCATCCAGAACGCCATAAAGCCGGTGCGGCACCGCGGCCTCATCCGCCGCGTCCGGCCGCGCCGTCAGGATGTGCAGATCGCGGTAAACCTGCATGGAATCCGCATTGATGACCGTGCCTTCAAAGGCCCGGGCAAGGTCGAGCGCCAGTGCCGACTTGCCGGAGCACGTCGGGCCAGCCACAATAAGCGCAGTTTTGGCTTCTATCGTCTTCGGGGCGTCCATTCCCCCCTCCTGCCACACGTGCCGGACCGTTACGAGATCTCATGTCCCTTCCTGCCGTCCTGACCCTTATTGCTGACCGGAAATCCGGCCCCCTCAAACCCGAGGCCATCGACGTGGCCCGCACGCTCGTCAAGGGCAATGCGCCCGTCGTCCTGTCTCCGGGCGAAGCCGTGGACATTCCCTGCCCACCGTCGCGCCCCGGATCAGCGAGCATCGCCACCATCCGCGCGACACTCGCGCCCTACCGCGTCGATGCGCTGCTTTTGAAAACGCGCGGCCGCCGCCGGGCCGTCCTCGTCGCGGACATGGACAGCACCATCCTCACCGGCGAGACGCTGGACGAACTGGCGGACCTTCTGGGCTGCGGCGAAGACGTCGCGGCCATCACCCGCGCCTCCATGAATGGCGAACTGGATTTCGAAACCGCACTAGAACAGCGCGTGGCCCTTCTGGCGGGAAAACCGGCCTCCGTCCTCGAAGACGTCTGGGCCTCCGTCACCCTGACGGAAGGCGCACGCGAACTCGTGCAGACCATGCGCAAGCACAATGGCCGTACGGCCCTCGTGTCCGGCGGCTTCACATGGTTCACCCAGCGCGTGGCCGAGCTTTGCGGATTCGATGAAAATTACGGCAACGGGCTGGAAATCGAGGACGACAGGATCACCGGCCGCCTCTCTGGCCCGATCCTCGGCCCCGACGCCAAGCGCGACCATCTCGAACGCCTGACCTCAGAGCGCGGCGTGCAGCTCCGCGCGGCGCTGACGACCGGCGATGGCGCCAACGACATCCCGATGCTCGCCAGCGCAGGCCTCGGTCTGGCTTTCCATGCCAAGCCGAATGTGCGGCGCATCATTTCCACGCAGATCAACTTCGCCAATCTGCGCGCGCATCTCTTTGCACAGGGCTATCATGCGAAGGACTTTGTAACAGACTGACCGGGCCTCAGACCCATCCGATACGAAAAAGCCGCCGGAGTCCCAGACTCCGGCGGCTTTTTTTCGATCAGTATCCCCAGGTATAGGGGGGCACATTGGAATAGGATGGCACGGCGTAACCGGGAGCATAGCCCGGCGCATAGCCATATCCGCCTCCATACCCTCCACCGTAGCCACCTCCATAGCCACCGCCGTAACCATAAGGCGAAGCAACGGCCATTCCGGCTGCCATGCCCAGACCGACGCCAAGGCCCCAGCCGCCCCAGCCCCAGCCGCCATGGAAGCC
>NZ_JAERLY010000014.1 GCF_018256155.1 Gluconobacter sp. Dm-62
GGCCGGGGCGGGTTTGGGCGGCGGCGGGATGGTCGGCAGGGCGCCCTGGGCGGCACTTTCGCGCTGGGCGAGGTTCCGTTGTGCTTCAAGCTGGGTCGTCAGGGACAGGCGTGCTTCGGGTGTCGGCAGGTCCGGGGCCTTCGTCGGAGTGCGGCCGACATGAGGGTAACGCAGGTTTTCGCCCGGCGGGGGCGCACGCAGTTTCGCAATTTCGCCGCCTTCAAAGCCATGCCACCAGCCGGTTACGGTATCCGTCGCGTCCTGGTGCTGGCAGGATGCCAGCAGCGGGGCGGTCATCAGCAGGAGGAATGGGATTTTTCCCGTAATCCTGCGTGTTGCCGCTGTCATGGGCTGCGTGCTGTTCCCTGGGACCACTGTGCCGTTCCTGCCGTCTGTAAAATGTCCAAACGCGGCGGAGACTAGCGGTTCGTGAGTGGGATGGCGAGAGTTCCTGTCGGGCCTGATCAGAAGTCCGATCCGAAGGAGGACTTGGCACCGACGAAAACGAAGCGCAGGATAGGGGGTATGAAGATGCATGCTGGATCTGGAAACGATATGGATATCACCAGAATGACCCCGACCCGCCTGGACGACGAGCCGGATGCTCCGGAGCCCGAAACCCGCGAGGAAGACAACAAGACGCTGAACAGCCCGATCAGCGAGCTTGAAGGCCGCCTGTTCGATCAGCGGAAAGTTCTGATTTTCGGCGGTATCAACGACAAGATCGCCCGTGATGTCACCGGTCGCCTGCTGGCGCTGGCGGGAACGTCCGACAAGCCGATCGATGTGTATGTGAATTCGCCGGGCGGTCATGTGGAGAGTGGCGACACCATCCATGACATGATCCGCTTTGTGGATTCGATTGCCCCGATCAACATGATCGGAACCGGCTGGGTCGCTTCTGCCGGTGCGCTGATCTATGCAGCCGGCCGTCCGGAGCGTCGCGTCTGCCTGCCGAACACGCGCTTCCTGCTGCATCAGCCGATGGGTGGCGTTCGTGGTCCGGCAACGGATATCGACATCGAGGCCCGCGAAATCATCAAGATGCGCGAGCGTCTGAACCGGATTTTCGCGAAAGAGACCGGGCAGACCTATGAGAAGGTCGCCAAGGATACGGACCGCAACTACTGGATGTCGGCCAATGAAGCCATTGCGTATGGCCTCGTGAACCGCGTCATCCATTCGGCAACCGACCTCAAGTAAAAACTGCAAGCTCCAAGGGGCACGGCGTGCCTTCAGGCACGCCGCGAAGACCATTATGAAAAGCCTGGCTGAAATCTATTCCCATCTTCCCGACGCACCGTCGGAGAAGACGCTTGAGCGCGTTGATTACGAAGCGCGCCACTGGAGCAGCCCGATCCAGGGCCCGCTCAAGCCTGGTACGGAAGAGCACAAGCAGGCTGTCGCAGCGATGTTCCGCGAGACGTTCAATCCGTACAAGCCGTCTGTCATCGACTGGCCCGAGCTGGATCCGGAGACGCTGCATCGCATCACGTCCCTGCCGATCTGGGATATTGCGGTCCAGACCGAAGGCAAGGCGCGTCTGCGCATGGCCGCTTATGCGGACATGATTACTGACCCGGACATGAAGGATGCGCTTTCGCGTAATGCGTGGGAAGAGAACCGGCACAAGGAGGTTCTGTCCAAGCTGGTTGCGGCCTACAATATTCCGATGGCGCCGGAGCCTCCGTACATTACGCCCAAAGATACGGAATGGGCCTATCTGGTTACGGGTTTTTCGGAATGTGTGGACAGCTTCTTTGCGTTCGGACTGTTCGCCCTTGCCGAGCGCGCTGGTCTGTTTCCGCAGGAGCTGATTGAGACGTTCGAGCCTGTGATGCAGGAAGAATGCCGTCACATCCTGCTGTTCGCGAACTGGCTGGCCTGGCACCGTGCGACCATGCCGTTCTGGAAGCGGCCCTGGTTCGAGATGCGTGTTATCGGGGTCTGGCTGTTCCTGGCCTATGAACGCATGGGACTGGCCCGCTCCATCGACGAGAACGGCGAAGAGCACACGCAGGATAACAATTTCACCGTCACCGGCGCCAAAGACATGACGGCGATGGATATCAAGATCCCGGATCTCATGCAGCTTTGCCTGGACGAGAATGACCGCCGGTTTTCAGGGTATGATCCGCGTTTGCTTCGGCCTACGACGACACCGGCGATTGCCCGTGTGCTTATCAAGGGTGCGAAGATCTGGGATCGGGTACGCAGCCGGGCTGTTGCCTGAGCGAACTCATTTTCAAAATCTGCAGGTCATAAAAAAAAGGGCTCCTTTCGGAGCCCTTCTTCAGTTTCAGTCTTCCGGAGTGCCGTCTGCGTCGGGCTCGGGATTTGTCATCAGAGCGTCAGCGAGAACGCCGGCTTCGGCACGGATGCGCCGCTCGATTTCAGACGCCATTTCCTGATGGTCGCGCAGGAACTGCTTGGCGTTTTCACGACCCTGTCCGATCCGCTGGCTGTCGAAAGAGAACCATGCGCCGGATTTCTCGACGATGTTGCCCTTCACGCCCAGATCGAGCAGTTCGCCCATCTTGCTGATGCCTTCGCCATACATGATGTCGAACTCGACCTGACGGAACGGGGGCGCCATCTTGTTCTTGACGACCTTGACGCGGGTCTGGTTGCCGACGACCTCGTCCTTGTCCTTGATGGACCCGATGCGGCGGATATCGAGGCGGATGGACGAGTAGAACTTCAGCGCATTGCCGCCTGTCGTCGTTTCTGGATTGCCGAACATCACGCCGATCTTCATGCGGATCTGGTTCAGGAAGATCACGAGCGTGTTGGACCGCGAAACCGTTCCTGTCAGCTTGCGCAGGGCCTGGCTCATGAGGCGGGCATGCAGACCGACATGGCTGTCGCCCATGTCACCTTCAAGCTCGGCGCGGGGGACGAGGGCCGCCACGGAATCCACGACCAGCACGTCGACGGCACCGGAACGGACCAGTGTGTCGGCAATTTCCAGAGCCTGTTCACCGGCATCCGGCTGGCTCAGGAGAAGGTCGTCGATATTCACGCCAAGCTTGCGGGCATAACCGGGGTCGAGCGCATGTTCTGCATCGATGAAGGCGACTGTGCCGCCTTTTTTCTGGGCTTCGGCCAGAACGTGGAGCGCCAGCGTGGTTTTGCCGGAGCTTTCCGGTCCGTAGATTTCCACGATACGGCCGCGCGGCATGCCGCCGATCCCAAGCGCAATGTCCAGCCCGATGGAGCCGGTCGAAATCACATTGGCTTCCACTTTCGGCCGTTGGCCCATGCGCATGATCGAGCCCTTGCCGAAGGCACGCTCAATCTGGCTGAGTGCGCCTTCAAGCGCCTTGGTCTTGTCCATTCAATCCTCGCAATAGGTTCGGGCTGACGTTTACAGGACACGATAGACCGGGCAGCCACTCTCGCAAAGAGCGGTGATTTCCACCATGCCCGGCGTCCTGTGTTCGCAAAATGTTCTCGTGACAGACATATCATGTCTTTCCCCCATCACGCCAAGGGGGATGAGGGCGTTAGCAGAAGATTTTTTCAGAGCCCGTCGTCTTGTTTATCTCAGGGATGCAGAACGGCTGGCAGGACGTTTGAGTTTCCAGACATACGCAATGATGGCGGCGACCACTTTGAAATGTTCCGCCGGAATTTCACTGTCGAGAGGAAGCGTGAAAAGTGCGCGTGCCAGAGGTGGATTGGCGACGATGGGGATACGATTATCCTGCGCAATTTCCCTGATGCGGGCTGCGACGTCATCCATGCCTTTGGCGACAACTTTCGGTGCGCCGCCTCCGCCTTTTTCGTAGGCGAGGGCAATAGCATAATGTGTCGGATTGGTGACGACGACTGTTGCCGTCTTTACCGCGGCCATCATGCGCTGCTTGGCGGCTTTTGCGCGCAAGGCCTTTTGACGGCCTTTCACATGTGGGTCGCCTTCGCTGTTCTTGTATTCGTCCTTGAGGTCTTCACGGCTCATTTTCAATTTGGAAACATGCCGGAAGCGCATCCAGAAAATATCGAAGCCTGCGATTACCAACTGGGCCATGATCATGGCGGCGGCGGCATGAAAGCCCAGATCGGACATCATTTTCAGAAGGGGCCCAGGTTCCAGTCCGACCATCCGTGATGCTGTTGGAATGGCGCCCTTTGAGATATTCCACAGAACTGCGGCAAAGATCGCAAATTTTGCCAGCGCCTTGAATGTATCCGGCAGTGTGCCTCCTCCCGCGATACGCTTGAACCCGGCCAGCGGTGAGACGCGCTCGAACTTCGGGAGGAGTGATTCAGGGTGGATGAGAAAGCCCGTTTGTAGAAATCCTGCTGCGAGACAGAATGCGGCTACGGTTGCAGCGACGGGAACAGCCAGCGACAGGCCTGCCTCAATGGCGTGATTGGTGCTGCTGAGAAGGCCTCCCTGCGCCATCGGCACCGTGCCTGCATTAGCCATGAGAGCCCGCATGCTGCGAACGAAATCTGACACGAGATAGGGCAGGACCATGAAAATTCCTGCAAAGCCGCCGAGAAGGGCCACAAAACTCATGGCCTCACGCGACATGACGATTTGCCCGTCATCACGCGCTTTTTGAAGGCGTTGGGCAGACGGGGCTTCTGTTTTGTCGCCGGATTCAGACATCGTTCAGAGGCCTGGAAGTGCTCGGAGGACATCGAAAGCCTGTCCCTGCCAGATTGCGATCATGGTGCTTAACGTAAGCCCAAGAAGCGCGATTCCTCCGAGAAGCTGTAAGGGACTGGCCGCGTTGTAGATCTGCAGGGTGGGCAGCAGGCGGGTCATGATGCCGAGCATCCCCTGCCAGACGAGCGAGAGGATCAGGAACGGCGCGCTGAGTTCCAGTCCAAGAGCAAAGCTGCGCTCTGTCAGCTGGATGATGCCTTGGGCAGAGTCGCCAAGGATATTCCAGTGAGCATGTGTTGCCGCGAGGAGAAGTGTCCCTCCGGGCGGGATAATGCTGTAACTGCCGAGAATTGCCTGAATGGGCAGAATATATGCGCCGGTTACGAGGAGTACGAGAGGCGCCAGAAGATTCAGGAATCGGGCCGGGGCGGAGCTCCCTGAACCAAGATCAGGATCTGGCTGAAGCACGCTGGAAATGCCCATGCAAACTGCGATGATCTGTCCCGCAATAGGCAACGCCATGCAGATCAGACGGGCCATCCATCCGATCAGGACACCCGCGAAAAGCTCGACCGCGATCATGCCGGCCAGGGCTACTGGTGCAAGAGCATCCAGATGGGCCTGCATCAGAAGGGGAGCGACAAGCGGAAGCAGCAGGGCTGTGAGGGTGATGGCGCATCCTGCGCGGATCATCATGGGCATGGACTGCTCGCCTGGGCCTGGCATGACCATGACGACTGCTCCGGTGCGCGAGAGGACCAGAACGAAGGTAAGAGCCCAGACGCTCAGAACCGGGCCGCTGAGGTCCAGCCCTTGTAAGGCAGATACTCCAGCGGTTTCACCAACACCCGTATTCACAGGAGTGTATCTTTCAGAACGGACACTCTGCGTACGGTCATGTCAGTCAACTCAGGATCTGAAAGAAAAGATGTCAGGTGGTGCCGACGAGAATGAGCTGGTCGAAGAGATGTCGGGTAAAGCCGACAAGTGTCGCGGTCATGAAAGACCCGGCCATAACCATGACGGCGCCGATGGCCAGAACTTTCGGTACGAAGGACAGCGTGGCTTCGTTGAGCTGGGTGACAGCCTGTACAAGGGAGACCAGAAGGCCGACCCCGAGCGCAGTCAGGAGTGCAGGCGCGCTTAATTTGAGGGCGACAATGAATGTCTGCTCGAGGATGGCGCCGAGATCGATGGCCTGCATGGTCAGATCGTCATTTTCATAACGTCCTGATACGCCTGAACCATTCGGTCGCGGATCACGGTCGTGGTCTGAAGAGCAAGCTGGGCATTGGAGACCGCCGTCACGATCTGGGTCATGTCGCCGCCGCCTGTCAGTCCCTGTGCTGCCTCGGCTTCGGCATCATGGCCACTGTCGATGACGCTGCTGACGGACTGCGAGAGAACGGACCCGAAGTCCGTCCCTGAGACGCTGTTGCCTGTTGCTGCTGACGACTGAAACCCGTCATCGACATTGTCCGTGACGCCCTGAAGGCGGCTCTGGAGGCTCTGGACGGCGTAGGCATTATGGGCCTGGGAGAGAGATGTGAGCATCTGGATTACTTTAGCAGGTCGAGCGTGCGGGACAGCATGGTCCGGGTGCTCGACAAGGCATTGAGGTTGGCTTCATAGGAGCGTTCGGCTTCGCGCATGTCCATCATTTCGGTCATGGAATCCACATTGGAAACCTTGACGTAGCCGCGCTCGTCAGCGGCAGGATGGGATGGGTCATAACGGGTGTCGAAGTCGGACATGTCCTGCCCGACGTTCTGGACGCCGACGGTGGATGCGCCGCTTTCGTTATCGACCTGCTCGGCGAAGGTGATGGTCTTGCGGCGATAGGGGTCTGCGCCCGGTTGGGAGCCGGTCGTATCCTGGTTGGCGAGATTTTCCGCGACGATGCGCAGGCGCTGGGACTGTGCATCCATGCCGCTTGCGGAAATGCCGATGGTTGTGGACAGGTTCATCCGTCAGCGTCCTTACTTGCCGAGTGCCGTCTGGAACATGCTCAGATATTTGGAATAGACGTTCACTGCGAGATGCTGCTGGTCGTTCACATCCGCGACCTGTTCCATCTGCTGGTCCAGAGAGATTTCGTTTCCGTCGAGAGACTGTTCGGACGTGGTTTCGATGGTATGGGCACCCGAGGCGCTGTAGCCGATATGATCGGGCTGCGTAACGGTCGGCGTGATGTCGAATTCGCCCATTGCCGCCTCAAAAGGGGAGACGTCTTTCGCCTGGTAATCGGGTGTATCCGAGTTGGCGATATTGCCGGCCAGCACCTGCTGGCGCGCCTGAAGCCAGTTCATGCGGTCACGGCCCAGAGAGAAAAGGTCGGTGCCGCCTGCGCTGGTTGGATCGATGTTACGCATCGAGACAGTCTCCGTCATGCAGGAGCCGGAAAAATCCCGGCGAAGGGCATGATGGCGTGAAATCTTTAATAAATGGTTGCCTGAGCCGTCGATTCTGCTGCGGGAAGGGCGTGAGGGGACTTCGTCAGGCCTCGCAGTCGTTATTGGGCGTAGAGCGATCCATAGCCTCTTCTAAGGTTCTTCCGGTGCTGTCTTTCCACTTCGTCCAGCCGTTAACTGAATGGCGCAGCAGGGCGGTGGCCGCAGGGCTTGGGGCTTTGAACAGCACATCGCGGGTGAAATAGATGCGGTCGCCTTCAATGCGTAGAAGACCTTGCTCCAGCATGGTCTGTCGCTTCTGAGCATAATTAAAACTGTTAGAAACTTCAGTGCGGCCATAGGAGCCTGCCAGTACCACCAGGCCTTCTTGCGTATACTGGGCGCGTCCGTCCACGCCGGATGCATGACAATAAAATTCGGTTGAGATGGGCTGTTTCTGTGAATCCAGAACGGATTCAGTCGTCAGAGTGACAGCGACAGGATTTCGGTTGCGAATGAGGGGTTCGAAAATTGGGTACCCCAGGGTCGTCAGCAGGATATCGATTGTTTCGAAGACTTCGCGGCACTCTGCTTCCAGCGCGGGGAGGGTGTGGGGTCTTGTTCCGCTTGTGCCATTGTCCATTTCAAAGCGCTGGGTCTGTGTGGCGTGGCTTAGGGCCAGCCATTCCAGATAGTGCGCGTGTGTGACGGTCAGGCTTTGGGTGAGCGAGAAGGCGACGACGGCGCGGTTCCACCAGAGGCCCTTCTTTTCATTGTGGCGCTTCAGGCGGTTTCCGAAATTTCCGGTCTGTCCGACATAGGCGCGTGGCCGCTCCGTTTCGTCATTTTCACCGAACAGAATGTAGATGCCGACCGAGTTGGCTTCGGGCCGGGCCAGAAACTCGTCCAGGCGCAGGCGGGGGATTTCGACAACCTGTACGATCCGGGTGGTGATGGAGGCGATCCGGATTCCCTGCGGATCGCCGGAAGGAAGGAAAATCTGGATCGTTTTGGGGTGGGCATTCACGACGTCTGGTCCTGTGCAGAAACATTCAGAAAAATATCTGTGACAGGGACAGGACGCTCAGGACAGGGGCTTTCTGCCTTTTGGGCAGCATCTTCGGCAGAACTGGCAGTCAATTAAGCAGTCATTAACTGATCTTGGGCATCATGCCGGGGAATGAGGATGACTGACCTATGACCCTGCATGAGTGCGTGAATGCGATTGCCGCTCTGATTTTCATTATCGTGCTGATTTTCTGCACCCGGCCGTTACTGCGTTTGCTGGAGCAGAAAAAAAGCGGGGCACGGGGGGGGCAGGCCGGGCTGTCGCTTGTGGGGCAGATGGCGCTGGACCGGACGCGGCGTCTATCGGTTGTGCGGTATGGCGCGCGTGAGGTTCTGGTTCTGACAGGTGGCAATCGGGACATCCTGATGGACTGGACGGAGCGGGAGACGTTTGCTTCGGCGCTGGATGATTCCGGTACGGAGGACGTGGCGTGAGGGCGATCCTGCCGATGCTTCGGGCTCTGCTCCCGTTTTGTATGCTGGTGCTGTGTCTGGGGATGCCGCATCTGGCTCATGCGCAGGCTGTGAGCATTGATCTGGGGCAGAATGGTGCGGCTGGCGGTGCGGGGACGACCAGTCGTCTGGTGCAGCTGACGGCGCTGATTACCGTTCTGTCGCTGGCGCCGAGCCTGCTGGTGATGATTACGGCGTTTACGCGGATTGTGATTGTGCTGTCGTTGTTGCGCAGTGCGCTGGGCGCGCAGGGCACGCCGCCGAATACGGTTCTGATCGGGCTGGCGCTGTTCCTGACGCTGTTCGTGATGCAGCCGACGCTTCAGAAATCCTGGGATGGGGGGGTTGAGCCAATGATGTCAGGGCGTGTCGGAGAAATGGAAGGTCTGACTGCGGCGGCCCAGCCGTTCCATGACTTCATGGCAGTGACGGCGCGTCCTGCGGATGTGGCGACGTTCCTGAATATTGCGCATGAGAAGCCGCCCGCGAAGATTGGCGATACGCCCTGGCGCGTGCTGGTTCCGGCGTTCATGATCGGGGAACTGCGCCGCGGTTTCGAGATGGGTTTTCTGCTCTATCTGCCGTTTCTGGTCATCGATCTGGTGGTGTCCAGCGTGTTGATGAGCCTTGGCATGATGATGCTGCCGCCCAGTACTGTCTCGCTTCCGTTCAAGCTGATCTTTTTCGTGGTCGTTGACGGATGGTCACTGGTGGCGGGAAGTCTGGTGCGAAGTTTTACCGGGTAGGCCCGGATATGAAAAAAGCCCCGCCGATCAAGCGATTGGCGGGGCTTTTTTATTAGTGAGCGCTGTCGTTTGTGGTTCCGGCTGCGAGGCCTGCGGCACGGGGGTCTGTCACGCCGCGGCACGAATCGTTGCCGTGGCAGATGATGGCGTTGATGCGACCGGCCCCTTCATGCGGGATTGGCGCATCATGTGCGGCGGCGCGTGCGGCGTCTCCGACAGCGTCTGCGGCTTCGTTCTGGCCGGAGGCGGCCATCACCGCGCGCAGGCTGTTCTGGTCACGCAGGACAGAAGCCGAAAGCAGGGGCTGAGGTGTGCGGGCCGGAGACGCGCCGAGAACGACACCGGTGCTGCCAGCCATGCGGCCCGTTCCGAACAGATTGTTTTCGCTCAGGGCGCAGGCTACGGCCATGCCGGAATGATCTGTCACGACGAAGGACGTTGACGCCGGCAGTGCGGGCAGGCTGCCCCCACCGGAGCGGCCGCTTGCAAGAGCAGCCTGTGCGGCGGCGAGCGTTGTGTTGCCCGAGGCGCGCCATGCGGCGATGGTACCCTGTGCGGAGGCGCCGGTCGTGTATCGAACGGCTGCGCCCAGGCCGCCATCGGCTGGCGGGGCCAGGAAGGACGCATCCAGGCCACCCTGACGGGTCGTGAGAGCGTCGGTCTGGACCGGGAGGGTCTGACGCATGTCGTCGTCGTTCAGACCGGCGCCTGCTTTCTGCGCTGCGGTAATATAAACGTCGGCGAGTGCACCGTTATAGAGATCACCCACGCCTGCGACGCGGATGCGTTCGAGGAAGCCCGCAAGGCGCGGCTGGGCGAGGCTGTCGCCCGCGGCGAGCGTCGCGGCTTCGCCGCGCCCAAAGATGGTGCGGGCGCTTTCATCGGCCAGAAGCGCCGGACGGACTGCAGCCAGATCGGCGGCGAGCGCGCGGCTGACCGTGATGCCGGTGCTGGCGAGGTTCAGGGCCGGGGCGATGAGATCGTTGAAATCGACCGTGCCGTAATGAAGCTGCATCAGATACAGACCGCGGAGGCTCGCGGCTGTGCCAGCCGGTCGGTCTCCGCCCTTGCTCGTACCGGGGTGCGGCAGGAAGGTGATGGACTGGGCCGTTTCGCCGGGGCGGCTGATCAGGCAGGCGCCACCGCCGCCGAAGGAGGCGCGGGAGGGAAGCGTGACGCCGAGGGCCAGTGCCGTGGCGGTTGCCGCATCGGCTGCATTGCCGCCGCGGGCAAGGACGTCATGACCCACCAGAGCGGCCTGTGGCTCGTCGGCGACAACCGTGCCGATGCTGCCACCTGCGGGGGCGGAGGTTTCGCTGATGCCAACGAAATGGGATCCCGGGATCCACGAACAGGCACCCAGCAGCAGCCCTGAGGCGATCGAGGCCGTCAGTGAGGCCGGGAGGCGGGAAGAGACGCGACGGGCCTGTGTGGCGTCCGGGGTGGAAATCTGGTGCTGACGATGCGCCACCTGGCGTTTCTCCAATGTCTGGTCACGACTGTCCGGCCTCGTGGCCTTTGCGGCTGACGGGGACGGGCAGACGGGTCTGCGCCGTGGGTCCCGGTCCGGCTGTTGTTCCCTCATAACGGTAATCTGCTGTTTGTGGGAGGGGCCAGTTGGTGTCTTCTCTTTGCCACGGACGTTCTTTATGGCGTATGGACCTGACGTTCTGTTTTTCTTCCAGCTGATCCGGAGCTTTCCGTTGAGACACCATCTGCTTGCCACGGCCTCTGCCGTTGTTGCCGGAATGGCCTTTCTTGTGGGTGGCCAGGCTCTGGCGGCTCCGGCAACGTCCTTCACTCCGGCCCAGCGGGCCGAGATTGTCGGCATCATGCGGGATGCGTTGCAAAACGATCCGAGCATTCTGACCGATGCGATCCGTTCAATCCGTGAGAAGGCGGAAGAACAGAAGCAGGATTCGACGCTGGCGGCTGTAAAGGCGCACCAGTCCGAGCTTCAGGCTGCGCCCGACTTTGCGATCCGGGGCAATCCGCACGGCAAGATTACGGTCGTGGAATTCTACGATCCGCGCTGTTCTTACTGCCGGTCCATGATGGGGGAGGTGGACAGTTTCCTCAGCCGCCATCCGGATGTTCGGCTTGTCGAGAAGGTCGTGCCGGTTCTGGGGAGCAACAGTGTGCTGGATACGCGGGCCATCTTTGCGGCGAGCGTACAGGGCAAGTATGACGTCATGCGCAAGGCGCTGATGGAAGATACCACAAAGCCCAGCATGGAGCGGATTGTCGCTCTCGCGCAGGCGAACGGTATTGATGCGAAGAAACTGACGGCTGACATGAGTTCCGCGCAGACCGTGGCCCTGATTACCACCAATCTGGATCAGGGCCGCTCTGTAGGGCTGGACGGGACGCCGACATTCATTTTCGGCACTGCCGCAGTCGCTCCGGGCGCGCTTGAACCGGATCAGATGGATGCGTTTCTGGAGCGTGCCCGCAAGGCGTAAGCTTTAGCCAGTCCCTAGGTTCAGCGCTTCTGGCTGTCTGCGCCTGAGCCGTCCGCGTCCCCGTTTCCATCGAGAATGCCTGCGCGGGAGGGCGCGTCCGCACCTGGTTGAACCGTGCGGGTAATTGCTGCGACCTCTTCGTCCGAAGCGGGGGGCGGTGTTGTGTGGTTCGGGGAGCGGCTGGCGGGGCTGTCGCGTTGCAGGACATTGGCCAGTGCTTCGGGATCTGTGCGTTCCGCTTCGTTCAGAAGGCGTTCGGCCAGGGCATCATCCCCGATCTGACGGGCCCGCAAGGCAGCTTCTGCCTGTTCTGTCGCAACGCGGTACTTGCGGTCTTCGCCTTCGAAGGGGGTGTCATCAATGATGGACATAAGGGGATCCTTCTTCCTGTGGCCGAAATTCAAGATGTGGCAGAACTGAAAACACGATGCTGCTGCCGGGGTTCCCCCTGGGTGCGTTGAGGATCTCTGTGCGATGAAGCCACGGGTGGGAGGAAGTCGGATGACATTGTCTGGAAACGGGCATGTGGCAGTGATGGGAATCGTGAATGTCACGCCCGATTCCTTTTCCGATGGGGGGCGGTTCCTCCGTCCGGAGGATGCGCTGAAGCATGGGCGGATGTTGCTGGCGGATGGGGCGGATCTGCTGGATCTGGGGGCGGAGTCCACGCGGCCGGGCTTTCAGCCGGTGCCGGCAGAAGAGGAATGGGCTCGGCTTTCCCCTGTGGTGGGAACGCTGGTTGCTGACGGAGCCGTCGTTTCCGTGGATACGACCAAAGCGTTTGTTGCGAGGCAGGCGCTTGCTGCCGGTGCCACGGTCATCAACGATGTCTGGGGGTTGCAGGCCGATCCGGACATGGCGTTTGTGGTGGCGGATTCGGATGCGACGGTTGTTGTGATGCACAACCGCCATGAGGTGGATGAGGCGCTGGATCTGCGGGCGGACTGGCGACGCTTCTTTGACCATTCGCTGGGGCTGGCGGAAAAGGCCGGGCTCGCGCGGGATCGGATCGTGCTGGATCCGGGTGTGGGGTTCGGTAAGACGCAGGTGCAGAATGTGGAGGCGGTGGCGCGGCTGGGCGATCTGCGGGCCGAATATGGGCTGCCGGTTCTGCTGGGGGTGTCGCGCAAGTCCATGTTCGGGCATTTTCTGGGGCGTGCGGCGTCCGAGCGGCTGGCGGGGACGCTGGCGACCCATTTGTACGGGGTGGAGCAGGGTGCTGCGATCCTGAGGGTGCATGACGTGCGCGAGCATGTGGATGCCCTGAAAATCCGCCAGATTCTGAAGGATGTCCGATGATCGTACCTGCCCTGACCTCCGTTTTTGTGCGGGATCTGTGCCTGTTTGGCTATCACGGCGTTCTGCCGGAAGAGACGCGGATCGGGCAGCGTTTCGTGGTGGATATCGAGATCCGCGCGGATCTGTCTGGCGCGATTGCAGGCGATGATTACGAACGGGCGGTCTGTTACGGGACGCTGTGCGATATCGCTTCGGCAATCGTGACAGGGCCGCCGCTTCAGCTCATCGAGACGGTTGCGGGGCGGATTGCTGAGGCCGTGCTGGCGAAACTGGAGCGCGTGGAGTGGGTGCGGATCGAGGTTCGTAAGCCGTCCGCGCCAGTGCCATATGCGGTGTCGGGAACGGCGGTGGCCGTGGAGCAGCCCCGGGTTCATGAGGTCGCGTTCTCACTGGGGAGCAATCTGGGGGAGCGCGAGGCTGTCCTGGCGGCGGCGGTGGATCGACTGTCGCTCGTGGACGGGCTGGAGATCCTGAATGTATCGTCGCTGTATGACAGCGCGCCCTGGGGTGGGGTGGAGCAGCCGGCATTCGTGAATATCTGCGCCACCGGGCGGACGACGCTGGAGCCTCATGCGCTTCTGCGGGTCTGCAAGGCGATCGAGGCGGATCTGGGGCGTGTGCCGGGTGTGCGTTGGGGCGCGCGGGCTGTGGATGCCGATGTGCTCTATTATGGTGTGCGGGAAGTCCGGGATCGGGTTCTGACCCTGCCGCATGCCTGTCTGTTCGAGCGTGCTTTTGTGCTGGAGCCTCTTGCAGAAATTGATCCAGATCACGTCATTGGTGGACGTCGCGTGCGGGACGCGCTAGCAGTCCTGCCGCGGAGCCCGGGGGATGTGACCCGGCGCGCCCCTGACGGCACGGGTCGTTGGGGCATAAAGGAGCATGAACCCGCATGACCAATCTGAACGCCACGATCATGACCGCCGCATCGGCACGTCTGTCGGACAGTCAGGACAGCCTCTCTTCCGAGGAACTGCGCCCGATGGGAGCGTTGCCGCTGCCTGCGGATGCGGAAGTTCGGATTGCGGGCGCCGTGCGGGAAATCCTTGAGGCTCTGGGTGAAAATCCGGAGCGCGAGGGACTGCTTGATACGCCGCAGCGCGTGGCGAAGATGTATCTCGAAGTGTTCAGCGGTCTGCATCAGGATCCGCGGGATCATCTGAAGACGCAGTTTTCGGCGGACCGGCATCATGGGGCGGTGATCGTCAAGGACATCCGCTTCCATTCGATGTGCGAGCATCATCTGCTGCCGGTTTATGGCAAGGCGCATGTGGCCTATCTGCCGGCGGGTGGGCGTCTGACGGGCTTGAGCAAGATTGCGCGGCTGGTTGAAGGCTTTGCGCGTCGACCGCAGCTTCAGGAGCGTCTGACGGATCAGATCGCGCAGGGCATGGAAGATGTTCTGGCGCCGGAAGCCGTTCTGGTCGTGATTGAAGCCGAGCATATGTGCATGAGCATGCGCGGTGTGCGCTCGCCCGGTTCCACGACCGTGACGTCCATCGCACGTGGAACCTGGCTGCGTGACAGTGCGGCGCGAATGGAGATCATGTCGCTTCTGCGGGGCTGATCCGCGCCGGGCGGCGTGTAAAACTTTAGAAAAACAGATGACGTTTCGGGGCTTCTGACGCCCGCGTTTTTGCGCGTCGATGTCTTGCGAATCAAAACGCGGACTTATATGGTCCGCGTATGGCACTTTATGGCGCAAGCACCGAATACGTCCTGCACAGTCTGCTGTGGCTCGTGGATCATCCCGGGCCGGTCAGTAGTCTGGATCTGGCGGAGCTTCAGGATATTCCGGCGGCCTTTATCGCCAAGCAGCTTCCAAAGCTGGAAAAGGCCGGGATTCTTGCGGCTTCCGAAGGGCTGAAGGGCGGCTACAGGCTGGCCCGTCCGCCGGCGCAGATCAGTGTGCTGGACGTCGTGGATGCAGCGGAAGGCCGCAAAAACCTCTTCAACTGTCAGGAAATTCGTGGGCGTTGCGTGCTGTTCGACGACACGCCGCCGCAATGGGCCACGAAGGGCGTGTGCAGCATTCATGCGACCATGCTGCGGGCCGAGCAGGCCATGCGCGAGGAACTGGCGCGGACGTCTCTGGCCGATCTGGCAGGGTCCGTTCGGGACAAGGCGCCGCCTGCTTTTCTGGGGGAAGCTCAGGGGTGGTTTGATAACCGCACCCAGACACGCCGGACCAGCAGGGTCAGGCAGCGGCGAAACCCGGACACGGTCTAAATTTCTCTTTCACATCCAGTATCAGGAAACAGGATTATGCGTCATTTCGTAACGCTTGCCGCCATGGCTTTGTGCGCCTGCACGTCTTCCCTTCATGCTGCGACGAAAGTTACGCCGCTCTTGGCGCATGACCTGCCGGGTATTCCCGGAAAAGAGGGCGCCATGCTGACCGTGGATTATCCGCCCGGGGGTTCGGACCCGATCCATCGGCATAATGCCTCGGTGTTTGTTTATGTGCTGAAGGGCAGTGTTGTTATGCAGGTCCGGGGTGGACAGGCGGTAACCCTGCATCCGGGGCAGACGTTCTTTGAGGGACCGGACGATGTGCATCTGGTCGGGCGCAATGCCAGCCAGACCGAGCCTGCGCAGTTCCTGGCGTTTTTCATCAAGGACAAGGCCGCGCCGTTTGTCCTCCCGTCGAAGTGACTGCTGAAGGACAGAGACCATGAAAATTCTGCTGGCCGGGGCGAGTGGCGCTGTGGGGCGTCCGCTGATCGCGCGTTTGCTGAGGGAGGGGCATGAGGTCTGGGGTATGGTGCGCCGTGCTGAAAATCTGCCCGTTATTCAGGAGCTTGGCGCACATGCTGTTGAGGGCGATGCGCTGGATCGAGCCGGGATTTTTGCTCTTCTGGAGCAGGTGCGTCCGGATGTTGTGATTGATCAGTTGACGTCTCTGCCGGCCAGTCCGTTCGAGCTGGCCCAGAGGCTGCCTGCGGATCGGGTGCTGCGTCTGGAAGGTGGGGGGAATCTTCACGATGCTGCGCGGGCTGTGGGTGTTCGGCGGTATCTCCAGCAGTCTTGCGGGTTTTATCTCGATGGTGGAGGGGCTCTGGCGACTGAAGAATCCCCTTTGCGGGCAGGTGCTCCCGGCGGGATCGGGGAGAGTGCGCGGATGTATGAAGCGCTGGAAAAGCGCGCTCTGAGTGATGCGGATATGGAGGGTGTGGCCCTGAGATACGGGTTTTTCTATGGGCCACGGACCTGGTACTGGTCGGATGGTGCGTTCAGTCTTCATGTCCGAAAGGGGGAGGTCCCCGTGATTGGAGCGGGACGCGGCACGTTCTCCTTCATCCACGTAGATGATGCGGCGCAGGCTACAGCGGCGGCTCTGCACGCGCCTGCTGGGCGTTATAATGTGCTTGATGATCAGCCGACTGAGCTGTCCCGGTGGTTGCCAGCCTATGCGAAATGGGTCGGAGCGGCAGTGCCTGCGCATCTGGATGAGGCAGATGCTACCCGGCAGATGGGGCAGGAGGGCGTGTATTATCAGAACAGCCTGAGCGGGGCGTCCAATCGCAAAGCCAGAATGTTTCTGGGGCTGACGCCGGGACGGGTACCATGGCTGCAGGACTGATCGAAACAGAGCCTGACTTCAAAGGGTTAGGTAATGGAAACAAGATCCGGAACTGTAATATTATGTATTATTAAATAAGTATTACATGTTACAAATCTTAAATTCGTGAGGCATTGATAATATTACGATTATGTTTTACTGAAAATATCCAGAATAATTCATGGAATATCATGACGCTTTTCGCCGAAAACCAGCAGGAAGGGTCGGGATACTCCGATGAGACCGCGCGATCGGTCCGGAAATATCAGGGCTCCCATTTCTGGACCAGCCTGTTTCAGGTTGTCTCGACCATCAGTCTTCTTCTGCTCTGTTACGTCCTGATTTATGCGGGGCTGATGCGGGGCTGGTGGTGGTCTCTGGTCCTGACGCCGCTTGCGGCGGGTCTTTCCATCCGGACATTCGTTCTTCAGCATGACTGTGGACATGGATCTCTGTTCCGCAAACGGTGGGCCAATGATGGTATTGGCTGGCTGTGTTCGCTGCTGACCCTGACGCCGTATGATCACTGGAAGAAGCATCATGGGCTTCATCACGGGTCCTGGAACAACATGGACACGCGCGGCCGCCTGTCGGATCTGTATTCTGACTGCATAACTGTTGCCGAATACCGGAAAATGACGCGGTTCAAGCGGTTCCTGTACCGGATGAGCAAGAATCCGGTTCTGACGGTTTTTCTGATGCCGCCCGTTATTTTTTTCGTTGTCTATCGGTTTGCATTCGACACGCCGCGCCACTGGATCCGCGAGCGGGCTGGTGTTTATGCGACCAATCTGTGTCTGGTGGCGATGTTTGGGGGGCTGTCCTGGCTTGTTGGATGGAAGCTCGTGCTGCTTGTCAGCTTCCTGGTGATTTATCCGGCTGCCGTGACTGGCGTCTGGCTGTTTCTTGTCCAGCACAAGTTCGAAGGTGTGCACTGGGCCGAGCACCCTGAGTGGAACAGTTATGATGCCGCTGTGACAGGCTGTTCTTTCCTGCGTTTTTCACGCGTCATGCGCTGGTTTACGGGCGATATCGGAACACACCACATCCACCATATGGCACCGGGTATTCCGAATTATCGGCTGCTGGCCTGTCATGATGCCCATCCGGTTTTTCAGGACGTGAAGATCCTGAACTGGCGCGATGGCGTTCGGGAAGCTCGGACCAACGTGCTGTGGGATGAAGACATGCAGACGATGGTTGATCTGCGCTCGGTCACGTAACAGGCGGGGAAGACGGCAGCATATCCGTCTTCCCGTTTTTTGGTCAGACTGGAGTGCCGGGCTTGATGTCGTAGGCTTTCTGTACAAGTTCGGCCCGTGTTCCCAGTCCTTCGGTGGTCTTCCTGCTCCAGACAGCATCAAGCTGCTGTCGCTGCTGGGGGATGATTTCTTTCGGCTCGACATTGCGATAGGTGTCGATTGTGCCGGTCAGGACACCAATCGTCGTTTCGAAGACGGGCTCCGGATCGTACTGCTCGTGCGGGAAGGCGATTTTGCTGTAATCGAACAGGCGTTTGGATGGGTCATCCTGCCAGCTTGTCCAGGTTTCGAACATGCGGTCGTTGAAGCCGGTCAGGAATGGTCCGGGATTGACGGTGGCGACTTCGATTCCGAACTCCTGTACTTCCTGGCTCAGGGCGGACGCGATGGCCTCGATGGCGTGTTTGGAAGACGAATAGGCACCGGCGAACGGGTCTGTGGTCAGACCGGCGACCGAGGACATGAAGACGATCCGGCCCTTCTTTTTTGCCACCATTTTCTTCAGCACGAGCTGAGTGAGCATGACGGGGCCGATGATGTTGACCTCGTATTGTCGGCGCAGGTTTTGGGCCGGGATATCGGCGATGGAGCCGCCTTCGGAAATACCTGCATTGTTGAGCAGGATGTCCACGTCCCAGTCGGCCGCCTTCTGGCGGTCACCTTCGCAGGTGACGTCGAGTTTTTCCACACGCAGTGAGACGCCACGTTTTCTGGCGTCTTCCGATATGGCGTGGATCTGGGCGGCGATTTCCACGCCCGCGATGACATCATAGCCCTTTGCAGCCAGCCTGAGCGCCACTTCATGGCCGAAGCCCGTGCCAGCGCCCGTGATGAGGATGGTTTTCATGCTGTTCTTTCCCGGCCTGAGGAGTCTACGCTCGCCACAACGCGCCGGTCCGTCCCGGCGTTCCGCTGATCTCTGTCGGGCAGCAGAATGAAGGAGTGCACCCGCATGTCGTTTGGTGACCGCGTTTTCCAGGCCCTGACGCGTTATGCGCTGGCGTATCAGATTGATGAATGGGGCTGGGAGATCGGCCCGCATACCTATGGCACACCGACTGTTCTGGAGGTGGGAGAGGCTGGCCTCCGGATGGGCGATTACTGTTCGATCGGGCCGGATGTCACGATTATCCTGGGCAATCATCGTGCGGATCTGGTGAGTACCTATCCGTTCAGAACGCTCTCGCATTTCTGGCCAGCGGCTGAAGACGGGCAGGCCGATCATTCCAGCAATGGTGACGTCGTGATTGGCAATGACGTCTGGATCGGAGCGCGTGCGACGATCATGTCCGGCGTAACGATTGGCGATGGCGCTGTGGTCGCGGCGCAGGCGCTCGTCACGAAATCGGTCCCTCCGTATGCGATTGTTGGAGGTAATCCGGCAAAAGTGATCCGGTACCGTTTCTCTGAAACAGCCATCGCGCGTCTGCTGGCGCTGGCATGGTGGGAATGGCCGGAAACGCTCGTGAAAGAACGCTGCGGGGGCCTGATGAGCGACGATATCGAGGCGTTTCTGGCTCTTTATGAAAATGCCCGGTACGGGGAGGAGGATGGCTCATCCTGATTTGGTGACCGGCGCGCGCCTTCATAGGTGTACAGGCTTGCGGTACGGTTTCTTGTAGCTGCCGTGCAGGAACCTCCCGGGTGCCCGTGCGATTGGGCTGTGTCGGGAAACGCGCTGCGACATGAGGGGATCGGTGAGGTCCCTCGGAAGTGGTGGCGGCTTTCCTTGTATCGAAGGGGATCTTGATGAGCACCGCAGAAACGATGATGTCGCAGATGGCGGAAAAAGGTGGATTTATTGCTGCTCTGGATCAGAGCGGAGGGTCTACGCCTGGAGCGCTCAAGCAGTATGGCATTTCTGAGAGCGATTACTCTGGTGAGAGCGAGATGTTCGCGCTCATGCACGAGATGCGGGTGCGGATCATCACGGCACCGTCTTTTACCGGGGAAAAGGTGATCGGCGCCATTCTGTTCGAGCGCACGATGGATGGGGACGTGAACGGCGAGCCTGTTCCGGCCTATTTATGGCGCGAGCGCGGCGTTGTGCCGTTCGTGAAGATCGACAAGGGTCTGGAGGCGGAAGCGGACGGCGTTCAGCTTATGAAGCCGATGCCTGATCTGGATGCCCTGCTGGCGCGTGCGGCGAAGCTGGGCGTCTACGGGACGAAGGAACGCTCCACGATCCGCCTGCCGTCTGAGAGCGGAATCCGCGCCATCGTGCAGCAGCAGTTTAAGGTGGCCGAGCAGGTCTGCAAGCATGGGCTGGTGCCCATTCTGGAGCCGGAGGTGTTGATCAAGAGTCCGGACAAGGCGGGTTGTGAGCAGCTTCTCCATGATTATGTTCTTGAAGAACTGCAAAAGCTGCCCGAAGACGCGCGGATCATGCTGAAGGTAACGATCCCGGAAGTAGCAAATCTGTATGACGATATTGCACGTGACCCGCGGATGGTTCGGGTTGTAGCGCTGTCAGGGGGCTATCCGCTGGATCAGGCCTGCGAGAAGCTGCGCCATAATCACCGGATGATTGCGAGTTTCTCCCGTGCCCTGATTGGGGATCTGCGGCACCAGATGGATGAGGCGCAGTTTGATGCAACACTGGGGCAGGTGATCGATAAAATTTACGATGCCTCGGTCCATAAGGTCTGAAGCAGGCTTCGGACGTCAGGCGATGCTGGCGTCCGGTCTGTTCCACCAGCACTGTTCTGGCGTGCGGGACACGGCGGGCAGGTAGTGCTGCGGGTTGCCGCCGAGACGGACGGTGTTGGTGGGTGTTTCTTCCAGCTCGATCTCGTGCACGCGCAGGATGTCGCCCTGATCCGCGAGGATGGCGGTCAGTTTGGCGAGCATAAGGGCCGCAAGCAGTTCCGTTGTCGGGTCGCCGGGCGTGACGACGATGCGCTTGGCGCGTTCGGGTTCGTTGGCGCGGAACCAGTCGAGCAGCGGGTCCGTTTCCGAAAGCTGGAGCGCGTGATCGAGGCTGTTGTCCACGAAATGGTGCCAGCGTGTCTTGGCTTCGGCGAATGGCAGGATCATGTTGGCGTGGCCATCCAGCCGGGTCTGTTTGGCGGGACGCAGCGTCACGCGGACATATTCGTTATGGCCGTGCGGGATGGCGCAGCGTTCGCTGGCGCCCGTAATGAGCCGGTGCCCCATGCAGAAGCGCCGGGTGAAGACGAGTTCAGCGGTCATGCGGCGCCTCCGTGAGAGCGGCTCTGCTGGTAGCGGCGCCATCCGTCGGCGCGCAGGTTGCAGGCCGGGCAGGTGCCGCAGCCATAGCCCCAGTCATGCTGGTGCGTGCGGTCGCCCATATAGCAGGAATGGCTGTCCCGGTTGATGACGTCCACGAGCTTCTGGCCGCCAAGTTCTTCGGTCAGGTCCCAGGTCTGTGCCTTGTCGATCCACATCAGGGGCGTGTGCAGCACGAAACGCTGGTCCATGCCGAGATTCAGGGCGACCTGAAGGGCCTTGATCGTGTCGTCGCGGCAATCGGGATAGCCGGAATAGTCGGTTTCGCAGACGCCGGTGACGATATGGCGCGCATTGCGGCGGACGGCGAGAGCGGCTGCGAAGGTCAGAAAGATGATGTTGCGGCCCGGCACGAACGTGTTGGGGAGGCCGTTTTCGCTCAGTCCGATTTCGGCCTCGCGGGTCAGGGCCGTTTCGGACAGGGCGCCGAGGGAGGCGAGATCGATCGTATGATCTTCGCCAAGACGCGCTTTCCAGTCCGGCGAGAAAGCGGCCATTTGCTCGCGCAGGGTGTCGCGGCATTCGAGCTCGATGGCGTGGCGTTGCCCGTACGCATAACCGACTGTCTCGACACGATCGAAACGGGAGAGGGCCCAGGCGAGGCAGGTTGCGGAATCCTGCCCGCCGGAGAACAGGACAAGAGCGGTGTTGCTGCTGATGGTCGTGCTCATGGTCAGGGGATTCCGATCAGCTTGTGCGTCTGAAGCGACAGGCGCCAGCGTGGGTGGCGCAGGCAGTAAGCAACGGCGGCCTCTGTGTTGGCGATGCGGTCGGGGCCGTCCATCGGCTGGAGCCAGAAATGCTGGAAGGAGAGCTGTTCAAACAGTTCGGGGGGGAGTTCGGGCTGGGGGTAGACCAGCTTGAGTTCCGCACCTTCGGTCTGGACGCGTGTGCTGTTCGGTTTGGGGCTGACGCAGACCCAGTCGATTCCCGCAGGGGCTGCGATCGTACCGTTGGTTTCCACTGCGATTTCAAAGCCCTGGGCCTTTACGGCTGCGATCAGCGCGGCATCGAGCTGGAGCAGGGGTTCGCCCCCTGTAAAGACGACATAGCGACGGCCGCTCTCATCGGCTGTGCCGGTCCAGCAGGCCGCGATGGTGGACGCCAGTGCTTCGGCCGTCTCGAAACGGCCGCCGCCTTCGCCGTCCGTGCCAATGAAATCGGTATCGCAGAATGTACAGGCGGCCGTGGCGCGATCCTGCTCGCGGCCCGACCACAGGTTGCATCCCGCGAACCGGCAGAACACCGACGCACGCCCTGTCTGTGCACCCTCGCCCTGGAGGGTCACGAACATTTCCTTCACAGCATATGACATGACCGCAGCATGTCGGCGAGGTTGGCGCAGGATGCAAGGGAAATCATCAATTCAGGCTGTCGTCATGTCGGGAGTAGGATGTTTCAGCAGCAGGGGGGATGGGCAGGGGCCGCTTTCATGGTAGGGAGAGCGCATGGAAGACATGAATGCCCGTTCTCCTGTTCTGACGCTTGAGCCCCTGCGCGGGTGGGGACTTGTCCGCGCCGCCTGGAGCGACCTGAGGGCGGGGCTGCGGCTGTTGCCGCTTGCCGTGACGCTTGGCTGGCTGGATATCAAAATGCGGTATCGCGGCTCCATTCTGGGGCCGCTGTGGCTGACGCTGTCCACGGCCGTCATGATCGGTGCGATGGGGGTTGTTTACGGCTATCTCTTTCACATGGATCTGAGGGCCTATCTGCCGTTCCTGTCGCTTTCGATCGTTTTGTGGGGATATGGCGGGACGGTCATCAATGATGCGGGGACGGTCTTTACGCAGAACACGTCCCTGTTTCACTCGATGCGGATTCCGGTCAGCCTGCCTGTGATGCAGGTGATTGTCAGGAATCTGCTGATCCTGCTTCACAATATGGTCGTGGTCGTCGCTGTCTTTGCGGTTTTCCATATCTGGCCGCAGCAGATCTGGAGCCTGCTGTTGAGTCTGCCGATCTGGATTGTGGACAGTTTCTGCGTCATTTTGCTGATCGGGATGCTGGGTGCGCGGTTTCGTGACATTGCGCCCATCGTGGCATCTCTGATGCAGATTTTCTTTTTCGTGACGCCGGTGATCTGGAAGCCTGAACTGATCACGGCCGGGCGGAAATATCTTCTGCTTGATCCGTTCTATCCGCTTCTTGAAATCGTGCGTGCGCCTCTTCTGGGGCAGACGGTTGCTCCCGTCGTATGGGAAGCGGCCTTAGGGCATAGTGTTCTTCTGTGGCTTCTGGCGACCATTCTCTTCTGCCGGATGCGTTCGCGTATTCCTTACTGGATCTGATGTGATGCCCGGTATTGTTGTTGACCGCCTCTGTATCGATTTTCCGCTGTATCATGGTCAGAGCCGCTCGCTGAAACGTCAGGTTGGCAAGACGCTGGCGCGCTTTGCACCGTCGTCGCCTTCGGCTCATCTGATGCATGATATGCGGGAACGCACGATCGTCAGTGTGTTGCGGGAAATCAGCTTTACGCTGCGCTCGGGTGAGAGGCTGGGGCTGATTGGCAGTAATGGCGCGGGTAAGACCACGCTGTTGCGGGCGCTGGCGGGAATATATGAGCCGGTTGCCGGTCAGGTCCGACTGCAGGGTACGATGCGGACATTGCTGGACAGCAGTCTGGGCATGAACCCGGAGTTGACGGGGCGCGAAAATATCCGCCTCAAGGGTCGGTATGAAGGGCTCTCGCGCCAGAAAATCGATCTGATCGAGCAGGATGTACAGGACTTCGCTGAGCTCGGGCCATATATGGATATGCCGCTCAAGGTCTATAGCGCGGGTATGAGTGTCCGGCTGGCGTTTGGGCTGGCGACGGCGTCTTCTCCGCAGATCCTGCTGATGGATGAGTGGTTTCTGGCGGGAGATGGGGTCTTTATGAACAAGGCCCGTGCCAGGCTGGAAGATCTTGTGCAGCAGGCGGAAATTCTGGTGCTTTCTACCCACCAGCCCAAAATCATGAGGCAGTGGTGTACGCGCGTTTTGTGGCTCGAAAACGGGCATATCCGGATGGATGGTGCGCCCGACGATGTTCTGGACGTTTATCTGGAAGAAGCTGGCTGAGGACGGTATCAGCCGCCTGAGCCAAAACGGGCTAAGGCCCATGTCGTGCCGAGATACAGGCCTATTGTGAGCGCGCAGCCAGCGGCCAGTGCAATCCAGAATGGCAGGCCTGCGCGCAGTAGCTTTGGGATCAGCAGAAACATCGGCAGGGACGGAAGCACATACCAGAATGTCGCTTCGGAGTGATGGCTCATCACAATGCGGTCAGGCTTTTCCAGCCATAGCCAGATCATCCCCAGAACCGATACCAGCGGCAGGGAGGCAATCAGGGCCCCGGCTCCTGGATAGCGCCGTGCGACACCTGAAGCCGCAGCGATCAGAAGCCCGGAGACGATGCATTTCAGAATGAAGAAAACCATATACTTACCTAAAGGTAAGAACACGATTTCTGAATTGTTTTTCTGGGATTGTGGCCAACTCCAAGAGAGGAGTGGCGCGAGTGACGGGGCTCGAACCCGCGACCTCCGGCGTGACAGGCCGGCGCTCTAACCAACTGAGCTACACCCGCAAAGCTGCTTTTCAGCACCTTGGGACCTTCCGTTCCGGAAGCTGTTTGGCTTCCTCTCGGTCGGTGGCGGTGATTTATCAGCCTCCCCGGGGGGTGGCAAGAGGGTTTTCCGAAAAAAAAGCCTTTTCGGATCAAAAAACTGCCTTGCCCGGCATGAAGCGGACGTGTCCTGTGTAACAGATCGATACAGGTGGGAGGGCCTAATGACGCTGAAACGACTGGGTGCGCTGCTGTTCATGGGGGTCGCTCTTGCCGGATGTGAGAGCGGTCCGCACCAGTGCAAGCTGATTACAAGCGGCGACATGCTCATTCTGAATGATTGGGGCAGTCCTGTTGTACGTGCCGCGATCAATGGGCATCCTGCCGCTCTTGTTATTGATACAGGCGCATTTTCCACGATAGTTGGGCAACGGTTTGTCGATCCGCTGGGACTGCATGACACGGGAACGACCGTTCTTGTTCATGGTGTCGGAGGCGAGGATTATGCGCGTGTCATGACGATCGACACACTGGATATGGGAAGCTCCAAGGCAACCAATGTTCTTGTTGCGGGGACGGGGAAGTTCGGCGGAGAAGTGGCTGGCCTAACGATTGTGGGCTTGTTCGGACGCGATTTCCTCGGGCGTTACGATACGATCGTGGATATGCCTGGCCATCTGGTCAAACTGGTTGAAACCGAAGATTGCGAAACGCAGACGCCAGGATGGACAGGGCGTATCCATGCCGTTCCGATCAGCCATCCTTACAATGGGGGGCAAACGACCACGCTGGACATCCGGCTTAATGGCCACAGTGTCGACGCTCTTCTTGATACGGGCGCCGCATCGACCGTGGTCAGTCTGGAGGCTGCAAGAGCAGCGGGCGTAACGCGTGCCATGCTGGAAAAGGATCCGGTTAGCATCGGGTATGGAATTACGCATGACCCGGTCAAGAATTACCGGCATCACTTCGATACCCTTCAGGTGGGAGACATTGTCTTTCGGGATGTCGTGCTGAGAGTTGGAGGGGGGCTGTTAGATACGGAAGCCCTGCTTGGGGCCGATATTCTCAAACATTACAGGATCTGGATTCCTCGAGACGGGAGCAAGCTGTTTGTCCAGCATGATGCTGATATTCCAGATCCCTCGCACTGAAGAAGTCTGAAGGCTCATTAACGGAGTTTCAATCAACTGTTCTCTAGGAAGGAAGGCGTCTGGTTGGCTGTAGGTGGCTGGCGAGATGTGATCTGTGTTTCTGGAGGCAGCCTGGCATGTCCGACATACGCTCTGTTCCCATGCAAGGGAGCTCCCTGTTGCGCAGGCGCTTGCTTCTGGCATTTGCCATTCCTGTGCTTGTCTGTGTCTGTGGGCTTGCATGGGAGCTGACGGCAACCGGCGCATATGTCGAAAGCATCCGGCAGTCGCTTTATCCGGAAATGGTAGTCCTTGGACTGTTAGTTGGGGCTGGGATTTTTGCATTCACCCAGGTTGCGGCCTGGGGGGATGATCTGACGGGGGCAGTGAGGCAACTCGCTGCAAAGGGAACGCTTCCACAAAATGTCCGTGAGGCAAGTCTGATCCGATTGCAGGTCATGCTTGGCGAAGCACGTACGAACTCCGATCGAAGTGAAACTCTGGCATCGCAGGCACAGGCTGCTCTGGCTGCTGTCCGGATTGAAGCGGAAGACGCCCGTCAGGCTGCCAAAGACGAAGCGGCCGAACATGAAAGGGTGATCGAGGTTGTTGGGAGCGCAATGGCCAGTCTGCGCGATGGCGAACTGGGTTTTCGTCTCGAGGAGGCCCTTCCAACTCGATATGACCGGCTGCGGCAGGACTTCAATGATACGGCGGCGACGCTGCAGAAAGTCATGGTTTCGCTGAATGACAGCATCTCCACCATTTCGTCAGGCTCCGCTGAAATTGCTTCGGCAGCAGATGATCTGGCCCGTCGAACAGAGCTGCAGGTCGCCCGGCTTGAAGAAACCACGGTTTCTGTAGGGAATGTGACGGAGACCGTCCGCAAAACAGCCGCGGCATCCATTCATGCAAGCGAGGTTGCAAGTCAGACGCGTGATCGTGCGGAGCGATCGGGAGAAGTCATGATGGCGGCTACGGCTGCCATGCAGGATATCCAGCAGTCTTCCATCCATATCGCCCAGATTCTGGGTCTGATTGATGACATTGCATTCCAGACCAATCTTCTGGCCCTGAATGCCGGTGTTGAAGCTGCCCGAGCGGGCGACGCGGGCAAGGGGTTTGCTGTCGTCGCAGCTGAAGTCCGGGCTCTGGCACAGCGCTCGGCTGATGCTGCGAAGGAAATCAAGGGGCTCATCACGTCAAGCACGCAGCAGGTCAGTCGAGGGAGTTCACTGGTCGAAGAGACAGGTGTTGCGATGAAATCCATCGTGGGAAATGTCAGTGAAATCAGCGTTCTGATTGGTGAAATCGCGACCGCAGCGCGGAGCCAGGCTAATGACCTGTCGGAAATCAGCGTTGCGGTCAGTCAGATGGATCAGAACACCCAGCAAAACGCTGCGATGGTCGAAGAGGCAACAGCAGCCAGTCATAACCTGAGTGCAGAGGCCAGGGAGCTCGTAGGAAGTTTGCAGCGGTTTCATTTGCAGGGAGACCGTGAAGAAGCTGATCCGTTCTTTGAAAAGACGACGTCCGAACCGGCTTCTTCTCCACAATGGGGAAGTGGGTCCTTCCAGACTTCGGATGAAGGGTGGGAGGAGTTCCGCTGATGGGCGTTCTGATTCTGCCTGAGGTTCTGGACACGAAATATGCGGACTCGTTTCTGGAACTCCTCAAAAGCGAGCGGGACAGCATTCTCCTTGATGGAAGCTACGTCAGCCGGGTGGGCGGTCTCTGCTTTCAGCTCATTGTTTCTGCATATCGCACAGCGCATGCGCAAAATATCAGCTTCGAAATCAGAAATATTTCTGATGCGATGAAGGAAAATCTTTCGCTGATGGGTGGAGACTTCCTGCTGCTGTCAGGGGATGAGGCGTGAATATTCTGGTCGTTGATGACTCTCGTACCATGAGAGATCTTGTCAGTCGGGAGCTTCGCAAGGCCAGCTACGACGTAGAGACAGCGGAAGATGGCGTTGATGCATTGGAAAAAGTCAGCATCTTCTCGCCTGCCGTTATTATAACGGATCTGAACATGCCGCGTATGAACGGCCTGGAATTGACGCAGGCTCTGCGTGCACACGCGGAAACAAAATACGTCCCGATCATTTTTCTGACGACGGAATCCGGAGAAGAGCTTCGTCGCGCAGCCCGTGAGGCCGGCGCAACGGGCTGGATCGTCAAGCCGTTTGATGGCCCCAAACTTCTCGCAGCAGTGAGGCGTGTCAGTTCATGAGTACAGAGGAGTTCACGGATGACATGGATGCCATCCGGCAGATTTTCTTTGACGAATGTGATGAACAGCTCGCGCTTCTTGAAGAAGAACTGACTACGCTCGGAGATGAGCCGGAAGACAGCGAAAAGATCAATACGATTTTTCGCTGCGTTCATTCCATCAAAGGCGGGGCCGCTGCCTTCGGAATGGAAGATCTGGTCAAATTTTCCCATCTTTTTGAAAGTGTTCTTGACCGGTTTCGATCAGGTGCGCTGCCCGTTAATGCAGAGAGCGTCACGACCTTTCTCAAGTGCAAGGATACGTTGTTCGATATTGTTGCAGGCTTTAAAAACGGTCAGGGAGCCTATGAGGTCGCTCCGGAGACGGTTTCCGAGCTTGAGCAATATCTTCATTCCGAAATGTCCGAACCAGAGCAGGCATCTGAAGATGTCGATATGGATGATATTTTCGGGATGTCATTCGCCCCGGTTAAAATTGAAATTGATGTCCCAACCGAGCAGGCTTTTTCGATTGTTCTGACCGTTTCGTCAGCGTTTTATGAACGCGGCGATGACATTCGTAATATTCTGGTCGCACTGGAAAGCCTTGGGAAAATTCAGGCTGAAATCGATATCAATTCCGTCCCTTTGCTTGCTGACATTCTACCATGCGAAAATTATCTGACATGGCAGCTCCAGCTGACAACGCAAAAATCACGCGCTGATATTGACGAGGTTTTTGAATGGTCTGGCGATGATCTGCGGGTAGACATTACGCCAGTTCGTGAAGAAGAAACTGAAAAACCGGTCGTGCCTTCAGCTCCTGACATGGAGGTGAAAGCAGACCCTCAAGTCAAAAAAGCAGTTGAACGCAAGGATTCTGCAAGTGTTCGGGTCGATATACAGCGTATCGACAAACTGGTGGATCTGATTGGCGAATTGGTGATCAATCAGGGAGCTATCCAATCTCAGATGCGCCGTAACAAAATTCATGGAGACTCATTCCTGGGAAACGTAGTGACGGCGCAGGAACAGCTGATCCATGAATTACAGGAAAACGTCATTACGATGCGGGCTTATCCGATCAAGACCGTTTTCCAGAAGCTGGGTCGTGTTGTGCGCGAGACGGCGAGACTGACCGAGAAGCAGGTTCGGCTCGTACTGGAGGGGGAAGATACGGAAGTTGACCGATCCATTCTCGAGAGGTTGTCAGATCCTCTGACGCATATGGTCCGAAATGCGATTGATCACGGCATCGAAAGTCAGGAAGTCAGGGCCCAGGCTGGGAAAGATCCAGAGGGGCTGCTCAGACTTAGAGCTTTTCAGAGGTCTGGCCGGATTATTGTAGAAATTCAGGATGATGGTGCCGGTCTGGATCCAGACAGGATTTACGAAAAAGCCATTGAGAAAAAAATAATTGAAAGAGGCCAGAGGCTGGATCGGGAAGAAATTTATTCCCTGATTTTTGAGCCCGGTTTTTCTACCGTTGTGGAAGTAACCGATGTCTCGGGCCGTGGCGTGGGAATGGACGTCGTCAAGCAAAGTCTCCAGCAGATTAACGGTAGAATTTTCATTAATTCAGCGAAAGGGAAGGGGACGACCTTTTCGATTTCCTTACCTTTCACGTTGTCCGTTATTGAAGGAATTATTTTCAAAGCCGAGGGGCAGGATTTTGTTATTCCGGTCAATAACGTCTCCGAGACAATAATTTTCGATACCAGGAAGGCCTTTCATATTGGGGAAGGAAAATACGGGTATCCCTATCGGGATGGGTATCTGTCCGTAATTTATGCTGCCGATCTGCTTGGGTGTTCTTCGAATAAAGCAGGACAGAAAATATGCTTTGTTATCGAAAACGAAAATGAAGAAAAGATGGCATTTATTGTCGATAAGATTATTGATCACTCCAGGTTTGTCGTAAAAAACCTTGAAGATAACTATAGAAAAATTGCCTGTTTTTCGACGGCCACCATCCTGGGAGATGGAAATGTGGCTTTCATTCTGGATGTCGAATTTCTCTTTGGAGAACTTTTGAAGAAAAGAGAAAGTTCATTGGAGGAGAGAGTATGATCATGGAAAAGGCGCTGGTTTTTTCCTTGGGAAACCAGGAATTCTCTGTCCGGATTTCTGCCGTTAAGGAAATCAAGAGCTGGGCCAAGGCCACGCCTTTTCCAGCTGCTCCGCCATTTGTGGAAGGAGTAGTGAATGTTCGCGGGTCAGTGATCCCGCTCGTGGACATGGCACAGATGATGGGTGTGTCAGAAGGAAGTAATGAAAAGAAGGCCATTATATTCCTGAAAGATGGCAGCAAGATTATTGGATTTTCAGTTTCAAATGTCACCGATATTTCAGATGTTGAGGAAGGGGAGTTCAAGTCTCTTCCAGAGCTCTCAAGTGATAAACTGAAATATTATTCAAATGGAATTCAGTCTCTTGGAGACCGACTGGTTTTCTCTGTAAATGTATCCTCTCTTTTTGAAGGGAGCCTGCAATGACTGTTATGGATGTGCAGGAAAAAGAAACGATATCAGACGAAAATTTCAGAATTATCGCAGGGATTGCTAAAAGCTCTGCGGGAATTGCGTTGTCTGTCACGAAGAAGAGTCTTGTTTACTCCCGAATTTCACGACGGGTCCGACAGGAAGGATTTTCTTCCTTCAACGAATATTGTGCCTTTCTGGTAAGCCCGGCTGGCGTTGAAGAGCGGCAGCATCTCGTCTCGGCATTGACCACAAATGTCACCAGCTTTTATCGCGAAAAACATCATTTTGCGTATCTGGAGCAGCTGCTTCGCCAGAGACTCTATTCCCGTTTCGAGCAAGGAGAAGAACTCAGGATATGGTCCGCGGCCTGCTCGAGCGGTGAGGAAGCTTATTCAATTGCCATGACGGTCCTGAAGTGTCTGTCGGCAGTGTCCAATCTAAAGGTCAAAATTCTGGCGACGGATATTGATTCGGATATTCTACAGCAGGCCAAGCAGGGAAGTTATGCTTCTGTGGAAGCAGAGGCCCTGTTTGAAGATGGGCTGCTGTCATTTTGCCGACTTGAAGGCAGCCAGGTCGTCATGTCTGAAAAAATCCGGAATATGATTCGTTTCAGGCGCCTCAATCTGGTTGAGCCCTGGCCGTTTTCGTCGCGTTTCCATGCAATTTTCTGCCGGAATGTGGCTATTTATTTTGATCGGGACACACAGGACAATCTTTGGCGCAATCTCTCTGAACGGATTTTCCCGGGTGGTGAGCTTTATCTGGGCCATTCAGAGCGTATTGCGCACCCCGAGCGCTTTGGAATGGAGAGTATCGGCTACAATGCCTACCGCAAAATTTCCTCTGTGGAGATGCGGTCGTGAGTGGGACGAAACCTCTGACCGTGGTGGTTGTCGATGACTCACTGACGACGCGTGCCCTGATTGCTGCGGCGCTCAAGCGTGATCCCAGAGTGAAGGTTGTTGGAACCGCAGGCACACCCTTCGAGGCACGAGACCTGATTATACGACAGAACCCGGATGTGCTGACGCTTGATTTCGAGATGCCGTCCATGAACGGGCTGCAGTTTCTTGAAAAGATCATGAGGTTGCGCCCGATGCCTGTGGTGATGGTCTCGGGCCATCTTTCCAGTCATCAGGGGCTGGTGGAACAGGCCCTGAGAATGGGAGCGGCCGAGTGGTATTCAAAAATGGCTCTGGGAAGCGGAGAAGAGCCGTTTGCGGGGCTTGGGGACGCGATTGTTCGTGCTGCGACGACAAAGCCGCCGCTTCCAGTTTCTACAGGGGCGGTTGCGACAGCGAAGGTCGTTTGTGCTCCGCAGACAGGGACGATTGTCGGGATCGGAGCATCGACCGGGGGCGTGGAAGCCTTAACTGAAGTGCTGGAGCATTTCCCGGTCACCTGTCCGGCAACCGTCATTGTGCAGCACATGCCGCGGCAGTTTTCAGAAAGTTTTGCGCGGCGTCTGGACCGGATCGTGAAACCGGATGTCAGACTTGCTGAAGAAGGGGACGTTCTGAAACCGGGCACAGTGTATGTCGCGTCGGGTGGAGAGCGTCATTTGCGCGTTCGGCACGGCGCAAAGGCCGGGGAGTATGTCTGCCAGTTGGTGGCGGCCCCTCCGACTAACGGCCACCGGCCTTCGGTGGACGAGTTATTCTATTCTCTTGCGACTACTGTTGGAAAAAATGCTGTGGGGATCATCCTGACTGGCATGGAGTGTGATGGCGCCCAGGGGCTGTTGGCCATGCGTCACGCTGGCGCCTCTACGATCGGTCAGGATCGGGCAAGTTCCGTCATCTACGGCATGCCGCGGGCAGCCTTCGAACTGGGCGCTGTAGAAAGACAGTTGCCGCTGTCTGCCATTGGCCCCGCCATTCTCAATCTTTGTGAACGCCGTTCTCTGGAGACGTATCCATGATTTCCGCATCTTCCATGTCTGTGCTTCTTGTGGACGATCAGACATCCATCCGTTCGATCCTGCGCAATACTCTCGCCCAGATTGGCTTTGTCCAGATCTCCGGGGTCCGGAACGGGGTTGAAGCTCTGGAGCACCTCAAAGGCAATTCGGTCCATCTGATCATTTCCGATTTCAATATGCCGGATATGGATGGACTGGAGTTGCTGAAGGCGGTCAGGAGCAATGAGCGGACTGCAAAAACCGGCTTTATCATGCTGACAGGGCAGGCCAGCAAGGAGCTGGTGCAGCAGGCTATCGCAGCGGGCGTGAATAATTTTCTGGCCAAACCTTTTACGGCCAGTTCGCTCAAATCCCGTATCGAGGCTGTGTTTGGGCCGATCTGCAGTGCATGAGGTGCCAAACACACTTCCTTTGCGGCAGATCCTTGTAGGAGTGAGTGCACAGCTTACGGCCACTTTTCAGGATCTGCGGAGGCTGGAGGCGATTTGTCTGGAAAGCATCCCGCATGAGAAAGCCGAAGGCCTGCAGGATTTTGATCGGATCATGCAGGTTGTCGGGCAACTGGCGCAATGTTGCGGGGAACTGGGCCTTGAGGCCAGCACAGGGAACGTACGGATCGCACGTTCCGTGATGGAGCACGTGACACTGGGTGAGCTTCGTCAGCGTTTGCTGGCGGAGAGTTCTACAGCGTCTGCGGGATCAGGGGATGTCGATCTTTTCTGAAGTCCTGAAAGTGTTGTGTCAGCTGGGTTGGCTTGCATCATTGGGATTGGAGCGGATCATCGTGCGTTGTTTCTGCAGGCCGCGGATGATCTGTTCAACATCCTGAGGGCCGAAAACGACACCCACCGGACCGTAAGCCGGGTGCTGGAAAGCGAGCATTGAGCCTTCGGTCAGAGCGTCGATCTGAAGTGCCCAGTTTGTGGTGTAGACCGGCGTAAAGCGTGCCCCTGCGATCGGTGGTGGTGGGCGTTTTTCGACGAGGTTGGCGTGCGCCAGACCAAGACTTGTAATCAACTGGGACAACTGCGTTTCATCCAGAGAGATGCTGCCGGAAACGCCACTGCCTTCGAGGAAGGACAGGATGATCGTCTCGTCGTCTTCTGAACGTGTGACCTGCATGCGTGGGGTTGTCATGACGTTCGACTCCCTACCCGGTTGTATTCTGATCAGGTTGAAGATCCAGTGTGATGGAAGCCGCCTGCCCATGTCCACCAACCCAGACGTGCGCTTTGTGCATTCAGGATTCTGGCAGCACTGATAGCGCTATCGGGGTTCGGAAAAATACCGAAGCAGGTAGCGCCCGAGCCGCTCATGCGGCTGAGCAGACAATCGGGGAGGCTTCCGATTGAGGCCAGAACTGTGCCGATCACGGGACACTGGGACAGGGCTGGTGCCTGAAGATCGTTCCCTGTGGCATTCAGGTCGGCGACCATGTCGTGCGCGGTGTTCCAACGGTCTGGGAGGAAAGGCTCCGGGCGCTCGATGATGCCGCCGCCAGCCGCAAAGGCACGGAAGACGTCCGGCGTTGAGACACCGACACCGGGATTGACGAGCAGGAGACCTGCGTCGGGAAGTGCCGGAGCCGGGGCGAGGATTTCTCCAATTCCCTGCATCCGCGCGGGACGCTGGGCGAGGCAGACGGGAACGTCGGCACCTAGCTTTTCGGCAATTGGAAAGAGCGTTGCCGGATCGACATCCCATTCTCGGGCCAGCAGGCGCAGCGTTGCTGCGGCATCCGCCGAGCCACCACCGATACCGGAGGAGACGGGAAGGTTCTTTTCCAGTTCCAGATGAAAGGACTGGGTCAGGCCGTTGAATGTGGTGCCAGACTGTTCCTGAAGGACGCGTGCGGCGCGCAGCACTAGGTTCTGGTCGTCCGCTTCAAGTCCTTGTCCGAACGGGCCGTCGATCTTGAGGGACATGGTGTCGCTGGGGCCCGTGAGCGTGACGCAGTCTGCGGCGCCTGCGAAAACCGCCAGACTGTCCAGCAGGTGGTAACCGTCAGCCCGGCGGCCTGTGATGTGGAGGAACAGGTTGATCTTGGCGTGCGCGCTGTCCTGCATCGTGGTCTGGGAGGAGGCAGATGCCGGAGCTGCGGAATAGGTCGTGTCTGAAAAGGTCATTGTTTCTGTTCGAAAGCTGCGAGATGGGGGCCGCCGTTCTGGAGCGCCTGCATCAGAAGAGCGCGGTCCTGCGGCTGGGGGCTGTCGTCAAGGGACTGGTTCCACTGGTCCTGTGCCTCGGTATGGCGTCCGAGATACCAGTAGGCAACGCCGAGATGGTAGCCAATTTCGGCGTCGCTGGGTGAATGTTCGGCAGCCTGCACGAGGATGGGCAGCGCGGTCTTGAGATCGGCGCGGTATTTGAGCAGGGCCCAGGCGTAGCTGTCCTGAATGGACGCATCGGCGGGCTGGAGATCGACGGCCTTTTTCAGCATGGCCAGAGCCTGCGCCTGATCGGCGTTATGCTCGATATTGGCGTAACCGACGAAATTGAGCACTTCGGGCTGATCTGGCGCAAGTTCGAGCGCGTGTTTCATGTCGTCCTGCACCATCGGCCAGTTGCCACTTTCTTCTGCGGCCATCGCACGGCCGAGCAGAATGGGCCACAGGATCTCCTTGCGGGGTGGGGAGGCCTTCAGCGCGCGGGTATAGAGATCGACGGCCTGCGTATGGTGGCCGCGCTGATCTTCGACCTCGGCCAGCTGGATCAGGAATTCGGGGTTGTCAGGACGCAGAACGAGGGCGCGGTGCAGGGCATCGGCTTCCTGCTCCAGATCGCCTGACCGCAGTGCAAGATTGATGCGCTCCTGGGCGGCAAGTGCGGCGAGGGGATCGGAAGCCGGAATGTTATCCAGTTCGGTCAGGCCGCTGGTGATCTGGTTGGCTTCACGGAATGTGTCGGCCAGGAAGATGCGCGCGATTGTCAGGCCGGGATCGAGAAAGATGGCCTGTTGCAGGGCGATGATGGCCGGATCACGCGGGATCCCGTCCTGCTGGATGGCATCCGTAACCATGAGAGCGATCTGCAGGTTAAGGACTGCGCCGCCCAGAGCCGTGGTTGGGCTTTTCAGTTTAGGGAGGTTCTGCTGGATCGGGCCGATGACAAGGGCGGCCAGTGGGGATGTTACACCAAGAGCCGCGACTGTATCGCTGGCCTCCTTGTGATGGCCGTGTCGTTCGAGCCAGCCGCTGTAAAGCTGGGCATAGAGGATCTGGAGTGTCAGCGGATCCCCGGATGCGTTTCCTGTGCGGTGGTAGAGTTGTCCCGCCAGTAACGGCGTCGGGAGACGTTCCGCGATCATGGCCGCGTGCAGCAGATAGAGCCGGCGGGTCGAAGGCTGGGCCGCGGCTGCGGCGAGCAGGTTCAGGGCCTTGTCGGTATGGCCTTCTGCGGCGAGGCTCCATGCCATGAGGGCCGGCGCAGCAATCGCGACAAGCGGGCCGTGATGAGGATTGCGGGTGAGGATGAGGCGCAGCCCGGCCCAGTCCCGTCGGGCAAAGGCATCCTGGGCAAGAATGAGTGTGCCGACGTCGCTGCCAGAGTCCCGGTCGGGAAGGCTATTGGCGAGCTTGATGGCTTCGGCCTGATGGCCGCCCATGGCGGCGTAGCGCAGAGCGTCCTGCTGCAGCTGCAGGTTATGCGGTGCGAGCGGCAACGCGTGCGAGAGAGCCAGATTGGCCGCCGGGACATCCCCGCGCTCCATCATGACGGTTGCGGCCATGAGCCAGCCGGTCAGGGAGTTTTCCGGATTGACGGACGGTTTCATGGGGGCGGGAATGGCGGCATTGGCGCCCCCCGTGAGGCAGCTGCCCAGCGCGAGGGCAGGGAGCGCCAGACGGAGCGGGCGGGAAAAATCCTCGAATGATCTGGGCCAGCCGCGTGTGATCTGCATAATGGGCCAAACTCTAGCCCTCTTGAGGCCTTACGCCAACCGGCATCCCCTCGGGGCCGTATGGTGGTGGGGCGAGAGGCAACCAGAACGGATGGATCCATGACGCCCCAGCCAGTTGTGAGCCGGGCAGAACTTCTGGCCGCGCTCCAGCTCCAGTATGAGTGGGGAGCCGATGAGGCTCTGTGCGAAATGCCAGTGGACCGTCTTTCCGAGGAAGTGCCACAGCTCCCTCCGCGTGTCGAAAATGTCCGGGTTGAGCCCGCTCGTCATCCAGTGGACGTGCCTGTGGGCGGGGAGGGAAGGCGCGCGCCCATCTCAAAGGCGGGAGGGGCCGCAACGGGGCGGCTTTCCCGGCGTGCGGTGGAGGAGGCCCCTGATCTGCCGACGCTGATGCGGTTGACCGAAGCGCCGGATGATCTCTTTCTGGCGCGGACGGCTACGCATCGACTGGAACCGGTCTTTGTGGAGGGCGCGCCTTTCATGCTGATCGGTGAGGCGCCTGACGCTGATGAAGATCGGTCCGGAACGCTTTTTGCAGGTGATGCGGGGGCGCTCTTGGAGAAGATGCTGCGTTCGGCGGGGTTGGACCGCAAGCAGATTTCGATGGCACCGGCTCTGCCATGGCGGCCTCCCGGGGGCCGGACTCCGAGCGATGCGGAAATGCAGGCCTGCCATCCGCTGCTGCTTCGGACGATTGCCCTGTGTCAGCCGGGATTTCTGGTGACGATGGGGGTGACGCCGCTGAAGATGCTGCTGGGGCCGGATGTGGTCGTCGGAAGGGTACGTGGCCGATGGACGGAAGTCTCCATCCCCGGGCTTGCGACTCCGTTGCCGCTGCTACCGATGCGACACCCGCTTCAGCTGCGGGCCAGTGCGGCTGCGCGGCGGAATGCGTGGCAGGATCTCCTGATTCTGATGGAGAAACTGGCTCCCGAGGAATGAGGACTGAAGGGGTACAAGTCGTCAGGCTAAAAAACTTCGGGAAAACGTAAAAAAACGCGCGAAGACAGGTGTTTGCCACTGGATTGTTTTGGGGTTGGGTTATATCATTGCCCAGTCCAAGGTTGTACGAACCTTAACAAGTTCTTGCCAACAGCAGGCAAAGCGGGTAGCAACCCGCTGCTATGCGAAGGACACCCCCTTTCATTTCCGCCAGTAACGCACGGGCTCTGCTCGTCAGTGTACTGATTCTTGCCGGTGGCTCACTGTCCCCGGCGCGTGCGGAAAGCACACGAAACCTCCCTCCCCAGCCGGAGCCGGTGGGGGATGAGACTGCTTTTGCCGAAGCCCGACCCTCCCTAGGGGGCGATGGCGTCGTTTCTCTCCCTCATCCGCTGACCGCTGCAATGGCCAACCGGTATCGTCTGATCTTTCAGGCGCAGCGGGAAGGCAATATGCGGAGTCTTCAGGACCAGATGCGTCTGCTGACTGATGGCGTCCTGCTGCCGGATGTGCTGGCAGAGCGCTATCTGGCGCCGGGTGCTCACCCGGCAGCCGAACAGTTGCGGGAATGGCTCCACGACTATGCGTCCCAGCCGGACGCTGCGAATATTCAGGCACTCCTTCTGAAGATCGCGCTTCCGGGCACCGTGCAGGCGCAGTCGTTCATTCGGCCGCTTGCTGCGGATGCCCGCGCTGACGATATAAAGGGTCCTGTCGCGCCCGCTGACCCCCTCGTTCATGCATTCGTGCGCAATCCGCTGCTGGACCGTACGGTTCAGGAGCGGGTGTTGACGGGTGTGCATGGTGCGGAAAGCGCGCTGCATCTGATCAACATTACTCCTGGCATGACCGCACCCTATGCCGCCCAGCTTTACGGTGAGGTTGCGCTGGGGCTGCTGTCACAGGGAGAGGCCCTGCTGGCCCTGCGGCATGGAAGCGCCGGATTTGGTCGTGGAAACAGCCAGGTTGGGCTACCGGCTTACGTCGCGGGGCTTGCTGCCTGGCGCGAAGGTCATATCGAAGCGGCTTACGATCTGTTCCAGTCTGCTGCGAATGCGCCTGTTACGGCGGTTGAGCTTCGGGCTGCGGCGGCTTTCTGGGCGGCGCGCGCCGAAGGGCGGCGTCATGATATGGTGGGGTATGTGAAGTGGCTGCATCGCGCCGCCATTCATCACGAGACATTCTACGGCATGCTGGCTTCCCAGACCCTTGAGCTCGGACGACACGGTCATGCGCGTCTGCCGGGTGCAGGGATTGAGGTCACTCTGCACGAGCCCGTGCCGGTTCTGGCAGAAATTGATGTCGAGGCTATCGGTGCGCTTCCCCAGGGGCGTCAGCTTTTTGCGCTGCTGCAGGTGGGCGAGCGGATGCGGGCTGAAAACCTGATCCGGAGTATGTGGATGGATGTTGCTGCCGACAGTGCGCGGTCACGCTCGCTTCAACTCGTGGCGCAGGCTGCTGGCTACGAAGATCTTTCCGAGCAGCTTGCGTCTCTCATCATGCATCAGGAAGCGCAGGTGACGAAGCCGACGCTGCTGCCGCTGCCCTCCCTGAAGCCCAGCCATGGGTTCCGGATGAATCCGGCGCTGGTTTATGCGCTGACGCGGGTTGAATCGAATTTCGATCCTGCTGCGACGTCCGGTGCCGGGGCGCATGGCCTCATGCAGATCCGCCCTGTCACGGCGAGTTTCGTGACCACGTCGCATATGACGTATGATGCGCATGGGGTCGCGGTTATCCCGGTTGCTCCGGATATGGTCAGTCGGCTGCATAACCCGTCATCCAATCTGGAGATCGGGCAGCTTTATGTGCTGTATCTGGCGAACCAGTCGAGCCGCCTTGCGACGGTTGCGCCTCCCGAAGGGGGAGATCTGGTGCGGGTTCTGGCGTCCTACAATGCCGGGCCGGGTGCGATTGCCCGGTGGGAAGGCACCCAGAAGGCGGATATGCATGATCCGCTGTTCTTTATGGAAACGCTCCCCAACGGGGAGACGCGCGATTATGTCCATCGTGCTCTGACCTACACATGGCTTTATGCGCATCGCATGGGATTGCCATCTCCGTCGCTGAAGGCGCTGACCCGTTCGGAATGGCCTTCTTTCGGCGAAGAGCAGGCCATGGCGCATGAGCGAATGGCGTTGAACTGAGCTGTCTGAATCAACAAAAAACCCCGGCCGGTGCCGGGGTTTTTTGTTGGTCTGTTCTGGTGGACTTCAAGTGTGGAAACATGGATCCGCTCACGGCCCCAAGGTAAGCCGTGAGCGGACTTTCCTGAGGGCTTCAGGCCCGCAGGGCAATTGTTTCCTGTGCTATGGCGCCGTCGAGGAAATAGGTGCCTGTCGCCAGAATGGTGATGGAAAGAACGCCGAAATGAAGTGGTGCGCGCTCTCCAAGCGGAATAACAGCGTTGCCGGTTGTCCAGCGGCAGCGGGTGTTTTCCGGTCCGGACCAGCCTTCGAGAGGCTGATGTTCCAGATGGGTTTCGATGTCCGTGGTGGTTCCTGAATCGAAGAATACGATGTCTCCGACCAGAACGCCGAGGTTGCGGCGGTCATCGACGAAAGGTCCGATAGTGTCACACGGACGCGAGGCGTGAGACATGAGCGTCACCGAAGTGATGCCCGGCGGAATCATGAACAGGGTCCGGTCTTTCACCTGTCGCATCGGACGGATGATCTGCCCATCTGAGGCAACAAGATGCAGGTCGGGATCTTCTGTAGTCTGGAGCGCGTGAATGCCTTCGGCCGCTGGCGGAAGCTGCTGCTGGATGGCGCGGGATTCGATCTGCCGATAGAGAGGCTCGACAAAGTCCCGGCTTACTTCCAGCGGGGCTGCGGCGTCAGCCCAGGTTTTGTGTTGACCACCGATGGCAAGGATTTTTCCATCCTGCCGGAAGGTGTGCCGGTTGCCGGTATCAAGATAGCTTTCGGTCAGCATGCCATCCGCCATGATGACGGCGTGATCTCTGGTCTCGATATGGAAGTATTCATAAGAGGTCAGGGATCGGTCGTAGAAGATTGAATGGCCATTGACGAGCATCCGGGCGGGGATGAAGCGTCCATTCATGAACAGGCAGTGTTCTGCGGTAATCAGCATGTCCTTGTGAGGAACATTTTCCGCAATGGCATTGGCGAGGACGCGGACGGGATAGCCGGCCTGGTCATCTGGAAGGGCCGGGTTGGTGGTGGTCTGGCGCCGGCCGGTCCAGATGACCTTGCGGGCAGAAGGTGCTCCCTCATGCCATGCCAGGACTTCATCTCCTGTGCGGAGATCCTGGATCGGGGTTTCACCCGAGGGTGTGCGGATCATGGAGTCAGCAAGGAAGCAGACGCCAATATATGTATTGCCGTTGGAATAGGTGATCTTGAGCGGGTTATTGCTTGCGCTCAGGGCATTATAAGTCCCGGCCGCGAGTGTGGCGCCGCTTGCGAGCGTAACAGTATAAGTCGCGATCTGTGTATTGTTGTTACCACCGAAGAGCGTCACGGTACGCGATGATCCGGTACCAGAGACTGTATACCCACTGATTTCGGTAACGGTATTCTGTAGCTCGATAGTATCTTTGGCTGGATTGTAGTTGGTGATGCTTGTTCCGCTCAGGTTAATGAGTGTTCCGCCGCCGTTCAGGATCAGCGTTCCGCCACCGGCGCCAAAACTGATTGTGGAGCCTGTCAGAACGCTGGCGAGGTTTGAGCCGGAAACGTAGGTTCCACCTTCGCTGATATTAATGGTGGAGCCCTGAAGTGCGCTGGCGAGGAGGCCGCTTGAAAAAGTCAGCTGGCCGCCCACGACATTCATTGTCAGTCCAGAGACTGCACTGACGCCCAGAGAGACTGTTGTGTCGCCACCAATATAGAAATTGACGGAACTCAGGGCATTCAGAAGAATATTGATGTCGCCTGTTGAGCCGGGAACACTGACATAAGTTCCGCTCAGTAAACTTGCGAGGACGTTTACTGAACTCGAGCCAGTGATGATATTTCCCGAGGGGACACCAGAAAGAGTATAAAGGGTAGTGCCTGAGTTGTCCTGAATGGTCACTGTGTTTGTGAGGCCAAGAAAACCAGACTGCGTGACGGTATAAGTAGCATTAGCATCGCTATACGAAGTCATGCCAATTCCCCTGCGTTAGGATTGCACTAACATATTGCCCTGCTTCTGTCGGGTAGGTGTTGGCCATTTAGAAACAGGACTTAGTTACTTGCGACCTTGCTGCGATTCTAATCAATAAAAAATTAACTCAAATATAAGTTACTCAAGAATTATTTTTGGATGAAATATTATGATTGTGTTTTACAAACAGAATATTTCAATGTTGATTGTGAATCTATTTACAGTATCGGGCAGATAAATTTCCACGATTGTCTTAATCTCTTGCTGAGACTAACCGATTGATTATCAGTAATTTTTTGACATGTTTCCGTTATCGGAAAATTAACATTTTTCCTGATATTTTTTCGATATTTATTTTTTGGGTTTGCCCTGTTTCTGGCCGGGCGCGCGCCGGATGGGGCGGAAAGTGCCCCGAAATTAACGGCAATTCCGTATATTAAAATAATGTTTAGAGAAGCTCGATTAACGCGATTCCGAAAGCGATGAGAATCAGTGCGCCCAGAAGAACCAGGGCCAGCCGCTTTTCGATGAAGTTTCGGATGGGCTCGCCAAAGGTGCGGAGCAGGGCTGCTTCCAGAAAGAAACGTGCCCCGCGGGTGACGATACTGGCGGCGATGAACGGCAGCAGGGAGAAATGTGCCGCACCGGCGGCAAGTGTTACGAACTTGTAGGGGAGTGGTGTGAAACCCTTGGCAAGAATGATCCAGACCCCGTAACGGCGGAACATGGCTTCGAGATTCAGGATGCGCTGATCGGCATGATAGAAATGTGCGATCGGCATGCCGACATGTTCCATCAGGAACGCACCGAGAAGCCAGCCGATCAGTCCACCCGCAACGCTGGCCATCGTGCAGACAAATGCCAGAAACCAGGCGCGTTCCCGATTGGCGAGCAGCATGGGTACGAGCATCAGGTCTACGGGGAGGGGGAAGACCGACGCCTCCGCCATGGCCACGACGATCAGCCACCAGACAGCGCGCGGTGAGGCAGCCAGTTCGGTGATGCGGGTGTACAGCAGTGTCAGCATGGCGATCGGGTGTTCCTGTAAGAGCGTGCGTGCTGTCCTACCTGTCCTGTCGCGGCTTGAAAATCCGTAACCTTGTGCAATGTGTGTTTCGGTGCAGGAACGGGTTATAGGAAGCGGAACCGTTCTTCCGGAGTAGTGCCGTTTCATGGACAAGACCCTTCCGCCGTTCCAGCGTTATTCCCTTGTGGCCAGAATGTTTCACTGGAGCATGGCGGCGATCATTATTCCCCTGTGGCTTCTGGGATTTTATGTGGGGCGGATCATGCCGCATGCAGCAACGCCTCAGAAGGCGCTTTTGCTGCTGATCCACAAGGAGATCGGACCGTTCATCATCATCCTGATGGTTCTGCGGCTTGTCTGGCGGGCGACGCATCGGCCGCCCGCAATGTCTTCGGATATTCCCGAGGAAGAGCGTCTGGCAGTGCAGGTCGGGCATTTCGGGCTGTATGTGATGATGCTGGTCGTACCGCTGACGGGGTGGGTGCGGAGTTCCGTTCACGGGCTGCCGATCCCGATGATGTGGGTCGTGAATCTGCCACCACTGGCGCATAAGGCGCCGGTTTTCGTGCCGCTGGTAAATGTGTTGCACCAGTTTTCGTCGTGGATACTGGGTGTGTTGATCGCCGGGCATGTGATCGCGGCGCTGCTGCATCGTTATGGCCGCAAGGACCGGGTCATGGACCGGATGCTTTGAAAACTCGGCTCCTCATGAAAAAGCCCCTGCACGAACTGGCGTGCAGGGGCTTTTTTGTGTGGATAGAGCTCTCGCTTATTTAGGCGCGGCAGGCTGCTGGGCCTGGAAGGCTTCGGGCTTGAGGTCCGGACGGGGGTGATCGGCCATGTCCTTGCGGAGCCAGGTGATGGCGGCGTCGAGCTGCTGGTCCTGTCCATTGAACGTGGCGACCGGCATGTTCTCGACTTCAATATCCGGGGAGACGCCCTTGTTCTCGACCAGCCAGTGGCCGTTCAGGTCGAAATAGGGGTTCTCTGCCGTGCGGGCATTGCCGTTGTCGATCAGGACATCGCCGTCGGAGAGCCAGACGCCTGCGCCTGCTGTACGTTCGCCAAGCAGCGGGGCAATATGCAGGGATTTGATGCCCTGAGCGAAGGTTTCACCGTCAGAATAGGTCATCTCGTCAGACAGGACGATCAGGCGCCCCTGAAAGGACTGTTGCATGTTGACTGAAGACGCATTGCCGTAGCGGCCCCAGAACATCCACGGGCGCCGCATGAGCTGAGTGAGGACCCAGCTGTCGATGTTGCCGCCGACATTGCCGCGGACATCCACGATCAGTCCATCGCGATCGATGTTGGCATAGAATTCGCGCGCGAAAGCTTCCATGTCTTCGCCCATCATCGCCTGCAGATGCAGATAGCCGATGCGGCCGTGACTGGCGCGGTCGACGGTATCCGCACGGCTGACTTCCCAGTCGCGCGCGCGGAGATCACGGTCCTTTATGTAAGACACGGGTGTCACAATGATTTTGTGGTCTTTCCCGGAGCGGGAGAGTGTCAGGAGAACCTGCTTTCCGGCCTGGTCGGCAAGGAATGCGCCCAGGTCGGGCTGCCCGGCCGTGGGCTGTCCGTTGACAGCGGTAATCAGGTCACCGTCATGGGCATCCACGCCGGGGGCAGCCAGAGGGGACTGCTGGTCGGGCAGGTCGCGGTCGCCCTGATAGATGTGATCGATGCGGAAGCCGTTGTCTTCATGCGTCAGATGCGCGCCGAGGCCCGCGATGAGGCTGAAGGCGGGGTGATCGACGGTCGTGGGCGCGTGGAGCTGCGAGTGCATGGCGCCGATTTCTGCCACCATCTGGCCGAGCAGATCGTCCAGATCCGCACGGTCGCCAAGCCGGTTTACGAAGGGGGCAAAATGCGCGCGCACGGTTTTCCAGTCAACGCTTTGCAGATCGCGGTCATAGTAATGGTCGCGGTGCAGACGCCAGGCGTCCACGAATTCGTCCGACCATTCCTGTCCGGGGTCGATCCGCAGGCGCAGACGGTCGAGTTCGATCTTTTTGCCAGCCAGCTCTTTGGGCTGCTTCTCACCTGCCGGGGTCAGGAGCAGGTCCGGGGCATTCTTTTCACCGAGGCCAATGGTCAGGAGGGTCTTGCCGTCAGGCGTGATATCGAAGCCTGAGATCTTGGAAGCGTAGGTTTCGATCTTGTGCTCATTGTTGTCGATATGGATTGATTTCAGGGTGCCATCGCCTGAACCGGAATTGTCGATGGTGAAGAGATACTCATCAGAGACGCCGAGCCCCGCGTAGTCTCCTGCCGGAACGGGGGCCTGATAAAGGCGTGTGGCGAGACCCGCCCATGTGATGGCGGGAAGGGCCTTCTTTTTGTCGCCGTCCTTCTTCTTGTCATCCTTATGATCGGCGTCGGGTTTCTTGTCCGCCGGGTCCAGCTCCGTTGCGGGCTGGAACGGGAAGTGCTCGCCAGACTGGAGGGCGAGGGCGTAAATGCCGGTCCGCTTCGGGAAGGCCGGGCCGATATTGCGGTCCCCCCAGGGGGAACCATTGGACAGCGAGAAGGTGCGGTCCGAGAGGAACCACAGCCATTTGCCGTCCGGGGAAAAGCCGGGTGTATAGGATTCGTAGCGTCCGTCCGTAACCCAGTTCGTCTGGCCGGTGGCGGGGACGTAAAGCGCGATCTGACGCCGCAGGTTTGCACCTCGTGTGCGTACAAAGGCCAGGACGTGCCCGTCCGAAGACCATGACAGGGAGTCGAAAATATTCGTGCCGTCCCGTGTGGCATTGTCGACGAGCTTGTCAGCCTTTGTGGACAGGTCCGTCAGCCACAGGCGCCCCAGAAGATCGGTATGGGCGGCGTATTTTCCGTCTGGCGAAAGCGACAGGATGACGGGTTCGGTCGGAGACGGCTGGCTGATGGCTTCACCCTTGCCGCTGCCATCGGCGGGAAAGCGCCACAGGGCGGAATCGCCGTTGACGTCGCTGAAGGCGATGACGGATTTGCCGTCCGGTGTGATCTGGGCGAGGCGCAGGCGGACGTTGTCAGGTGTTGCGAGGACGACGACGCGGCGGGGCGATGCGCCTGCGACCACGACATGGCCGCGCATGGTGAAGGCTGCGGTCTCGCCCTTCGGGGAAATGGTCGAGGATGTCAGGAAGCGCGTCGGCTTCTCCAGCCAGTACGGGCTGCGGGGGAGGTTGTCGGAGGTCAGGTCCACCTTGATGGGGGTTGTCGCGCCATTCGCCAGATTGAAATCGAACAGGTCCGCACCCTTGCGCAGGACGATATGGTCTCCAGAAATGGACGCTTCGAGGACGCTGTAATCCGTGAAATGGGTGAGCTGTTTCGCGTCCGAGCCGTCGGTGGCGAGGCTCCACAGATTATAGCGGCCGTCTTCGTCGGAAACGACGATCAGCCGGTCGCGCCAGAGCATCGGGCGGATCAGGTTGGCGTTATGCGTGCCGATGCGCTCGGCTTCCTTGCCGTTCTGAAGATCGAAGCGCCAGAGCTGGGACAGCGCACCACCACGGTAGGCGCGCATGTGATCGCCGGTCGTGGCGAGACCGAAGCGGACGGCATAGAGCCAGTGTCCGTCGGGGCTGAGGGCAGCATCATTGACGGCGGAGAGCGGGAAGACGCGCGTGACGCTGGTCTTTGGGTCAATGGCGGTAATGGTCTGGGTGTAATAGGGGCCTGTTGCGGCCGGGGCGGCATAGAGAATACCGGCATGAGCGTCCCAGCCGATGATCTTCAGACGGGCGACGTTCTCGAACGTCAGGCGTCGGGGCGTCCCGCCGCTGCGGGGCATGACGTAGATTTCGGTCGGGCCGTCGAAATTGGCGGCAAATGCGATCTGGGTGCCGTCCGGGGAAATGGCCGGGTGCGGATCGATGGCGTTGGCACCCTGCGGCACGGTTGTCAGGCGCTGGGCCTGCCCTCCCGAGAGCGGAACGCTCCAGACGGACTGTTCGGCGTTGAACAGGACGGTCTGGCCGGAAATCGAGGGTTCGCGCAGATAGCCCGACTCTGCCTGCGCGACACTGAAGCTCAGGCCCAGCAGGGCTGCGCAGGACAGGAGAGAGCTTCTGAGTGTCGGACGTGAAGGCATTATGATGATCTCGATATGAAACGAATGTGGCCCAGTCGTTTCACAAAGGGGTCATGTCGTCAAAGGCCTCAGGATGACATCCTGTTAAGGTAAAAAACCTGCTTCAGCCCACGGCGGCTTTCAAACCCTGGCCGGCGGCGAGAGGGCACAGCGGGAGACAGGCGAAGAGGCAGGCTCCCAGCAGATCCAGACTGGCCGCTGGGGATGTCGCAAGCTGTCCGGCATAGGACGAGGCCGCACCGAAGATCAGGACGGGCGTTGCGAGCGGCAGCACCAGAAGCGGGAGCAGGACGCCGCCCCGACGCGCGCCAAGAACAATCGAAGCCGCCATGCCGCCCAGAAGCGAGAGGGACATCGTGCCCATCGCAAGTCCGAACAGCAGGAGTGGTAATTCAGAACCCTTGACGCCGAGCATGATGCCAAGCGGCATGCTGGCGATCAGCAGCGGCAGGCCGGTCGTCAGCCAGTGGGCGGCCATTTTGGCAAAAGCCACGGCGGCCGGGGCTGGTCCGGTCAGCATCAGCAGGTCAAGCGACCCGTCTTCGAGTTCCGCCCCGAACAGGCGGTCCAGCGGTAGAAGGCAGGCGAGCAGGGCGCAGACCCAGATGATGCCTGGCCCCATATGCCTCAAAAGGTCTGGCGAGGGGCCGAGCGCCAGCGGGAACAGGCTGCCGCATAATATAAAGAACAACAGAGAGGCCAGTGTGTCGGCACCGAAGCGGAAGGCCAGACGGAGGTCACGGTCGATCAGGGCAAGAAAAGCGGTCATGACAGCCAGAAGGATTCCACATGCGCGAGCGACGGCAGTTCGTGCGAGCGGGTGTTGTCGAGGGGGAGGGCCACATGCGTTGTGACAATCATGGCCCCGCCCTTGGCGCGGTGGGCGGCCATGACGGCGCCGAGGCGCTCGATACTGGCGACATCCAGCCCGACGGTCGGCTCGTCCAGCAGCCACAGTGGAGCCCCGGAAAGCATGACGCGGGCAAAGGCCGCGCGGCGCTTCTGTCCCGAGGACAGCAGGCGGGCCGGAAGATCGGTCAGATGGGTGAGATCCAGCGCATCCAGCGCGTCAGGCAGACTGTTCGTGCCAAGTTTTTCAGCCAGAGCCAGGTTCTGCGCCAGCGTCAGTCCGGGCTTGAGTGCGTCTTGATGGCCGAGCCACGCAAGGTCGCCATAGCGGATGACCTCGCCTGAATCGGGACGGCGCAGGCCTGAAATGGTGCGCAGGAGCGTGGATTTTCCCGCACCGTTCGGCCCTGTCAGGATCATGGCGTCCCCCGCATCCAGCGTCAGCGACACGCCATCAAGCACCAGCCGGTCTCCGCGGAACACCGTAACGTCCTCGACATCGAGCAGGCGTCCGGGAACAGGGGGCGTGGGGAAGTCAGACGGGGTGGTCATCAAAGGGTCTCATGCGCGGGTTCGGCTCTGTCCCGGTGTGTGTCTTTCTGTTTTAGAGACCCTGCGGACGTCCTTCGCAAGGGCTGGCGTAAGAGCCGGGCTCCGGAGGAGCGGAATATGATGATCGTATGAATTGTGCCACGAGCTGTATTAAGGTCTCGATACGCTGGCGCAGGTCCGTTATGAGGGCTGCGCGGTCATGTGATCGTGCGTCTCTTTTTTCGAGGGTTTCCGGAACTGGCTGATCTGGTGCTGCAGGCGAGTGGTATCGCCAAGTCCTTTGGTGGGAACGAGGTTCTGAAGGGCCTGTCGCTCGATGTGGAGCGCGGTGAGCTGATCTCGATGATCGGGCCTTCGGGATGTGGCAAGTCCACGTTCCTGCGCTGCCTCAATTTTCTGGAACATCCGGATGCGGGCTCTGTCCGGATCGAGGACGTGACGGTCGCTTGTACGGGAAAGCACTGGAGCCGCGCCAATGAGGCCGAGGCGCATAAGCTGCGGTCGCATGTTGGCATGGTCTTTCAGGCCTTCAATCTGTTTCCCCATCGCACGGTGCTGGACAACGTCATGATGGCGCCGATCCAGGTCAAGAAAATGTCGCGTGACGAGGCGCAGTCCATTGCGTGCGAACTTCTTGCAAAGGTTGGCCTTGCAGCCGTCAAGGATCGGTATCCCGACAGTCTTTCGGGTGGTCAGAAGCAGCGTGCGGCGATTGCTCGCGCGCTCGCGATGAAGCCGTCCGTGATGCTGTATGACGAGCCGACGTCGGCGCTGGACCCCGAGCTGTCAGAGGAAGTCCTGTCTGTCATGCGGGCGCTGGATGATGATGGCATGACGCAGCTTGTCGTGACGCATGACATGCGTTTCGCGCGTGCGGCCTCGGACCGCGTTCTGTTTGTCGAGGGCGGGGAAATCGTTGAGAGCGGTGATCCGGACCTGATGTTCGCCAACCCCCGGGAGGGACGGACACGCCGGTTCCTGCGGACGCTGCTGTGATGAAGAAAATTCTTGCGCTTGTGCTGGCTCTCGCGGTTAGCCCCGTTTCTGTCGCGCTGGCGGATGCACCGTCTTCTGCGCCGCAGGAACTGCTTTGGGCGTCGGACGGTGAGGCGAACGTGCCTTACGTCTTCCATGACCCGGCTCATGAATCCCGGATGACCGGCTTCGAATACGAACTGGCCGATGCCATCGCGCAGCGTCTGCACCGCAAGGCGACATTTATCCAGAACGACTGGGACGGTCTGATCCCCGGCCTGTCGCGCGGACTGTACGGTATGGTGCTGGACGGCATCGAAATGACGCCGGAGCACAAGGCGGCCGTTCTGTTTTCGCGTCCGTATTATGTGACGAGCGAGCGGATTATCGTTCGGCATGACCAGAACGGTCTGGACACGATGGAGGCTCTTAAGGGCCACACTGTTGGGACGATCAAGGACACGACAGCCGAGCGGATGCTGCGCCGGCAGGGTGGCTCGAACGTGCGGTCCTATGAAGAAGAGACGAATGCGTTCTCTGATCTGCGGAACGGACGACTGGACGCGATCCTGCTCGATGCGCCGATTGCGCTGTATTATGGCAGCATCTCGCCGGACATGAAGCTCGTGGGCGAGCCGATTGGTAGCATGGAATACGGGATCGCGTTTTCGCCGGAAAACCGGGAGTTGCGCGACCAGGTGGATGCGGCGCTCGGCGAAATCATCAAGGACGGGACGCTGCATCGCATTCTGGCACGCTGGAACTTGTGGACGCCGCTGATGGCGAATTATACAGGCGATAACAGCCAGCCGGATATCGCGCCGACCGAATGGGACCATTACCGGCAGGCCATGGCGAACACGACCGGCAGCGGTTGGCATGTTCTGGCGCGGCGTTATGTGAGTTTTCTGCCCCTGATCGGGCAGGCCGCGCTCATGACGCTGGCGGTTTCGGCGCTGGCCATGGTTCTGGCCGTGGCACTGGGGCTTCTGCTCGCGCTGTCCCGGCATTATGGCGGGGCGCCGCTGCGGTTTGTTGCGGGGATCTATGTCGAGGTCGTGCGCGGGACGCCGCTTCTGATTCAGGTGCTGTTCATTTTCTATGGACTGCCAGCTTTTGGCATTCGTCTGTCGCCCTTCATGGCGGGTGTGCTCTCGCTTGGCCTGAACTATGCGGCCTATGAAGCGGAAAACTACCGCGCCGGTTTACTGTCTGTGGCGCGTGGCCAGATGGAAGCGGCGATTGCGCTGAACATGACGCACTGGCAGGCGCTGCGGCTCGTGATCGTGCCGCAGGCGTTCCGGACGGTTGTGCCGGTCATGACCAATGACTTCATTTCGCTGCTCAAGGACAGTTCGCTCGTCTCCGTCATTACGCTGACGGAGCTGAGCCAGACCTATGTGCGGCTGTCTTCCACTTATTACGATTATTTTGGAACGGGGATCATGGTCGGTCTGGCATATCTGCTGCTCGGACTGCCGTTCGTACGGCTGGCACGCATGGCGGAGCGGCGGCTGGGCCGGGGTTTTTCGGCAGGTGCCGGGCACCATTGAATATGGTGCCCGGTCTTTTCAGGCCGGCTGCGGTGCGGACGGGTCGTTGATAAGCGGTGGCACGAGGGTGGCTGTGTCCAGCGTTCCGTCAAATCCCTGACGCAGGGCGCGTGACCAGCCGATCATCCAGCGATCCAGAGAGTCAATGAACTGGGCAGCATCGGGGTTTTTGTGAACCGAGGCCTTGTTCCAGTATTCCGGCGGCGCCAGAAGCTGGCGTGATCCATGTTCGATCGGGGCGACGAGCGTCTCCACCGTTTCGATATGGGCGGTGTTCTTGCCCGCTGCGGCCGCATGATACCAGCCGACATTGATCATCAGGCTCGGGACAGGGAAGCCGAGCGTATGCATCCGTGAAAATGCGGCCGTAATGAATGGATCCGTGCTGACGCTCTGGTTTTCGAGAACAGCGTTGCTGGTGTAGCTGCATTCCTGCGACACGCCCGGTTTGTCTGAAATATGGGCGGCGTAGTCGCGGTCATCATGGCATGGCGTTTCGAGCTGCTCCGCGAGATCTGCCGGGACGGGCTGCTGCGTGGCACGGACGACAATCACGCCGGAAACGACGCCGCGATCGGTGCGGGCCAGGATCTGCTGGGACAGTTCACCATGTGCGCCGCTGCGGGCCGTCAGGATCGGATGCCAGTCTCCGGCCGGAAGCGGAAGCGTGCGCCCCGCGATCGTGATGCTTCCATGCTGGGTGATGCCGGGATCAGGAACGCCGATCTGGTCTCCGAGACCGGGCGCTCCGCCGGGCTGGGCGGCCTGTTGCGCACCCGGCTGAGAGTCGCCCGAGCCCGCATTAGAGGGCATGGCACCCGGCAGATGTCCCGGAAGCCACGGCATGGCCTTTTTGAGCGCCGGGGTGGGATAGAAGGCGGCCATACCGAGCGCGCCAACCGTTACGATCACGCTCGTGCGCCAGAGCGGCGCGCGTCGCCAGAGCCGTCCGAATGCCGTCATGGATCAGTGGCTCACCCGGCCGAGCTGGGCTTCGGCATCGTTGGCGATTTCCGTGATGACGGTGCCGTTCTCCTGCGTGACGAGGCGGACGCGCTTGGCGCCCTGCTGGCGCGCGACGATCAGGCTTTCGCTGACCATGTCCTCGATGGAGCGGACAAGATCGCGTGCGCTGGCGCCGCTACCGAGGTTCTTCTGTTTCATCATGACCTGGAACAGGACCCCGGCGTCGATACCGCCGGTTTCCACATGCAGACCATAGCCTTCGATCATGGCCTCGATTTCCAGTGCGGCGACACGGGCGAGATCCAGTCCACGCAGGGCGCGGAAAATGAAAATCCGGTCCAGACGGTTGAGGACTTCGGGGGCGAAGCCGGATTTGAGAAGCGCCTCGACCGACTCGGCACGCATTTTCTCAGGCTCGTTGACGAGGCGGTCGGCAATTTCGGTCAGGGCTTCGGTGGCGACGTTCGATGTCAGCATGAAGATCGCACGCGTGGTCGAGACCTGCTCTCCTGTGGAGGCCTCCGTGACGTGACCGTCGTTCCAGGCGGTGAGGAATTTCTTGAAGACGTCCGGATGGGCCTTCTCGATCTCGTCGAGCAGGACCACGGCGTCGGGCTTGTCCTTGAGGCCACCGGTCAGCTTGCCGAATGTGTCAGAGCCAACATAGCCCTTGGGCGAGCCGAAAAGCTGGGTGGCGGCATGGGCGCTGGACATCTGCGTCATGTCAAAATTCAGCAGGGGGCGTTCCATCTGCTTGGCCATCTGCTTGGCAAGATAGGTTTTTCCAGTACCCGGCGGCCCTGCGAGCAGGAAAATGCCCACGGGCTTGCCACGGACCTGAAGCGCCAGGCGGCGGCGCATCTGCTGGGCGATGTCCTCGCAGACCTGGTCCTGTCCGATGACGCGGGCACGCAGGGATGCGGCCAGTTCGTCGGCGTCGAGGACGGTTTCGCGCTGTTCGCGGGCCATGAGCTCTTCAAGGGCTCCGCGGTTCGTCAGACGGCTGAGAACATCCATGATGAGACCTTTCCTGCGGCGCAGTCCGCGACGCGCCAGTTTTTCGGCTGATGTTTCATACGCCAGCCCCGTGACTGCCAGAAGGGCGCTGATGCCTGCCAGCGGAAGATAGAAACGCCGTCCCCATTCGATGGCGGCCCACAGCCCGTTCAGCGACAGGTGTAGCATGACCGCGACCTGAATGACCGCCAGAATAAGGAAGGCGGCCATCATCAGCGGCATGGCCCGGTTGAGCATGGGAACGAGAGACTTGAACACCGGGCTGTTCCTTACTGGACGATCACGTTGAGCAGGACGCGCTGGTCGAGCGTCGTCAGGGCGGGCAGGGCTTCAGGGCCAAGTGCTGTCAGGGCGCCGACGATCAGGGCCGGGGCATGTGGCATGCTGACAGGAGCAATGAGGATCTGTCCGGCTTCGACAATGGGAATGACCAGATGCTGGAACTTGCCCGTCAGGACAATACGCTGTGTCAGGCCCGAGACCGTCACGTCAATGCTCTGGCCGACTGCGCCCGACGCATCCAGAACCGGCATTTCCACAAGGCGCATCTTACCGTCTTTTACGGCGGCCAGAATGCGCGCACGGTCGGCAGGACTGAAGCCGCTTTTTGCGAGGGCGGCCGGTGCTTTCGCAGGAGGAAGCATGGAGAGCTGGACCGCGGCTGTCTGGGCAGCAGGGACAGCCGGAGTGCTCTGGGACGGTGGGGCAACAGCGGGCGCTGGCGGCGTGGTCGTATTATGAGTGTAGAAGAAAGCGCCAGCTCCGACGGTCAGGGCCGCGATCAGGCCACCTCCGCCCCACAGCGCCCGGCTCCGGGACGCGGGTTCGGAAAGCAGCGGCTGCGGGCGCGGTTCGGGACGGGGCTCGGGCTGGGACGTCATTTCAGAACCATCTCACTCCCGACGGCGTCCGAAGACAAGGGCTTTCGAGGCATCGGAATGTAAACAAATCTTTCGACTCGCCTAATGGATAAGCGCTTCAGGAACAAAGGGATTTGCGTTCCTCTTGCGTCTTGAGAGGAGGTGACTTACATAAGGCACATTCCATTCATCTTCCGCTCATTTGGGGGGTGGCCCTGACGGGCCGCCTTTTTTGTCTTGTCTCAGCAGAACGCCTCTTCCGATATCGAACTGCCCCATCTCACGGGGCTGGAAGCCCGCATTGCGGAGCGGATCGCACCGACGCTGGCCGATCTGGGCTATGAGCTCGTGCGTCTTTCCGTGCTGGGACGCGATACCCCGACGATCCAGATCATGGCGGACCGTGCGAACGGTTCCCTGATCTCGGTGGAAGACTGCGAACAGATCAGTCATGCTGCCGGCGCCATTCTGGACGTTGACGATCCGATCCCCGGTGCGTGGATGCTGGAAGTGTCGTCCTCGGGGATCGACCGTCCGCTGACGCGTGCCAAGGACTGGGAGCGATTCGCCGGTCATCTGGCGAAGGCCGAGCTGGACGTTCCTCTGAATGGCCGCCGCCGCTTTTCGGGCACCGTTATGGGGGCACGGGACGGTAATGCCATCATCCGTCTGGATGACGGGACTGAAGCCGTTCTGCCGCTGGTGGATATTCGCAAGGCCCGTCTGGTCCTGACCGATGCGCTGATCGAGGCGAGTGCGGCCCTTGCAGGCCTTAATCCTGAAGGGGAAGATGGCGAAGAAACGCGCCAGGCGCCCAAACTGAATCCGAAGAAGCCGGGGAAGAAGTGATGACCCGTCTCATGCTGGCTGGAGGTCCGATCTGATGGACACGTCTGTTACACGTCCCGAACTGCTGCTGGTTGCCGATGCAGTATCCCGCGAGAAGAACATCGACCGCGAGGAAGTGCTGGAAGCCATGGAGCAGGCCATCCAGAAGGCTGGCCGCGCGAAGTACGGGCATGAAAAGGACATCCGTGCGACGATCGACCGCAAGAGCGGCGAAGTCCGTCTGAGCCGCTGGACCGAAGCCGTCGAGCAGGTCGAGAACGAGGATACGCAGATCCCGCTGCACATCGCCCGGAAGTTCCAGCCGGAAATCCAGGCTGGTGAGCATCTGGTCGATCCGCTGCCGCCGATCGATTTCGGACGTATCGCAGCACAGACGGCCAAGCAGGTCATCGTGCAGCGTGTTCGTGAGTACGAGCGCAAGCGCCAGTACAACGAGTTCAAGGACCGCGTGGGCGAGATCGTCAACGGCACCGTCAAGCGGACCGAGTACGGCAATCTCATGGTCGAGATCGGCCATACGGAAGCCCTACTGCGTCGTGACGAGCTGATTCCCCGCGAATCCTTCCGCAATTCCGACCGCGTCCGCGCCTACATCTATGATGTGCGTGACGAGCCGCGCGGCCCGCAGATCTTCCTGTCACGCACGCATCCGGCCTTCCTGGCCAAGCTGTTTGCGCAGGAAGTTCCGGAAATCTACGACGGTATCATCGAGATCAAGGCCGTGTCCCGTGATCCGGGATCGCGCGCCAAGATGGCTGTGATTTCCCGCGATGCGGCGATCGACCCGGTCGGTGCCTGCGTTGGTATGCGTGGCTCCCGCGTTCAGGCCGTCGTGGCCGAACTGCAGGGTGAAAAGATCGACATCATTCCCTGGAGCCCGCAGGCCGCGACATTCGTCGTCAATGCGCTGGCGCCCGCTGAAGTCAGCAAGGTGGTGATGGATGAGGAAGCGGGTCGCGTTGAAGTCGTGGTGCCGGATGAGCAGCTTTCGCTGGCCATCGGTCGCCGTGGGCAGAACGTGCGTCTCGCCAGCCAGCTGACGCGCTGGGACATCGACATCCTGACGGAGGCCGAGGAATCGGAGCGTCGTCAGGAAGAGTTCCGCAAGCGCTCCTCGCAGTTCGTGGATGCGCTGGACGTTGATGACGTGATTGCAGGTCTGCTGGTAACGGAAGGCTTCCACACGATCGAGGAACTGGCCTATACCGACCCGGTCGAGCTGAACGATATCGAAGGTTTTGACGAGAGCGTGGCTGAAGAGCTCATGCATCGCGCCAATGATTATCTGGCCAGCAAGGAACAGGCCCTGGATGACCAGCGCAAGGCGCTGGGTGTCACGGACGATGTGGCCGAGCTGGGGACCTTTACGAACCAGATGCTGGTGACGCTGGGTGAGAAGGGCGTGAAGACGCTCGATGATCTGGCGGATCTGGCCGGTGACGAACTGGTGGAAATCCTCGGTGAGGATGCCATCGACGAAGACGCAGCCAACGAGATCATCATGGCGGCGCGTGCGCACTGGTTCGATGGTGAAGAAGCCGACTCGGCAAAGCCCGAAAACGGTGACGGGGAGTCGACCGACGTCTGATATTTCTGATACTGATAATGGTCCCGTTCGTGGTGCTCTAGGGCGTCGCGGCTCGGAGCGGCGATGCATCGTTACGCGAGAGCAGAAGCCGCCTGAAGGCATGATCCGTTTTGTGGTCAGCCCGGATAACCGGGTTGTGCCCGACCTCGCCGGAAAGCTTCCGGGTCGGGGAATGTGGTTGAGTGCCAGCCGGGATGTGTTAGATAGCGCCCGCACACGACAGGCTTTCGCTAGAGCGGCAAAAGCCCAGGTGATCGTACCGGAAGGCCTTGCCGATCTCATCGGGGCCGCTCTGGTGCAGCGGATGCTGGACGCAGTCAGCCTGGCCCGGAGAGCGGGTCAGACGGTCTGCGGGTTTCAGAAGTGCCGGGAGTGGCTTACCTCCGGCAGGGTAGGGGTGGTGATCCGTTCGGAAAGTGCAAGTCCGGACGAATTCTCCAGACTGGTGTCGGGCCGGCGTTCTCTGCCGGTTGTGACAGTTCCCGACCGGGTCCTGGAATCGGCGTTCAGCCGGGACCGGGCGGTCTATGCGGTGATGGCGCCTGGTGCGCTGGCACAGCGCCTGATCGCCGAACATGAGAGATTTTCGGGAGTGGCAGGACGTCCGCTCCCAGACCCCGCTGGGGTCAGTAAGGAACAGGCGGAACTATGAGCGACGGCAACGAGCGCAACCAGGACGGAAACAACACCCCATCACAGGGCGGCGAACAGACCAAAAGCAGCCGGCTGTCGCTTCGCCCTGCTGGGCGTCCGGAGGTCGGGCGTACTGTGGATGCTGGCTCCGTGCGTCAGAGCTTCAGCCATGGCCGTTCCAAGGTCGTGCAGGTTGAAGTGCGCAAGCCCAAGCGCAATGCGGCTGGCCCGGGTGCCGGTGCGGCGGCCCGTGGTGGTCGTGGTGCGGGTGGTCGTGCCCTGACGGCAGCCGAACTGGCTGCCCGCCAGCGCGCCCTTGAGGGGCAGCGCAAGGCTGCGGCCGATGAGGCCGCGCGGCGCGAGGAAGAAAAGATCCAGATCATGTCTGCCGCCGAAGCTGCGCGTCGCGCCGCTGAGGAAGAGCGTCTGATCACCGAGCAGAAGGCTGCGGAAATCGCTGCCCTGCAGGAAAGCGAGCAGCAGGCGGCCCGTGAGCAGGCTGCTGCTGAAGCTGCGGCGCGTGCTGCGGAACAGGCTGCCGCCGAGGCTGCAGCCCGTGAGGCCGAGGAAGCTGCGAGAGCGGCTCCGCTCGACCCGCGCAATCACTCGACCGGCGGTGTGCAGCTTGCTGCTCCGGTCCAGCGTCTGCGTCCTCTGGCTGAGCGTGCCATCATGCCGCCGCGTCCGGTTCAGCCGTCGCGTCCGGCAGCATCGGCGTCCGCACCTGCCCGTAACAACGAAACCCTTCATCTGCGTTCCGGTGCGGCTGCCGCTGCTGGTGGCGAAGAAGAACGTCGCCCCGCACCGCGCCGCAGTGGTCCGGGTGCTCCGCCTGCACCGCCGCGTCGTCAGGCTGCACCGTCCCGCAAGGCTGCCGGTGGCAGTGACCGCCGTTCGGGCCGCATCGACGTCCGCGCTGCGATCGAAGGTGATGACGACAAGACGCGTTCGCTGGCTTCGGTCCGTCGTCAGCGTGACCGTGAGCGCCGTCAGGCCGAACTGGAGCGTCTGCGTTCCGATCAGGTCCGCGTCGTTCGTGACGTCATCGTGCCGGAAACCATCACGGTTGCCGAACTGGCCAACCGTATGGCGTCCCGTCAGGGTGAAGTCATCAAGGCTCTCATGAAGATGGGCGTCATGGCGACGGCTGCTCAGAGCATCGATGGCGACACGGCTGAGCTGGTGGTCGAGGAATTCGGTCATCGCATCAAGCGCGTTTCCGAGAGCGATGTCGAAATCGGCATCGAAGGCGTGGAAGACAGCGCCGGCGATCTGCAGCCGCGTGCTCCGGTCGTAACGGTCATGGGCCATGTCGATCACGGCAAGACCTCTCTGCTCGACGCGCTGCGCACCACGGATGTGGCTGCAAGCGAAGCGGGCGGAATCACGCAGCATATCGGTGCGTATCAGATCACTGCACCTTCGGGACGGAAGATCACCTTCATCGATACGCCGGGTCATGAGGCCTTCACCTCGATGCGTGCCCGCGGTGCGTCGGTGACCGATATCGTGATCCTGGTTGTGGCGGCTGATGACGGCGTGATGCCGCAGACGATCGAAGCCATTAAGCATGCCAAGGCTGCCAATGCTCCGATCATCGTGGCCATCAACAAGATCGACAAGCCGGGCGCCAATCCTGCCCGTGTCCGTCAGGAACTTCTGAGCCACGAGATCGTGGTCGAGGAAATGGGTGGCGACACCCAGGACGTCGAGGTTTCGGCCCTCAAGCGGACCGGACTGGACAAGCTTGAAGAGTGCATCCTGCTCCAGTCGGAAATGCTGGATCTGCGCGCCAATCCGGACCGTGTTGCCGAAGGTGTGGTGATCGAAAGCCGTCTGGATCGTGGACGTGGCCCCGTGGCCTCCGTTCTCGTCCAGAAGGGTACTCTGCGCCGGGGCGACATCCTGGTGGCCGGTTCCGAATGGGGCCGTGTCCGCGCCGTGCTCGATGACCGTGGTCGTCAGCTCAAGGATGCCGGCCCGTCCATGCCCGTCGAGGTCCTTGGCCTGACAGGTGTGCCGGGTGCAGGTGAGCCGTTCGTTGTTGTTGAAACCGATGCCCGGGCCCGCGAAATCAGCGAGTTCCGTCAGCGGAAGATCAAGGACAAGGAAGCCGCCTCTCAGGTTGCTGCCCGTGGAACGCTTGACCAGATGCTGGCGCGTATCCAGGCCGGTGTGCAGAAGGAAGTTGCCCTTCTCATCAAGGCCGACGTGCAGGGTTCTGCGGAAGCGATTTCCACGACAGTTCAGAAGCTGGCCCATGAGGAAGTTGCTGTCCGCGTTCTGAACGCCACTGTTGGTCAGATCACGGAAAGTGACATCCAGCTTGCCAAGGCTTCGAATGCCATCATTGTGGCCTTCAATGTCCGTGCAACATCTCAGGCGCGTGAACTGGCCCAGCGTGAGGGTGTGGACATCCGCTATTACTCGATCATCTACCAGGTGGCGGATGACGTGGAGCAGCTGGTCAAGGGCAAGGTTGCACCGAAGCACCGCGAGAAGTTCCTGGGCTATGCCGAGATCCGTCAGGTCTTCAACATCACCAAGACCGGCAAGGTCGCGGGTTGCTACGTCACCGAAGGCCTCGTCAAGCGCGGCTGTGGCGTGCGTCTGCTGCGTGACAACGTTGTCATCCACGAGGGCGATCTGAGCCAGCTCAAGCGCTTCAAGGACGACGTCAAGGAAGTGGCTCGTGGTTACGAGTGTGGCCTGTCGTTTGCGGGTTACAACGACCTCCGCGAAGGCGACATGGTCGAGTGCTATGAAATGGAAGTGATCCCGGCTTGAGTTCGCGTTCGAGACATGACCTGAAAGGCCCTGCCGGCGTTACGGCCCAGGGGCCCAGCACCCGCCAGCTCCGGGTGGCCGAAGAGGTCCGCCGTGTTCTGGCGGAGCTGTTCGCCCGGACAGAGTTCCGTGACCCGGAGCTTCTGGACGTGCGGATTACGGTAACGGAAGTCCGTATTGCTCCGGATTTCAGGCATGCCACGGCCTTCGTGACACGTCTGGGACGGAGCGATGTGGAAGTTCTTTTGCCGGCTCTGAAGCGGGTGGCGCCTTTCCTGAGGACGGGGCTTTCCAAGTCCCTGAATCTCCGGACAGTTCCGGAAATTCATTTCCAGCCCGATACGGCTCTGGATAACGCCATGGAACTCGATGAGATCATGCGATCTCCGGAAGTCCGGCGGGATCTGGAAAAGGACCCGGAGTAACTTACGAAAACGCCCCTCACTTCCGGTGAGGGGCGTTTTTTTGCATTCCGGGCCCGTGCTGGTCTATCAGCGGCCTTCACAAGCAAGGACGGGATGTATGGGCAGGAAACGTGGACGCGATATCGACGGGTGGCTGATTCTGGACAAGCCGCTGGGTCCGACTTCCACGGATATGGTCAACAAGCTGCGATGGGCGTTTGATGCGAAGAAGGCCGGTCACGGCGGAACGCTTGATCCGCTGGCCTCAGGTGTGCTGCCGATTGCCTTTGGCAAGGCGACGCGGACCATTCCCTACATCATGGATGCGACAAAGCGTTATCGCTTCACCCTGACATTCGGTGAAAGCCGGACGACAGATGATCTTGAAGGCGAGGTTCTGGCGACATCTTCGAACCGCCCGACTGACGACCAGATCCTTGCCGTCCTGCCTGCGCTGACAGGAAATGTCATGCAGGTGCCCCCCGTGTTTTCGGCGCTTCGGGTCGGGGGGGAGCGGGCCTATGACATGGCGCGTGCCGGCCGTCCGCCGGAGCTTCCGCCCCGTCCGGCACGGATCGATTCGATAACGCTTGTGGAACGTCCGGATGCGGATACGGCCGTCTTTGACGTGCAGTCGGGCAAGGGGGTCTATATGCGCTCGCTCGCGCGGGACATTGCGCTTGCCTGCGGAACGGTCGGGCATATTTCAGTGCTCCGGCGGACCAAGTGCGGGCCGTTCGATCTGAGCCACGCCCTGACGATCGATCAGATATCACTGGACAAATCGACTCAAACTGTGGACAACGCCGATGCTCTTCCGGCTCCTCTGCTGGATGCGGCGACCGCGCTGGTCGACATCCCGGCGCTGGCCGTCACCGATGCGGAGGGAAGGATGCTTGTCTGGGGGCAGTCGATAGACCCTTCGGACCTCGTGCATCCTCTGCCGGCATCGTCGCAGGGGGAAGACCACCTGTGGCGCGCGATGATCGGAGAGCACGTGCTGGGTCTGTGTCATGTCCGTCATGGGCGGCTCAGGGCAGCGCGGATGCTGGAAAACCACGAGTTTTTTGGAGAACACGATGTCGATTACCGCAGAACGCCGCACGGCACTGATTTCTGAGTACAAGCAGAGCGAGACAGATACGGGTTCGCCGGAAGTCCAGGTTGCAATCCTGTCCGAGCGTATCGTCAACCTGACCGAGCACCTGAAGACCCACAAGAAGGACTTCCACTCCCGTCGTGGTCTTCTGATGATGGTCGGTCAGCGTCGTAGCCTGCTGGACTATCTCAAGCGCAAGGACCAGGCCCGTTACCAGAGCCTGATCGAGCGTCTCGGCCTGCGTCGCTGAGCTGATCTGTCCGGGAGCCTGCTCCCGGACACCCCCGCCATCGCCTGTCCGGCGGTGCGGGTGCGCGACCGGCGTTTCAGGCCACATGGTGTCATGCCGGGGACTTCCCGCCATCACCGCCATGCCGTCCGAAACGCTGCTCCGCCACCTGCCGGACGCCCGGGGATGGTTTCATCCTTAATTTGGGAAAACATGCATGTTTGATTATTTCCGCAAGGAAATCGAATGGGCCGGACGCCCCCTGATCCTGGAGACCGGCAAGGTCGCACGCCAGGCAGACGGCGCCGTCATGATCACATACGGCGACACGGTTGTGCTCTGCACCGCCGTTGGCGCCAAGAGCGTCAAGCCGGGACAGGACTTCTTCCCGCTGACGGTCAACTACCAGGAAAAGGCTTACGCCGCCGGCAAGATCCCGGGTGGGTTCTTCAAGCGTGAAGGCCGTCCGTCCGAAGCTGAAGTCCTGAACGCACGTCTGATCGATCGTCCGATCCGTCCGCTGTTCCCGGAGAACTTCCGCAACGAAGTCCAGATCACCGCAACGGTTCTGAGCTACGACAACGAGAACGATCCGGCTCTCGTGGCCCTGATTGGTTGCTCGGCTGCTCTTACGATGTCCGGCATTCCGTTCTTTGGACCGGTCGCCTGCGCCCGTATCGGCCGCATCGACGGCAAGCTGGTTGTGAACCCGGTTCATGACGAGCTCAAGGACAGCACGCTCGACCTGATGGTCGCCGGTACGTCCGAGGGCGTGCTGATGGTTGAATCCGAAGCCAGCGAGCTTTCGGAAGAGACGATGCTTGAAGCCGTCACACTGGGACACACGTCCTTCCAGCCGGTCATCGATGCCATCATCGCGCTGGCCGAGCACGCTGCGAAGGCACCGTGGGATCTGCCGTCGCTGACGAAGGAAGAAATCGCCCTTCGCAAGCGTGTCGAGAAGGTCGGCAACAAGCTGATGGCGGACGCTTACAAGGAGCGTCAGAAGCAGGCCCGTTACAAGAAAGTCGCGGAAGCCAAGGACCGGATCAACGAGATCCTGACCGAGGAAGGTCTGGACCTCGATCTGGCCAAGCCGATGCTCAAGGAGCTTGAGGCACAGGTCGTTCGCGGTTCGATCCTCAAGACGGGCATCCGTATCGATGGCCGTGACCTGAAGACGGTTCGCCCGATCCTGGCCGAAGTCGGCATCCTGCCGCGCGCCCATGGGTCGTCCCTGTTCACGCGTGGCGAGACGCAGGCCCTCGTGGTCGCAACGCTCGGCACGGGTCAGGACGAGCAGATCATTGACGCGCTGGAAGGGGAATACCGTTCCAACTTCCTGCTGCACTACAACTTCCCTCCGTATTCGGTTGGTGAGTGTGGTCGCATGGGTTCCCCGGGCCGTCGTGAAATCGGTCACGGCAAGCTCGCATGGCGCGCAATCCATCCGCTGCTGCCGACCAAGGAAGCCTTCCCGTACACGATGCGTGTGGTTTCCGAGATCACGGAAAGCAACGGTTCGTCTTCCATGGCCACCGTCTGCGGCTCTTCGCTCGCGCTGATGGATGCCGGCGTTCCGCTGCCGCGTCCGGTTGCCGGTATTGCCATGGGCCTGATCAAGGAAGACCGTGGCTACGCCGTGCTGTCCGACATCCTGGGTGATGAAGATCATCTCGGCGACATGGACTTCAAGGTTGCTGGTACGGCTGACGGCGTGACCGCGCTTCAGATGGACATCAAGATCACGTCCATCACGCCGGAAATCATGAAGATCGCCCTGGAGCAGGCCCGTGAAGGCCGTATCCATATCCTCGGCGAAATGTCCAAGGCGCTGACGGAAGGTCGTTCGGATGTTTCGGGCAATGCTCCGAAGATCACGACGATTTCCGTGCCCAAGGAAAAGATCCGCGATGTGATTGGTTCCGGCGGCAAGGTGATCCGCGAGATCGTCGAGTATTCGGGTGCGAAGGTTGATATCGGTGACGATGGCACCGTGACGATTGCCGCTTCGAACGACGAGCAGGCCCAGAAGGCCATCTCCCGCATCGAAGGCATTGTTGCCGAGCCGGAAATTGGCCGCATCTATGACGGCAAGGTCGTGAAGGCTGCAGATTTCGGTGCGTTCGTGAACTTCCTTGGCCCGCGTGATGGTCTGGTTCACATCTCTGAACTGGCTGAAGGCCGCGTTGCGAAGACGTCCGATGTCGTCAAGCAGGGTGATGCCGTGAAGGTCAAGGTCATCGGTTTTGATGACCGTGGCAAGGTCAAGCTCTCCATGAGGGTTGTCGATCAGGCCACGGGCGCCGATATTACGGAGAGCGTGGGGGCCAAGCCTGGCCGTCCGCCCCGTCGCGACGCCGAATGAGTGTTGGGGCGGGGCTCGCAAGGCCCCGCCCTTTTTTTTCTGAGTTTCGGAGACAGCCAGTCCCCATGAAATCTATTGATACCCTCCGTTTTGGTGGTCAGGATGTGCTGCCTCTGATCGAAGGGGGCAAAGGTGTTTCCGTCTCCACGGGCGTCTCGGCCGGACACTGGGCCGCCGCCGGCGGGATCGGGACCATCTCTGCCGTCAATGCGGACAGCTATGATCAGGACGGAAATCCCGTTCCGCAGATCTATCACGGCCGCACGCGTCGTGAGCGTCAGCTGGAACTGATCCGCTACGCGATCGATGGTGGTATTGCCCAGGCAAAAATCGCCCATGACATTTCGGGTGGCAGGGGCCGTATCAACGTCAATATCCTGTGGGAGATGGGCGGCGCCGAAGAGGTCATTACCGGGATCCTCGAAGGGGCTCCGGGACTGGTGCATGGCGTGACATGTGGTGCGGGCATGCCGTATCGGCTGTCCGACATCGCGGTGCGCTTTGGCATTCCGTATTACCCGATCGTCTCTTCGGGACGCGCGTTCAATGCCCTGTGGCGCCGTGCTTATGGCAAGGCTCCTGAACTGCTGGGTGGCGTAGTTTATGAAGATCCGTGGCGTGCGGGTGGTCATAATGGCCTGTCCAACACGGAAAATCCGCTGTCTCCGGAAGATCCCTTACCCCGCGTTCTCGAACTGCGCCGTGTCATGCGCAATTATGGTCTGGGTGAAACGCCGATCATCATGGCGGGTGGCGTGTGGCATCTTGAGGACTGGCAGGACTGGATTGGCAACCCGGAACTGGGGCCGATCGCGTTCCAGTTCGGGACCCGTCCGCTGCTGACGCAGGAAAGCCCGATCCCGAATGCCTGGAAGCGCCGTCTTCTGACGCTGAAGAAGGGAGACGTGTATCTCAACCGCTTCTCCCCGACCGGGTTCTATTCCTCGGCCGTCAAGAACAGCTTCCTCAAGGACCTGCGTGAGCGCTCAGAGCGCCAGGTGCCTTACAGTCAGGAAGCTGGGGACGGATACGAAGCGTCCTATGGCGTCGGTGCCCGCAAGCGCGAGGTTTTCGTCCCGGCGGCCGATCGTCCGCGCATTGCGGAATGGGAAGCCGCTGGCTTCACGGAAGCGCTGCGCACGCCGGATGACACACTGGTTTTCGTAACACCGGAAAGTTCTCGCGAGATCCTTGCAGACCAGACGGCCTGCATGGGCTGCCTGTCGCAGTGCCGGTTCTCCAACTGGATGCAGCGCGAGCCGTACACCAACGGCCAGAAGGCGGACCCACGGTCCTTCTGCATCCAGAAGACGCTCCAGACCATTTCCCACATTGCGCCCGGAGCGGATGAGGATGCGATCGTGGATCATAACCTCATGTTTGGCGGCACGAATGCGTGGCGTTTCGGGACAGACCCGTTCTATGCGAACGGTTTTGTCCCGACGGTCGGCCAGCTCGTGGAGCGTATCCTGACCGGTCGCTGAGACATGGTCCGTGATCCGCTCTCCTCTGGTCCGTCGCCCCGGCCTGCCCTGAACCGGGGCAGGCCGTTCGACTTTCTGACGCAGTTTCTGCTGCGGCATTCGGTTCCCGTCAGTCCGGAGCAGATCGCTCCGGCTGAGGGAAGCCGCGCTGCGGTCGCCACGGTCGTGGCGCTTCTTCCCGCAATTTACGAACATCAGGCCGTGCTGGCCTGGGCCGGGTTTGCCGCGTTCTGGAGCTGCCTGATCGAGCCCGGCGGGACCGCGCGCGAACAGCTTCGCATCCTTGGAATTTTTACCGTCGGTGGCGCAATCCTTGGGGGCGTGACGTCTCTCATCGCGGTTTACCCGCTCTGGGGCGTGCTGCCCTGGCTTGTTGTGACGGGGCTGATGGTGGGCATGGCCCGGGCGTTGCGGCCCTCCATGGCGCTGCTCTGTGCCCTTCTGGGGTGTGTCATGCTGGCGGGGACGGGCTTCCCAGCTCATGATCTTCAGGGCGCACTCGTTATTGCAGGGGCCTTTGGGGGCGGGGGCCTGTGGGCCATTATCCTGTGCCTCGTGATCTGGCCGCTGCATCCTTACGCCGCCGCCCGGCGGGCCGTGGGTGGCTGTTACCGGCTTATTTCGGTGATGGCGGGCGAGATTGCTGCGGGCCGGCTACAGGAAACCGTTCACCGGCAGAATGTGCGCACGGCAATCGAGCGCGCACGTGGGCTGGCGCTTCAGATCGATGCCGGTCATGCGAGTTATGGCATGCGCGGGCGTCTGATCGCCTCTCTTGCCGGGGCAGAGCGTCTGTTTACGGCCATGCTGGCTGTCGAGCATCTTGGCGAAACGCGCGGTCTGGATTTCGAGGCGCGGGGCACGCTGGCGGCATTTTCGGCGCTTTGCCAGCATGCCAGCGACGCCGCCCTCGAACCTGCACCGGATCTTGGGCATCTGGCGGCTGAAGGACTGGCTCTGGCGGGGAGTATTCCTGCGACGGCTGGTCCGGTCGGGGAACTGGTGGCGACCAGTGCGCGGACGCTGGGAACGCTGGCCGAGGGGCTCGCGCAGAAGGAGCGCCTGCCGTTTGATACGGAATTGCCCCGGCATGTGGCGCGGCTGACCCCGGCAATCTGGCAGCACGCGCTGCGCCTCGTGGTTGGTCTTCTGGCGACTTACATGACAAGTCTGTGGCTGGGGCTGGATTACGGCTTCTGGGCTCTGGTGGCGCTGCTGCTGGTCGTCCAGCCATCAGGGCAGACGACGCTGGTGCGGGCGCTCGAGCGTGTGCTTGGGACTGTGGGCGGCGGCGTGCTGGCGCTGTTGCTGACGCCGTTCCTGCCGGGTTCGGCCCAGATGCTGGCAGCCGTGGCGGTCTTCGTGATCGGGGCGATCGCCATGCGGGCGGTCAACTACACGATGCTCGTTGTGTTCATCAGCGCGCAGTTTATCGTCGTGACGGAAATGCTCATGCCGTCGCAGGGCGTGGCCTGGATGCGGATGCTCGACAATACGCTTGGCAGCGTGATCGGACTGCTCTGTGCCTTTACGGTCTGTCCGCAACGCCGGGGGCAGGATCTGGATGGACTGTTGCAGACGGCCGTTGTGGGTAATCTGCGCTATCTGGCGGCGGTNTCTGAAACGGGAAGAGCCTGTCATGACGGACCGGATCCAGCGTCAGGCCGGGATTGATACGACGCGGGCAGAGTTTGCCCGTGGTTCTCTGCCGGTTCTGGGAGGGGTCTCTGCGGTTGGAGAGCGCGCAACGCAGACCCATGCCCTGTTGCGGGCGCTTCGTCGTTTGAGTGGTGAGGCGACGCTGCTGCGTTTCGACATCTCTGCAGGATTGTGTGCGGGGGATGCGCAGGCCGGTGAGCGCTGGAGCGCCACGGCCGCGTCGCTTGAAGCCGGTGGGTCGCTCTCAGAGATTGCTCTGAAGCTTCAGAATGGGGAGATCATGGCCGAAATCGCCGCTCTGGAACGCGCAGGGCGTGGAGCGGACAGCGTGGCAAGCAGATAATTCTGCCGCTGAAGTTGAATGACCGATCCAGGAGGCCGGGGACAGGAAACCGTCCCCGGCTTTTTTTATATCTGGGCCAGGGTGCGGCCGTTAATGATGTCCGCCACCGCCGTGACCACC
>NZ_JAERLY010000015.1:0-62500 GCF_018256155.1 Gluconobacter sp. Dm-62
TGGCAGGGCAAAGCCCTCACCGACACAAGGCTCCCCGTCGAAGTCAAACAGCAAAACGCCATCGTCCGAGCCTTTACCCGGTAAAATACCGGATGCGCCTGAACAGGAGACGCAGAATGAAGTCGAAAATGTTTCGTTCCCTCGTTCTTCTGTCTGGTGTTGTCGGACTGACATCTCATGCGATTGCGGCTGAAAGCAGTGCCATTACGGCACCGGGCCCACAGGGAGCTCTGGCCGGGACATTCGTAAACGCGGGCACCGGCAAGCCCGTTGTATTGATGATCCCCGGCTCCGGCCCGACCGACCGGGACGGGAATTCAGCTCTGGGGCAAAAGCCTGCGACGCTGCGGCAGATTGCCAATGGTCTTGCCGCTCATGGAATTTCGTCCGTCCGGATCGACAAGCGTGGCATGTTTGGCAGCAAAGAGGCCGTGGCCGACGGCAATCGCGTCACGATTGCGGATTATGCCGCTGATGTGCGGAGCTGGATTGCGGTTATCCGGGTCAAAACGGCTGCACGGTGTGTCTGGCTGGCAGGGCATAGCGAGGGTGGGCTTGTCGCACTGGCAAGCGTGCAGGGGCAGGCCGACATCTGCGGACTGATCCTTCTGGCCACGCCCGGTCGACCTCTTGGCGAAGTCATGCGGGCGCAGCTTCACGCCATTCCTTCAGCACAGACTGTCCTGCCGCAGATCAATGCGGCTATTGATGCGCTCGAAGCCGGCCATCACGTGGATGTCCAGACGCTGCACCCGGGTCTGCGCGGCGTGTTTCATCCGCTGGTGCAGGATTTCATGATCGATCTGTTCCATCATGATCCGGCGGCTCTGCTGAAGGCGTATCATGGGCCGGTTCTGATTGTTCAGGGTGGTGAGGATCGCAAGGTCAGTCCGACTGAAGATCTGCCGTTGCTGAAAGCGGCAGATCCGCAGGCGCAGGTCGTCCTGCTGCCGAATGCGATCCACCCGCTGGCAGATCTGGGCGCTGCTCCATCTGCGGATGGATCGCTCCCGCTCGATGGCGCAGTGGTGCCTGATATTGCAGAGTTTGTTCTGAAACATTGACCCCAGCCCCGTGTGATCACACATCTGGGAATAACGGAGGATCAGACATGGCAGACGGCGGACATCCCGCAGAGGATTATCTTCGACCGAAACTGCAGGCCCTGATCTCAGACGGTGTGCGGGCCGGGTTCCCGCAGGATGAAGTCATTGCGGTCCTGATTTCCCTGCTGGATGAGGGACCTGAAGAAGACGGGGAGATGACATGAGCGATCCATATTCGGTACTGGGCGTTTCGAAAACGGCGACGGACAAGGAAATCCGCAGCGCGTACCGGAAGCTGGCCAAACAGTACCATCCGGATCACAACCCGGACGACAAGAAGGCTGAAGAGCGCTTCAAGTCGGTCGGTCAGGCCTATAATATTGTTGGCGACAAGGAAAAGCGCGCCCGCTTCGATCGGGGCGAGATCGATGCCGACGGTCAGGAACGTGGCCCCTTCGGCGGCGGTGGTGGATATGGTCCAGGCGGTCCACGTCCGGGCGCACAGGGCTTTCAGGGCGGGTTCAATCAGGAGGACCTTGGGTCTTTCTTTTCGGACATGTTCAGTGGCGGCTTCAGCGGTGATTTCCAGCCGGGCGGTTCTGGTGGCCGTCGTGCGTCCAAGGGATCTGACCGTCGCTATGCCGTGACGATCTCGTTCCAGCAGGCCGTTCTGGGAACATCTCTTGATCTGGCACTAGGCGAGGGGGGACATACCGAAGTTCGTATCCCGCCAGGTGTGGAAGACGGACAGACCCTGCGCGTGCGTGGCAAGGGTGCTCCCGGGCGTTCAGGCATGGACGGCCAGCCGGGTGTGGCCGGTGACGCGCTTCTGACGATCACCGTCACACCCGACAGCCGCTATGTTCGCGAAGGACGCAATTTGCGCATCACGCAGAATCTGGACCTGAAAACGGCCATTCTGGGTGGCAAGATTGCCGTCTCGACCCCCAAGGGGGATGTTTCGGTCAAGATCCCGAAGCATTCCGACAGCGGCAAGGTCCTGCGTTTGTCCGGCCGTGGGATCGGGGGCGATAAAAAGCATCCGGCCGGTGATCTGCTGGTGACGTTGCAGGTCCATATCGGTACTGTCTCCCCCGAGCTGGAGGCCTTCTTCGGCCAGCAGGAGAGCTGAAGACATGGGGATGGTGCGTCGCGTCCGGTCGAGACTGCCGGAATGGCCGTGGAGTGACATCATCGGCGGAATCGTGGCGCTGATCTTCGTGGTGGCTCTGGGCATCATCAGTACGCACGCACTGATCCTCGCCGGGGAATGGCATTTGCCCTAAGATGCGGCCCGTCTTCTGGTTTCTGACGGGCTCTGCATGACCGCTTCCTCTTTTTCTCCGGTCGGCGCTTCTGCGCCGGGACTGCGCCGCAAGGCCTTTACGGTCGTTCTGGCCATCGAACTGTGGGAGCGGTTCGGATATTACGGCATGCAGGCCGTCCTGACACTGTTCATGGTCGAACAGCTCAGGATGACCGATGTCGCTGCCAATCTGATGATGGGCGCCTTCGGGGCACTAACGTATATCACCCCTCTGCTTGGCGGCTTTATTGGAGATCGCGTGCTGGGCGCGCGGCGAACCACGGTCATGGGAGCTCTTCTGCTGACCGGTGGCTATGCCCTTCTGGCCGCAGCGTTGCAGTCCCATACATTGCTTCTGGTGGCGATGGCGCTGATTTCCACGGGAAACGGTCTATTCAAGCCCAATGCCGGAAATCTGGTACGCCGGATTTACAAAGGTGATGACGCCGCGCTCGACGCTGCATTTACGCTCTACTACATGTCCGTCAATGTCGGCTCGACAGTTTCCATGCTGCTGACGCCCTGGTTGCAGATCCATTATGGCGCGCCTTTTGCATTCGCGACATGTGCCGTCGGGCTTGGGATCGGACTGCTTTATTACGTATTGCGGTCCGGCTGTCTCGACGCCACCACTCCTGCTTTCGAAAAACAGCCTGTGCCGCTGCGCAGGTTTGGGCTGGTCGGGGCCGGTCTCGTCCTGCTGACTGTCTTCAACGCATGGATCCTCGGCAGCGATACGCTGGCCCGGCTTTGCGTCATTGCAGCGGGAGCGACCCTCGCAGCGATCTGGGCAGCACTCTATGTGCGGGCACCGAAAATCGAACGTCCGGGGCTGCGGCTGACCTATATGCTGTGCCTGCAAGGGACGATCTATCTTGTTTTCTACCAGCAGATGATGACGTCCCTGACGCTTTTTGCCCTTCGTGGCGTTTCGGGAGACTACCGCATTGGCAGCCTGACGCTGTTTCATATGTCTGCGGGGCAGTTTCAGGTTCTCAATTCCCTGTGGATCATGGCGCTCAGTCCTCTGCTGGCGTTTCTCTACAACCGGATGGGACAACAGCAGAAGCAGACCTCCCATGCCCGCAAGATGATCCTTGGGTATGCGATGGTCGCGCTTGGATTTGCAGTATGGTGGACAGCCGCCGCCCATGCCGACGGATTGGTGTCTCCCTGGGTCATGGTGGTGGGATATGGCTGCCTGTCTCTGGGCGAACTTCTGACAATCGGTCTGGGGCTGGCCGTCGTCGCCTGTTACTCCCCCCCCAGGCTGAGTGGCTTTATGATGGGTGCGCTCTACCTGCTGTGGGGCATTGCCATGTATGTGGGCAGTCTCATCGCCAATCAGGCCGCGCTGTCTCCGGAAGTGATCGCCGGGGGAGGAGGCACTTCACTGTATGCCGGGCTTTTCCGGACGCTGTGTGAAATTGCAGCGGGACTTGTGGTGATCCTGCTCTGCCTTGAGCCCCTGACTCGGCGATGGGACCGCGAACACGCAACTGTGATCGGGCAATAGAGGCCACGGAAACTGTAGCGTTAAACTTTTTGTAATCCGGGAGAAATCTCAGGATAAAAAAATCGCGTCAGGTGTCCAGTCTGTGTCGATGACGACATATTATGAAAACTGACGTCTCTCGCACTCTATTCTGGACTGTTTTCGGACTGTATGACATTGGCCAGCCGCACAACCATGCGCGGGCGGCTGCACTGGTGTCACAGGGAGACGGTTTGGAAGATGGGGAAGCTCGGACAAGGTTGGACGAAAACGCTGTGGATGGCCTCTGCCATGACAGCGGTGCTTCCCGGCATAACTGCCGTCGGACATGCCCAGACAACACCGGCAGGCATCGTGGACGGTCACCAGAAAGCGGCTGCCCGGACCAGTACGGCAACTATGGGCACGCCGCAGATCCGGACGAAATCCATTTCTCCCGTACCCCAGCTCGTGAAGCCGACCCCCGCAGGCGTTAAGCCGGTGGCCAGCACGTCTGACACCACGGAAAACCGTTTCTTCCCGGCATCGTTCCACGACTGGCTGACCCAGAGCACCATGACCGGTGACTGGGGCGGCTGGCGGACCTGGCTGACAGACAAGGGCATCAACATCGGCGGACACTATCTTGAGGATAGCGCTGGCAACCCGATGGGCGGCAAGACGAAGGCCGTGCGCTATGCGGATGAGTTCGGCATCAATGTCGACTTCAACCTCAAGAAGCTGACAGGCCTGAACCTGGGTATGTTCCACACGCTGATCACGGCCCGTCAGGGCCTTGGCATCGGCGCCACGCTTCCGGCGATGGACAGCCCACAGCAGATCTTTGGATCGGGCGAGACGGTGCGTCTGACGCGTCTGTCCTGGGAAATGCCCTGGAACCGGTATGTCTCGACCGAGGTCGGTGAGATCAACACCGAGAACGATTTCGAGCAGTCATCCATCTACTGGGGCATGAGCCAGTACTGCCAGTTTGAATCCAACGCGATTTGCGGCATGCCGCAGTCCATCGCGATGAACTCGGGCTATGGCTGGTATCCGACAGCTCATCCAGGCGCATGGGTGAAGTTCTACCCGGCCGGGAACGACCATTATCTGGTGCAGTTCGGCGCGTATTCGATCGATCCGACGATCTCGAACACGCATAACGGCTGGAAGCTGAACCTCCACGACGCCATCGGAACCTACATCCCGTTCCAGCTGGGCTGGCATCAGGGCGGCAAGGACGATTACAGCGGCCCGCTCCAGACCAACGTCAAGATTGGCGGCTACTGGGATACGTCCGAAGTCAGTGACGTCTATTCCAAGCTGAGCATGTTCTCCGTCCCGGCGCAGTATCTGCTTTCGGCGCCAAGCGAAAAGGTCCGCGGCCGGTTTGGTGGCTGGTTCCAGTTCGACCGGATGCTGGAGCGTGACGCAGGCGATCCGAACCGCGGCACGACGCTGTTCACGTCCTTCACCTGGGGCGATCCGCGTACGTCCGTCGCACCGTACTTCATTACCTGGGGCGTAACCCGTAAGGGCACGTTCCGCAGCCGTCCGAACGACACGATCAGCATCGGCATGAAGATGCTGTGGGTGAACCCGAAGCTGACGAACTGGGTGCGTCAGGTTCAGGCCGCCGGTGGCACCAACATCTACAAGCCCTCGGGTGAACATGCCCTCGAGCTGAACTATGGCTGGCGTCCGACGCCATGGCTCGTGATCCGGCCGGGTGCGCAGTATATCTGGAGCACAGGTGGCACGAACCGCTACAAGAACCCGCTGCTTCTGGATTTCGAAACGGGCATCACCTTCTGAAGTGTCCCGATCGGAAAGACCGGACATGAAAAACGCGCCGCTCCTGCAAGGGAGGGCGCATTTTTCGTTTTCGGTGGTGTGAGACGGATTACAGATCCGTCGTGAAGGAGAACTTGAACGTCCGCGGCATGCCCTGCATCAGATAACCGTTGAAGGCCGAGGACCAGTAACGCGTGTTGGCCAGGTTATCGACACCAAAGCGCAGTGTGACCGGCGTGTGATGCGTCACGAACGTATAGCGGCCTGCCAGATCAAAGCGCGTCCAGACCGGGATATGCAGCGTGTTGGCGGTGTTGACCCACTGCTTGCCGGTGTTGACCACGCGGCCCACGACCGTGGCGCCCTTGAGGAACGGCAGATCGTATTCAAGATTGCCGTTGATCGTGTAGTTCGGTACGCCGATGGCCGTATTGCCGTCCTGAAGACCGCCTGCCGTATGGCGTAGATCAGCCTGAATGAGCGTGCCGCCGCCATTAAAGCGCAGGCCGGGCAGGATCTCGCCATTGAGCGTCAGTTCGATGCCGCGATTGCGTTGCAGCCCGTCTTCGCGGAACGTGAACTCTCCTGTATTGCCAAGTGCGACGGAATAGGCGTTGGGCTGTGAAATCTCATAGACGGCGAGGGCGGCGCTGAAGCGGCCCGTGTCGTATTTCGCACCCACTTCATACTGCGTGGATTTGTAGGGCGGGAAGATCTCGCCCAGATTCTGGACATTCCCGCTGGCGGTCGGTCCCTGTGACAGGCCCTCGATCCGGTTGAAATACAGTGAGGTCCGATGCGTCGGATGAATGACCAGCCCGACCACCGGTGTGATGGCGTCCTGATCATAATGGCTGTTCATCGCACCCTGGCCGGTCGTGCTGTAATTGTACCCCAGGATGTGCATGTTCTGGTACCGGAAGCCCCCTGTCAGGGCGACGCGGTCATGGAAGAAAGACATCGTGTCCGAGAAGAACAGACTGTACAGGCGCGTGCGGCTGATCGTCTGCGGATCGTTGACGACGCCACCGACGAAGGTCTCCGCCGGGGCGGCAAACTGCGGCGTGTTGTAGATGTTGGTTGTACCCGGGGTCAGGGCCATCGTGTAGGCGGCGGCGCTGTCTTCCCACAGGCCGGACCCACCGGCATTGATTTCGTGGCGGACCGGGCCTGTGCGGAAATGGGCGCGGACGCCGGCGCGGGTGCTCTCATTGGTCTGATCGTAAGGCACATACATCGCGCCCGCCGTACCTGCCCCCGTGGTGGGGTCGGTGACGGTCGGGTTGGAGTAGTTGCCCTTTTCGTTGCTGGTCAGGGCCCCAAAGGCGCCATAAAGCGTGATGTTCTTCGTCAGATCATGCTCGACATTCAGCATGCCGAAGACGTAGTTCAGATCGTTATACGCCCAGCGCTGCCCGAAATTATGCGACGGCGCGACCGGGCGTGGGACGGATGTGACGGCGCTGCCAAGGAAAATCGCCGGACGGCCACCGTCCACCCCCTGGTTCTCGTAGTCGATATCCATGGTGACGCGCGTGCGGTTATCGCGGTCATGCCAGTCGAAATCCGCGCCGAGTGTCGTGGAATGGCGGTATTCGTCCGTCACGGCATCTTCGCCGCTCTTGCCCGCAACGTTCAGGCGGACACCAAAAGCCTTGTCCTCACCAAAACGCCGACCGACGTCGATGCTCCCGCCGCCCATGGCGCTGCTGGTGTAGTCGCCCGTAATGCGGGTGAGGGGGGCATTGGTTGCATGTTTGAACAGCAGGTTGATGTTACCGCCAATAGCCGATCCGCTCGGCGCTGCGCCGTTAAGGAACGCGCTGGCGCCATTGAGCACCTGTACCTGATCATACAGCTCAGGCGAGACGAGCTGGCGGGGCGTAATGCCATACAGGCCATTGATCGAAACGTCGTCTCCGTTCACGGCGAAACCGCGGATGACGAACATTTCCGAAAAATTGCCGTAGCCGTAGGTTGTGCGAACGGACGGATCGTTCTCCAGCACTTCGCCCAGTGTCTGGGACTGCTGGTTGAGGATCAGGCTGGAATTGTAGCTGCGGATGTTGAACGGAACATCCAGCCCCTTTTTGTTGCCCAGTGCCCCAAGCTGTCCGCCGCTGCTAACCTGCATCTGGTCCCGCCGTCTGGCGCGGACGACGATTTCTTCATCAGGAGTAAGCTTCTGTGCCTCTGGAGCTGCCTTGGCAGCAGCGGTCGTTGTGGACGCTGGAGCCGTTGTCGGTGTGGGATCAGCGGCAAGAACGGGAAAAGCTGTTCCCGTCAGAAGCAGACAGGACAGGCGCGCAACCCGAAGAGGGCGCAGGAGAGGTGCAGGAAGCGATGCGCGCACGGAAACCTCGAAACAATGGACAGTCTGGCGCGTTATTACGATAATGCGATTTATTCGCAACTAAATTATGGTGGCCGAGTGTAACCGCACATAAAAAAACGGGACCCGACCGGGCCCCGCTTTGCAAAAACTCAATGCGTTTTGAAGGTCAGAGAACGACGGTGAACTGAATGCCCAGAACAGCGGCATCGTGAAACGTCGTCGTAGCACTGGGACGCTGGATGTACTGGAAGTCCGGCTGGATCGCCATCGCCCGTGCGACATGCGCGGAATAGAACAGTTCGTACACGTTCTCATGGCTCTGCGGGCCATAAACAGCGCCCCACTGGTTATCCTGATAGGGCAGGCCAAGGGCCAAAGACGATTCCTGCTGCAGAGCGGCCGTGTGGCTCATGTCGAAATGCTGGTACATCGCACCAACCGTATCAAGCGGACGGCCCCATGCGGAACCCGTATCCACCAGACCGGCCCATTCATGGTCGCGCATCGCGACGGTCTGGCCATCGCTGTACATCGCGCCGGCAAGGGCGATCAGGCCGTTCGTGTTGCCCGGGCCATTGCGCATCAGCATCTGGTCGATCATGAGCCATGCGCTGTTGCGGCCGGCTTCGTAGCGACGCGGCTGACCCGTGGCCTGCCAGGAATTGCCGTGAATGTCCTCGTACAGGTTCACATAGCGCGAGTTGTCATAGGAATAGCCAAGGACGTAGTGGCCCTGAAGCTGGTTGTGCCCAAAGCGCGGCGTCCAGCCGATTTCAACCGGAGTGGAGAACTTGCCGAGGCCAGACTGCGCCCAGGACCAGCCCGAGATACCGCCGTTATAGGAATGCGGGCTCACGGCAAAAAGGCCTGCCATCACATAGGTGTTCATGGTCGGCATCACGCGCACCACGGCGCCCAGATTGCCCGACGGCCAGTCACGGTTGCCTTCGGTATATTTGTTCGGGGCTGGATTGCCGCACATCGCGACGTTCATGAAGTCACAGAACAGCGGTGAGGCAGCGAAGAAACTGCCGACCGGGATCCAGCCCGCGCTGACATCAATACGGTTATGAACGAAGGTCGCCTCGCCATACATCGCGACCATATGGGCCACCACGTTGCCTCGGGCACCATAGATCTGCTGCACACCCGCAATGGAGTCGCCGAAATTGCGGGAGACGCTCTGTCCATGACCGTTGACGACAAGGGTGTGGGTCCAGAAGTTCCGGATACCCGCCAGCTTGTCCCAGTCAACGTCGAGTTCGATACCGACCTGGCCAGCATCGGAATAGGCGCGCTGTTTGCCGCCCGTGACGTTGCCTGCAAATTCCTCGTTGATGGCCGCCATGAGGTGGATGCCATGCTTGAGCAGCCAGGGCTGCACGCCGCCCCAGTCACCAAGGAAATGCTGTGTGCCCATGGGTGCGGAAAAATAGGGTCCCGGGTCACCCGCCGTCTGGCCGAACCCCGAGACGGTGTTCTGCATGATGGGGGTGTTGTTCCCGCCATTGGCAGGTGTTTCGCTGCTCTGTGGGGCGGGCGCCAGGGCCGCGGCGCGGGAAACGCGGGCTTTGGCGCTGTTGGGATCAGGCGCGGACTGCGCCTGTGCATGATCGGCGGTGACCGCCAACGCGGAAACGGAAAGGAGCCCCATCAGGACAGACCGCAGGTGTTCGGAACGGATTCGGGAAGAAGTCCGGGCGAAAGAAGCGAGTACAGGCATGAAGCGGGCAGGGCCTTTCAGAAGTGAGTTGGTGAAACGGGAAGCTGGCGGTCGTCCAGAGCCTTGAAAAGCGATGTGCCCCTGGAGATCCGACCAGAGTCGATACGCGTTTCGCAAGCATGTGGACCCGCAGCGCCAGTGTCGAAAAGGAGGCGCCGCCGGGGTTCGAGGGTAATGAACGTATTGTGCCGAAAGATGTTGCTCCGGCAGGGCTTCGGAGGAAGATTTGCCAAAGCCGGGAAGTCCTGTAGCGTAAAAATCAGAGTTTTTCTCATTTTTTTCATTACAGGAGATTGCCAGATGTCCCTTCGCTCCCTGCTGGCCCGGAGTTTTCTGGGCGTTTCACTCGCCACGGTGTCTGTCACTGGAATGACTACCACCGAGCATGCTTTCGCCGCCATCCCGGCATCAACTGTTCCGCTAAAGTTGATGACTGTGGCCGTTCAGGGCAACAGTCGCGTCCCGACAGCCGATATTCTTCAGGCATTCGGATATCACGCTGGCGACATGGTCACGCGCAATGATCTGAGTGCCGCACAGAAGCGGGTGGGCGATCTTTATTCGTCGCGGAATGTCGGAGCCAGTCTGGGTGAGCAACTGCGGATTTCCGGCAAGGGCGTGTCGGTCAAGCTGGTCCTTGAGGAACAGGCTGCAGGGGCAGCGGTCCAGCCAACGGCTCTGGTGCTGGACAAAGTGGAGTTCCAGGGGAACAAAAAGGTCTCGACAGCGGATCTGGAGGCAGCAACCAAGCTGCGTGCAGGCAGCCCGATTTCAAATGAGCTGCTCTCTGCGGACCAGCAGGCCATTCAGGCCCTGTACAAGAGCAAGAATGTAGGCGCCTCGTTCCAGCCGCAGGCGACCTACCCGAACCATGACCAGCATGTCGTACTTGTCTGGACGATCCACGAACAGGAGAAGGCTGCGAACTGACGCAGCCTGATCCCTGAAATGCCGCTCAGCCCAGCGTATCGGGGTCGAGCGGCTGTGGCGTGAGAATTGCGGGCAGATAGAGCGGGTGCTCTGGACGCCCGCTCTTGCTCAGACGCAGGGCCGTGACGGTGATACCATGATGGCCAAGCAGCCGGGCGACGTCGGTCCCTCGTGCGCGCAGCCCCTTGGCCTGCGGGGAGCCGTAAGCGAGCACGACCAGATCTGCCTGCCGGGCCATATCCAGAAGATAGTGGTCGTTTTCCGGCCCAACAGGATCGGGAACTTCCAGCAGTCGCTTCTGGTCCGTACAGCGATAGGCGAAGCTGTTACCAACGAACATCCCGCCGTACCCCCAGGCACGGGCGTAACGCTGGCATTTGGCGACGGTGCGGTCATCACCGAATTCGGTCGCTACTGACGGATTCATCATCAACCACATGACCATGGGACGGCTGTCATCCCAGACCCGGCGGAGGGTGTAACGATAACAGTCCTGCGGACCGCCATAAACAGCAGTGCTGCGGACATCTCCGGCCAGCTTCAGGGGGCTTGAATCGCCGACATGATGCTGACCGAAAAGGTCACGGGTGGCTGACAAAGAGCGTGTACTCACGGAGTCTTCTTAAGGGCTTTCACTGCGGCGAGAGCCCGTGAGACATGTTCGTCAGGAGACATCGAGGCGTAGCTCATGGCCACATGCCCATCCTGCGCGATCACGTAGGACGTGCGGCTTGCCATGTGCAGCAGAGGCATCTTGGCGGCATAACTGCGTGTGATCTTGCCGGTCGGATCGGCTGCAACCGCAAAGGCGCTGCGGCATTCACTGACCGAAAAGCGGTCCAGCTTGTCGATCGGATCCATGGAAATACCGATGACAGTGGCTCCCTGTGCCTTGAAGTCAGGAATCGCGTCCGCAAATTCATGGGCTTCGATTGTGCAGCCCTTGGTGAAGGCCGCCGGATAGAAATACAGGACCACGGGGCCGGTCTTGAGAGCATCGGCCAGATGATACGTGAACTCGTGCCCTCCTAGGCTGGCAGGCGCCGAGAAATCCGGAGCATGGGTCCCGGTTTCAAGCGCGGCATGAGCCGGAGTGGTCGTCAGGGCGCCGGCGAGGGCGACAGCGCAGAAAGCGGTCGTTGCAAGAAAGCGGCGCATCAGGGGTTTGTATTCCTGTCAGAGAAGCGGGCCAGCAAGCCAGCCCGGCGAACGGATCAATATGCGCCGGGCGGAACCACGACGCAGGGAGAACCGTGCGACAGACGACGGCATGCTGCAACTGCATTTTCATGCGTCAGACCCGTCAGACGTGCGCGATAGAGATGGGCACGGCCTCCCTTGACGCTTTCCACCTGCGATCTGGCGGATGCCACAACAACGCCACCCTTGCTGTGGGCCGCAGATGTAGCAAGGCTGGCCTGACGGGCATTGGCAAAAGCGCCGACCTGAATAGCCCAGTTTCCGGTGGCTGCCACAGGCCGTGACGGCGCGGACGTCGCAGGAAGGGACATGTGGTACTGGGGTCGGCTGGCAGGCATGACAGCCATGATCGGCTGGGGCTGCAGATGATGCCCGATCGGGATTTCCTGGGCCGTGACACGGTTATCCGCGACGTCATCGGCCGCGACGGAAGCCTGTCGGACGGGAGGGCGCTCAGGCGTGGGCGCATAGCCCCGGGCGGCCCAGGCAGCGCTGATGCTTGTCGGCGCTTCCGACCCCGCGGCGGAGGCAACCTGCACCGGTGCCGTTTCGGGTACCGTGGCTGGCGCCGGCTCGGCAGCGGCATCCTCAGACGTGCTTTCGGCGGCTTCCCGATGGTTCCAGGCTGCGCTCACAGCCTGTCGCTCTGAGGGGGACGTAACAGGTGTTACGTCAGCAGGCGGGGTATTCTGGGCCAGCATGACCTGGGAATTGGGATCGTGCTGCGCGACCAGAAGATCTGCGGCGGAACGGCTGTGGGGCGCAATGCCAGCGATATGAGGCCCGATAGCGGCAACATAGCGGCGCGTTTCACGGGGCAGTGGTCGTCCGCGACGGAGATAGCGGTCAAGGCTGCCAGGACCGTCATTATAGGCGGCCAGAAAGCCGGGAGATCCATAGATATCATACATCTGCCGGAGATAGGCTGTCCCCGCGAGGATGTTATCATGCGGATCGTAGGGATCTTCGCCCAGTCCGAGCTGCTGGCGCATGTCATCATAAGTCGGAGGCATGAGCTGAAGCAGTCCCATGGCGCCCGGGGTCGAGGTAATGAAATTACCGCTGTGATCGAAAAGATGCCCCCCCGATTCCTGCTGCATCACCGCCCGGATCCAGGCCTCAGGCACGTCGAAGCGACTGGAGGCTTCCTGAATGTACGGGCCCCAGGGGTCGCCGGGAGGACCCGGGGGGGCATAATAGGATTTTGCATGGGCCCGGTAGTTGGCCGCTTCCTGTGATACCGGAAGTTCCGAAGACGACCCCATATCAGCATTGTTGCCGGCGCAGGCAGCAAGCAATCCAACCAGACCGAACGCAGCACCCGCACGGATGAGAGACAGGGTGCGGACAGGGGTCCGGAACGGAAAGACGGGTCTGGGCATCGGGTCGTGGCACCTGAGGAAAACTTGTCTCAATAGACCAAGCATACACGGGGATTACGGCGAAACTAGGAAAAAGGGCTCCACAGACCAGATTTTCTGACGAAGAATTGTTCCCGCGACAGAGTGTGATGAAGATTCATTTCCCGAATACGAACTTCACTGCCGCGCCTTCTTGCCGGAGCAGGGGGGATCGGGTAGGCGGACGATATGAGTGCACCTTCTCCAGCATCAGATGCCACCCGGGACGAAGCGCCGCGCAGGCATACCAGTCGGGACACTCCCCGTGGCAGTCCTGCCGCCAGGGCCTGGGCTGACTGGAAAGAAACGCGGCGTCTGTGGAGGCTGGGTGTCAGGCTGGGCTGGCTCGATATCCGTCTCCGGTATCGTGGTTCTGCTCTGGGGCCGTTCTGGCTGACCATCACTTCAGCGCTGATGGTGGCCTCAATGGGCGTGCTCTACAGTCGGCTGTTCCACATGCAGCTCGCGACCTATCTGCCCTTCCTCTCACTGTCGCTCACCCTGTGGAGCGTCGGGCTTTCAAGCCTGATCCAGGAATCCTGCACCTGCTTCCTCGATGCGGAAGATATGGTGCGATCAGTACAGCTGCCGCTCCTGCTGTATGCGGTCCGCGTCGTGGTCCGCAATGCGATCGTGTTTGCCCATAATATCGTGGTCCCGCTCGCCGTATTCGTCATTTACCATCTGTGGCCCGGGATAAATGCCGTTCTGGCCATTCCTGCACTTCTCCTGTGGGCTCTGGACGGGTTTGCCGCCTGCATGCTGTTCGGATCGCTCTGCGCGCGGTTCAGGGACATCACGCCGATCGTCGGTGCGCTCCTGCAGATCGTGTTCTATGTGACACCGATCATCTGGATGCCGCAGCAGCTGGGGGCAAAAGCCTCCCTTCTGCTGCTCAATCCGTTCTATCCCCTGCTGGAAATCGTGCGTGCGCCCCTTCTGGGTCACCTGCCGTCCCTTCAGGTCTGGGGGATTGCGCTGACACTCAGCGTGGTGTTCTGGGCGATCGCCATACGATCATTCATCAAGACGCGGGCGCGTCTGGTATTCTGGATCTGACATCATGGTTCACATCCACCTTGACGAGATCTCCCTGTCTTTTCCGGTCCTGCATGGCAGTTCCCGCTCCCTGAAAAAGACCCTTCTGGCACGTGCGAAAAGTACGGTGGCTGCCCGAACCGGAGCGGTCGGCGGCAGAATGCGTATCAGCAATGATTCATCCGAGGTCGTGGAAGTTCAGGCCCTTTCCGATGTCAGTTTCAAAATTTCCGGAGGCGAGCGGGTTGGTCTTGTCGGGCACAACGGTGCCGGTAAATCGACCCTTCTCAGGCTCCTGGCCGGGATTTACGAAACGGGTGAGGGGGTTCTGGACATCGTTGGGGATACCCACGCGCTTATTGACCCGAATGCCGGCATGAATGGCGAACTGACGGGGCGGGAAAACATCCAGCTTTTCGCCTGCAGAATGGGTATGGGGCGTACTGCAACACAGGAGCTGGAGCGGGACGTTGAGGCGTTTTCAGATCTGGGAGCATTTTTCGATCTTCCTGTCCGGCTTTATTCCTCCGGCATGTCTGTCCGGCTGGGATTTGCCCTCGCAACCGTGCCACGCCCCCGAATCCTGCTGATGGACGAGTGGTTCATGGCCGGGGACCAGAAATTTCAGGACAAGGCCAAGGCCCGTCTGGAAGGCATGGTCGACGCAGCAGACATTCTGGTCGTGACGTCTCACGCGCTTTCGATTCTCCGGCAGTGGTGCACGCGCATCATCTGGATGGAGAGCGGGGAAGTGCGCATGGACGGTCCGGCAGACGATGTGCTGGACGCCTATGAGGCCGCGCTGGCAGTCATTCCTGTTTAAGCCAGACATGCAGGCGGTGGAGTTGGTATCCCGCCGGGCGTGAGGTAGGCTCCTGCCCGGTTTTACATTCAGGGAGACAGTTCATGTCTTATGCCGCCATTGATGCAGCACGTGTCGCCAAAGCGTCCGAGTCCGCTCTGCTGACCTTATCAACCGTGAAGGAAACGTCTGAAGCGCATCAGCGCAAGACGATCATGATCGAACGCATTCATGCCCTCGCCAAGGCTGCCGCCGAGACGAAGGACTGCAACGCCATCACGCTGACATCCGAAGAATTCTGGCTGATTTCCAAGAACTGGTAACAAACACAGGGCGGAAGGGCAGAAGCTTTTCCGTCCTCAGCCGCTATAGGACGCGAGCTCGATCAGATTGCCATCGGGATCGCGGCAGTAGACGGACGTGATCGGACCCAGCGCGCCCAGACGCGCCACAGGCCCCTCGACGATCTCCACGCCACATTTTTCCAGATGCCGGATGATATGTTCGCTGGCGATGGCTGTCGTAAAGCACAGATCAGATGTGCCCGGCGCCGCATCCCCCGCTGTATCCCAGCCCTCGGAGCCTTCAGGGCGCAGGTTGATTTTCTGGCCGCCAAAGCTCAGGGCAACACGGTTGTTGCGACCGTATTCCTCGATATCCATCCCCAGAACACGCTGATACCACGATGCAGACACGGTCCGGTCCCGGACAGTCAGCACGATATGGTCAAGGCGATCGACGGTGAAACGCATGGGGATCCCTCATGAGAGCGACATTCCGGCCAGTATAGGCCGGAGAAACACTGTCTGGCTAATCCGTTTTACGACATCCCGGAAGAAGCGCCCTCAGGTCGGAGGACGCTTGCGGAAGGCCGCCAGGCTAACAACTTCCGCATCTTTCTTCACATCGTCGTCGGATGCCGTGTCGGGCTGGACGTCCGGATGATGGGCCGGATCGATATCGTCAGGCTCCACGGCCCCGTCGGGGATCTCAATGTCTTCATCATCTTCAAGCGGTGAATGATTGAAGCGCAGCGCCATGCGGATATGCGGGTCGGCGAATGCCGTGATGGCGTTCACCGGGATGCACAGGATGCTGCCGACGCCACCGAAGGACAGGCCCACGGAAATCACACCCTTGTCGCGGTCCAGTGCCAGATCCCAGAACTGGTGCTGCAGCACGATGGTCATTTCTTCTGGATACTGCGCGCGCAGACGGGCCGGGATGATGACGTCCGGGCGGTTCGTGCGGAATGTCAGATAGAAATGGTGGGCGCCCGGCAGGCCTTCCGCCGCGACATGCTCGATCGCACGCAGCATGACTTCGCGATAGGCGTCTTCCACCCAGTCGTCATAGGGAAGAAGGCTCTCGGGAAGGTCGTGCTCGAAGCCGTCCTGGCCGTTGTGATCGTCGTCGCTCATGGTCGCAAGCCTGATGTTTCGGTCAACTTGCATCAGGGATGCGACAGACCGGCGCGGATGGCAAGCCGTCTTTGTTGTGAATGTCGGGGACATGATGAGGTGGGAGGGCTTCTGTTGCCCGGTGCCCTCCCGAACCGCGCTTATCGCTTATGCAGCGACAGCGAGCACCTCTGAGTTATCGTTGGCACTTGTAAGTTTAGCCCGATGACGGTGGTACAATACCGGGCAAAAGATAAGTCTTTACCGTGCGCGTCGAGCCTGTTTCGTCCCCACAGACCCCTTTTGCGAGGGGTTTTTCTATGGTGGAGACGCCGGGCACTGCCCCCGGGTCCACAACACTTATTCCACTTACCGTTTATCGCCATAGCCGGGGACGAACCCCTTGCATTAATGAACATAGGAGTGCTGCTGGTCGCTCGCAAGGGAAAAGGCGGTCACGAAAAAAATTAAGCGCCCGGAATCGTGTCAATCCGATTCATTCGGATGACGGGGGAGGAAAGCCCATGCTAAAGCCGCCGCCATGGCACTGACATCCGAACAGCGCGCCGAGATCGAAGCTCAGCGCAGCGAACCCCAGCTCACGTCCCGTCCGACCGTGGCGGCGATGGAAAACCTGCTTTTCACACCTTTCGAGGTGCTGGATCATGGCTTCCTGCGCGTCGTCGACTATATGGGCGACGACGGCGCCGTCGTGCAGGCAGCACGGGTGTCTTATGGCCGCGGCACGAAGAAGGTGTCCGAAGATGCCGGGCTGATCCGCTATCTGATGCGCCATCGTCATTCGACGCCGTTCGAAATGTGCGAAATCAAGTTCCATGTGAAGCTGCCCGTCTTTGTGGCGCGTCAGTGGATCCGCCATCGCATGGCGAGCGTGAATGAGTATTCGGCGCGCTATTCCATTCTGGACCGCGAATTCTATCTGCCCGCGATGGATCAGGTTGCCGCGCAGAGTAGTTCAAACCGTCAGGGACGCAGCGACGCCCTGGATGCTGATACCGCGCATGAGGTTCTGGAGATCCTGCGTCGGGATGCCAGCCAGTGCTACGACGATTATGAGAGCCTGCTGAACCCGGAAGGCACGGGGCTGGCACGTGAACTCGCACGCATCAACCTGACACTGAATACCTATACGCAGTGGTACTGGAAGATCGACCTGCACAATCTGATGCACTTCCTCGCCCTTCGGGCCGATCCGCATGCGCAGTATGAAATCCGCGTCTATGCGGAAAAGATGATCGAGATCCTCAAGGCCTGGGTCCCTGCGACCGCCGCCGCTTTCGAGGAATATCGTCTTGGCGCGTTCACGCTTTCGGCCGGAATGCTGAAAGTGGTGCGTCGGCGTCTGGCCGGCGAGACGGTAACGCAGGAAAACTCGGGACTGACCAAGCGCGAGTGGTCGGAAATGGTGGCGGTTCTGGATGGTGCATCCTGAACCTGGCCCCGGCCCAGCCGGAAGCGATCTTGAACGGTTGATGCTCGAAGCGCGCGAAGCGCAGGCGGCAAATCCCGTTAAAGGTGAATCAGAAAAACCGCCCAATCTGTTATTCTGGTCTGTGGTGGCCGGAAGTCTTGTTCTTGCGTCTATTGCCATCCATTTTTTCTGGCCAGCGTCATAAAAGATTTGGCCCTGTAAAAGGTAAGTAAAGACGGAGTCTCTAATCTGTTTTTACCCAAACAGGCTTTATGAGAGATTCATGCCCGGTTGATGTGAATTTCGTCACATCCCGGCCCAATCTTTTTACAAACAGAGTTATCCACAAGGTGGCGGGGCTTGTTCAGAGGGTTCCGATTCGTTCTTTCCTGCGCCCGTGGAAAAATAAGTCTCTGATTTCAGGCGGTAATTTCCGTTACGAATCGCAGAGAAAAACGAGATTCCGCTCCAAGTCTGTCAAGTAGATTTTCGGAATACCCACATTCCACCCTTCGCAAATCCACTACTTGTGCATTACTGATCGCGGGAGATGATTTTTGCTCCTGCAGGGAAACTGCAAGCGATTGCACGAACGACCTCAGCCAGAGCGTCATTTTCAGCTCATGCGAGAACGTGAAGATGTTCTGAAAGAAATCTGGTGCCGGGTGAGGGATTTGAACCCCCGACCTTCGGTTTACAAAACCGCTGCACTACCACTGTGCTAACCCGGCATCGGCAGTGGGGCTTTTTCCATGTCCGGGCGTATCAGGTCAAGCGCCGGAGAACGATTCTTTGTTGCTGACCAGGAATTTAGTGCGGGATGGGTGTGATCAGGTCTGCCGGTGGCGGGAGGTGCTGCGAGTCTTTGGTGAAGCCGTAGCCGTCTGGCGAAAGGCCCCGATGCGTGACCGTCTGGGAGCATCCTGCCAATGTCAGGCAGGCACCAATCAAGAGAATACGGATCATGACCGCTCTTTCGTGTTGTGTTGGGAGGACAGCGCGCGGGTAACGGCCTGCGCAAGCCTCGTATAGGCCTGGGCCGCTTCGCTCTCAGGTGCGGAGAGGATGATCGGGGTGCCTTCATCGCCGCTGGCGCGGATATCGGCCAGAAGCGGGATCTCAGCCAGAAACGGAACTCCCATCTTTTCGGCTTCGGCCTTGGCGCCCCCGTGCCCGAACAGTTCCGTGCGATGGTTGCAGTTCGGGCAGCAGAAATAGGACATGTTCTCGACGACGCCGAGGATCGGGGTTTCCATCCGCTCGAACATCGCCACGCCACGCCGCGCATCCAGCAGCGCGATATCCTGAGGCGTGGAGACAATAACCGCCCCACCGGCAGCCAGCTTCGGGCCGAGCTTCTGGGCCAGCGTCAACTGGGCGTCTCCAGTGCCGGGCGGCATGTCGATCACAAGAACGTCGAGCTTCCCCCATTCGACTTCACCCAGAAACTGCGTCAGCGCGCCCATGACCATCGGCCCACGCCAGATCATGGCCTGGTTTTCATCCACCAGATAGCCGATGGACATGCTCTTCAGGCCCCAGGCTTCGATGGGAAGGATCGTGCCATCCACGACTTCAGGGCGGGTGTTGCGTCCCAGCATCCGGGGCAGGGAAGGGCCGTAGATATCCGCGTCCAGAAGTCCGGTTTTCAGGCCTTCCCGCGCAAGGCCGACCGCAAGATTGACAGCCGTGGTGGACTTGCCAACACCGCCCTTGCCTGATGCAACGGCAATGACGGCTTTGACGCCGGGCAGCAGTGTCTCGGGCGCGTGTCGGCTCGCGGCATTGCGGCGCTTGTCCCCCAGATTGAAAGGGCGGTGTCCGCCCCCCTGAGCAGGGGCGTTGGCCGCGGCGAGCGTGGCCGGCCGGTGAGACGTGAAGGACAGAGTGGCGCCCGTGATGCCCGGCAGGCTCGCAATGGCCGCCTCGACGCGCGGCCGCAGGGGTTCCACGCGGGAAGCGTTGTCACGTGACGTCGCCAGAGAGACATGCGCGTGGCCATTGCGAACAGACACACTCTCCAGCGCGGCAAAGGACAGAACGTTCGAACCCTGACCGTCCTGCTCGCTTTTCAGAATGTCGGTGATGCGGGTTTCGGCATTGGGAGCATTCGTCTCGGGGGAGCCGGGCGGCATGTCGTTCGGGGGCGTGGTGTCAGTCATGCCAGGCTCTCATCAGGGAAAATATCGTATTGGAAAGGACTCTGAGCCTAGCATGGCCGGGTCGAAAACGCATCCTGAACGGCAGGATGGTGACGAAGGGCCACGTTCTGCGTTAGCGTGCGGGTATGAAAAACCTGTCTGCCCGTTCCGGCGCCCGTCGTGCTGCCCGTCTTGCTGTTTCCGGTCTGGCCATGTCCCTTGCTACGGGATGGGGCGTCAGTGCTGCTCCGGCTTTTGCCCAGAGTGCTTCGCCGGTCTCAAACCAGCCGTCTTCGGTGCCGACACCCGCACCGCGTTCCGTGCCGTCGAGCTTCGCGGATCTGGCCAACAGGCTGCTGCCGTCTGTCGTGAACGTCTCGACATCAGCGGTTCTCAAGCCTTCGAAAAACGACGACAAGGGCCCGGATTTCAGCGATCCGGACGGCCCGCAGGTGCCTCCGTTCCAGCCGGGTTCGCCGCTGGAAAAGTTCTTTCATGACTACATGAAGCACAAGCCCGCCCCGAACCATCCGCCGCGTCGTCAGCAGGCGCTGGGGTCGGGATTCATCATCGATGCGTCCGGCATCATCGTGACGAACAATCACGTGATTGAAGGGGCGGATCAGGTCAGCGTCACGCTACAGGACGGGACCGAAATGCCGGCCCGGATCGTAGGCCGGGACAGTCAGGTCGATCTGGCCGTGCTTGAGGTCAAGCCGAAGCATCCGCTCCCGACCGTTCCGCTTGGACATAGCGACAAGGCCCGGATCGGCGACTGGGTTCTGGCGATCGGCAACCCCTTCGGCCTGAACGGCACCGTGACGGCCGGTATCATTTCCTCGCGCGGACGAAACGTCGAACATGGCCTGTATGATGATTACATTCAGACCGACGCCGCCATCAATCGTGGCAACTCAGGTGGTCCGCTGTTCAACCTGTCTGGCGAAGTCATTGGCATTAACACACTGATTTATGGCGGTGCGGGCGGCGATTCCATCGGCATCGGCTTCGCCATTCCGGCCGATGACGCACGTGGGATCATCGACCAGCTTCGGCGCACGGGGCATGTCTCCCGTGGCTGGATGGGGCTGAAATTCCAGGATGTGACGAACGACATCGCCGAGACGCTCGATTTCCACAAAGCCGACGGCTCCAACGGCAAGGGCACGCTGATTTCGGAAATTGATCCGAAAGGTCCGGCCGCGAAAGCCGGGCTTGAGGTCGGCGACATCATTACCCGCGTCGGCGATCAGGACGTGACCGGCCAGACCATGCCGCGCATCATCGCCTCCATTCTGCCGGGAACGCAGGCGCAGTTAACGGTGTGGCACAAGGGTGCGCTCAAGACGCTGCCGATCACGCTCGGCCAGTCGCCCACGCCGCCGGATATGCCACCTTCGGATACGCACCAGCCGGAACACCGTCATGCGGCTCTGGGGGAAATCGGTGTGACGGTCAGTGCGATCGATGCGGACGCCCGGACACAATACGCCCTGACCGACGACCAGCGCGGTGTGCTCGTCTCTCGTGTTGAGGCCGGAAGCCCCGCCGCATCGCGCGGTATTGCGGAAGGCAACGTGATCACGCAGGTCGGGCAGGACCAGATCAACACACCGGATGATTTTGCCAAGGCCGTGCAGCGTCTGCATGAAAGCAAGAAGACGGAAGTGCTGCTGCTGGTTCAGGATGATGACGGGCTGCGCTGGGTGCCGGTGCCCTTCCTTGGGAACTGAGGCCGTCCCCCTGCGCTGAAACCTGCCATGAATGTCCTGACACGCCTGAGCCGGAAATGGCTGTCCGTGCCGCCCCGAAACAGCAGATGGCGCGAAGTAATGCGCCCCGCAACCCGCCAGACCATCCGCGTTCTGGTGTCGGTTGTGGTCGCGTGGATCGTGGGTTCGCTCATGCATCTGCAGGAAACGATCTGGGCGCTGGTGACGGCGCTGATCGTCACCCAGTCCAGCATCAGCCAGACCATGACGACGGCACGGGATCAGATCAGCGGCACGCTGATTGGCGCGCTGGCGGGTGTCTGCGCGGTGGTGCTGGAAATCACGACGGGCCTGCGCTGGATTCCGTTCTGGATCATGCTGGCCCCGCTGGTGTTCCTGACAGCCATCCAGCCGACGCTGCGTTTTGCCTGTATCACGCTGATGATCGTGTACCTGTTTCCCAGCCAGGGCAGCCCGTTCCTGCCCATGATCACGCGGCTTCTGGCAATCGTGGTCGGCGTGGCGGTGTCGATCGTCGTGTCTTTCTTCATCCTGCACAGCAGCGCGCGCAAACAGGCCTTTCATACAGCCGCGCGTCTGTTGCGGCGCATGGATCAACTTCTGAAGAGCGCGCTTGACCAGGATGTTGGATGGGCGGCCATCGAACGCCAGAACGATGATTGTGTGGCATTGCTGGCCGAGCTGGAAGATGCCGTAACCGAGGCCCGGCGCGAGCGCCTGAAGGAGCTGGAAAAGCGCGATCCTGTTCTGGCCGCCCTCCCGCGCCTCATGCGGCGCCTGTTGAACGACACGATGCTTGTCGCGCGTGCCATCGCGACGGGCCGTGCAGCAGGAAATACGGGATTATTGCCCTTGTACAAAGGACTGAGCCACGCGCTTCGTGCGCTGGCACATAGTTGTGAAGAGCAACTCGCCGCCAGAAGCAATCAGCACGAACAGCAATCCGAAGACGAGGAAATCCTGGATCTTCTGCCCCGTCTGGAAGAGCAGACCCGACCTGAAATGCGCTTTGTGATGTCCCTGTTCCGCGAGGATCTGGAACGCGCCGTCGGGGTCATCATGCGTGAGGACGCCAGCGCCGTAAAAGGGCTCTGACACGGTCTTTCAGCAGCCGTTGTCAGGACTGCAAACAGGCTGCTGTTGAAACCGTCATTCGGCTTTTACGTTGTTCAGGGGCTATGATGGCACATGCCCGGCCTTGTCGGTCCCCGTCAGCGACCGGCCCGAAACCACGGAGAATTCCATGATTACGCGCGAAACCCTCAAGTCTCTTCCTGCCAATGTCCAGGCTCCTCCCTACGACATCGACGGGATCAAGCCGGGGATCGTGCATTTCGGAGTGGGCAATTTCTTCCGGGCGCATGAAGCGTTTTATGTCGAACAGATCCTTGAGCACGCACCGGACTGGGCCATCGTCGGTGTTGGCCTGACAGGCAGCGACCGTTCGAAGAAAAAGGCTGAAGAATTCAAGGCGCAGGACTGCCTTTATTCCCTGACGGAAACAGCCCCGTCCGGCAGAAGCACGGTGCGCGTCATGGGTGCCCTGCGCGATTACCTGCTGGCCCCGGCCGATCCGGAAGCCGTGCTGAAGCATCTGGTCGATCCGGCCATCCGCATCGTCTCCATGACGATCACGGAAGGCGGCTACAATATCAATGAGAAGACCGGGGCATTCGATCTGGAGAATGCGGCAGTAAAAGCTGACCTTCAGAATCCGGAAAAGCCATCAACCGTTTTCGGATACGTCGTCGAGGCGCTGCGTCGTCGTCGTGATGCCGGGAACAAGGCCTTTACGGTCATGTCCTGCGACAACCTGCGCCATAACGGCAATGTCGCCCGCAAGGCATTCCTCGGCTATGCGAAAGCACGTGATCCCGAACTGGCAAAATGGATCGAGGAAAACGCGACTTTCCCCAACGGCATGGTCGATCGCATCACCCCGACCGTCTCCTCAGAAATCGCCAGGAAACTGAACGCAGCCAGCGGACTGGCGGATGACCTGCCGCTCGTCGCTGAAGATTTCCACCAGTGGGTGCTGGAAGACCGGTTCGCCGATGGCCGTCCGCCGCTTGAGAAGGCAGGTGTGCAGCTTGTCGATGACGTGACTGATTGGGAACACGTCAAAATCCGGATGCTCAATGCCGGTCACATCACGCTCTGCTTCCCCGGCATTCTGGTCGGGTATGAGAATGTGGACGAAGCGATCGAAGACAGCGAACTGCTCGGCAATCTGAAAAACTATCTCAACAAGGATGTCATCCCGACGCTGAAGGCCCCCGCTGGCATGACGCTTGAAGGCTACCGGGACAGCGTCATCAGCCGCTTCTCCAACACCGCGATGTCCGATCAGACGCTACGGATTGCGAGCGACGGCTGTTCCAAGGTTCAGGTATTCTGGACAGAAACCGTACGTCGGGCGATCGAAGGCAAGCGTGACCTGTCCCGGATCGCATTCGGGATTGCGTCCTATCTGGAAATGCTCCGTGGCCGGGACGAAAAGGGCGGGGCGTATGAATCGTCCGAACCGACTTACGGCGAAGCCGAGAAGAAGCTGGCCAAGGCTGATGATTTTGAAAGTGCCCTCAAGCTCCCCGCCTTCGATGGCTGGCGCGATCTGGACACCTCGGAGCTCGACCAGAAGGTCATCGCTCTGCGTAAGGTGATCCGCGAAAAGGGTGTGAAGGCCGCCATTCCGGCCTGAATCCCACTTTCGAAAACATAAAAAACACCGCGTCCCGTAAAGGGCGCGGTGTTTTTTATGAAGAAATCTTCGAGATAACGGTCAGATCTGTCCCATGAGGACAAGAATCACGACGATGACCACGATCAGGCCAAGGCCGCTGGATGGGTAGTAGCCCCATTTTGAGCTGTACGGCCATGATGGCAGCGCACCGATCAGCAGGAGGATCAGGATTACAAGAAGGATCAGTCCCATGGCACATCTCTCTTGCCGGTTGAGACTGCTTTACGCTTCTGGATGACTGAAAGTTTCCGTACGGTTGCGAAAGATCAAAGCTGCCGGTCGCGCTTGATGCGGTCCCAGGCTGCATTGATGCGGGCAACCCGGTCCTGCGCACGCTTGCGCTCGGCCTCGGACATCGGCTTCTGGGCCAGAACATCCGGATGGTGCTCACGGATGAGGGTGCGCCAGCGGATACGGACTTCGGTATCACTTGCGCTGCGGGTAATGCCGAGAATGCGATAGGCATCCGGCTCGTTGCCGCTGGCAGCGCGGCTGTTCCCGCTTTCCGCCCGGTCCCAGGCCCCCGCTGGCAGACCAAAAGCCCGATGCACGCGCTGAAGAAAATCGACTTCCTTGGGATGCAGTTCGCGGCTTGGGCCCGCATCGGCACGGGCAATCCGGAACAGCGCCGTCATGAGATTTTCAAGCGGCGCGGTGTTATCGGCATAGGCCTTGCCCATCTCGCGGGCATACATCTCGAAATCGTCCGTCCGGTCGCGGGCGCGATCGAACAGCATGCCGACTTCCTTGACGTTATCGGGCGGGAACTGGAAGCAGGTTTTGAAAGCGTTGATTTCGTGCCGGTTCACCGGTCCATCGACCTTGGCGAGCTTGGCGCACAGGGCAACGAGTCCAATGGCATAAAGCTGGTCGCGCTTGCCAAGAGCCGCTGCAATCTTGGCAGCACCAAAGAAAGCGGCGCTATTGGGGTCGGGACGGCCGTTCGCAGGAAAACGCTCGCTCCACCCACCCGTAGAGGGCTTGAGTAGCGAACCGTTATCGGCAGCATGCCCCAGCGCTGCGCCCATCAGTGCTCCGAAAGGACCACCAACCGCGAAGCCCGCGACACCACCGAACATCTTGCCCCAGATAGCCATCCCTTCAATCTAGCACGCCCATTCACAGGGGCAAATGACAGATCGCACGGATCGCTCTGCGGCGGATGAAACGTCATGCTTCCTGCGTGGTATAAGGACGGAATTACGAACCCGACGCCGCCTCATGCATTTGTGCCCCAGGTTCTTCAGATCGTTTTACGGATATTTTCATGCCCCCTTCGCCCTCAATACCCCGCACCGATGACGAACTGATGGATCTCCTGATCCAGCGCCTGCCCGAACGTTTACAGAAAGCGCTGAACTGGCTGCGGGAGCCGGATCGCAAATGGGTCCGGATTCCGGCCGGCATTCTGTTCATGCTGGGCGGCGTATTGTCGATCCTGCCGGTTCTGGGCCTGTGGATGCTGCCCATCGGCGTCATGCTGCTCTCACAGGATATTCCGTTCTTCCGCCGTTTGCAGGGCCGTGTCCTGCGCTGGATCGAACACAAACATCCGGACTGGCTCGGCCTACCGAAGGATGGTCATTGATCGGGAGTTTTAAGCTCTTTCTGCAGATGCATCAGGGCCGCCACCCTCAATGCTGAGGCCAAAGGGCGCTCGGGCGGTCGTGTTGCATCCAGCGTAGCCACCAGCGAAGCGAAGCTCTGCTGGCGCACGGTGGCTATCGTGTCCAGAACCGCCCAGAATTCGGGCTCCAGCGCAACTGAGGTCCGGTGACCGGATAACGACAGGCTGCGTTTGACGAGATCACTCATACAGCGTGTTCCTCAAGACGGGTCAAAGCCCAGTGCGCGGTTTCAGAAATATCCGGGTTCGGATCATGCAGCAGATCCCGCACCGAAGATGCAAGTGACGGATCGGCAGAATTGCCAATCGCAATCAGAACATTGCGGACGAACCGGTTGCGTCCGATCCGCTTGACCGGTGAGCCGGAAAAGAACGTCCGGAAGGTCGCATCATCCAGCCGGACCAGTTCATCGAGCTTCGGGGCGACCAGTTCAGGCCGCGCCTGAAGCTTGATATGCCGTGCGCTCTCGGCAAACCGGTTCCACGGACAAACGGACAGGCAGTCGTCGCAACCATAAATATGATTGCCGATTTTCGGCCTAAGCTCATGCGGGATCGGGCCTTTATGCTCAATCGTCAGATACGAAATGCAGCGCTTGGCATCCATTTTCCCCGGCCCCGTAAACGCATCAGTCGGACAGGCCGTCAGGCACCGCGTGCAGGAGCCGCAGCTCCCGCCTGTGGGAGCGGAGGGTGTCAGCTCCAGCGTGGTGTAGATCTCGCCCAGCAGCAGCCACGACCCGTGGTCTCGCGAAACAAGGCAGGTGTGCTTCCCCGTCCAGCCCAGATGCGCCTTTTCCGCCAGTGCACGCTCCGAGACAGGAGCTGTATCGACAAAAACCTTCACCTGCGTCTCGGGTCCGCCCAGCTTCACGACGAACTGCGCAAGATGTTTGAGCATCCCCTTGATGACGTCATGGTAGTCGCGGTTGCGGGCATAGACGGAAATATTGCCGCATTCGGGATCGGTTGTCGGGCCCTCTGCCGGGGCATAGGACAGGCCGAGGGAAATCACGCTCCGGACTTCGGGCCACAGGGCCTGCGGATGGGCGCGTTCCTCGATCCGCGTTTCCATCCACTCCATCGTGCCATGATGGCCCTGCGCGACGAATTCCCGCAGACCCAGCGCCACATCCGGCCCGAGTTCAGCCTTGCAGAACCCGACCGCATCGAAACCGAGATGGCGGGCATGGTCCGCAATCCGGGTTTCAGGCCCTGTGTCGGGTTTCGGGAAAGCGGTCATGGAGGGGATAAGTCTCGCCGGTGAACAGGCTGCTGTTATGCCATCGGGGGCACAAACGGACCAGCTTTTCCGGCTTCCCGGACGCCTGATCCAGACAGGATTTGTCACGATCTTAAAATGGCTTGCCACGTCCGGGACAGGGCGGCATCGTCGGGCCATGCGACATCCCTCCTATCCCGTTCTGCCAGCCATTTTTCTGGCCATAAACGCCGCGCTGACAATGATTCCGGCCGCACACGCTGCCACTCCTTCTGCCGCGCAAATTTACGACCACGTTCGGAACGATCCTGTCCGGCTGAACATGTTCCTCCGCGCTTTTCCCAAAGGGGCGGACCTGCACAACCATCTGGTCGGCGCGATCTATGCCGAGAGCATGCTGGACTGGGCCGCACGGGATGGTCTGTGTGTGTCCCTGAAGGAAAAACGCATTCTCGATCACGCCTGCGCGCATCCAGGAGACGGAGAGATATCTGCTGCCGAGCTGTCGCATCATGCAGGATTGGAAAATGTCCTGATCGATGCGCTGTCCATGCGCGACTTCGTGCCAGCCCCAGGTGACGCCTCCGGGCATGACCATTTCTTCGCAACATTCGCCCGCTTCGGCGCCATCGATGATGCGCATTCCGGTGACATGCTGGCCGAAGCGCGGGACCGTGCAGCCCGTGATCATGTGACCTATCTGGAACTGATGGTCTCGCCCGGTATCGGTGGAATGATTGGCGCGGGTTTCCATCATCCGCTGAAAGATGATGATCTGCCCGCCGCGCATCAGGCGCTCGCCCCCGAAATCCCGGCTCTCGTGCAGAAAGCCCGCACGGCTACGGACCAGATGGAAGCACAGGCGAAAGACGTCCTGAAATGTGGAACGCCACAGGCGCATCCGGGATGTGCCGTGACGGTGCGTTATCTGTTCCAGACCCTGCGCACATTACCACCGCAGGCCGTCTATGCGCAGCTTGACGCGGGATATGCGACCGTAAAAGCCGACCCGCGCTTCGTCGGGCTGAATATCGTGGCGCCCGAAGACGATCCGACCGCCATGCGCGACTATGACCTGCACATGCGCATGTTCCATTTCCTGAACGGCGTCACTCCAGGCGTGAAACTCAGCCTGCATGCCGGAGAACTCACAACCGGTCTCGTCCCGACAGACGGCCTGCGTCACCACATCCGCGCAGCTATGGATGTAGCGGGAGCCAGCCGGATCGGCCACGGCGTCGATGTGGCGCTTGAGGACGACCCGGCATCGCTTCTGGCCAAAATGGCGCGGCGTCACCTGATGGTGGAAATCAACCTGACCAGCAATGACGAGATCCTCGGCGTCAAAGGCGCGGCCCACCCGTTCCCGCTGTACCGCCGGACCGGTGTCCCGATGGCGCTTTCCACGGATGACGAGGGCGTCTCGCGCGGGGATCTGACGCAGGAATATGTCCGTGCGGCCCAGACCTATGACCTGTCCTACGCCGATCTGAAAACCCTGTCCCGCACTGGTCTGGAATATGCGTTCGTCCCCGGGGAAAGCCTGTGGTCCGATCATCAGCCGGGACAGTTCGTGTCCGCCTGCCGGACGCTGCCCGTCGTATCCGCGTCCTGCACGACATTCCTGAAATCCAGCGAAAAAGCCCGTCTGCAATGGGCGCTCGAACAACGGTTCGGCACTTTCGAAGCCACTGTCACACATGAGGGACTCTACCAGTGAAATCTGTCTCAACCGTCTTCGGGGCCGCGTTCCTGTCCCTCTGTGCCCTGGGTTCGGCTTCCGCCCACACACCAATTCCCGTGCGCGTAGTCGTCGTCACGACCTTCGAAATCGGCAAGGACACGGGTGATACGGCTGGCGAATACCAGAACTGGATCGAAAAACTCCCGCTTCAGAAGACGATCCCAGCCCCCGGTACCGATCACGACGTGATGCACTACAATCCGGACCTGCATGTTCTGGGCATCGCAAGCGGGGAGGGGCCAGAGCACATGGCCTCGGCCATCACGGCACTCGTGCTCGATCCGCGCTTCGATCTGCGCCATGCCTATTTCGTGCTGGCAGGGATTGGCGGGATTGATCCCAATTTCGGCACGATCGGTTCGGCCGTCTGGGCACCGCGCGTTATCAATGGTGGCCTGTCCCATCTGGTGGACCCGCGTGAAATCCCCGCCTCCTGGCCGGACGGGTTTACGCCCGTGCAGGGCAGCACCCCCGATGAAAAGCCGCGTCCTGCGCTTCATTCCGGCATGGGGGACATGGAATACACGCTCGATCCGTCCCTCGTGCAGTGGGCCTATGGGCTGACAAAGGACATCGCGCTGCCGGACAATGCAGGCCTGAAGGCCTCGCGCCTGCGCTACACCGGCTTTGCCGCTGCCCAGAAGCCGCCCGCCGTGCAGCTTGGTGACACGATCTCGGGCGAAGCCTTCTGGGTCGGCGCGAAAATGAACCATTGGGCCGAGCGCTGGGTGAAATACTGGACAGACGGGCAGGGCGTGATGGCCACGACGGCGGAAGAAGACGTCGCGTTCTGTCAGGCTCTGGCGCTTCAGGGCAAAGCCGGACGTGTTGATCCGAAGCGTGCGCTCATCCTGCGCACCGCCAGCAATTTCGACATGCCGCCGCCGGGTCAGAGCGCCGCGCAGCTTCTGTCGGACGAAGCACATGAGACCGGCTTTTCGGGTTTTCAGGCATCGGTCGATGCCGCCTATACCGTGGGCAGTATGGTTGTGAAGGAACTGGCAACGCACTGGGGTCAATATGAAAAGGCGCTGCCAACGGCCCGGTAAAATCCAGGGTGTTCAGTCGTGGTCAGGAGCAAGCTTTCTGACCTCATGAACACCATCAATCGCGCCCAGCCCCGTGATGAGATGGGAAACAGGACGCCTGCCATGGACCAGCATGATCAGCGTCACGAGGCGCGGACGCGGAGCTGCAGGAGCCGTCCCTTCACGGTCCGCCTCGTCCAGAAGCTGCTCGGCGCTTCGGCTTTCTTCATCAAGTCGCACGCCATCAATGGCAAAGCGCAGCTCCGTGCAACTCACCAGAATGGTCCTCAGCAGCCCGCGACTGTCTTCATAGGAAATCGTTAGCTCGGTTGACTGTTCCCCCGAGCGCGGAAGCTGTTTCAGTAGTTTTGGAAACAGCACCATGACGATGAAATGGGCAGCCGTCGTGGCAATGGCGAGAATGGGCAGTCCCGCACCACAGGCCATTCCCAGAGCTGCCGTGAACCAGATGGCCGCAGCCGTGGTCAGGCCCCGCACGGCATCGCGGCGCATGAAAATCACACCGCCCCCGATGAAACCGATCCCCGAGACGATCTGCGCGGCCACGCGGGACGGATCCAGCACGATCCGCCCGGCATCAATGACGTCCATGAAGCCGTATTTAGAAATCAGCATGAACAGGGCGGCGGAAACCCCGACCAGCGTATGCGTCCGCAGACCAGCACTTTTCTGCCGGATCTCACGTTCCAGCCCCACAAGGGAAGACAGAACGAAAGCGAGCGCCAGCTCTTCAAGCTGAAGCCGCCCTTCACCCACCAGTCCCTGTGCCGTCAGCGTGATGAGATTCTGCATGCCGTGTCTGCTCCTTCTGCGAGGTTAACGCAGGCAGGCGCTAGAATGTTGTGACAGTTTGGCTCAGCGCTCGGGGATATGGTCGCGGTAGCGGTCCCAATGCGTCGCAAGTTCGCGCACGACCGGCTCTCCCGCACGCTCGTTGTTGTCATAGGCAACGGCTTGTCCCGGTCCTTCGTCCCCCATGGACGCCGTGACCGAAACGCCGGGTGGCGGCATGTCGAAATTGCTGCCTGAGCGCAGGACCATGATCCGCTCCGGATCGACATAGCCCAGCCGTGCCAGTATTCGCATGTCGTACTGGTAATGCTGGCTTTCCTCATTGGTCATGACGAAGCGCCCCTGACCCTTCGTCCACATCGTGACCCAGTTCTCGGCCCAGCGGTTGCGTTCCGCGCCATGCCAGTAGCGTTCCGTTCCCAGTGTCTCGCCCATCAACACCATCGGCGGCTTCTGGGCCTGCGGATAGCCGCGCCATGCCTTGCGGCGCTCAGCGATGACCGGATCATCCTCAAGCGTTACGTTCTGGCTCAGGGCAAACGCCCAGCGTGCCAGCCCCCGGTTGAGCGGATAGGCCTTGGTCAACTGCGCCACATCCGTCACCGAACCATAATGGTTCGGATTGTCGGGCAGGGTGTCCGGGCGGCTCGCACCAATCGCGTAAAGCCCGTAAGGCCAGCCCTTGGGAATGGTCCGGTCGTCGATTTCGCGCAGGGCGTCCGCGTCCACAACCCATTGCGCCCAGGCCACGCTGCCGACCGATGCCATGTTCGGATTGACGCCGGAAATGCCGGTAAACAGCCAGTAGGTGTGGTGCAGGTCAAAGCGCGGATCGAGTGCCAGTGCATGCAAATCCATATCGCCATGTCGCAGGACGATGCCGTACACACCGTCCGCATTGCGGCGCAACTGGTCCGGTACGCCGCGGATGGGAACGGTTTCATCCAGATGCAGCCGCTCCACCCAGTCCTGATATTCGCCGGGCGTGTCACCCGTATCATGCCCGACTTCGAAATTGGCGACGACCAGAACGCGGATTTCTTCCGGCGCGGCGCAGGCCGTTCCCGTTGCGAGGAGGATGCCTAGAATGAAACCGGAGACGGCGTGGCGCATGGATGGGGCTTTCTTGAGTGACGCAGGGCTCTGCCCTGCACCCAGAAGGGGTCTTGACCCCTTCACCCCAATTCATGAATCGGGATCAAAGGGACCGCGTCCCTTTGTGGGGTCTGGGGCAAAGCCCCAGCTTACAGGGCCAGATCCGGCATCGGCCATTCGTCTTCGGTCCAGTCGCCCTTGGCCCAGTCTTCCCGCAGCTTCACAGCCAAAGCGTCAAGCGTGCCGTCCACGATGGCGGCGCGGATCTGGCGCATCAGGCGCTGATAATAGGCCAGATTGTGCCATGTCAGCAGCATCGGGCCGAGCATCTCGTTGGCGCGGAACAGATGATGCAGGTATGCGCGGCTGTAACGCCCGGCGATGGGTGTGTCGTCATGGGGTGTCAGCGTGCGGGTATCGTCCGCAAAACGGGCGTTGCGCAGGTTGATCGTGCCGCGCTCGGTATAGGCGCGGGCCGTGCGACCGGCGCGGGAAGGCATTACGCAGTCGAACATGTCCACACCGCGCATGACTGCGCCCAGAAGATCGTCCGGCGTGCCGACACCCATCAGATACCGCGCCTTGTCCTGCGGCAGCATCGGCGTGGTGAAGTCCAGCGTCGAGAACATCAGCTCCTGACCTTCGCCCACGGCCAGACCGCCGATCGCATAGCCTTCAAAGCCGATATCGCTCAGAGCCTTGATGGAATATTCGCGTAAATCCCGCTCGGTTCCGCCCTGTACGATGCCGAACTGTCCATATCCCTCGCGCGCGACAAACGCCTCGCGGGAACGGGCGGCCCAGCGCATGGACATTTCCATGGATTTCCGCAGCACTTCCGGCGTGGCGGGGAGTGCGGGGCATTCGTCGAACGCCATGGTGATGGTTGCGTCGAGCTTGAACTGGATGTCGGTCGAGATCTCCGGCGTCAGGCGATGCTTGCTGCCGTCGATATGCGAGCGGAACGTCACGCCGTCTTCGTCGAGCTTGCGCAGCGCGCCGAGCGACATGACCTGAAACCCGCCGGAATCGGTCAGGATCGGGCCGGACCAGTCCATCATTTTGTGCAGGCCACCAAGCTTCTGCACGCGGTCCGCCGTGGGGCGCAGCATGAGATGGTAGGTGTTGCCCAGAACGATGCCCGCACCCGTGGAGCGCACGGCGTCCATCGTCATGCCTTTGACCGTTCCGACGGTTCCCACTGGCATAAAGGTCGGGGTCGGGACCGTGCCATGGCGGGTGTGCAGATGCCCCGCGCGTGCCATGCCGCAGGTCGCTTCGGGTGCCCAGGTCATTTTGGTGGCGTGATCGGTCGGGTGGTCGCTCATGGCGCGCGCTCCAGCAGGCAAGCATCGCCATACGAATAGAACCGCAATCCGTTGGCGATGGCGTAGGCATAGGCCTCACGCATGGTCTCGGTGCCGCTGAACGCGCAGACGAGCATGAACAGCGTCGAACGCGGCAGATGGAAGTTCGTCATCAGCACGTCCACCGCCTTGAAGCGGTATCCGGGCTTGATGAAAATGGAGGTCTCGCCGCGCCATGGGGCCACGGTGCCGTCCTCGCGGGCCGCGCTTTCCAGCAGGCGGAGGGACGTGGTGCCGACGGCGACGATCCGGCCGCCACGCGCACGGGTCTCGTTGATGGCAGCCGCGGTTTCGGCGTCGATCTCGCCCCATTCGGCGTGCATTTTGTGCTCGGCGATGGTGGAGCGGACGGGCAGGAACGTGCCTGCGCCGACATGCAGCGTCAGCGTCCGGCGCTGAACGCCTTTCGCGTCCAGTGCTGCGAGCACTTCAGGCGTAAAATGCAGGCCCGCCGTGGGCGCTGCTACAGCGCCACGATACTGCGAGAAGATGGTGCGGTAATCCGCATCGTCCTGCTTCGTTGGGCCGAAAGGGCGTTCGATATAAGGCGGCAGGGCCAAGGCACCAACACGTTCGAGAAACGCGTCGAATTCGTCTCCCTCGACCGAGAAGCGGATGCTGACCGCGCCGTCGCCTTCGTTTTCGACAACGGTGGCCGTGACCGGATCATTGCCGAAATGTAGGATGTCCTGCGGCTTCAGCTTGCGGGAATTGCGCGCCAGTGCATGCCAGCTTCCGTCTGCCAGAATGCGGTCGAGCGTCAGGCCGATCTTCGCCTCGCCGCGTGTGGCGGCAAGCTGGGCGCGGATAACGGCCGTATTGTTGGCAATCAGCAGATCCCCTTCACGCAGGAAATCCGGCAGCTCGCGGATTACATGCGGATCAGGCGCCAGACCGGGCCGGACATGCAGCAGCGTTGCGCTGTCACGCGGGCGTGCAGGTTCCGTTGCGATATGATCGCGGGGAAGTTCGAAATCGAAGGGGGCGAGATCGTCCGTCATGGGGACGTTCTCTAGCAGGTTCGGCTCACATGAAAACGCCGGACCCGCAGGCCCGGCGCATCTTTTTGAATGAAAAATGCCTTTTCGAGGCTACTTCGGGAGTGCGAAGGCCACGACCTCGTCACTGTTCCGCGTTTTCAGCCCGCCATGTCCCCCCACGGCGAGTACGACATACTGCCTGCCATCCTCGCCCATATAGGTCATGGGTGTGGCATTGCCGCCCGCATCGAGCTCGGTTTTGAACAGTGTGTGCCCGTCATGCCCGTCCAGAACATGGAAACTCTGGTCCGCCAGTGCGCCCATGAAAACAAGTCCGTTAGGCGTGGTCACGCTGCCGCCCATGGAGAAGATGCTGGTGGGAAGCCCAACGGGCATCCGCAGCATGTTGGTCGGCCCGACATTCTTCGTGGTGCCGAGAGCGCGCTCCCAGATAACCCGACGATGAACAAGGTCGATTGCCTGCATCTTGCCCCAGGGCGGCGCAAGGCACGGAGCGCCAAACAGCCCGAGCCAGGGCTTGATGACGGCGGCATAGGGCAGGCCATGCTGCGGGTTGTTAGTGAAGACCGGTTCCGGATAGGGCTGGTTCCACCCCTTCCAGGGTTTGAACAGCCCTTCCTGCACGGCCTTGTCATGCGGCACGAGCGTCATGAGGAACGGGATGAACGTCGTGTTGATATACATGACGCCATGGACCGGATCGATCGTCCCGCCATACCAGTCCGCCACGCCATCGAAAGCGGGAAAGCCGATCGTGCCCTGCTCGCTGGGCGGAGTGTAGAGGCCCTTGAAGCGCATGGAATGGAAAGCAATCCGGCAGGCAAGCTGGTCGAACGGCGTAGCACCCCACAGATCATCTTCCGTCAGATCCGGACGACGCAGGTTTGGCATGTCCACTGAATAGGGCTGGGTCGGGGAATAGCGCTCATTGGGAATATCCCCACCCGGAACAGGCTTTTCCTGCACGCGATAGAACGGCTGGCCGGTCCGGCGATCCAGAACGAACAGCTCACCCTGCTTTGTCGTCTGGACGAGGGCCGGGGTGAGCGTGCCGCTGGCATCCGGCAGATCAACCAGAGACGGGCCGACGGGAAGATCGAAATCCCACAGATCATGATGCACGGACTGGAAATGCCAGCGCTCTTCGCCAGTCGTCAGATCCAGCGCAACAAGAGACGTGTCGTATTTCTCGTCAAACGAGCGCCGCTTGACGCCATAATAGTCCGGCGTGGCAATCCCAAGCGGCACATAAACCATGTTCAGCCCCGCATCGGCCGTATAGACGCCCCAGCCATTCGGCGTCCCACGCGTAAAGGTTTCATTGGGGCCGAGCGGACTGTTGGCCGGAACGCGGCCCATGTCCCAAGCCCAGGCGAGCTGCCCGGTGGTGGCATCAAAGGCGCGGATAACGCCGGAAGGTTCATCAACGGACTGGTCATCATAGACCCAGCCGCTCGTGACGATCCGGTTGTGCAGAACCATCGGCGGGGACGTGATGAAATGGAAGCCCGGCGGGATGGCGCCCATGCCGTCGCGGAGATCAATCTTTCCGTCATGCCCGAAGCTGTGACAGATCTGCCCGGTCTCGGCATCAAGTGCGAAAAGCGTCGGCGGAGAGCCAGAATCCGTCGAGATAATGCGATGCGTACAGTCCGTGGCTCCCGGAATGTCGGCGTAGGACACGCCACGGCACGCCTGATAGATATTCGCGCCAAATTCGCCGCCGGGCCGGTAATGCCAGACCTCCTTGCCGGTCGTGGCATCCAGCGCCACGACGTCCCGGTGCGGTGTACAGAAGAAAAGGCGATTGCCGATCTTGATGGGTGTGGCTTCGAAACTGAACTCGCGGCCGCGGGAGTTCTCGCCCGAACGCGGCAGATCACCGCTGTGATAGACCCAGGCGACTTTCAGATTATGCGCATTCTGCGCATTGATCTGCGTCGGGGCTGCAAAACGGTCTCCGGCGGGTGTGCCGCCATGGAACTGCCAGTCATTGGTCGCCATCTGGTCACTGCCGGACAGACTGGCTCCCGTTGATCCGGGGAAGGAATTGAGCTGCTGATAGCGCTGGCTCGTAATATACCAGCCGCAGGCGAACATGAACACAAACAGCGTCAGACAGCCTCCCATACCGCCCAGCACGGTGCTGTTGACCCGGACATGGCGCCGGCTGTCCATCAAACGGCCGCCGATCCAAGGGCCAAAAACCCACAGACCGATTCCGGCGGGAAGGGCCAGCGGCGGAATGAGTCGCCAGCCATCCAGCCCGACCCGCCACAGCGCCCAGATCAGGGTATAGACCAGAAGGGCGGTATAGATCGCCAGACCGGAGCGCCGTCCCATGGCCAGCATGATGCCGGACAGAACCATGAGCAGACCGGCTACCGCGTAATAAAATGCCCCTCCCAGAGCGATGAGCCGCAGTCCCGGCAGAAAAAGGGCCAGTCCCAGTATGGCAAGGCCAATACCGGTCAGGGTCTGCACTAAAGGCCGGGCGGACGACGACGCCATGGATGTTTTTCCTTCGGAATGGATCTGAAGGATTTAAAGCGCAGCCTGAGAGTGGGGTTTCTTTAAAATAAAGGTACAGAAATGCGGATGGGCAGCAGTAAACGTCACCGGCTGCCCGCGGCGTTTATCAGGCGGAGACGCTGAGCAGATGGCTCGTGTCGCTGCTTGAGCCGGTGCTGGAAGAGCCACCAGAGGTCGTTTCGGAAATGATGTTGCCCTGGGCATCTTCAACGATGGTGGTTGTGGAGCCATCGGCATTCGTCTTGGTCGTGGTGGTTTCCTGCGTGGAGGACGTTCCGCTCGACGACGAGGACGAACTGGAAGACGACGCGCTGCCCGAACTGTAAAGGCTGCTCATGGCGGAAGAGCCGATGGAGGAAATGCTTGTCATGAGGAAAAGACTCCGTGGGAAAGGAACGAAGTCATTTTCGGATCAGAAAGTTAATAAAGGATAAGGACCCATGTAACCGAGTGATACGGATTGTACAGGGATAGAGCCGTACGGCGGTTACATTGACGGTGGAGCGTCTGTTACATCCGGAATAGACGCCCATACCAAAAATCCGGTCCTTATTTCATACCGGGCAGCTTTTTCGCAGCCTGCCAGAGTGCTTCCATCGTCGGCAGATCCTGTTCGGCCATGGTCTGACCCTTCTGGGCGAGCATGGCTTCCATGGCCTCAAACCGACGGGTGAACTTGGCATTGCTCCGGCGGAGGGCGGCTTCGGGGTCGATATCCAGCTTGCGGGCCAGACTTGCGACCGTGAACAGGACGTCGCCCAGTTCGTCCTCGATCCGGTCACGGTCCCCGCCGAATTCGGCTTTCAGCTCGTCGATTTCTTCATGGACCTTGTCGAGAATGCCCGTGGCATCGTCCCAGTCGAACCCCACGCGAGCCGCGCGGCGTGTCAGCTTGGCGGCGCGCATCAGGGCAGGCAGCGGCAGGGCAACGCCCGCCAGCGTTCCATATTCGGCCTTGCGCTGGCGTTCGGCTTCCTTTTCCCGCTCCCATGTGTCGTCATCCATCGCCGCATCGCCAAAAACATGCGGGTGACGGCGCACCAGCTTGTCGGCAATCGTGCCCGCGACGGTCTCAAAGTCGAAATGCCCGGCTTCTGAAGCCATCTGGGCCTGAAAGACCACCTGCAGCAGCAGGTCTCCCAGTTCGTCCGGAATGGCGTCACGGTCGTCACGCGCAATGGCGTCCATGACCTCGTAGGCTTCCTCGATCGCGAAAGGCGCAATCGTGGCCGGGGTCTGTTCCACGTCCCAGGGGCAGCCGCTCTCAGGGTCCCGCAGTCGCTTCATGACGTCCAGCAGGCGGTCGATCTGCCGGGGGGAGGACTGGGTCATGGAAACATCCTGCTGTTATCGTGCTGCACGGTTCATACCCGTGCGGCGTCAGGTATGAAAGCGCCGGGTAAGGCGCCAGCGGGTGACAGCATGACATTCCCGACGTAAAACGACTGCCGGACGTTTCAGGGACCTGCCCGATACTACAGTGGCGGGTGGATTTGCAGACAGGGTGGATGGCGCATGGCACGCATTTTCATTGACGGGGAAGCAGGCACGACGGGTCTGGGTATCCGCCAGCGGATCGAAGCCCTCCCGGCCTCTTATGGTCTGGAAGTCCTGTCCATCGATCCGGCGCTGCGCAAGGATACGGCAGCACGCCGCTCCATGCTTGAACAGGCGGATGTCGCCATTCTGTGCCTGCCCGATGATGCTGCACGCGAGACCGTGGCACTCTCTGAGGGACTGGACGTCCGGATTCTGGACGCCAGCACGGCGCATCGGATTGCGGATGGCTGGGCTTATGGCTTTCCCGAAATGGATGCGGAACAGGCCGCTGTCATCAAAGACGCACGGTTTGTCGCCAATCCCGGCTGCTATCCGACGGGCGCCATTGCCCTGATGCGGCCTCTGGTCCGGGCAGGGCTGCTCCCGGCCGACCATCCTGTCTCGATCAACGCCGTCTCCGGCTATAGCGGGGCAGGGCGGGTTGCGATTGAAGAGCATGAGAAAAACGGCGGTCCGGCCTTCTTCCTGTATGGGCTGAACCTCAAGCACAAGCATCTGCCCGAGATCCGACACTATTCCGGCCTGACGCGCCAGCCGCTGTTCGTGCCGTCGGTGGGGCATTTCCCGCAGGGCATGATCGTGTCCATTCCGCTGCACCTGAAAGATCTGCCGGGACAGCCCTCGGCTGCGGAACTCGAAGCGGTACTTCAGGATGCCTATGCCGGATGCGAGCATGTGCGCGTCGTCCCCGCCGAAACGCAGCTTGTGGCGGATACCCTCGCCAACACCGACGACATGGAGCTGCGCGTCCATCATAATGGCGAGCAGGTCGTCCTGACCGCGCAGTTGGACAATCTGGGTAAGGGCGCTTCGGGGGCTGCCATCCAGAACCTGATCCTGATGCTGGACCTCTGAGGCATATCATTTTTCGGTCCGGATTTTGCACTCTGGCACTTTCGCCGGGAATGCATTAGGGTTCGGGCCGCCCGCGCGAGAGTGGCGGAACGGTAGACGCAGTCGGCTCAAAATCGACCGCCGAAAGGCATAGGGGTTCGAATCCCCTCTCTCGCACCATGTGCGGTCATTTCCTGCCGGAATGACCTCAGGACCGATCAGCACGGAACGAGCATGTCCAAGCCGACTGTCAGACCCTCCCGCCCGTTCTTCTCCTCAGGTCCCTGCGCCAAGCGTCCCGGATGGTCCTTGTCCGGTCTGGATCAGGCCCTGCTGGGCCGCTCGCATCGTGCGCCGGAAGGTCGCGCGCGCCTTAAAGACGTCATCACACGCTCCAAAGACCTCCTTGGTATTCCGTCGGACTGGCGCGTCGGCATTGTCCCGGCCTCCGATACGGGGGCCGTGGAAATGGTCCTGTGGGCGCTCGCCGGTGAGCGCGGGATCGATGTCCTGTCCTTTGAAAGCTTTTCCGGAACCTGGGCACAGGATCTGCGCGACGTCCTGAAAATCGAGGATCTGCGCGTTCTGGACGCGCCCTATGGCGAGCTGCCGGATCTGACGAAAGTGGACTGGACCCGCGATGTCGTTCTGACATGGAACGGCACGACGTCCGGTGTCTGCATTCCCAACGCGGACGCCATTCCGGCCGAACACGAAGGTCTGGTTATCTGTGACGCCACCTCTGCGGCATTTGCGATGGATCTGCCCTGGGACCGGCTCGATATCGTGACCTGGTCTTGGCAGAAAGCACTGGGTGGCGAGGCCGCGCATGGCATGGTGGCACTCAGCCCGCGTGCTGCCGCCCGTCTGGCCCAGCCGTCTCCGCGTCCGCTGCCCAAGATTTTCCGTCTGGCCAATAAAAAGGGCCTGATCGAAGCCATTTTCGAAGGCGATACGATCAACACGCCGTCCATGCTCTGCGTCGAAGACGCGCTGGATGGTCTGCGCTGGGCCGAGCAGATTGGCGGTCTTCCGGCCCTGAAGGCCCGTTCACAGCGCAATCTCGCAGTCGTCGCAGCATGGATCGAAACTGCGGACTGGGTGTCGTTCCTCTCGGTTCGGGAAGAGACCCGTTCCAGCACGTCCATCTGCCTGAAAATCACGGCGCCTTGGTTTGAGAGCCTGTCTGACGAAGCCAAAGGCAAGGCGGTCAAGCACCTGACCGGGCTCGTCGCGAAGGAAGATGCGGGTTACGACTTGGCCGCCTATCGCGATGCTCCGGCCGGCCTGCGAATCTGGGGTGGTGCGACGGTCGAGACGGCCGATATCGAAGCGCTGCTGCCCTGGCTCGACTGGGCGCATGAGCAGACCCGGATGGAGTTTTCGGTATGAGCCTGTATTCCGAAACCCCCAGCGCGGCCCTGCTGCCCTCCGGTTTTGCGGACCTGCTGCCCGGTGAGGCTGAAGCCGAAGCCCGTGGCATTGCCAGCGTGATGGAAGCGTTTTCCCGTCACGGTTATCAGCGCGTCCGGCCGCCTCTGCTGGAATTTGAAAGCTCCCTGCTGGGCGGATCGGGCGAATCCCTGGCCCCCCAGACCTTCCGCCTGATGGACCCGAATTCGCATCGCATGATGGCGCTGCGTCCAGACATGACGACGCAGATTGCGCGCATTGCGAGCATTCGCCTTCAGGACGCCCCACGCCCGCTGCGCCTGTCATATTCGGGAAGCTGCATTGTTGTCGGCACGCCGGGTCGCGAAGCCGACCGTCAGGTTTCGCAGGCCGGGATCGAACTGATCGGCCCCGACTGCGCGCAGGCCGATGCTGAAGTCATCGCGCTCGGCGCGAAGGCTCTTGCGGAACTCGGAATTGAAGGCGTTTCGTTCGATCTGTCCATGCCCGTTCTGGCGCTGGGCCTGATCGAAGCTGTCATTCCCGAAGCCGATCGTGAGCCCCTGCTGCACGCGCTGGACCGCAAGGATGCCAGTGCCGTGGCCGAACTTGGCGGTTCGATCGCCGGAATGCTGGCCGTCATGCTGCGCGCTGCCGGGCCTGCCGACCGTGCGCTGGATCTGCTGGCAGAGCTGGATTACCCCGAAGAAATCGCCGGACATTTCGAGCGTCTGGCGGCGTCCGTGGCAGCAATCCGCGAGCGTAGCCCGGATCTGCGTCTGACGATTGATCCCGTGGATTTCCGTGGCTGGCGCTATCACACAGGCCTCTGCGTGACGGTCTTTTCGACCAGTTCGCGTGAAGAACTGGGACGTGGCGGACGCTATCTCGCGGGGAAAGAACCCGCCTGTGGCCTGACGCTCCGTCCGCAGGCCCTTTTGCGCGCGGCTCCCGTGTCTGCGTCGCGCCCGCGCTGCTATGTGCCGGTCAGTCTTGATACAGACGCTCTTTCCGGTCTGCACAAGGCCGGTTACGCCACGGTTTCTGCATTGTCGCATGATGAAGATGCGGCCGCTCAGGCGCGTCATCTGCGCTGCACCCATGTCTGGAAGGATGAGGCGGCCCAGCCGCTCTGACCCGTCGGTCCCTTTCGTTTCTCCCGCCCTGTATTGTCAGTTCTAGGAAGTCAGCTCATGTCCAACGTCACCGTGATCGGAACCCAGTGGGGAGACGAGGGTAAAGGCAAGATCGTCGACTGGCTCGCCAGCCGCGCCGATATCGTCGTTCGCTTTCAGGGCGGCCACAATGCTGGTCACACGCTGGTCGTGGGCGATCAGGTCTACAAGCTGTCCCTGCTGCCGTCCGGTCTGGTGCGCGGCAAGATCGGCGTGATCGGCAATGGCGTCGTCGTGGACCCGAAGGCCCTGATGACCGAGATCGACCGCGTCACCGGACAGGGCCTCGTCGTTACGCCCGAGACGCTGTGGATCGCCGAGAACGCCCCGCTGATCCTGCCGGTTCATGGTGCGCTTGATCGTGCCCGTGAAGCTGCCCGTGGTGAGCACAAGATCGGCACGACCGGCCGTGGCATCGGCCCGGCTTATGAGGACAAGGTGGCCCGTCGCGCCATCCGTATCTGCGATCTGGCCGAGCCCGAGACGCTGGACTGGAAGCTGGACGAACTGCTCCTGCACCACAACACGCTGCTTGCTGGTCTGGGTGCCGAGACCTTCACGAAGGAGCAGCTCAAGGACTTCCTGACCGAGATCACGCCGCGTCTTCTGCCGTTCTCCTGCCAGGTCTGGGATCGTCTGGACGAAGCCCGTCGTGCCGGTCGTCGCATCCTGTTCGAAGGTGCACAGGCTGTCATGCTGGACGTCGACCACGGCACCTATCCGTATGTCACGAGCTCCAACACAGTTGCGGCCGTTGCTGCATCGGGCAGCGGTGTCAGCCCGTCTTCCGTCGGCTTCGTGCTCGGAATTGCCAAGGCCTACACGACCCGCGTGGGTGAGGGACCTTTCCCGACCGAACTGCATGACCAGACCGGTCGGACCCTTGGCGAGCGCGGTCATGAATTCGGCACCGTGACGGGCCGTCCGCGTCGTTGCGGCTGGTTCGATGCGGTTCTGATCCGTCGTGCCGTCCGCGTCGGTGGCGTCAGCGGTATCGCCCTGACGAAGCTGGATGTGCTGGATGGTCTGGACGAGATCTCCATCTGCGTCGGCTATGAACTGGACGGTCAGATGATCGAGACCTTCCCGTCGGCTCCGGGCGCACAGGCCCGCGTCAAGCCGGTTTACGAGACGATGCCGGGCTGGAAAGAGACGACCGCAGGTGCTCGTTCCTGGGCCGAACTTCCCGCGCAGGCCATCAAATATGTCCGCCGCATCGAAGAACTGATCGAAGCCCCGGTGACGCTGCTTTCCACGAGCCCGGAACGCGACGACACCATCCTGATGCGCGATCCGTTCGAAGACTGATCTTCCAGCCCCGGAATCGGTCGTTGCATTAACGAAGTCTCAATCCCTATCCGGCACAAAAGACCGGATAGGGAAACAACGGGATTTCAATGGCCGACACGCAGGCAGATAACAGCCAGGAACTGCTCATCGCCGAGCGGTATCTGATCAGCCTGGACCGCAAACAGCCTGACCTCGGGGGCTGTGAGACATATAGCGCCCAGGACATGACCACATCCGGGGCGTCCTATCTTGCCCTGGCCCCGTTCGCACCATCAGCCCGCCTTTCCGAAATCATGTTCTTCCGTCATGAGAGCGTGATTCCTATCCGGACCCATGAATACTCTCAGGGCATTCTGTGGGTCTTCTGCCCACATCCGCCTGGCCCCTCGCTTGCAGAAAGCCTTGGCTTATGGACGGAAAGCCAGCTGATCGATGGTGTGATCCGTCCGCTGGCTTCGCTTCTGCAAAACCTGGAAGCCGCAAAACTCACATGCCGCAGTATTCGGCCCGACAATCTCTTCGTGGGGCAAGGACTGCATCAGGTCGTCCTGGGGCCGTTGGGAGTGTCCGCACCGGCTGAGAAGCAGCCTGTTCTTTTCGAGCCGTTGTCTTCCGCCGTCTGTCGCCCGTCCGCACGCGGCGAAGGCACGACGGATTGCGACATTTTCTCCTTGGGGGTCATTATCCTCGCGCTCGCTACGGGGAAGCTGCCACTTGAGGGATTGTCCGATGCGGACATCCTCAAGAAGCGTTTTGAAGTTGGCACCCCCGCTGCCTACATGGACGGTCAGAACGTGCCCGTCGGACTGCGCTCCCTTCTGACGGCGATGCTGTCCGATGACCCCGTCAGCCGTCCGTCGCCACGCGATCTGGTGACGATTGCGCCCAGCAAACTCTTCACGGTCCGTCCCGTCATCCCCGCGCGGATCCCGATCATGATCGGGGGGAACGCCGTCCATACGCCGCAGGCTCTGGCCTGGTATGCCGGGCGACATCCTGCGGAGTTTTCGGCATTGCTGCAAAGGAAGGTAGTCAGCAACTGGCTCCACCGCGAACTTGAACTCTCCGTCATGGCGAGCCTGATCGAGCAGGCCAGTGCCTCATTCCTTCCAGCGGGCGGCAGCAAAGCGGTCGATCCGGCCACAATGGTCATCACACACGCGATTTCCGTTCTGGATCCTGCGGCGCCAATGTTCTGGGGAGGGCTATGGTTCTGGCCGGAGGCGCTGCCCCAGATGCTGGTTCAGGCCACAACCCGGCCCGCCACGCCCGATGAAGAGCGAACAGTCCGCAATATCCTGAGTTTCATGGCGGGAAATCCGGATGCTTTCATGTCGGCTCATCTTCCCCAGCGGCAGGCGCGGCAGATAACAACATTATCCGTGGCCGCACGGCGCATGGGTCTTAAAGGGGCAGATCTGGTCAGACGCTTCCCGTATGACATGAACAGTTTTCTCCCGTGCCTTTCCAAGAGATGCCAGGAATTGCGGATTTCTCTTCCGGAAGGGTTGCTGCAATGGCTGAACCGCCATGTGGGGATCGAGGACCTGCCTGATGAAGCGCTTGGCAGAAGCGGCTTTCTGGATGACCAGATGCGCTCTTTCCTTGAAGCGAACTGCGCACGCCAGGGTGTCATTCCTCTCTCGCAGTCGCAGAAAGCGGGACTGCCGGCTTGGCTGGCGGACCTGACGCTGCTTGCGTCCGTGCAGAGAAAATTTGACAAGACGTCGCTCAGTTTCATGGCCCAGCGGGCACTCCCATTGCTGGAAACGGAGCTGCGCCAGTGGCGGAGTAAAACCGCCCGCGCCCGGCGGCGCGTGCGCCTTGGCAAGGTGGCAGAGGAAGGAAATCTGGGCACCTTTCTTGCAACCGTCAATGATCCGACCGGCCTTCGACTGGACCAGCGACAGGCTCAGGAAGCGGAGGCTGAAATCAGCAATCTGATGCGTGTTCTCGATGAGGCGCCCGAACGAAGGGCCGCCAATGATCGTGAAGCACGCAATTCCGGGGAGTTCTTCTCACTTCTGACGGGCATTGCGGTAGCCATGGCAAGCATCTGGCTGGAGTTCTGTCGGTGAGGAAGACCTATGGCGTCCGTTAGACAGGCAGAACAGGACTCACTTCGTGCTCCGGGATTCCGCTGGTGGCACGGGATCATTATCGGCCTGCTGCTCTCCTATGTTCCAGGCAGCCTGGTGGTCGCGGGCGTTCTGCTGCTTCCTCTGGTGGCATTGAGGTTCTTTGACCCCAATGCAGACGGTCAGCGGATCATGATCGTGCTGTTCTATGTCGGGGCGGCAATGGTGCATCCCCTGCACGAAGCCTGGGCCGCCAACGGAGACTGGGATACGTGCATCGCGCAGATCACGCAGCCCGTCACCCTGGCACTCGACTGGCTTTCAGCGGGAGCGGCCTGGCTCGTGGCGGAAGCATCGGCCATTGGTGGCAGGCTGTGGAACGCGGAAGTCGCACGCCGCGAGCGCAAGTCCATCGAAAAGCGTATCGCGTATCTTCAGGACGAATGGATGTCTTCGGACGAAGACGCGCCTGCGACCTGACCTGTATCGCGGTCGCAGGAGCCGGGCCTCACTCGGGCGTTGTTTCTTCAGTTGAAGTTTCCATCAGTCTGGCAGCCAGATCGTTGGAGCCGCCAACAAGACCCTTCGCATATTCCTGCGCAGAGAAGGGACGCAGGTCTTCGGCCTGTTCCCCAACGCCGACCATGTGGACCGGTAGCTTGAACTGTTCCGCCAGTGCCACGACGATACCGCCGCGGGCAGAACCGTCCAGTTTGGTCACGATCAGCCCGGTGACGTTGACCAGTTCCCGGAAGACACGGACCTGCTCGATGGCATTCTGGCCAGTCGTGGCATCAAGGACGAGTAGAACGGAATGGGGGGCCGTTTCGTCGAACTTCCGCATGACACGGATGACCTTGGCCAGTTCCTCCATCAGCGCGCCCTTGTTGTGCAAGCGTCCGGCAGTGTCGATCAGGAGCAGATCTGTTCCGGCTTCCGTTGCGCGCTTGAGGCCGTCATAGGCCAGCCCCGCAGCATCGGCGCCATGCTTTCCGGAGATCACCGGCACATTGGCGCGCTTGCCCCAGACTTCGAGCTGCTCAACAGCGGCAGCGCGGAACGTGTCCCCTGCCACCAGCATGACGGATTTGCCCTCTTCCGTATAAAGACGGGACATCTTGCCGATGGTCGTGGTCTTGCCGACGCCATTGACGCCGACGACCAGCACGACATGGGGCTTTTTCTTCGGGTCGGGCTCAAACGGAATGGCGACGGGTTCGAGGACACGGGCGATTTCGGTTGCCAGGGTCTCGCGGATTTCGTCGCTGGTGACGTCCTTGCCAAAGCGCGTGCTGCGGAAGCTTTCAATGACGCGCTCGGCCACAGCGGGTCCGAGATCGGCCGCGATCAGTTCGTCTTCAAGTTCTTCAAGCGCGGTCTCATCCAGCTTGCGATGCGTGAAAACAGCACCGAGACGGGTGCTCGAGCGCGAAAGACCCTGTTTGAGTCGTGAGAAAAATCCAGCCATGCAAGGGAGTTCGGACAGGTCGGGCCGAACGTCAAGAGGATAGGGAGATCTGAGCGCGTTTCAGCTGCGGATTTCAGCGAGAAGTGTCCCGTTTTCCAGTCTCGTAGCCCGAACGGGCACAAAACTGCCCCGGACTGGCGCAGGCGCGGTTCCGGTCAACCGTACGGCGGCAAATTCCGGCGAATGGCCGCGATCCGGCGCTTCGGCCAGAATATCGAATTCGGTGCCGATGAGACGTGCAAGAAAACGGTCGCGGTTTTTGTCCCCGACTTCGCGGAGCTGTGCCGCGCGTTTCTGACGTTCTGCATTGGGGACGGCTGGCATCCGTGCAGCGGGGGTTCCGGGGCGTTCGCTATAAGGGAAAACATGCAGGAAAGGGATCTGCTGCTCTTCAATAAAGGAGCGGGTTTCTTCGAACAGGGCGTCCGTTTCCGTGGGAAAGCCTGCGATCAGATCGGCCCCGACGCCCGTCTCGGGACGCAGGGCCCGAACACGGCGCAACGTCGCCGTGACCCCGGCCGTATCGTGACGGCGCTTCATGCGCTTGAGAATAAGGTCCGATCCCGCCTGCAAAGAAAGGTGCAGATGGGGCATCAGGCGCGGTTCATTTTCCAGCAGCCACCACAGATCCGCATCCCCCGTCTCTGTATCCAGAATGACGGGATCAATGGAAGAAAGACGCAGTCTCCGGACACCTTCCACACGCCCCAGCAGTTCGCGGCACAATGCGCCCAGACCTTTGCCGTCGCGACCTTGCCAAGACGCGATATCCACGCCGGTCAGGACAATTTCCTGATGCCCGGCTTCGACAAGCGCCTCGGCACGCGCGATGGCGTCCTCAACAGGTGTGGAGCGGGAATCGCCGCGACCATAGGGAATGATGCAAAACGTGCAGCGATGATCGCAGCCCTGCTGGACCTGAAGAAGCGCGCGCGCATGACGGGAAGGAGGCAGTCCCGCGCCGTGGTCGCCCCAGATGGCAGGCTTGAGCTTGTCTTCGTTGGGCACGACGCGGACAACACCCGGAAGCTCGGCCCAGCGATCTGGCGCGATGTCGGAGGCACAACCCGTCACGACGATCTTCGCGTCCGGGTTCTCCCGGTGCGCGCGGCGGATGGCCTGTCGGGCCTGTCGCTCGGCCGTGGTCGTTACGGCGCAGGTATTGACGATGATGGTGTCATCCTGCCCGCGCGCATGATGGGCCATGCCATCGCTTTCATGCGCATTAAGGCGGCAGCCGAACGTCAGGACGGAGGCGGTCACGCGGTGGTCCCGTGGAAAACCGTGACGGCTGGGCCGGTCATGAGAACATGGCCGTCCTCGCGCCATGTGATGCGCAGATCTCCGCCATCCATTGTCACGGTGCAGGTGCGCTCGGTCAGGCCCCGGCGAGCGGCGTTCACCACGGCAGCGCAGGCGCCGGACCCGCAGGCCAGCGTCAGACCAGCGCCACGTTCCCAGACGCGCAGGCGCATATGCGTCCGGGACAGGATCTGCGCAAAGCCGATATTGGCGCGTTCGGGGAAGAGAGGATCCCGTTCGAAGTCGGGTCCCAGCATTTCAGCGCGGGAGGCATCGCCAAAGAGCGTGGCATGCGGATTGCCCATAGAGCAGGCTGCCGCATCATGCAGTGGCAGATGGAGCGTGTCACAGGGTTCCGAAAGCGGCACGTCCCGCCAGTCCAGACGGGGTGCGCCCATATCGACCGTGAAAAGATCGCCGTCATGGGTCGTGGGAAGAAGCCCGGCCGCCGTCTGGAGCGTCGGCGCGCCACCGACGAATTTTGCCACGCAGCGCGACGCATTGCCGCAGGCCCCGGCCTCAGAACCGTCCGGATTGAAAAAACGGACATGCACATCCGCCCCTGCCAGCGTTGGCGGTGTCAGCAGCACAAGCTGGTCACAGCCGATTCCAAAGCGCCGGTCACAGAGGTGGCGGATCGTTGCGGTATCAAGGGCAGGATCGTTCTGGCGGCCGTCGATCACGACGAAATCGTTGCCCAGACCGTGCATTTTCGTGAAGGGGAGGGTCATGATGGGGCCTCTCATAAAGCATCCCGCGGGTTGACGCACGGGGAACATGCCCTCATCTCGGCTGCTGGATCAGAAGGAGTGGACATGAGCGGCCCAGAAAAGCTTGAAGGCATGCACGAAGCAGCGTTCACGCGCGCCAACAACGAGCCCGACACGATTTTCTATGCACAGCGCGTGCCGGATTCGCTGATGGATATGGGCGCGCGCACAGCCGTGACGGCCCTGTATCAGACGGCCCTGCCGGTCGGTGGTGCGGTGCTGGACCTGATGGCGGGCGCCCTCAGCCATTATCCCGAGGAAGCAACATTCCAGCGCGTGGTCGGGCTCGGGATTTCCAAAGCGGCTCTGGATGCCAATCCCGTCCTCGGCGAACGGGTGGTGCAGGACCTCAATGATGAGCCTGAACTTCCTTTTGAGGATGACAGCTTTGATGCCGTGACGCTGTGTGACGGGCTGGCCTATCTGACGACGCCGCTGGCTGTGCTGATGGAAATTGTCCGGGTTCTCAAGCCCGGCGCACCGCTGATCCTGACATTTTCCGACCAGTTCCACGCGGCAAAGGCCGTTGCGATCTGGCAGGCGCTTGAACCGGCGGACCGGGTGCGTCTGGCGAGTGTCCTGATGTCGCGGACCGGTCTGGCCGAGCTGGATACGGGCGAGGTGGTGCCACCCGAGGATCTGACGGCATGGCGCGATACGGTGCATGCCGTGGTTGGTCGCAAGCCAAGAAACTGAATACCGCAAGGGGCGGCCGGCGCTGTTTCGACGCAGGTTGGCAGCCCACCGTTATGAATGTCAGAATAGTCTGGAAGAACAAGAAAAAGCCTTCCATACGTTCTTTCTGGCATTTTCGAGTGGAAGTCTTTATGCAGCGGCATTCCAGCCGCCGCATCCTGTCGTCGGCGTGACGTTTGCCGAGTGTTCATAAAATATGCCTTTTCCCGATACCCATCCTGCCCTTAAGCGCGCCCTTGAGGCACGTGGCTACGAACAGCTGACTCCTGTTCAGGAAGCAGTTCTGCAGCCGGGGCTGGACGAGCGCGACCTGCTGGTTTCCGCGCAGACGGGGTCGGGCAAGACCGTCGCCTTCGGCCTGGCCATCGCTCCGACCCTGCTCGGAGATGCCGATCGCCTTCCGCCGTCCCCTCAGCCCATGGCGCTCGTGATTGCGCCGACGCGTGAGCTGGCGCTTCAGGTCCAGTCCGAACTCAAGTGGCTCTATGCCGAAACCGGCGCCCGCATCGCGAGCTGCATTGGCGGCACCGATGCCCGCAGTGAAGCCCGCGAACTGAATCGCGGCGTCCATATCGTTGTCGGCACGCCGGGTCGTCTGTGCGATCACCTGTCGCGCGGCTCCCTCGACCTGTCCGCTCTGCGCTGCGTCATTCTTGATGAAGCCGACGAAATGCTGGACATGGGCTTCCGCGACGAGCTCGAAAAGCTGCTCGATGCCGCCCCGACCGAGCGTCGTACGCTGCTGTTCTCCGCGACGATCGCCCGCGAGATCGCATCCCTGGCACGCCGTTACCAGAAGAATGCCGAGCGCATCGATACCGTGTCGGGTGCGAAGCAGCATTCTGACATCACCTATCGCTGCGTCATCACGCAGCCGCAGGAAATCGAGCGTTCGCTCGTCAACGTGCTTCGTTTCTACGAAAGCCCGACGGCGATGGTGTTCTGCAACACCCGTATGATGGTCAATCAGGTTCAGGCAACGCTGCTTGAGCGCGGTTTTGCGTCCGTCGCCATTTCCGGCGAAATGGGCCAGAACGAGCGTAGCCGCGCGATCGAGAGCCTGCGTTCCGGTCAGGCCCGCGTCTGCGTTGCGACGGACGTTGCAGCCCGCGGCATTGACGTGCCGGCGCTGAACCTCGTGATCCATGCCAGCATCCCGACCGCTGCCGAAACCCTGCTGCACCGTTCGGGCCGTACGGGTCGTGCGGGTCGCAAGGGCACCAGCGTCCTGATGGTTCCGCTGAACCAGCGTCGCCGAGCCGAGCGTCTGCTTCAGCTCGCGAAGATCCAGGCCGAGTGGGAAGCCGTTCCGACGGCTGACGCCATTGCCTCGCAGGACAAGACCCGTCTGATGGACGATCCGATCCTGACGAACGCCGTGGACGACATGTCCGATGAGCTGGTCAACCAGCTGGTCGAGAAGTACGACGCCACGAAGCTCGCAGCGGCACTGGTCGGTCTGTATCGTGCACGTCTGCCGAAGGTCGAGCAGATCCGCCCGATGTCCGTCGAGGCTCCGCGCCATACGGAACGTGGCGAGCGTGCCCCGCGTGAAGAGCACGTCATGGCGGGCGAGTGGTTCAAGATGAGCGTTGGTCGCACCGAGCGCGCTGACCCGAAATGGCTGATCCCGCTGATCTGCCGCCTGGGTGGCGTGCAGAAGCGCGAGATCGGCAGCATCCGCATCGATCAGGAACAGACCTACTTCCAGATCGCCGATGAGAGCGTGGCCCGCTTCAAGTCCTGCCTCGCCGGTGCGGAAGCCGACGAAGTGACGATCGAGCCGTCCGAAGCCCCTGCCGGTGGCATGGGTGCCCGTGGTCGCAACCCCGGTGAAGGCAAGCGCTTTGGTGGCGGTGGTCGTCCGGGTGGCGGCGGTGGCTTCAAGGGCGGCCCGCGTGGCGGTGGCGCCGGTGGCGGCTACAAGGGCCGCGGCGGTTCGGGCTTTGGTCGTCCGAAGCCCGCAGGTGGTGACGGCCCGCGCAGTGACGGTTCAAGCCGCAAGCGCCGTTCCTGATCCGTCTTCAGGGAGCTGAGAAGCAAACCCCGCCGGAGCAGGTCTCCGGCGGGGTTTTGTTTTTTCAGGCGTCGGGCAGGAGTGCAGTCAGTTCCCGGACCCGATCGAGAATATCTGCGACCGGGAGCGGAATGGCGGCATCGTCCGTGTGGTTTTCCTGAGCTGCCCCTGTCTGGAAAACATCCGCCCAGTATCTCAGCGCACCCTGTGTCGCCATGGCGGCAAAGCAGGGGTTGATGTGGTGTGACGGAACGAGCTCGTAAACGAGTGTTCCGGGCTGGCACCAGGCGATATTGGCCATGCCTGCCCCCAGCATTCCCATGACCATCCCAGCGTCGCTGAACAGACGGATCTGCTCGCTCAGGGACAGTGTTTCGGGATGCACACGCTCGAAACCGAGTTTTTCCAGAGCATCTGCCAACTCGGCTTCGTTGGGAACATGCCGGTTGGCCGAGCTGCCACGCTCGATATAGAGCAGCCGTCCGGCCGATACCGCCGAGCCTCCAGCCGCCTTACGCAGTCGCGCATAAGCGGCCCGGGAAAGCTCCGAGACCGCAAAATCAGCGCTCCCATTGACGAAACTGATGTAGTCGAGCGCCTCAAAAGCATACTGCCGCCCCTGTTGCAGGCGAATATGTTCGTCGGAGGTCAAGCCGAAAAAATCCAGCGTCTCGAACTGCCAGGGATGCATATGTTCGGGCAGAACAAGGCGCACCGGTCTGCCTGTCAGTGACAGGGCATGCAGCGTCGGGACCGTATGGGCGACCCAGTGGTAATAGTTCGACGCCCAGTGATCGACACAGCTCGCCGTAATCCCCCTGAAGGTGGGGCACCGGATGACATCCGCAGGGCGGATGCGCAAAGCCCGCACGGCTTCCGGGTCCTGAACATAGACAGTTTCAGAGACAGGCTGCCCGGCATGCAGCAGCGTCATCAGGGGCTGATCCAGTACAACATCACGCAGGGCGTAATGCTGGATTGTGATCGCCATGCTCTCCCAGTTCCGGAACGGATTGCGCTCCGGATGGCTCAGGTCAGAGGCGCAGAGCGGGGAAACCGGCTGTACAGGACAGGTTTCGAGAACACTCGTCCTCCGGGCAATCTCAGCCAGACCGGACGATCCGGCGGACGGAGAGAAAAAGTGCCTGAGACGGGAGAGAAGCTGCATGATCAGGATCAGACGGTCTTGGCCGCTCCTTTGAGAAGGGCCTGCTGGGCTTCCTTGAGCGGATCGGACATTTTCTGTTCCGGCTCCTTGAGATGCAGGCTTTCAAGCGTGTCCAGCAGCGCCTCGGCCACCAGTACGCGCGCGAGCCATTTATGGTCCGCCGGGATCACGATCCAGGGGGCGTCCGGCGTTGCCGTTGCGCGGATCGCCTCTTCGTAGGCTGCGGTATAATGCGGCCAGAACTCGCGCTCCTTCAGGTCAGACGGGCTGAACTTCCAGCGCTTTTCCGGATGATCCAGCCGCTTGAGCAGACGCATGCGCTGCTCTTCGGGTGAAATATGCAGGAACAGCTTGAGGACGATGATGTTCTGCCGACGCAGATAGCTTTCGAAATGACGCAGATCACCCAGCCGATGATCCCAGAAATCCGGAAGATCGGGATTGAGCCCGCGCGCACGAACCATGTCCGGATGAACGCGCTCCACCAGAACGTCTTCATAATGGCTGCGGTTGAAAATGCCGATCTCACCCCGTGACGGCACGGCAAGATGAATGCGCCACAAATCATCATGACGCGTCGCGATGCCGACAGGCGCCTTGAACGACGTGACATGCACGCCCTGCGGGTTCAGGCCGGAAAAGGCATGGCGGATCGCACCATCCTTGCCGGCAGTGTCCATGCCCTGAAGCACAACAAGGATGCCATGCGTGGCATATGCCGCCAGCCGCTGCTGCAGGACAGACATCCGGTCCACGCAGTCGCGGATGCGCGTGCGGGACGTGTCTTTCTGGCGACCAAGTTTGTCATTCGTGGCGATGGAGGACAGACGGAAGTTCTTGCCGTCCGTAATGCGAAGTTGGGAAGGAAGCCCGGTCTCACCCGACATGACGGTTCACCGCAAGCCCACCCGATGCCTGACAGACCGGCATCATTTCCAGATAATTGACGTTCACATGCCAGGGCAGACCAATCAGCCAGGAGACTGTTCCCGCGATGTCTTCCGGTGTCAGCGGTGTCGTGTCCTTGTAAACGGCCGCCGCTTTGCTGTCGTCGCCCAGACGCACATTGCTGAATTCGCTGCCACCACACAGGCCAGGCTCGATATTCGTCACGCGGATGCGGGTGCCGAGCAGATCCGTGCGCAGGTTCTGGGTGAACTGATGCACGAAGGCCTTGGTCGCGCCATAGACGTTTCCGCCTGTGTAGGGATAGGTCCCCGCCGTGCTGCCCAGCGCGATGATGTAGCCCGTATTGCGCTGGACCATGCCCGGTAAAAGCGCACGCGTCAGCTCCACCACACCGGACACGTTCGTTGCGATCATCGACTCCCAGTTGTCGGCCTCGGCGTCCTGCGCCGGCTCCATGCCGAGGGCCAGACCCGCATTGTTCACAAGCACGTCGATATCCTGCCATTCTTCAGGCAGGGCGGCGGGCAGGGCACGCAGGGCATTGCGATCGGTCATGTCGAGCGTGAAGGGCAGGACGCTCTCGCCGAGTTCCTCCTTGAGAGCTTCCAGACGCTCCTTGCGGCGCCCGGTTGCGATAACGCGGTGACCTTCACGGACAAGCCGCGTGGCAATGGCATGACCGAAGCCTGCGGTGGCGCCGGTGACGAGAACGGTGAGAGGCATGACAATCTCCAGACGGACAGTCCGCACCCGACCGGTGCGGTTCGTGGGGCGGTTCGGGATACTCAGGTCAATGACATTGGATGTCATTAACACTCCTGAAGGCAAACGCTTGCAATACAGGAAGGGATGCACCCATGTTGGCAGGCATGAAGAAAACACTCGATGGACGGAATGACAACCTGACGGATCCCGCTCTCATGGAGCTCGGCCTGACGGGAAAACTGCTCGTGGCGGCGCCTGCGCTGGCGGAGACGTTCTTTGAACGGACGGTGATCTATCTCTGCGCCCATTCGGAGCAGGACGGCGCGATGGGGCTGATCGTCAACAAGCGCCTGTCCCAGCCCGGGCTGGACGAACTGTTCGGACAACTGGGAATCGAGCCCAACCCTCCCGAACGCCGCATCGGCGTCTGTATGGGAGGCCCGGTCGAGCACTCGCGTGGGTTTGTCCTGCATTCAGCGGACTGGGCAGGCGAGGGCAGTCTGGACGTCGATGGCCACACGTCCCTGACCGCCAGTCTGGATATTTTGCGCGAGATCGCCGCCGGACATGGCCCGAAACAGGCCATGATGGCGCTCGGACATGCCGCCTGGGCGCCAGGGCAGCTCGAACAGGAAATCCAGCGCGACAGCTCGTGGTTCGTGGCGCCTGCCACCGACGAGATCGTGTTTGGTACCGATCATGCAAAAAAATGGCGACAGGCCCTCGTCGCAATCGATTTCGATCCACTTCTTCTTTCGTCGTCGGTCGGGGAAGCCTGAAGCGGCGTTCTGTTCCGAAGATGATCCACCAGACACAGCCCAGAAACAGGAAGGTAGCATGAGCGCATCCCATATCCTCTACATCTATGAACACTGCCCGTTCTGCACCAAGGCGCGGATGATCTTCGGGCTCAGGAACATTCCCTATGAGCAGCGCATCCTGCTCAATGATGATGTCGACGGCCCGGTTCGCATGGTCGGCCGCAAGGTCGTTCCCATCCTTGAAGAAAACGGAACATTCATGCCCGAGAGCATGGATATCGTCACGCATGTCGACGCAATTGGCACGCCGGTCCTGACCGGGAAAACTCATCCTGAAATTGCGGCATGGCTGAAAAAGGTGGGGACGCCGCTCTATCGCCTGTTCCTGCCCCGTGCCGCGGCGGCACCCCTGCCGGAGTTCGCAACAACATCCGCACGCGCCGGGTTCATCCGTCGCAAGGAACCGTCCGTCGGATCGTTCAGTGCCCTGCTGGAAGACAGGACCGACGAACTGACGCAGCTTAACGCGCTGCTGAAGGAACTGGCGCCGCTGATCCGCTCGCCTCAGGCCGTGAATGGCGAACTCTCCACGGACGACATCCATCTCTATGCCCATCTGCACAGCATGTCGCTGATCCGGGGCGTTGTGTATCCGCCCGAAGTCGAGGCCTACCGGCAGGCCATGGCGGCACGGTCCGGCGTGACGCTGTTTGACGCCATCGCCGTCTGAGCGGCCCTCTTGGAAAATCCAGTCCGGACAGTTACGGTTGCGCATTAAATCTGGAGGTTCGGATGCGCGGAACTGTTTGTGGACTTGTTGTCTCCTGTCTGATGGCGGGGAGCGCGCTCGCCGCCCCCGCCATCCATCCGCAGGCTGAAACGCAGGCCCTGTCACTGGCCGAGAAAGCCATCGCCCTGCGTTCGGTCGCAGGCACGGGCAACCAGACCCCCCAGGTCGCGACGCTGTTTCGTGACGCGCTGGTTCAGGGCGGCTTTGCACCTGCTGACATCACCATCACGCCTTATCATGACACCGCCTATCTGATTGCCCGATGGCACGGCACCGACCCGTCCCTGAAGCCACTGGTCATTTCCGGTCATATGGATGTGGTCGAAGCCAAAGCCGCCGACTGGACCCATGACCCGTTCAAACCGCAGATTGTGAACGGCTATCTGCTCGGACGCGGCGCCACGGATATGAAGCTCGACGATACGGTCAGCATTGCGTCTCTTCTGGAGCTCAAACGTGAAGGGTATCGCCCAAGGCGGGATATCATCATCGCGTTTTCGGGCGATGAAGAGACCGACATGAACACCGGACAGGCCATCGCCAAACTTCTTGATACGGCGGATCTGGTGCTGAACGTCGATGGCGCCAACGGTGTTCTGGACGATCGCACCGGAAAACCGATCTATTTCAGTTGGGAAGGCGCGGAGAAATCCTACGCGGATTATCGCCTGACAGTGACCAATCCCGGCGGCCATTCCTCCGAACCGAGAGCCGTGAACGCGATCGACGAACTGGCCGCGGCTCTGCTGCGGATCCAGCAGCACCGGTTCAAACCGGAGCTGAACGAACTCACACACGCCTACTTCGTGAGCGCAGCACAATGGGAAGCGCCCGCCACAGCCGCGGCCATGCGCGCGTTTGCAGCCAATCCGGCCGATGAAAAAGCCATTGCAAGCCTGTCAGCCGATCCCTCCCTGATCGGACGGATGGGAACGACCTGCGTGGTGACCATGATCAACGGCGGCCATGCCCTGAATGCGCTCCCGCAGCGTGCGACGGCCAACATCAACTGCCGGATTTTCCCCGGACACCCGCGCCCGGAAATCGCAAAGGAACTGCAGGAGGCTGCGGCCGATCCTGCCCTGAAGATCGAGGACGTTTCGGCTGGTTCCGTTGAGACCGCAGCCTCGCCCATGCGGCCGGATTTCGTGAAAGCCGTCGAACACGGCATTCACAGTGTCTATCCCGGAATGCCGGTCTTCCCGAGCATGTCGTCAGGCGCGAGCGACAGCATGTGGTACCGCTACAATCATGTGCCCAGCTACGGCATGTCGCCGTTGTTCATCAAACCGTCTGAATCCTTCATGCACGGCCTGAACGAACGTACGCCCGTAGCCTCAATCCGCCCTGCCGTCGATGCGATGATGGTGATGGTGACGGACTTGTCTCACTGAAGTCATAACCCACAAAAAAAGGGGCCCGGATCTTATGATCCGGCCCCCTTTTTCATATTCGCCTGATGCAGGATTATTTCCCGGGCTGAAGCACCGAGCTCAGGAACTGCACCCGCCGCTGGGCCACGCGGGCGCGGATGACGGGGTCAGGCAGCATATGCGTGCCCGGCAGCAGCAGCAGGTCATAGGGCTTGCCGGCATGGAGCAGAGCCTGCGTCAGTTTCATGGTATTTTCGAAATAGACATTGTCGTCCGTGATGCCATGCATCAGCAGCAACGGCCGCTTCAGCGTGTCGGCATAGGTCAGGACATTGCTCTTGCGATAGCCTTCCGCATCGTCCTGCGGCATGCCGAGATAACGCTCGGTATAGGCCGTATCATAATCCGCAAAATCAACAGGCGGCGCACCCGCAACGCCGACCTTGAACACGTCCGGACGGCGGATGGTCGCCATGGCGGTGAAATAGCCGCCAAAAGACCAGCCATGCACGCCGACGCGGGAGAGATCCATTTCATGATGGCGCTTGCCGAGCGCCTGAAGCCCGTCCACCTGATCCTGAAGCGGCGCATCGATCAGATTGCCCTTGATGGCACGCTCGAAATCATGATCGCGACCCGGTGTGCCCCGACCGTCGATCGTGACGACGATATAGCCCTGATTGGCAAGGCACTGATCATCCAGAAAGGCTGTCGGCGTATCACGCACCAGCTTCACGCCCGGCCCGGCATAGACCGACAGCACGACCGGATAGCGCTTTGAGGCACTGAAATTGTCCGGACGAATAATGGCTGCATCCAGCTCACGCGTTCCTGCGGTCGTGAATTCAATATGAACCGGCAGCTTCGGCGGCTGGGCTACGCTGGGAAGCGTTGCAACGACATGCCCGTCCGCATCCCGAACCTGCGTCTGGCGCGTGCCATTCGCACTGGCAAAGGTATCGACCATGGCCGTATGCGTGCCATTCGTGACATGCACATTGTGAATACCGCGCTCCGTCACAAACGGCGTAACGGCCCCGGTCCCGAGGTCGATATGCACGACTTCATTGTCCAGCCGGTTGGCCCGGACAGTGACCGTGATGGTGTTGTGTCCGGCGTCATAGTCGTCGAAGGCGACATAGGACAAACCAGGCGGCGTCAGGACACGCTGAAGTGTTCCATCGGCTGCATGAAGCTCAAGCTGCCAGTCCTTGCCCCGGTCCGCAGCCCAGAGAAAACCTGCATTTTTATCCAGAAACACCGGAAGATTGTGCCCACCGGAGGCCGCGCGCGGGTCCAGCTCGATCCAGGCCGGATCAGACTGGCTCAGAAGCACATGCGTGGCCCCGGTCGCGGGATCGATCGTCAGAAGCTGTTCCTGCGTCTGGGCACGATTGAGCAGCACGACAGCGAGCGGACCGTTCTTCCGCCACACCACACGTCCAAGATACGGCCACGCCTCGTGATCCCATGAGATCCAGCGCACCGGACCGCCCTTGGCATCCACGAGGCCAAAGCGTGTTTTCGCGTTGGTTGTGCCTGCGCGGGGATAACGGAACGAGACCGGCTCGGCCTGCGGGGCTTGAGGATTGGTGATGTAGTGCTTTTCGACGTCGCTGTTATCGGCTTCTTCAAACAGGATGGTCTTGCTGTCAGGAGACCACCAGGCGCCATCGGCCCGCTCCAGTTCCTCGGCTGCGGCAAATTCGGCGAGGCCATGCGTCAACGTCTCACTGCCGCCGGTTGTCAGGCGCGTTTCACGCCCGCTGACCAGATCAACGCTATAAAGATCATTGTCCCGCACGGCGGCAAGGCTCAGACCGTCCGGCGACAGGCGGGGCGCGATCCACTGACCTTCGACCGGCGTAACACGGCCATCATCCGTGGCAATGCGCTCAAGCTGCCCGCCCTGTGAGGCCAGAACCGTGCCCCCGTCCTCACTCATCTGATAATCGGTAATGCCTGACATGATCTGCCGCGCCCGTTCCCGCCGGGCCTTCTCCTCAACCGACAGATTTTCCGGCCCCGAAGCCGGCGCAGCCAGCTCATGAATCGAATGGTCCGGCAGGTCGTAGCGATAAAGGTGCAGATGCGTGTCAAACGGCCCCGAGCGCAGGAACAGGACGGAATGACCATCCGGTGTGACCTCGGCATGGTTCGGCAGCCCGAGCGCGCCATTCCGGGTCTTCGCCAGATCGATCATGCAGGCAGCAGGATCTGCGGCCTGCAGAACGCCAGCGGACAACAACGGAGACAGGACAGCACAGGCCAGAAGGATGCGGCGCAGGGGAAGGCGCAGGGAAGGTGACGGCATTGCTTCTCCAACTAAGGATAACGGCGGACAGGATTTTGATGTCGATCATGGACCGGAGCGTCGTTTGTGAACAGGGTTTCCGCGAAGGATGACGCAGCCGTCTCACGTTTTCGGGAGCAGGGGCGTTTTTACCGGGACCGATCCCGGGCTCGGGTGTTCTGTATCACGGTATGTCTCAGCAAGAAGGAGCCTGATGGATATGCAGTATCGTCAGCTTGGTCGCTCGGGCCTCAAGATTTCAGCACTCAATTTCGGATCGGTCACGTTCGGGGGGCAGGGCAGTTTCGCCGCCACGGGCAAAGTGGATCTCGCCGAAGCCACGCGGATGGTGGACATCTGCGTCGAGCACGGCGTGAACATGTTCGACACGGCGGACGCCTATTCCGGCGGTGAAGCCGAGGAAATCCTCGGCCGCGTTCTTCAGGGCCGTAGTCGCGAACTGCTTGTCACCACAAAAGTGCGTTTTCCGACGGGAAAAGGGCCGAACGAACAGGGCCTGTCGCGTCATCATATCCTCAATGCCTGCGAAGACAGCCTGCGTCGGCTGGGGCGGGATCACATCGATCTTTATTATCTGCATGAATGGGACGGCCTGACGCCGGTTGAAGAGACGCTTGAGGCGCTCCAGACCCTGCGTGATCAGGGCAAGATCCGGTATGCGGGCATTTCCAATTTCGCGGGCTGGCAGGCCATGAAGCTGCTCGGAGCAGCTGAGCGGGACCGTCTGATCGTCCCCGTCAGCCAGCAGCTCTATTATTCCCTTGAAGCCCGCGATGCCGAATATGAGCTTCTGCCGCTCGCCGTGGATCAGGGCCTGGGCGTTCAGGTCTGGAGCCCACTCGCCTGTGGCCTGCTGACCGGGAAATACCGTCGCGGCAAGACAGCCCCGGAAGATTCCCGCCGCATTTCCGGCTGGCCTGAGCCGGAAGTCCGGGATCTGAAAAAGCTCTACGATACGGTCGAGGTTCTGGTGCAGATTGCGGAAGAACACAGCGTCTCCGCCGCCCGCGTGGCGCTGGCCTGGACACTGCACAAGCCGGGCATCACGTCCCTCGTTCTGGGCGCGCGCAAGGAGAGCCAGCTTCTGGACAATCTTGCGGCCGCATCGCTCCGTCTGACACAGGAACAGGTCCGTAGACTTGACGATGTGAGCGCTCCAGACCTGATCTATCCCTACTGGCATCAGAACCGGAACGCCTTTGATCGTCTCTCCAAGGCGGATCTTGTTTTGCAGGGGCCTGCAAAACGTCATCGGGAGGCCCTTGAAACAAAAAAGTGACTGCCTAAATCTTAAGCACAGGCCGCTGCCTTCGGGGGCGGCCAGACACATCAATGCCGCCGTAACGGGGCATACGAGGACTTTTAAAGACTATGGACATTCAGAATTTCACCGAACGCAGCCAGGGCTTTCTTCAGGCCGCACAGACCATTGCGCTTCGGGACTACAACCAGCAGCTGACGCCGGAGCATCTGCTCAAGGCCCTGCTGGACGATGAACAGGGCGCGGCATCCGGCCTGATCCGCGCCGCAGGTGGCGATCCGAAGGTCGTCCAGACCGCCAACGATGCCGCTCTCGCCAAACTACCGAAAGTGCAGGGTGCCGGGGCCGGCCAGCCTCAGATGACACCGGATCTTGCGCGTCTGCTCGACGGTGCGGAATCCGCTGCGAAAGTCGCGGGTGACAGTCATGTCGCTCAGGACCGTCTGCTTGTGGCGATTGCCGCCAGCAATACGGCTGCGGGTAAAGCGCTTGTGGACGGCAAGGCCAGTGCGGCGGCTCTGGAGCGCGCGGTCGCGGAAATCCGCAAAGGGCGCACCGTGACGAGCGCCTCGGCCGAAAACACGTTCGACGCCCTGAAGAAATACGCTCGCGACGTGACGGCGGTGGCGCAGGCTGGCAAGCTCGATCCGGTCATCGGCCGTGACGAGGAAATCCGCCGGACCATTCAGGTTCTGGCGCGTCGCAGCAAGAATAATCCGGTCCTGATCGGTGAGCCGGGTGTGGGTAAGACAGCCATTGTCGAAGGTCTCGCACAGCGGATCGTCAACGGTGACGTGCCTGAAGCCCTGCGCAACAAGAAGCTGATGTCGCTCGACATGGGCGCGCTGATCGCAGGTGCGAAATATCGTGGTGAGTTCGAGGAGCGTCTGAAGGCCGTTCTCAAGGAAATCGAGACGGCTGAAGGCGAGATCATCCTCTTCATCGACGAAATGCACACGCTGGTCGGCGCCGGTCGGTCCGATGGTGCGATGGATGCGTCCAACCTCATCAAGCCGGAACTGGCGCGCGGCACGCTGCATTGCGTGGGTGCGACGACGCTCGACGAATACCGCAAGTATATTGAGAAAGATGCGGCTCTGGCCCGTCGTTTCCAGCCGGTGTTCGTGGGTGAGCCCACCGTGGCCGACACGATTTCGATTCTGCGTGGCATCAAGGAGAAGTACGAGCTGCATCATGGTGTCCGTATTACGGACAACGCCATCGTCGCGGCCGCGACGCTCTCCAACCGCTACATCACGGACCGCTTCCTGCCCGACAAGGCGATTGATCTGATCGACGAGGCCGCCAGCCGTCTGCGGATGCAGATCGACAGCAAGCCTGAAGCGCTGGACGAACTCGACCGCCGCATCATCCAGCTCAAGATCGAGCGTGAAGCCATCCGCAAGGAAGACGACACGGCTTCGAAGGACCGTCTGGTCGCACTGGAAGCAGAACTGGCCGATCTGGAAGAACAGTCCGATGCGATGGGTGCCGAATGGCATGCCGAGAAGGATCGTGTGAATGCGATCCAGAAGCTGAAAGAACAGCTCGATACAGCGCGTTCCGATGTGGAAGTCGCGCAGCGTCAGGGCAATCTCGGGAAAGCGTCTGAACTAATGTACGGCCTGATCCCGAACCTAGAGACCCAGATCGCCAAGGCTCAGGAAGAAGAAGACGCCTCGTCGAAGAGTGGTCTGTTCGCTGATAC
>NZ_JAERLY010000016.1 GCF_018256155.1 Gluconobacter sp. Dm-62
CCCATACCGCCCCAACCGCCGTTCCAGCCATCCCAGCCCCAGCCACCACCGCCGGAATACTGGGTCTGGTTGTCGATATAGGCGAGGAAGCTATGGCCCTGCGCATCATAGTTGCGGGTCGGCACACCAAACTGGCGCAGGACGTCCACTTCGGATTTTCCGACCATGGAATCCAGCACCTTGCGCTGCTGAAGGGTCGGGACTTCACAGGCGGAAAGACCCAGCAGCACCAGGACGGACAGCATACAAACTTTTTTCATCTTCATCTTCCCCGACTGTGCCGCTGCAACGCGGTCATGTTCCTCTTTCGACACGTTCTAGCCCTTCTGACGCAAAAGAAGGATTAAAACTCCTGCAAGTTCCGAAAAGATCAGGCCAACCACAAAATGTCACTGATCCGCGGCGCCCCGGTCGCCAGCATCACCAGCCGGTCAAACCCGAGCGCAATCCCCGAACAGGGCGGCAGATCCGGCAACGCCGCGAGAAACGCCTCGTCCACCGGCCAGTCCTGATCCGGCGACAGATCGATACGGCGCTTGCGATCCGTTACAAAACGCTCCCGCTGCTCCACCGGGTCCGTCAGTTCCTCGAACGCATTCGCCAGTTCCAGCCCCCCGACATAGAGCTCAAACCGCAGGGCCGCGCGCTCATCCGTCGGATCCCGCCGTGCAAGAGCGGCCTGTTCGGCAGGCCAGTGCGTCAGGAATGTCGGCCGTTCGCGCCCGATCACGGGCTCGACGCGTTCCAGAAGAAGGCGGAAAAACAGATCTTCCCAGGTCTCCCCATTCCGCAGGCCAACATGCGCCTGTTCCGCCAGCGCTTCGGCATTCCCGGCCGTTCCCAGCAGATCAGCCCCTACATAGCGCGCGAACGCAGCCTGCATCGTCAGACGCTCGAAGGGGAGTGACAGATCAATGACATCCATCCCCCGGTGCACAACAGACGGCAGAAGGGCGCGCAGGAAATCTTCCGTCTCGTCCATGAGAGACGACAGATCGGCCGCCGGCCGATACCATTCCAGCATGGTGAATTCGGGAGCATGCGTGTTGCTCGCCTCACCATTGCGCCAGACACGGGCCATCTGGAACACGGAACGCCCTGTGGCGGCCACGATCCGCTTCATCGCGAATTCCGGACTCATATGCAGGAACCGCGCCTCACGGGAGCCGTCAGGGTGCTCAAGCTCCGTTCTGAAGCACCGCAGATGAACCTCTTCACCCGGAACGGGAACGGCACAGGGCGTCTCGACTTCCAGATAACCGCGTTCTTCAAAAAACGCCCGGACGGATCTCACCATCTGTGAGCGCCGTTCGAGCAGCGGCAGGCGCTCGGCAATCCGGGTCGAATCAACAGATAGTCCGGCGGACAATACGGTCATGGCGTCTATCGCTCCTGTTGCAAAACGGGGACCCGCACCGCTAGAGGCATCACATGCATGATATGGTCAAGACAGCCCAAAAGCATTCTGCGGGACAGTCCGCAAGACGTTCCACCCTCCGCACACCCTCCGACCTGATCGATGCAGGTCTGTCCGCAGAAGGGGACCGCGCCACGCTCGAAGCGGTGGGCGAACGCTTCACGATGGCCATTCCACCGGCTTTTCAGGACCTGATCACGCATCCGGACGACCCAATCGCCCGGCAGGTCATTCCCGACGCGCGCGAACTCATCACGCTGCCCCACGAAGACCCTGACCCGATCGGTGACGACGCGCTCTCGCCCGTTCCCGGAATCGTCCATCGCTATGCAGATCGTGCGCTGCTCAAGCCCCTGCTGGTCTGCCCCCTCTATTGCCGCTTCTGTTTTCGACGCGAACATGTCGGGCCCGGCGGCGGCCTTCTCAGCGATGCGGAACTCGAAGCCGCTCTGAACTGGGTCCGCGCACATCCCTATATCCGCGAAATCATCCTCACGGGGGGCGATCCGCTTATGCTGGCCCCGCGTCGGCTGAAGCATATCGTGCAGTCCCTGTCCGACATTCCCCATATCGAGACCATCCGCATCCATTCCCGCGTGCCCGTCGCCGATCCGGCCCGCATGACGGAAGAGCTTCTGGATGCGATGGAGACGGACCGCGCCATGTGGCTGGTCGTGCACGCCAACCATGCCAGCGAACTGACCCCGCAGGCCACAAAGGCCATCCGCTCCGTCCTGTCCCGCGCCATCCCGGTCCTGTCACAGTCCGTTCTGCTGCGCGGGGTCAATGATACTGTCAAGAGTCTGGAAGCCCTGCTGCGGGCTTTCGTGAAGGCACGGGTCAAACCCTATTACCTGCACCATCTGGACGCGGCCGCCGGCACGGGACATTTCCATGTTCCGGTTGCAGAAGGTCAGGCCCTACTGCGACAACTCCGCGGGCGCGTCACCGGCCTCGCCTGGCCGACCTATGTTCTGGATATTCCGGGCGGGCGGGGTAAAGTCCCGATCGGGCCGGAATATCTGGACCCAGCCTCTCCAGGGACGGTCTCAACCCCGGGCGGAGACGTCTGCGACTTCACCTGACGCCCTCCGCCCGGTCCCGGAAAGCGGGGGCTTATTTCGCCTCGAACATATGCGTGGCGTGTGTGATGGCACCGCCTGCACGGATAGCGGCGGCCACCAGCGCGATTTCGGAAAGCTGGGCATCCGTCGCCCCGGCTTCGCGCGCGGCCTTCACATGAAGTTCAATACAATACGGACACTGGGTCGTCAGCGCGACGGCCACGGCGGCAAGCTGTTTGGTCAGGGCGCTGACGGCCCCTTCCTCGAAAGCCGCGCGATCAAACTGCCAGAAAGCCTCCATGCCCTTGGAGGCATTGGCTTCAAGATGGGAAATGCGCGAGAGGTTCTTCATATCGTACATGCGTCTTCTCCTTGCGTTTCGCCCTGACCCTCAGGACCCACACATAGTCTGACATGACCCGACCGACGCCTCGCCCCAAGCCCCCTGCCCTTCACACTTTCCTGAAGTCCCCGCGCGTCCCACGCCCCTTGTGCCTTGCTTAGAGCCCCCGTGCGGCGCTAGAAGCCCACAAGACGTGACAGAAAATCCCTACCCCAGGGTCATCAGGACACAAGCATGAAACAGCAAGCCAACCTTATCCGGGCCGGCCAGGTCATCGAGCACGACGGTCGCCGCTGGACGGTTCTCAAGCAGCAGATCATCACCCCGGGCAAGGGTGGCGCCTTCATCCAGGTCGAAATGCGCGACCTCAAGACAGGCAACAAGACCAACGAACGCTGGAGAACTGCGGATTCCGTCGAACGTCTGATGACGGAAGACAAGGAATACACCTATTCCTACATGGATGGTGACAATGTCGTCCTGATGGACCCGGAAACGTTCGAGCAACTGATCCTCGCCAAGGACATCTTCGGCGACCAGTTCGCGTTCCTGCAGGATAACATGACGCTGAACGTCAAGCTGGTCGAAGGCGACCCGGTGGGCGTGGAACTGCCGCCGCATGTGACGCTGGAAATCACGGAAGCCGACCCTGTCGTCAAGGGCCAGACCGCCAGCTCGTCTTACAAGCCTGCCGTGCTGTCCAATGGCGTCAAGACGCTGGTTCCGCCGTTCATCGAAGCCGGTGAGCGCATCGTTGTCCGCACGGAAGACGCGTCCTACGTCGAACGCGCGAAGGACTGATCCATCATGCGTCTTTCCCCGCACATGGCCGTCATGCAGGGCGCTGCGCAGAAGGCTTCGCGCCGTCTGCTCCGTGACTTTGCAGAGGTCGAACAGCTTCAGGTCAGCATCAAGGGCCCCGGAGATTTCGTCTCCCAGGCAGATCTGCGCGCCGAAACCATCCTCCGCGAGGAACTGAGCCGTGCGCGGCCGGGCTACGCCTTCCTGATGGAAGAAAGCGGCGCTTCGGGCGGGGACAACTGGACCTGGCGCTGGGTTGTCGATCCGCTGGACGGCACGACGAACTTCCTGCACGGCATCCCGCACTGGGCCATTTCCATTGGCCTTCAGCGCAGGCTTCAGGACGGAACGGTCGAGCTGGCCGCTGCGGTTGTCTACAACCCGGCCGCCAATGAGATGTTCTGGGCTGAAAAAGGCGTAGGCGCGTTCCTTAACGAGCGCCGCCTCCGCGTCTCCGGCCGTCGCAATATGCTGGAAGCCGTTTTCGCAACGGGTATTCCCTTTGCTAAGGTTCCGGGCAGCAGCCGTCTGCCGTTCGCCCGCGTCCTCGGCGCCCTGATGCCTCAGGTCGCAGGGATTCGCCGTTTCGGTGCCGCTGCGCTTGATCTCGCATGGGTCGCAGCAGGCCGTTACGACGGTTACTGGGAATTCGGCATCAAGCCGTGGGATTGCGCAGCAGGCCTGCTTCTGGTCCGTGAAGCCGGTGGCTATGCGACCGATCCGGACGGAAACGAACTCCATGACGTTCCCGATGACGTCAATGTCGTTGCTGGAAACACCAACCTTCACGGCCCCCTTCGCGCCCTTGTGCACGAGGCCCTGAACCGGAGCTGACGAAACTGCCCTCACGCCCCATTGCGGGAGTCGTGAGGCCTCGTCTAGGATCGGTCTGACATGTACAGGCCGATCCCCTCCTCCCTTCCTCTGGCGGCCTTTCTGGCCTGCCTTTCGCTGTCCGCCGCACAGGCACAGGTCACCAGCAATCTGGATGATCTGCCTCAAGCCAAGTCAGCCCCCTCCACCAAAAAACCGACCTCAACGCCCCATCCCGCGGGTCGTGCTGCCCGGAAGACTGGAACCCGCAGTTCCTCCGTAACGACCCCGGCCGCCGCAAAGACCTCCGCGGCAGCTCCTGCCAAAAGCGCCCCGACTCACACAACCGTCCCCGGTGTCCCCGCGGCTCCCCCGCCGCCGGTTGTCATTCCGCCGCCTTTCGTGCCCGTCCAGATCCACCCTCCTGTGCCACCTGCCGACGTCACGGCTGTCGCCGATGCTGCAAGCCACACGGCACCGCTCCCTGATGGCGGAATGCGGGTCCTGTTCCCGTCGGGCAGCGAAGCGCTGAACGCTGACAGCCTCAAAGCGCTCCAGGACTACGGAACTGAACTGTCCCGCCATCCGGAACAGCGCATCCTGCTGATTGCCCACGCCACGTTACCGGGCGATGACGTCTCCATGCCGCGCCGGATTGCGCTGGCACGGGCTCTCGCTGTCCGCTCGATCTTCATTCATGCAGGCGTCGCCACGACCCGCCTTTATCCCCGCGCGCTGGGGCGCCCGGATGCCGGTGACAGTGCGCCTGCTGACCGACTGGATGTTGTCATCGAGACAAATCCCGTCGACACCCCCGCCCCTTCCGCAAACGGCATGCCAAAATAAAATCAGGAAAGACACGCCGTGACACGTCCTACGACCTATCTGCTACGAATGGCCGTTTTCCTTGTCGCGGTTGGCCTTCTGGCCGCGACAATGGGTACGACCCTGCTTCACGCCTTCAGTGCCAATCCGAAGCTGGATGCCATCATCCTTGGCGTGCTCCTGCTGGGCATCCTGTGGAACCTTCATGTCGTCCAGCGCCTGATGCCGGAAGTGCAGTGGGTTGAACTGCTGCGCCAACCGCGCGCCGGTCTGGCCGCGCCCAAGGCACCGCGCCTGCTTGCACCTATGGCTAGCATGCTGGCGGCCCGCAACCGCACGGACCGCCTGACGCTTTCGACCCAGACCACACAGGCCATGCTCGACAGCCTGTCGTCGCGTCTGGACGAAAGCCGGGAAATCTCCCGCTACATGACGCAGCTCCTGATCTTTCTGGGCCTGCTGGGCACGTTCTACGGCCTTCTGCTGACGGTCAGCTCGATTGCCGGTGTTATTGGGAACATGTCCGCAGGCAGCGGTGACATGGACGTCATGTTCAACCAGCTCAAGACAGGCCTTGCCGGACCACTGGCTGGCATGTCCACAGCCTTCTCGGGCTCAATGTTTGGCCTCGCTGGCGCACTGGTTCTCGGATTTCTGGATCTGACGGCCGGACAGGCCCAGACGCGCTTTTTCAATGAACTGGAAGAATGGCTGGCTGGCGTAACGCGCGTGAGCGGCAGCACGTCGATCGACAGCGATGGCGCGCCCGTTCCGGCCTATGTTCAGGCTCTGCTCGAACAGACCGCTGAAAATCTGGAAACACTCCAGAACGCCGTCTCCCGCAGCGAGGAAAACCGCGTCCGCGAACTGCATATGCTCGACAGCCTGCAGGAACGTCTGCGCGGCATGACGGACCTGCTGGCCGCAAACCAGACGCTCATGACCCGTACCGCCGAAACCCAGACCGCCCTTCTGCGCCATATGGGCGATGATGGTCCGGGATCGCAGGGAACAGCGCTTCTGCGGATCGAGACACATCTCAGCCGCCTGATTCAGGAACTGCATGAAGGCCGCGCCCAGACAATCGGCGAGCTTCGCAACGATCTGCGTGTTCTGGCCCGTACGATCGCAGCCGCCTCCGGCAGCACGACGCCCTCCCCCGGCAGGCAGGACTGATCCATGGCCCGGCGCAGACGCGGATCCCACAACGCCCTTGATGCCTGGCCCGGCTATGTGGACGCCCTGTCCACCCTGCTGATGGTCGTCACCTTCGTTCTGCTCGTCTTCGTGGTGGGGCAGCAGTTCCTTTCGGTCTCGCTGTCACGGCGCGAACACACGCTCGATGCCCTGCAAAAGCAGTTGGCCGAGCTGTCTCACATGCTGTCGATGACGGAAGACAAGAACAAAAGCCTGTCCTCGACCGTCGCCACACTGTCGGACGAAAAACAGCATAATCAGGTCCAGCTCCAGACTCTCTCGACCCAGATCGCCGCCCTCACGGGGCAGCTTCAGTCGAAGGATCAGGCACTCGCTTCGGCTGATGACACGAGCAAGCAGCAGAACAGCAAGATCTCGGATCTTCAGGCTCAGGTTGAAGAACTGACCCGTCAGCTTCAGGCGATCAGCAACGCCCTCGACATTGAAAAGAAAGCCGAACAGGGCAAGGACGCCCAGATTGCGGATCTTGGCAACAAGCTCAATCTGGCGCTGGCCGACAAGGTCAATCAGCTCAAACGCTACCGCTCGGAGTTCTTCGGACGACTGCGGGACCTGCTGAAAGACCAGAAGGGCGTGAATGTCGTGGGAGACCGCTTCGTCTTCCAGTCGGAAATCCTGTTTCCGCAGGGCAGTGCCGATCTGACGCCTGAAGGCCGCAAAGAAATCACGACCCTTGCCCACACCTTCAAGCAGGTCGCCTCAACAATCCCGACGGATCTTCCCTGGATTCTGCGCGTGGACGGTCATGCCGACCGCCAGCCGATTCACAGTGCCTTTCCCAGCAACTGGGAACTGTCGTCCGAACGCGCCATTACCGTGGTCAAACTGCTGATTGCGGAAGGTGTGGATCCACGCCATCTCGCAGCCACGGGCTTTGCCGACTACCAGCCTCTGGACGCTGCCAGCACACCGGCGGCCTACGCCAGAAACCGCAGGATCGAGTTCCGTCTGACGGATCGCTGATCCCTCTCCCGCCTGCCTTTTCACAAAGGCAGGCTTTTGCGCAGATCTACTGACATTTCTGCGATAATCCCTTATGTAGCAGCCATGACCGATACCCCGCTCTCCCTTATCCGCAATTTCTCGATCATCGCTCATATCGATCACGGCAAATCGACGCTGGCCGATCGCCTGATCCAGGCCTGTGGCGCGCTGACCGCGCGTGAGATGAAAAACCAGGTCCTCGATTCGATGGAGCTCGAACAGGAGCGCGGGATCACCATCAAGGCGCAGACCGTCCGTCTGACCTATCCGGCCAAGGACGGCAAGGTTTACACGCTGAACCTGATGGACACGCCGGGCCATGTCGACTTCGCTTATGAAGTCAGCCGCTCACTGGCCGCCTGTGAAGGATCGCTTCTGGTCGTGGACGCCTCGCAGGGCGTGGAAGCCCAGACGCTGGCCAACGTCTATCAGGCGCTCGATGCCAATCACGAAATCGTCCCGGTCCTGAACAAGATCGATCTGCCGGCTGCCGAGCCCGAGCGCGTCCGCGCCCAGATTGAGGATGTGGTTGGCATCCCGGCCGATGATGCCGTCGAAATCAGCGCCAAGACCGGCATCAATATCGAAGGCGTGCTCGAAGCCCTCGTCCAGCGCCTCCCTGCCCCCACAGGCGATGCCGAAGCCCCGCTTCAGGCCCTGCTGGTGGATAGCTGGTACGATGCCTATCTGGGCGTCATCATTCTAGTCCGCATCAAGGACGGACGCCTCAAGCGCGGTGACCGCATCCGAATGATGCAGACCGGCGCGACCTATCATGTCGATCAGGTCGGCGTGTTCCTGCCCAAGATGCAGTCGGTCGACAGCCTCGGTCCAGGCGAGATGGGGTACATCAACGCCGCCATCAAGACCGTCGCGGACTGCAATGTCGGTGACACCGTCACGCTCGACAAGCGTCCTGCCCCCAAAGCTCTTCCGGGCTTTAAACCTTCCATCCCGGTCGTGTGGTGTGGCCTGTTCCCGATCGATGCCGATGATTTCGAAAAGCTGCGTGACAGTCTCGGCAAGCTGCGCCTGAACGACGCCTCGTTCCACTTCGAGGCCGAGACCTCTGCGGCGCTGGGCTTTGGTTTCCGTTGCGGCTTCCTCGGCCTGCTGCATCTGGAAATCATTCAGGAACGTCTGTCCCGCGAGTTCAATCTCGACCTGATCGCGACCGCTCCGTCCGTGGTCTACAAGATGCACATGACGGACGGCACGTCGGAGGATCTGCACAACCCGGCGGACATGCCGGAGCTGAGCAAGATCGAAACCATCGAGGAGCCCTGGATCAAGGCGACCATCATGGTTCAGGACGAATATCTCGGCCCGGTCCTGACGCTCTGCTCCGAACGCCGTGGCGTCCAGATGGATCTGACATATGTCGGCAACCGCGCCATGGCCGTCTATCGCCTGCCACTGAACGAAGTGGTGTTCGATTTCTACGATCGCCTGAAATCCATCAGCCGCGGCTATGCCTCGTTCGACTACCAGATGGACGGCTACGAAGAGAGCGATCTCGTGCGCATCTCCATCCTCGTAAATCACGAGCCGGTGGATGCCCTGTCCTTCATCTCGCACCGCACCGTCGCCGAACAGCGCGGACGCTCCATCTGTGCGAAGCTCAAGGACCTGATCCCCAAGCAGCTCTTCAAGATCGCCATTCAGGCCGCCATCGGCTCCAAGGTCATCGCCCGTGAAACGATCGGCGCGCTGTCCAAGGATGTGACGGCCAAGTGTTATGGCGGTGACATTTCCCGTAAGCGCAAACTTCTGGACAAGCAGAAGGAAGGCAAGAAGCGCATGCGGCAGTTCGGCAAGGTCGAAATCCCCCAAAGCGCCTTCCTCGCCGCCCTGAAAATGGACTGATCCCTGCCTTATGTCGAAAAGCGCCGCCATCCTGTTCGTTCACAACGAAGTCGACACGATCGGATGGTGGCTGGCCCATCATGCGACAGTCGGGTTTTCAACCCTGATTGTCTGTGATGACCATTCGACTGATGGAACAGGCGCGGTGCTGTCAAATGCCGCGTCGCTTTACGACATCCGGGTCCAGTCTTCCGATGTAACGCTGACAACACGACTTGATCGTCAGAAGCGATTTCATGAACAAGCCCTCAAACAGGGGCAGGATGAATTCGACTGGATGATGATCCTGGCGGCGGACGAATATCTCCATTTCGAGACTGCACGCTCCGTCGCCGAATTCACTGCCAACGCCACCGAAGCCGTGCTTCCGGTTAACTGGTGCCTCTTTGGCTCCTCGGGACGACAGGTTCCCTCAGCGTTCTCTCCCGTTGAAACCTATACCCGTCACGGCCTGCTGAACCTGCCCGATCATCGCGTCGTCCGACATCTTGTTCAGCCTCGTCAGATTGGCGGCAACCCGCCTGACCCGTTCGCGGCGCTTGAGCGCGATGCAAACTGGACCGAAAGCCGCATCCTTCATTTCGCTGCCAGCGATCGCGAAAGTTTCTTGCGCCGCAATTCAAGCGCATCCCCTGAGAAGGCCTGGCAAAACTTCGACCGCAATGACGCCGAATACACAGGCGCAAGCCGCTGGCTTCCCGAAAGCCGCCGTATCGCGTCTTCCATCGTGCAGGCATCGCTCACGGATCTTTACTGGCGCCTCAAGGGTACCATTACGCATAAAGACAAAGCCATTCTTGAGGAACTTGAGTTGAGCCCATCACAACTCACCGTTCCATTGCCTCATCGCTCCACACCACGATTTCGTTTCTGCACGCTGGGTCAGACCCAACGCCTGATGCTGGACACACAGACAGGATCACTGGCATCGGTCGGAGCGGGAGACATGAATTTTGGCCGCTACAACGCGCTCATTCTGGCTCTTGAAGTTTCAGAAACGAGCGCTTGGAACGCCTGTATCTTCGCAGAAAATCCGCTTTCCGGTCGTTACCTTCCCCTCTCTGGCTCACCAGCATTGTTGCCGATGGTGCCGTTGCGGATCATGACTGCGGACAATCTAATTCTATCTCCCGTCAACGGTGAAAAAATCCATATAGCCCTCGCCGATCACCCACCCACCAGTATCGAGGCAACTACGGCACTTTACAGCCGCATGACTGGCTTCATGGTTCTAACGGCGGAAGGTCACAATCTTGCGGGTCTGCTCCGGGGGATTGACCGGCTTCCGGCCCCCGATGCCAGCGCACTGGGATGCGCGATTGCGATGCTGCCGTTTGAAGAAGCCGCACGGCTTTCCCTAACATTTCCCGGTCTCGTTCCGCAAAACGTCATGCCACTCCGTCCGCTTCAGCCCTGAAGAGCTGCGCTCTTCTGAAAGAGAGCAAACGTCTCCACCACGCCATTCGTCACCGCCTGGCTGCGGGACGCTTCGCTTTCATCCAGATATCGCCCGAGATGATCCAGAAACGCTGGCCACTCCCCTTTTTGATAGACTGCTGACAGATAACGTGTGGGCAATCCTTCCGGCACGCGTCCTGACAATACACGTCCCCCAAGTCGTGATCCTTCCAGAACATACAGCACACCCAGCGCTGCCCCCTCGTCTTGAGAAGAAATTTCGTGAAGTGCAGACGGTACGGGCAGACCCATCTGCTGCAGGTCGTCCTTGAGCAGTCCCAGCCGCGGACGCCATGGCGGTACCGAAGCAGCATGCCGGCTTAGATACGCCTCCGCCGCGACAAGCGCGTGCGCATGAGCCGTCAGGAAGGCTCCGTAGGATTTTGGATCCGAAAGCTCGAAGTGAGAGAAGGCTGCATCGACGGCCTCATGCGCCTTGCGGCTGACATGTCGCAGCTCCGCCAGACCTTTACCCTTCTGCTCCCCCGCGCGTTCCAATGTCTCCATTCGTGCTGATCTTCCAATACGCTGTGAAACCGTTTTCGGTTCTGTCCGTAATTAGAGTGACTTGCAACGAACATATTCCTTCTGACACGCCCCCCGGATTTCGGAGACCACCCCGTTGAGCAGCACCCCACCCCGGCAGCCTTCCCCTGCAGACGAAAATTCTACGAAACCGGGAAAACGACATCTGCTTTTGAAAACTGTCGGGGGTGTGTTCGGAACACTGGTAGCCGCCATCATCATCCTGATTCTGGTCTGGCAGTGGGACTGGTTCGTTCCCTATATCGGCCGTAAGGCCACCGCAGCGCTGCACCGTCCGGTCACCATCGCGCATCTGCATGTCGGCCTCGGTTTCAAAACCACAGTCACTGTCGATGATCTCAAAATCGGTCAGCCGGAAGGCTTTGAGAAGGAAAAAGACGATTTTGCCTCCGCTAGGGCGATCACTGTCACGGTTGACGTCTGGCGTTACCTGACAGGCGGCGGCCTCTCCCTGCCGCTGATCCGCGCCGACACGCCCAAAGGCGATATCGTCTCGCTCCTCAATGGAACAAATAACTACACTTTCGCGTCATCTTCAGACACGTCCTCCCAAACGTCTTCGTCCTCTACGACATCCCTGCCAAAGCTTGGCAAGATCGAAATCAATGACGGCGACATCCGTCTGGCTCTCGCAAAGCTCAAGACGGACATGCATGTCCTCATCCATACCGAAGCCCCGAAAGATGGCGACGAAGGCCATCTCGTGATCGACCTCAAGGGCCGCTATGCACAGGCTCCGATTACCGGACATATCGTAGGCGGCGCGCTCCTCAGCCTGACAGATGCAACACACCCCTATCCGATCGACGGACGCCTCGCCAACGGCCCGACCTATGTCACGCTCCGTGGCACGGTGGACGATCCGATCCATTTCCAAGGCACCAACCTTGCGCTGCATTTTGCGGGTCCGGACATGGCGCTCCTCTACCCGCTGACGGGCGTCCCCATCCCGCAGACTCCGGCCTACAGCGTCACCGGCAATCTTGCCTATTCCGATCGCGCAATTCGTTTCCAGAAATTTGAAGGACATATGGGCTCGTCGGATATCGGCGGAGACATCAACGTCGATCCACATCAAAAGCCGATCTTCGTGGAAGCAGCACTGCACTCACATTCGGTCGATCTGGCGGATCTGGGCGGCTTCATCGGCGCGCAGCCCGGCGAGGCGAAAAAAGCCGAGCCGGCCAGCGCCCGCGTTCTGCCGGACAAGAAAATCAATGTTCCGAAGCTCAACGCCGCGAACGTCCACCTAACCTATCACGGCGATCATATCCGCAACAAAAACTGGCCTCTGGACAATATCGACACGGAGCTGAACGTCCGCGATGGTGCCATCGACCTCAAGCACCTGACCTTCGCGACCGGCACGGGCACTATCTCCGCGAATGCAACACTTGAGCCCACGAAAAACGAGCAGTTCCACACCCGTTTCCGCCTCGACGTCTCCCGTCTGCCGCTGTCCCGCATCATGACGTCCAAGGATATGTTCCAGGGCGAAGGCACGATCGGCGGTCATGTAACGCTGACCTCGACCGGCAATTCGGTCGCAACCCTCGTAGAAAACGGCGATGGTGGCACAACACTCGTTCTGGACCGCGGTGGCGACGTTACAGCCCTCCTGCCCGATCTTCTGGGCCTCAAACTCGGCTCTGCCATCCTGTCCGCCCTCGGTATTCCGGACCGCTCGAAGCTTGAATGCCTCGTGGCCGACCTACCGCTGAAGGACGGCATCGTGCACACCAACTCGATGCTTCTGCAAACCGGCACCACCCGTACGATGGGCACGGGAACCGTCAATTTCCATAAGGACACGCTGGACTACGCCGTCACCACCCGCTCCATCGGTCCACAGATCCTGTCCCTGCCCGGCGCGGTCCATATCTTCGGATCCATGAAGAGCCCGACAATCATGCCTGGTGCTGAACTGATCGGTCGCGTGGCCGCTTCCGTAGGTCTCGGCATCGTCTTTCCGCCCGCAGCCCTGATCCCGACGATTCAGCTTGGTGTCGGTAAAGGTTCAGCCTGCGAAAAAGCTGTTTTGGAAGCCAACGAACACCCTGCAGCCGGCATTGCTCCCGGCAAGACAACAGGCGCGGGCCCGAGCAGCGTTTCAAAGGCAGCACCGAAAACGAACGAAAAACATGCCAAAACGTCACATCGTCGCCTAAGTCCGGCAGAAGTCCATAAGGCATGGGAGAAAAAATCGAACCCGAAATGAAAAGATACGGTCCGGACCATGGCAGGGACAGCTTTTTTGACTATAGCTTGGTCCAGCTATCCCCTGCCCCCGGAGTGTCCGCTTGCTGCTATCCAGACTCGACCGCTGGTTCCATATCACGGCCCGCGGTTCAACGATCCCGCGTGAGGTCATTGCCGGACTGACGGTCTTCGGGGCCATGGCCTATATCGTGGCCGTCAATCCCGCCATCCTCTCGGCGGCCGGTCTGGATCGCCATGACATGGTCATGACGACGATCGCCGGCGCCGTCGCCGGAACGCTCCTGATGGCGCTCTGGGCCAGGCTTCCGATTGCTCTCGCCCCCGCGATGAGCAGCAACGTTCTGTTCGCGCAGGTTGTCGTTCAGCAGGCCCATGTGAGCCCGCGCACGGCCTTCACGGTCGTCCTGTTTAGCGGCCTGTGCTTTACGGCCCTTTCCCTGAGCCAGATCCGCCAGCGCATCATCCGGGGCTTCCCGCCCTCAATCGTCCTCGGCATCCAGATTGCTCTGGGTGCCTTCATCGCCCGGATCGGCCTGACCACAGGCGGCATCGCCGTACCCTCACCGGAGGGGCTGACTTTCGGCGCCCTGAGCAATCCCTCCGTCCTGCTCAGCATGGCTGGCGTTGTCCTCAGCGCCATTCTGGTCGTGCTGCGCGTCCCGGCAGGTCTGCTCATCGCCATCCTCGCCATTACCGTGGCGGGCCTCTTCATCCAGACACCTTCAGGCCCGATCACCCATCTGCCAGCACAGCTTCTGGACTGGCCACACTACCCGACCAACCTCTTCCTCCCTTTCGATTTCCACGAATATTTTTCCCATCTCGGGTTGCTCGTCCCCATCACGCTCTATTTCCTGCTGAGTGACTTCTTTGACGCGACGGCAACCATGATGAGTGTCGCCCACCGCGCCGGTCTGGATGGAACCGTCGAGAAACCTGCTCTCGACCATCGCGCTTTCGGTTCGGATGGAGCCGCCAGCATCATCGGAGCTTCCCTCGGAACCTGTACGGTCTCGGCTTATGTCGAGAGTCTGGCAGGTGTCGAAGCCGGTGGCCGTACGGGCCTAAGCGCGCTGGTCGTCGCCGTCCTGTTTGCCCTGTCCTCGGTTTTCTGGCCGCTCATCACCGCCATTCCAGCGATTGCCACGGCTCCCGTGCTCATTCTCGTCGGACTGAACATGCTGGGCAGCCTCAGCCGGGTTGCGGAAACGCCCGCAGAAGCCATCCCGCCCCTGACCATGCTGCTCATCGCAGGTGTCACGGGCAATTTCATGCTGAGCCTGTCCTGTGGCCTGCTGATTTACACCGCCCTGGCCATCGCCACACGCCAGTTCCAGCGCCTGACCCCCATTGTTCTCGGTCTGGATGCAGCCTTCGTCTTTTATATGGTGCTTCAGGCCCATATGGGCGCCTAGGAACTTTAGGCCGCTGTTTTTAGCTCTTTCTTCATGATTTTCGGGCAGGTTGTCTTTCATGACTTCCTGTCCTGCCAGCCCACGCCACGTCTTTATCGCCACGCCCTGCTTCGGCGGCACCATCACCCTGGAGTACATGCAGTCCATCATCGGCTGCATGGCCTCGGCGCCGACCCACAATCTGCAGCTGACCCTGTCCACAATTGGCAGCGATGCCCTGATCACCCGGGCGCGCAACACATTGCTGCATCAGTTCGTAAGCCTGTCAGATGCCACCCATCTTCTTTTCATCGATAGCGACATCGGCTTTTCCATCACCGATATTCTCGCTTTGCTGGATGCAGACCGGCCTTTGATCGGGGGTGCCTATCCGCTGAAATCCCATTACTGGGACAGCGATACGGACCGTTTCGTCGCCGCTGGCGAAGAGCCCAGAACAGCCAGCCTGCGCTATGTCGGAGACTGCGCCGCCCTGCACGACGGCAGCGCAACGGGCGAAATCGCAAACGTCTGTTATATCGGCACAGGCTTCATGCTCATGACCCGCCAGATGGTCCTCGACATGATCGCCCACTACCCCGAGACCCGTTACAACCGCATCGACGCCAAAACAGAATGCAGGCATCTGAACACACCATCATCAGATGCCTACGCCCTGTTCGACTGTCTGATCGACCCCGACACTCGAACATATCTTTCCGAAGATTTCGCATTCTGCCGCCGCTGGATTGAAATGGGAGGGCAGGTTTCACTCCACCGTGGCCTCTCCCTGACCCATACCGGCAGCACGACTTTCAAAGGCGACCTTTCCACGCGGACGCTCCCCCTTTCCGCGCCTGTGTCCTGACACGATCCGTTTTCTAACGGTGCTTGCCACTATTCCGTCATATTAAACCGGTTTAAACAGTCGTGCGGTGTCGGGAGCGTGATGCATACATTCCCCGGCACCGCTCCCCCGCGCTCAAACTGTAACTGCCTGACGGAAAAACGGGATATTGCTCACCGGGTCCGCAGCTCCGGCAGCAGTATTGTAATATTGCTTGTGAAAGCGGCTCAGAACCGCGGGATCGCTCGTGGTCGGCAAGGGAGCCGAAACCCGGTAATACCGAATACGTGCCATCGCGGACGCATATCTCAGGTTTGAGACAAGCTGCGCGCTTCTGGGCAGATCCTGCGACAGCATCCCCTGCAGAATCCGCTCGAACCGCTTTCCGACCGGATAACACAGAAAATTGACCCAGCAGTCGTCATGCGTCGCAGGCTCCATCTGCCACAGCCCCAGAGCTGGGCCCCCGCCAATCTGCCTGACATAAGCCCCCCGGCTCTCCGCCAGAGCCGTTCCCGTCACCAGATTGACCGCAACCTCGCCGTCAAGTCCCAGCGCCGCCAGCGCCGGGGCCACCACCAGATGCTTGAGCTGGCCTGCATCAATTCCACTCATGCCCGCCCCCTCACTTTGTGCTCAGGGACAGGGCAAAATGCACCATGCCCGTCCCAAGAATGGACGTCAGCAGCGTGATGATCCCCGTAATGACAGCCCGCCCCCCGATCAGGCGATCCAGCTTTCCATTGACGACACGATTCCCCTCGTCGACCTTCGTCTCCAGCAGCTTCATCTGATCCCGCAGCGATGAGATTTCCTGCCGCATCTCATTGCGCAGTTCCTCGTACCGATCCGAAAGCCCCCCCGCGATCGTCTCCAGCCGCAGCACCCGGTCCTCGAGCATCCGAAGCGTATAAGCGCGTCTCTCATTTCCATCAGCCAAACTGATCGTCAGGCCTTCCCTGTCCGACATGCCGTCCCCCAAATAAAAAAAGCGCTCCCCGAGAGGAACGCTTTTTGTGGCATTAAGCCATTAATATAGAAACAAGCACGCCGTTTATCAACGAAAACCTTAAAACCACTATCTGGAACAGGGAAAGCCGCCTTGGCGCCTATCTTGGATAGGCGCATAATAATGCCCCATGAGCGCTCCCCTGACAGAAACCCTCCTTGATTTGCGCGGCCTGGCCTGCCCGATGCCCGTCCTCAAGGCCAATCGCGCCCTTCGCGACATGCCACCGGGTGCGAAGCTGCGCATCCTCGCCACGGACCGCGCATCCGTGGCGGATTTCCAGTCCTACTGCCGCGAAACCGGTCATGCGCTGATTGCGTTTACAGACACCGCAGGCGTGCTTTCCTTCATGATCCGGCGACGTGCAGAAACGTCACCCTCCTGAAGAAACTCCAGCGTTCCCATGCTCGGGGCTGGCAAAACCTGTCTTCTGCCTGTAATCCCCTCGCTACCTTGTTCCAAAGTGTGCCTTGAGGCTTTTCATGCCCGAACCCATTGATGCCATGTCTTTTGAGGATGCTCTCTCCGAACTGGAGAGGATCGTCCGCGGCCTTGAAGGCGGCCAGATGAAGCTCGAGGACGCTATTTCCGCCTATGAACGCGGTGCTGCCCTGCGCAGACACTGTGACGCGAAGCTGGGAGAGGCCGAGATGCGTGTCCGCGCCATCGTGCAAAACGATGACGGCACGACAGGCACGGAGCCTCTTGCCGATACCGGAGAGTCCGGCCGATGAATGCCCCTACCCCGTCCGTTTCCCTGAAAGACGCGCTCGCCCGCGCCTGTGCCGAAATCGAAAACACGATCGACACCCTGCTGCCCATGGTACCAGGAGACGAGTCCGTTCTTCTCGATGCCATGCGCTATGCGGCCCTCGGCGGCGGCAAGCGTCTGCGCGGCTTTCTGGCTGTCGAAGTTGCGACACTGTTCGGTGCCGACCGCAAAGCAGCCCTGCGTGTCGCCGCTTCGGTTGAACTCCTTCACGCCTATTCGCTGGTGCATGACGATCTGCCGTCCATGGACGACGACGACCTGCGACGCGGCCAGCCGTCCACGCACAAGCAGTTCGACGAAGCCATCGCGATTCTGGCCGGTGACGCCCTTCAGACCCGCGCCTTCGAAATTCTCGTCGAACCCGAAACCAGCGCCAACCCGACGGTCCGCGCCAATCTGGCCCTCGCCCTTGCACAGGCCTCCGGATCGGCAGGCATGGTCGGCGGTCAGGTCATCGACATCCGTGGCGAAGGCCGCGCCCTCCCGCTGGATCAGGTCCGCCGTCTGCATGCCCTAAAAACCGGCGCCCTCATCCGCTATGCCGCCGAGTCAGGCGCTATTCTGGCTGATGTGGACGACGCACGCCGCGCCGCCATCGTGGCCTATGGCCGTGATCTCGGCACGGCGTTTCAGGTCGCCGATGACGTTCTGGATTCCACAGCCACCGCCGAGGAACTCGGCAAAACCGCCGGCAAGGACGAAGCCAGCGGCAAATCAACCTATGTCTCCCTGCTCGGCATTGATGGTGCCCGCGCCGAAGCCCGTCGCCTGAGCGACCGGGCCCGGGAGGCTCTTTCATCTTTCGGTGCACAGGCCGACGCCCTCAGGGCACTGGCAGATTATGTCGTCGAGCGCAGGAACTGATCCCATGAGCAAGAAGTCCTCCACGATTCCCACCTATGGCCGCTATCCGGAGCTGGATCGCGTCCGCTTCCCTGCCGACATGCGGAACCTGTCCGTCGACCAGCTCAAGCAGCTTGCCGACGAACTGCGCTCGGAAACCGTTGACGCCGTCTCCACTACGGGCGGCCATCTCGGCGCGTCTCTCGGCGTGGTCGAACTGACCGTTGCCCTGCACGCCGTGTTCAACACACCGGACGACCGCATTATCTGGGACGTCGGGCATCAGGCCTATCCGCACAAGATCCTGACGGGCCGCCGCGACCGCATCCGCACCCTGCGCCAGCCCGAGGGCCTGTCCGGCTTCACCCGCCGCGCGGAAAGCGAATACGACCCGTTCGGCGCCGCTCATTCTTCCACGTCGATTTCGGCTGGCCTCGGCATGGCCGTGGCGCACCACCTGCGCGCGGAAGAAGACCCGAGCTATCACGAACGCAACGTCATCGCCGTGATCGGCGACGGCTCGATTTCGGCTGGCATGGCCTATGAAGCTATGAACAACGCCGCTGTCGCAGGCCCCGGCGCGAACCGTCTGATCGTGGTGCTGAACGACAACGAGATGTCGATCGCCCCGCCGGTCGGCTCGATGTCGGACTATCTGTCCCGCCTCATGTCCTCCCGCCAGTTCTTCAGTCTGCGCGATCTCGCAGGCAAGGTCGCCAAGCGTCTTCCAGGCAAGATCGAGCGCACCGCCAAGCGCGCCGAAGAATATGCCCGCGGCATGATCACGGGCGGCACGCTGTTCGAAGAACTCGGCTTCTATTATGTCGGCCCGGTCAACGGCCACGACATGAGCCAGCTCGTGCCGATCCTGCGCAACCTGCGCGACGCCGACGATCAGGGCCCGATCCTGCTGCACATCATCACCGAGAAGGGCCGCGGTTACAAACCCGCCGAAGCCGCCGGTGACAAGTACCACGCCGTCAGCAAGTTCAACGTCGTCACGGGCGAGCAGAAGAAAGCCCCGGCCGGTCCGCCGAGCTACACGTCCATCTTCAGCCGCGAGCTCATGCGCCGCGCCAAGACCGACGACAAGTTGGTCACGATCACCGCCGCCATGCCGTCGGGCACAGGCCTGAACGCTTTCGCCAAGGCCTATCCGGATCGCTTCTTCGACGTGGGCATTGCCGAGCAGCACGCCGTTACCTTCGCCGCCGGTATCGCATCCGAAGGTCTGCGCCCGTTCTGCGCGATCTATTCGACCTTCCTGCAGCGCGCCTACGATCAGGTCGTCCATGACGTCGCCCTGCAGAATTTGCCGGTCCGCTTCGCCATCGACCGCGCTGGCCTGGTCGGTGCAGATGGTGCCACCCACGCCGGTGCCTTCGATCTGAACTATCTGTGCTGCCTGCCGAACATGGTCGTTATGGCGCCGTCCGACGAAATTGAGCTGCTCCACGCCACGGCCACAGCCTGCGAATATGATGCCGGCCCGATCGCCTTCCGCTATCCACGCGGCAGTGGCATCGGCCTGGATCTGCCGGAGAAGGGCGAAGTTCTGGAAATCGGCAAGGGTCGCATCGTGCGCGAAGCACGCCGCGCACCGAACGCCCGCGGTGGCGTCGCCATCCTGTCGCTTGGCCCGCGTATCCACGAATCCCTGCGCGCAGCCGATCAACTGGCCGCACAGGGCGTTCCGGTCACGGTCGCCGATGCCCGCTTCGCCAAGCCGATCGACAAGGCTCTGGTGGAAGAACTGGCAAACCAGCACGAAGTCTTCATCACGCTTGAAGAGGGCGCCATTGGCGGCTTCAGCAGCCTCGTCGTTCAGCACCTTGCCGAAACCGGCCTGCTGGACAAGGTGAAGTTCCGCCCGCTCGCCCTGCCGGATCGCTACATCGATCACAACACGCAGGACGCACAGTACGAGGAAGCCGGCCTGACCGCGCCGAACATCGTGCATGTCGCAGCAGCCGCACTGGGCGTCGAAGTCGCCCAGCAGTCCGCCTGAGCGACTGATGGCCAAACGCCGCGCCGACCAGCTCCTCGTTGACCGGGGGCTGGTCGAAAGCCGGACACGGGCGCAGGCCCTGATCATGGCGGGACTCGTTTATACGACCGACCGCCGGATCGCGAAGGCCGGTGACCAGCTTCCCGAAGACGCCTCCCTCGCCATCAAGGGGCAGGACCATCCCTGGGTATCGCGTGGCGGCCTCAAGCTGATCCATGCCATCGAGCATTTCGGGCTGGACCCGAAAGGCCGGATCGCCATTGATGTCGGCGCCTCAACCGGCGGCTTCACGGACGTTCTGCTGACCCACGGCGCGGCAAAGGTCTATGCCGTAGACGTCGGACACGGCCAGCTCGCCTGGAAAATCCGCTCGGACGAGCGCGTCGTCGTCATGGAAAAGACGAACGCCCGCGCCCTGACTGCTGAACAGATCCCCGAACCAGCCGGAATCGTCGTCTGCGATGCCAGCTTCATCGGCCTGCGCACGGTCCTGCCCGCAGCCCTCGAGCTCACGACGCCGGATGCCTGGACTGTCGCGCTCATCAAGCCACAGTTCGAAGCCGGACGCGGGGAAGTCGGTGCAAAAGGCGTGGTCCGGGACCCGGCAGTCCACGAGCGCGTCTGCGAAGAAATCCGGGAATGGTTCGCGGCCCTCCCCGGCTGGGACGTCCTCGGGATCGAGGCCAGCCCTATCACCGGCCCCGAAGGCAACCGCGAGTTCCTGATCGCAGCCAGAAAAACCGGTACGGCACAGCCCGCCGCGGAATAGTCTTCCGGGGAAGAGCGCGCTTTTCCTTTGGAACTGCGGGTCTTCTCCGTGCTATGGCTCCGCCGCCATGACAGCCGTAATCCATCCCGATATCCGCCCCCGAATCAATTCCGTCGCGTCTGACGACCTGAACGCTGCCGAGCGCGCGCGCATTCAGGCGAAATCTGCCCTGTTTGCACCTCCCGAAGCGCGAATGGCGGATGGACGACGCGATCTGGTGGGTCTGTCACGCGAAGAGCTGGCAGCCCTCATGACGGATATCGGTGAGAAGCCATTCCGCGCCAAACAGCTCTGGCACTGGATTTACCATCAGGGCGCAACCGATTTTTCGGCCATGACGACCATCGCCAAGCCGATGCAGGCCAAACTCGCCGAAAATTTCGTTGTCAGCCGTCCCATAACCGCGACCGAACAGACGTCAGTGGACGAGACGCGCAAATTTCTCTTCCGCTTCCGCGACGGTCAGGAAGCCGAAACCGTCTACATCCCGGATCGTCGGGAAGATCGCGGCGCTGTCTGCATTTCTTCGCAGGTCGGCTGCACCCTGTCCTGTACCTTCTGTCACACCGGCACACAGAAGCTCGTCCGCAACCTCGGCTCTGCCGAAATCGTCGGCCAGTTCATGGCTGCGCGCGACAGCTACGGCGAATGGCCCAGCCCCAGTTCAGACATGCCGCGCCACCTCTCCACCATCGTGCTGATGGGCATGGGCGAGCCGCTGTACAATTACGAGAACGTCGCCAAGGCCATGCGGATCGTTATGGATGGCGAGGGCATCGCGCTCTCCCGACGCCGCATCACGCTCTCTACATCCGGTGTCGTCCCGATGATGGACCGCTGTGGCGAAGAGCTTGGCGTCAACCTCGCCATCTCCCTGCACGCCGTGACGAATGAACTGCGCGACCAGATCGTCCCGCTGAACCGCAAATACCCGATCGAAGACCTGATTGCCGCCTGCCGACGCTATCCGGCCGCCTCCAATGCACGCCGCCTTACGTTCGAATACATCATGCTCCGTGACGTGAATGACAGCGAAGCCGACGCCCGCGAACTGGTGCGCCTGATCCGCGACCTTCCGGCCAAGGTGAACCTCATCCCGTTCAACCCCTGGCCCGGCTCGGACTTCCAGCCTTCCAGCCGCGCGCAGATTGCAAAGTTCGCCAATATCGTAATGGACGCAGGCTTCGCCTCCCCCATCCGCGCAGCGCGTGGACAGGATATTCTGGCAGCCTGCGGTCAGCTCAAGACCGAAAGCGAACGCCAGCGTCGCACAACGACCGGCGAGGCCTGACATCGGAACCGGGCCATTCGCCCGGTTTCCCTCTGTCGGCTGAACTGCTAGAAACGCTCCTCAAACGAAACACACCAAGGACCACACCGTTATGAGTGCCCACCAGGACGTCAAGAAAGTTGTGCTCGCCTATTCTGGCGGCCTGGACACTTCGGTTATCCTTCGCTGGCTCCAGAAAACCTATAACTGCGAGGTCGTCACCTTCACGGCCGATCTCGGCCAAGGCGAAGAGCTGGAACCGGCCCGCAAGAAGGCCGAGATGTTCGGCGTCAAGGAAATCTACGTCGAGGATCTGCGCGAAACCTTCGTCAAGGATTTCGTGTTCCCGATGTTCCGGGCCAACACGCTCTATGAAGGCCAGTACCTGCTGGGCACGTCCATCGCCCGTCCGCTGATCGCACAGCGCCAGATCGAAATCGCCGAAGCCGTCGGCGCTGATGCCGTCGCTCATGGCGCAACCGGCAAGGGCAACGATCAGGTCCGCTTCGAGCTCGGCTATTATTCGCTCAAGCCGGACGTGAAGGTCATCGCTCCCTGGCGCGAGTGGGACCTGACGTCCCGCACGAAGCTCCTCGCTTTCGCTGAAGAGAACCAGATCCCCGTTACGAAGGACAAGCGCGGCGAAGCCCCGTTCTCCGTGGATGCGAATCTTCTGCACTCCTCTTCCGAAGGCAAGCTGCTCGAAGATCCGTCGATCGCTGCCGAGGAAATTGTCTTCCAGCGCACGATCTCTCCGGAAGCCGCCCCGGATGTTGCAACCGAAATCGCCATCGACTTCGTCAGCGGTGACCCGGTCGCCATCAACGGCATCGAAATGACCCCGGCAACCCTGCTGACCCGTCTGAACGAACTGGGCCGCGACAACGGCATCGGCCGTCTCGACATCGTGGAAAACCGCTTCGTGGGCATGAAGTCCCGCGGCATCTACGAAACGCCGGGCGGCACGATCCTGCTGGCCGCACACCGCTCCATCGAAAGCATCACGCTCGACCGCGAAGCTGCCCATCTCAAGGACAGCATCATGCCGCGTTATGCCGAGATCATCTATAACGGCTTCTGGTTCTCGCCCGAGCGCCGGATGCTTCAGGCCCTCATCGACACCAGCCAGCATTCCGTGACAGGCCGTATCCGCATGCGCCTGTATAAGGGCAACGTCACCTGCGTGGGTCGTGAAAGCCCGCACAGCCTGTATGATACCCGCGTCGTGACTTTCGAGGACGACGAAGGCGCCTATAATCAGCAGGATGCACAGGGCTTCATCAAGCTCAACGCCCTGCGCCTGCGGCTCGGCGGCCAGATCGGCCGTCGCGGCGGCACGCTCTGATTTCTCAACTGACTCCCCGGGGGACCATGACCAGTCTGATCCGTCTTACATCCGCTTTCGCCCTGTGTGGTGCCCTCGCCCTGACAGGCTGCGCGGGCGGCCACAAGCAGGTGGATGATTCCGACCTGACGCCAGAGCAGTTCATGGCGAAAATCCATGCTGAACCCGGTGTAAAGACCCTGCCGGACGGCCTGTCCTACAAGGTTCTCCAGTCGGGCCCCAAGGATGGTGACAGCCCGCATCATGGCTCCACCATCATGGTCATCTACGAAGGCCGCCTGCCCGATGGCGGCATTTTCGACAGCTCTGACCAGCATGGCAGCGGCGCCTATATGGAAATGCCGCTCGACGGCCTCGTGCAAGGCTGGCTCGAAGCCCTGCCCATGATGCATGTGGGCGACGAATGGATGCTCTACCTTCCGCCGAATCTCGGCTACGGCAAGCGCTCCATGGGCATTATTCCGCCCAACAGCCCACTGATTTTCAAGATCCGCCTTCTGGGCGTCAATAACGGTGGCGGCGGACAGCAGTAAAATCTGCCACTTCCAAACAACCTTCCGGAGCGGCCCTCAGGGCTGGTCCGGAAGAGTCCAGTGCGCCTCGCAGCGCGCTTCATAAAGTTCCTGATCGCCTGTTTCGAGCAGATGCCCCGTCTCATGGGTTTTCGCCGTCCAGGCTGCGGGCGCTCCACAGACATGACAACGTGCCGTCAGAGCGATAACCTCGTCGGCCTCTTCTATCAGCCGCGTCATGACGTCGAACGGGACACGCCGGTAATCAGTATCCAGGCCGCCCACCGTCACATCCACGCCGCGCGCCCGCACATTCCGGATATCCTGAACGATATCGCCCTGATAATGCGGCGCGACCCAGAACTGCCCTTCGTCCAGAACGATATGGCTGTAACACGCTGCATCAGCCGGCCATACATTCGCCGAGACTGCGGCAAGATGCGATCCATCCCGGCTGACAAGCTCGGAACCATCGCGCGTATCAAAGCCGGGCTTGAGCGCCAGAACATCCGTCTGTCTCTTCGCTGCGGCAATCAGATGTGCGGATTTTCCAGCAAACATCGGTCCCACATACAGTACAAGACGGCCTCTGACGGTCATGATTTCTCCCTTCGATAGCGCCATGAGCCCTATTACAGGCGATTTGCCAAGCCCCGGACTTGCTGAAACGCCTCCGAAAATGCGACAACGACACTGTGATCAGAATTGACCCAGCCGTCCGACTACCCCTGTTTCTCGCCATTTTCATGGTGGTAGCATTCGTGGTCGCTCATGCCTGGGAAAATCGTATCCAGGCCCCGCGCGAATACTCCAATGAGTGCAGTATCTGCCATCATGGCGGCCATGGTCAGGTTTCTGAAATCGCCCCCATTTTCGGCCGCGTTGGCCCGATTGCCCAGACACCCGCCGGGCATCACTATCTGGTCGATGTCCTGCTCTACGGGCTGGACGGCTCCATCACGGCGGGAGGCGCTCATTACAACAACTCCATGCCGTCCTTTCATCGCCTCTCTGACGACGAGATCGCCCGTATCCTGACATTCGTTGCAAGCCAGGAAATGCCCTCCGGCGCTCCGACCTTCACGGCCGCCGATATCGCAGCCGGCCGGGCTCACCCGATGTCCGCAACGGATGTCCTGCAGGAACGGCAGAAGCTTGATCTCCAGACACCTGTTCAATGATGCGGGCCGTCTGTTCCATCCCTGACCCCTTTCCCAGAAACTGAAGACAGAACCCATGCAGCGCGTATTTTCCGGCATCCAGCCAACCGGCATTCCCCATCTGGGCAATTATCTCGGAGCAATCCGCAACTGGGTCACACTGCAGTCGGACCATGACTGCGTCTTCTGTCTGGTGGACCTGCATTCCATCACCATGCCCTGGGACCCGCAGACCCTGCGTGAACAGACGCTGGGATCAACGGCATGCCTTCTCGCAGCGGGCATCGAGCCTACACGCCTGTATAACCAGTCTGCCGTCAGCGCCCATGCCCGCCTCGGCTGGATCTTCAACTGCGTCTCCCGCCTCGGCTGGCTCAACCGCATGACCCAGTTCAAGGACAAGGCTGGCAAGAACCGCGAAAACCACTCGGCCGGGCTGTATGTCTATCCGAACCTGATGGCTGCCGATATTCTGGCCTTTCACGCAACACGCGTACCCGTCGGCGAAGACCAGCGCCAACACATCGAACTCACGAACGATATCGGCCAGAAATTTAATCACGACATGGGCGTGGAATTCTTCCCGCAGGTCGAGGCGTTCATCCCCCCTGCCGCGGCCCGCGTCATGAGCCTGCGCGACGGCAGCAAGAAAATGTCCAAGTCCGACCCGTCAGAACAGAGCCGCATTGTCCTGACCGATACGGCCGATGACATCGCCCTGAAAATCCGCCGCGCCAAGACCGATTCCGAACCGCTCCCCAGCGAAATGGACGGCCTGAGCGAGCGCCCGGAAGCGCGGAACCTCATCTCGATCTACGCAGCCATGTCGGATGAAACACCGGCTGACATTCTCAGCCGTTTCAGCGGTCAGGGATTTGGCCCGTTCAAGAACGCTCTCGCGGATCTGCTGGTGGAGCGTCTGGCTCCCGTCGCCAGCGAAACACAGCGCCTGCTTCAGGACGAAGCCCATCTGCTCTCGGTCCTGCGCGCAGGCGCCGAACGCGCCAACGGTATTTCAGAACCGATCGTTCAGGAAGCCGAACGCCTCGTCGGCTTCCTGCGCTAGAATCTCAGGTGCTGGACGACCGGGACACCGGCTCGTTCAGCAGATCCATAATCTCGGCCGCTGCTGCATCCGCGGGCGTTCCCACAGGCGGCGAGAGCATGTCCAGCACGTCGGCAAACGCCATCCGCTGCTTTTCCACCATTTTCGGATCGCTCAGAAGCTTCGAAACCATCTCGGCCAGCTTCTTTGGCGTGCAGTTTTCCTGAAGCAGCTCAGGAACAACTTCCCGCCCTGCCAGCAGGTTCACCATGGCAACATGCGGCACCTTGATCAGACGCCGCGCAATCGTCGCCGTCACCGGGTTGACGCGATAGGTCACCGCCATCGGCACATTGCCCATCGCCAGTTCCAGCGTGGACGTTCCCGACTTGGTCAGGGCACACTGCGCCGCTGCAAACGCATCATGCTTGTCATGAATGTCCGTGACGATATGCGGCTGGATCGGCCATTTGCGGATCAACTGGCGGATCGTCGGCGCAATCACGGGCGCCACAGGGATGACCGGACAAATATCCGGATATTTCACCCGGAGGATATCCAGCATCTTGCGGAACACAGGCAGAAGCCGGGGCGCTTCTGAACGCCGGCTGCCCGGCATCAGGATCACAACCGGCGCATGAGCCGGTATATTGTGCCGCAGACGAAACCGCTGCGCATTGCCCTGCCGTACGCCGGACTGAAGCACCGGATGCCCGACAAACCGACCCTCAAGCCCGCGCTTTGCAAACCACTCAGGCTCGAACGGCAACAGACACAGAAGCCGGTCCCACAAACCGGGAAATTCCTTGACCCGGTTTTCCCGCCAGGCCCAGACCTGCGGCGCCACATAATGAACGCGCTTGATCCCGGACCGCTCGATTTTCTGTAACAGGCGAAGGGTAAAACCCGGACTGTCGATCGTCACGACCAGATCCGGCTTGCGCAGTTCGATATCCTGCACGGCTTCCAGAAGCCGCTGCGACAGGTGCCGCAGCCGGGGCAGCACCTCGACAAGCCCCATGACCGCAAGGTCGCTCATGGGAAACAGGCTGTGCAATCCCAGAGCTTCCATGCGCCCGCCCCCGACGCCAGCAAATACCAGCGACGGGTCCTGCGCATGAAGGGCCTGCATCAGACGCGCGCCAATCACGTCTCCGCTGGCCTCACCCGCCAGAATCCAGATCACCCGCCCGTAACGGGGCAAGGGCGTGGTCTTTTGGGAAGGGTCCGCTGAGGACTGTCCGTCAGATCCGGATTCTGGAAGAGAGTTCATCGACGCAGCACAGCCCCTGTTGCCTTGAGAACCGCAGCTTCCACCGATTTGGAAACCGCTTCAAGCTGCGTATCCGTAAGACTCTCGCTCTGTGGCTGCAAGACCACTTCTACACCAAGCGAACGATGCCCTTCTGGCAGGCTACCACCCTCGAACACGTCAAACAGCCGGACATCCTGCACCAGATTGCGATCCGCCATCCGAACCGCCTTCAGAACGGCCTGAATTTCAACGTCTGGTCCCGCCACGAAGGCAAAGTCCCGACGAACAGGCTGCAACGCTGACAGGACAGGCGCAGATTTCCGCTTCACCTTCGGCTGCGGCACCTGATCCAGATAGACTTCAAAGGCCACCACGGTTCCGCTCAAACCCAGAGCCCGCGCAACACGCGGGTGCAGTTCGCCGAACGTCCCCAGAACCGTCTTTGGCCCCTGCCGCACCTGTCCCGAACGACCCGGGTGATAAAAACCCGGAGCATCGGCGGTGACTGAAAGAGCCGCTTCCGGCACACCCAGAGCCACCAGAGCTGCAAACAGATCCGCCTTTGCATCCCACAGGCCGGCCTCATGCGCCGCAACACCCGGCTCACGCGCCGTCTGCCCGGCCCGAAGGCCGGCAAGGCGCAGATGCTGACCTGTCGCGTCAAAGCTCGGCCCAACCTCAAACAGCGCACCCTCGCCCGACACGCCAAGGCCGCGCGCCAGATTGCGAGACAGGGCCCGCGCCAGATTGACCAGTGGGGTCGGACGGAGCTGATCCAGATCCGTGGCGATCGGGTTGAGAAGATGCTGTGTTTCCGGAAGCTCTCCGAACAGAGCCGCATCATCCTGTGCCACAAAGGAGAACCCCACCGTCTCCGTCAGCCCACGAGCCGCACAGATCCGCCGCAGCAGAGCCGCACGCGCCTGAAGCGTTGTTACGGCCGGAGCCGGAACAACCGTCGCCTGCGGAAGTGCAACCGCCGGGACATTATCCAGCCCGTAAAGACGCAGCACTTCTTCAAGAAGATCGCACTCCGCTTCCATGGCCTGAACATGCCCGGCAGCCTTCGCAGCCACATCCGCATCCAGTGTCGGCGCCTGAGCCAGAACCTGCCCTGAAGCAACGTCATTGCGCCAGGACGGCACAAGGAAGGTCGCAGCCTCTGCGGTCTGCTCCGTTACCTCGAAACCAAGATGCTCAAGCGAACGCACTGCATCGTCGGCTGGGAGATCAACGCCCCCCAGCGTCTTCAGACGCTCGAAACGCAGCGTCGCCATCCGCTTCCAGTCTGGCAGCGTCCCCGCTTCGGTGATCTCGCTGATCTCACCACCACACAGATCGCGGATCATGACCGTGGCGGCTTCCAGACCGTTCAGAACCTGCGCCGGATCAATTCCACGCTCAAAGCGCTGTCGCGCATCGGTGTGAATGGCCAGACGACGACCCGTCAGCGCAATGCGGACAGAATCAAACAGAGCGGATTCCACGAACACATCCGTCGTGTTTTCATCAACACCACTGCTGTCACCACCGATCAGACCGGCGAGCGACTGCACCCCAGCTTCATCGACAATGACCATGTCCTCGGTCCCGAGCACATATTCCCGTCCGTCAAGCCCGGTAAAGGTCTCGCGGGCGGCATGCGTCACCGTGAGTGTATCGCCTTTAAGTTTCGCAACATCAAAGACATGCAGCGGACGGCCAAGATCGTATGTGAGGTAATTCGTCACATCGACGAGTGCCGAGATCGGCTTGACGCCGACCGCCTCCAGACGACGCTGCAACCAGTCCGGGCTCGGGCCATTCTTCACACCCCGAATAACGCGCCCGACGATATACGGACAGGCCGGATGCTCGGTCTTCCATGTCAGCGGAGACGGGAAATCCCCTTCCATCGCTTCGGTCAGCCAGGGCTTCAGACGACCGATCCCTGCTGCAGCCAGATCCCGCGCAATGCCGCGAATACTCAGCGCGTCACCCCGGTTCGGCGTAATGGCGATCTCGATGACAGGATCATCCAGTTCGGCATAGGCCGCGTAGGACGCCCCGATTGGGGCAGCTTCGGACAGCTCGGCAATCCCGTTGCTTTCCTCACCGAGCCCAAGCTCACGGAGCGAACACATCATTCCGCCGCTGTCCTGCCCGCGGATCTTGCCCTTCTTGATGGTGATGTCGAGCCCGGGAATATACGTCCCCGGCGGTGCAAAGATCACATGCAGACCAGCCCGCGCATTAGGCGCGCCGCACACGACCTGCACGTCTTCAAACCCGGCCCCCGCTGCAACCCGACAGACCTGAAGCCGGTCCGCATCCGGATGACGATGCGCCTCGACGATCTTGGCCGTCCGGAAACCCACCAGACGATCGGCGGGGTTCTCAACACCCTCGACCTCAAGCCCGATGACATTCAGCCGGGCGTAGATGTCTTCAACAGAAGCTGTAAAATCAAGATGTTCACGCAGCCATGAGAGAGAGAACTTCATGTCACACGCCCTCCGTCAGCGTGGCCGGCGAAAACGCCGAAAATCCATAATGCCGCAGCCAGCGCAGGTCGCTTTCATAGAAAGACCGCAGATCGGGAATGCCGTTTTTCAGCATTGCCAGACGTTCGATCCCCATGCCGAAAGCAAACCCCTGCCATTCAGCCGGGTCCAATCCGCAATTCGCCAAAACCCGCGGATGGATCATCCCCGAGCCCAGAACCTCAAGCCAGTCAGACCCACCGCCAATTTCACCAGTCGCCTTTGACCAGCCGATATCGACTTCCATGGAAGGCTCAGTGAACGGGAAATAGGATGCGCGAAAACGGACCGGCAGGTTCGGCTTGTCGAAATAGACGCGCAGGAACTCGATCAGGCAGCCCTTGAGGTGGCCGAGCGTGATATTGCGATCGACCACCAGGCCTTCGCACTGATGGAACATCGGCGAATGCGTTGCATCATGGTCGGCACGATAGGTGCGGCCAGGCGCAATAATGCGGATCGGGGGCTTTTCGCCCAGCATAGTGCGGATCTGCACCCCAGAGGTCTGCGTGCGCAGAACCCGCGGCTCATCACCTTCGGTCTTGGGCGGCAGATAGAATGTATCGTGTTCGGTGCGTGCAGGATGGTGGTCCGGCGTGTTGAGTGCCGAGAAATTATGCCACTGGCTTTCGATATCCGGCCCTTCGGCGACGGAGAAACCCATCGCACCGAAAATGGCCGTCATTTCCTCGATGGTCCGGCTGATGGGATGGATGGTGCCGGTCACGAGTGCAGGGGCAGGCATCGTCACATCAATACGCTCGGAGCGCAGACGGGCCTGAAGCGCCTCTTCCTCAAGATCGCGACCGCGGGTTTCAATAGCCGCTGTCAGTTCGTCACGCAGACGGTTCAACGCCTGACCGCGCTCCTTGCGCTCCTGCGGCTCCAACTTGCCCAACTGCTTGAGCAGACCGGTCAGCGCACCAGACTTGCCCAGCGTTCCAACGCGGATTGCGTCCCACTGCGCACGATCCTGCGCCGCAGCCAGCGCAGCCAGCGTGTCATTCCTGAGTGTATCGAGATCGTCGGCCATAGCGCCCATCCCCTGCAGCACAAAACAAAACGGGCCGTCCTGATAACAGGACGGCCCGCCAGTCACCAGACCCCCAAAGGGATCAAGCCGGAAAAGCTCAGCCGAGAGCGGCCTGGGCCTTCTTCACGATTTCACCGAAAGCGGCGCTATCGTCAAAAGCAATAGCGGCGAGGACCTTACGGTCGATCTCGATGCCAGCCTTGTCCAGACCATTGATGAAGCGGCTGTACGTCAGACCATGCTCGCGGACGGCAGCATTGATACGCTGGATCCACAGGGCGCGGAAATCACGCTTCTTGTTGCGACGGTCACGATACGCATAACGCAGCGCCTTCTCGACGCGCTCCAGAGCGATACGGTAGTTCGTGGAGGAACGGCCGCGATAACCCTTGGCGAGCTCGAGAACCTTCTTGTGACGGGCGTGCGACGTTACGCCCCGCTTGACACGTGCCATATTACCTTATCTCCTCAGAGCCCGTAGGGCGCCCACTGCTTGATTGTCTTCGCATCCATATCCGTCATGGTCTGAGGACCACGGTTGGTGCGCTTCATCTTCTGCGGACGGTTGATAAGGCCATGGCGCTTGTTGCCCGGGCCGCACATCACTTTGCCGGTCGCGGTGATCTTGAACCGCTTCTTGACCGACGACTTGGTCTTCATCTTGGGCATTTCGGTCTCCCTCGCCGTAAACGATTGGTCCTGCACACAGTCAGGACTCTGCACGGCCGGGCATGCCACTCGTGGCCCGGACGCGTGCGCGGAAGCGGTGTCCTTATCGCAACCCAAAGTTGCCTGCAAGCGCATTATTTTCTTGAACGCTCAATCATAAGTCCCTCCTTTCCTCAAGTCACGACGACGTGAAAGTCCTCACACTGACGTGAGCAATATGAACCTTCTGACATCTTGACCCTTGACCTGCATCCATGTGCTTTGTCCGGAAGTCACCGTGCTGCACCAAAACAACAGCTCCAGGAACATCATGAGCACAACATCCCGGCCAGGGCTCTGGGCCCTGATAACGGCCGCGGTATTCGCGCTTTGCGGCGCGATCCTTACCGTTGGCGGCGCATGGGTCGCTGCCATCGGCGGCCCTCTTTATTATGTCCTCCTCGGCGTGGCGCTCCTCGCCACGGCTTTCCTCTCATTCCGGCGCAATCCGGCTGCTCTCTATCTGTTTGCAGTCGTCGTGTTTGCCACGGTCATCTGGGAGCTCACGGTTGTCGGCCTCGACATCTGGGCCCTGATTCCGCGTTCGGACATCGTCATCATCCTCGGCATCTGGCTGCTGCTGCCGTTCGTCTCCCGCCAGATTGGTGGTACGCGGACGACCGTGCTCCCGCTCGCCGGCGCTGTTGGCGTTGCAGTCCTGGCCCTGTTCGCCAGCCTCTTCACCGACCCGCATGACATCAGCGGCGAGCTGCCGACGCAGATCGCAAACGCCTCCCCCGCCGACCCGGACAACGTCCCGGCCAGCGAATGGCACGCTTATGGCCGCACGCAGGCCGGTGACCGCTGGTCCCCGCTGAACCAGATCAATGCGACGAACGTCAGCAACCTCAAGGTCGCATGGCATATCCACACCAAGGATATGATGAACTCCAACGACCCGGGCGAAGCGACGAACGAAGCGACCCCGATCGAGTTCAACAACACGCTTTACATGTGCTCGCTGCACCAGAAGCTGTTTGCCGTTGATGGTGCCACCGGCAACATCAAGTGGGTCTACGATCCGAAGCTCCAGATCAACCCGGGCTTCCAGCATCTGACCTGCCGTGGCGTCAGCTTCCACGAAACGCCGGCCAATGCGACGGATTCCGATGGCAACCCTGCTCCGACAGACTGCGCCAAGCGCATCATTCTGCCGGTCAACGATGGTCGTCTGGTTGAAGTCGATGCCGACACAGGCAAGACCTGCTCTGGCTTCGGTACCAATGGCGAGATCGACCTGCGCGTTCCGAACCAGCCTTACACGACGCCCGGCCAGTATGAGCCGACGTCGCCGCCGGTCATCACGAGCAAGCTGATCATCGCCAACAGCGCGGTCACAGACAACGGCTCGGTCAAGCAGGCTTCGGGCGCCACGCAGGCATTCGACGTCTACACCGGCAAGCGCGTCTGGGTGTTCGATGCGTCCAACCCGGATCCGAACCAGCTTCCGGATGACAGCCACCCTGTCTTCCACCCGAACTCCCCGAACTCGTGGATCGTGTCGTCCTACGACGCCAACCTGAACCTCGTGTACATCCCGATGGGCGTGGGTACTCCCGACCAGTGGGGCGGTGACCGCACGAAGGATTCCGAGCGGTTTGCTCCGGGTATCGTCGCGCTGAACGCCGACACCGGCAAGCTCGCCTGGTTCTACCAGACTGTTCATCACGATCTGTGGGACATGGACGTTCCGTCCCAGCCGAGCCTCGTGGACGTGACGCAGAAGGACGGTACGCTTGTTCCGGCCATCTACGCACCGACCAAGACTGGCGACATCTTCGTCCTCGACCGTCGCACCGGCAAGGAAATCGTCCCGGCTCCGGAAACTCCGGTTCCCGGTGGTGCCGCTCCTGGCGACCACACCAGCCCGACCCAGCCGATGTCGCAGCTGACCCTGCGTCCGAAGAACCCGCTGAACGACTCCGATATCTGGGGCGGCACGATCTTCGACCAGATGTTCTGCAGCATCTATTTCCACACCCTGCGCTACGAAGGCCCCTTCACGCCGCCGTCGCTCAAGGGTTCGCTCATCTTCCCGGGCGATCTGGGAATGTTCGAATGGGGTGGTCTGGCCGTCGATCCGCAGCGTCAGGTGGCATTCGCCAACCCGATCTCCCTGCCGTTCGTCTCCCAGCTGGTTCCCCGTAGCGCAAGCAACCCGCTCTGGCCTGACGAAAACGCCAAGGGCACGGGGGGTGAAACCGGCCTGCAGCACAACTATGGCATCCCGTATGCCGTCAACCTGCATCCGTTCCTGGATCCGGTGCTGCTGCCGCTCGGCATCAAGATGCCATGCCGTACGCCGCCCTGGGGCTATGTCGCCGGTATTGATCTGAAGACCAACAAGGTCGTCTGGCAGCACCGCAACGGCACCCTGCGTGACTCGATGTATGGCAGCTCCCTGCCGATCCCGCTGCCGCCGATCAAGATCGGTGTCCCGAGCCTCGGTGGCCCGCTCTCCACGGCTGGCAACCTCGGCTTCCTGACGGCGTCCATGGATTACTACATCCGTGCGTACAACCTGACGACGGGCAAGGTGCTGTGGCAGGACCGTCTGCCGGCTGGTGCTCAGGCAACGCCGATCACCTATGCCGTCAACGGCAAGCAGTACATCGTAACCTATGCAGGTGGACACAACTCGTTCCCGACCCGCATGGGCGACGACATCATCGCCTACGCCCTGCCCGATCAGAAATGATCTGACAGGACACTCCTGGCCATGAAAAAGGGGAGATACCATCCGGTATCTCCCCTTTTTTTATGTCGGCATACTGGTCAGCAGAGAGCTGGTTACATAAAGTCATATTTCGCACAAAGACGAGAGACATATGATGAGACTGCCCGTCGCCTCTTCTGCCCTGGCGCTGACTTTATTTCTTGTGGGCAACATTGCGCCTGCCGTTGCAGAAGAGCAGCCTCTGGGTGCGATGCTGGATCCCCATCATCATACCCCTCTCATCTATCCCCCCGCTGAACTTGAATTTCACAAGGGCGGAACCGCCCACGTCCACTGCACGATCAGCGCTGCCGGGATTGCCACGGAATGTCAGTCTTCCGCTTCACAGCCGGATTTTGGTCTCGCTGCCGAACAGATGGCCTACTCCTCCACGTTCCTACCCGCATATAAAAGCGGTGTGGCCATTCAGAGCGACTGGGAAAAAACCTATAACTTTCATGCCTCTCCTGACATGACGACACCCCAGATCGACAAAGCTCACACGCCAGCGCCCCATTATCCCGAAGCCGCCGACATTGCAGGAATTGGCGCGCGCATCACCGTGATCTGTCAGATCGACCAGATGGGTGCTGCACATGACTGCAGTGCCAGTGACGGGCCAGCAATCCTGCAACGCGCTTCGCTCGCCTATTTCGACCTCGCACGATACTACCCAGCCCTCAAGGACGGGCAGCCCGTCACGGCGCAGTATCGGGGAGATATTGATTGGGACGTCTCTCATCCCTTGGATCAAAAGGGATTCCGCTAGTATTCGGGGACGAGGCAACTTGCGTCACGTTTGAAACGTATTGCATTCTTCTCGGAACGCCGGGGCTTGAATATCAGGCTCCGGCCCAGCTCTGGAGACCATAATCCATGTCATTCCGTCACCTATCCGTTGCTGCCCTAGCCGTTCTGGCATTTGGCGCCCAGATGGCTCACGCCAAGCCCTGCCGCGACGACAAAGGCAAGTTCGTCAAATGCGAAGCACCGCAGAAGCCGAAACCTTGCCGGGACAGGCAGGGAAAATTCACAAAGTGCCCCCCACCCGTTAGTGGCGCAGCACCAGCAAATGGTCCCGCCCCATCTGCAGCCCCGCCATACAGCATGACCGGCGGCAAGATTCAGTCCCCTTCGGAAAACCACCCGCAGTAAGCTCACTCCCCCCGGAGGCTCAGGCCAACGGGGGTTTTATATTTAATGTGAAGCGCGCTTCTGAATGGCCTGTGCCATTGCCTCAACACCATTTCCACGGTTCGTCGAAAGCGCCTTGACCAGTCCCATATCGTGCAGGAACACCGGGCTTGTCTCAAGGATCTCCGATTTCGAGCGGCCGGAATAAACCCTCAGCAAAAGTGCGACGAGCCCTTGCACGATGGCCGCATCAGAAGCCCCGGCAAAAAACAGCTTTCCGTTTCTTTCAACAGCTTCAAGCCAGACCTGACTCTGGCATCCCGGAACGCGATGAGCGTCATCCTGCCACTCTTCCGGAAATGGCGGAAGCTTGCGCCCCATTTCGATAATGTACTGATACCGCTCCATCCAGTCGTCAAACAGGCCTAGCTCCGCTTCGATTTCCTCGATGGCCGCAGCAGATGTGTCCTCCTGGGGAACAAGATAGGCATCACTCACGCGTCATAATCTCCAATTTACTGGATCAGTAGTGTCGGATTGGCCCGCTACGAAGCAGACGCATCTGCAAAATGCATCGTCTTTGCAACAGCTCTCCGCAGACTCTCCTGCGTGAAGGGCTTAGGCAGGAGAAGGCCATTGTCGGGCACGGGCATATCATCGGTATGGCCGCTGATAAACAGTACCTTCAATCCGGGAATAGCCTGCAATAACGCTGCCGCACAGGCCAAACCATCATGATCCGGCATCCGCATATCAATGATCGCCAGCTCAAACGGGGCTAGTGGATCGATACATTCCAGCGCATCCTTCAGAGTGGCGACAGCGGTTACCTCATGCCGGTCCTGAGACAGGAAACCCGCTGTCACCATGCGTACCGGTGCCTCATCGTCCAGCACCAAAACCTTTACTGGCCGCGTGACAGTCGGATTGCCCGGTTCGGAAGGCAAAACCTGGTCCTGCCCCAGCCGCGCCACAGGAAGCAGCAACGTCATCCGCGTCCCATCGCCCACGACGCTGTTCACAACAATTTCGCCATAGCTCCGGCTAAGAAAACCATAAACGCTCGACAGGCCCAGACCGGTCCCACGCCCAACATCCTTGGTCGTAAAAAACGGATCAAAAATCCTCGCCGCAACTTCTGGCGGCATACCCGCCCCGTCATCCACGACTTCCAGAGCCACGGCGCGATCCGGACAGCACTCGACAGGCAGATCGGTGCGCTTCTGCGCTATCACGCGCGCGCTGATCCGCACCGTCCCACCATCTGCCATGGCGTCCCGGGCGTTCACGCACAGATTCAAAAGCGCCATTTCGAGCTGATCCGCATCCGACCAAACCAGTGGCAGATCCGCTGGCAGATCCTCGATACACAGCGCGCAAGGACCAGATGTCGCCGGCACGCCCCGCTTCTTGAGACTCTGACGCAGCAGATCTGTCAGGCCCGGCAACAACTGCTCCAGTGCCACTGCCGACAGCCGGGCCTCGCGCGGACGTCCAAACTGAAGCAGCCGCCGCGTCAGAACGGCCCCGCGCTGAGCGGAATCCGCAGCATTGCGAAGCAAAGCGAGAGAGCCTTCGTCAAACTCTGCAATATCCTCCAGAAGCTCGAGAGACCCTGAAATCGCTGCCAGCAGGTTGTTGAAGTCATGCGCAATTCCGCCCGCAAGCGTGCCGAGCGACTGAAGTTTCTCAGCCTGTCGCAGCCTTGATTCCATGACAACACGCGACGTCACATCCCGGTCCATACTGACTTGCCAGGAGTCTTTCCGAGACGCCCCTTCCGGCCACGCAAGTGCCAGCCGCGTCAGTTCATGCCAGCGCGTCGTGGTCCTGCCGTCACCCTCGGTCAGCAGCTCCCCGACGAGGCGCTCTTCCTGCCCGGAAACCCGCACATCTTCCCGCATGGCCGCGACCTCCGGCCATAGGGTTTCAGGGAAGTGGGCCTGCTCGATTTCGGCCCCGCTCCCGGCTTCGTCCCGCACATTACTACGAATGCATCGCCCGTCCCGGTCTGAAAAAACAAGCCCGATCGGAAGCGCTTCCATCAACCCCCGCAGCAGCGCCTGCTCGGTCCTCAGGGCCCGCTGCGCCAGGCAATGCTGCGTGACCTCGCCAACCAGCGACCGCAGGGCATCCGAGTCCCAAGGCTTATGCACATAAGCCTGAACCTGACCCTGGTTCAGGGCAGACACAACAGCTTCCAGATCTGCGTATCCGGTCAGCAGAATGCTGCGGGCGTCCGAGAATGCCCGAGCCTGCATCAGCAGCTGATCCCCGGTCAGACCGGGCATGCGCTGGTCGGAAATAATGGTCGCAACGTCCCGATGCTCGCGCAACAGCTCCAGCGCACGCAGCGGGTCTGTCGTGGACAGGATTTCATACTGGTCTTCCAGCAGATCCGTCAGGGCAACGAGGATTTCCTCCTCATCGTCAACCAGCAGAATCAGGGGGCGCGACGGCCCTTTTGCACTCCAGAAAGTCATGCTGCGCGACCAGTCGCCACCGGCCCCTCCTCGGTCATGCGAACGGGCAGGCTCAACCGGAAACAGGCCCCGATGCCATGCCCGCCCTGCAGATTGGCGTCCGTTACCTCAATCGCTCCGTCATGCGCCTCCATGACGCTATAGGCAATGGCCAACCCCAGACCCGTCCCGGTTCCCACAGGCTTGGTCGTAAAAAACGGATCGAAAATCCGTGTTCGCAGGTCATGCGGCAGCCCTGGTCCATCATCACTCACACTCATCTCATAGCGCCCGTTTTCAAGACGCGAAGCAATGACGATCCGACCTCGAACCACCTCCCCATCAGCGGACATGTCCGCCAGCGCATCCGCCGCATTGGAAATAATGTTCATGACAACCTGATTGAGGAACGCCGGCTGGCAGACCAGCTCTGCCGGCGCCTGCAAATCCTTCTGCACGACAATCCCCGGCCCCAGCTTGTGCGCCAGCAGAGCAAGCGCCGTGTCCAGAGCGGCCGGAACATCGACCTTCTGAAACGAGCTTTCATCAAGCCGTGAAAAGCGCCTCAGGCTGAGCACCAGATTCTGGATCCGCTGCAATCCGAGCTTCATGGACTCCAGCCGCGACATCCCTTTCTTCGTCAGGGACATTGCCTCATCAGAGGCATTCACACCCTGCAACCTCTTAAGCGTGCGCGTCACCGTATCCGCATGGGCAATCGTGAAAGCCAAAGGATTGTTGATCTCATGCGCAATACCCGCCACCAGTTCGCCCAGCGACGCCATTTTCGCCGTCTGCACAAGCTTGGACTGAGCCTGAAGCAACCGCTCGTTCGTCCGTGCCAGCTCCATATTGGCCTGCGCCAGCGCTTCGGCCATTTCCGCCTTGGCACGCGCCGCCTCCAGCGTCAGGGCATTCTGCTGACGTTCGATTTCCTGCTGACGGAACTCGTCCTGTGCCATTCTGCGCTGGGCCAGCGTCCGGATCCGCATGGCGAGCGCCTCAAGGGCAATATCGCTCGGCACGAGATCATCAATCCCGGCTTCAAAAAATTCGCCTGAAGACTGCCGCCTGAACCGTGACGCCTCTACGATCCCCAGCGTCCGAAACGGAATCCCGCCAGCTTCCAGAACCGCTTGCCGACGCGCATCTAAAAGACGACAGAACTTCAGATCCTCGTCCCCACTACCCAGTTCCAACACCAGACAGTCCGGACTATCCGCCCCTCGAAGCCAGCCGCCCTCGATCAGATCATCGGAGCGCTCGATGGACGTAACGGTATGCCCGTCACGCCAGAGCAACTCTCCCAAAGTGGTCTCGGGCACGTCCTCGACCACGTCTTCTTCATCTTCATCCTCACGCGGAGAATTGACGATCACGATCCGCGCCCGGCGCAGACGGGATGCCTCGTCAACCTGGAGCAGTTCAGGCCCTTCCCGCAACAGTGCCCTCATCCGCAAAACCATCAGGTCCGGATGGGCGGACTTGGAAATATACGCGTCCGCGCCGCTCTCCAGCCCCTCACGCTCGACCCCTGGCGACGCATCCTCGGTCAGCATCAGGATCGGAATATTGCGGGTCAGCGCATCCAGCCGAAGCCGCCGCGCCAGCTGCCCACCGCTCATGCCGGGGAGTTCGGTACAGGCGACCACCAGGTCCGGCATAGTCTCCTCGATCGTACCCAGACCTTCCTCACCACTTGTGGCACAGGTGAGGGCAAATCCCTCCTTGACCAGCACCCGGGCGATCTGCCGGGCATGATCACAGTCAGGTTCCACCAGCACGACACGCGGCATGTCTGAGGTTACCAAAGGCATTTCGAACTCAGGAAAAGGCATGACGGCACAGGAAAGTTTGCATTGGCGATCTCTTGCAGCTAGTCCGAGGTGAACCATTCGTCCGATCTCAGGGGCGAAGACTAACTCCCGTTGCCGGACCACTGGAAGCCATATCTATGGACATGCAGCCCCCACCCCATATCACGGACCGTCTTCTCGGCAGCAGAAGTCGCAGCGATTCATCACTGACAACATCGTCCATGATCCGTATGGGCGTCTGGTCTGTCTGCTATTTCGTCTTTTATCTGGCCCAGCAGGTTGCCGAGCTTCTCGCCCCGCTTCTGCTGATTCTGGGTCTGGGCTGGTACATCCTTCCCCATATCGTCAATGCAATCACGACCAGTGCCGCCAGCGCGGACCCACAGGCGCGTGACATTATGAATCATGTTGCTGGAACCCTGCCGAACCATCTGCAGATCGGCTCCCATCTCGTAACGCCCGGCTCTCTCATTTTTGACGGCATTCTGCTTATGGCTGTTGCGGCCATTGGAGCTACTGTCTCGGCGCTCGCTGCCCGCAACATGTAAGGCATATCGGGGTCAGGAGAAATGTCCGACCCCGGGCAGGAAACCGAATACACCCGCGCCTTTGCAGTACCACAGTGCAGCTGCGCCAGACCCGGCCAGAACAAGACTGGCGCCCCACGCTGCAATCCAGAGTCCAGTTGAGCCGATCATCAATGGACCCGATGCGTCTGTTCGTACCTGCACATCACCGGCAGAACGCGAATGCAGCACCGCAGAACGGCGGATATTGCTTCGGCTGGCCATGGCTCCCGTCGCCCTGAATGCTCCGGCCTTCCCGGAAGCCGGCGACTCCGCATCAACAGAAACGGCATCGCTTACATCTTCCGGAACCTCGAAGATCTCAGATGCGACAGCATGAACTTTTGGCGTCTCTTCCGCCGCCTCACTGACAACTGGTGACCCAAGCTCCCAGCTGTCTCCACAATTGGCGCAGCGCAGACGCTTGACCCCCTTTGCCCGTGCCTCTGGAACCTCAAAGACTGCGTGACAGTGGGGGCATTCAATGCGCATTCAATCAATCCCTTCGACAGCCGGCTCCGATCCGGCCTAGCCTGATCTGTGTGCTTGCCTGTTATGACGAAATGATCGTTATTAAATGGTTAATAGATTACCTGCCTTTTCAATGAAAGCATCATGATCCGCCTCCTGAATGTCTCGATGATGCCCCCTGGCGTAGGGCAGCCCGTTCTGCGGAATCTGACGCTCACCGTGCCACAGGGCGAGTTCCGCTGGCTGCTCGGGCCATCAGGAGCGGGAAAATCGAGTCTGCTCCGCCTTCTGACGCTCGAAACACGCCCGTCTGCCGGGCAGATGGACCTGCTCGGCGTTTCCGTCAGTCAGGCCACCCGATCCACTTTGCGGAACCTGCGCCGGAGGATCGGGTTTGTCCCTCAGGACTATCGCCTGATCGGGGAATGGACAGTGTTCGACAACGTGGCCCTTCCGCTGAGACTGCGTGGGGCCTCTGAACGCGACACCAGACGCGAGGCCTTCGCCGTTCTGGAATGGCTGGACGTCGCGCATCTCGCCGACAAGCGCCCCGGAACCCTGTCCGGCGGTGAACAACAACGCGCCGCCATCGCCCGCGCCCTGATCGGCCGCCCGGAACTCCTGTTGGCCGACGAACCCACCAACGCCCTGGAAGACGCCCAAGCGCGTCGCCTGCTGTCCACATTCCAGGAACTGGTGGAAATGGGCACAACCGTGATCGTCGCCACCCATAACGAAGCACTGGTCCGTGAAGCCCCGGCTGCGTCCATCACCCTACAAGACGGCACACTCGCAGGCTCCGACCCTCAGAGCGGCATCGCTGCGCGCAGGAGCGACAACCTGTGAGTGCCCCTGTCTCACCCGGCCTGCGCTCCGGCAGCCTGCCACTTCTCGTAGCGCTCATGACCCTGCTTGCGGGCCTGTCCCTCGCCGGGCTTACAGGAGTGCAGACCCTGGCGAATGGCTGGTCAGGCGCCGCCAGAAACGCAACCACAATCGAAATTCCATCCGACACGCCCCAAATCCAGGATCGCACCAGCACACTGATCCAGACGTTACACAAAACGCCAGAGGTCACAGCAGTTCAGGAGCTTTCCCCCCAGCAGGTGCAGACGCTCCTCGCCCCTTGGCTGGGGGAAGTTTCGGGGAACGGCCACCTTCCAGGCCTTTCCCTGCCCGTCGTCCTGATTGTCGCCCATACCGGAACACCCAATCTGGGCTCTGTCGTACATGAAGCGCTTCCTGAAGCGGTCGTGGAAGAGGATCGCCGCTGGGGAGAACGGCTCAATGGTCTGGGAAGCAGCCTGGTTGCCTGCGCCTGGCTGGCCGTCAGTCTCATCGCAGCCATTGCAGTGCTCTCGGTCGGCATGACTGTCCGCCGCTCCGTCATGGCCCAGCGCAAGGCCGTGGAAATCGTTCATTTCCTCGGTGCCGCTGATCTGACGATTTCCAGCAGGATTGCCGGACGCGCAGCATTACTCAGCCTCGGGGGAGGTCTCGCTGGTCTGCTGCTCCTGAGCCCCGTCATCACCATGCTCGCCCGGAAACTTGCTCCTTTCTCCCACGGCACGCCCACGACCATCTCTCCGGAGGGCACATGGGGAGACATGATTGTAACATGGTGGAACACCCTGCATGTTCTGCCGCGCATGCTCCTTGAGGAACTCGGAGCCCTGCCCCTGTTGGCGGCCTGCCTGGGATGGATCACGGCCCAGACCGTCGTGCTCGTCTGGCTCCGGCGCCTGCCATGAAACGGGTATTCTCGACCTGTCTGGCACTGGGTGGGCTCTGGATTGCAGGATTCGCGTGGTTCGTTCAGGACGCCAGCAGGCCCCCGGTTACAGCGTCCATCTGCGACGGTATTGTCGCACTGACCGGCGGAGAACAGCGCGTTGACACGGCAATTACACTCCTGCAGGGCGGATATGGACACCTGCTCCTGATCTCAGGGGTCGGCCCCCACGTCACGTTGCAACATATTCTGCACCTTCAGCAGGTCTCCATGGCCTCGCCTCTGGCAGAGCGCATCACGCTCGGCCGTCGTGCCACCAGCACAATCGGCAATGCGCACGAGACGGCCCAGTGGGCCAGAGACAACCACCTCCACCGGCTTCTGGTCGTCACAGCCGGCTACCATATCCGTCGCGCTGCACTCGAAATCCACCGTGTGGCACCGGATCTGGAACTCGTCGCCTATCCGGTTGTCCCTCTGGCCCTGCGGGGCTCCCTGTCTCACAAGACCCTGTTCCTGATGTTTCGGGAATACAACAAGCTCCTTGGAGCGGAAATTGGCGCCCTCACCGGCCTGCCAGATGGTCGCGAAGGGCTAGACGGCGTCTGACAGGCCTTGTGCCAAGACGGCTTTTCTGGTGTGCAGAACAGCATGATGAGCATTCTGCGCGGCGTCCTGTTCAATCTCTATCTGTTCTGGATCACCCTGTTCATGGGCCTCGGAACCATTCCGATCCGCCTGATGAAGCGGCAGGATCTGGCCCTGTCCTACGCAAAACTCTGGGCACGGGCTGTTCTGGCCGGCTTCACCCGGATCTGCTCGGTCCGCATCGAAATCACAGGACGGGAAAACCTTCCCTCAGGCCCACTCCTGATTGCATCGCAGCACCAGTCCTTCTTCGATGGCTTTATCTGGATGACCCTCGTCGACCGGCCCGACTACATCATCAAGACGGAACTGACCCGCATTCCCGTCGTAGGTCCGATGTTAGTGCTCACAGGCATGATCGCCGTCGATCGGAAAGCCGGATCGAAAGCTCTCCGCGATATGATGCAAGCCGCGAAAACGGCTCATGCTGCCGATCGCCAGATCATTATCTTTCCGGAAGGCACCCGTACCCTTCCCGGAGAACGCCATCCAATCCAGCCGGGTATCATCGCCCTGGCACGACAGGCCGATGTGCCGGTCGTGCCCGTTGCGACAGATTCAGGCCTGTTCTGGGATCGGAATCCATGGCTCAAACGATCAGGCACCCTTCATGTCGTCATTGGCCAGCCTCTCGCGCCACGACAGGACCGCAAGGGATTCAACAACGGGCTGGAGAGCGCATGGGACGAACTGTGCACAACCCATGTCCTTCCCCGAGATCCTGTGGATAACTCTGTGGACCCAAAAAACGCATGACTGCGCCGCAAAAAATTGAAATCTTTCAATGGTGTTCGGCCTTCGGCATTTATCAGACACGTTCCCTTTGACAAGATCTCCATATCTGTTGGTTTTCTGCGCTTTCCGACACATCAAAAACTCATGGCCGCCCTTGACGGACAAAGCCCCATGAGCGTTTTCCGGCCTCTTTAAGGCACTTTCAATGGCTGGGGATAAAACAGATGGGACTTGACCAATCCCGCGACGACATCTGAGAAGACCTGCTCAATGGCTCGCCCATTCTTTACTATCCGTTACAGCAGACATGCTCTGGTATTGATTGCCGTTCTGGCAATATCAGCAGTGCTGGATACAGTTTTCTGGCGTCACGCGATCCACAGTCTGGAAACCACCGCAATCCAGGCTCTGACCACTGCTCAGGAAAATGGCTGGAAGGTTGAGACGACTCCACTGCATCGAGGTGGCTGGCCATTTGGTGCCTGGGTCGAGTTCGACCAGATGAGTGCCACCCATAAAGCCTCACATGACACTCCCTACGACGCAGGCTGGGCCGGAGAGCGTATCCGTCTTGGCGGATCATGGATCTCCCTGTTGCGCTCCGAACTTCCCCTTTCCCTCGGAGGTCATCAGGCCGCACGTCTTGTGCTGGATGAAGGCATTGTGACCTTACTGGCCCCCAGCCTTGAGATCAGCTTCAGAAACCTTCAAAGCCTGACCTTTTCAGCCCCACAGCTCAGCCTGTCCTTTTCTGGAAAATGGCCGGACAGGCAGATCTTCACGAAATCACTATCAGGGCGCTTCATCCGCTTTCCCGGAGCACGTGCCGACGACACACGTCTGGGCATCACGGCACGTGCGACGGAGATAAACGGTTTTCCCTTGCCCTATGGCGTCTCTACTGACCTGCAGGACGGCCGTCTTGCGATGGCTCTGACAGCAGCATCCAGTTCTTCTGCCGGACGGTCGCTGCTCGACCTCACATCCTACAAACGCCTTCTCCTGCAAGAAGCGTCTGCGTCTCCCGCCTCATCCTCCAAAGACAACCGGATCGCATTGACAGGCGCACTGACCTTACCTGCCCAGACCGGCACGCTCACACTGACCGTAACCCGCTGGCACGAGCTGGCAACGCAACTGCTCGATCGTCCGAACCTAGAGTCGCGCCTCGCTCCCGACCTTCGTGAAATGCTCCAAAAACTGTTACAGAGAGCAACTGTCCAACCCGGTGAAAAAGAGCATCCATTCTCAATTTCCATTCCGGTCGCCAATGGTCTCATCCTCCCCGATGCACCGGCGATTTCAACGCTTTTGAGTCAGAAATTCCAGGCACCCTGATTGCTGGAAAATGCCACGTCACCGCGTTGATTTTTGTCAAAATCATGGCCGGAGTATCAAACTTTTTCTGGCAAAATGCGTTAACAGGGTTCAAAAGACGGCGACACACGAAGCGATCACAACTTCGTTATCCTGTTGCGCGTGCGTCAGGTCCTTCAGGGGGCCGACAATCCTCCTGACGGTCCCAGCGTTTCGCCCTCTACCCAGAAGGCAATCGACATGTTTGGCTTGTCGGCTCTATTCCTGGCGCGTTTCCAGTTCGCGTTCACGGTCGGGTTTCACATCGTGTTCCCGGCATTCTCGATCGGTCTCGCAGCCTATCTCGCTGTTCTTGAAGGCCTGTGGCTCAAGACAGGCCGCAGTGCCTATCTCGACCTCTTCAAATACTGGCTGAAAGTTTTCTCCGTCGTCTTCGGCATGGGCGTGGTCTCCGGCCTCGTCATGTCCTACGAATTCGGGACGAACTGGTCAGCGTTCTCCCAGAAGGCCGGCCCGATCCTCGGCCCGATGCTGGCCTATGAGGTCATGACGGCCTTCTTCCTTGAAGCCGGCTTCCTCGGCGTCATGATGTTCGGCCTCAACCGCGTCGGCAAAGGTTTGCATTTTGCCGCCACCTGCATGGTTTCGATCGGCACCCTGATCTCCATGAGCTGGATCCTGTCGTCCAATTCCTGGATGCAGACACCCCGCGGCTATCGCATCGACGAGGCCACCGGCCGCTTCCTGCCCGTTGACTGGTGGCAGATCGTCTTCAACCCGTCTTTCCCGTACCGCATCGTCCATATGGGCCTCGCAGCCTTCCTGTGCGTGGCGTTCATCGTGGCCGGCGTTGCTGGATGGCATCTGCTGAAAGCCCGTCGTGAAGGCCGTCAGGCGTCCGAACAGGTCCGCCTGATGTTCTCCATGGCCATGTGGATGGCTGCCATCGTCTCCCCGATCCAGGTTCTGGCCGGTGATACGCAGGGCCTGAACACACTGGAATACCAGCCTGCCAAGATCGCCGCCCTCGAAGGCGACTGGGAGTCCGAAAGCCGCGCGCCGGAGCTTCTGTTCGGTATCCCGGACATGAAGAACGAAACGACGCATTTCAAGATCGCCATCCCCTATCTGGGCTCACTGATCCTGACGCACAGCCTCGACGGCAAGGTGCCGGGCCTGAAGGACTATCCGAAGGAAGACCGTCCCTACTCCCCGCTGCTGTTCTTCTCCTTCCGCATCATGATCGCGCTCGGCATGCTGATGGTGCTGGTCGGACTGTGGTCGCTGTACCTGCGCTGGAAGGGCAAACTTTACGATACGCCGCTTCTGCACCGTATCGCGCTGTTCATGTCGCCTGCGGGCTTCCTGGCTCTGCTGTGTGGCTGGATTACGACTGAAGTCGGCCGTCAGCCCTTCACGGTCTATGGCCTGCTCCGCACGTCTGACAGCGTCTCCCCGATCGCCCTGCCGAACATCGCAACGTCGATGATCGCCTTCGTCATCGTCTATTTCATCGTGTTTGCAGGCGGCATCACCATCCTGCTGCGGACTTTCGCTGAAGAACCCCATCCGGATCAGCACGGCCCGGCCGAAGATCAGCCCCAGCGTGCTGCGGGTACAACACAGGTCTCCCATCAGCCCCAGCCCGACGCTGGCATGGCGGAGTAAGAACCATGACAGAAACAGCCGGCTTCTGGCTCCCGGTGGTCTGGGCGCTGCTCGCAGCCACCGCCATCTTTCTCTACATCTGCCTCGATGGTTTCGACCTCGGGATCGGCATTCTTTTTCTCAAGGAAAAGGACGCTGATCACCGCAACCTCATGGTCAACACCGTCGCCCCTGTCTGGGACGGCAACGAGACCTGGATGATCTTCGGAGGCGCCGCTCTCTACGGCGTCTTTCCCGTCGCCTACGGCACGATCCTTCCGGCGCTTTACCTGCCGGTCCTGTTCATGCTGCTCGCCCTAATCCTGCGCGGCGTGTCTTTTGAGTTCCGCTTCAAGGCAGAATCGCCCATGAGCAAGTTCTTCTGGGACACGGCTTTCTGCGGTGGCTCTTTCGTGGCGGCCTTCATGCAGGGCGTCATTCTCGGAACGCTCGTTCAGGGTATCAAGGTCGAGAACAACGTGTTCGTCGGCTCCAGCTTCGACTGGTTCTCGCCGTTCTCGCTGTTCTGTGGCCTCGCTGTCGTCATCGGCTATGCGCTTCTCGGCGCAACATGGCTGCTGTGGCGCTGTGAAGGCGAACTGCACGACACCATGCGCCGGATCTCCTTCGGCCTTGCCGGGCTGATGCTGGTCACGATCGCACTGGTCTCCGTGTGGACGCCCATGCTGCACACCACCTACATGCAGCATTGGCTCGCCATGCCGCAGCTGGCGCTCGTTGCCCCGGTTCCTGTCGCCGTAGCCGTCCTCGCAGGCGTGCTGTTTCTCGGACTGCGCAACCCGCGCTCGCACCTGCTGCCGTTCGTCGCAACACTGGGCCTGTTCTTCCTGTGCTTCAGCGGTCTGGGCATCAACGTGTGGCCCTATATCGTACCGCCGACCATCACCATCTGGCAGGCCTCTTCTCCGCCGGAGAGCCAGACCTTCCTGCTGGTCGGCACGATGTTCCTCCTGCCGCTGATCCTGTCCTACACGGCCTATTCGTACTACGTGTTCCGCGGAAAAATGTCCGCCGGGCACCACTACCACTAAGAACAGGGAGCCCGGCCCATGCGGATCGAATATGGACAGCCCGAACAGAAACCGGGCTTCCTGAACTGGATGAAACGTGTGGGCTGGTTCGTGGCGATCTGGGCCGGCGGCGTTGTCGTCGTCGGCCTCGGCGCCGAACTGCTCAAGAAGGTCATCTTCGGCTGGTAACAGCCTGACGATCCTTCACACAAAAAAAAGCCCCGTCTCTTTCGAGCGGGGCTTTTTTTGTACTTTCAGAACGTATCCTTTTCCTTTCGCAGCCGCGCAAATGTCGCCACATCCGGCGCGAGCAGGAATGGATTGGTCCGCCGCTCCACCCCGAGCGTCACCGGCAGCGTCGGCCGACCCGCTTCCAGCAGACGTTCAACTTCCCCGGCCCGCGCCTTCAGGGCTGCATTGTCCGGATCGACATGAAGCGCGAACGCCAGATTGGAGCGCGTATATTCATGCCCCGCGCAAACAAGCATGTTCTCCGGCAGGCTGTCATAGCGATGCAGACTGTCGAACAGCTCCTGCGCCGTCCCTTCTAGCAACCGCCCGCATCCCAAGCTGAACAGCACATCCCCACAGAAAAGCGCTGGCACTTCGGGCACGACGTAAGACACATGCCCCACCGCATGACCCGGCGTGGACAGAACCCGGATCTGCGTGCCCCCTAACGAAAAGCTGTCCCCGTCTTCCACGTCATGATCCAGCTGGGGCAGCCATTCCTTTTTCTGACGTGGTCCATACACCTTGGCCCCATAGCGCTCCCGCAGGGCATCGGTACCCGACGTATGATCGGCATGGTGATGGGTCAGCAGGATCATATCCAGCCGCCCCTCCCCGATTTCGTCTATCACTGGCCCTGCCTCGCCGGGGTCCACAACGGCCCGCTGGCCCTCCGTCGCGGTCAGAAGCCACGCATAATTATCGGAGAGAACCGGAATCGGCTTGATATCGAGTGGCATGACTGTTCCCCTTGGAGTGTCCTGCTGATGAGGTAGCTGCATGCTGACGTCCCTGGCCCGCATCCGTTCCGATGATGCCGCCACTTTCTATGAAAGCCGACAGGGCCAGCGTACGGCGCTGCTTCTCAACGACCGCCTGCAGAGCATCATGCCCCCCATGCGCGGCCGAAGGATCCTCGGGATAGGCTATACAGCCCCCTATCTCCCGGAAAGTGCGGAATTCGCTGTCTCCGCGCGCCTACGCCATTCCCAGACGCGGAAGATGCTCCGTCCCTCCAGAACAGACTGTATCGTCGACAGCGCCCGCCTGCCCTTCGACGATCTCTCGATGAACGCCGCCCTCGTGGTCCATGGCCTCGAATTCACGCGCTTTGCTCCGGATTTTCTGCGGGCCATCTGGCGCACCCTGAGCGATGATGGCGTCCTGACACTGGTTGTTCCTAATCGCTCCGGCTACTGGGCTCACACCGACGCCACGCCCTTCGGCCACGGCATCCCCTATAGCAGTGGCCAGTTGACCCGCCTGCTGGATCAGACGCTGTTCCGGATCGAGCATCACTCCAGCGCCCTGATCGCCCCGCCCGCCGCATTATCGCTTACGCAGGGTCGCCTGATGGAGAAAATTGGCCGTGGCGTGCGTCTGCCATGCGGTGGCGTCCACGTCGTCACCGCCCGCAAGAACGTCTATGCCGGGACGCCGCTAATCGATGAAAAACTGCGTGCTCCGCTGCCGCAACAGGTCGCCGAACCCGCCTGAACGGCATTCCGGCAGAAATCCTGCCCGAAAAACGCCTTCTTTGTGGCGAATTCTTGACCCTCCCGCCGTGTGCCGTAAGAGTGCGTTCCATGTCGCTGATCCAGTCCTTCAAGCTTGTCCTGTCGCCGCCGCATCGCGCCGCGACTCCCTTCCTCCTCGCGGGTTCGCTCGTCGGGCTGCTCGGACGGGCCACGCCCTGGCGCGCCACCCGCCTGCTGGGCAATGCAGGCATCGCCTTCACGGCCTTCTGCCTCTATTTCTTCCGCGACCCCAAGCGCACACCGCCGCCGCGCGCTGATCTGGTGCTGGCCTCCGCCGATGGCCGCGTCACCTCCGTCGCTCTCGTCACCCCGCCGGCCGCTCTGGAAATGGGTCACACCCCCGTCTGGCGCGTCTCGACGTTCCTCTCCGTGCTGAACGTCCACATCAACCGCATGCCGGCCGCTGGTGAAGTCACGAAGATCGCCTATCACGCCGGCAAGTTCCTCAATGCCAGCCTCGACAAGGCTTCTGAACACAACGAGCGCAACGAGCTGCGCCTGACCCTGCCGGATGGTCGCAATATCGGCGTTGTCCAGATTGCAGGCCTGATCGCACGCCGTATCCTGTGCTTCGTGGAAGAAGGCGACCATATGGAAGCCGGTGAACGCTTCGGCCTGATCCGCTTCGGCTCACGCACAGACGTCTATCTGCCGCCTGGCGTTGAACCCCTGGTTGTGGAAGGACAGACCATGGTTGGTGGTGAAACTGTCCTAGCGACGCTCTGAGCCAGACGCCATACATGACCACCCCTCCGACGGTTGACCCCACCCGCCCCGCCAGAAAACGCCGCATCCGCCGCAGACTTCGTCGCATGGGGCGCAATCCCCGCACGCGTGTGCGGGGCCCGTCGTTCAACCGCCTCATCCCCAATATCATGACGATGCTCGGCCTTTGCGCCGGGCTCAGCGGCATGCGGTTTGCGCTCGAACACCAGTTCGAACCTGCGGCCGTGGCGCTGCTGATCGCCGCCTGCATCGACGGGCTGGACGGGCGCATTGCCCGACTGCTCAAGGGCGCCACACGTTTCGGCGCGGAGTTCGACAGCCTGTCGGACTTCGTCTGCTTCGGCGTGGCCCCATCCTTCGTGCTGCTGATGTGGTCGCTCGAACATGCCGGACGATACTCGTTCGTCCCCTGCATCCTGTTCACGGTCTGCATGGCGCTGCGTCTGGCCCGCTTCAATGCAAGCCTCGATGACGACGACAAGCCGGAATATTCCTACAGCTTCTTCACGGGCGTCCCCGCCCCTGCCGGAGCCGGGCTGGTGCTGTTCCCGGTTTTTCTGGGTCTCGAAGCCGATCGTCTCCACGCCGAAGGTCTGGCTGCCTTCGCCCGTCTGCCCCTCGTCTCAGCCGTATGTCTGATTTTCACTGGACTGCTTCTGGTCTCGACGCTGCCAGTCTGGTCGTTCAAGAACTTCAAGGTTCCGGCGCGTTACGTCCTGCCCCTGATGCTCGGAACCGGTCTCTACGCCGCCCTTCTGGTCGCAGACCCCTGGGGCGCTCTTGCCGGTGCTGGGTTGCTCTATATCGCAATCCTGCCCTTCTCCCGCCGCTCCTACCGCCGCCTGAAACAGGCGGCAGAGGAAATGTCGGAAACGGTGGAAGAAGAACCCGCCTGAGCTGCACAAGACCCCACAAAAAAGGCCGCCCGGTTCTCCGGGCAGCCTTTTTCATATCCAGTGCGCGACCGGGCTTATTCCGTCACGTCCCACAGCCAAGCCGCACCACGCACACCGGAGCTGTCGCCATGCTTGTTGCGCACGATCGGCGTCGTACAGACCGGCGTAATCACATGCTTGGCCAGCAACGGCGGCACGCGCTCATACAGCGTGTGCAGGTTTGACACACCACCACCGAGGACGATCACATCCGGGTCAAGGAAATTGATGACCATGGCGCATGCCCGGGCAAAGCGCTCGGTGTAGCGGCCCAGCGCCGCGATGGCAGCCTGATCGCCATTGGCCGCAGCCTCTTCAATCCCCGCCGTGTTGCGGTTGCCTGGTCCCTTCCAGTCCGCCGCCAGTGCCGGCCCCGAAAGGTAGCGCTCCATGCAGCCCTTGTTCCCACAGAAGCACTCACGCGCCGGCGCATCTTCTTCCGTCGGCCAGGGCAGAGGCAGATGCCCCCACTCACCGGCGATATGATGACGTCCTTCAAGGACACGACCGTTATTGACGATACCTGCGCCCATACCCGTCCCGATGATGACACCGAAAACGGTCAGCATGCCCTTGGCCGCGCCATCGGCGGCTTCAGACAGGGCGAAGCAGTTGGCATCATTTTCCGTCCGGACCGGACGGGCGAGCGCCGCTTCAAGATCGTGCCCGAAAGGCTGGTTGTTAAGCCAGGTCGCATTGGCATTCTTGATCAGCCCGCTTTCAGGCGAAATCGATCCCGGAATCCCGATGCCCAGCGTGGATGTATGCTGCCCCGCAGAAACGCGGTGACTCGGCACCGCACCCAGCCGATGGTCAACATCCGTCACCAGATCACGAATGGCCAGAACGGCCTCATTATAGATGCCGGGATTGGGAATGCGTTCACGCAGGACGAGATCGCCTGAACGATTCAGAACCGCGATTTCGATCTTCGTGCCACCAAGATCAATTCCAAGGCGATAATCAGCCATCTCTAGCCCTGTGCTCTATGCGGTGACCTGAACGACAGGCGACCGAACCTCATGGAAAACGCATCCAGTGCGTCCGTCTGCTTTAACGCGAAACCGTGTCACGACAAGCCATCTGCGGACAAAACTTCGTTCTTTCGGGAAATTCCCTGCTCAGAATATTGCGATCAGAGCTGCGCCAACTCCTGCAACGCCCGAAGGATATCGTCCGGCGACGGCGGACATCCCGGAATCGAACGCCGCACAGGCGTTAGCGCCTGCAACCCGCCCAGCGTTGCATAACTGGCTGGAAATGGCCCTCCATCCACCGCACAGGCTCCCACCGCAATCAGGCTCTTCCCCGGTGGCATTGCCCGCCACGCCCGATCAATCATCTCCGCACAGACCCGGGTCACAGCTCCTGTCAGCAACAGCCAATCCGCATCCGCAGGATCACTCACCCACACAAAACCTGCCTGCTCCAGCGCGAAGGCACTGCCGTTCAGAGACTCGATCTCCATAAAACAACCTTCGCACCCACCGGTCTCCAGAACGTAAATCCTGATCGAACGCTCCCGACGCGGCGTCGCACCATCCGCAGCCGGGCGCCAGCGCGCAGCGTCCATGAAGGCATAAAGGAGGCTCAAAGGCCCGGTGCGCTGTACGATTTTCATAGCGCTATCCCCGCCGGTGAAATCCCGATCGAGCCCAGAGCCGCCGGGACACGACTGACAGGATAGCCGCGCAGCATCGCACCCAGAGCCGGCAGAAGCGCCACGCCCGGATCCCGCACATGAAAGTTCTCGATGAGTCCGTTCTTCAGCCGCACCCAGTACCACACGTCTCCCCGCGCGCCCTCGGCCACGCCAATACCCTCATCCGTCCGGTCCGGGGCTGGCTCATCGTCTTCCAGACCAATGCTGCCCAGAATCCGCTCTAGAAGCTTCAGAGAGTCGCGAATTTCCGCGAGCCGCAGCCCCTCACGCGCCCGGGCATCACCCCGGCTCGATCCCGTCGCGCGCAACGCCTCAAGTCGCATCCCGGCTTCCCGACGCCGCATGTCCATGCTTCGCCCGCTGGCACGTCCCGTCACGCCGCCGACGGCAAAGCGCTCCGCCAGCCGCGCGTCCAGCACGGCAAACCCGTCCAGACGCGGCGCAAAAACCCGATGAAGTTCCTCCAGCGCCGCCAGACGCGGCTGCATCACCTCATGCACGGCCTGAACCAACGGTACGATCTCCAGACCTTCACGGAAGCCGTCACAGCTCACCATATCCATCAGCCGCCGGGAAGCGCCCTGTTCCGCACAGGCCCGCGCAATGGCCTCCCGCGCATGATCGCAATGCGTCGCGAGCAGTTCCGCGTCCACCCCCCGCGCCGTCCGGGCCATATCGAACAGATGGAGCGACATCCGCTCGATCTCCAGCAAAGCCATCCAGACATCACGGATGCCCGGCCCCGGAACTAGCCCCCGCGCCTGCGCCACGGCGCGCGCAAAGGCGAGCGGATGCGCCACGAACCCACCTGCCGTCATGCGCGACACCAGCGGCATGGCCTCTTCCGGCGTGCGGCCCAGCAGACGCGACACAACCCCGCGATGCGCCCCGCCCGCACAGACATCCACATTCCGGATTTTCCCCTTCAGAACGTCAAAGGAGAACTCCAGCGGGCCACTCAGTCCCGTCTGTTCAGGGCGCAGCAAATGGCTTCCCGCCAGCGGCCGCAACCCTCCCGCAGCCGGCCCCGGACGGGACGACAGTGGCCAGGTGGACGTCCAGCCCCCCTCATCCAGCGCGGGTGCCCCATTTCCGCGAGCGTCCATCGCCTCCACGCCATACAGGTCGTACGCCACGCGCTCGCCCCATTCGGCCCCGGCAAAGCGCGAGGACAGCGCGAGATAACGCCGCTCTTCCACTGCCGTACTCGCCAGCAGAGGACGATCCCCTTCCAGCAGCAATACATAGGCGCGGCCATCATCTGCCCAGCAGGACATCAGCGGTAGCGCTGCCCCCGGTGCAGCCAGCATTGCGTTCCACTGTTCGGAATCGAGATGATAATGCGACAGCGCAACCCGCTCGCCGCTTCGGATGATGCGCCCCATACCGATCATGGCCGCCATCCCGTCACCGGATGCCAGGCCAGAAACAGCGGGCCACATAGCCCGCCCAGCAACAGAACCGCCTGCATCACGGCCACCATGCCCCGCTCACCCCGCGCAAACGCAGGCAGCAGCGTCATGTGCCGCACCGACCACAGGGCAGGCAGCAGACACACGACCAGCAGAACAAGCTGCCCTGTCTCAAGCGAACGCCCGATCCCGACAAGCGCACAGAACACCGGCCAGGGTGCAGCCCCGGCCGCGATCCCATCCTCACCGCCAGCACCGCGCAGATCCAGAACGGCGAGCCCCAGCGCCGCAAGCAGCAGCAGAACCAGCGCAGTTCCCTCTCCAGTCGCAGCCGCGAGCGCACCGAAAGCAGACAGCATCGGCAGGGACATGCTCCGGCCCGAGGAGCGAGACGAAACGAGCATGATGATCGTCCCAAAACCCGCGATCAGCATCAGCAGATGAACCAGCGGATAAGCGCTCAGACGCAACATCAGCATCAGTGCCGAAAACCTCAGCCCCGTGTCCAGAAGGGCCGCTTCAGGCGCCGGAGCAGGTGACGGCCCAAGACCGGCCACCATGCACAGGCCAACCGTCAGCAGCACCGCACCAAGCGACGACTGCTGCATCGGCAGAAGCGACGCTCCCAGAAGCCCCAGAACCACACCGCCCAGCCGGCTGCGCGCCATATCCCAGACGACGAGCGCCTTTCGCGGTCCCCGCCCCTCGCGCCAGGCCAGAAGAACCGTTCCCGCACCACACAGGACCGTCACCGCAAAAGCCGAATGAATGTTCAGCGCCAGAAGCGCACAGCCCGTCACCAGAAACGGCAGGATCCGTCCGGTCCGGTCCTGAGCCTGCGGCAGAAGCAGCGGAATGGCCGTCACGATGCACGAACAGGCCGCCGCCAGCGCATCTGTTCCCGGCATGAGCCAGACAGCCAGCGGCGTAATGACGAGCCCGGCCACGGCAAAGGTCAGGCTGCTGGCGGACTGTCGGTTTTCCGGCGTCAGAAACAGCAGGAATGCCGCCAGAAGCGGCCAGACGGTCACGGCAAACAGCGTCCCGACAGGAGCAAGCGGATGCATCAGACGTCCTCCACCCTGCGCCATGCCAGACGCGGCAGAAGCGTAACGCCCAGCGCAGCCAGAACACCCCACAGGCTCAGCGCCGCCGCAAATAGCGGCCATGAATGCAGCACGCAGGCCACGACAACCAGCCCGTCCGCAGCCCGCAGAAGCCCCGTGAACTGAACCAGCGGCGCTCCCCATGCAGCACCGCAAAGACCCGCCAGAACCGCCCCCGCGCCCAGCACCGGCGCAAGCCCCAGCCCCGCGCCGGACAGCCCGAGCGCCAGCAGCAGCACAAGCGTTCCGACAACCGGCAGCACAGCCGCCCGGTCCGGCGCTTCCGCCGCAAACCGCCGCAGCCAGGCCCATGCCAGCACATTCAGCCCGACCAGAGCCGCAGACGTCAGAAGCGCCATCAGTCCGGAACACACCGTCGCCCCGGCAAAGGCACAGACAGCCCCGTAAAGCGGCAATCCCCGTCCGTCCTTGCCCAAACCAGCAAGGGCCAGCAGCAGCAGTAAGCCAAACCCGACAATCATGTGCCGAACCTCCCCGCCAGAGCCAAAAGAAGCGCCACTCCCGCAAACAGCGCCGTCAGCCGCGCACTCCGCTCCTGCGCCATCAGACGCAGCCCGACCGCCACAGCCACGGTCAGTGCCAGCCGTCCACCCAGCGCCAGCAACCCGAGCCACCAGCCCTGCACACCGCCCTGCGTCAGCCCGACACTCACCGGCAGCGCCAGATCCGCCAGCAACAGCAGCCAGCCACAGTTCAGCACATTGGCAATGCTGCGCGCGGCCTCACGTTCGTGCCGGTCCCGCAGGCCGGACAACATCTGCGTCACATCTTCCGAGCGCAGAGGCGGACACGCAATTCCGAGCGCCAGCGCACAGGCCGCAAGCGCCCCTTCGAGACCCGGCTCGGGCTCGATATGCAGCATCGCACACAGGCCACCCAGCCCGTCCGTCCCCGGTGCGGCCAGTGCAATTAGCGCCTCGGTCAGACACAGCAGCAGAACCGCAGGAACCAGACGCGCCGCCTCACCCTGCAACAGGCCCGGCCCCAGAAATCCCCGCCCCAGCAGGACAACCAGCCCGATCACAAGCGGATCAGCCAAAGACGACAGTACCGAGCCCGTCGTAACCGCGGGCAGGCACACAAGCGTCAGCACACCAGCCGTCAGGGCCAGCGCCGGACGCCCGCTTAACGGAGCCCGAAACACCGACTTCCAGAAAAGCCCGGCCTGCAACATCCGGAACCGCACCGCCCCGACCGACCGCCCCGCCAACCAGAACGGCAGCGCTTCCAGACACCAGCCCAGCACCGGCGCCAAAACAAGAAGCAGACCAAGCTGAAACAGCGCTTCCAGCACGGTCAGCAGGATCATCCCGATCTCATGCCCCATCACGCCATCACTCCCAGCACCGCCAGAACGAGGCCAAGAAGCACCAGCCAGAGCCCCACAGCCCCCTGACGCAGATCGGGAAGAACGGGAGCCTTCACACTTCTCATCGCCCTGAAGCGCAGTCGTCCCGCCACGATGACACGACGCGCCTTCCAACCCAGAGATGGCGCTTCCTCAAACAGTTCGTCCCCCGCCGAAAGCAGATTTCCCAACGCCGGAACAAGCGTAGAGGCGGCCTGCACAATCCCGCCAACAACCCGCCACGGACGCACCAGAACGCACCACAGAACAGCCCCTGTGAGCACGAAAGCTGGCAACCGCAAATAGGCGCCATCCCCCCCGCCCATGCGCCAGACAGGCCAGACCCACTCTCCGCCCATGAAATGCAGAACCGGGCTCGCCACCCCGAACACCAGCGCAGGCAGCAGCAGACTTGCCGCTCCTATGAGGAGAACAGAGAGGCCCGGAACAGCCCCCTGCCACGCCCGTAAAACGCGCCCCACAACGAGAATATCCGACAGAGACAGCAGCCCCAGCAGCAGGGCGACCGCGACACCCAGCACGCTCCAGCCCTCGACCCCGGCTGCCATACCGAGCGCGGCATGAATCCCAAGCCATAAAACAACAAGCCCGGGCAAAGGCGGAAACGGCAGTCGCAACACGGCCAGCACCGGGAACCGAACTCCCAGTGCAGCTGTCAGAACCAGCAGTGACAGATCAAGAAGCGTGGCTTCCAGCGCAACCCGGGCACAGACAGCTAGTCCCTCGGCCTGTGCCGCCATGACCAGAACCATCAGCAGGACAGGCCGCAGAAGCCCCAGATCCCCGGGCCGGAAGCGCTTCTTCAAGCGGCGTACGCGTCAGATGATAGAACCCGACATCCACAGCGTGGTCCCGCTCCTCA
>NZ_JAERLY010000017.1 GCF_018256155.1 Gluconobacter sp. Dm-62
GAGGCAAGAAAGCTGCACTTATGCCGAAGTGGTTTGGCAACACTTTCACTCTTCACCATGAGTTTTTCAACACTATCGGGGGAGAGCGGAATGTCGGCAATCGGGAAGCGATAGCCGAAAGTAGTCGTTCGCAGCACTCAGGTTCATGACGCCTACCGACCCAGAGCCGGTCGTTCAGATCAGCCACCGCGAACGCCTGCTCCTGACGGGAAGTTGCCCATGGGACGCCCCGACCCGAACGGCTGTTACTTGGGGCCGCCGGCCTTCGTTGGTCTCGAGACCAACGCGTCGAAGAGTGTCGGTCGCGAATCGATGAGGGACAGGACTTCCATCAGCGCTAGGTGTTTAGTCCCGTTGTTTGATGGGGTATTATTTTCACGCGAGTGGAAGGAAGCCTTATGGGACAGATACGTCATGGCAGCGCCACGACCACGCACGCCGTGCGAGCAGCAATACAGCGATCGCAGGCTTCGCTCGCGACGCTGAGCAAGGAGTTCGGGGTTAACCCGAAAACAGTTGCAAAGTGGCGGAAGCGTCAAACGGTTGAGGATCAGAAGACAGGTCCCAAAGAGCCGCGATCCACGGTTCTGTCCGAGACGGACGAAGCAATGATCGTGGCGTTTCGCCGGCATACGTTGCTGCCGCTGGATGACTGCCTTTATGCCCTGCAGGCCAGCATTCCCCATCTGACACGCTCGGCCCTGCATCGCTGCCTGCAGCGCCACGGGATGTCCCGGCTTCCGGATATCGAGGGAGACCAGCCCAGACGACAGCGTTTCAAACGCTATCCCATCGGCTTTTTTTCATATCGATATTGCCGAGGTCCAGACTGCTGAAGGCAAGCTGTATCTCTTCGTCGCCATCGATCGGACCAGCAAATTCGCTGTCACACAACTGGTTGAGAAAGCCGATCGGAAGACCGCCTGGGAATTCCTCGAATATCTCCTGAGCATCATTCCTTACCGGATCCATACCATTCTGACCGATAACGGCATCCAGTTCGCTGATCAGCCCCGCAATCGCAATACGGCGTGGTCGCGTCCAATGCGCTTCGACATGATCTGCGAAGCCCACGGGATCGAACACCGTCTGACAAAACCCACCCCCCCCCTGGACGAACGGTCAGGTTGAACGGATGAACCGGACAATCAAGGAAGCAACTGTCAAACGCTTCCATTACGACAGCCACGAGCAGTTGAGGACACACCTCAGCGATTTCATGGCAGCCTATAACTTCGGGCGAAGGCTCAAGACCCTCAGTGTCCTCACCCCTTACGAATACGTCTGCAAAATCTGGACTTCAGAGCCAGAAAGATTCATCATCAATCCAATCCATCAAACCCCGGGACTAAACAACTAGGCTCAGGACCCATTGATTTGATTGTGGAAATCTGATTCAGACTCTGCGAGGAGACTGGCAATGAGCGACCTGGAGAGTTCGAAAAACCCGTTTTAAGCTCTTTTGGTACATAACAATATCAATGGCTTATGATTCTTGTTCGGTTGAAAAAGGAGGGTTTTTCGAACCCTCCAGCTGCTCAAGACGCAGATCAAAAACGGCCCAAAGAACCATTAATCAAATCGCCGAAAGCCAGAAATTACGGGCCAAGCGTATCAATCAAGGGTTCTTCGAGAACTCCACCTTAAAGAGAAACGTTCACGCCAAACTGAAAGGAACGCATAATAACACCCTTCTGAGACCATGACGAGTTATACAAATAACCACCGTAAGTCGCATAATCCAAAGGAGCGCGAAAGCCAAGTAGATTATAAACGTTCGCATAAATAGACCAACGTTTATTCATCTGATAATTAACAGTCAGATCAACATCCCAGAATCCCTTAACCCGGCACTGTGTGGGATAATTAGGTCCATTAGCCTGGTTCATGCCCAAGGAGTAGGCGCAACTATGACTATACAGTCCATTACTTCCTGCAGATGCAATACCACTATCATCTGCGACCGTTTTATAACCGCTCGTATAATAAACAGTTGGGGTAACTGCTAAACCTTTATACGAAAAAGTGTTGGCCCAGTTCGCTCTCCAACGTGGCGTACCAGAAGAAGAAACGCTTTGATAGGGACCAAGCGTCCCAGCATAGCGATACGTAGTACCGTCAGGATTAACCTGATTAAAGCGTCTAACAAACGTTGCTTGCCCTTTACTATACCACATAATGTTGTGCAGAAAGCCGGGAAGACGTGCGTGCGCATCAATGGACATATCAAAGCCATCAGTCATCATACTTTTGGCATTAATATATTCGCCCTCAACATAACCCGGCGCGGCTAATGCGTTGGGATAGTTAGAGTCTTTTGGCCCTGGAACAACTGTAATTCCAGAAGGCTCCCCGGAATTTGATCCTCCATTCTCAATCCAGGAATTGAAATACTGATTAGGGTTAAGAATTCCTGTCGTAATATAGTGGTTCTTCTTAATGTAATAGTATTCAAAAGACAGTGTCATCCAATTCGTAGGCTTTATGACGGGACCGACGGTGTAGCTTGTCGATATCTCGGGTCGAAGATGCGGATTTCCTACACTCATTAGCCCAAGATAATTACCTGATTGAACATAAGCACTATTTCCATGAGACGCCATCCATGCTTGCACAGCAGGATTGGACGTGTCGTAGGTCACCGGAGTAAAACCTTCCGTCTGGCCGCCCGTCTCCGCAAAACTAGGCACACGAAAGCCACGATTAAATGTGCCACGTAACGTGAACTGTTTGACTGGTTTGAACTGGAAGCCAACTTTCGGAGAGAAATGGCTGAAGCCTTCTGAATAGTGATCGTAACGACCTGACGTATCAACAACGAACTGTTTTACAACAGGCAAATTTGCCTCGTAGAAACCAGATTCAACCCAACGATGACCGATCTGCGAGACCGGATTGTAACTCGCCCACTGATTCGCGTAGTTGCTTGTGTCAATTGGATTGGCGTTTGGGTCGTTCACGGATTCATAACGCCAGTTTGCTCCAATCGCGAGCTTAGCCATACCGCCCGGAAGCTTGAAAAGCCCTTTACTGAGACCAACCTGCCCTGAATATTCCTGTGAACGGGCGTTAATAGTGTTCGCAGGCAAAACATAATTCATTTCAGAACGCGAGTTTTTTGACGGGTCAACAAAATTATACGACCCATCCGCAATCGCTGCTGTTAAATGACTGATGTATGGCTGTCCTGTTTGCACCTGATTAAGAAGCGTATTCATGCCGACAAAATCAGCATTATAATTCCAGTCGGAACCCCAATTCGAATGAGACCAACCAGTATAACGAACTGATCCCCTGAAATTATTAGAGGTGTCGGTAGTTACTGGAGTTTGATTGAACAAGCCAACCACTTGCGCATCTTGATGTTGTGCGGCGTATGGATCGTTCGGGTTCAATTGTCCATTCGAAAGCTCCCACGGCAGAATGGTGGGAGAATTACCAGCCAACTCATCCTGTGTATACGAACCATAGGATGCTGGCGTCCCGGTCGTAATTGTACGCGCCTGAGACCAGTTAAACATCGCGATCAACTGCGACTGATCTGTGACATTCGCCGTCAAATGTGCTGTAGCGCTAATACGACGCAAATCAGGGGCGACTTGCTTGTAACGCATTGCGTTCTGTGAGCATGCATTTGTAAAAGAATTGGGATAATTTGTGGAAAAGCCGTAACCTGAGACGCCTGTCTGATTACTACCGCATCCAGCAGAAGAATTCAGAAGATTATATCCACCAACACCACTTCCATTGACAGCAGGGCGAACAAGAGCTGTAGTTGTTGCACCAGTAAAGTTTGTATTAAACTGATTTGTCCCCGGAAGAAGAGTATTTGTGTTTCCGTTGGAACCGCCCAACGATGTCAGATCCCCACTATTATATGGCGATTGAAGTTGGCGATAATATAAAGAATCATCCTGTTGGTATTCGGAATTGATGTAAAAATTGTAACCGTCGTTAGCAAGATCACCATGCCCGAATGTAGCATATAAGCGCTGATGACCTTGGTCTCCACGCTGGGTCAGACCACCCTCGGCATTGCCTTCAAAACCCTTAATCTCGTTTCGGGTTCTGAAGTTAATTACGCCTGCAACTGCATCTGCACCGTATGTTGCAGAACCTCCGTCTTGCAGGACATCCATACCTTCAAGGATAGACATTGGGATCCAGGTCGTGTCGACAAAATCACGTTCGCCATCGTCCGCAAGCGGATAATAAGAACCTCTCTGTCCGTCGATGAGCACAAGAGTAGAGTCAGTACTGAGCCCACGCAACGACGGAGCTGATCCGCCTGGAGCAAACCCTCCTCCAGAAGCCCACTGGCTCGTTAAATTTCCTGCCCCGTTTGAGGAAAGTTGTTGAACGAGATCATTCACCGTTTTGAGACCACGCTGCTGCATGTCTTTGCGTGTGATATGAGTAATTTCGGATGAGCTTGTCGTATTGGGGTCGCGAAACAATGTACCCGTTACGACAACATTTTCACTACGAGATTTTGGAGCTTCGACGCTCTGCTTTAAAGCATTTCGCTTTGCAGAAGATATTGGTTCTGGATTATGATTTTTTATTGCTGCGCTTGACGTTTCAGTCTTTTTTAATTTGGACGTTGCCGTATCACTAGGAGAGGCAGCATGCGCGCTTTGTGGCAATTGAAGCACAGTCGCAAGTGCAGTTGCCCCCATGAGCGATGTCGTCCATCGAGCCTTTTTCATAGCCACAGGTTACTCCGTCAAAACTAGGGGCGCGGATCATGTATGATCCCACAACATTTCGTATCAGAAACATCCTGTCACATGACGACTGGGCCTAAAATTAAAAAAGTCACATTTTGACCCTGTTTGACCAGTTAGTTGTTTTTTCGCAACACAAATCAAGCTGGAGGGTTCGAAAAACCCCCTGGTTTTGAGGTCTGCTCTGTGATTCCGTTCGTCCGATTCTGACTGAGGGAATGGCGTTATGAAGCAGGCTGCTTTCTTTGATGTTGAAGAGCGACTTGCCCGGTTGAGCGGGCTTGGCGATCAGCTCGAAGCGTTTTTCCGGACTGTGGATTTTGAAGTGTTCCGTCCTGATCTGGAGAAGGCTCTGGCCTATGCAGACATGACCGAGCTTCTGCTCACGCTCTTTCTGCCTGAAGACAAGAAAGGCGGAGGGGGTAACTCCGCGCATTTCCGCGACAGGGCCGAAGCGCTTATTCGCGGCATGTCCTATGTCTTCGTCTGGGTCCGGGACAACCTTGGCATTCCGATCATGTCCGAGACCATCCGCACGATGTTCTCTGACATCGTGAAACTGCGCGATCTCTACCAGGATCAGATCTTCACCTACTATGATGCGGATGCAGCTGAGACGCGAAAAGTCGAACTGCCGCCCGAGTTTGACCGGACCCTGCTGAACCCGGTCCGCGACTACGTGACAGAGACGGGTGGCTTTTCGAACACCAAAAGCGTGGGAGACCAGGACAAGGTTCGCGAGCAGCATTCCTATGTGGTGGGTGGCTTCGGCAAAACCTTTACCCAGATGAGTTCCACGCTGGGGCATATCTTCCGGTGCAATATCGGTGATGTGGACTTCCGGGACGTCATCTTCAATCGGCGCATCCTGGTCGTTCTTCTCCCCTCGCTCGAAAACCACCCGGACACGAACGCCGCCCTGGGCAAGGCCGTCATCACGGCGCTGCGTTACGCGCTTGCGGCGGCACTCGGCACCTCGATTGAGGGCGACTATGAGGACCGCGTCGTAAATCGCGCGTCGTCCTCGACGGTGCCCTATCCTCTGGTTCTGGACGAAGTCGGTCAGTTCGCGACACGCGGGATTGACGCCATGATGGCGTTGGGTCGCGAGCTGAACATTTCCCTGCTGATCTCGTTTCAGGAAGTGGGCACTCTCTACGCCACGCTCGGTAAGGATTTGACCGTTCCGCTTCTCGGCAATCCCAAGCTAAAGATCTTTGAAAATATCGAAGATTCTGGTCCAACCCGGGAGTGGATCGAACAGTCAGGTGGAACGATGCCTGTCAGCGTCCTCCCCGGTTTCGACAGTTCCAACCCTCTGGGCGTCTATGCGGACCAGCAGCGCGCAGACATCCGGGACGTCAAGCGGATCTCCTGGAGCGATGTGCAGAACCTCCGACAGGGGCAGGCGATCATTCTCTTCCGAGGAAAGCGCATCTACACGCGACTGTTCTATGCCGGCATCAAGCCAGAGGGCGTGAACAGGGTGTTCCCCACAGTTTCGGCGGCTCCCGCTCTTGAAGCCCCTGTATCGAAGGAACCGGCTACAGAAGCAGATGACGTGGCTCGGCGTCTTCAGGAAGGGCGCGATCGGATCGAAAAGGGTGATCTCCGGCCGTTAACCGGAGTCTTGGGAGAGCTATATCAGCGGCTCGGCGTCGTTCTCAATACGGAAGGCACGCCCCTACAGGACGCCCAGGAACTCCTGAACCTGCTCTTCCCCAATGAGACATCGGCAGAAGAAAAGCCGTTCGCAAAGCTATTTGAGACCCTCGTTCCTCCGTCCGCTCAGTTGCCCCGTACAACGGAACCGCTTCATGCGGATCTGGACAAAGCACTCCTGACCGAGCTGGTGGCCTTTGAGTCGGCCCTTGGACTGGATGAGCGTGCGGCCGTCGAGGCAGTCACGCACGCCCTGAATCTCTATGCGCGCGGCAAAGAACTCGCATAGCACCTGAGGCGGCATGTCCCATGCCGCCTCCGTCTTCGAACCTACATCCCGCGTCCTGTGCCACGAACCCGCGTGCGATCGCGCTCCCGCTCTTCTGCCTGTGCAGCCGCGCAAGCTTGCTGCAGCCGGTCTTCGGCCTGCTGCGCCCGCCGCCGTTCCTGCAGGTCCTCAACCCTCCGCGCTGCATTCAGGGCATCCTGCGCGGCATAGCCGGCCTTGCGCAGTTTGCGACTGACATCATCCCACTGCGCACGCGGGACATCCCGGATCGGGGCTTCCTCAATATGTCGCCGCACCTGACCACCCGGTGACTGCCCCTTCTGCCGGGTGCGCTCATTGACGTGGTTCTGCCGGATCCAGCGCGTATTGGCTTCTTCGTGCGCCAGGCGGGCTTTTGCCAGATCGACGGCCAGCGACTTGTAGGGATGTCGCCCCATGTCAGATGCCAGACGGTCATACAGATCGTTGACCGTCACCGGCCGGATATCACCCAAAGCCCGCGAAAACGTCTCGGCTTCCCGGAGAGATCCTTCGGACACGGCCGTCCAGCAGCGATGAACATGCCGGCTTTCAGCGACATAGGACGTAAAGCCGGTCATGGCCGAAGATCCACGCGGCATGGCGTTGATATGCTCATCGGACGTCACACCCTGCGCCGCATCGACCGTCATGGCATGACCAAAGCCCAGTCGAACGCGTCCGGTCTTCGGGTCGGCCAGCCGGGTCCAGGGTACGAGCCCTTCCCGTCCCTTCGCATTCTGTAACACCAGCCCCTCATCGGACCAGCCTTTGACGGTCGTGAAGTCGCCATTCGAACCAAGATCACGCCAGCGACGCCCATGCGCGGTCTCCACCCGGACGCTGGTTTTCGAAAACAACCGAACCCGGTCGCCAACAGCGAGAGGCAGCTCATAGGTGACGCCACGCTGATCGATGGCCGCCTTGACGATCTCCGCCTGCCCGATCTCGCCACGCTTGCGCAACCGGTCGCGAACGGCACGGCTGAGATCCATGACGTCTTCGTTTGTCGGCGCGGACATGGTGATACCCCGCTCCGATCCGGCCTGGGTCAGCATGTCGCGACGTCGAAGATACAGGTCAGCGATCTGCTCAACGACCTGGTCATGGTCGCCCCCCACAAGTCGGATCGTGCCGTCCTTGCGCTTCATGTCGATGGCTTCACGCGCCCGGGCGATATCGGCTTTCTTCTGTTCGTCCTCGGTCTGGCTCAGGTCGCGGCCGGGACTGCGGAACATGCTGGCGATCTGCCGACCACGCGCGGACTTCTGGCGGATCGTGCTCAACAGCTCCGGACGCGCCTCTTTGGGCATAACCCGCAAAAGCAGTTCGACAGCGTCGCCGGCCTCGATCGCCTGGGCCTGTTCCCGGTCGCCCACCACCCGAAGGGCAAAACCTTTTTCCTGCTGAAGCTGGAGGATCTCAAGCAGCTGACGCGGGGAGACCTGACTGACTTCATCAAGGACAAGAACAGACTGGCGATCGAGGTCGATCTTTCCCTGCGCCAGGCCGTCCAAAAGCGGTGTCATCGCGTAGGTTTGGGAAATGCCCGCATCCTTCAGCGCATCGGCCTGACGCCAGGCAATGGCCGCGCCAATGACGGTACGACCATCCTCCTGCCAGGCGTCGACCAGAGGCTTCAGAAGTGTCGTTTTGCCGGAGCCGGCGACACCGATAAGAAAGCCCAGACCGCCCGCCTGACCAAGCGCATTGATGGCCGCAAGCTGCGCAGCGCCGTGTGCTGGCTCACGCGTGAAGTCGAGACCCGACCGGGCGACGGCTGCGGCGATCTGCTCGTCACTGAGCGCGCCGTCCCGCGTGCGCGCCGACAGACCGGCAAGACGGGCCATATCCTTTTCGAGCGCGATCTGGGCACTTGTCGCGACCCGGAGGCGGCCGTCCTGCTCGCGCTCCAGAAAACGGACCTGTTTGCCATCGATCTCGATGCCGCGCTCCTGGATCAGATCGGCGATCCGCTCGACGTCCTGCGTGCCTTCAATGCCAGCCGCAATGAGACCCCGTGCGGCATGGGTCCGGAACGTGTCCCGGTCGAGAACAGCAGCTGTCCGAAACTCCTCAGCCAATTTCTTCGCCGCAATCGCATAAGCCAGTTCGTAGCGCTCAGCGCGCCCTAATGGCTGGACCTTCTCATTGGTCAGGACAGTATCGTGATACCACCCGATGTCGTGAGCCTGCTCAAGCCAGAACTCCCTGTCGTTGCTGCCATTGTACTTCTTTGAGCGGTAAGCGAGATTTGCGTTGTGAAGGATTGAAAACTTCCGCTCGGCCGACAAATCGTTCCAGTCCAGGCCCTGCCGTTTGGCATAGGCTTTTCCCATTTTCTCCGCCTGGGAATGCCGCTTTGAAAAAAGCTCACAGGCTTCTCGCGGCACACCATCAATCGCGATTGCCCGGCCGCTCTCGTCGACATGCACCGCGATACCGAGCTTGCGAAGTTCGCCTGCAAGTTCCGCCTGGAAATACGCCCCGAACATGAAAGACGTCGCACTGGTAATGCGAGCACTGTCCAGCGAACCCAAATGGCCGCTTTCGGTCGCTATGGCATTCAAAAGCAGATTGTGAATATGCGCCTGTGGATCCCCCAGCACCGGAACTTCCACCGCCGCCGTGGGGCCTTTTGCGCCATCCTGAATCTTCATGACCGGTCGTGCCGTGTAGTGCCGGAACGATACCCACGCGACTTCCCCCCGTTCCAGCGTGGCGGTCTTTCCTGACCCTCTGCGCGCCACGCCAACCTCTTTGGCAATAAAAGCCATAGCCTTGTCGTTGGCCTTGTGAATTGCGCTCCAGATGAGCGCCCGCTCGGCATCCGTCGACGCAAATTCAGCGGCAAGCGTCACTGATTTATCGGGTGACGCTGTGAAGTCGATGGCCGAGTGCTCACGCTTCCGGCCTGTGTTGGCCCATTTCTCACCTGTGTCAGCGCGCTTCGCTTCGAACAGATTGGCCAGCGCCTGGTCTGTCGGCACCTTCATGACGTCAATGCCTAGCGCATCAGCGATCCGGGGGCCCATATCTGGCGACCACATTCCCCGCCCATCACGTCCGGTATAGTAGGTTGTCAGCCTGTCACCTGTATCACGGGTCGGATCACTCCGTTCCCGTTCAAAGCGGGCATCCTTCTCCGGCTCGGACTGATTCTCTCTCAGATAAGCGACGATCAGCTTGCCGGCACCTGCCGCAGAAATCTTCCGGTAAGTGATCATCTTCCAGCCGACGCAGAGAAGGTGGAAGCTTCAAGCCGGCCAAGCTGCGCCGAGATGGTCTCAAGGGCGGCACCCTGCTGCTCCATGGCCTGGGCCATGCGTGCGACGACTTCGACCAGGCCCTCGCCTTCTTCTGCTTTCTCTGGAGGGCTGACCATCTGGTGGATTTGGGCGAGCGTCTCCCCGATCTGATCCAGCCGTTGCAAAACAAGGAGCTGAAACGGCGCTTCGCGATCTACCGGTTGCGGGAGGTCAAATACGTTTTCGTCTGGCATGCATCGTCTCCGTGGGCAAAGGAGACATTTTGCTCGAGGTGGTTGTGAGTGCTCGCCGACAAAAAATGTCGCTCCGAGCCCACATCGTCTCGGAGACTATCTGCCTAGCCGTCGCATCCCACCAGAAGCGCAATCTGACGTCTGATGGCAGCAAGCTGATCGGATCTCACCTTGCTGCCTGTCACGGTGACACGTTGCTTGGATGTGGTGGTAAGCAGAGCACTGACTGCCCAACAGGGTTTGGTGCAGCCGTTATCAGCCGTTGGGTCGATCCGTACTGCCAGATCCGGAATGACGAGGTTCTCATCGTCGGTCAGCGGCACAAGCATCACGTTCGGCCACTCAGGCGGAAAGAGATCGTCTTCGACAACAACAGCCGGCCGACGCTTGTTGGGCTCCTTCGGCAGGGCATCTCCGCGCCAGTCCGCCAGCACAATTTCTCCAGGCGAGAAAATCGCTGCCATAGCGACCGGCCGATCAGGCGCCATGGGTTCCGCCAGCCTCTTCAAAAAGTGCTTGGGCGGAAGGCGTTGCAGCGACGTAGCGGGCAACACGCGCACTGTCCCTGCGGATACGGTCTCGGCGCGCACTCTTTGCCCCTGTCTCCAGAAGATCACGAATGAGCTGGCTCAGAGGGATACCGCGCGCCGTTGCTTCCTGCTCCAGGTCAGTGCGCAGCCGCTCGTCCAGACGGATCGAAAGGGGGGATGCCATGACACACTCCATACATTCAGAACGTCGTTAACGTAGCGCAATTCCGTAGTGCAAAACAACATATTTGGCAGGGCAGAATGCGCCGAGATGTTTTCGGCCTCGGCCCGCCCCGGCCCCGCCGGATGCAACACCCGCAGGGTGGCGCGAAGCGCAAACTGAAAGTTTGCATTTGTGTATGGAAAAAGAAAAAACCTGCAACGATCTTGCCTCGATCTTAGAACGACAGCGCAGCGATAACGGCACGATCTTTGACACGATGCGAGGGTAATGCTAGGCGTAGCCCAACGAGGAAGGACGCAGACATGAGTGCAGCGATGGCAGTGGGGGGAACCGACGGCGCAATGTTCACCGCATTGCTGGGCTGTCAGCGCGGAACATGGGCGCACTCTCCGCTTTTCCAGTGGATGACCAATAACTATGAGGCGATGTCGCAGGCCATCACGGGCAAAAAGGTCCGCTGGCAAAAGATGAGCGAGGCTGCGGAATCCGCTGGTCTAACGAATGTGAATGGAGAGCCGCCAAAGCCTGCGACTGTCCGCAGTACGTGGTACCGTGTCCGCAAGGCTGTCGGTGCGATGCAAAGGCAAAAAGAAGAAGCCCGCAACACAGCTTTGGCCTCTCGTGCCGCAGCCCGGGCAGCCTCTCAGGCACAAAAGCAGGATGACGCTGAAGGACAGGACACACTGAACCGTCGCATGGCGGAGGCAGATGCGGACCTGCGCGAAAAGCAGTTACAGGACGCCCGCGATCGCAGCCGGTCAGTCCTGTATCCTGAAACGGTCCCGCAGGTACGGAGTGAAGCCGCCCCGTCAGAAGAACGTGAGGCCGCTCCTGCCGTGAAAATCGGGCAGGTGGCCGAGTTTGTTGTCATGAGAAAGCAGGCTCCACGCTATGGCAGGGACCGGGACATTCCTCTGCCACCGCCCTATGTTGGTCCACGTCCCGCAGGAATGCCGAAGGATCTGCCACTTGAAGCCCTCATGCCACTTGAGGCTTCTGGGCGAACTCCCGAGGGCAAACTCGACTTCGAACAAATGCCGGGTCTGCCGCGCCGTTCCTTCTTTGACAGAGACCGGGAATGGGCACTTGCCTGCCTACCCATGATTGAGGTCATCCCCCCGCGCGAACGGAGTAAACCTCTCAAAGCGATGTTCTGTCTTTTGAAAATGAAGATCGGACGCTAATCCGCGCCCACCTGAGCTGTCTGCACTCACAACGGGATCTGGGAAAATGATCGAGCCGTCTTTGGCGGATCATTCAATGTCAGGAATCCAATGTGACCGAAAAACCAAAACGCCTTTCAACGCCTGAGCTGCATGAAGCGATTATAAAGTCTCTCGAACTACGCTCCCTGATCAAGGCCGGACGTGGAAATCTTGGTGGAACGACTTGCCTCGCTCCGCTTGCGGAGCGAGCCATTTTTCAGGGGCGGCCTCTTCTTCTGGGGGACGGAGATGTTCGTAACCCCGGCATTTCCCTGTTCAAAGAGATTTATAAAACTCACGGGCTTCCTTGCCCGTCAAACGAGGAAGCCGGCCACCTGAAAGAATGGTTTGCCAACAGCTTCAACGAAGCGGCCATGCGCAAGTCGTCCCTGATGATCGACATCGGGGGGGGCGACAGAACCTTGGAGGAATGGGCCGCCGAAGATGACATCATCGGTGCGGCGGATGCCGTCGGTGTTCCGGTCACAGGCCTGTTCATGTGTGGCTCCCAGCCCGGTGACATCGCCTACCTTGAAAAGCTGTGGGCCAGCGGCCAGTTCCGGCCCCGCCGTGGCATCATCGTCCTCAACGAATGGACCGTTCCGGCCGGGCATAAGCCGGACACTGTTTTCAACCCGATCATGAATGATGAGCGCCTTATGAACGTGGCGGGGATGGAAACTGAATTTCTGCGGATTCCAAAGCTATCCTGCATGAAAGAAGTACTGGCGAGTGGCCTGACTTTCCATGACGCCGCCGCGGGTAAGCCGGGACAGGACGGAACGCCCCTCGGTCCGATGCGTCAGTGGCTTGTCAAAAACTGGCTGGAGAAAATCGAGGAAAACATCTCGGATGCGGGTATCGAAGACTGGCTGCCATGAGAAGGAGCCGCAAATCCGAGCCGGATCTGCTCGACCGGCTGAAAACAGGTGCTAATCCCTTTGGAGGGATTGGCAACCGGAGATTTCTCGACCTCCTTGCAGACGGAGAGCAACACTTCGTCTGTTACAATGCAGTGGGGGAAGCTGAGCATCTTGATGTGACCGATCTCGGCGTCACCATCCGCTCCCTCTCCACCATCCGGTTTCCGGTGGGGGTATCGTTCTGGGAGTGGGAGCCCAATGGAACGGAGCGGCTTCCGCCGCTTCGAAAAAACAGCGTGCCGACCCGTTGTGGATTTCTGGTGATCGCGGATCAGTCAGGGCAGCGCGGGATGTTGCATTATGCAGACTACCGTCCGCGCATGAAACTACACGGCAGGCCCATGGCAACAGTCTATCCGGTTTCTTTGACGTTCGATCTCCGGGATGACTGCGCTCCACCGGACACGCCACTCTTTTTTGGCGATGAAGGCCATTACACCCACCAGCCTGATCTTCCTCCCGAGGCTCTGACGGCGTTTGACGTCGAGGCGAGCCCGAAGGATGCGGCGGCGCTGATGAGCCATTTTGGAGCGATGCCCTCCCCGCTCTACAAGAACAATCCTGAACTCGCCTTCCCTCAGGATGTGTCTTTGTTCTCGTCGAAAGACTGGGAGCTTTTCCAGTCCTTGGCCGATGACCTGATTCATGAGGCCACACCGTTTATGTGCATGCAGTTGGTCATTCGGGCATCGCATGTCCGCAGTTGGGCCATCGAACAAGGCACCGGGGCGGGGCTTCGGAAGGTTACCCTGTACGATACCGAGGTCCTGACATGAGTGAACTCACAGACAACGGGACGCTTGACGGACTGGCCGAGGCGGGTCGGCTGATGGAGGAAGCCGCCCGGCTTGATGGCATTGATGAGCATTCTCCTCTTGGGCGATGGATCAGAGCCCAACGCAAGGGAATGGACGCCTTTGCGCGGGTTGTTCTGTCGTGTGCCTCAGAAATGCAGAATTTTAGAGGGGAAGCCCGCGACATCATCGAGATGGCCAAGCAGGAACAGACCACCCTGCGGGACCAGTTCATCGAAAGCCGTCAGCAGGTCGAAAAGCTGGGGGAAGTCGCGGCGCGGAATGTCGAGAAACAGGAACTGTTTCGAGACCGCGAATTGCAGGCTACCCTCGGGCGGATCGTCTCTGGCGTGACCTCGGAGCTGCGCAAGGAAGTTTTCGACCAGTTGCGGACGGAAATTCCGACGCATGAGCGCCAGTTCTACAAGGAAGCCCGGTGGCGCGCCTATGTGCGGATGACGCTGGCCGGTGCGGTCCTTATCGGACTCGGCTTTGCGTCTGGCTACACGTATGACGGCTATGCGGCGAGTGTTGGCCGTTATTGCGCAGAGCATCAGGCGTTCGACACGAAGGGCGCGTCATGGTGCCAGATCGTCCCGCCGCCGATCCTGCCGAAGTCCTGAGCGGACTCTTGCACACCCGCACCAGGGCGAAGCCCTGACGCAGCATACGTCACAGCCGCGCTTGCGCGGTTGTGTCCATTTTGGCGCGGTCTGACCGGACAACAAAAAAGGCGGCTCCCAGGGGAACCGCCTTTTGCGTGTGTGGACCTGGCCGAGGCCGATCAGGCGAGGCCGTTCGAGGCGGCCCGGATCTCGGCAGGGGTGGCACCAGCGGCGCGCGCGTCTTCTGCGGCCTTCTCAATGCTGGAATCGAAGCGGGTATTTTCCAGAAAGGTCATGAGGGCGTCCGCGATGGCAAAGCCACGCGCAAGGTGCTCCAGTCTCCTCAGGGGGAGGCTCTTGGCGCTGGCGTCGGGGACATAGTGGGCGAGTGCGTGAGACATGGGACAGGCTCCACGACCGGGCGGGGCCGGTCGCTCTTCGATGTGCAGAGGGACAGGAAGAGGCCGCGCCCTGTGGGCGCGGCGCGTGCGGCCTAGAGCACGGCCCCCCATTGTGCAGCGCGGACGTTTTCGGTGAGGCTGCGGCCCGTGTCCTTCACATAAGGCTTCCAGTCTTCCCCGAACAGTTCGCGGTAGGCGTCACATGCACCCTTGGCCATAACAGCGAGCGCGTAAGCCTTGGGGGCCTGCTGTGCAGCGAAACGGACGGCCCGATCTACACGGTTTTCCCCGCCGTCGATGCCCTGCCGGTCCTCGTCGCGGCTTTCGTTGCTGAAAGAGTTCTGCTCGTCGCGGGCAATCTGGCGCTTGTTCTCATAGAAGTTGGCGGCACCATAGGCAGAGCGGATCAGGCCGTCCACGATGCGGCCAAGGTGCATTTCCATGGCCTTGAAATTGCGCTCACCCCGGAAATCGGTGACGACAAGCACGTCCTCAAGAAGCGTGTACTGTTCGCGGATCATGCTGACACCGGCCCCCGTCAGTTCGTCATAGTCGCCAGCCTCGAAACCGAAATGCTGAACAATGGCGGCAATCTTGTCGTCATTGGGGGCGAGACGGAGAACATCGGCAAGGGTTGGGGAGGCAATAGCCTTGGTGCGCTCGCGGGCTTCGTTGAAACGGCGGACGGCGGCGGGGCTGGCCTTGTTTGCAGCCTTGCGGTTCTGGGCCTTCGGTGCGATTGTGGTTGCTGCGTCGGACATGAAACTAAGCCTTTCTCGTCTAGCGAAGTCCCGGCTTGGTGTTCCAGCACTAACCGGGGCGCTTTGTCTTGAGGGCCAATCCCTCTCGACAAGTAAAAGATAGCCTTTTTGGCTTTTTCCTACAAGAGAAAAAACGCAGAAAACCGCCATAAAACGCGCTTTATTTTTGCGTGACAAGTAAAAAGATTTCTTGATTACTTCATGAATACCTGTCGTTTTCCTAGACCCATCCTGCCCGTGCGGCGAGCACACTGACGGCGACGAGAGTGGAAGGGAGGTGGCGTTTTCCTGAGCCCATCCTGCCACCGGCCAAGACGGTCGACGGGACAGGCCGTCAAGCCCGGAGCGTCCTGAGCAAGGGGGGCAGGTTTGCGGCTGATGCGGGGTCGCGTGCGGCCCTGCAGCAGACGCGGGCCTGACACCTGCCGCCGAGGGTCGCGCAGTGGCTTTACGGACTGGCACGGCGACTGTCAGACTGAACGCTGGATGCGAGGCCGCCTCCCTGTAACGTGCCTCCCCGGACGGTCCGCAGGACTGGCCGGGGAGGTTGAGGAGCCGTCTCACGAACAGATCACCCAGACCAGGACCGTCCGTCATCGGAAAAGAACGCGGGCAAGCCGTTACCCGGAAGGGCCGAGACCCGAGGGCCAGACGCCCGGTTGAGGGCGGCTGGACGTCGGGTCTCGGTGGAGCTTGGCGACGCAGGAGCCTAGCGGAATAGAGCGCGCGAACCCTTCAGGGCCGCCCCCAATCCTCTTTTGCTTTCTTTGCTCACTGCCCTGATTTTTTCCCGGAAGAGTCCCGGGTGAGAAAGAGCACCACAAAACCCACGGCAAGGACCAGCAGACCTCCCCGGGTTGGATGTAGAAATCCCTGCCAGATCAGGAGAAGAACGGCCACCTGAATGACCAGAGCGCCGATGCGGATTGCGTTGTTTCGTGACATTGGCTCAGTCTAGTCTTTTTCTCTGTCCTGGCGCAGCCCCCCTGTGGGGGGCGAGCACTGGGGGCATCAAAGCTCGCGCCGGCGAGGCGCGTCCGCCTGATTGAACTAAACGAGCGGACAAAAAAAGCGGCCCGGAGGCCGCCTGTGTCGTTTTGTCAGGAAGGACTATGCCGCTTCTGTCGTGGTCTGGCGGTCGGGAGTAACCGGCTAGCAATCCAGCCGAAAAGAGCGCAGCCACCTGCAAACGCGGCGAGCATCATCAGCAGGTTTGGGAAAAACTCATTCATCATGTTCGGTCTCCGTTGGCGTGACCTCAGTGTTCGGAATATAGCCCAGAAGCGTCCACGCGGCAATTTCAAAAGCGGCGGCGGCGAGCGCGGCTGCCAGACGCTGCCACATTGGAACGGCCGCTCCCGTGAAGAGCGGAGCCACAATCCCCGCCCCGAGGATTGCCAGCGCAAGGCTCTGGCAGCCGCTCGCGAAAAACTTCACGCGCTCGGTTGTGTGCTGCGTGGACGTGGGAGGTCTGGGAGGCAGTGTCGGCAGCATCATGGAAAAGTCTTTTCGGTGGTCATAGCGCCGGTTCCTGTGAGGAGAGTGAACGGGGACGGTCCTTTGGCAGGACCGTGCAGTGAACTGCGTATCTTAGAATGGCGCCTGATCGTCCCGTTCCTCATCCGACTGGCCCCAGCCGCCTCCTTCGCTTCCGCGGTTGCTGTCAATCAGCACCAGTTCACCCTTGAACCGGTCAACGACAACTTCTGTCGTGTAATGCTCCTGACCGCCCTGATCGGTCCATTTGCGGGTGCGCAGTTCGCCTTCGAGATAGACCTTGCGGCCTTTGCGGAGGAAGCGTTCTGCGACGTCCCCCAGACGCTCATTGAAAATGACGACACGGTGCCATTCGGTGCGCTCACGGCGTTCGCCGCTCTGGCGGTCATTCCAAGTCTCAGACGTGGCGAGTGTAAAGCTCACGACCTTGGACCCGGACTGCATATTGCGGACTTCCGGGTCTTTACCAAGGTTGCCAACGAGAATGACTTTGTTAACGGAACCAGCCATGAGAGCCTCCAAGAATTAGGGAACGTATCGATTGGACTTGTTCGGCGCTATTGCCTCTGTCCATGAATAGATATTAGGTTTTTACTTGGTCTCAGTCAACGATAAACGGCAGAAACCGCCATTTCCGAGGAAATAAAGCCCAAGAAAAAGCGGATTTACTTGTTGATTACTCAATGAGTATTTGATGTTTTGCTAGACCCATCCTGCCTGTGCGGCGAGCACACTGACGGCGACGAGAGTGGAAGGGAGGTGGCGTTTTCCTGAGCCCATCCTGCCACCGGCCAAGACGGGCGACGGGACAGGCCGTCAGGCCCGGAGCGTCCTGAGCAAGGGGGCAGGTTTGCGGCTGATGCGGGGTCGCGTGCGGCCCTGCAGCAGACGCGGGCCTGACACCTGCCGCCGAGGGTCGCGCAGTGGCTTTACGGACTGGCACGGCGACTGTCAGACTGAACGCTGGATGCGAGGCCGCCGTCGTGGAACGTGCCTCCCCGGACGGTCCGCAGGACTGGCCGGGGAGGTTGAGGAGCCGTCTCACGAACAGATCCCCCAGACCAGGACCGTCCGACGTTGGAAAAAGACGCGGGCAAGCCGTTACCCGGAAGGGCCGAGACCCGAGGGCCAGACGCCCGGTTGAGGGCGGCTGGACGTCGGGGCTCGGTGGAGCTTGGCGACGCAGGAGCCTAGCGGAATAGAGCGCGCGAACCCTTCAGGGCCGCCCCGATCCTTCTTTTCTTCTGCCCTTCACATCACCCACGAGTCAGTATCGAAGAAAGAAAACACATTATCCCCTCTCTCCTGCTCTGCCTTCTTCAATCTCCTCCTCAGCACCTTCTGCTCCTGACGGGCCTTGCGCCTTTTCTTCTCGTCAGCCTTCCAGCGCTCTCGCAGGACAGCACGCAGTTCGGGACACTGTGCGCTTATCTGTCCATAAGCTTGACGCCTAAACAGGGCCACGCCGCCGAAGCGGTCGATACCTGTCAGCAGGGTGCTTTTGCCGATCCCCGGATAGAAGATCACGCCGAGACCATCCTGCGCATCGGGTGTTGAGGGCAGCCGGAGGAGAAGAGTGGCAAAGCCATCCGAGGTCTGAACCCATCCGGGCGCTGGCCCTGCCAGTTGCCGCAGCGGCATCAGGTCAAAGTCCGGACAGTTCTCGGCGATAGCTGCCGTGAGAGGCGGAGACCTGTGCCAGAAGCTGGCGCTACAGCCCGGCCAGTCTTTTGAGGCGTCGGTCGGAAACAGGATTCCGAAGACGGTGATGAGATCAGCCTCATAGACAAGCTGACCGCCCTGCCATTTGGCAAAGCCCGGATCATCGAAGCAGTCGAAATACTCCATGCCCCGGATACTGACGTCGGGATAGTCGTCAGAAAGCCCGTCTCCGTGACGGAGGAAAGAAGTGCCGATGCCGTTTTCGAGGGTCATCACCAGTGTGGTGTCGCTTTCCCACGCCATCTGGTCCGGTGCGCAGGTCCGGTAGGCGCGCTCTTCGGCGATCTGGCGCAGACGATCCTGCGGGCCGATGAGTGTGAAGACTGTTGTGACGGCAGTAGCCACGGAAAACATCCTTTTCTTTTTTCAGATGCTTTCCCGCAGGCGCAGACGGCTGGACGGGACAATGGCGCGCCCTCCAGGGCGCGGGCCGCGTGCGGCCGGACCATTGTGGCGGCCGGACGGCCTGTGGCTGTTTCTTTTCGTTTTTACTTCGGGACGTCTCTGTCCTTCTGCCACGACGTGTCAGTCTCGACTTTAATGACAAACAATTCCCAGAAAGCCGGGTGCATCGTGCGATCACCACTTTCCCATCGCTTCCACGTCAAAGGCGTGACGTGAACGAGAGAAGCCGCGCTCACCTGCGTCAGACCGGCATCAAGGCGGGCCTGCCTGATCGTCTGAGGGGCAATACCCTCGACGTCAGACCTCATCAGGAATCAGCCAAGCCCGCTTGAAGTGACCTGCCTGTTCCAGTCCGGCTTTTGTCCGGTTGAGGCTCGCGAGCAACGTGGCGTCAGCCCGTCCCTGTGGCGAGAGATCGTAGTCTTCGGGAAACTCACCGGTTTTATCGAAGCTGGCTGCGTCTAGTTCACATCGACCGTCGGGAAAGATCCAGACACCCGACAAGATACGATCCCCATTTCTGTGCTGTAGCTCAATGCGATAGGAAAAATGAGGGATGTCATCCCGCATCGCGACCTCCCCCGTTGCTTCATGACGCAGCGAATGTTCGGTTGCGAGTTCGAACCCATCGTCCAGCTTGACACTGCCGACGTTGCGCGTCTCACCTGTTGAGAAATGCCACCCTGACAGAGCAAGTTTATCCACTTCGGTCTTGCCGACCGCACGAATCACCTTCGCAATATCGTCGCTCGTTGGCGCGACCCCAAGGATCGCTGCAACCTCTTTCGTGACCAGCTTGTCTTCAAGCGAGAGATAGCCTCGGGATGGCGCTGCGAGAAGAAGAACCCTGCCTTCCTCGTCCCGCTGAACGCCCTCTGTCACGCGTTTGATCGCCTCGACGGTCGCGCGACGCTGCACCTCTGCTTCGAGCTGACGCATCCGGTAGGTGTCGAATTTAGGCATCGCATTGTCCTCGTTCGTGATGCCACTATCTTAGTATCCATTGGATACTCAGTTCAATCGAAATAAAGCTGTATTTCTTTTTTTATTTACTCGGCCAGCCGGTGACTGTCCCCTTATGCTCAGAGCACTCTTAATGACTTAACGGTCACGTCCTGATGGTACTCTGCGGTATTACGTCTGCATAAACTCAGCAGGGATTCTTCATTGCTTCAGGGAGGAGAACAACGACACCTGCGAAGGGGACACCTCAACCGTCCTGTTGACCACACGGCGCCTGACGACCACCCAGTGCAGCATCTGCCTGAAGATAAAGGGCCTCAACCACACACAGCCCCTCTTCTCTCCGGTTTTCTGCAAAAAGCCTGTCTGCGACGTCGGCGAGAAGCTTCAGGGAGGAGGTTCCAGACGGGGCGACGTGAACTGCGGGCGGGAGCGGGAGAGGCATCATGGCATATCGTTCCGAAAGCTAAGGGTACGGGATGTAAGGGGGGACCGGCCGGGCACGGGCTGGTACCCTTGAACAGGCTGCGCAACGGTACGACGAATGGCGAGCAGATCATCAAAAGAGGTGATCGCGTGCCGCACCAGGGCAGGATCAAACGCGCCACCCGCCTGCTCCTGAAGAAAGGCTTTCACCTGACGGGGCGGCCATCCTGTTTTATAGGCCCGGGCGGAGAGCAGGGCGTCGATCACATCGGCCAGGCCGATGATGCGGGCGGCCAGGGGAATGGCTTGACCCTTCAACCCGAAGGGATAACCATCACCGTCATAGCGTTCGTGATGCAGAAGCACGGCCTCATGAACGAGGGTCGGAATATCGGCTGACAGTTGAAACAGTGCTCCGAGGCCGAGCGACGGATGCTGTCGCATCACCAGCATCTGCCGGTCGTTAAACATGCCCGGATGATTCAGGAGGCTGTCTGGCAGGAGCAGTTTGCCCGCATCGTGCAGGCGGCCTGCCAGTTCCAGGGCGCTGGACGAAAGGCCACTCCCCGTCAGATGGCCGAGCAGGCCAGCGAGGCGCCCGACCCTCTGGCCATGTCCGTCATCCCCTTTGGCAACCTGTGCCAGAAGAGAAGCCAGAGGCGCCCCCTGCCGCCGATAGGACGCAGGCAGTTTCACCACTTCTTTCAGGAGTGTCTGCAGTTCAGGCATCTTTCCTCTACCGGTTGTGTAAGGTCACTCTAAGCGCGGCTAATGTGAGTCCGGTCATCCCGGATGGATCAGGCCGCGGGCGAGGCCGCCAAGGGCCAGAGCCACGCAGGTGACGAGGAGTTTGATTCCGGCCGCGCGGCACGGCCCACGTCCGGACAGGATCCCGGCCGTCCTTTCGGCGAGTTTCACAAGACCAAGGGTGACGCAGGCCAGAAGCGTCCATTGCCAGAGCGACAGCGTGACGACCGGATGGCCCAGTCCGGATAGATGCCAGCCCCCCTGCCCTGCAAACTGGTCCAGCCCGAGAAATCCATCCGCCGCGTTCGTCAGAAGAAACAGACTGACCCCAGCCAGACATCTGGCGCCACAGACCCGACGCTGTACCGTCCCGACAGCGCGAGGCGGTCCCAGAGTGGAGATGTAACGGACACTGGTGACGCACGTTGGGGTCCAGTCCGTGAACAACGGTGCGGGCACGATCAGACCCTATCCGGCAAAAGTCTGGAGAGAGAAAGCAGGCAGAGCACCAGACCGAGGCTGGCAAAGACCACTCCCCGCCTCCGCTCAAGCCCGTAGTCGCGTCCATCCTCACCGATCTCGGGAACACCCGGTCCCATCATGGTTGCAACGCAGCCACCGAACATAAAAACGGGTCCCATGACAGCGCCAAGCCTGGGAACCACAAAGGCAAACAGAAGCAGGCCCACACTTGGCCAACAGACCAGAATCTCTCCAGCGGCTTCGGCGATGCGGCGGCGCGGTGGGGCATCCTGCATCAGGTCACATTCCCAGGGCACGGCGGTAGATCTGCAAAAGGGTTTCCTGAGCCTCGACCTCTGCGGGCTCCTGCTTGCGCAGCCGGATAATCGTGCGGATGACCTTGACGTCGAACCCGGCCGACCTGGCTTCGGCAAAGATGTCCTTGATGTCACCACTCAGCGCCTTGCGCTCTTCTTCCAGGCGCTCGACCCGCTCGATGATGGACCGCAGCCGGTCGGCGGCGATGCCGCCAGCGATGACACCCTGATCGTCCTGAGCGTCGTCAGGAAAAGAAACGCGTTGCAACATGGGTCAACCTTTCAGGGATCGGGGGAGAGGCAGATGGGTGAGAGGGGGCGGGGCAGATCGCGATGCCCGTCTGCCAGGGCTTCAAGCCAACGGGACTCTCTCACTGGAAGATGCCCGTGACTTGAAATCAGACGGCGAAGGGCTGTGCGATGCTCCCCCAGACGCTCGGCCAGCACGCGCTCGGACCAGCCGATCGTGATCAGGGCACTGGTCATCGCATAACCATTCAGCGGGGGTCGGTTGCCCACGGGAGGCACAGCCCGGGCCAGAGGGTGGCTCAGTCGACGATGCAACATCCCAAGGGCCGCAAGCCACCTGAGGAAGTCCGGATCAGGAATACTATGCCCCGATTGCCAGCGCAGGATCCGGTCCTTTGAAAAGCCGGATCGGCGGGACGCCTGACGCACGCCCCAACCAATAACGGAGAGCTCGCCTGCGATGGACAGCGCCGCGCGCCTGTGCCCTGGACGAACGGACCGTGAATCCACATGTCCTGCCCTCGGTTGCCCACAGTGCTGTCCACTGGTTTGGGGGATAACCCGCAAACGCAACGCCTCAGCCATGCCGGGCGATATCAGTAAAGGTCCGGTCCTGTGCACCCTGGCGAATGTGTTTGGCCATATGCGGCGAGACAATCCGGTAACGGTTGGGTCGGCGCGGATCCAGTCGCTCCTCGATCAGCCCCGCCCGCTCCAGGGCCGAAAGGGAGTCCCGCACCTCACCGACGGAGAGGCCGAGCCATGTCGCGATTTCGCTGGCGGTTTCATGTTCGGTCAGGGACGCAAAGACCAGATCCTCGATCGGCGAGGTCTTCACGGTTCGTGTGGCCGGCATCCAGGGCACCCGGGCATAAACACTGTGACCCAGGGCGGCGATTTCGCCAGCCTGTGCCAGCGTCGTCAAAGCCATGGGCAGGGCCCCGGCCTGCTCGGGCGTCAGGTACGCGCGGAGTTCAAGGACATTATACGGCCCCCGGTTGAGGCAGGTCCGGACATGCTGAAGGACGGACTGATAGACCTCACGCTGTGTCTCGGCCTTGAGCTTGCGGAAGATCCGCGCCTTGGGTTGATGACCGCCAAATTTCACTGTGATGCCCCGCCGTCTGTGACCGTCAGGACATTCTGCCGGAGACTGTTGTGAGTGCAGTCACGCGACGTCACCATTGGCCTGCCGCCTTCATGCAGTCATAGGCGTTCCGGAGATTGAACAGACCGACAGCCACCCAGACCGGAACGAAAACGAGGACATGCCAACGCGGCATGAAGGCTCTCGTCTTCCACAGGCGCATGACGTCCACCACAAGAACGGAGGTGGCCAGGGAGAAAAGGATCGCCTGCGCAAGCATGGTCCAGACCATCTGGGTATCGAACGGAAAGACCATCCAGCCAAACCCGAGGAGCATGGTCGCCGAGAGAACCATGCTGCCAAGCATCCAGGGGGAAGACAGTGGGAGAGAAAGGGTCGGTTTGGGCAGATCTGGCTGCCCTAGAGAAAGAGAGTGCTCGGTCATACCGGGCAGTATGACGACAGCGTTTGTGAGTGCAGTTCAGGGGATCGACCGGGAGGGGTTGAAGCGACAGACCCGACTGGAGGTCCTCAGACCGTCAGCCCGAGATCTGACGCCTTGTAACGCGGCGTCGGACGAAGCCGCACCACAGCATTTCCCTCAACATTCGAAAGATATAGCAGCCCCTCTGACGGACAGCCCAGGGGACGACCATCCGCATCCAGCACAAGGTGGAGGCTCTCGATCGGGCTCACCGCGTAGGCACAATCCTCTTCCAGGAGAACGAAAGCGTAGTCTCTCCCCTGATCGGTCAGCGTTTTTAGCGTGCCTGGAACGACACCGGCAGATCCGGTCATCAGACGCTCCCCCATGAACCGCGCGACTGCCTGGAGTTGCTCCTGGCTCAAGTCTTCATATGAAATAAACTCGGTGCTCAAACTGGTCAGCTCAGCAGCCATGAAGATGTCCTCAAACTAAAAGACTAATCGGGGCATTTCAGGGCATACCGTGGCAGAGACGCTGCCAACCCCGTTCAAAGCAGTGTACTGCGCTGAGTCAAAGATTTTTTGTCTCACTGCACGATCGTTAGGGTCCAGCCTCCGTTCTTCTGCGACACGGCTAACGATATCTCCTGCAATCGCAAATTCTACTTCATTCCTCGTAATTCTATTTCCTGGATTTTCTTTATTCCACGTCGCAATACGGTTTTTAACGTCAGCCAATATTATGGATGTTCGATTTTGACCTTGCAACGAACCATCTGTGAGGTCCGTGACGGAGCCGATGCGTGCGCCAACATAAGCCAAGACATCATTTTTGTTATTAAAATCTACCGACATCGCTCTCTTCCTTCCCTGATACGATGAAGGCCTATCCGGCCCATGGGAGAGCCGGAAGTCAATACCAGGGTCAGAACCCCATCGCCTCTCTCTGAGCCTGCCGATTGAAAGCCGTTCCCCGTTGGAGCGCGGGACGGCGCCTGAGATTGCGCCCCCAGCCGTCCCGCCGCGCCTGGAGCGGGATCTCGTCGATGAAGCAGCTCGGATTGGCCTGCTCGCCCCGACGAAACTCGCACCAGGACACACTGACGCGCTGGCGGCCGCGGGTGAGTGCGACATAAGCCAGTCGGCGTTCTTCAGCCGGATCAATGTTCGTTCGCGACGGGAACAGCGTATCTTCCCAACCGATCAGAAAGACATGCCCGAACTCCAGGCCCTTTGAGCCATGAATGGTCATCAGCTTGACCCGGCCGACACTCTCATCGCCGCTGCTTTCCGAGCCAAGGGCAGCGTGGTCGAACAGCTCTTCCACCGAGCTGAACTCGTTGGCGAGCGATAGAAGCTCGTGCAGGTTTTCCAGCGCCGTGCGGCCATCGTCCCCGGCTGCCTGGTGCATCGCGAGATACCCGCTCTCTTCTACAAGAACCCTCAGACGCTCTCCCAAACTGGGCTCGCCACTGCGGGCGCCTTTCAGGATCACGTCCAGAAAGCAGCGCAGCTTGTCAGCAGCCTTTCCGGTCCGTCCCTGCACCGTGCGCTCCGCTGCCTCGTACAGCGAGATCGCCTCCTCATCCGCGACCTGTTCGAATGTCGCCATGGCCTTGGCCCCGATCCCCCGGGCGGGCTGATTGACGATCCGACGGAAGGCCTCGTCAGACTGCCGCTCATACGGAAAACATGTCAGACGCAGGAAGGCCAGCGCGTCCTTGACCACGCCGCGCTGCCAGAAGGCGGTGTCATTGACCAGCTCGTAAGGGATCTTTGCGCGCAACAGAGACTCTTCCAGCAGCCGGGAGAGATGGTTGAAGCGATAGAGCACCGCCATGTCCTCGTAAGGCACGCCTTCAAGGGCGCGACGTCCGATCTCGGCGGCGATCCCGGAGGCCTCGTCCTGGCTGCCGGTGTGCCGCAGAATATCCACTGGCTCCCCATCTCCGGACGCGGTATACAGTGTTTTCTCCAGCCGGTTGGTGTCGTGAGAAATCACTGCGTTGGCCGCTGACAGGATGTGACCGGTCGAACGGAAGTTCTGCTCCAGAGCAATCATGCGTCCGGTTGGAAACTCCTTGAGAAAACTTCGGATAATCCTGACATTGGCCCCACGCCAGCCGTAAATCGACTGCGCATCGTCGCCCACAACGAAGAGCTCGTTGTGGTCTTTGGACAGGCATTTCAGCCAGAGAAACTGGAGCCGGTTGACGTCCTGGAACTCATCGGCGAGCACGCAGTCAAACCGGCCTGACCTGTCCTGTCTGTAGCGTTCGTCGCGGAGCATGGTCACGGTGGGCCATAGCAGCAGGTCTGCAAAATCCGCGCGATTGCTTTCGCGCAACATCGCCTGATAGGCTGGATAGAGCGCGGCCGCATCTCGCCAGACCATGATGTCATCGCCTTCGGTGATGCCATCCGTCGCAATCCGTCCCTCTACCCAGGTCACGGCATCCGGGGGAAGCACCATGTTTTCCTTGAGCATGGCGATGCGCGAGCTGACGGACTTCACACGCTTGCGAAACGTCTCTCCGTCATCGGCATTCATGACGCCCGCTTCAATCGCCTTTTCCAGAAGCCTGCGCACGATCTTCGTGCTGTCTTCGCTGTCACAGACGTCGAAGCCCGGACGCAGCCCGGCAATGTCAGGATCGGTCCGCAGCTGACGGCGTCCGTGTGCATGGAAGGTGCCCACCCAGTACGGGGCCTGCGCGATATTCAGGGCCGCTGCGATCCGCGTCTTCATCTCCCCGGCCGCCTTGTTGGTAAAGGTCACGGTCAGAATGCGATCGGGCAACATCCGGCGCTTGACGACACGGTCGACAATACCGGCCACAAGCGTCTTGGTCTTTCCGGTCCCGGCACCCGCCAGAACAACAACCGGTCCTGTCTGACGCGCGGCGTCTGCCTGGAAGGGGGTCAATCCTGAGAGATGATTATCCACGACCACGTCCCTGCTCCCGGGTGCCATGAAGAACATCGCACCGCGTCGCACGGCGGCCATCAAGGCTGAGGATCATGTCCGGCTCGACCATCAGGTCGAACTCCTGCCCGAAGTCCCATGTCCCGTCCGCCAGGACCGTGCCTCCGACCACGAGACCGCGCAGCACATCATCGCCGAACGCAATCTCGGCGTAGGTCTGCGGGAAGGGCGGCTGATTGTGCAGCAGAGCCCAGGTATGCCAGGCGCGGGTTGTCTCTACATCGGCATGCCAGGCGGCGGTCAGTTCTGCGACATGTCCCAGAAGTGTGACGGCTTCCGGGCGGTCAGGATGACGCGTGCTTCCGGGAACGGTGCCAATCTGGACAAGCTGCTGCTCCCCCGCCTGACAGGTCAGGAACCCATTGTCTCCGGTCGGGGACTGAACAAACAGGACGATGCGCCCGGAGAGATCCCAGCCTGCCGCGCTCCAGCGCCCCCCAACCACAAGAGCCTGACCCCGCCCCGTCTCAGGACCGTATTCTACCAGCGCCCAGGGAATACGACATCCGAGGTCTGGCATCCGGCGCAGATAATGGTCCGCATCCGGGTGCGCCAGAAAGGCCGTTCTCAGAGCGTCATTCTTTTCATGCCCGGGAAACAGCGCCTCCATTTCCCGTCGTGCCTTGTCATTCGTCATCAGTCTCTCCTCAGGCGGCGCGGGCGGCGGCCACAACAGTCTTCAGGGCGTCGTTGAAATCTTTGCAGCCACCGTGGGGAATACGGCGGATCACGCGGACACCGGCTTCGCGGCCCAGCTCTGCAAGGCGCGCGGCATAGCGGTTGCCGGCGTCGTCATTATCGGTTGCGGCTACCAGAACGGCAGCCGGATCATTTGCCATTTCAGCCAGCTCGGCCGTCAGGGCTTCGACCGTCTCCGGCCCCATGCCACCTGCGGTCGAACAGTACAGGGTTTCGCGCGTACGCTCGCTGTCGAGGGCGGCGTAGGACAGGGCATCAATGGCGGATTCACTCACCACCAGGCGACGAACCGTGCGAGCCAGACCGGGCTGGAAGCGGAACAGCGTTTTAACCGTACCCGACAGACAGATACCCTTGGTGTCCGGACCACGCAGTTCCGCGCCACAGATGGTTCCCACGGCATCCCGGTGGCAGAACCAGGCGGCGTGATAACCGTCCCGGATGCAGCCGGTCATAATGGCCCGACGCAGAACCCATTCCGGAAGGCAGCGCTCCTCGGTGAGATACGCCCAGACCTTCGTGCCGGATTTGAGCTCCTTCTTGCCCTGCCAGCGCTCAGCCGGGGCGCCGTCTGGCGTTTTGGCCTGACGCTCGCGGACATACTCTGCCCCCTTTGGTTCAATACCTACCAGTTGACCCAGCTCCCGACAGGCATCGCGAAACTTCAGACCGGGCGTCAGGCGCTGGATCAGGGAGAACACATCCCCCTTTTCGTCCGATCCCGTATCCCACCAGCCACGGCCTTCATGGTTGACGATAATCGTCTCGCCCTTTCCCGCACGGTATTTCAGAGCGTTCCGCGTGCTTTCGGGCTTGTCGAGAAGATAGCCATGGCGCTCAAGCAGCAGAGCACAGGAGACGCCTTTGACAATGTCGGTCCGGTCGTCATCAGACAGTCTGAACGGCTCAAAGCGTGCCATGATCGTCATCCTTTCTCGCTTCGGGGCGGCGCAACGGTCAGAACCGGCCTCAACGCCCCTGTGATCTGGGTTTAATTTAGGGAAAATCCGCAAGTATTGCAAGAAAAAATGACTATTTACTGCGGTTTTCATGGTTTTTATTTGTCGTGACTTACCAATATACAAACATCATCGACACTAACTTAACGAATACTTAAACAAGCCTTTCGTTCGACCCGTGCCGGAGGCAAAAGGGGCGAAAGCAAGCGTAGCGACGCCTTTCGTCCCGACACTGCCAGGTCCGTCACAAACGCAGCGCAGGACACGATGCCTTCTCAGGGGACCCGGCTGCACGGAGCAACCGAAGGGCGCGGAGGAAGCTGGGGTGGAAGGTCGTCTTGTCCGGAGCGAGGCTTGTGGCACTCCAGACCTTTCCTGGCAGAGGCTCCCGCGCCATCAGGCACAGCTCCGCCCCATGAAGGGACTGGGCATCACGCTTGTCTGGTGTGCGCTCCGCGCACGCTCGGGAAGATGGGCCGATCCTTCAAGCTCGCGGGCAATGGCGTCGATCTGAGCCTTCAGGGCCTGAATATCCTGCAGGCCGATCCGGTCCCTTCGAATTTCGAGGCGTCCGTACAGGGCGATCCGCTCAGTGCCGCTCTCAATCGTCAGGTCATCGATCCGAACACTTTTGCCTGCGTCAAGGAAAGGAATGAAGCTCATGGCATGGTCTCCAGCACAGGACTGCCAGAGGCAGGCCGGATGCGATCAGCATAAGGACTTTTAAGGGGGCGAGGCAGCGTCATGGCCGTCTGACGGATCTCATCGGGAAGAGACGGGAAAGGATCTACACCCGTCGCCTGGGTTAACGCGCCGATGCTGATGATCGTACAGGTTGGTTGGCTGCTATTTTGACAGAAATACGCGCCTGCTTCGTCCTCGACAGGATCGTAAACAGCCTTCCAGGTCGCAGAGGGCACAAAAACCCGATGCGATCCGATGGTCTTGACCGACGCTTCAAATGCCGGACCGGTCACGACGTAAAGCTCGCCTTCGCGCTGTGCGAGACGACGCACCGCCATTTCCACGCCCGTCCAGATGCCTTCATTCAGTTCCGGGGTCTGGGGAACAACATTGGCGAGCGAAAAACTCTGCTCCTGCGCCTGAAGAGTGTCTTCGTCCGCCGAACAGGCCATATGGCCGCGGTCATAATCCGACGCGCGGTAGTCGCTCAGCTCGGCCCTGTCCTCAAAGGACAGACGGGGATCGGCATGAAAGAACCGGACGACCCGGCCGATCTGCATGCTGCGCTCCAGGCCTTCCTCGGTCAGATGCTCTGCCGTCCACAGAGGGCCATGACTGATCCCCGAGTGCAGGACAGCAAAGCCGTCATTGCACAGAAGCACGATCTTCTGCCCAAGCGCTGCGTTAGTCAGAACCGGGAGCTGACCGTCTCCGCCGAAAGTGGAGCACTTTGCAGCGGCCGCGTGGGTTATGCCTGCCCATAGCAGGCTTGCCAGGGTCAACCCTGTCATCGTAAGCCGCATGGCCCATCCTTTTCTTCCTCGAAGCGTCTGTCTCAGGTCGCAGGATCGCACGGCCTGTTGTGAGTGCAGGTGCGCGGCTCTCAATGGGAGACACTCAGAAGCGTGCGCTGTGCCGAGCGGTGTGCGGTGCTGGCGTCCCGCCTCAATGCAGCCCGTAGCGCCGCTCCGAGACGAACATCATTCGCGTCGTCAGCCAGAAGATCGGCTTCAGCGTAAAAACGCCGTGCGCGGCCAATGGTCTTGCCTGCCGAGACGGCGCGGTGAAAGACGGGCGCCTCAAGAGCGGGAAGAAAACTGGACGTAGGGGTGAGCATCTGGATCTGCACGATGCGGTTCCTTTCTTGTGTTTATTGACCGGATGCGGGCCGCGCTGCGGCCCTGATGTCAGTGGAGGAAGGAGAGGATCGGGAGAGTGGTCTCAGTCTTCCGTCCCAGGCAGGGAAGCGCGCTTGACGGCCCGACCGTCGCTCGCAAGGCATCGCTTACCGTCGTGCATATAGTGGTTGCGGCGAACCTTTCGATACACGGCTCCCAGCTCTGCCCCAGCCATGCGGAAGGCTTCTCCGAGTTCAAGATCTGCAAAGAGAACCGTATCCGGCCCAAAGACCTCTGCCTTTTTACGGGCTGCTGTCAGATCTGTTTTCCTGCGCTTGGACATGTTCTGCCTCTCTCGGAATATTTCGTTCCCGATTGGCAGCCTCATGGGGCGGGTGGCGTGGCATGGGCGGCGCTGTGCGCCGGGAGCGGAGCGACGCACCCTTGCTGCGACGCCTGCCCCATGAGAGCCCCTTCCCTCCCTCCTCTTTCTCTTTCGCGCGCGTCTCTTTTCTGCCCCCCAGAGGTTTTCGCGAGGGCCAAATGATGCCGGTATCTTATTGTTTTTATTGACTTTTATTTGTGGCGCGCTTTACGCTTACCGCACAACGACAGGAGGACACCGATGAGTGCACAGACAGATCAGACCGCCACGGTGATCCGCTGTCCGCAGGAGCGGCGTCGTGCGCCGACCCTGGACGCGCTCACCGACGCAATCCTGCCCGAGACGCAGTTGCGGTCGCTTGCCGAAATCCGGGCTGTGACACCGCCCCGACAGGTTGAGCGCCTCCGCGCGTTCGGACGCGAGAGGGCGCGACAGATTTTCGAAGCCACGCCTTTGCCCGACACACGCGAGGGTCGCCAGCGCATGGCGTCTGACTGGCTGTCGCAGCTTGTTTCTCGGGCACTGGCCCGGGTTTCCGACGCACGGTCCCTCACGGAGGAGGCGGAGCGCCGTGAGATCGAAGATCCTCAGCGCGACGGCATCTATGACGATCTTGCGCAGGCGCTTCGCGCCGAGATCGTCGCCTGGGAGACGGCCCAGAATATTCTCGGCGGATGGGAGATCGTTCAGGGCCTGATCGACGATCCGGACTCCTGCGCCGTCACGGACAGCGCAACGTGTCAGAGCAGACCCATCTGAACAGGCTGCTGCCGGGACAGCGGTGCAGCCAACGCCGGAGCCAGTGAGATGCGGCCGGCATGATCGGCCGGCACGCCGTGGCGGTCGATCAGTCTGCGCAACAGCGCCTGTTCGCCTCGGACAGTCTCCTGCCGCAGTTCGGTGCGATACAGGTCAAGCACCTGATGCTCGACCAGAAGAGCCGCGATCCGGCTTTCCACGTCTGACCAGGTCCAGGCGGGATCGCCGATCCCGCCACGCGCAGTGATCTGATCGAGGAAGGCGATGCGCCCCTGCGTTGTGCTGAAATACCGGCCCGCAAAGCCGTTCCGGTTAAAGCAGGCGATAAACCCCCACATCTGGCTGACGCGCTGGTACAGCGCCTTGCTGAACCCCTCCTCCGGCAATCCTTTCGCAACAAAGGCGAGGATTGCATTGGCCAGTTTCGCTTTGTCCTGCGCTGAGCTCCACTGGGTGGCCGTCAGGCCCTCGGCCTCAATGCGGACGCGCCGCAGGTGTGGCAACAGCAGGCTCATGCGTAAGCCTCCTGGACGAGCGCGGACAGAGCCTCCGCGACAGCGCCCGCAAGATCGGGCCGCTGCGCGATCAGCCAGCCTGTCAGCGCGCTGCGATCCGCCGCGTCAACAAGGGAGACGACGCGGTCGACATCGCAGCGTCTCAGCTGCTCCACGCTGTCAGCGGCCACCGCCACGGCCGAGGCCCAGATCTGCTCATGGGGAACAGGCATAAGATCGGACATTCTTTCACTCCTGAAGGATTGCAAGGAAGGCCAGTCAGGCCAGAATTTCGAGGGTTTCAGGCGTAATGTTCAACCGCAGTGTGTCACCGGACACCTTGCTGAGGGCCCGTCGTACAAGCGCAGCTTCCAGGAACTCGCATCCGTCATCCCCGCCAAAAGCCTGTCGCTTGACGTCATGAGCCCTGCCCGCGTTCTGTGCCGGGTCAGCCTCGCGCGCATACGCGCACAAATTGGGCTTCTGACCGTCATCGGACGGCAGAAGGGGAAGCCCGTTCGACATCATGTAGATCCCGTGATCTCCAACCAACCACAGACCCGCAGGGATCTTGGCGGGATCGATGTCTTCCGGACGGCCCCATTCGCGCGCGCCATGCCCAGGCTTGCGCAGGCTCTTGTCAAAAAGCTGCGTCAGCGTGGCACGTCGTTCCGACGCAACCTCGGCATGGGCAAGAAGGCGCGCGATCAGCGCGCGGTCGAAGGTGACGATCATGGGATATTTTCCTCGGATCAGAAATGAAAAAACCCCGCACGATGGCGGGGCGTGGGAGCGTTCGGAGACGTGGAAGCTTCAGCCGCGGGGATGAGCGCTGTGCGATGCCGAGGCGAGATAGTGATGGGGCACCGGTCCCGCCAGAAAGCTCGGCAGACACGTAAACGCGAAGACCAGGGCGAGAAAACCGAAGACCCCACCGGCCAGTCCGGCAACGTCCTTGATGTCCTGAAGGGTCTGCTGGGAAATCTGCATGAAAGGTCACTCCTGTTGTCGTCATCTCTTTTCTCTGATGACCTCTCCGGCACAGGCACAGGCTGTCTGCGCTGGCACAAGCGCCGCGTAGCGGCGGGATCTCCACGACCCGGAGCCCGTCAGGGCGAGGACGCGTGGAGACCCACCCTTTGCCAGCGCAGACAGCCTGTGCTGCCCCTCTCTCCTTCTGCTTCTTTCCCTCTTTCCTCTTCCTAACTCTCCTCCTTCCTCAGCTTGAGCGGGTGTCGACCGATGTTCAATTGTGTCCATTTTGGCGCGCGACCTGCATCACGCCGGTGTCCTCCACGAGGCGGTAAGGCGTCAGGGTTAGTTGCCCCGTCCAGCGATGCTTCATTACGATCATGGGGACGCCGTCGACCGTTCCATGCTCGCCGCGACGGCTGGCGTCAGAGATCTCTGCTCGCGTGACGCATGGCGGCTGCGTGCGGGCCAGGAAATCCGTCTCAGCCTCTTTTCGGTCTGAGTATGGTCCGTGCCAGTGCTGCGCGGCTTCTTTTGGCCAGAACGACGTTACACGCAGATAGACGCGCCCATCCGGCGCAATGCCAAGATGGACCTTGCGACGTTCCAGAAGACAGGTCTCAATCTGGAGAAGGCTTTCATCGACCATGGAAAACTCGCTCTTTTTTAAACTTCAGGATCTGGCAGGGGAGACATTATCCGCTCCCCTGCATTGGCCTCAGGCGGCCAGATGCTCGGCCATTGAGGACGCAGTCAGGACAGCGGCGGCCAGGGCGGGATGCTGGTGGGCGCGATAGCGCGACACCAGAGCGTCCCGGGTCTTGCTGCCCAAAGCGGTCGCAGGCGCGCCAATGGTGTCGAGAATGGCCGCGACTTCCGCGGCCCATCCCTTGAAGCCAAGATGACCGTCGTCAGACAGGCGTTCGGCCTCGGTGAGCGAAGCTTCGCGCGGCTCTGCACCGTCCATGCGGAATGGCGTGTACCGTCTTCCCCATGAGGCCACACCTGCCATGCCCTCGTGGGGAACCGGGTCTGCAACCGTGGTTTCCAGCCATTCAGATGTGCCAAGTGCTTCTGAATCATAAGCTGCGTCGAAACCGCGCGGCTTGCGGCTGCCACGATTGACAGTGACCATGATCTTGAACGACTTGCCGGGGTGCTGAAGGGCAGTGTCGCGGCCAAAGCTCAGAATGAGCGGCTTGAGGCCATCTACCGACTTCGCCTCGACGATGCGGCGCTCACCAAGCTGGGACATGAGCGCCATCGTGGTGCTGGTAAAATAGCCCTCACGTTTTGCGGTGGCAGGCGTAGCACTGAGCGTAAAGAAAGCCATGTCGATCTCCGGATATGACAAAGGCCGCCTCGCGGCGGCCTGGAAGAACTGTGACGAAACGAGGTGGGGTCAGAAGACGTATTCGGCGCTGCCAAAGACTTCCTGCCAGGGGCTCCGGCTCGTGGAGTGACAATCGGACACCGGATCATAAGACCCCGATCTGAACTGCTTTCGGATGTTGTCGACAGTCTTCTGCGCGGCATCATCCAGCGGATTGTCGCAGTTGACCGATACGGACCCGTAAGAGGATTTGCGCACACGGAACGTGTGCTTTGGCAGCGCAGCTTTCAGGAGACGGCGGATGTTCTTTCCTGCCAGCACGCCGCTCTGGTCCGAACCCTGCTCCAGATGAGCGTATTCGGGATCGGTGCGCAGACGCTCGATTTCAGCCGCATGGGCCGCCGCAGCCTGATCTTTCCGCGCCTGTTTTTCAGCACGGCATGCTTCGGCATGAGCGTGCAGCTGCGCAATTTCCTCCGGGCCAGCCTTGGGCTCGTCGTGGAAGATCGTCCACTGCACGCCGTGCAGAATGCTCTCGGGCAGCTTCTTGCTGATACTTCCGCAGGCAAAGACGATATCAAAGCTGGCACTGCCTCCCGCCGCGATGAAGCCACCAGCAAGGCGTCTGATTGTCTCTGGGCGAGGCGTGCCATGAACCGCAGACACGACGCCCCGGCCTCTGTTGTACAGGATGGTGCTGACGCGGGTGCCTACGGTGACAGTCGGGTGTTCGGACATGCTGATCTCCTTCTCTTCATGTCTCTTCAACTGTCCTCTCCGGGGTCAGGGCCTGACTGGCGGGGCAAGGGCGACGCGTCAGCGGCGGTCCCGCAGGCGTCAGCCGAGGACACCACCCCTTGCGGCGACAGACAGGCTCTGGCACCCCGCCCCTCTCTCCTCCTTCTTTTTCTTTTTTCTTCGCTTCTCGCCCTCGCGCGGGCAGGCTCTTCCCCTGTGAACCCAGGCACCGTCTCACTGCACGAAAAAGGGCGGAGCCATGCTGACTCCGCCCTTGAAAATCGTAACCGGTTCGTCCAAGTTCAGAGGTGAGCCGTGAGGGGCTTCGGGAAAAAACACCTCACGGCCCGGTTTACCTTAAGTGATTTACTCGGAGAGGCTCTTCAGTGCGGTGGCAACCGCCTGAAGGGTCTTCTTCGTTTTACGAAGGATCTTCGTAAACCACTTACGGTCCACCACGATCACGAAGATCATGGTTTCCCCTTTCACTCTGACGACTGTGGGCAAAGCGACCCCCGACCCACATCCGGTTACGATTTTCGGGGGCCGCGACGTCTGAACCGTAACCTGAACAGACGTTTCGTCACGCGGACTCATCAGGCGGCCCCGATCTCCTGTTGTGCCAGATCAGGCGTTCCACGCAAGTCTGTCGCGAAACGCTCTGTCATCAAGCGGCCTCAGACCCGAAGGATCTCCAGCCGCCCTCCCATGGCGGCCTGCATGGCCACCAGTTCCTGCGGCACCACGAGGTCCGGTTTTTCTGCTGGCTCATCCTCCATGACGTCTGGCTCGCTAACCTCTTCCCCGCCTTCGTTGTCCATCACGTCTTCCAGACCCTCCGGATCAGCACACTCCAGGTCGTCTTCATCCTCGTCCTCCAGTCTGCTTTCAGCTGCAGCCCATTTCGCACGGCGAGACTGGTTTTTCCGAACCTCGTCCGCCCAGACGCCAGTCGCCTGCGCAAAGCCTGCGGCCTGCGGAACCCAATGCCCGTCTCCCACGGCGTTCAGCAAAGCGGCCCGCATCTCTTTGCCTGTGTTGAGTGGCGCAAGCCCATGTGCCTGAACCGCCTTGGTGATCCCGGGCTTGCTGTAGGTCTTCAGGAAGTCCTCATCGGCCATGCTCGGCATGTGGGTATCCGCGTCGAACAGACAGCCCAGCAGTTCCGCTGCCATGCCCGAACCGGAGTGCATGCTCACTTCGCAGTTCATGAAACCACCGAGGCTTTCCAGCGCGTGGCGGCGGATGAGCGCCTCATCACGCACCAGCTCCCCCTCCGGGAACAGCTCTTCCATAGCGGTTTTCACCGCGTTCTCATAAGGCGACCGGCCTGATGAACCGTAAATATGGACGTTATTGGCATTCAGTGCGAGCAGGAGGCCAGCCACCAGATCCCACGGATCGGCATCTTCACTTTTCGCTTCCAGCGCCTTCTTCAGCGCGAGACTCCGCACGGAGCCGATCATCTTCAGACCCGTGCCGGAGATGTCCGCGCGCTCTTTCTTTGGGGGTGGCGTCTGCTCCACCACACGCGCTTCAGAGCGAACTGTTTCTTCACCCGTGTAGCGAAACTTCCGCTCTTCGATTTTCAGGGTACTCCGATTGAGCCAGTAGCCGACAACATCGGTCTCCTGCTCGCTCATCCAGTTCGTGACGAAGTTGTAGCCCTGAGGGCGCAGAGGCGATCCGTACTCGTCCGCCTCGATCGCAAGAGTGCCTTCAGGGCGATGCTCGGCAATCCAGTCTTCCTGCGCCGCCCGGAACGCCGTGGCATCCGTGACGTAGCGATTATCCTCACTGCCCTGCCCGAACAGATCTTCGGTCCAGACGACGCCATGCTTTTGCGCCAGCGCATCGTCAAACCGGGCATCCCGCGCATACCACTCGTCCTGACGCAGGTGCCAGGTGAAGTCACGCCAGTTCACGGTATCATCCGGATCTTCGGCGTTAAGACGGTACCCGGCCGGGTCCTCTCCCTCCTCCACGCTCTCGGCAAACATCTCAGCCCACGCAGCGGCCTGCTCCTCCAGAGACGACAGCGCCAGCGTCCGCCGCTCTTTTTGGTCCGGGCCACGGCCAATTTCGATGGCGTGCAGGATTGGCGGATGCAGCTTCGCGAGCAGGGTCAGTCCACGGAGATAGGCAGGCGTGATCATCAGCGCCATGCACAGCTGCTGATCCGTATAGCCAAGCTCTTCGCGCATCCGGGTTACGGCACGCCACTGGTCCGGCTCGGTCATGCCCTCACGGATCATGTTCTCACTGGCTGCTGCCAGATCCTCCAGACCATTATCGATCTTCGTCACATGGACCTGAATTTCCGTCAGACCCGCATAGATCGCCGCTTCTGTCCGTCGATGGCCCGCAATGATCATCAGGCTGCCGTCACCGAGCTCACGCACGCGCGGCGGATGGACAAGCCCGACTGCACGGATATTCAGCGCAAGCTGGCGAATGCTCGCCTGGCCGGACGTGGTCTGGCGGGGATTGTTCGGATTTGCGATCAGGATGTTGGGATCGACAAGGCGCAGTTCGTCCATGATGGGCTCCAGTGATGTCGTAAGGGTGTCGAAAAGGTATCGTGGGGGAGACGTCAGGCGGTCAGGCTGTGCGCGAGATGGGAGACCACACGCTCGATATGCTCGACCTCAAGCTGCCGTGTTTCCAGCGTCAGCGTGGCCGTGCCGTAAGACCCGTCTTCATCGTTGTCGTAATCGGCCTGCACGCGCCGGATAACGGTTTCGACGCAGTGCCAGACCACAAGGTCAAAGCTGTTCGGAAACAGAGGGGCAATCGTCTGGTCAGGTCCAAGCGCTGCAACGGCCTTCTCAAGGGACAGGTCTTCGAACAGATCCGGACTGTCGTCCGCTGTCACATGAAGCGTTGTCCACCAGCCTTCCTTGGCCTCGTACTCAACTTTGACCGCCTTCACGCCATGCGCCTGCATCGCGTCAAAGATCAGCGTCAGGTTTGCTCTGAGCGCCACTTCGGCCGCGGGTTGTCCTGTCGGGTCTGACACGCCTGTCTCCTTTTTTCTGTCGTGATGATCTCGGCGCGGGCACGGGGCGTGGCTTCGCGCAAGGCCGCGCGTCAGCGCGCCCGGCCTGAGCCTTGCGCGAAGCCGCGACCTGTGGCGGCTCCCTCTCTCTTTTCCGTTTGTTTTCCTGCCCCCTTTTCTTCTTCCTTGGGCAGGCAAGGCGGTGGCGGTTCAGTCGTAAAAAGGCAGCGTCTCGTCGATCGACCCGTCCCGATCGAAGTGGATGTAATGGCAGTTCTGCTCCCGCGCCCGCACCATCAGGGCAGCCAGTTCGGGAGACACATCCTGCGGGACGTCCTCCGCCTCAGTGGGCACATAGATCATCCAGCCATAAGGCCCACCAAGGCAACTTCGGCCTGCTGTGCCCCCGCTGCTGAGATAAAGCTCGCACGCATCGCGCTCTGCGAGCGGAAGATGCCCGGTACTGAGATCCAGGTGCCGGCAGACGGGGCCTGCGGACGTGGGCAGGACTTCGCTCATGCCCGGGCCTCCGGCCGGACAATGAACGACGTCAGACAACTGCCCCCTGTCCAGCGATCCAAGGTCAGCATCATCTCGACGCCCTCAAGAGTCTGGGCAATAGTCCCATTCCGGCGGCCCCGTTGCAGATCCTCCGGGGTAATTACGGGCGGCGCGTTGCGGTCCACGAAATCGGCTTCCGCGCAGGTCGCATCCTTGTATGGCCCGTGCCAGTCATTCCCGTTGACGGGATAGCTGTCCACGGTGCGCAGAAGAGCCTCACCATTCGGATAGGTGAAAATCTCCACGTTCACACCGCACAGAACCTTGGAAATGATGGCCTTGTCCGTCCGGCTCATGCCGCGCACTCCACAAATGGGGTCAGACCTTTCATGATGGAGTGGCGCTCGTGACATGGTCCATAAACTGTCGCCCGGTTATAGACAGGAGCGTCATCCAGATTGGAGTATGCCAGAAAGATGGCTGCATCCTTTGGGTCACGCAGCAGGTTCAGCCAGGACCACACCGGGGTTTCACCTGTCATCTCCGGGGCCTTGATAGCGGACAGCGCGGCCACGGCATCCCGCAAAACAGTCCGGCACTTGCGAATATAGGTTTCTGCCTGCGTCTCACTGGCACCGGAGAAGCGCATTCCGCCGCCCTCACAAGAGGCAGCGTACTGCACCACCTGACGCATGATCTCCCAGTTCTGTCCCGCCCCAATCAGGGACCAGCTTCTCGCGCGCAGCGAGCCCCGCCCCTCATAGACATTGTTATCGCCACCCAGTTCCATCAGCAGGTACTGATCGGCATGAAAGCTGCTATCCGCGACATAAGGGCGCAGGGTCGCTGCCGGAAGTCGCACGGCGGCGAGGTCATAGACGATACGATAGGACATGCTCTCTTCCTCTGATCTCTCTTTCAACCTCTCCGCGGATGCAGGGACTGTCCGGTGTGGCAAGGCCGCGCGCCAGCGCGCCCGGCCTGAGCCTTGCCGCACCGGGCGGGCCATGCCCGCCCCTTCTCCTCTCCCTATGCTGCCGTCTCTGCTTCTTCGTCTTCTTCCCCATTGTCGTTGACGCTCAGGCTTTCCATCGCGGCCAGAGCCTCGGAAGCCTCGGCCTCCCGCCGCGCTGTATCCTCGGCCAGATCCGCCTCTAGAGCCGCCATTTCCTCCTCCTTCTCCTCCAGGAGTGCGGCCTCGCGGAACGGCATCCCGTCACGGGCGCGATAGCCGGGCAGTTTACGCTCCGTCTCGGCCAGCAGCCGCTGCGCATCCGCAAGCTCGCTATCGAAGCGCAGCAGGGTGTTCTCGATGCGGGCGATGAACCCGAGCGGGGCGGTGTCGTGATCAAAATCGATCCCGATCATCCGGTCCTCGGCCACGATGGCGATGGTCGCCTCCCATTCGGTCTCACCCATGAAGGTCGAACCCCAGGTCTCACACACCAGCTCGAACCCGCCGATCTCGCCGAGTTTCCACCGGCCTTTCTGCTCGGCACGCTTGGCGGTGCGCGCCTGACCCATCAGCCACCTGCCGGCATCCTGCCGCTCGGTCAGCACATCCGACTTGCGCACAAGCTGGAACGCCTCCCCCCGTGTCGACTGGCGTTTCGCGATATCCGCCCGGATCTTCGGAATAACGGCTTCGGCCACCCTCTGATCACGCTCGGCCCGCTCGATCGCGCGACGCACGTTGAACTGGTCGTCGTAATGGGCGGCCTTGAGACGACGCAGACGGGCCAGCTCCGCTTCCAGTCCCGCCTTTTTCATCAGGCGCTCGTCGCCCGAAGCGAGTGCCTTCGCCATGGCAAACTGGTTCGCACTCTCGCCGATATCCTCCAGACGGCGGATCGACCGGTCTCCCGACATGGCCAGACACAGGAAGCGCTGCTTGCGCTCCAGAAGCTGCCAGTTCGTGGCATCCACCGAGCCTTTCAGGGCGTAGGCGTAAATCTGGATGACCGGGTTCTGGTTGCCCTGGCGTTCGATCCGTCCCTCACGCTGGATAATGTCGGCCACCAGCCAGGGCACATCCAGATGGTGCAGGGCAATCAGACGCTGCTGTGCGTTCACGCCCGTGCCCATTGTCGCACTCGAGCCGATCAGGATGCGTTTGCGCCCGGAATTGAGATCCCGGAACAGTCCCTGCTTGGCCGCACTCTTTTTGTAGTGCTGCATGAAGGCGATCTGCTCGCGCGGCACACCCATCCGCATCAGCTCGTCGCGGATCCACAGATAGGCCGAGAAGCCCCGTTTCTCCAGCGCCGCTTCCGTGCCCAGATCCGAGAAGATCATCTGCACGGCCCCGGGCAGGTCATACGGCTTGCCGGTGTCGGGATCGGTGTAGCGGTTCTCGCTCGTCGCCTTCCAGATGTCGAAGACCCTCGCGATCATGACGTTCAGCTTGTTGCTGGTGTCATTGTCCTCCGAAGGTCGGACAAAGCGCAGATCAATCGCGGCATGACGCGCATCGTTGATCACGGACAGGATGATGTCCTGCCCTTTTTCAGGCTTGCCCTTGCGCTCCTCGATCACCTTGATCCGCGCTTCCAGCTCCTTCTGGTAATCGCGGAAGGCGGGTCCGCTGTCTGCGACCACGATCTGTCGGCTGCCCGTGGCGATTTCAGGCAGCTTCACGTACTGGCGCAGGTCGTCCTGCTGCACGACGTCCGCAAAATGCCGGTACATGGCCATCAGATCGGCCACGTTCACGAACTCCGCAAACCGCGTCACAGGCTTGTACAGCCCGCTCGGCTGAAGCTCGAGTTCCGTGCGGGTCTCCCCGAAATTGGCAGCCCAGGCGTCGAACTCATGCAGGCCACGCTCGATCAGGGCGTCGATCTGCTGGAAGCGCTGCACATTGTACATCTCGCCCAGGGTGTTCGTAATCGGCGAGCCCGAGGCCATGATTAGCTCGCGACCGGGGTTGAGACGGCTGAGATAGCGGGCCTTGACGTACAGGTCCCAGGCACGACCGCTGCCATTCGGATCGACCCCTTTGAGGCTGGACTGGTTCGTACCGAAGCTGAGCTTGCGGAACTGCTGCGCCTCGTCCACGAGGATCTGGTCGATGCCGATCTCGCCGAGATGAACCAGATCGTCCTTGCGGCTGGCCAGCCCGTCCAGCTTCGCTTTCATTCCCTCCTTCATGCGCTCGATGCGCTTGCGGGAGATGCGGTCGTCGGCGTCGATCTCGCACAGCAGGCTTTCGTAAGACGCGATCTGCGCCTCGATCATCGCCTGCTCGAACTTGGTCTCGACCGGAATGAACTTGAAGGCATCATGCGTGATGATGATCGCATCCCACTGACCCGTGGCCGCACGGGCGAGAAAGCGCTGGCGCTTCGCCTTCACAAAGTTCGTCTCGTCCGCCACCAGGATCTTCGCGGTCGGGTAGAGCATCAGGAACTCGCGGGCCATCTGCGCCAGACAGTGTCCCGGCACCACAACCATGGCCTTCGAGATCAGGCCAAGACGGCGCTGCTCCATGATCGCCGCGCACATCGAGAAGGTTTTTCCCGATCCCACGGCATGCGCCATGTAAGTGTTTCCCGTGGCGATGATGCGCCAGACCACCCGCTTCTGGTGCGCGCGCAGCTGGATCGTGGTGCTGGCCCCGGGCAACTGCAGATGCGAGCCGTCAAAGGCGCGGGGGACGAGGTTGTTGTAGGTGTCGTTATACAGCCGCACCAGACGCTCGGCGCGCTCTGGATCCTGCCACACCCAGGCCTGGAAGGACGTCTTGATGGCGGCGAGCTTTTCCTTGGCGGCCTCGGTCTCCTGGGCATTCAGCTGCCGGTGCTCGCCGTTCTCGTCGCGCCAGGTGTCCCAGATCTGCGGAATGGCCTGATTGAGCGCATCCTCGATCAGTTCCCCTGCGGGACGGCGTTCGGTGCCCCAGACGGACGTCGCTTCAGCCTTGCCCCGGAACGGTCCCTTGTCCAACGTCCAGGACGCCACCTCCTTGGTGTGCCACACGCCGGCCTCGACCCCGATCACCTCGGCGATGAAGCCCTCGATGTCGGCGGTTGGGATCCACGGCGCGCCCAGACGGGCTGTAATGTCACTCGGCCGCAGATCCTCGGGCTGGGCCTCTTCCAGCGCGGCCACGGTGCGGGCGAAGCGGGGATCAGTCTCAGCGGCCTTGCGGGCCTCCGCCAGCTTCGTGCGCACCGCGCCTGACAGCGCCTCGTCGGCTGGCACCCAGACATCGCGTCCGGGCTGGCTGCGTCCGGCATCGAGGTAGATGGCACTGCCCAGCTCGGCGATGACCTCGTCCTCGGACCGCCCCAGCAGTTCGGCAATGCGCGGGATCTCCACGACACCCGTCTCATGCAGGCAGACCGCAAGCGCGTCATGGGCGCTGTGCACCTCCGGCTCCAGCGTTGCCTGGATCACACGCTCGGAGAACAGCGGCCCCTGTGTGCCGACCTGCCGGTCCTCGTCGTACTCCTCAATCGAGCTGACCAGCCAGACGTCCGGATCGTCGTAGAAGGGCTGGAGGTTCGGACGCCGCTGCGTGATGCTCTCGTCCCCGGTCCTGGGATCAATGCGCGTGCTGGTCAGCGTCAGGTTGATCGGCCCGAACTGTCGCACAAAGGACTGATAGGCGCGCTTGAGGTCCGCCTGGAGCGCGCTGTAAGGCAGGTTCTCCACCTGGGCGCGCAGGACCGAACGGGCGGCATCACGGACCGGGATCAGGCCTTCGATGATACGCGCGTGCTTTTGGAAAATACCGTCCTTCTGCTCGCCTTTCTTGACCTTCACCGGCACCGACTGGCCGTCAATGATCTGGTGCAGGGCCCCCTTCTCGATCAAGTAGCTGCCTTCCTTGAGGCTCGCCCCCTCCCCTGCCGTGCCGACATCCGCACGTCGGCTTTCCCGCAGCGCCTCGACGTCGAGCGTCTGCGGCACCGGGAAGCGTGCCAGCGCGGCGAGACGGAAGAGCGCGCTCGGCAGGGCGTCGTCGAGCATCAGCATCGGGTTCGCCGCGCAGGTGTATTCCGGCCCGAACTGTCCGCTCGTCCAGCCGTGCCGACCGAGCACCTGCTGACCGTTCTCCGCAAAATAGCGGTTGATGCTGAGCGGTCCCTCCCCCTCGTCGGTGTCGGGCAGGTCCGCAACGTCCAGCCAGGCGGTGTCGCCCGGGCTGTCTCCGATCTCGCGACGGCGCAGGACCAGCACGTCCACGACCACGTCAGTCCCAGCATCATCGCGCATCGCGCCAGCCGGCAAGCGGACCGCCCCGACCAGGTCCGCCGTTTCGAACAGGTGCCGGCGTGCAGTGGCGTCGCGCTTGTCCATCGTCCAGCGTGACGTCACGAACAGACCCATGGCACCGGGGCGCAGGCGGGAGACGGAGCGTGCGATGAAGTAGTCATGCAGGGACAGGCCAAGCCGTCCCAGTTCGTCCGTGCCGCGCACCGTGCGGTTGCTGAACGGCGGGTTGCCGATGGCGAGGTCGAACTGCTCGGCAATCTTCGCCGTCGTGAAGTCTTCAGACCGCACCCACTGGTTCGGAAACAGCTTGCGGGCGATGCGGGCCGTCAGAGGGTCGTTCTCGATCGCCGTCCAGGCCGTCTTCGGGGCAAGTTTCTCTGGGATCGCGCCCATGAACAGACCCGTGCCACAGCCCGGCTCCAGCGCACGTCCGCCGCGGAACCCCATCTGCGCCACCAGATCCCACAGCGCGTGCACGATCAGTTCCGGCGTGTAATGGGCGTACTGCGTGGCCCGCGCCAGTCCGGCCCGCTCCTGCTGGCTCGTCAGCGTCTCAAGCTGCACCCCGATCTCTTCCCAGCCCTGACGGAAGGCTTCGCCCGGACGGGGGAACAGGCTGTTGGCCAGCTCCCCGGCTCCAAATCCCGTAAACTTCGCCAGCAAAGCCTGCTCGGACGGCGTTGCATTGCGCCCCTCGGTCTCCAGTTCGGTCAGAAGACGGATGGCGGCAAGGTTGTCCCGTGCGCGCGCTTTCCAGCCCTGGGACAGGTCGCGTGTGCCACAGAGACGGAAGTCAATCTTTGGCGCGATAACCGGAGTGCTGGCGGCCTGCGCAACGACCTTTGCTGCCTCTTCAAGCGCCTTGTCTCCAGGCAGTTCACCCCAGAAAAGATTGGCGTTCGCGCCGCCGAGGGCGGATGTGTCGAAGAAGCTAAGCTGTGCCTTGCTCATGGGAATACTCCGGACAAGCGGCCGCGCCCGGTGCTGCGCTCGGCAGACCGGGTGGCCAGAAAAACTGAATGGTGGAACTGCGCGAGGGGCCGCGCCCGGCTCAGGCGTGCGGCATCAGGGGATCAGAGCGGTCCGAACCGAAGGCTGATCTGCTCGCGTTCATTGTCGGAAAGGCGCGCGAGAGCCTCGCGATGGTATTCGGAACCGCAGCGCGCCTTCTGTGACACCCGCCACCAGGCGTGCTGGTCCGAACAGGTGACGCCTCGGATCTGGGTGTCCATGCTTTCGGGACCGCAGCCTTCGAGGATGGTCCAGCCTTCCTGATGGGCCTGAACCAGACTGAACTGCGACTGTGTATCTGGGGACGTAAGGGCCAAGCTCGGCATCGTCGTCTTTCTCCTTTCCTGACCCTCTCCGGCAACCGCGGCGTCGTGCTGGGGGGCAAGGGCGACGCGCCAGCGTCGGGACCGCCCGGCCCGCAGCGCCAGCGAGGACACGGACGGACCCACCCCTTGCCGCACAGGGCGATCCCGTGGTGCCCCCCTTCTTCCCTTCCCTCTTTTTCTTTTTTCTTTTTTCTTTTGCTTTCGGCTCTTCTGCAGGTCGGAAAAAAACCATGCGGCAAGTGTGAAGACGCTGTTAACCGGAGTAATGTATTGTCGTGGCTGACTTGCAGTCACCGTTCACAGAAACGATTTACAGCTCACCATCATTACACTGAGGGATTTCATGACTGACCTGACACCCGCCACAGAGCCCCCTCACTCTGACCTGCGTTCCCTGACGGCCGAAATCGTGGCCGCCTATCTCTCAAGAAACGATGTCGCGCCCGATGGGCTCCCGGGCCTGATCCGTTCCGTCCACACGGCCCTGACCGTTCCGGCGGTCTCCGAGGCTGCGGCCGAAGAGGCGCCAGTTCCCGTGGTCAATCCGAAGAAGTCGGTTTTCCCGGACTACATCATCTGTCTGGAAGACGGGAAAAAGCTGAAGATGCTCCGTCGTCATCTCAAAACGGCGTACAACATGACGCCTGATGAATACCGCGCCCGCTGGGGTCTGCCCCCGGAGTATCCGATGGTCGCTCCCGGCTATTCCGCACAGCGCGCAGCTCTTGCCCGGGAAATCGGCCTGGGCTCCAGAACCCGCGCTTCTGCGCCTCAGGAAGAAGACCTCCCTCCGGTAAAGAAGCTCCCCGAAAAACGGCGGGGCCGTCCGGCCCGCGCCTGAAACTAGAGGGGCCCTCCTCCGTTACCGAAGGCACCGGCCGGGAGAGTCCAGTTTTCTGTCAGAACCGTCTGTAACGGGCGGTCTGACAGGCAGGCTGCGACCAGATCGGGCCGCGACCGGGCCGCTTCATAAACCGTCCCTTCGGACGACAGCTGCGCGAGCCCCCTGTCACGTTTGATCGTGCAGCCGAAGTCTTTTTCATATCCAACCAGTTTCGCAAACCGGTTCGCATCCATCCATTTCAGGGTGGCGAACTGGTCTGCATTGCCGAAGATGCAGAACGCGCAGGACAGGCGCGAAAATCCAACCTGATATGGATAGGCTGGCATGACGCGCCAGCGCTCCAGGATCGCCCAGACCTCTGCTTCGGACCACTGATGTACCGGCCTCCAGTGATCGACATGGCGACGACGACGCGTCCCGTTTCTCGTGTCGGTACGGTGAGGCTCAAAGGCCGCATATCGAGCCCGTGCGGGACTCTCTTCAGCACGCTCGCCTGTCACGACCAGGGTACGGCGGTTGAGGAACCGGTCCTGTCCGCGAACGGCACGATCGGCTACGTCGACTTTGAGGCTTGCCGAACACCAGCGCACGGAGAGGCTGGCCGAGACCTGGGGAAAGCGCAGCCGGGTTCCGTTCTGGCCCTCCCCGCCGGCGACGACGCGCCCCTCCGGGGTCTCGAAGACCACGGGCGCGGTCGGCATATCGTGGCGCAGCATCTCGCGCTCGAAGCCACCCTCTCGCCAGGACCGATAGAGTGGCAGTCCGAAGTCGCGAGCCAGGGCTTCGACATACGGAGCAGTGGAGGGCCAGTCCATGAAGGATCCCCCCTCCCCGTCCACATCGTGGTGCCACAACTCGATGCGTTCGGCCGGAGCACCGGCTTCCAGCAGGGCGAGCAGACAGGCCGTGCCATCCTTGCCTCCCGACACTGCGACAATGATGCTGTCATAGGACGCGAGATCCGGGCTCATGATGTCCACCGACTGACCGGGGCGCCTGTCCGCACAGAGCGGCACATCAGGGCGTGGGCGATCGGGCGCTCCCGCAGCAGCAGCGGCTTTTCGTGGCGACCGTCCCAGGTCAGTCCCTCACAACGTGTCAGCAGCTCCATCTGGACCGCCGCTTCGTCGCGACAGGCGCACACACGCTCATTGCCACCTGATCTGCGGCGGCACGGCTCATCCGCAGGTCCACCGCAGCCCGTGCAGGCAATCGTGAGTGCGGGATCGCCGTCCTCCCAGTGCATGTTACAGCGGCGGCAGGTTGTAGGCTCCTGCGTGTCGGTCCAGCGCATCGGAGGCCGGCCACGGGGGGTTGGGATATAGGGAAACTGGTAGCGTCGCATGATGCTCGATCCATCTCTGATTCTTCAAACATCCTTGCGACGACCTTTCGGGCGACCGGGGTGCAACAGTGCCGCGCAGCGGCAGGATCGGCGTCATCCGGACCCACGCGCAGGCGGCGCAGCCGGCGAGCATGGGGAGGACGGACGGCGACCCACCTGTTGCGGCGCGGGCGACCGAAAGGCAGCGCCTTATTCTCCCTTCTTTTCTACAGTTCTCCCTTCCTCCTCGCCGCTCACAGAGTGAGATGACCCGCGACGTTGGGCAATAGCCATGAGGCTCTGGTAGCCGCTACCGAGCTATAACGGATAGCCGCTACCCACAGACTACCGCAGGGAAGGGATCTCCCCCCGGCCTCCATATCTTCCGGTCCGCTACCCGCTACCGAGCTATAACGGATAGCCGCTACCCACAGACTACCGCAGGGAAGGGATCTCCCCCCGGCCTTCGGCTCTTCCAGTCCGCTACCCGCTACCGAGCTATAATGGATAGCCGCTACCCACGGACTACCGCAGAGACGGGATCTCTCCCCAGCCTCCGGATCTTCCAGTCCGATACCCAAAAGACGAGAGGGTAGCGGCTATCTTGTCGGTAGCGGCTACGTCTCGGCTATCCGCTATCTTGACGGTAGCGGGTAGCATATATATATCCAGCATAGTTCACAGGCTTAGTTCCAGCTACGGCACGATCTCTGGAAGGAAACAAAAATGCCGATCATTGTGTTTGCGAGCAGCAAGGGAGGCGTAGGTAAGACGACCTCTGCATTGACACTGGCCTCGGTGCTCGCCGCTAATGAGGTAAAAACAACATTGGTCGACGCCGATCCCAATGCTCCTCTCTGCCGATGGGCAGAAAGGTTTCCCGATGCGGTTCCTGCCGCCCTGACGGTGGTATCTGCTTTGGGAAGTGACGTTGCGGAGGTCGTCGACAATGCGTCTGATCCTTTCGTCATTGTCGATCTCGAAGGAAGCAAAAACGTCGAGGTCAGTGTTGGCTTAGGGCGGGCTGATCTCGCGCTAATCCCTATGAAGGGAAGTCAATTAGATGCGGACGAGGCTGCCAGCATTATCAAGCTCATCAAGAGGCAAGAAACCGTATTCAAACGAACCATACCTTTTCGAGTATTCTTCGCACAAACATCTCCGATTATCACCGACAAGGGCATGCGCGAGATCAAACAGCAGCTCGATGAAAACGGTATTCCCATGATGGGTACTTCGTTGGTTGAGAGGTCTGCATTTAAAGCACCATTTCGCCTGGGTGGCACAATTTACGATCTGTCACCTAAGGAGGTTCGCAACCCGGCTGTAGCTATCGAGAACGCTGAAGCATTCGCAACGGAGGTTCGGGACGTGCTCGTACAAACAGCCGAACAGCACGCTTGAGATGGAGTAAGTGACGATGGATGAACCACGGAAGGCGGCTAGAATCGATTTCGGTGCAGCTGTTGACTCAATTACGCCGCGCCGCCCGAAAATCGATAAGAGTACAACCTCAGCCGCGATTGCGGATGCCGCACAGGCGGGCTTCACAGGCAGATCAGATAAGGTAAACATTGACGGCCGTTCCCTGAGAAAAAGCGGGCGGACAGCACAACTAAACATCAAGCTTCGTCCCGAAACTAAGGCTCAGTTTTTAGAGCGAGCTCAGGCATTTCCGAATACGGAAGACTTTGTCCGTCATCTACTAAGCCTTCTCAACGGATCAGAGTAAGCCGAAGAGGAGAGGGAGCTGGAAAAGCAGGGCTTCAAAAGTGCACACTTACAGCCCCTCCCTTTGCAGGGCTTCAAAAGTGCACGGTTAGCCTGTCCGCACCTACATACAGGCGCGCCGTGAGAAGTTTTTAGGAATGGCAGAGAGGCAGGCTTCAAAAGTGCACGTCAATGGGAAGCAAAACCGCTGGCAGTGGCTTCAAAAGTGCACGGCACAAAACAGATCCTACAGCTTTAAGCTTATCGCTTTTTTTCCAACAGGGGGCTGACCTGGGTATAGTATAATTCCTTTGCCATCATCCTGTTCAAGGACCTTCGCAGCAGGGTAAACCGCTAATGCAAGCTGTAGGTTAGGCAAGAAACGGGCTTTAAAATTCTTTAATTGCCCGAAATTTAGGCCGAATTGTGCCTTCAGCCCATGCCAAGTTATAGAAGTGGGCCGACTAAGGGAATGTAACCGGTATGCAAGCCATGAATAGATATCCAGAGCCATACTGTTATTACTTAGAGCCCTGATTGCTGCCTCGTCGAGCGGCACCGGATGACGACGAAGACCATCAAAAAATCCCTCTGATAAGCGGGCCATGTGCATGTAGGTCTCGTTGTCGCCCTCTGCAGAGGGATCCATGAAAACGGCGGAATCCATGATATTTTGGTTAGTCAGACCTACAGTTCCGCCTCTCTTCACTTCAAAAGACAAACGAGACCTTGATATTCGCTCCATTTGATCGCGGACGATCTGAAGGTTCTTACCGCCAATGGGGATATTCATTCTTCCCATCCAAGCACGAAGACTTTTGCCGAGCTCAATATCTCTTGAGTTTGTCCTGATGGCTTCTGACTGTAGATATATGAGTATTAAACGGGCTCGGCTACCGTATGGCACGCCTACAGGTACCGGTTCTCCTGCAGCGCCCCGTTTCATTCCTGGTTCAATAATCAGGCAGACTTGGTCGCTCTCGAGCTGCCATCCTTTATGATCAGCTAATCGCCGGTGCGGCAATGCAGCCTGACACCAGCCGGAGTACAGAAACCCTACGCCATTTTGCTCGTCAGCCATGTATGCTGCGGCGGCCTCAACGACCTGACGATCAATATCAAGTTGGAGCGCGGCCTGCCGACCGTTGTCCTGCAAGATTTTGTGTAGGGTTTGCATCACCGTCTCTCCGCTTAGTTTTGACTATGGTGAAGGGGGACGTGTTTGTCAGCGTGCACTTTTGAAGCACGAGCTATTAGGTTTATTAGTTATTATTAGTATAGGCTTCAAAAGTGCACGGGATAACGCCATCTTCTGGCGGTTTTCCTATCTCACATTCATATATCGGCGCTTCAAAAGTGCATGCCGTAGCTACAAAAGTGCACAGCTCCATGTGGGCGACTCTATCAAAACCGACTGCGCCCTGGATGCTTGGTCATGGCGTCCTCGACCTCGATATATTTTTCCACCACGCCGAAGGTTTGGTGGCGCGAGAAACGCTTGAGCGAGACCAGATCCGTGCCGTCACGAGCTCCTGTGGTGATCGCTCCGCGTCGCAGGCTGTGCCCACTGAAATCGCCTGTCACTCCCGCATCCAGGCAGCGCTTCTGAATGATGCGAGCCACAGACCTGTCAGACAGCGCCTCTGAACCCATCGCGGGCGGGGCAGGGGGCTGACCGGCCTCGGCAGCAGGCGGGAGCCACACCCGCCGGAAAACCGGTCCCTTGGCGTCGGCCAGTTTCGCCTTCCGAAGCCACGCTTCATAGGCCCGGACCGGACACAGGGCAGTAATGCCGCGCGGGATGGCGACTTCGACACCCTGACTGGTCCGGTCCCCCTTGGACCGGTCCAGCCGGATCCGCATCCCGTCATCATCGAGCGCTACATTCTCCAGGCACAGCGCCGCCACTTCGGACCGTCGGAGGGCGCCGGCAAAGCCGAGCAGAAGAATGGCCCTGTCGCGGACGCCCACGAGCTCGGTGCTATCGATCTGCTCGATGACCTCGCTCAGCAGATCCCAGGTCAGCCCCTTGACCTGACGGGACGCACTTTCCGTTGACGTCCTGCGAATGCCTGCAACCGTTTCAGACACAAGGGCATGGGAGGTCGGGACGGGAACCTGGGCAACATGGTGCAGATAGCGCAGTGCGGCACGGTGCAGATCCACCGTCGCGGGCCGCTTCTTCTGCAGCGCAAGATCAGCCAGGTAGGCGGCAACATCCTCGCTGCGGGCGGGCAGGGCAGGGAGCGCATGTCCTGCCGCCCATGCGCACCAGGAGCGCACGGCCGAGCGATAGGTCCGGCGTGTGTTCACTGCCTTCGCCGCCCGGGAATAGGTCTTCGAGGCGCGCTCCGCCGTCACCAGCGTCCCGTCATAGTCGGGCAGGGCCTCGTCGGTCAGGGCGTCGAACCACTGCAGGACGGCGCCAGACTGCTGACCCAGAGGAGAGGCCAGCGGCGCCAGCGTGGCCGCCTGCGATCCCGCCTTGCGCCGTCTGGCGGCCTTCGGCCTGAGCCAGGCGACGAACACCGGGTCGGGTTCGAGATCCAGAGCAATCGCCAGTTCGTGCCCGGAGGGCAGGGCGGTCAGATGGGCACTGGCGATGGCCAATGCCTCCTCCGCCGTCTCGACATCGGTGGACAGGACCGTGTCTTCGGCAAATTCGTTGTCGCGGTATTCGATGCCGCGAATGACCAGAGAGAGACGGGGGGAGAAGCGACCGGTCGAGAGAAGCGCTACCGCTTCTGTCAGATCGCCGGCAGGAAGCTGCTGCCGGGTCTTCTGGTCCAGCCGGTCCAGGACGGCCTCACGGGCAGCCTTTGCCGAGCCTGCGATGTGAAGATGGCTGAGCATGAACGCCTCCGCGAAACCAGAACCTAGCTTCTGATAGCATGAAGCCGGGGCAGGGCAGAGAGGAGAACAAACCCTGTCCAATACAGACCGGAAATGTGTTAACGAAGACTGAATGCCGATCCGACCGGAACTGAAAGCGCTTTATCCTCCCAACTGGCCCGAGCTGAGCCGACAGGTGCGGTTCGAGCGGGCAGGGGGTGTCTGTCAGCGCTGCGGCCGGCCGCATGGACATCACCTTCAGGTGCTGCCGGGTGGTCGGTGGAAGCATCCGGAGACGGGGCACTGGTTCAATGGCCGGGGCAGGCGCATCTCGCCTCCGGACCTGATCGAGCATCTGCAAATACGACAGACGAAGGTGGTTCTGGCAGCGGCCCATTTGAATCATGATCCCACCAGCAACCGGCTGCGCAATCTGCGCGCGTTTTGTCAGCGCTGCCATCTGCTGCACGACCGGATGTATCATCTGGCTCAACGACGCCTGACCTTGCGACGGCGCCTGGCGCTCGGGGATCTGTTCGAAGGTCTGTATCGGGCCGGGGTCCCGCCTCTGCGCCTGTAACGGGTCAGATCAGGCATCCGTCTGGACCGCGACGCTGGCCTCCAGCCGGAGCGGGGAGGGGAGTGATCTGTTTCCTATCGCTCACCGATCAGATGTTCAATGTGCGTAACGTGCCCGGCCCTGATGCCAACGCGCGTCTGCGCCTGCCGCACGAATTTCCGGTTCAGCTCGCGGGCCAGCGTTTCGCCGTCCCTGATCGGCACAACACTGTAGGTTCTGATTGCCCAGGAGATATCGCACTGCCAGTCGGTATGGCGGCTGCGCGTATGCCACTGCTTCATGGCCTGGTCTCCGCATCGCGCCGCTTCGGGGTGGTTCCAGCCATTCACCTCTGCCATCCAGGCCAAAGCGGCATCCTGCCGGCCCTCGGTCATGGTCTTTCCCCAGTGACGCACGCCATGGCAGTCCGGACAGAGAGAAATCACCCCTTTGAGGGTCTGGATCCGCCGCTCGTCGTCATACGCCCATCCTTCGTCAGCTTCGACCGGCCATTGGGGACCCCGTCCTCCGCACACCCGGCAACGGGATCCGGATCGCGCATAGGCATCCTTCCGGATCCGGTTCCAGTCTTCGGGCGCCAGGAAGGCGCGAAGATTAAAGCCCCACAGAGCCTGCGGCACCATCCACGGGCGGATGTAGGGGGCCTTGCGGTCCGGCCGATACCGGTAAGGCACGAAAGGCAATAGAGCGTCGAGCTTGTCCCGGTGCGCCATCCAGCACTTCTGCTCCCCGTTGAACGTGGCACCGCCCCGGGCTGCTTCCTTACGGCGCTCAAACGGGACGCAAAGAGGAATGAGTGTCGTCAAGGCAATCACCATAACAGGGACGGCCGAGCATGGCCGCCGTGGAAAGAGGGAATGTCGAGGCACTCGGGATATATCCCGTCAATGCTGATGGGACGACCCCGGATCACCCTCCCGCTTCGGGGCCACGCTCGCGTTTCCCTCAGTCGCGTCAACGGAACTGTCCCTCGGCCGCGGGCTTTCCGAAGAGGCTGTGCGGCTGCGCGCCTCCGCCACGAGGCGTTTGACGCGCTCGACTGCCATTGCACCACCATGCTCCATCGTGTTCATCGGCTTTCTCCGTTCAGAATGTCAGCTTCAGATCGGGCACCTGCCCTGTGAAGGACACTAGCTGGCCCGTTTGTGAGTGCAGACCGGAAGAGCCCGATTTCTGTGGCGCTGCCTGCGTCATTGTAGTAATGTCGCTACATAAGAAACAGGAGGCTCCCGAGATGACTGTCACCACATTTTCCAGTCGTGAGTTCAACCAGGACACGTCCCGGGCGAAAAAGGCTGCCGTTGAGGGGCCTGTCTTCATCACCGACCGCGGCAAGGCGGCGCATGTTCTGCTGAGCATCGACGACTATCGCCGGCTGACCCACAGACCGCGAAAGATCGCGGATGCACTCGCCCTGCCTGGTGCCGAAGATATCGACTTCGATCCGACGCCCATGACCCTCGGCCTGCGTCCCGCGGACTTTGGCTGATGTTCCTGCTGGACACGAACGTTGTTTCCGAACTGCGAAAGGTGCGGGCGGGCAGGGCCGACCCTAATGTCGCCAGATGGGCAGAGCAGGTGGAGGCCGAGACCCTTTTCCTGTCTGCCGTCACCGTCATGGAGCTGGATGTCGGTGTCATGCGGATCGAGCGCAGGGATCCCGCCCAGGGAAGCGTTCTGCGGAACTGGCTGGAGAACTACGTGCTACCCGAGTTTTCGAAGCGGGTACTTCCCATCGATCTGGCGGTCGCCCGCCGCTGCGCTCACCTGCATGTTCCGGATCCGGGCCCGGAGCGCGACACCCTTATCGCCGCGACCGGCCTGGTACATGGCATGACGGTTGTGACACGGAATACGGATGATTTCCGGTATTCGGGGGTGCCACTCCTCAATCCATGGAAAGCACAGCATGACTGATCACCGGCAAGACTGCAGCATGGCCGATTGTGAAGCCCTGTTCGTCGAGGGACTGAGGCAGTTCGTGGATGCCTGCGCGTATATCAACGCCGCCCTCCCGAACGAAGCGGAAGACGCCCCCTGGACAGTAACGATGCATCGTCTTGCAGCGAGCGCTGCTGAGGCAGCGGAGAACCTTGAAAATCCCTCCGCAAGTGAGATTGCCCTATGGGCAGATGAGGCAATGAAAGTCCGCTAAGGGGGGTAAGCGGAATGTCTGGTCTGAGCAGAAAAGTTGAGGAAGCCGACAGTCGTGATCTCCGTTTCCTCACACAGGATAGCTTGACTTACGACAATACATCCACAATACCGGATATATGGATACAGAATCTACCCTCGCAGCCCTGAGCGCCCTGTCGCAATCCACAAGACTGGAGATCTTTCGCCTGCTGGTGCGCTACGAGCCGGACGGATTACCCGCCGGAGATGTCGCGCGGCATCTCAATGTCCCACAGAACACGATCTCGGCCCACCTCGCCACCCTGACCCGTGCCGGCCTGCTGACCTCGCAACGCGATAGTCGGCTGATCGTCTATCGCGCCTGTCTTCCGCGCCTGCGTGACCTGCTGCTTTTCCTTGTCAGGGACTGCTGCGCGGGCAGTCCCGAACTCTGCGCGCCTCTAGTCGCGACCCTGTCCTCCTGCTGTCCCTCCCCGGAAGCCCGCTCATGACCATCACGATCTATCACAACCCGGCCTGCGGCACGTCGCGCAACGTTCTGGCACTGATCCGCAACAGCGGCGAAGAACCCCGGATCATCGAATATCTGAAAAAGCCTCCCAGCCGTGCGGAACTGGTCGATCTGATCGCCCGTATGGGCGTTCCGGTGCGCTCGGTCCTGCGGGAAAAGGGCACGCCCTTTCACGAACTTGGCCTCGATAATCCGACCCTGACGAACGATGCGCTGCTCGACGCCATGATCGCACATCCGATCCTGATGAACCGGCCGATCGTCGTCACCCCCCTCGGTGTTGCGCTCTGCCGTCCGTCCGAGACGGTTCTGGACATCCTGCCCAACCCCCAGCGTGACGCGTTCGCCAAGGAAGACGGCGCGAAGATCGTCGATGAAGCCGGAAAACGGATCGTCTGATGCTGGCTCTTGCCATTTTCATTGCTACACTGGTTTTTGTCATCTGGCAGCCTCGGGGGCTGGGCATCGGCTGGAGCGCAATGGCAGGTGCCGCCGTGGCCCTGGCGTCTGGAGTGATCCACTGGCACGACATTCCTGTCGTCTGGCACATCGTCTGGGACGCGACCTTCACCTTTATCGCGCTGATCGTCATCTCGCTATTGCTGGATGAGGCCGGGTTCTTCCATTGGGCCGCCCTGCACGTCGTGCGCTGGGGCAAAGGACGAGGCCGGACGCTATTCCCGCTGATCGTGGTGCTGGGAGCGGCCATTGCAGCGGTTTTCGCCAATGACGGCGCGGCCCTGTTGCTCACGCCCATTGTCATTGCCATTTTCACTCAACTCCGCCTGAGCCATAC
>NZ_JAERLY010000018.1 GCF_018256155.1 Gluconobacter sp. Dm-62
CATTTCATGAAAGCCTCGAGCTGAAAAACTCCTGGCGTGCGGGACAATTCCAATGAGCCGGACATAATTGACAAGCACCTACAGTGTAAAAATCAGTTTGCGGGTTCTTAACTGACAGATCCGGACAAATTCGAATTTGATCGCAAGGTCCGGAGTGCCGGGTGCTGGAGACGCGATTACGGTCGTAAGCAGAAAGACAATCGACCGGAGATCACCATGTCGTTTCGTATAACCGGGCTGGACCCGGCCCTTTTCCGTCACCTCTATGGTATGAGCGATGCCGATCTGAGCGACCGGAATGTACGTCGTCATACCGCCGACAGACTGTCCGGCTTTCCAGATCGTGTTGAACTACGCGATGCGGAGCCGGGGGAAACGGTGTTGCTTATGAATTACATACACCAGCCTGAGCAGACACCGTACCGGTCAGGGCATGCCATTTTTATTCGGGAAGGAGCCGAGAAACGGTATGATGAGATTGACACCATTCCGGACTCACTCGGAGGTCGTCTCATAGCATTGCGGGCCTTTGATGCCCTGCACGACATGATTGCGGCCGAGATCGTAGAAGGTACCCAACTGGAATCTTTGATCGGACAGTTTTTTAACAGGTCGGAAATCGCGTATCTTCATGCGCATTATGCCAGGCACGGATGTTATGCGGCCCGTATTGACCGGGTATAGGAGAGTGCAGCCGTGACAACAATGAGCACAGGCACACCGGCGGGTATTCGGGCAGACGCATCTCTATCTGTCGAGCGAGATCCGCGATGGGAGCGGATCCTGAGGCGTGACAAAACAGCCGACGGCCTGTTCTGGTATTCTGTCGTTACTACGGGGATCTACTGCCGACCGTCCTGCCCTTCGCGCAGGCCGCACGCGGAAAACGCTTGCATCCATGGAACGGTGGATGAGGCACGTGCGACAGGTGCACGTCCATGCCAACGCTGCGATCCGGATGGAGCCCTTGCTGAAAATGCTCATAACGGACGGGTGACACGGGCCTGCCGAATGATCGAAGCCAGCGAGGCGCCCCCAACGCTCGATGTACTGGCGAAGGAAGCGGGTCTCAGCCCTACCTATTTCCAGCGTGTCTTCAGGCGTATCACCGGGCTTTCGCCCCGTCAGTATGGCGAAGCCTGCCGTGCGGAACGGCTGCGTGATGCTTTGCGCTCCGCTGCGACCGTGACGGAAGCCATCTATGCATCCGGCTATAGTTCGAGCAGCCGCTTTTATGAAAAGGCCGATAGTCTGCTTGGCATGAAGCCCGCCGCCCTGCGCTGTGGTGCCCGGGCAGAACGGCTGAGCTTTGCCATTGGGCAGTGCTCACTGGGCGCGATCCTTGTCGCTTCAGGGGAGCGGGGGATCGTGGCGATCCTTATGGGAGACGAACCGGATATGCTGGCTCGTGATTTACAGGACCGCTTTCCAAACGCGGCACTGGTTGGAGCGGAACCTGATTACGAGGAGCATGTCGCGCAGGTTGTGGGTCTCATCGAAACGCCAGCCGTCGGGCTGAGGCTGCCGCTGGACATCCGGGGGACGGCCTTTCAGCAGCGGGTATGGAATGCGCTTCAGGCTATTCCGGCTGGCCAGACCGCGACCTATACCGAGATTGCCAAGGCAATCGGTCACCCGGGATCTGTGCGTGCAGTCGCCAATGCCTGTGGTGCCAATACGCTGGCTGTTGCCATTCCCTGCCATCGCGTCGTGCGCAGAGACGGCACGTTATCGGGATATCGCTGGGGCGTTGCCTGCAAGAAAGCATTGCTGGAACGGGAAAAGGGCACATGATTCCAGACAGGCTTGCCGCACTCGACTGGCAAAACATTTCCAGTAGTCTGGATGAAGATGGCTGGGCGGTGATTCCGGGACTGCTGGATGAGTCAGAGTGTCAGTTCCTTTCGGCTCTCTATCTCAACGAGGCAGGGTTTCGCAGCCGTGTCATCATGGCACGGCATGGGTTTGGACGTGGGGAATACCGCTACTTCTCCTATCCGCTGCCACCTCTGGTCGCCACATTGCGCGAGAAAATCTATCCTTTTCTTGTACCGACCGCGAACCGCTGGATGCAACACATGGGACTAACGCCCCGTTTTCCTGCGGATCATCAGGCTTTTCTTGCCCGCTGCCACGTAGCAGCGCAAGCACGCCCCACACCGCTATTATTAAGATACGGACCAGGTGATCATAACTGCCTGCATCAGGATCTTTATGGGGAGCATGTTTTCCCAATCCAGCTTACCGTTCTGCTGTCATGCCCGGGAAGAGAGTTCACCGGGGGTGAGTTCGTCCTGACGGAGCAGCGGCCCCGCATGCAGTCGCGGGTGGATGTCGTGCCCCTCAGGCTGGGTGATGGCGTGCTGTTTGCCGTTAACCAGAGGCCAAAAACAGGTACACGCGGCAGTTATCGTGTCACATTGCGCCATGGCGTCAGTCGTATTCGGACGGGACTCCGTCACACGTTGGGGGTCATCTTCCATGATGCAACCTGACCTGTTTGGTGCAGCGCGTGACGATATCGTGCTTTCCGCTGGTGCTCTTTTCCTTCAGGCCATGCAGGAAGCGGGAAAGAATATTTCGCCGATTTTGTGTGCGCCTGTGTGCTTTCAAATGATGATGAAACCAGATGCTTCTGTTGGGGCAGAGTAATGGACAGAACACCTTTATAGCGAGGGATCGTGGCCGGTCGCGCAAAAGCAGACGTTGTGCGACTGCCCGATCAATCAGTGTAGCACATGCCATCCAGCAACACGTCCAGCGCGGCCAGAACCGGTTCTGGCTCGACCGTCTCTTCAAGCAGTTGATGACTAATCGTCAGCATGGCCAGACCATGCACCTGCGCCCAGCTTGCCGCCGCCAGGGCGCTGACAGAAACCGGCCGGAAGCTTTGGTCGCGTTGTCCCCTTTCCAGAAGACCCAGAAGAATCCCGAAGGTACTCATAGCCGCGTCATGTAACGGCGGGTCTATTGTCTTGTCCGCATCGGAACTGAACATCAGGCGATAAAGGCCGGGATTCTGACAGGCAAATCCAATACAGGCCTGCGCCGCTGCCATGAACTGTGCGCGCGTGGAAGGCATGTTCGGGGACATGGCCCCACTCAGACTCTCTCCAAGCCTGATGAAACCGATCCGCGCCAGTTCCCGCAACAGCATCTCGCGATCACGAAAATGCTTGTAGGGGGCTGCATGACTGACACCCGCGCGGCGCGCTACTTCCCGCAAGGTGAAGGTCCAGTTCTGCTCCGCAGCCAGCATGGCAAGCGCCGTGTCGATCAGAGCGCGGCGGAGATCGCCATGATGATAGGGACGGTCTTTGGTTTCACTCATTCGCGAGGCTCATGTTTACAGAAGAAACTTTTATTGACATCGGATTGTTCTGTTCCATATCCTGCCCACATAAGTTTCTCCTGTAAACATAGAGGGCGCAATGTCCGATGTTACTTCTGCTGACCTGCACCGTGTTCTCGACCGCCAGCGTGCCGCATTCCTACGTGCCGGACCACCAGATCTGAAGCAGCGCAGGGCCGATCTGCGACGTCTGAAAGCCGAAATCCTGAAACGGCGGACTGAGATCGTACGTGTCCTGAAAACGGATTTCGGCCAGCGCTCAGAACGGGAAAGCGCCATCGTGGAACTGATCCCGCTGGTGCAGTCGATCAATTACATGATTGCTCATCTGGGACGCTGGATGAAACCCGAACGTCGCCACGTATCGGCCTATTTCCAGTGCGGTCGTACCTGGGTGCTCCGGCAGCCGGTGGGTGTCGTGGGCATTATCGCGCCGTGGAACTATCCCGTCTCGCTGGCCCTTGTGCCGCTGGCGACCGCAATCGCCGCCGGTAACCGGGTCATGCTTAAACCATCGGAATTTACACCGGCCACATCGGCGGTAATTGGCGAGATCGTTCAGGCCGTTTTTCCGCCAGAGCAGGTTTCTGTTGTTACGGGAGACGGTGAAGTGGGTGCGGCCTTCTCGGCTCTGCCCTTCGATCATATCCTGTTCACTGGCAGCACGGCGGTTGGAAAGAAGGTTGCTGAAGCGGCCGCGCGCAATCTGACCCCGACTACGCTTGAACTTGGGGGCAAGTCTCCCGTCGTGATCGAGCCCGGTTTTTCCATGGAGCGGGTGGCAGATCGTGTGGCGTTCGGCAAGCTGACCAATGCCGGGCAGACCTGCATCGCTCCGGATTATGTGCTGGTTCATGAAAACGACAGGGATACGTTTGCCTCAGCGTATCAGGAAGCCGTGGAAAAACAGCATCCAAGAGGTTACGCCGGCTCTCCGGATTACACAGCCATCCTCAACGCGCACCATTACGCGCGGCTGACCGGCCTGATCGACAATGCCGCGGCGCAGGGCGCACAGGTGGTCCGTCTGGGAAGTAATTCAGACGAGAGCCATGTGCTGGCACCCGTGCTGCTGCTGGACGTCACATCGCAAATGGCGGTGATGCAGGAAGAAATTTTCGGACCAGTCCTGCCAGTGTTGACCTACCGCACACTGGATGAGGCGATTGCCTTCATCAATGCCCGGCTGCGTCCTCTGGCCCTGTATTATTTTGGTGATAACCGTACTGACCGAGACAGGCTTCTGAAGCGCACGGTTTCGGGCAATGTCACCATCAATGGCACTCTGCTGCATATTGCACAGGATGACCTGCCTTTTGGCGGGGTGGGAGACAGCGGCATTGGGGCCTATCACGGGAAGGAAGGCTTTATGGCGCTCACTCATCCTCGTGGCATTTACAAACAGGGCCGCCTCAATGCCGCAACGCTGCTTCAACCACCGTTCGGCAAGCTCACAGACGCCATTACAAACCTGATCCTGCGATGACAACGCGCGTTCTGCTTATCGGGGGCACCGGCCTCATCGGACGTTCTGTCGACGCGGACCTTGCCATGCGGCCAGATACCATCGTCACCAGCCTGACTCGTCGGAAATTATCTGCCTCCGATCATATCATTGATTTCGAGTATCTGTGTGCTGCGCCGGAAATGACATTGCGTAATGTGGCTCCCTCGGGAATTGATGTGGCGATTTCCTGTCTGGGCACCACACTTCGTGCTGCGGGATCGCAGGCGGCGATGTTTCGGGTTGATCACGACTATGTTCTGGCTTTTGCCAGAGCCGCGCATGCCTGTGGCTCGCGTCAGTTCATTCTCGTTTCTTCAGTAGGTGCGGGTGGTCCCGGCTTTTACCTTAGGACCAAAGGGACGATTGAGCGCGATATCAAGGCACTCGGCTTCCGCCGCGTGGACATCCTGCGGCCCGGGATGTTGCTGGGCCGTCGTGCAGAGGCACGGCCGATGGAGGCGATCGGTCAGCGTCTGGCAGCGGCGCTGGCACCGTTCATGGTCGGCAGGCTTTCCCAATATGGCGCGATTGACGCAAAAACCGTCGCAAAGGCGATTGTCGGTCTCGTAGGCCAGCCGGCCGATGGATACCGGACGTATGACAATGCGGATCTGCGCCGTATCTCCAGTCAAACTGCCAACTTATGAGATGGCCCGGTCAGAACTCCTGAGACCAGAAATTAAGCAGGCAGACGGCACATGCCTCATCTCGGGCATGATCACTCTTAACTCCGCTAACTGGAAACGGATGTCTCTGCCGCCCATGCGCAGCGCTCATAAACGGTTGGGAAATCCAGCAGCGAGGTGATCGATGAACGCACGCACCGCTGATGGTAGCCCCCGTCGTGTCGTAAATACGAGATGGACGATCCCTTCCCGTCCCGTCCAGTCCGGCAGCACCTGCATCAGCAGACCACTCTCCAGTGGCTCCCGCACAAAATGATCCGGGAGCCAGGCAACGCCCAGCCCGGCAATCGCTGCATCCCGCACGATGCCCATATCCTGTGAACCGAACCGGGGCGTTCGGCGTATTTCACGGGTCTCGCCATGCGCATTTATTAAGGGCCAGATGCAGTCTGTTGCCTCGTCGCTTGTTGTTAACAGCGATGCAGTCTCCAGATCATGCAGGGTTCTGATGCTTGCGGCTACACGCGGATGCGCGACTAAAACACGTGTGGAGCGCCCTAGTGTACGCATGGTCAAAGCTGCATCCGAGGTCAGAGCCAAACGAACCCGTAACGCGAGGTCAATGCGCTCCTCTATCAGATCCACTGGCCGATCCACCGCCAGGAGTTGTAACCGCACCTTGGGGTGGCGATCCAGAAAGCCTGTCATCAGATGACCGATCACGGCAACCATGCCGGTCGGACAACTGAACCGAACGACACCTGCCGGCTCAGCCTGGGCCGCGCTGATGACTGCCTCTGCAGCTTCGGCCTCATCCAGCATAGTCCGACAGCGCTCATAAAATGCCCGACCGAGATCCGTGACGCGAAAGCGCCTGCTGGACCGCTCGATCAGACGTGTACCAAGCCGGCTTTCCAGATCGGCAATGCGGCGGCTGAGTTTCGATTTCGGCTCGTGCAGCGCGCGCGAGGCGGCCGAAAAGCCGCCATGCGTAACGACTGCTACGAAATACGCATAATCGTTGAGATCCCGCCGTTCCATCGTTCCTCTTTCTGAACACTGTGTGCCAATATTGCCATCTACAGCGATGATCGTTCCAATGTCATCTCTTTCCTACCGGCGCAAACGGAGCGCTGAGAATAAGGAACAGAACAATGACTTACGGATTTGATGGCAAGGTCGTGATCGTAACGGGCGGCACCAGTGGTATTGGTCTGGCCACCGCCAAGGCTTTCGCCGATGAAGGCGCCTTCGTTTTCATCACCGGGAGACGCCAGGAGGCACTCGACGCTGCTGTCACTCGCATTGGTGGCAAGGTAACAGGCGCACGCGGGGATATGGGGCATCTGGACGACATCGACCGTCTGTATGACACCGTCCAGCAGACGCACAGCCACATTGATGTTGTCTTCGCCAATGCCGGGGGCGGGGAGTTTGCCCCACTTGGTGCCATTTCCGAAGAACACTACCAGTCCACCTTCGACAGTAACGTCAAGGGCGTCCTCTTTACGGTACAGAAGGCGCTTCCCCTGCTCCGCGACGGGGCTTCAATCGTGCTGAATGCTTCGAATGTCAGCGCCGCGGGAACGCCTGCCCTCAGTGTGTATTCGGCAACGAAGGCAGCCGTACGCAGCTTTGCTCGAAATTGGATGCTTGATCTCAAGGACCGCCATATCCGCGTCAACGCGGTTAGTCCGGGTGTGACCGATACGGCAGGTCTGAATCAGCTTTTTGGCGGCGGCGAACAGGCCGAAGGGACCAAGGCCTATCTCGCCGGCTTGATTCCGTCAGGCCGTGTGGGCCAGCCAGAAGAAATCGCCCGCTCGGTTCTGTTTCTGGCATCTGACGAGGCCAGTTTCATTAATGGCATCGAGCTCTACATTGACGGTGGTCAGAAACAGATCTGAACGCCATCAAAACTGACCCCCGGACTTGTTCCGGGGTGACCCCGACATAACTGTCGCCACCTGAATTTTGGAGAGATAATCATGTCGTTCGTTACCACCAAGGATGATGTCGAGATCTTCTACAAGGACTGGGGCCCGAAAGATGCCCGTCCCATCATGTTCCATCATGGCTGGCCCCTTTCTTCCGACGACTGGGATGCCCAGATGCTGTTCTTTTTACAGCATGGATTTCGCGTGGTGGCCCATGATCGCCGCGGCCACGGGCGCTCCGAGCAGGTTTCGGGTGGGCATGATATGGACCACTATGCATCAGATGCGTTCGCCGTCGTCGAAGCGCTGGACCTTCGGAACGTCGTGCATATCGGCCATTCCACTGGCGGCGGCGAAGTAGCGCGCTATGTGGCCAAATACGGTCAGCCGTCTGGACGCGCCGCCAAAGCCGTTCTGGTTGGCGCTGTTCCGCCCTTAATGCTCCGTACGGAAGCAAATCCCGAGGGCTTGCCGATTGAGGTGTTCGACGGCTTTCGCGCCGCCCTCGCCGCCAACCGGGCGCAATTTTTCCGCGATGTGCCAGCCGGTCCGTTTTATGGGTTCAATCGTGCGGGTATCAGCCAGCAAGAGGGCGTCATTCAAAACTGGTGGCGCCAAAGCATGATGGGGAGCGCCAAGGCGCACTATGAGGGCATTAAGGCCTTTTCCGAGACGGACCAGACCGAGGACCTGAAGAACATTACGATACCAACACTCGTGCTGCATGGAGAAGACGACCAGATCGTGCCGATTGCTGATTCAGCAATCAAAGCGGTTGCATTACTCGCCAAGGGCACCCTTAAAACCTATCCCGGCTTCTCGCACGGAATGCTGACAGTCAATGCGGAGGCACTCAACGCGGACCTCCTTGCGTTTGTTGAAAGCTGAATATCCATGTGCGGCCACGGCTTAGCCGCCGTGGCCTGTTTCTGAGGTGTGAATATGGCCTTTCCCACCGCACTACTCTGCGAAGTAAGCCATCGTGCTGGATCGTAATGGAATTGCTTTCGATCTGGCAACCTCTCTCGCCCTCCCCACGTAGCAAAATCTCATCCAAAATTTTGCTCGGCATTTTCCTGATCTCAAAGGCTGGGCAGTGTTGACAAAAGGTCCATAGCGGCGCTGGAGGAACAACGTGGCCCGAGGACAAGGTAAGCTCGCCCCCAAACCCGCTAAGAAGGACCTACCCTCGAAGGTATGCCCCGTGTGCGATCGGCCGTTCACTTGGCGTAAGAAGTGGGCGAAGGACTGGGATCAGGTGAGGTATTGCTCCGAAGCCTGCCGGAGGAAAGGCCTTACTATCAGTGTGGCACGCCACTTTCAGTGATGAAGAAAATATATAGGCAATTTAAGAGTGGATATGAAAATTTTGCCTGCTTCTCTACGTTTATTGCTTTCCGAAAAAAACGATATTCTGGATGTTGTGGGGCGTGAAAGAAGATCTGATCAGGAGAAAGGCCCTTGGTACAAGGGTAAATGTTGTTCAGTCCATCCATCTCACTGGTCATACACGGGCGAAGGTTTAACCTCTGCCAATCGCTGGAGCCGGGAATATTATTTAACTTGGTTTGGATATTTTGAAGCATTCTCACCATCCGAACGTTGGCAGATGGAGGAAGAGGCTTCGCGGCACGATGCTGTGTCTGGCTGGCTTTCTGAAGATGGGCCAGTGTGCATCTCTGGGACCTTACAGATGCGTTGGGGGCCTGACCTTGTTCAGGAACTCTCATTGGTCGCAATGATGCCCATCTTCTAATCGGGTGTTCGCGCATCGCAAGTCAGTTATTGAGCTGCTGAAATCCGAACTTGCGATGCTCGAAGGCCCGTCTTGGCCGCGCGCTTCCAAAGCCTGTCTGATCCGGACAGGTTTCTGTCGTCATGGTTCTTCCGGAATGAAAATGCCGTGGCGGTCTCGAACCCGTCTTTACGCAGCTTCTCCTCTGCACGGTTTGCATATCGCGCAATGGCCTCGCGAATTTCTTCTCACGTCCAGAGTAGATGGTCGAGCGTCGGAGGCGCTACTTTTCAGACCTTTCCACCGATCGCAACCTATATCGAGAGTGACCTTGTCCTCACCTTACCCGGACACTTGCATTGGAACTGACAGGTCATAATATTCGCGTGAATGCGGTGGGATCAGGAGATATCGTGATAAATATTCTCAACCAGTGAAGGTTGCTAAAGTGAACTTTTTCCCGTTTTAAACGAGGTTAACTTCATGGTTGGGTCGATCGAAATGGTATAGGAAAAGCATCATACTTCCCTATTGGACAGGACTGCAGCTAATCTAAAACCTATGATTTCGTCCAAAGAGGACATTACATCTTTGTTCTTCATCCGGATCTGAAAAATTTTAACGCTCTGATGCACTTTCAAACCGCAGAGTCCCGGCTATTTGCGGCAACATCCCAGTATCGTTCGGGTGATTGATGCCATCCGTTACCGGTACTTCCGGAAAGTCAAAAGGACTGACCCCATCCAGGCAGGCCACGTTTACGGCATGACGGTTCGGATCAGAGCGACGCTGATGATGCGTATGTATTCCGCAGCGAGAACAGAAGAAGTGCTGTGCTGTCCCTGTATTAAACCGGTAGGTCGTCAGCATATTCTCACCCTGAAGAATTTTTATCCCATCGAGTGCTGTCATTGCCACCACCGAACCGCGCATTCGGCAATAAGAGCAGTTGCAGCGACGGACTAATTTGAACCCGTCGCTGAGACTGACTTCAAAACGTACGGCACCGCAGTGACATCCCCCTGCTTGATTTTTGATAATGTCTGTCATGATTTTTTCCTTCTGATCATAAGTAGTCTGCGTTACTAGAAGCAGTCTTGGTGTGGTTCAGGCGATCTCATGCTGGTTTCATGAAGGAGCCCAGTCGCAGCACCATTGGTACAATGAGCAGAGCTGTCGCGGCCGTTGCAAGTTGACCTGCGGTACGCCCGACATGATCAGCGAGAACACCATAGGCAATCGGTGCCAGTCCGCCCGCGCCGATCACCCCTGTATAGAACACGGCAAAGGCCCGGCCTGTATCTCCACCGGGTGCTAACTCAGGCACTGTTCCGTACAGGACGGAGGACGTACCGTTCAGGACAATCCCAAGAAGGGGAAGCAGTACCAGTGTGCCTGACAGCGGCGTAAACAACGTGGCGATGATCAGCAGTGATGTCGTCGTTTCCGTTACGACAACGCTTCTGACGATGCCAAAATGATCGCCCAGCCACCCGCAGGTTGCCTTTCCCAACGCACCCCCACCAAAGAGGAGTGCCAGGGCAATTCCGACTGTTGCTGACGAACCGCCACGACCATGAATGAGAAAGGGCAGGAACAGCAGATAGCCCATCCGTGTCGCTGTATCGAAAGCCCCTATCGCCAGAAGCCATGCAAAGCCAGTGTGCCTGCCGGAAGACACCTTGTCTGGGGATATCGCTGCGCCAGGCGTAATTTTCCAGGGTGTGAGCTTTATCAGCACAAGGGACAGGGCCAGTCCCAGTAGCGCAAGGCTGGCTGTTATCGGGCGCCAGGCGAAGACGGGCAGCAAAAGCGCAATGAGGGCTGGCAGGACTGCTTTGCCCAGATCGCCGGAGAAATTATAAAGACTGAGGGGGCGTCGTGCCGCATCGCCATAGCACTCGGTGATCAATTGTGATGCCCGCGGATGCTGGATACTCGATCCGATGCCCGCGAGAACAAGGCCACAGCACAATCCGACAAAACCCATCGGAACAGCCATAACCGCCAGACCCGTCGCTGCAATCACTGTGGACAGGACCAGCGCGTTGCGTGGCGAGATGCCATTCAGCAGGTGATCCGCAGGGACCTGAAGACCACCCATCGTGCCAAAATAGAGGGCACGCACGATCGCAAGCCCGGCATAGGACAGGCCGAACTGCGATTGCCAGATTGGAAGGAAGGCATAGAGCCCGTCTGTATAACCATCATGCAGAGCGTGGGCGAGGCACGCAGCCATCAGTCCGCGCCTCTGTTCCTGAGCACAGGGGATTTGGCGTACTGCGAGCTTCGTTGGGGCGCTTATTTGCATGTCACACACAAGTCCTTTCGCAAGCCATGTTAAACGTGTGACTTTTTAGAAAATAGATGGAATATTCTCACCATACTGGTCAGATTTTATCACGGATTTCATGCGCCATCTGCCTCCTCTCAATGCCCTGCGCGTTTTCGAAGTTGCAGCCCGAACGGGCAGCTATACCGAGGCTGCGTCGGAGCTGGGCCTTACTCATGGTGCGGTCAGCCGCCAGATAGCGTTATTGGAGAGTTGGCTGGGTCAGCGGCTTTTCAGTCGATCCGGACGACGCATGGTCGCAACACCAATTGCCCGCAGCTTCGCGGGTGAGGTCAGCGGCGCCTTCGAACGGATGACGGCCGCTGCTGAAGCGTGCGGACGCACTGATGCGCGCCGAATTCTGCGCGTCAATGTGCCGGTCAGCTTTGCCATGCGCTGGCTGATTCCAAGACTGGACCGCTTCCATACCGCCTGTCCGTCGGTGGAAGTTGTGGTGACGACCGTCTCGACAGTGCATGAGGAACTCCGCGGCGGCTTTGACGTCGCTATCCGGCGCGGCGTGGCAGGCGCTGGCTCGTGGCCTCACCACCGTGCCACTCATGTGCTGGATGATGTCGATACGCTGATTATGAGCCCGTCCTTGTTCGCTCAGCGGCCCATCCTTGATCTTGCCGATCTTGAGGATCACAGACTACTGGCGACCGAGACGCGCCCGGGAGACTGGATCGACTGGCTTGAGGCCGCAAAACTGCCTCATCTTATCGGTCGTCCCCGGACGCTATTCGATCATTTTTTCATTACCCGGCAAGCTGTGATGGACGGGCTGGGCGTGGGGATCGGCCCCTTGCCAATGCTCGATATCGATATTGCGATGGGACATCTTGTCACCCCCCTTCCACACATCCGGGTGCACCGGACAGGTTATGTCGCATTGCTTCCCGAAGGGACCGACAGGACTGCGCACTCAATGCGTTTCGTTGAGTGGCTTGCCGGAGAGAGCGGGCGGGCAACCCCACTTGCCTGACAGGCGAGTATGATAAACGTCCGACTTTTTTCTCCTACGCCCGTGTTTTACGATCCAATGATAGCGGACACTGTCTTGGCGGGTCGGGCTGTCTCACGCGCCGAGATGAGAATTTTCAATAGATCCTCTTCCCGAAATACCCCGGTTCGCACGGCTTTCCAGATCACAAACCCGTCGGTACGGACAAGCACGGCTCCTGTCTCGGAGATTCCATACGCGGTGGGAAAATCACCCCTGGGGCCCTGTAGATCACGCCCGATCACAAGGCACTGCACCGGCAATTCGTGAAGGCGACATGCAGTCTCTGCCGCCCTGCACCATGATTGCGCCTTGCTACCCGCCAAGAGCACCAGACTTTCGCCAAAAAGGTCGAGGCTGGACAGGCTCACACCGGCCTGGTGCAACCAGATGTGCGGCGCGCGCGTCCCTGGCTCAGCATGAAGATTGCGCGGATGCACAACAAGCGGGTTAGGAATGATCCCGATGTGAGGAAGGATCGGATAGCGGTATCCCATGCTGATCATTTCTTCATCCAGAACCGGCTGAAGCGCCTCAAGCGGAAGCTGAGCATTTGATCGGTGTGCCAGCCTTGCCGTGGCTTGGGCGACAACCATTTGCACGACAGGTGCGCGCTCGGCTTCGTAAAAATCGAGCAACGATTCAGGAGCGTTTTGCTGAATCACTGAGACAAGTTTGAGGGCGAGGTTATGAGCGTCGTGAATGCCCGTATTGGCGCCAAAGCCGCCGAGAGGTGGGGTTGAGTGAATAGCATCTCCCGCCAGAAAGACCCTGCCCTTTCGAAAGTTCTCGGCATACCACGACGAGAGGCACCAGGAATGGATGTCAATGACCTCGATCTGTTGTGACGGCAATCCCAAACACCGGGCCGCGAGTGAGTAACAATTTTCAGGCGTGAAGCGTGCCCTGTCATCGGGGTTCGTTGGGTCATATTCAATGCTTAGAACGACCGAGGTGAGATCGGTACTCCAGGACATGAAGCCAGCGATATCGGGCTGTCGCACCCATGCGAAGCTCAGTGGCCTTCCTCGCAGCGCTTCGCGGATATCACAGCGGATCGTAATGCTCATGGAGTGGACAAGATCGCCCAAGCCTATGGTCCCGATCCCCAAAATGTCGCGCACCATGCTCTTGCTGCCGTCACATCCGATCACGAAATCGGCGTGAAGCAGGTTCTTGGTGCCATCAGCAGCTTTGATCGTCGCGGTTGCACCGTTCGCATGCTGGTCGAGCGCTGTCAGGGCATGAGCAAAATGAATACGCGCGCCAAAGAGCTCCGCTGTATCGCGAACCACACATTCCAGATCCTGCTGCTTGATGGAAGAGGCGACGCAGGGCGAAGCTGCGCTCTCACCCACGGCTGGCAGCGTCCAGCGCTGGATCTCCTCTCCTGCGAGGGAGTGAACGATCGCCGCCTCGCTCAATGTCCCGGGTGGGGTTGTGATCTTTTGCTCGATACCGAGAGAGCGATAGAGTTCGATGGTGCGAGGATAGAAAAACTTGGCGCGTAAGCGCTTGGACGGAGAGGTTCGCCTTTCGACAAGAACGGTATCAACGCCGTGTTTTTCCAGGAAAGCAGCCGCCGTCAGTCCGACAATTCCGCCACCAATGACGAGGACTTTACAGGACGAGGGGATCGACATGAGAGGAACGACTCCTTAGATTATCTAATAACATACTTAGGAGATCGAACTATTATTCCGCCAGAGTCAAGCGATCGCTTTGCGCGCTACGTCCCCACAATCCAGCTTTTTGCTGCCCGGCTTGTGCTGTTTCATCAGAAAGTCGCCGAGCGCCTCGGTCTCACCGCGACGGAGTTCAAGTGTTTGCGACTGATTGATCTGCTTGGGCCGTTGCCGATGACCCGCCTGGCTCAGGAAGCCGGGCTGCAGCTTGGCACCGTCTCAGGCCTGATCGAGAAGCTGGAAGCTCAGAAGCTGGTCGATCGCGCACGGGACCCGGCCGACAAGCGCAGGGTCCTTTTGAAGGCGAGAATCTCGATTTCGGAACAGGCGTCAGCGCTCTACCGGGAACTGGGTGAGACGATGCGACACGAACTGGACGGCTACAGTGAGGCTGAGTTTGAGGTCATCATGCGCTTTCTCACTCGAACGGGTGAAGCCCTTGCCACGTCAATCAAGGCGCTTTGAAATGGTAACGCCAGCGTCAGCAATGGTACTCTTAGCCAAGGGTGATTCCTGTCACATTATCGCAGCGTTTCGGCGCCTTGTTTGAATTGGCTGGCCGAATATCCAAAAACAGGCATGGTTCTGGATTGTGAAAAACTATCTGTGCGATTGTTGTTGATGAATGGTTTGCGGACCATGATGACTCTGGTGAGCCGGTACGCGTTCGGTCATTGACGGTGAAATAACAGATATAGAGACGCTCTCCCTGCGATTACTTGCGATTTTCGATCTCACTATTCTGAAATCGCGGGTTCTCCTGCCCATTCACTGCCGAACGAATCCTAAAAGCAAGAAATGATTTCGGGAGTACCACGTCTAGCTTTCATATAGTCATAGGCTGTCAATACTCCTCTCAGATATTGAAATTAGGGCTGAGCTCACAAAGCGTATGATAGATGTTGTCGCAAAACGCCTCAATAGCTCCGCCTTGGGGCAGGACTTCTTTTTGCATCGTATTGTTCTGGTCGCCTTGGTAAATGGTAAGGTGCTTTTTTGCGGACTGTACCAATGCAATCTTCAATCGGGATCTGAATAGATATTTAGATATTTTTTGGAAATTCGCCTGCCGCAGAGTACTGTTCGATATTGACTCTTGCCCTCAGTGGAATGCCTCATGATGTCAGCTATTCGTTTTTTCGGCACTGCCAGTCTGCTTGTGTCCCTGCTCGCTTCCGGGCAGTCCCATGCACAACCGGATGCATCGTTGTCGCCCCGCCTTTCCGTCCCTAATCGGACCCCAAAATTTATTGCCCGGGATCCAGCGCGTCACCCTGTTCAGGAACTGGCTTTTCTGGGGCTGACTCCCACATCCTCGGTCATCGAAATCTGGCCTGGGAGCGGATACTGGACAGAGATCCTTGCACCTTATCTCCATGATCACGGACGCTATGCACTCGCCCTTGGCGATATAAATGGGTCCCATGTCGAGAAGGCTTTCGCAAAACCGCCTTCCTTTCTATCCCAACCACCTGCTGCTGCACCCTATGATCGCATTACCCTCACCGAACTCGCTCAGGGCCATGATCAGATCGGAGTTCCGGGAAGCGCCGATATTGTTCTGACATTCAGAAATCTTCACAACTGGATGCAGCAGGGTGACGTGCCTGAGATGCTAGCCGCAATTCACCGTGTCCTGAAGCCCGGAGGCATCTTCGGGGTCGAAGACCATCGTAGTCACCTGCCCGGCCTTCAGGATCCCAAGGCGAAAGATGGTTATGTCCAGCAGGATTATGCCATCCGGCTTATCGAGGCTGCCGGGTTCCGTCTGGTTGGGACTTCGGAGATCAATGCCAATCCCAAGGACACTACCAACTGGCCCAAAGGGGTCTGGACCCTTCCGCCCTCTCTGGCTCTGGGAGATAAGAATCGGGAGCGTTACATAGCCATCGGCGAAGCTGACAATTTTGTTCTGAAGTTTGTCAGGATTGGTCAATAACCCTGTTCAGCTTTGTGTGCAGGACTCATGAGCGCATGAGCGATACCACTGAGGGTCCGCCGCCTGTCCACCTGAGAGAAGAGTGGTGCGCCGATCAGGAGTTCGTCGGGACTATATCGATCCACGAAGGCTGAGATGTTTTGCGTAACGTCTTCTGCTATTCCCACAAAAGTGTAGCGCAGCGTGCTTTCCAGCAGGCGTTGTTCCTGGCTATTCCAGGACACGGGTCGAGGGGCTGGAAAAGTCGTTGGGCGCCCCTGACGCAAAGCAATAAAGTGCTGTTGCAGAGATGTGGCTGCATGTTGTGCTTCAGCGTTCGTTTCACCGATGATCGCGTTGATGCCCAGCATGGCATAAGGCGTTTGCAGTCGTTCCGATGGTTCAAACCGTTCCCGGTAAAGCACCAGTGCTTCTTCCATCAGGTCGGGGGCAAAGTGACTGGCGAATGCGAATGGTAATCCCATGATGGCGGCCATATGAGCGGAGAACAGAGAGGATCCCAGCAGCCAGATCGGTACAGCCAGCCCTGCCCCCGGAACCGCAACGACAGTCTGTTCTGGTTGCGGCGCATCAAAATAACGCATCAACTCAACGACATCATGTGGAAAACGATCAGCAGAAGCCGGATCACGGCGTAATGCACGCATCGTTGCCTGATCAGAGCCGGGCGCACGTCCAAGGCCGAGATCAATCCGGCCGGGGTAAAGGGATTCCAGCGTGCCAAACGCTTCAGCGACAGCAAGCGGGGCATGATTGGGCAGCATGATCCCACCTGCACCCACCCGGATGGTTTTGGTCGCCCCTGCAACATAGCCGATCACAACTGCGGTTGCAGCGGAGGCAATGCCCGGCATTGCATGATGTTCAGCCAGCCAGAAGCGTTGAAAGCCCAGACTTTCTGCATGACGCGCAAGATCCGCGCTGCGATGAAGCGCGTCGGCTGCCGAGCTACCTTCGGTGATGAATGCAAGATCGAGAACTGAAAGTGGGATCATCTGGAAGGCCCTGTCACCAGTGTCTCATACAGGTGGGGTGGACTGTGATACGTGCCAAGCAGAAAAAGACAAACCTTCTGAAACTCTGCGAGCGTTCCTCTGATCCCAGATACCTGTCTCAGGCAAGGCTAGACTAGGCTGTATATCGCGCCTTCCCTCCTACAATCGTAGAGAGCGTGGAAATCTGGTCAATTTTTTCCGAAGGAATAGCAAAAATATTTTTATCCAGAATGCTGAAGTCTGCGAGTAATCCTGGAAGAATACGTCCCATTCTTTTTTCAGAGAAGCCGGCGTAAGCGGCGCCTGTTGTATATCCGCTGAGAGCCTGGAGAAGCGTCAGTTTTTGTTCGGGCATCCATCCTCCCGGATTTTTTCCATCCAGCGTCTGGCGCAGAACGGCTGCCTTAATGCCGGTGAACGGATCAATAGGTGCGACCGGCCAGTCTGAACCGCAGCAGAAGCTGGCTCCCTGATCCACGATGGAGCGATATGCAAAAGTTCCCTTTAAGCGCTCAGAACCAATCCGACGAACTGCCCATCGGCCATCATCGATGGCATGATAAGGCTGGATCGAAGCGATAACCTTTTCTTTTTTGAACCGCCCTATATCCCTGATCTGCATGCTTTGGGCATGTTCCATGCGAAAGCGCCGGTCCCGGGGGCCATTTTTTTCCTGCACGGTCTGAAAAATATCGAGCACGTCATGTGTGGCCTGATCTCCAATCGCATGAATGGCGACCTGAAAATTGTGCCTGTCAGCGATCAAAGTCCATTCCAGAAGATCCTTAAGTGGATGAACGCGCACTCCATGTGAGGAATGATCATCATCATAGGGTTTCTGGAACAGTGCTGTCCGGGATCCCAGAGACCCATCGGCAAGCGCCTTCAGACCACCCCATCTGACCCAGTCGTCTCCCCAGCCCTGTTCCTGAACCTGTCGAAGCAGGCGCTCCCAATCGGCCAGCGGAACGAAAGAATAAAAACGCAGATTAGTCTCACCCTGAGCCCGCAGGCGCAGCAGGCTTTCGTGGGTTCTCCAGTCCAGTTCAGGACAATGAACCTTCGTAACCCCCTTGCTCAGACCCAGCGCTATGCCCTGCCGCATGGCATCGTCTATTTCGCGGGGAGAATAGGCCGGGATTACGGCTTCAACCAGAGTTTTGGCTGCGTCTTTTAGAAGGCCAGTCGGTTCGCCGTGCTGGTCGCGCACAATGACGCCTCCTGGAACATCCGGAGTATTGCGGGTGATGCCAGCAAGGCGCAGAGCAGCAGAATTCAGTAGCAACATATGGAGATCGTAGCGAGACACGGACACCGGCACATCGCCCGTTGCCTTGTCGAGCCAGCTTTTGTCCGGAAGCGCACCTCCCCACTGGTCTGCATCCCAGCCTGTACCGAGAACCCAATGCCCTCTGGTGACGCTTCGTGCACGTGCAGCGATCTGATCGACAAGCATCTGCGGAGTTCGGGCGGACCGCAAATCGACCTCCGCCAAAGCCAGAGACGCCAGAGAGAAATGTGTGTGGCAGTCCGTCAGCCCAGGCATGACAAATGCGCCCTGAAGGTCAATCACCCGTGTACGCTTTGAGATCTGCGCCTTTACGGCATCGGTTCCCACACAGGCGATATGCTCTCCTGTGACGCCAATCGCACTCATGGTGGGTACGGTAGAATAGCCATCCCACACCATTGCATTGACATAGGCTGTCTCGACGCCTTCCCGCGAAGACGCCGCAATTGCTGGAAATCCCAGTGCCGGTATCGCGCAACCAACACCAGCACGCAGAAAGTCACGTCTTTTGAGCATGCGCCTTTTTCCTCTCTGGAGGGACTTTCATGACCCTCGAATGGATGCTTCAGGTTTAGGGACAGGCAGCCGGTTTTTTCAAAGATGCCAGTTCAGGGTGAAGCCGATCAAGCGGGGCGGTAGGAGATAATACTGATTCACCAAAGCGCTTCCGTTATCGTAACCCATTGTAATTCCGTGCGAATTACCAACGTTATTAACATAAAGACTGGCACCGAACTGACCCTGGGGCGTGTGGAATGTGCCAGACAGGCGCAGGTCAACTGTATTGTAATTCCCGGTCATCAGACTGTTCCCCAGAAGTCCCGGGGCCGAGCCGCGATAATGATGAATGACCGAAAAGGTTGGTTCCATGGACAGGTTGGGGACAGTGTAGCTCATGATTTCGCTGAACTGCCATTTGGGGCTGGAGGCAAGCTGGGACCCGCCTGCGATGATACCACCTGATGTCGCAACTGACTTGTTTGTATGGGCGTCATCATAGGTCCCGTTGACCCGCAGGGTCAGACCGTCAATCGGCGTGACCCATGTCGCGCTGAGTTCGGCACCACGACTGACCGCCGAGCCCACGTTCGCGCCATAAGTCAGACCATCCCCACGCAGCAGTCGGGCCTGCATGTTGCTCCAGTCAATCCAGTACAGAGTAGGTTCCAGGAGAAGATGGTGATGAAACAGGTTGAGACGCGTACCGACTTCATAATTCATGAGGCTGTCGGATCTTGTTCCTGTCGGTGTTGGGTAAGCGGCATTGTAGATGACGGAATTGGGCGTGCCGAACCGGTATCCTTCAGAAAACAGGAAATAAAACATCATCGCCTTATTGGGCTCATATCGCAGTGCAACCTTTGGCAGTGCACTGGTCTGGGACGTTGATGAGGCCGAGCGATAAAGCGATGTGCCATAGCCCGAGTAAGCCAGATAACCAGGTGTTTCGGTAGACGCGGTTTCGGCGGCATTGAACACACGTGCGCCGCCCGTCACCGTCAGGCCTTTCAGCAGGGTGTATGAAAACTCGCCGAAAATCGATTTTTCGGTACCATCATAATTTGCTGTCCCCCAATACCAGCTGTCCGGCCCCTGCGTCAGAGACGAAGCGATGGATGATCCGTAAAGGCCGCTGAGATAAGAACTCACGCCGACCGTCGAAACATTGTCCTCGATACGCTTCCATGTTTCATAATAAGCCGCGCCTAGCAGCCAGCTGAAACGGCTGTGCCCACGTGAAGCGAGGCGGACTTCATAATACATGGATTTACTGTCGCCCGTTTCATTGAGCGTCGTGTTTCCTCCACCCATCGACGTACCATAATAGGGTGTATAATCCGTTGTTGCGTTCTTGCCTTTCCGCAGGAATGCCCCCATCGCGCTCAGCGTTGCGAACGAAAAGTCATGATCATATCTCAGTTCATGCATCTGGATCTGGGTGCGCAATGGTTCTTCGATCTGACGCGACTTCTGATAATCTGGCATGGCTATTAGTGAGTACGGATCGTCAGAAATATCAGAGCTTTGCGCGAGGTAGGTATAGGCCAGCTTGTCTTTGTTAGTTGGTGTCCATACGACACTGACACGGGCGTTTCTTGTATAGCTGGTGTTTGTATTCGTTCCAATACCACGATTGGTGATGTATCCGGGGTCCTGACGATAATCCAGAACGCCACGCACAGCCAGTTTCCCTTTGATGATAGGGATATTGAACATACCTTTTTCAGCATATCCTACTTCATGGCCGGGCATTCCGACGATCGATGACTGCGCAGCGGCATCGATTTTGCTGCTGTCAGCCTGATTGGGAATGTAATCGATGGCACCGCCCAGGGTTGCCGAGCCGAAAAGTGTGCTCTGTGGTCCGCGGAGAGCCTCGACCCGTGCAACATCGAACGTATCGATATCAGGTACGGCAATTGCGAAACCGGGCTCGGCGAGAGGAATGTCGTTCAGGAAATATCCGGTTGTTCCCTGCCCCTGATCAAGGCCCGCTGTTGTTGCAATACCACGGAACGTTATGGTCGAAAGGCCAGGCAGGGACTGATTGAATGTCGCGCCCGGAACCTGCGAGATATAATCGGCATAAGACTGGGCGCCGATTTTTTGCAGAAACTGTCCCGACAGAACCGTCACGGAATTCGCCACATCATGTGTGGATTGACGGCGACGTTCCGCCGAAACCGTGATCGTTTCCAGACCACCCTCTACGTCTGACGGATGGGCCTCAGTAGAGCGACGTGGTGCAGATGGCTTATGGGAGGGCGTCTTTTGGGCGGTCTTCAGCCCGTGTGTCGCGGAGGGCAGGTCCTGAGCCAGCAGGGAGCCGGGAGGCACAAAGACAGCCGTCAGGAGTGCCAGGCGAAAAGCGCCGATGCGCTTGGAACAGAGTCCGGTTACCCGAACGTTTTTAAGCTCTCGTGCAAGCATTTCTGGGAACCTCAGACTTGAATTGAAGATATTTTATGTTTCTTTATTGGAACAATCAGAGATAATGCTGGAGCCAGGAAAGAACCTGTTGCTGAACATCAATCTCGGCATTCATTCCGACACTCCCCCCAAACCAGTGAGGAGCCGCCGGATAGTGCACAAGGCGCACAGGTTTTCCCTGTTCATGCAGTGCTGCATAAAACATGCGACTTTGAACGGGAGGAACCCGGGTATCGGCATTGCCATGCAAAAGAAGAACTGGAACCGTTACGGCATTGACAAAGGACAGGGGCGAATGGGCTGCGTATTCGGCCCTATGGGTTAATGGATCGCCGAAATAAGGGGAAATGAAACTGAACCCCACGTCAGTCGCAACGGCCATCGATTCCAGATCGGAAATTCCGGCGCCTGCAATGATGGTTCTGAAACGGTCATTGTGACCGGCTGCCCACATCCCCATGAAACCACCATAGCTCCACCCTCCCAAAGCCAGATGCTTCGGATCGGCAATACCCTTCTGTTCGAGCATGTCCACGCCAGAGAGGATGTCCTGATAGTCCTGACCGCCCCAGTCCCCACGGTTCGCCGCCGTAAAGGCAGCACTACCCCCTTCGGAGCCGCGCGGGTTCGGCATGAAGACGGCGATGCCGTGGGAGGCCAACATACGTGCCCAGTTATGCCAGGACCCGAGCCAGCCATCGTACCAGGCTTCCAAAGGTCCCCCATGCACCTGGACAAACAGAGGAAGAGGCTTGTTGGACGGGGTATGGGGAGGAAGAACAAGAATCCCCTCCAGATCCAAACCATCCCTGCCCTTCCAATGAACAACCTGCTGCTCACCAAGGTCCCAATGGCTGACTTCCGGATTGGTCTGCGTCAGAACATGTCCGTCAGCTCCATGATAGAGCCAGATCTCGCCCGGCTGCTGACGGGTTGAGGCCACGACCGCGATGTTACCTGAGCGGTCCTTTGAAAAATCGAAAATTTCGCCCTGCAAAGTGGCAAATGGATCGACATGGTCATCCGTCGTGGTGACATGCGCTAAAGCGGTATCCAGTCCACGGAAGCCCAGAACCGTAAGCCCCTTGCTATCCTGATCCCAGATTGCGCGCAGAATGGCGCCGGCCCAGTCATTTCCTACCGGATGTCTGGTATCGGTTTCGAGATTATAGAGAGCAACACGCCCACCAATCCCGTCATCCGCAAAATAGCCATACACAAGCTGATGGCCATCCGGAGAGAAGGAAGGATGGACGGCTGTAGCATGTCCCGGCAGCGTGCGAAGAAGTTTTCCTTCAGCTGAAATGACAGAGACTGAAGAACGATACCAGAAATAATCCAGGCCGCCTTCCTGTCCCGTCCGCACAATCAGACGCCGGCTGTCCGGTGCCCAGTCAACATCAAACACAAAAGGAGCAGAGACCGGGATCTCACGTGCTGCCATCTGCTTGAGATCCAGAACAAACAGATGAGACGCACCACTCGCGCCTTCCACCTGACTTACAGCTGACAGTAAGGCCGGCTTCTCCTTGGTAATGATCGCAATGGATTGTCCATCGCGCGCCCAACGGTAAGTCACCGGACTGCCGGTTATCCCCTTCACATGGGTTGCCGCCGCCTGACCGGGCTTTAGGAAAACCAGTTCTGGTTCCCCAGATGGGTCTGCATTGCGTAGTAAAGCCAGCATAGTCCCATCAGGAGACCACCGGGCTTCATGATCGCCCGCTTTGGTGCCCGTGAGTTTTGTGGCGGGATGGTGCCCGTCGGTCGCGACTTCCCAGAGAATTGGGGGAGTAGGACTATCTTTTTTTGAAGGATCAACCCGCGCATAAACTACCGTTTTGCCATCGGGTGAAATCTGCGCGTCCGTTACACTCCGCAGAGAAGCAATATCCTGGGGAAATATTTCGCCCGTTCCAGTATCCGTTTTTCCGAAAGCAGAAGACACAGTCAGAGCTGTTGTCAGCACTCCGCAGATCGCGACACTGTTCAGAACGTGTAGCAGCTGCCTTTGCACGGGAGAGGCTGTCCTGTTGGGCAGGCGATTGGTCGTCGTCATACGCAAAGCGATCCAGCTCCCGGTTCAATGTAGCAACCCGGGTAGGATGCCTATAATCATTGGCCTACCAGAACATCCAGTTTTTACTTTCCAAAGGGTCCATTGCGATATCGTGATGTTGTTTCAGGCAGGACTGCTGGCTTTTCCCATCCGGAGCAAAACCTGTCGCGCTTCGGTTTCGTTCATGCTCGCAAAGCCAATCCGCAATCCCGAAGCATTCCTGCCGGACGCGGAATAGGATTCAGAGGGCGCGAACCGCAAATTCAGGGAAGCGGCATTGGTCTCTATTCGTTTGAGACATTCCGGATCTGCGAACTGCACCCAGAATGCCAGGCCGCCCTGGGGTTTGGTGAAAGTAATATTCTGTCCAAAAATCTCATGCAGCATAACGGCAAAGGCATCGCGCCGACCTGCATAAATCCGGGCAGCCTTCCGGGCGTGCCGACGCAGTTCTCCCTCCTGTATCAGGGTCGAAACTGCTGTCTCCGTGATGATGCTCCCCATTCCGTCCAGCACCGAAACATGATGGGCCAGGGCCTCGATAACGGGTGCCGGTGCCACAACATATCCCAGCCTGAGAGCCGGGAGGACCAGCTTCGACAATGATCCGACATAGACGACATTTTCTGGCGCATAACTGGCCATAGGCAGCAGGGGTTGAGAGTGGAAGTGAAATTCGTGGTCGTAATCATCCTCGAGAATGGCGAAGCGATGGCGCCGGGCCAGTTCGATCAGGTGAAGTCTGCGCTCCGGCCGCAATGATACCGTTGTCGGAAACTGATGATGTGGCGTCAGAAATACCAGAGAAACATGTTCGCGCTCACACAGCCGGGAAAGTGCCTCTACATCCACACCGTCTTCGTCCAGCCCGACACTCACAACGCGCGCACCAATTGCACGAAAGACCATGACGGCAGGTTCATAAGTCAGGTCTTCGACAACGACTGTATCGCCAGGACGTAAAATGGTCAGAGCCGCGAGAAAAATGCCATGCTGGCTTCCTCGCGTCAGACAGACATTATTCACATCAATCGGAAGTCCACGCTCTGTCTTGAGCATTGCGGCAATAACTTCCCGTAATTCCCGAGAACCGCGTGGGTCGCCGTAGGACAGGGTATTGCTCCGGGACAGCCGCGTCATTGCCGTACGAAAGGCCCGTGCCAGAACATCTGCTGGAAACAGCCGTCCGTCAGGAGAGCCTTCATCGATTTTGTGAGTATTCTTCTCAGTCAGGACTGCCAGTGACCGGGCGGGCGGCTTCCTGAATTCATAGAATGGCGCGTGTATGCCGGAAGATGACGGCTCGTTCGTTTCATCTTCTGCTACGGGAGCGTGCAGACCAAAGGCCTCTGAAACCCTAGTGCCGCTCGTACCAGCACTCTCAATCCAGCCTTGGGCGATCAGTTCGTCATAGGCAAGCACAATCGTCTTCCGGTTGACAGATAGCAGCTGTGCCATGGCTCGTGTACTGGGAAGAAACTCCCCCGGTGCCAGTCGCCCACGCTCAATGTCATGCACGATCGCATTGGCAATCTGGATATAGATCGGTAGCGGTGACTCGTTATCGAGCCGAACATCCAGATGCATCCGCCATGGACGAAGCATGTACGGCCTCCTGCCTGATAGAATAATATCCGGAACATTCCTATCACCGGTCGGTTTTGTTCCCAAGAGCGGCTGCCTGGTCCCCCATTAATTCAGAAACTGGCTCTTGTATGGAAATGACAAACAGCCAAATCTGACACTTCACTTCTTGCCATATGATGAATACCGCTCTCTTATTCTTGTTCAGTGGCAGACACCAGATACTGATGAACCAGGCGGTCCATATTGATGTTTAATCCTGCCTTACAGCTTGTCCGTGATTATCCGCTTGCCGCAATCACGGGAATTTCTATTTATCCAGGTCTTCCGGTTCATATTCCGCTGATTGCACAGACGGAAGGGGAGCCTGAACAAATCACGTCCTTCATCGGCCATATGGCAAAGCGCAACGTATCACCTCAGGCTTTGCAGAGCCCTCAGGAGGTAGGCATCCTGTTTTGTGGTCCTGAAGGTTATATCACACCTAATCTTCTGACGGATCGTTCCTGGATCCCGACATGGAATTACGCCCGCCTGTTTGTTTCGGGGCAGATAACATTCTATCCAGAAATCACACAAAGCAGTCTGGAAATCCTGACTCAGGAAATGGAGCAGAACCAGCCCGCGCCGTGGAGCATGGAAGAGGCTGGAAATCGTATTGAACGGTTAAAAGAACACATCATTGGATTTCGTGTCGAGAACCTGACCTTTCATCCTGCATTCAAGCTTGGGCAAGATGAAAAAGAAGAAATTTTCTCCCAGATAATTGAAAATCACAATGACAGACTACTTACAATATGGATGGAAAAATTCCGAGATCTATCCATTTAGCGATTTGAATGCCATCAGGATCTGATCCAGTTTCATCAGGAAAACGAAGAATAGTAACGGGGAGTAATATGCGCACCCTTAATCAAAGAACGGAAACAAACGTCCCTGAAGCGGGGTGAGCGAGCTGCTTTAAGTATGTTGAGAACTTGGTGATTATGGTTAAGGCTGCTGCTAATCACGATCAGTTCTGTGATTAATTTTACAGCTTGCCCCTGATATTTTTATACAGAGGTAACCTTTCGTAAGTTCATTGGGCCTGTGTCTTTTCTGACCAGTGAGAGACATCTCGTTGTCGTTAATCTGAAAAGCGGGACTTGCCTCAAAGATTTCGGTAAATTCATGCAGAACTAAGAAGTGCGGCTCATACTGGATGGTATGGCAAAATATCCGCTCTATCTGCACTGAAACGTGCTGAATATCAGATCACCGCGACACCGAGCATCTGATGAATGGTGATGGTGAAGTTTTTTGCCTCAGACACTCATCAAGCTTACGTCAAGAGGAATTCCTATTCCTCTACGTGGCCGAAATCCGACGTCTGGCGACCATTTCCACTACGTGAACCGTGACTCAGAGCGGCCTGGATGCGATCGATCAGTTCGGATCGCTGATACGGTTTCCCCAACACCTCAAAGTTGTTGTTTTCAGGGGCATTCAGAGACATCTCATCATTGTAACCGGTGGTGAGAATAACGGGTGTCTGAGGGTGCAGCGTGCTGATCTTCTCTGCTAGCACCAAGCCATTTGGCCCGCCCGGCATGATGACATCCGAGAAGACTGCGCTAAAAGGCTTCTGTTCAGCGAGAGCTTTCTCGAAAACATCCAGTGCTTCAGTAGAATCATGAGCAGTTGTAACCTGGTACCCGATTTCCATAAGGGAATCCGCTGCATACTGGGCAATATCAGCATTGTCTTCGACAACCAGAATATGTGGCGCGTTCGGACTTTCGTCGACCGGATGTGCTTTATAGCCTGTATTTTTCTTGACTGTGTCGATCTGTTCTTTCGCGGTATGGACCGGAAAGATCATATGAATGCTTGTGCCACGCTGGTGTTCGCTTTCGACTTCCAGCCGCCCGCCAGACTGCTGAACAAAGCCCTGAACCATAGCCAGCCCCAGTCCCGTTCCCTGCCCGGATGGCTTGGTTGTGAAAAACGGCTCTGTTGCCCGCAGCACAATGTGAGGAAGCATCCCTTGCCCCTCGTCAGCTACTGTCACGGCCACGTAGTCTCCTGGTTTGAGACGGCGCGCTTCCGCGTCTCCATTAAGATGCAGGAGCTTCGTTTTAATCGTGATGGAGCTTCCGGATGGAGACGCGTCCCGGGCATTGGCGACAACATTCAGAAGCGCCATTTCAAAGTAATTTGCGTCAAGTTTTACAGCTGGCAGACGCAACCTCAAGTTCAGATAGAGATCGATCTGGTTTCCAACGGACATCTCTATCAATTCCTTGAAAGAACTGATGAGCGAACTCAAATTGACTTCGGATGGCTCAAGGCGGGTCCGGCGCGCAAACGACAGAAGTTGGCGCGTCAGTCTGGCGCCCCGGTCTGCGGCCTGCTGCGCGATCATATGCTGGCGGTCGAACGCCTGATGATCAAGGCGCTTGCCCTTCATCCGATCCAGGCTGTTGTTCAGGATCTGCAGTAAATTATTGAAATCATGTGCAAGCCCGGCCGTCAGTTGCCCGATCGCTTCCATTTTCTGACCCTGCCGCAAAGCCATTTCGCTTTCGCGACGCTTGGAGACATCCAGCTGGCTTGCGAAAAAATAGATCAGTTCTCCCTGCTCGTCGAACACCGGGCCTATGAAAATGGCATTCCAGAACGGCGTTCCGTTGCGTCGATAGTTCAGGATCTCGAGGGCAATGGGTTTGCAATTCGCAATGGCGTCTCTCAGTTGGCGGACATCATTGGGGTCGGTACCAGCGCCTTGCAGAAAACGACAGTTTCTTCCGACAACCTAACTGGCCTCATATCCCGTTAGGTCAAGAAATGCGTTGTTCGCGAAGGCAATCGGACAGTCAGGCAGACGCGGATCGGCCAGAATCATTGGCATTCTGGTCATTTCGACTGCGGCAAAGAAAACATTAGTTCTGTTTTCCAGCGTCGGGTCGCTAATTGTTGTCTGCGCCCAGTGTCGTGGCTCACGATCGCTCAATGTTGCCAGCTCTCCAGTCGAGGGATGTCTCGGTGAAGCCTGGTTCGGCACGGGCTCGTGTGAGTTGTTCTTGTCGTTATTCATGAACTCTGCCGATGGCGTAGGGCGCGATTGCATAACCCTCCATCCCATGCGGAAGAACGGAACGGCAACACAAATCTTGCTTTTAGATGAAAATCACTGGCTTGAAATTATATTTTAGGCGACCCGATGAATTTCGTCAGTACTCCAGACATATGCGGCAGCTTTATGCTTGAACAGGCTGCTGAGGACCGAATTGGAGATGTCCAGCCCCCCAGTATAGGTTCCTAGCGCCGGCAGGATAAGACGCTCTTCTCCTGTTAGGAAGCAGGGACGGCTCATAACATGCCCTCTGCTCTGTATCCTGGTTTTCGGATGCAGGTGCCCTGCCAGTTCCGCGCTGCCAGAAGGAATGGTTACAGATGGAATATGCCGAAGGAATAGATTACCGGACCGATATTCTTCAAGCCACTCGCCTCCGATACCCGAAATCGGCAGCGCATCGTGATTCCCCGTGATCCACAAAGTATCCGCTGTTCGGGTAATGCGATCAAGCAATGTACGTTCGGAATCAAGAAGACGCCCTCCAGCCTGACAGTCATGGAAGCTGTCTCCGAGTGATATCAGTAGCTGGGGAGAATGAGCTTCTACAAACCGTAGTACTTTCTCAAGCGTCGAAATTGTATCTCCGGGAGGCAGCAGCAATCCCCTTGCCCGAGCAGATGTACCTTTCCCGAGATGAAGGTCGGCGACGACAAGTGTCTTCGTATCAGGAAGAAAAACAGCGCCTCCCGGTAGAAGCCGTATTCGCTCATCTGCCAGCGTAATCTCTCGAAACGTCATTCTTTTTCTGCCAGCGCATAAAGTTTGTCAGCCTCTGCCAGAAGATAGTCTTCCCCGTCTCCACCTCTGATTTTTTCACGCCCCTGCTCCAGCAGCACGGGGACTGCAAGCGGCGAGACATGTGAGAGGCTGACAGGCTCGATGTGACCCTGAATACGATCCAGCATGCCTGAAAGACGCCCCAGATCGGTCAGCCCTTCCTCTGCCTGAAGGCGGGTTGCACGCAGGAGAATATGATCGGGATCGTATTTTCGAAGTACATCGTAAAGCAGGTCGCTGCTGATCGTCATCTGGCGCCGGTTCTTCTCACGCCCCGGGTAATTGCGTTCCACCAGTCCGGCGATGATGGCAACGTCCCGGAACGTCCGTCGAAGCATGGCGCTTTCAGCCAGCCAATCCGCCAGATTTCCACCCAGCAGATCCCTGCTGAACAGGTCCGTCATGGAGCCCGTGGGATGGACGCACCAGCAGGCGACCATATAGTCGTTCGCGACAAAGCCCAGAGGGCCTTTTCCGGTTTCTTCTAGTCTTTTCGTCAGAAGAAGCCCCAGAGTCTGGTGTGCGTTTCGTCCTTCAAAAGGATACGCCACGATGTAGTGCAGTCCCCGATGGGGAAAGGTCTCGACCAAAAAGTTTTCCGGCCCGGGTAGCCGAGAGCGGGCTGCTTGCAAAGTGAGCCAGTCCTGCACGGATTTAGGCAGCACAGCCCAAGAGGGCGGTGCGTGCAGTATCTCACGCACATGTCGGGCCAGACCGGGTGAGATGGAAAGCTGATTGCCGCCATAAACCGGTACACGTGGGTCTTTCCCCCGACTACGGGCGGCCTGAACAGTCGTATCGTGCAGCCCCAGAAACTCCAGCAGTTCCCCGCCCAGAAGAAACGTATCGCCTGGAACCAGTGTTGAGGCAAAATACTCGTCAATCTCCCCATAGGCTTTTCCACGCCGGGATTTGACGCGCAGCATTGGAGTATCGACGATGGTGCCGATATTCATCCGGAACTGCCGGATGATCTGCTCATTACGGACCCAGAGCTGCCCCAGAGAATCCCGGAAAAGACGCTGATGACGTTCATAAGCCTGCAAGGCATAGCCACCATCTTCGACAAACCGGACGATCTCATTGAAATCAGTACGTGAAAGCTGATTGTAAGGCGCCGTCTGACGAACTTCCTCATACATAACGTCAGGAAGGAACGGTCCGGCACAGGCCGTGATCAGCACATGCTGCGCCAGAACATCAAGCGCCCCTGCGCGCGGAGGATCACCGTCGAGTTCGTGGCGTAAAACAGCCTCTCTGGCTGCTTCACATTCCAGAACCTCAAACCGGTTGGCCGGGGCAAGAAGTGCGCGAGAGGGTTCGTCCATCCGGTGGTTGGCCCGGCCGATCCGCTGAGTCAGGCGCGAGATCTGCTTTGGAGCACCGACCTGAATGATCTGGTCCACAGCGCCCCAATCCAGCCCCAGATCAAGCGAGGACGTCGCCACGACGGCCCGCAGCTCCCCTTGAGCCATGGCCTCCTCGACCTTGGCCCGGCGCCCGGCATCCAGACTGCCATGATGCAGCCCAATCGGCAGATTATCTGCATTGTCTTTCCAGAGCGCCTGAAACAGAAGCTCCGCCTGCGCCCGGCTGTTGACAAACACAATGGTCAGCCGCGCGCGGGCAATTTCGGTCAGGATTGCAGTGGCGCTTCCCAGCCCCGTGCGACCGGCCCAGGGAAGATAACCCCGCTGATCGGGCAAAAGCACATGCACGTCCGGACGTACCCCGTCTTCCGCTCTGACAAGGCGGACGCCGGACGCCTGGCCAGTTGGGGAAACCCAGGCGGCCATAGCAGAAGGATGTGCCACGGTTGCGGACAGCCCATTGACGCGGAGTGAGGGCGAAAAAACCCGCAACCGGCTGGCACACAAAGCAAGCTGGTCTCCGCGCTTCGTGCCAGCCAGCGCATGCACTTCGTCAATGATCAGAACCCTGAGCGTGGAAAAATATGCAGAAGCGTCAGGGTATGACAGCAACAGCGCCAGACTTTCCGGTGTTGTCAGCAGGATATGCGGCGGGTTCTTCTGCTGTCTTTTCCGGCGGGCACCCGATGTATCGCCGCTGCGGACCTCGACACGAATAGGCAGGTTCATGTCCGTGATCGGTCGGGATAGGCTCTCTGCAATGTTGGTCGAAAGTGCCTTCAGGGGGCTGACATAGAGCGTGTGAAGTCCTGCATATGAGCCTTCCGCCAGTTCGATCAGGCTGGGCAAAAAGCCCGCCAGTGTCTTTCCCCCACCGGTTGGTGCGATGAGAAGCGCGGACACGCCATCCTCAGCTGCCTGTAATATGGCGAGCTGGTGCGGCCGTGGAGACCAGCCCTGTTGGGAAAACCAGCTCTGGAAAGGTTCGGGAAGATGTTTGCTCATTAACTCCAAGGAACGCACACGCCTTTCGCGGGTTCTTTCTCTGTTCTTGCACGACTGATGGAGAAGACCGGGTGGACTGGCTTGAGTTAAAACCGGAAGGGCTCTTCTGTGCACCCGGCGCGTTCTATATCGACCCCCTCCAGCCAGTGGCCCACGCCGTCATCACTCATGGTCATTCCGATCATGCCCGGCCTGGCCACAGCCGTGTCACCGCCACGCCTGAAACACTGGCGATCATGCGTCTGCGGATGGGCGAAGACCGGGCCGGCTACACCCAGCGGGAACTGGCTTATGGGGAAGTCGTCTCCATTGGAGATATGAGGCTCTGGCTTGCGCCTGCCGGGCACGTGTTGGGGAGTGCGCAGATTGTGATGGAATATCGTGGGGAACGAGCCGTCGTCAGCGGGGATTACAAGCGCGCGCCCGATCCGACATGCGTTCCCTTTGAGGTCGTGCCCTGCGATCTTTTCGTCACGGAAGCCACGTTCGGCCTGCCGGTTTTCCGATTGCCCGATCCCGCTCATGAGATTGCCAAACTGCTGCACGATGTCCGCCTGTTTCCGGAGCGTACGCTTGTCGTGGGCTGTTATGCTCTTGGCAAGTGCCAGCGTCTGATCGCCCTGCTTCGGAACGGTGGCTATCATGAACCGCTCTGGCTCCATGGTACACTTCTCCCAATGTGCAGTCTGTATGAGGATTTTGGGATCCCGCTGGGAGAGCTCCGTTCCGCAACTGCCGCAAAGAAGGGCGAAATGCGGGGAGGCATCGTTCTGGCTCCCCCATCGGCGGTTGCAGACCGCTGGGCGCGCCGGCTACCCGACCCTGTCGTCTGTCTGGCATCCGGCTGGATGCATGTCCGCCAGAGAGCAAAAGCCCGCGGGGTCGAACTCCCGGTCGTCATCAGCGATCATGCCGACTGGGATGCCCTGTTGGAGACCTGTCAGGCCACGGGCGCGAAGGAAATCTGGGTTACTCATGGCCGTGAGGACGCCCTGATCCACGCCTTGGGCAAAATGCAAATCCGCGGCCGTGCCCTGCGTCTCATTGGCTATGAAGAGGATGACGAGCCGGCAGAACAGGGAAGTCTGGCATGATCGAGTTCGCCGCACTGCTGGAACGTCTGGCCTTCACCCCTTCGCGCAACATGAAGCTTGCACTCCTGAAGGAGTATTTCTCCATGGCCCCGGATCCGGATCGGGGATACGCGCTGGCCGCAATGGCGGGAAGTCTGTCTTTCGCAGCCGCCAAGCCTGCCATGCTCCGGACTCTGGCGATGGAGCGCACTGATCCTGAACTCTTTGCCTGGTCCTACGACTATGTCGGTGATCTGGCCGAAACGGTTGCATTGATCTGGCGACCGGAAAGCGACGGGCTTGACGCACCTCCCGCCCCTGGGCTCGCAGAGGTCGTCCATACGCTGGAGCGTCTTCCCAAAACCGACGTTCCCGATGTCGTAAGGCGTTGGCTGGATGCGTGCGAGACATCCTCCCGATACGCTCTCCTCAAACTTATTACTGGCTCTCTTCGCGTAGGAGCATCAGCACGTCTCGCAAAAACCGCTCTTGCCGAGATGGCTTCTGTGGCCCCGGATGACATTGAGGAAGTCTGGCATGGTCTGGATGCGCCCTATGGCGCTCTTTTTGCCTGGGTAGAAGGGAAAGGCCCGAAGCCTGACGCGAAAGACGCGCCCGTTTTCCGTCCGCCCATGCTGGCTCAACCGCTGGAAAATGTTGATCTGACTGCTTTAGACCCCGCAGACTGGCGGGCGGAATGGAAATGGGACGGCATTCGGGTCCAGCTTGTTTCCACACCTGAAGGCGAGCGCGTTTACACCCGTACGGCGGAAGATATCGGCAAGGCCTTCCCGGATGTACTCGCCATAATGCAGGATCTGGGCAGCAGGGTTGTTCTGGATGGCGAACTTCTGGTTGTCCAAAACGGCATTGTCGCCCCGTTTGCCGATCTTCAGCAGCGCCTGAACCGCAAGTCGCCCACAACTGCCATGCTTCGGGATATGCCTGCCGGTATACGACTATACGATATCCTGTTTGAAGATGGAGAAGACCTGCGTCCCCTGCCCTTTGATATCAGAAGGCAGAGGCTGGAAAGCTGGTTTGCGCGCCTGAACCCGCCGCGTATGGTTCTGTCAGAACTTATTACGTTCAGGAACTTCGAAGATCTGGCGAAACTCCGCGAAACTGCACGGAACGAAGGTATTGAAGGGCTGATGCTGAAAAAGGCCGACAGTCCGTATGTTCCTGGTCGTCCGCGAGGCCCCTGGTGGAAATGGAAACGTGAACCGCTGACGGTCGATGCCGTCGTCATGTACGCACAACGCGGCCATGGCAAACGCAGCAGCTTCTATTCCGACTATACTTTTGGCTTATGGCGGACCGTAGACGGACAGCGCGAACTCGTCCCCATCGGTAAGGCCTACTCAGGCTTTACGGACGAAGAATTGAAGTTTCTGGACAAGTGGGTTCGCGATCACACTACAAAGCGTTTTGGGCCTGTCCGGGAAGTGGCACATGGGCTTGTGCTGGAAATTGCCTTCGATGCCGCCCAGTATTCCAAACGGCACAAAAGCGGTGTTGCGCTCCGTTTCCCTCGGGTAGCACGTATTCGTCGCGACAAACCCGCTGAGGAAGCCGATCAGTTGGAACACTTTATCCGGGACTTCCTGTAAAAGATGGCTTTTGAGTTCCTCATATAGCGAATTATTTGTCCTTCTGAGTTCTATACCCGAAAAACTGGAAACTATTCCTCTCACTGGCGGAACCTATGAGCCGTACCGGATGTTTAACGCTCAAGCGATCAAACCCGGTGCGTATCTGGTGCACAATTTTTCAGGGAAAGCAGTCGAAAGACTGCCACAAGAGTGATGAGAAAACGCAGTGAGGCGGACAGACTGATCACGAAAATCGTGGTGGTTGTCACGATGGGGGCTCTGGCTTTTGGATATGACACCGGCGTCATTGCCGGAGCTCTGCCGTTCATGCAGCTTCCAATCGCGAAGGGCGGACTGGGCCTCACACCGCTGACGGAAGGACTGGTCACATCCGCGCTGGTTCTGGGGGCAGCGTTCGGATCACTGGTCTGCGGGGTGGTGGCAGATCGGTTCGGACGACGGGACAGCCTGATGGCCCTCTCCGTGGTGTTCGTCGTCGGCGCCATCGGTACGGCGCAGGCCCCTTCTGTTGCGGTCATGATTGCCATGCGTGCCATCCTCGGTTTCGCGGTCGGCGGGGCCTCGGCGCTTGTTCCGATGTTCATTTCGGAAATGGCGCCTTCAGGGCGCAGAGGCCGCCTGGTCAGCCAGAACGAGATGATGATCGTGACAGGACAGCTCATCGCCTACACGCTGAATGCAGGACTGGCGCATTTTTCAGAATCGCCGTCGATCTGGCGCACCATGCTGATGATTGCGGCAGTTCCGGCCGTGCTTCTGGGAGTAGGCCTGTTTTTTGTGCCCCGCTCTCCACGCTGGCTGGCGAGCCAGGGGCGTACGGATGAGGCAAAGCATGTGCTGGAACTTATCCGTTCCACCGATCGTCAGGTCCGGCACGAAATGCGGGCGATCTATACGTCCGTTGACGACGACGCAGAACAGATCGGCTGGCGTCAGGCGTTCGGGGAAGTCTGGATCCGGCGCCTGCTGATGCTGGGCGTTGGACTGGGATTTGCAGCCCAGTTCACGGGGGTGAACGCGTTTATGTACTTCACCCCCATCATCCTGCGGCAGACCGGGCTTGGAACCGAGGCCGCGCTGGTTGCCACGATCGGCGACGGCCTGGTCGCGGTTGGAGCGACATTTGCCGGCATCTGGATGATCGGACGCTTCCCGCGACGGGTCACACTCTTGGGCGGTCTGTGCGGCGTCGTGCTGGCTCATCTGGGGCTTGGCGCAACCTTGCTGCTCCTCAAAGGATCAGCGATCGAAAGCTATGCGGCCCTCGGCTTCATCCTTCTGGCACTGCTCTTCATCCAGATGATGGTCTCCCCACTATACTGGCTGCTAATGTCCGAGCTTTTTCCCATGCGAGCCAGGGGTGTCCTGACTGGCCTGTCAGTTTCATCACAGTGGATCTTCAACGCGACAGTCGCCTTTCTCTTCCCTATTTTCCTTCATGCCATCGGGCCCGGTACGTTTTTTGTCTTCGCCACAATCAATGTCCTGTCCCTCTGCTTCGTGGCAAAGTTCCTGCCCGAAACAAAAGGTCTGTCACTGGAGAAACTTGAGGCGCATCTGCAAGATCATTTTTCTGAAGATACGACAAAAAAGAAAGCTGTTTGATCCCGAACGTCTCGGAAGGACGATTTGCAGCAGTATAAGATAATACATTGACTATGCTGCATTGGCTCGCGCCAGGATCAAAGCAGAGCGAGAATCAGTTATCCCGCAGATCTCGGTAGGCAGATTGTTTTTCGCTGGTTTCACTGCGGGGAGCTGCATCTGGTCGTGTTCGTCGAAGTGAATGGATTGCCGCTCCTGTGGTGCCGATGGTAGCCACAACCCACCTTATCCTACCACGTCAGACAGCCTTTAGGCTGCCGACGCTTGAGGGGCAGAAAGACTTCTTCTGCCTTACGACATTGGAAATGGAGGTTGACCATTGGATGCGGTGACCCCGCCGTCCACTGGCATGATCAGGCCTGTAATGTATGCAGCATCATCGCTTGCCAAAAACGTAATGGCAGCAGCCATATCCTCTGGCTCTCCAAGGCGCCCTAAAGGAACGCGATCCTCGACGCTGCTGACGAAAGCTTCGTTCTTGACTGCGTCTGCCGTCATACCTGTCCGCGTAACGGAAGGACAGATGGCATTAATGCGCACACCGTCTCTTCCATGATCCATCGCCATGACACGCGTCAGGTTTACGACGCCTCCCTTGGCAACATCGTAATAAGCCGTGTTCCAGTCCCCTCGCATACCGGAGACAGACGCTGTGTTGACGATATTACCTTTCGTCTTGATGAGTAGAGGCAGGAATGTGCGGCTGAGATTGAGAGTGCCTGTCAGGGTTGTTGCGCAAACTGCCTCCCATGTTTCCAGACCTTTATCCAATACGGTTCCCATAGCTGTGACACCCGCATTGTTCACAAGCACATCCAGTGTTCCAAAATGTGTTGTGGTGAATGTGAGGAGTGACTGAACCTGCTCGGGAGATGAGATGTCGGTCAAAGAGGCAAGCGCGCGCGATGTGTTGAATGTCTTCATGACGTCGTCAAGTTTTGCTTTATCTCGATCGACAAGAATGACATGCGCGCCTTCTTCCACAAATCGAAGTGCAGTTGCACGCCCTATTCCGGAAGCGGCCCCTGTGACGAGAATTTTTTTATCTTTGAAACGTGATAGTCCGTGAATAGCCATGAATAATGTCCTTATGATGCTAAAGATATAAAGTCAGTCTTGCCGGGATGGTTGCCGCGATTGATCAAAGCAATCGTGGCTGTAGATATTTTGGAATATCTGTGAAGCAGCCATCTTCAAAATTTTGGGAAATTTTCAATTTATGATGGTAGGGCACTGCCATGAATACACACGTAATCGTGTACTCTTCCCTGAATAGATACCGATTTAGGCTTGGCATCCATTGGTTTGGATGCGGAAAATTTCTTGGGCCTTTCCTGATAAGACTGTGAGTGAATTGTCTGTATTGGGGGACGAACAAACAGATAGACCTCTTGGGTTTATTTTCCCCAGGAACTACAGCAGGCTACGCGTTGATGATCGCCGCTTACTGAACGGCACCATCTTTATTAACTGAAACGGCCCGCTCCGGCCCCGGGGCATCATGGGAATACGGACCACACAAGACGCTGTGCAACCGCTGGAAGCGTTGGAGTGTATGGCCGTTCGCGTCTTCCTGACATCGAGATAGGTTAGTGACGATTGATACCTAACCGTAACCTAAGGACTACTGGGATAGCGGAGCTATGACGTTGAATGGTCAGGGACGCTCTTGAGGAAAAAGGGATTGGACCGCGCATTTTAAGACGGAGACCCCGCAGAAGACCGCTCAAATATGGCTGATGCCCCACCGTTCCCTTCTCAGCCATCTGTCTCGCTGCAACAGTCATGTGTTGGCGATGAAATCCTAAGGCTCGGGAGTGAACTCTTTCATGAGCCTCTCCTGAAGGTGATGTTCCTGATGGACAGACTGGGGCGTTATGCTCATCTCCCCTCCTCTGAGGATCAAAAAGCACGATGAAGCGCTTCTATAATCACCGTGATACCCTTGTCGCTGAAGGCATTGACGGATTTCTGAGATCTTCAACCGGCCATCATCTCTGCCGACTTGATGGACACGCCAATATCCACGTCGTCCTCAGAAGAGATTGGGATAAATCCAAAGTAGCGATTATTTCTGGTGGCGGTTCAGGCCATGAACCAGCTCATGCAGGTTTTGTTGGCAAAGGCATGCTGACTGCCGCCGTCTGTGGAGCGCTTTTTGCTTCTCCCAATGTCGACGCCATCCTCGCTGCCATATTGGAAGTTACCGGGGACGCAGGTTGTTTGCTCATTGTGAAGAATTACACCGGCGACCGTTTGAACTTCGGCCTTGCGGCAGAGCAGGCACGGCTTTTGGGAAAGAATGTTGAGCTCGTCATTGTGGCTGATGACATAGCACTGGGTCGCGGTCCTCATGCCCGCGGAATTGCCGGAACAGTTCTGGTCCAGAAGGTCGCAGGGTATAGGGCGGAGACACGGGCTTCGCTTGCGGAGGTAAAACAGGCTGCCGCTGACGCCATCAAAGGAACAGTATCACTTGGTCTTTCCCTGTCCGACGTCAATGTCTACGATCCGGAGCACAAAACGCGGCTGAATGAGAAAGAGGCAGAGCTGGGTCTGGGCATCCATGGCGAGCCTGGTACCGAGCGTATTTCCGTAGATAAGCTGGATGTTCTGGTTTCAAAGGCAGCAGATACTCTTGTCAGGCATCTGACAGATGGCCAACATGTTATTATGCTTAACATGCTTGGCGCTGTCCCTGTATTAGAGGCGCAGGCCGTTGTAGATGCACTCTACAGAAACAGTATTGCAGATCGCATTGATTTTCTGATCGGGCCTGCTCCCATGATGACTTCGCTGGATATGTACGGTTTTTCCTTGTCCGCCATTCCAGTACGGGCAAACTTTATCGAGGCGCTGCAATCACCTGTTGAGCCTTGGGCATGGCCCGGCATTACGCCTTTTAGGGATCTTCAGACCAGGCCCACACCCTCCCTTCCCGAAACCTTCACATATCAGCCCTCGTCAGATCCTTATATGAGAAATCTTATTACTCGCGGAGCGAAGGTTCTTATCGACAACGAGAAAGATCTGAATGCTCTTGATGCCCAGATCGGTGACGGTGATGCAGGGTCCACCTTTGCTGAGGCCAGTCGGGTTATCCTGAAGGAAATCGATCGCCTGCCTCTGGCGTCTCCAAAGGAGCTCTGTGAAACACTCGGACGCCTTCTGGCTCGTAATGCCGGCGGCTCAAGTGGGGTCCTGCTATCGATCATGTTCGCAACAGCTGGTCAGGAAAAGTCATGGCGCAAAGGGCTTGAGGCAGGTTTAGAGCGTATGCACAGATATGGTGGCGCATCCGCAGGAGATCGAACAATGCTTGACGCCTTGTTCCCAGCTATTGCTGCGCTTCAAAATGGTAACCTCGATCAAGCAGCCAAAGCGGCTCGCGAAGGCGCAGATGCGACACGCGCAATGCCTGCCCGCGCTGGACGTGCAGCCTATGTTCCAAAAGAACAGCTCAAAAATATACCCGATCCAGGAGCAGAAGCTATTGCACGCCTTCTGGAAGGAATCTCGGAAATTTCTTGAATAAAGAAGTGACGCGTTACGTCTGAAGAAGGTATTTCGTAACGCGCCTTCAAATTATTTAGGTGATAGAAAAATCAATAATATTATAAATGAATATTAAAATTCCGCATCTATGATGGATTTTTCCAGATGAGGCATAACATGCGACAAATAGGAATATTTTTCGCAATATTTCTTTTCTGCCATGTAGGGTCTATCGAGCATTTCAAGTGCCGCCTTCCCAAAATTTTCATCACTTTCATTTATGGAAACAAACATATCGCTTCCACCATATTGAACTGAAGGATGCAATTCATAACAATCAAATAATTGGTCTATAGATATTTGCGATCGTGTGGAAAGAAGCTTGGTAGGTTCGAGTTTGAATTTTGTCGAAAGCTCCTCCTTTATGGGGGCAGCACTTTCGTTGGATCTGATAGTAATTTCACGAAGATAACCCTCCGAATATTTCCCATCGATCCTTTGTGATCTGTGATCGCTCGTCTTAGAGAGAGCAAGACGAATATATGCCCCCAGATCAGCGGCTGACATAGGTAGAGCCTGATACATCAGGGGTGTATCAGGATCGGTTGTCGATGTTCCCGTAGCCCACTGGTAACTGTAGAAACATTTCTTTGATCTAACGAGAGTAATGCGTCTCGCTTGAGGAACATTTTGCCATGCTTCAAACGGATTAAGAATTGCAGTGTCTTTGGGCCTAGAAACCAGTTCGTATTTATTTAAATTTACGGGCCACCCGTATTCATACCATTTTCCATTTTTCCGCTTATAAGCAATCCATGCGCTCACTCGATTGCCAATACCAAGGGAATAGTATCCTAATACCAAAGCAGGGCGCCGCTGCAGGAAATATGGACCCGCAGCACTCTTGGCTATGGTAGTAACTGCTGCATCGACAGCGGATTGTTTGGCTCTGATTAAATCACCGATAAAAAATCATCGCTCAATTAATTTCTCCAGATCTCTTGCAAGAATCACCCAAAGGCCTTTCAACGTGACATACATCACCACGAATATTATGAGATTACCAGTCATGGGCAATGAGGGTACTCGATCCTAAGTCCCTCACCTGGGTCGCAATGACTCATTTCTCATCTCATTCAGACATC
>NZ_JAERLY010000019.1 GCF_018256155.1 Gluconobacter sp. Dm-62
CATTTCAGATATCCAAGCGGATGTGACGGCTTCCCGAAAGCCGACATTGTTAGGCGAGTAGCGATATACTGAGTTTGGGACATTCCAGCCGTTCGCGTTCATGGCCGAAAAGGGCAGGTGGAGGGTTCGAAAAACCCTTGGCTCTGAGCTGTTCTGTGTGATTCCATTTCTTCGGCGTTGATTGGGGATGGTGGAAGATGAAGCAGCCTGGTTTCTTTGATGTTGAAGAGCGCCTTGCTCGGCTGAGCGGGCTTGGCGATCAGCTGGAGGCCTTTTCCCGGACTGTGGATTTTGAGATGTTCCGCCCTGATCTGGAGCTGGCTCTGGCCTATTCAGACGGAAGTAAAGGCGGACGTCCGCCGTTTGATCCGGTGCTGATGTTCAAAATTCTGGTCATCCAGACGTTGAACACTTTGTCTGATGAACGGACAGAGTATCTGATCAACGACCGCCTGTCGTTCATGCGCTTTCTGGGATTGGGGCTGTCGGACCGCGTGCCGGATGCCAAAACGGTCTGGCTGTTTCGTGAGCGTTTGACACAGGCGGGTGCCATTGAAAGGCTGTTTGACCGATTTGACGCGACCCTACGGAACGCCGGTTATCTCCCGATGTCGGGCCAGATCCTGGATGCAACACTGGTAGCCGCTCCAAAGCAGCGCAATACGAATGCCGAGAAGGCAGATCTCCGGGCAGGACGTATTCCCGAAGACTGGCAGGACAAGTCGGCAAAGCTGTCGCACAAGGATCGTCATGCGCGCTGGACGCTGAAGTTCACGAAAGCAAAACGGCAGGATGACGGGAGTATGCCCGCAACGGATCTCGCTATCCCGTTCTTTGGCTACAAATCCCACGTGTCCATCGACCGGAAGTTTCGGTTCATCCGAAAATGGAAGACGACGGATGCCGCCGCCAGTGATGGTGCGCGATTGAGAGAGGGGCTGTTAGATAAAACCAATACGGCCTCAAGCGTTTGGGCTGATACAGCTTATCGCTCGAAAGCGAATGAGGACTTCATGGACAAAGAGGGTTTTGTCTCAAAGGTTCACAGAAAAAAGCCGCATCTCAAGCCTATGCCCCGACATATCCAGAAATCGAATGCTGGAAAGTCCGTGATCCGATCGCGCGTCGAGCACGTCTTTGCCGACCAGAAATCACAGACGGGATTGTTCATCCGAACTGTCGGTATCACCCGGGCCACCATGAGGATCGGGCTGGCCAATATCGTCTACAACATGCGCCGCTTCCTCTTCCTCGAAAGATTGAACGCGAGCGCATAGTCATCCAGCGGGAGAGCAGTCCCCGATCTGCTCAAAACGCAGATCAAAAGCTCCCCCAAAAACCGTCAATCAAATCGCCAAAAGCCTGAAATCACGAGCCAGGCGCATCAACCAACGGTTCTTCGATCCCTCCACCTATCTCAAAGCACACCGCACGGCTTCCAGCCTTCGGTTAAAAAAGGGGATCCAGGCCGCCTGATCGGCCGCACTAAAGGTGGTATGAACACCAAACTGCATGCAGTCACCGATCAGAACGGACGACCGTTGAGTTTCTTCATGACAGCAGGACAGGTCAGTGATTACACCGGAGCCGCTGCTCTGCTGGACAGCCTTTCCATGGCACAGTGGTTGCTGGCGGACCGGGGTTATGATGCTGACTGGTTCAGGGATGCCCTGGAGGAAAAAGGGATCAGGCCTTGCATCCTGGGACGGAGATCCCGCGGAAAACCAATCAAATACGACAAGCGGAAATATAAAAGACGCAACCGCATCAAAATCATGTTCGGCCGCCTCCAGGACTGGCGGCGGGTCGCAATACGCTACGACAGATGCCCGATCGTCTTCTTCTCCGCGATCTGCCTCGCCGCAACCGTCATCTTCTGGTTATAAGTCCTGAGCCTAGATTGCTCGTTAGAGCTTTATTCTCTCTGAATAAGTCTCCGTAGATCCTCGCACAGGTCAGTTTTTCGACATTGTGGTTTCCCCAAGCCCGTTCCAAACGGGCTTGGGGAAACGGACTGTCATTTCTGCAAAACCAGCTCTGTAAGCAGGTTCCATCTTACAGGGATACTGGAAATCTCGATGTATTCCTGCAAGGTGTGGGCGCCATCTCCGACAATGCCAAGGGCATCCAGCGTGGGAACGCCCATGGCGGCAGAGAAATTGCCATCCGAGCCACCGCCGGTGGAAAGATCGAATAGGGCCTGTCCATCGGTATGGGAGATGGTTTCTGCCTTTTCGACCAGTGCCGCAATGCCTTTGTCCTTCACATATCCGGGGCGGTTGATCGCGCCTTCGATTGTAAGTTCGACATCCGGATCGACAGCCTTGAGGGCCAGAATGCGCTCGTTCATTTCTGTTCCGGTGGCTTCATCCGGAACGCGCAGATCGACAACGGCGGAAGCGTGTTCCGCCACTACGTTGGCGCCCGTTCCACCATCAATGAGACCGACATTCACGGTAATGCCGCGGCTTTCATCCGTCATGTTTTCAAGGGCGAGGATCTGATGGGCCAGTTCCCGGATCGCACTGCGGCCTTCAGCATGAGCCCGGCCCGAATGTGCCGGACGACCATGGCAGGTGAGGAAATACCGTCCCACGCCCTTGCGTCCACTTACGACGCCATTGCCGGGGCGTCCCGGTTCCGTCACGAGGACATATTGTGCCTTGGTGGCTTCTTCCTCAATAAGCCTGCGGGAAGAAGGACTTCCGATTTCCTCGTCCGACACGATCAGCATTCGGATCGGCAGATGTGACTTTTTCGAAAGGGCGGCGAGAACCCTGAAAGCGAGTAGAATGCCTGCTTTCATGTCGGCAATGCCAGGTCCGTAGAGTCTGTCCCCCTCTTTTTTCCAAGGCAGCGTATGAGCCAGGGTTCCGATGGGATGTACGGTATCGATGTGGCTGAGAAGGAGAATGCCCTTCTCGTTCGACATCCGCTCGGGATCGTACAGGACGATGTGGTCTCCGAGCGGGGCGCCGCGCGTATCCTTGTTACCGCTGTGGACCTCAGCCACCAGACCGGCATCGTTGGCCCGGGCCATGATCAGCCGTCCGAGTTCGTTAACTTTCTCGGGGCTTGTTGTCGGCGTTTCAATGCTGACCCATTCCTTGAGTTCCGTGAGAAACGAAGACAGGGTTTCAGGTGACATCTGCATGAAAAATGCTTTCAGAGAGATGGAAAATCAGGATGTGTGCGGAGTGGCTGCCAGAATGGATGGCTTATCGCGCAGGCGTTTCCTCATCCATAGGAACGGAACCGTGGACAGCAGGGCCATGGTCCCCACATAGAAGCACCATGAGACCGAGCTTCCCGTGCGGTTGATGATCACGGTAAAAATAGGCTGGGCCGAACCGCCGAAAATTGTTACGGCCAGCGAATAGGCACAGCCTACCCCGACCGTTCTGACAGGCATGGGAAAGAGACGGGTCAGGATTCCTGTCCCGGTGCCAGACGCTGCGCCATGGAAAATGGCAAGAAACCCCAGAAGCGAAAAGACGGTCGGGAAACCCGCGCCATGGGAGAACAGCATGAAGACCGGCACGATCGTGCAGGCCAGGATGACGCGGCAGGTCACGACAATGGCTGTCTGACCCACCATTGAAACCAGATAGCCGCTGGCAATGGCCCCGAATGCCGTCCCGGCTCCGATAGCAATATTCACCGACAGCGCCGGAAGGGCGTGGAAATGCAGGTTCTTGCCTGCGAACAGGGCACAGTAAAGAAAGAAATACTGCAGAACCGTTCCGCCTGCCGTGATGAGCATTCCGGACAACACTTCGACCGGCATCCGGGTGAAGACGGACAGGATATGGGGCGGCTGGGCATCGCTCTTTTCAGGGACGAGGGTTTCTTCCAGGGCGCCACGCAGCCACAGGCCGATCGGACCGATCATGGCGCCAATCGCAAAGGGAATGCGCCATCCCCAGCTGGCAAGTTCGTGGTGGGTCAGCAGCAGGCTCAGTGCTGCGCCCAGCAGGCCTGACGCCATCGTGGCGAAGGACTGGCTGGCCAGCTGCCAGGAGGCCGCCCGACGGGAGGTTTTCGTATCGGGTGCGGACTCGACCAGAAATGCCGTGGCCGGTCCCATTTCCCCGCCAACGGAAAACCCCTGCAGCAGGCGTGCGACGAGGAGCAGGGCCGGTGCGGCAATGCCCATCGTCTTGTAGCCGGGAAGAATGGCAATCAGCAGCGATCCCACACACATGGATATCAGTGTGAGCGTCATGGCGGCCTTGCGGCCCCGCGTATCCGCATAATAGCCGATCAGCAGAGCACCCAGGGGGCGTGCGACAAAGCCGAGGCCGAATACGGAGACGGCCTGAAGAATACGGACGTAATCGTCCGTACTCCCGAAGAAATAGTCACCGATATAGGCGGCGTAAGCCGTGAAAACAGTAAAGTCAAAGAACTCCAGCGCGTTGCCGATCGTCGCGGCAGCGATGGTCCTGACGGTTTTCCTGTCTTTCATGCGCATTGCCCTTTTCGGCTTTCCGATACGTTCCGCGTCATCAGAAATTATAATTCACGCGGCCACCGATAAAGCGTGGCGGACCTGAAATGGCGGTCTGCACGTTCGTGGCCTGAGAGCGTGTGAGATCATATTTCCGGTTGGCGAGATTGGTCGAATAGATGGTGGCCGACCATTTTTTCGAAACCGGTTCGAACGTCAGGAACGAGTTCAGCAGGAAATAGGCCGGAACGGTACGGTAAGGCGGGTTCCCCGGGATAAGACCTTCCGCTCCGCGATACGAATAATCGACATCGAACAGCAGGTGATAGCGGGAGGTGATGTAGAAGGCATAGACGGCGGAGCCATTCATCGAGATCTTGGGAATGCCGCTGTCGACGCCATGATAGTCGCTATAGAATGCTTTCCAGATGCCGGTTTTGACGTAATAGGCGTTGACCTGGGTCGCATTGATCGAATGGAACTGGTCGTAGACGCCCCTTTGATACCCCACGACCTGGGTAAGGGTCAGATCCCGGGTCGGATGGGCTTCCATCGAGCCTTCGACGCCCCAGATCGTCGAACGCGGGACGCTGACATACGATCCCACGGAGCCATAGCTGGGGATGACGATGTTTCCCAGAACCTGCTGGTCGCGGTAATCATAGTAGAAGGCTGCGCCGTTCAGGCGGAGGCGATGGGAGAAGAAATCGTTTTTCGTTCCGATTTCGTAAGCCATGATCGTCTCAGGCTTGATGGGCTGTGCCTGCTGCGCAACGACCGTGTTGTTCGCCGTGAAGCCGCCCGGCTTCATGCCCTTGCGGACATCCGCATAGAGCAGGCTGGTGGGCGTGACCTGATATTCGATCCCGACCTTGCCGGTGAACTGGTTCGCCAGCGCGCCATGCGTTCCAAAGTTGAGATCGTTCTGCCCGAAATGGATGGTCGTGAGATCAACGAGCTGCCGTGAGTCGGATTCATGCGCAATGCTGCCGACCAGACGCAGGTTTTTCAGGACCTTGTATCCCAGGGTCACATACTGATTGAAGGTCTCCTGCGGCGAGCTGAAGCTGGTTTCGGACATGTAACCACGAAGGGCATAGTCCGTGAAATCGTAGTAATTGCTCTGCTTCTGCATAACACGGTTGTAGTACATGCCAACGTCCCAGCTGAAGCGGTGGGAACGGTCCTTCAGGTCATGGAGGCTGACTTCCTGCGTGAAGGAATTGGCGACCTGCGTCCGGTAGTTATCTGCTGTGGCGTACAGCATACCGTCCTGATCCTGATACTCATGAAGCTGTACGGCGTCATAGGCGCTGGAAACATCAAGCTGTCCGAAACGAAAACGATGTGCCATTGCCAGGTGAAAGCCCCAGTTCAGGTCATTGAAGTCAGGTTTCGTGTCATGATAGCCGATCAGCTTCGCAAAAGCGGGCTTGATGTCCCAGCCAGTCTGATAATACCCGAGGTCACGCCCGTATTGCCCTGCGAAGGACGAGAGGTTGTTGTTGATTCTGAAGCCGGGGGCTTCGGAACGGTTCAGGGACCAGTATCCCGTCAGATTGACATCCGTATTCTCATCCGGCTGCCAGGCGAGCTTGCCGCGGATGGCGCCTGTATGCTGGTCGCCGAGCGACTGTCCGGTATCGCGGCTTGTATAATAGCCTCCCCCCTCGAGTAATTCTGCGGCCAGACGATACTGCAGGTTGTGCGTGATGGAGCCGGTGACGAAGGCATCCGTCTTGCTTCGGTTGTAAGAGGCAAAATCCTCGGAAATCCCCGCATGGAACTGCTTTTCGGGCGCTTTCGTTGTGATGCGGACCTCGCCACCTGTCGTAGTCTGACCGTGTGTAAAGCCGGAGGGGCCAGGATCGACGCCGATGCTGTCGATATCGAAAAGAGGGCCGGAGGTCATGGATGAAATCGAATAAGCGACACCGTCAATATAAGGCATGACCGACGGTGTATTATTCATGGTCAGATCGTTGAAACCGACGCCACGAAGGTGGAAATTCAGTGCGCTCGAACCATACTGCGTTTCAATCTGCAAGTTGGGAGCCAGTTTCTGAATATCGGTCGTGGTAATAACGGCACGCTGCTGAAGAGTTTCAGAGCTTATCATTGTCGTGGATGAGCCGACATGTTGTTCTGTATTGAAGTGTGTCGGAAGCTTTCGTACCGAAACCTTGATGGTTTCGGTATCTGTTGCCGTCCGGGACGTTGCATGGGACGCACTTTTCTTGCGTGCCAGGGGCGTGGCATGCGTCAGCGGATGTTTGGCGGAACGCACGGAATGCGTCTGTGCTGCTTCGGCGGGAATAAGAGTTGCTCCGACCGTGCCGAATACCAGAGCGGTTGTGAATTTGGAATTCCGTGAGAGAACGCGCAGCACCATGAAAAGCTTCCTTTATGGGCTCATCTGATTTTACGAGCGAATTGCAAGACCGCCACCCTGATGGGCACAAACTTGTTGCTTAATTGGAATATTAAAAACCGATTGAATCTATGTCGTAACGGGCGCAAGAATGTTGCGTTCAATGCAACGGAGAAGCAGGATGTTTGGCAGACACGAACTGAGCGAACGGACCCTGCAGTATCTGGACGCCGTTGCGCGCTTTGGCAGTATCCGTTCTGCCGCCGTAGCGATCGGGGTCAATGCTTCTACGATCAGCCGTCAGATCGCGGCTCTTGAAGACCAGTTGAATCTCGGTCTGCTGATGAAGAGCGGACGGGTCACGGTTCTTACCGAGATGGGAAAGGTCGTCTGCAATTACGGGCTTGAACGGGCGCGGCTGACACGGCGCTTTCAGTCCAGCCTTCAGGAATACCGCACTCTGGAGCGCGGACATGTCACCATTGGCAGCGGAGAAGGGCTGGTCACCGTCCTGATCAAGGCGGTGCTCCACAAATTCGTGGCCAGTCATCCTGGCATCACCATCGAGATCCGGACGGCGGCTTTGCCGCAGCTTGTCCAGATGGTGCGTGATGATGAAGTGGATGTGTGTATCTATGCTGGCGCGGCGCGGGATCCCATCCTGAATGCGCGGCCTTTCCAGACCGAACCGCTATGCGCGATTCTCCCGGTGATGCATCCCCTGGCCAGAAAGGAGAAGGTGACCATCGAGGAAATCGTGCACAGCCCCCTGATTTTCTTCCAGCCCCATTTCGCAGCCCAGACCTATGTCGATGCGATTCTGGAGGATCGACAACTCGATTACTTCCCCGCGTTTCGATGCGACATGTTCGGTACGGCGCTGTCGCTCGTGGCGCATAATCTGGGAATAGCGTTCATGACGAAAGGCGCGGCCCAGGATTATGTCGATCTCAATCGTGTCTGTGCCGTCCCTCTGGATCATCCGATCGCCAGCGCATTTCAGCGCTATGTCGCGGTACGGGCCGGACGACGGCTGATGCCAGCTGCTTTCGATCTGTGGCGCGATATTCTGAGCGCGAATTCGAACGGACCTTCTCAAAAAGCGGTGCAAGATGTCACGGCTGCTGGATCGTGAACATAAAAAAATCCACCGAGCAAAGCATCGAACGCTAGCTAAATACGTTCTTTTGTAGCGATATCGACGTAGTTCAAACCGCTGAGAGCAAGCTGTCATTTTTTTGTCGGCATTGATCGGGCACGTCGATTTGCCGCATAGGAATATGCGTTATTCTGGTTGGTAACGGAATTCAAATTGCTGAACAGTCCCGTAACCGGGAAACAATCTATTTACGTCAGATGCAAGGTGAGGTTGGGCCCTATTACTAAGTAGTAATCTGTATGTCGTATAATATTTCTTATGCCAACTAGACTTCGTTTTTCTGAAGGATTCAGCTTTACTGTGGAATTTCGCAAAGCAAAATCGCTTCTTGACGAGAATGGCACTTTGGCTCATCCAGAAGGAGTCTCGATCCCATCTGGATACCGCAAACCTTTAATAATCGATCGCCGCACTGCTGAGCATTCTTCAATGCGTCGGATGCTTTCACCCAGAATAAATTGCTGATGGGGTATTTCGAATGCCTGGCTTCTCAGTCAGTCGCGACACCATACATCGTATGGCATCGAGTGTGTTGGGAAGCGTCCCGTGGAAGAGGATTTCTCCCGATCGCCCAATGGAAGCGCCAGGCGATTGAATGTAGGGCGGGGACGCTCTCTGGCAAGCGGGCATCCAAGACGACAATCAGTCCGGCCGACGTGGAGAAACTTCATGCGAAGATCGATCAGTTTCTGGAGACGCCGTATTACGGGGTGCGGTAAAAGACGAGGCATCTTTGCCGTCTCGGACATGATGTCTGTCGGGCGCAAGCGCGTTCGCTGGCTCATGGCGACGATGGGTCTGCGGACGATCTACCAGAAACTACGCATGACGATATTGCATCCGGCACATCGGAAATATCCGTATTTTCTTCGAGACCTGGTGGTTGATCGCTCCAAACAGGTGTGGTGCTCGGACATCACCTGCATCCCAATGCGCAAGGGTTTTCTGTATCTCATGGCAATCAAGGACTGGTCGACGCGTAAGGTTCTGTCCTGAAGGCTGTCGAACACGATGGATGCTGAGTTCTGCATGGGGGTGCTGCAGGAAGCTCTGATCCGCTCCGGCGCGCCGGAGATCTTCAACACAGATCAGGGGTCACAACTCACGACGCCTCGGTTCACGGACGTGTCGCAAGCGCGCCAGATCCGCATCAGCATGGATGGGCGGGGCCGCTGACCGGACGAGCGCCCGATGAGGCGTATCATTAGAAGCAGCCCCCACGGGGTCCGGGATTAACCCTGGATCCCGTGGCCAACAACAACGCCGTCAATCTGGCGACCTGACAACAACCAATTAAAGCTTATCAGGTCCATAAAACTGTCCGAAAGGACGGGTCGACCTCTCTGCGCGATCGGTCTTTGCTTTTAAGCGGCTACATTCTCGAAGAACACGTCAAACCATATCTCCATGGCCGCGTAATTTATACAAACCGGTCCTTCCTAATTCCGGTATGGTTCAATCCTTAGGTATTGGAATATCATGATGACGCTTACTGCCGATGGAAACAATAGACATCCCTTTATCGTAGAGGCCGATACCACAAGCGGATATTGGTCGAACCATCCCGATAATACGCTTCCTCCGCCCGATATGATGGGCGCCTATATGCGAAATCGGCCTTACCCCGCGAACCAGATCGAAGGTCGTAAGGGATGGATCATCGGCAGTGGAATTGCCGGCCTGGCCGCCGCTTTCTACCTGGTGCGTGACGGAGCCGTGAAGGGAGAGGATATTACTATTTTCGATGCGCTCGATATTGAAGGTGGTTCGCTTGATGGCGCTGGCAACGCTGAAGATGGTTACATCATTCGCGGTGGCCGCGAGATGAACTGGAACTACGACAATCTCTGGGATATTTTTCAGGATATCCAGGCAATCGAGCTTCCGTCGGGATACAGCGTCCTCGACGAATATCGCCTCATCAATGATAATGATCCCAATTATTCGAAAGCCCGGCTTATGCACAAGCAGGGACAGATCCGTGATTTCTCAACCTTCGGCCTTTCTCGTTCACAGCAGTGGCAGTTAATTCGCCTCTTGCTGAAACGTAAGGAGAATCTCGATGACGTTACGATAGAGGATTATTTCAGCGCAGACTTTCTTCAAACCAATTTCTGGTTCTTTTGGCGTTCAATGTTCGCGTTTGAGAATTGGCATAGCTTGCTCGAGATGAAATTGTACATGCATCGTTTCATTGACGCGATCGACGGCCTCAATGACATGTCTGCGCTCGTTTTCCCGAAGTATAACCAGTACGATACTTTTGTACGTCCTCTCGTTGAGCATCTTAAAAAGCAGGGTGTAAAGTTCGAATTCGGCGCACGTGCCTACGACCTCGAGTGGCGGGATGAAGAGGGGAAATGTACTGTCACAGGCATTAGAATGCTCAACCATGGGGCCGCCGACCTTATCTCGGTAAACGAAAAAGACCTTGTATTTGTCTTGACTGGATCAATGACCGAAGGAACCGCGTATGGCGACATGAACCATGCCCCCGTTCTTCAGCGTGGTCGTCACGATCCAGGCAATGATAGTGACTGGGCGTTATGGAAAAACATAGCTAAAAAATCGTCGTTGTTTGGTAAGCCTGAGAAATTCTATAACGATATTGGCAGGTCGATGTGGGAATCTGCCACCATCACCTGCAATCCTTCACCACTGGTAGATCGAATAAAAGAACTCTCTGTCAACGATCCTTATTCAGGCAAGACCGTAACCGGAGGGATCATTACCTTCACTGATTCCAATTGGGTCTTGAGCGTCACCTGTAATCGCCAACCACATTTCCCCGGTCAACCCGGTAATGTATTGGTTCTTTGGGCGTATGCTTTGCTTATGGACAAGGACGGCAATTGTATCAAAAAGCCAATGCCTGCCTGCACTGGCCGCGAAATCCTTCAAGAGCTTTGCCACCATTTGGGCATTACAGACAATCAATTTGAAGCAGTGTTAGCCAATACAAAGGTCCGTCTGGCGCTCATGCCCTATATCACCGCGATGTTCATGCCCCGGAAAGCCGGTGATCGGCCACATGTAGTACCGCAGGGTTGCACAAATCTCGCGCTTATGGGGCAATTCGTGGAAACTTCAAACGACATCGTCTTTACAATGGACTCTTCTATTCGGACAGCCAGAATTGGAGTTTATACTTTACTGGGCTTACAAAAAAAGGTTCCTGATATCAGCCCGGTACAATATGATGTTCGTAATTTAATCAAAGCTGCCCGAGCGATCAATAATGGAAAACCATTCCTGGGTGAATATTTATTACATCTCTTACTTAAAAAGACTTACTACGCCCATATTTTACCACCACTTCCAGATCGGCGACAGGAATTTCGCGAAACTGCCGACGCCGAATTGAAGGGTTTACTCAAAAAGAGCGCTCAGACAATCAATACCGTGGGCAAATGGCTGCAAAAGGCCCGGGAAGAGATTATAGAAAGGATTCGAAAATAACATCATTTCGAAGGGTTAGAGTTTTGGTCAGATCTCAGAGACATAGATGTTTTTTTGGGCCAAAGCCTTAATCTCCCGACCATCACCGGAATGGGCTTTGTCATTGCAGGCCTGCTGGTCATGAACTTCTTGCCAATGTTAGCGGGTCACTGACCTCAATATATTCCTTCTCTTGGAGCTTTCTATGATCAATCCTTTGGTCCCACTTCCTGTCCTGTGCGCCCTTCTCTTCCCAGTCTGCGCTTTTGCGCAAAGCTCCCACGACTGGTTGCCAGAATCTGGTGTTAAATCGCCTTACAGTCCACTTGCCGTCCCAACGACACTTCATCCAGTCACAGCTTCCCTAAACAGTCTACTAAAAACGGGATATCGGATCACCACAACCACAAGCTATGAAGAATCTGGGGCGCTCTTCACGCTTGAGAAGCATGGTCAGACTATTCTCTGTGTGCTCACCCCCCCTAATCCGCAAACGGACCAGAATGTCCCAACATCACGCTGTTGGGCTTTGTAAAGACTGTTATTCCGTAAGAATATGATGCCACCAGATCCACTTTATTAAGTATAGCCCGAAGAAAATTCTTCAGATCCCAAGAGCAAATATTCTGCTCCCAAGCCTAAAAATTGATTTTAGTCTCTAGTGGAAAGTTACGAAACACCTATACACTCTTAGTCATGACGCTCTCATCCTTCGCCCCCTGACCACTTGGCCGAAGTCCTGCCTGTTCTAGAGCAGCGGTCCTAGACCCGGGCAACGCTGGTGCTCGCCCTTGGGAGAGGACGTGGAGATCACCCGGGCCCTGAGCAGGCGGCACTTACTTCCCTTTGAGTTGTATCTGTTGTCGTTGGATTTATGGCGTATTCGTGTAAGCGCGCATTTGGTCGCACTCTGACGGTTTGTCCGGGTCGGTATCCCTGATACAGGTTTCTCAGGGTTTCATTTTCAGACCGAAGGCGATTAGATGCCAGATCTTTTCCAGAATGGTCCGCAGGACAGCACCCGGTCCGTTCTGGTCGCCCTGCTGGCCTGCGGCGTTGTTATTAGCGCGATCTGGATTCTCAAACCATTCCTGCCAGCGACGATCTGGGCCATCACGATCGCAGTTACGACTTGGCCCATGCTGCTCCATCTTCAAGGCTGGGTTGGAAACAGCCGACGAGCAGCCGTTTCCTTGACCATTCTGATCGCGATGGTGCTGTTCATCCTGCCGTTGTGGCTCGCCATTACGACAGTCTCAAGTCACTTCGGCGATATCGCCGCCCTCGCCTCGTCTGCGTCCATTCTGCGTCTTCCGGATGAGCCCAAGTGGCTTGCACGACTCCCTTTGATTGGACCACATATTGGTCCGTTGTGGGCCAGGATGCAGCATATGCAGTTTCCGGAAATGGTCAGGCAAGTCATGCCGTCTCCTGAGACCTTGATTCATAGTTTTCTGGCTTATGCGGGAAGTTTCAGTCTGCTCGCCCTCCAGTTCGTGCTTACGTTAATCATTCTGGGCGTACTTCTCATGCGCGCTGAATCGGCAATTGCGGTCGCTGAGAGTCTGGTGAGCATTCTCGCAGGCAGCCGGGGACGGGAGATGCTTCAGCTTGCCGCTTATACGATCCGGGGTGTTGCATTCGGCGTCACGGTAACGGCGGTCGTTGAAGCCGCTGTGGCGGGGATCGGGCTGAAACTCGCAGGTGCGCCATGGGTCAGTATTCTGACAGCAGTCACCTTCATGGTCTGTCTGTTACAGGCGGGCCCTGGTGTTACCCTGATCCCAGCCGTGATCTGGGTCTATTTTGATCAGGGGCTGATGCCCGCATTGCTTCTGCTAATTGTGACTATTATCACGATCATCATCGATAATGTTTTGCGCCCGTTTCTGATCCGCAAGCAGGCCGATATCCCGCTCATTCTCATCATGCTCGGCGTCATCGGAGGTCTTGGCGGCTTGGGACTGGTCGGGATCTTCATCGGTCCGCTGGTCCTCTCCGTCGCCTATACCCTGACCAAGAGCTGGATTAACGACTCCCGAGTTAAAATCTCGCCTTTGCCGCCCAATTCATTACACTAGCGTTTTCTGTGCTGAATGAATCGGTAAGGATTCCTAGGATGGCGCTGATCTGATTCCAAGAGACGACCGGGATAAGTGACAGATTCGGAAAACCCTTCTTTCGCATTTTTATACGCAACAATATCAATGATTTATGTTTATAAATCGACCAAAAAAGGAGGTTTTTCGAACCCTCCACATTGTGGTTGTCTCTTCGATACCTTTAAAGCCAGTTATGCTCTTGAGATGCTTCCTGTGCTAAGAAGACATCCTCAAGGGAGGGTATTATGCCAAACCTCAATGGAGGGCGTAAAAAACCAAAGCAGACTGTTAAGAAAAAACCTTTTCGTCTCAATGAAGCGAAGAAACTAGTCGCTCCGGTGGTGATCATCACGGGCCTCTTTCTCGGGGCAATCGGAATGCGCGGAGTTTTTCTAAATCGGGCCTCAGCCACGTTGGGCGGCCCTTATACGCTCATCGATATGCACGGTCATCCTCTCACGGAGCGTCAATTCCGAGGGCGCTATACACTGATTTATTTTGGGTACACACACTGCATAGATGTCTGCCCGTTAACCCTCGCGACGGTCACACAGGCTCTCGATCTCATGGGAAAAGAGTCACACCAGATTGTGCCGATTTTCATCACGGTTGATCCATCGCGTGATACTCCTGAAGTTGTTGCCGATTATGTCAGTCACTTCTCTCCTAACATCGTTGGACTTACGGGAACTGAATCTCAGATCCACGCAGTTATTGACAGTTTCCACGTCATGGCGCGACGTCGTGGCACTTCGGCGGATCATATGTCCTCAGGCTATCTTATGGATCATAGTTCCGTTCTTTACTTAATGGATGGCAATAATCGGCTTGTGTCCGTTCTGCCAGTCGACACAAGCCCAGAGGAAATCGCCACACGATTGCGCCGTCTCGTCCCTGCCAGTTAGTTACGACGCACGGCGGGCAGCTTGTGAAAGCAGAGTTGCGAGACAGAGAAGCAAAAGAGACGCTCCAAGTTCTGGCAAGAGTAATCCCAGTACAATCAGGATAACCAACGCGCCCACGCCCATCTTCTTGTTGGGATCGACAGGCGGCACTCCCAGCCTCCCTGGGGGTTTGCGCCTAAACCACAAGACAAGTGCTGCGATGCTCATCGCAAGTAATCCGACCGCTACAAGAAAATTCAAAAACTGATTGGCCTTCCCGAACAGCTGCCCTTCATGCGCCGCAACTCCATAACCGATGACGCGATCAGTCCATGCTTTCTCTTCAAAACGATGGATCGACCGTACCCGACCGGAGGCCTCTACCATCGCACTGATGCGGTTGGGACGGTTCTGCGTGTCGGAACGAACAACCCACGTTGTTTCTCCCGCTGAAGGTGGCGTTACGAGAACAGGTGCTGGAAATCCGAGTTGGGACGCCGTCATGACCACTTGATTCAGGCTGTCTGATAAGGGGCTGTCCGACATCGCCATGGGCCCCATATCCATACCTGGCATTGTATCGGTCTGTTGGGGCGAGACCGAGCGCCCTGCAATCCGATTGCGTTCAGAAACAGCTCCGATGTCCCAGTCAGGAACCGAAGTCAGGCGGCTGAATTGTGTTTCCACCCGAGCCAGAGCGTGCCCCCAAACAAAAGACCACGGCAAGCCGGAAACCAGAAAAAGCACCAAAAACGAGGAGACCCACAACCCTGTTACCGCATGGAGGTCTCGCCACCGGACACGACCGTTTCGGGTCATCCGTGGATAAAGAATACCCGCCAGGCTCTGCATCCGGCGCGGCCACCAAAGATACAGGCCTGTAGCAATCAGAACAATTGTCCAAGAGGCCACCATTTCCATGATGATGGAGCCAGTATTCCCCAATAACAGCTGGCCGTGCAGTTTAAAGATGATGCGCTCAAAACGGTCTTCTTCAGGAACCTGTTTGAGAACCACGCATGATGTCGGATCAACATACACGCGTATGGCTGTGCCCTGACGATCAACGATCACCCGGGCAGCACCGGAAGTCGTCTCCGGAAGTTCATAGGTTAGAAAATGGCTGCCAGGGACAGCATGGAGTGCCGCCCTGACTTCCTGTAACGGGGTTGAATGTGTCGCACCGCCTGCGAGATGATCGTAACGCCAGTCGATCCAATGATCCACCTGCGGTTTGAACAGGTAAATTGACCCTGTGAGGCATAGCAACACAATAAAGGGAAGACAGAAGAGACCCGCAAAGAAATGCCATCGCCAGATCGTTCGATAATCGGGCCAGACTGGGGCACTGGAAGCGTTCATCATCATGGATACCTTCAGAACTTGATCCGCACGCCACCAAAGAACGCTCTTGGCGATCCGGCGTAGATTGAGCCTGTCTTGTTGGCCAAAACACGTCGCCCAGCCTGCTGCCCGGTCGAAAGGAGTGTATCGCTGATGTCAGTCGCACCTGCGGCATAAACCTGATTGGTTACATTCTGTACCTCGAAGTAGCTGTGCAGACGGTGAGCCCAGCCCAGACGTTCTGGAGGGTCGTAATGAACCTCTAGATTGAGCAATGCGTATGAGGGGGCTTTCAGAATATTGGCATTGTCGAGGTAAAAGGAACTCCTCCACGTCACTTCTGCAAAACCTCCCAGCCCTTGCAGCCATCCGTCTGGCTGATCATAGAGAACACGCGCATCTAAAAAATGCGGCATAACACCGGGAATGAGATTCCCCTTCCGCGAGAAATTCCGCGCCATCGTGCTGTTGGACAGGGTCTCGGTGTATTTCGTGTAGATCTGGTTGTCATAGGTATAAGACAGCTTCAGCCGCGCACCGGGCAGAGAGGCATGCAATGGCTGCCATGTCGCGCCCAGTTCAATGCCACGATGCTCTGAGGCCGGGGCGTTGAAAGTATAGCTTCCCGCGGGTGTATTGACACCCGCCGACTGGCTGACAAGTTCGTTCCGGTAGAACTCATAGAAGCCCGTGGCCTGAATATTGATGCTGGGCGACGGGTGCCATTCGGCCCCCAAGTCAAAACCGAGACTCGTTTCGCTCTTAAGCTGCGTATTGTTCCCGTAGGTTCCCTGAGGGGTTACGAAGAAACTGGAATAGCCAGGTGTGGCATAAGCTGTTCCAACACGACTGTGCAAAGTCCAGTCTTTGGTTGGTGTATAAACCAGCGAGGCTTCAGGTGCGAGATTGAAGAAGCGTCGATTGGCCGTAATATTCTGCAAAGAGGTTGAACTTGCCGATCTATTGTAGAGCGTCTGAACTGCTCCAACATCAGATTGCGTCCCACCAAGTCCGATTACAGCATGCCAAAGCGGAGAAAACTGCCAGTCTTCCTGAAAGCGGAGGCCGATGTTCCACTGATGGCCGTATGACGTGGAATTCAAAGCACCGCGGGTCGCGCCGCCTTGCGGGGTCAGATTATAGACCTGATAGCCATAATCCATGTAGTCGAAGCTGGCACTGACAAAACTGGTGAGCGGCGTCTTTCCGATACGGCTGCGGTTCGTCAGATCCGTCTGCACATTATAGGAATTAAACGGTCCGACAAAAGCCGTTGTCGAAGTTGGCTGATCGGTATGACGTTGATCGTAAGTAAACTGAGTATGCCAGGTTGTTCCTGGATCAAAGTCATGCTCCCATCGAAGCCCCACAATGCTGCGTCGGTCAAAACGACCCAGCCCTGCCTGCTGCGGGCTCATCGTCTGGCGGGCTCCATAGGCCCCATTCACCAGAAGATTGACCGAAGCGCATCCAGCAGCAGCCGATGCCGCATTGGCACAACCATTTTGGTAGGGATTACTGCGGAATTGGTTCAGAGAAAGGCGTAACGGCAGCGATGTATCCGTGACGTTATTAACGAATTTTAGAATGAGGCGATCTGATGAGGTCAGATTAACCCGCAGCCGCATATTTTCGGTAGACGTGTTGTACTGGCTGTTCGCAATGAAACCGTTACTGCGCACATCGCTACCAAACAGCATGAAATCGTAGCGTTTATTGCCCGCACCAATCGTTATGTAGTTATTGAACAGGCCGAAGCTGCCAAAGTCTGAACCCAGTTCCAGACCATGAATGTCAGCGCCGTTCCGGGTGCGGAAATTGATCGCCCCGTTAATCGCGTAATTACCGTATAGCGTAGAGGCTGGTCCCTGAAAGACGTCCACGCCTTCATAGGCATGTGGATCGATCAAATCTGCCCGGGCCGTACCGTCTGGTTGCGTCATGGGAAACCCATCTTCCGTAACCTGAAGATTCTTCAGACCATAGGACTGACGTGCGCCCGACCCACGGACAGAAACGACGCTGTCACGCGGCCCATTACCTTGCAGAACAGTTACCCCAGGAAGGGTTGCGACCATATCGGCGACCGACTGTGCTGCCCTGTGTGCGAAATCTGTACGTTCCGCGCTGTAGGTTGTTTCATCGGTTGGATGAAGTCGTGCAGAACCACGCGTCGTACCGCGAACCAGAATGCTTTCGACATTCTGATGTGCAGAAGACGCAACTGAGGCTGTTTTACGGGGACGCGCCTGAAGAGGTTGTGCATGAGCTGGAAAGGCTCCAAGAAAAACGCAGCCAAGCACCAGCGAGCCGAGAGGACGGCTTGATTCAAAAGAAGTATTCATGTGTTCGTTCTGATCTGAAAAACGCAGAAAGCCTTTCATCGCAGATGCGATAAAGGCGCTAAGTTTTTGTCAGATCAGGTTGGGAGGTCCTTGAGCATAAATGCCCGATAGCCGCCATAGGGGAGGCCCCCGCACTGGCGGGAAACACCAGAAAAAACTCCGCCCTGTCACAGACAGAACGAGGAAAACAGCAGCGACGCATCCGATTATCAGGATCGCCAGCAGGTCGTCGACCACTGCAATCCCATCACCAACATCCGCTGCGTGATGATGATCAGGACTATGCGGACCAAAATCCTGGCTGTCGCAAAGGGTCGACAAGTTGGTGAACTGTTTTAACGGATCATCAAGCAGGAACTGCGGTAAAGGCAGACTTCCAACGCTGAGGCGAATAATGATGGCAAGCAGAACCAGCGGCCAAAAGACCAGACTCCCTCCGCTATACCGCGCACTTCGCATCATTCTTCTTCATTTAAAGCGGCTTGCAGCACTGCGCCAGATGGAAATGTATTTTTCGACCATTTGGTTTGGGTTGTGATGCACAGAACCCCAATTTTTTAAGCGCTCCATGTTCATTGTCGATGTCCCTTTCCGGAAGCTTAAGAAGCTTCTTTTGTGCCCGAGATGTAAGCGTAACCGGACATGCTGCTTCCGCCTACTTCTACGACGTGGCTGGCCCGCTTTGCGTTGCCGGGAAGCGGACATAGGCGCATGATCCTCACCCTATGCGGCGGCTGCCTTCGTGCCAGTCTCGTCGGTTCGATATTCTCCCCATGCCTGCCGCAGGATCTGCAGCGCTGATGACAGGAATATGCCAGCCATGATCGCGGCCACCGCAAGGTCGGGCCATGCGCTGGTGGTGCTCCAGACGCCGAACGCCGCGGCCATGACGATCAGGTTGCCGATCGCATCGTTGCGAGAGCAGAGCCACACCGAGCGCACGTTGGCGTCGCCATCCTTGTAGGGCAGGAGCAGAAACACCGAGGCAAGGTTCGCGGCCAGCGCCAGAGCGCCGATCGCACCCATGATCTCGGCCTGCGGAACGCCGAGGATCAGCGTGTGGTAGACGGTGGACCCGAACACCCACAGCGCCATCAGCGACAGCGAGACGCCCTTGGCGAGTGCCGCCGTGGCTCGCGCCGATCACCGCCAGACTCAAACCGTAGGTGACGGTATCGGCCAGGAAGTCGAGTGCGTCGGCCTTGAGGGCTTGCGAGCCAGCGAGCTGTCCCGCCGCCATTTCGGTCACGAACATCGCGCCATTGATCGCGATCACCGTCCACAGGACACGCTTGTAGCGCGGGTCTACACCGTCGAAGACCGGGACACCCTTCGGACAGCAAATATTCTCGACGGTGCCGCATGTCGTCACCTCGACGGTTGGTGTGACTGTTTTCGTGGGCACGACCAGAGGTGGCGGAGCGCAACAGGCGGTCTCGGACTTGCAGCAGTTCTCAGACATGGGTGACTCCTTCTCGGGATCACCCTACAATCTCTAGCCACTAGAGCTTCAAGGGAAAAGCACCATGAGGATCTCGATTGGCGAGTTGGCGCGGCGCACTGGGGTCAAGGTGCCGACGATCCGCTACTACGAAGGCGTCGGGCTTCTTCCGACACCGACACGAACGGAAGGGCGGCAAAGGCGCTTCGGTGCGGACGAGGTCGCCCGGCTCAACTTTATTCGTCATTCCCGCGAGCTGGGCTTCGAGGTCGCCGACATTCGTGAATTGCTGACGCTTAGCGAGCAGCCGGAGCGTTCCTGCGGCGAGGTGGACGCTATCGCCCGCCGCCACGTCGAGACTATTGACCGACGGATTGGGAGGCTGGTGGCGCTGCGCGCCGAGCTGCAACGCTCGCTAGATCGGTGTGCGCGCGGTACGGTCGAGGAATGCCGGGTGATCGAAGTGCTGGGTTACGGGGACGACAGGGTTTAGCTAAAGGCAGCTCAGAGTACCGGGGAGCAGTGAGAGGCTGTTCGAAAACGTACGCTAAGGATTTTAGGAACCGGATTGCAACCGAAGAGGCCTGAAATTATCTCGCGGCGGCCGGATTTCGCCCCAAAGATAATCACCTGTCAGGCCAATATGCTCCCAGCCGAGTGGTGCTACATGAGCAAGCACGTCATCGGGCACCGCGATGCCCGTCTGACGAAGATGCTGAGCGGCACGGTCCAGACCTGACCAAACGCGGTGTCGGGTTGAAGGTCCTGGCGGGCGAAGGAGCCTCGATCGATACCACCACCGCAAATGGTCGCTTGATCTTCGCGATTTTTGCCGGACTGGCGGAGTTCGAGCGGGAATTGATCGTTGAACGCACACGCGCAGGTCTGGCTTCTGCACGTGCCCGAGGACGGGAGGGTGGCCGTCCCTTCAAGATGACCTTAGTAAACTTCGTCTGGCTCAGGCCGCCATGAGTGATCCTGAAACCCAGGTTGGAGATCTGTGTTCTGAACTGGGGATCAGCCGCCAGACGTTGTATCGACATGTCACTCCCGAGGGTAAAATCAGGCCGGATGGGGAAAAAACCTCTGGCGCAAAAAACACGAAAAATCTCTCAAAACTGAGACTTATGGCTTATCTCTGGTATGGGTAACGTGAGGATTGATCGATACCAGCAGAAACGGCTGATGACTGCGGGAATGCCCCTGATGAAACATCGAAAGCCGGTCCAGTTGCGCAACAGGCAGCCAGAGACGACCGTCCAGAGCAAGACACGGTGCATCTGCCCAGTGCAGACGTGAATCCGAGATCAGTTTCGTGATCTTTCCCGAAACGTCTCTCCGATAGACGCCGTTATCCTTCAGATTGGTGAAGTAAAGGTTTCCTGCAGCATCCATGGCGCTGCCCCCGACTGGAGGTAAATCTGCCCAAGGCTTTACAGCCGCAGACAGATCGGTTGATGACACACTGGGATCATCAAGCAACACTGTGGGAACTTGAGACCACGGTCCTTCAAGCGGCCCGAAATACAGCCATTTCCCGTCCGGACTGACTTCAAGCGGATCGACATTCACCAGAAGCGGCTGATGCGGACCGTTCTCCACGACGTGCCCGTCCATGACAATCGGTCGATCTGTCCGTGCGCGTGTGGAAACATCGTTGTCCAGAACACGACGTGCCTGACCTGTTTTGATATCAAGAACGATCAGCGCGGCCTTGCCCGCATCCGTGAGATAGGCGTGCGTTCCGTTGAAACGGATATCGTCGATATAGCTGCCCGCCTGCGCGATCTCTGGGCCCAGAGGATAGATCCGCCGCACATGACCTGTTGCCGGATCAATGCGGACCAGTTTGGCTCCTTCAGGTATGGGAGCACCTCCAAAAGACGGAGTTCCAGTATCAACAACCCAGAGCGTGCCGTCAGGAGCAACGTGGAGGGCATTGACGCTGACAAACCGATGCGTTGCATCCTGCCCGGGTTTCCAGCCATTCCAGTCAGCATCTGGAAAAGGCTTTATCTTTCCATTCTTTGTCAGAAGACCCACGGCCGGTCCGGAAAACCCGCTCCAGCGAGGGCCTGAGACAAACACATGACCGCCAGCAAGCGCTACGGCGTTCCAGTCTATTGCGTTAGTAGTCGCCTCAATCCTGATGGTCTGAGCACGGGCAGGATCAGGATGCCCGCATACCCCAACGAAACCCGTGAAAACGGCAATGGCGATCCTGCGCAGGCCTCTTTTTGTGAAAGCATGCGGCTGATTCTGTTTCATGACTCCCATGCCGTCAGATCCCTGCGATAAAACCGGACGGCGTACCGTCGGCAGGATCCACGAACACCACGTCATCTGGCGCCCGTCGCGGCGTGTCGATAGCAAGGAAAACAACTGGCTGGCTCAGAATGCGGGGTACGGCATGCACGGCCCGACGGGGGAACACCAGAAGATGGCCGGGTGCAAACGGGGCTTCCTCCTTGGGATCATCGATCCAAAACGTGCCTGTCCCGGAGAGGACATGAAGCACTTCATCGCACTGGGTATGATAATGCGGCGGTACTTCCTGATAAATCCTGAAGACCCGGATACTGGCTTCCGGCTTGTCAGTCAGATAGGTGTCCAGCAGCATCGTGTCCGCCGTTTCGGGAAACGCAGCGGCAATTTTATTCAGATCGAAGCGACCTCCCGTCCGGTTCAGGGTCATCAGATGTTCTTCGTCATTCATGAGGTCTGCTCCTCTCAAGCGCTTTGACTGTTTTCGTCACGGTTCTCTCCGCTCAGGCAGGAAAACTTTCGAGCACGATCTTGCCTTTGGCCTGACCACTCTCGATCAGAGCGTGAGCCTCTCGCAGATTGGCGGCGGTGATCGCGCCAAGATTTTTGCCGAGCGTCGTACGGAGACGCCCTTCGTCCAGAAGGCGCGACACCTCGTTCAGGAGTTTCCCTTGTGTGCTGATGTCTGCCGTTCCGAACAGTGAGCGGGTGAACATCAGCTCCCAATGCAGGGACAGGCTTTTGCGCTTGAGGGGTACAGCATTGAGTTCAGCAGGGTCATCAATCAGGCCGAAATGTCCCTGAGGGGCTAGAAGTTCGACGATCTCTGCCAGGTGCCGATCTGTCTGCGTCGTGGAAAAAACAAAACCGGGGGCGCCCGTAGGAAGGGCAGCAACCTGTGCGGCCAGAGGCTTGCTGTGATCGATCACGTAATCTGCCCCGAGAGATGTGACCCAGTCCTGCGTTTCGGGGCGCGAAGCCGTGGCAATGACCGTGATATCAGTCAGAACCTTGGCCAGCTGGATCGCCATGGAACTGACCCCGCCTCCGCCCCCAATGATCAATATGGACGGCGTCGTTCCCGGGACAGGCCGACGAATGTCCAGGCGATCGAAAAGCATCTCCCAGGCGGTGATTGCTGTCAGCGGTAAGGCGGCGGCTTCGGCCCAGTTCAGGGAGCGGGGTTTGCGACCAACAATCCGTTCATCGACCAGATGAAACTCCGCGTTGGTCCCTGAGAGATTGATCGCCCCCGCATAAAAGACCTCATCGCCGACAGAAAAATCCGTGACGTCCGGTCCGGTGCCGACGACAACGCCTGCGGCATCCCAGCCCAGGACACGCCACTGACCCGCCTCCGGCGTTGCGCTGCGGCGGACTTTTGTATCAACCGGATTGACCGACACGGCCCTGATTTCCACCAGAAGATCCCGGCCCGAAGGAACAGGTTTCGGCAGATCGATGTCCTGAAGGGACGCCGGGTTTTCGATGGGAAGCGGCGTCTGATAACCGATGGCCCGCATGATGTCTGCTCCTCTGTTGAATGAGGAGAAGAGTGAGCACTATGCTGTTTTCAGACAAGAACGCACTTTTAACGCCCATAGTGTCGGAAATGATACCGTTATGACCCGTATCCGCCATCAGTCGCTCGATTGCAGCCCCGGCTGCGCTGTTGAAGCAACGCTTCAGCTCATCGACGGGAAATGGAAAGGCGTGATCCTCTATCATCTGCTTCAGGGGACCTTACGCTTCAACGCCATCCGCAAGCGCCTGCCCAATATCACCCAGAGAATGCTGACGACCCAGCTTCGCGAACTGGAGCGCGACGGGTTTGTCTTACGGACGGTCTACCCGGAAGTCCCGCCAAAGGTGGAATACAGCCTCACCCCACGCGGGCGGACCCTTGAGCCCGTCATCATGGCTCTCAAAGCCTGGGGCGATGAGCACACAGAGTTCGGACATGTTCCTGAGATCTGCGCCGATATGAAAGGCTCTCCAACAAACTCTTAGCGTACGTTTTCGAACAACCTCTCACCGCTCCCCGTACCCCTTTCACACCGAATCGGAATGTCCGCTTCCACAGGTCGTTCGCTTGAAGCGGACCGACTGCAATCCCCCCCCCCCAAAGCCGCCGCAAAACCAATAAAGGATTGCAGGCCTGTGCGGAGGTGTAATTCCTTACACACGGCATGGCAGAGGCAATGGAACCAACTTGCCAAGAAGCGTCATTGTCTACTGACGATGGCTCCAGGCCAGCACATCGGAAGAGCTTTTGGGGAAGATTTTATGCATTCTACCCTATGTCCGATAATAAGAAAAAACGGACATAGATTTTATGGCGGGAAACTGCCGGTTTTGGAGATTTCATGCAGTTTCTGGGGTGCTCTTTGTCTGGATACCCGCCATACCGCTCGCCTCTCTGAACTATACGCCGTTGACGTATATGCTATTAGCATATATTCCATTGTGAATGTCAAAGCTGCAGACCGTTGTCGAACTGCCTGAATTCATAAAGCGGGCAAAAGCCCTGATGTCAGACGACGATCGTATGGCTCTGATTAACATGCTCGCTGCAATGCCAGATGCTGGCCTTTCTTTAGGCGGCGGTCTGCGAAAGGTCCGTTTTTCCCGCGAGAATGGTGGGAAGAGGGGAGGGTACAGAACTCTCTACGTTTTTGGTGGAAGACAGATGCCTCTGTTTCTCCTGACTGTTTTTGCCAAAAACGAGAAAGACAATCTGACACGATCTGAACAGGCCGCCCTGGTAGAGTTGAGCAAGACGCTTGTTGCGAAATACGGAGAACCATCATGAGCGCTTATGACAGCATTCTGCAGGGGCTAAATGAGGCTCTTGCCTATTCGGACGCTCCGGCCGACGACTGTGTGACCCACCAGGTGCGTGTTCCGTCGGTTGACGTGGCGGCCATCAGAACCCGGACCGGACTCTCTCAGGCCCAGTTTGCCAGAAGCATCGGGGTCGCCAAGGGGACCCTTCTGAACTGGGAGCATGGCCGTCGTCAGCCAACCGGACCGGCTCAAGTTTTGCTGGCGATGTTGGATAAGCGACCGTCGTTAGTGAGTGAGCTGCTTTCTGCCGTTCGTTGAGAAAACACAGGTCCCGATATACTCATTCAGACGACCGATATGGGGGGTAAGCGGAACGTCTGCTATCGGAAAGCGGTAACCGAAAACAGCCTTCTGGCGCGCGAGTGAGCTATCTTATCGACGCTGCGTTCAGATCCTGAGCAAAGAGATCGAGCGTCGCTATGAACGCACCCGCGGCTGCGGAGCGATAGGCCCCATCTCGTTGTAGCAAGACCACCCGTCGCTCATCTATCGCAGGAAATAATGGCCGGGATTGCAAATCGTCCCGTTCATGGACGACCGCCTCGGGGAGGAGCGCCACCAGCGAACTCGATTTTACAAGTTCGATCATGGTCGTCATCGAGCTCGTCTCAATGACAATGTTCGGCCTGATCCCATGCCGCTTGAAATGCCTGTCGATAGTGTGGCGAGTGGCGAAAGATTTACCCAGCAGAACCATCTCCTCCCGCTCGATACATTCAATGTCGATAGCCTCATTGTTCATCACCGGATGATCATATCGGCCGATTAACGATAGTCGCTCGGAGTGGAGTGGATGCGCAACGATGCCGGTAACGCTGGGTGTCCCAAACGCGATGGCACAATCGAGATTGTCATCAGCAAGGTTGGTTTCAATTTCGTCCTGTGACATTGCCTTCAATTCGAGGCTGATCCCCGGATATTTCTCTCGGAAGCGGCGCGCGAGTGGTGCAATCAGATAGCCGCCGAAACTGGGAGTGAATCCGAGCCGAAGTACACCGGAGCTTAGGTCGCTCACGTCACGGGCGGCACGACCCGCAGCATCTAATTCGCGAAAGGCGCGATGCACATGGCTCAAATAAGTTGCGCCTGCATCCGTTGCGCGAACAGCTTTCCCCGAACGGTCTAGAAGTTGCACGCCCAGCTGTTCCTCCAGCTGACGAATCTGCTGCGATAGCGCCGGCTGAGAAACGTGCAGCGACTGGGCGGCACGTGTGAAACTAGCGTGCTCGACCACGGCGGAGAGGTAGCGAAGATGACGAAGGAGCATCCGTATAACGCCTGCTTATGGAAACTATCTGTTATCCGTCTTGGACAGTTATAATCGAGAAGTCGATACTCCCCTCATCGACTACGGAGATCGACAGGGTGCAAAGGCTAATCGAAGAATTCAAAAAATTCAGGGAGGGAGAATATCCCGGCCGTATCCCGCTTTTCCAAGGGCTGGCAGCGAAGCACGGACCAGATACGCTGTTCATTACCTGCTCCGATAGCTGGGTTGTTCCCGAGGCCCACGCGACTGACATCCCCTTCGCTTCCTGCTCCCATCGATCCTGAGCGATTTTATACCGCCCCAATGAAGGGTAGACTAATGGCCCAAATACAAGTGACCCAGACGGCCCGTAAGACGCTGACCGAAACCGTCATTCAGGCGAAAGCCGAAAGGCAGCTTAGTTGGGCAGCTATCGCTGCAAACAGCGGACTTTCGAGGGAGTTCGTTACCGCCGCGCTGCTCGGGCAGCACCCGCTCCCGGCGAGCGCGGCTGAGGCTGTCGGTGAGACGTTGGGCCTCGCTGCCAGCGAAGTCGGGCTTCTACAGGCAATCCCCATCCGGGGTAGTTTCCCACATGGGGTGCCCACCGACCCGACAATATATCGCTTCTACGAAATGATTCAGGTCTATGCCACAACCTTGAAATCGCTCGTCCACGAGGATTTCGGTGACGGCATCATCAGCGCCATTAACTTTAAGCTCAAGTTTGAGAAGCAGGAAGACCCCGAAGGTGGGCATCGGTGCGTCATTACACTCGATGGCAAATATCTCCCGACCAAGCCCTTCTAACGGACCAGCAGGCCCCGCTGTGGTTTTGTAGGGCTGGCCCTTACCAACATCACTCATCACGAAAGCAAATAAAATGTTTCGTCCTCCGCTGCCCCCCTTCACTCACGAAACCGCGGTCGAAAAGGTTCGCCTCGCCGAAGATGGCTGGAACAGCTGCGACGCCGCCAAGGTCGCCCTCGCTTACACGCTCGATACACGCTGGCGTAATCGGGTCGAATTCGCGACCAATCGGGAACAGGCTCAAGGCTTCTTGGAGCGCAAGTGGAACAGAGAACATGAATATCGGCTCATCAAGGAATTGTGGGCTTTCACCGGCAACCGGATCGCCGTCCGCTATGCCTATGAATATCGCGATGATGGCGGGCAGTGGTTCCGCGCCTATTGCAACGAGAATTGGCATTTCGCCGAAGACGGGCTGATGTCGAACCGCCACGCCAGCATCAACGAAATGCCGATTAAGGAGTCGGAGCGCCTGTTCCATTGGCCTCTCGGTCGTCGCCCGGACGATCATCCTTCGCTGAGCGACCTCGGGCTGTGAGTTCCAAGCGCGTCATCCAGTCGATAACGCGCGTTCAACCAACTCATACGGAACAGCCGCCTATCGGACCCGCAGATGCTATTCTTTTTGTTGAGAGGATTCCGCGTAGTCGCCCATGATCGTCGTGGTCATGGGCGACTACGCGCAAGTCAGCGAGGGGCACGACATGGACCATTACGCTGCCGACGCCGCAGAGGTCTGACAACGGTGCCGGAAGGGCGGCATTGTCCCGACGCGGTCATCGAGGTTCAGCTAGAAACGTCGGCTTTCGGGCAGCCGCCACCACCACTTCTATGTCGTAGAGGTAGGCGACTGCCGCCTACCTGCTAAGCAATCGGCCATTGCCGGGCACGAGATTTTCGCGTCAAAACTGTGTTAGTTCTCCCCGATTTTCTCGCATTCATTTAGCCTCCTCACTTGGGATGCGATGAAATTGGCGTTTGAAACCCGGGCTGCACCAATCTGCGAAATTATAGCTCTGCGTCCGTTATGCCATCTGGAGTACGCCGAAACGGCTGCAGCCGGTCCGTTAGATAGAGACGGTGCATTCGCCGCAATTCGTCAGGCGCGCCTGGCGTCGTAGGGGCGTCCTTCGCCAGCATGCTGCGCAGCACTTTCATAATGTTTAGAACGACCGCAGCAATATCTCTCGCCAGTGCTTCATCCAACCCTGGCGCACAGACACGCAACGCTGCCGCAATTCCGGCTATGGCATGTCCTCGTGCACGATCACGGATCTCCATCTTGTCAGTCCGTGCCTCCATCAGCGCAGACAGGGATTTCACGCGAGGATGAAGCGTGACAAGCAGTTCGATCAGAACGTCTGCCAGAGCGTCCGGGGATAGTGTGGCGGCACGTTTGGCGAGTGCCGCGTATTCGTCTTCCAGAACGGCGATATGCCGCTGCACCAAAGCGTCCGCCACAGCCTCCTTGTTCGGAAAGAAGCGATAGAGCGAGCCGATTTTTGCTCCGGCGCGCGCGGCGATCTCCGCCATGGTCGTCGCTTCGTACCCTCGTTCCGCCATGAGGTCGGACGCGGCCTCCAGTAACTCCTCGACGCGCTGACGCCCAGCCGCGCGCATCGGCTGAAGGGACGTCCGTTCACCTCTTGACGAATTTGAGTCCATCCTCAAATAATGCTCCTGCTTGAGTGTCTACTCAACTTAATAACGTTTCCGCGTGTTCCGGACAACGGTTCGGGATGGCGGTCGAACGTCAACAGGGAAGGTCTTGCCATGATTTCACTCCCCGCCACCAGGACGGCCCTCGTTCTGATCGATCTCCAGAAGGGCATTACGGGGCTTCCCCTGGCTCCGACATCGGGTGCGGCGATTGTTGAGCGATCGAAAGAACTCGCAATACGTTTCCGGGCTGCTGGCGCTCCGGTCATTCTGGTAAATGTAGCATTTTCTCCAGATTTCGCGGATGCCGTTCATGCGGTCGTCGATCGCTCCTTTTCACCGCCTGGCGGCTTCGCACCAGACTGGGCTAAACTGGTCGACGGGCTTGCCGAACCGACCGATCTGTGTGTCACGAAGCGGCAATGGGGTGCCTTCTACGGCACGGATCTCGATCTTCAGTTAAGACGACGCGGTATCTCGACCATTGTACTGGGCGGAATCGCGACCAATCTGGGCGTGGAATCTACCGCCAGGGCGGCTCATGAGCATGGATATAACGTCGTGCTCGCCACGGATGTCATGTCCACATTCACCGAAGAGATGCAGCGCTTTGCCTGCGAGGAGATTTTCCCCCGCCTTGGCCGCGTGACGACAAGCGACGCAATCGCACTGGACGCGTAAGCGCATGGTGGATGTCTGCGCGTCTCACGCTTCCCGGCGAGATCGTTCATGAACACCAGAACATCGTTGCCATCCCAGGGTTCGGATCAACTGCCTCCGGGCACCTGGAAAATCGTGAGCGTCGCGGCGGTCGGATCTTTCATGGCGCAACTGGACGCCACGATCGTCAATGTGTCGCTCCCCGATCTTGTCGCGACCCTGCACGCGCCGTTTTCACACATACAGTGGGTGGTCAGCGGCTATCTGCTGGCACTCGCCCTGACGTTGCCGCTGAATGGATGGCTTGTAAGTCGCCTCGGGGGGCGGGCAGTCTATTTATGCTGCTTCGGTGCCTTCACGCTGACATCAGGCCTGTGCGCACTAGCGTGGTCTGCACCGTCCCTGATCGTATTCCGGCTACTGCAAGGCATGGCGGGCGGACTGCTCGCTCCTATGGCGCAGATGACGGTAGCTCGTGTGGCGGGCCGACAGATGCCGAGGGTCGCGAGCGCAATGACGGCACCTGTTCTGCTCGCGCCGCTTCTTGGACCCGTCGTCGCCGGTGCCATTCTCTCCATTACGTCCTGGCGATGGATCTTTCTTCTCAATGTTCCGGTCGGGCTTGCGGCTTTTGTCCTTGCCGTTCTGTTTCTTCCTGACGATCGGCATGACGAGCGCCCCCGTCCACTTGACCTGACAGGGCTAGGATTTCTCGCACCCGCTCTCGTCTCGTTTCTCTACGGCATGGATCATGTCGCCCGGCTTTATGGACAGGCGACTTTAGGCGCGTCCCTCGTACTGTTCGTCCTGTATGTCCGATCCGCGCGACGCAAGGGCGATGACGCGCTGATCGACCTGCGCCTGCTGCGTGCGCCTGCTTTTTCGGTGTCGGCGATCATCATGTTTCTGACGAACGGGGTGTCGTTCGCTGGTCAGATGCTTCTACCCGTATGGCTGATCCATGCCTGCGGTGTCTCGCCCGAGCGGACGGGCCTGTTCATGGCCCCCCTGGGTCTGGGGATGATGTGCGTCTATCCGCTCATTGGCCGTCTGAGTGACCGGTTTGACGCGCGCGATCTGACCGGTTGCGGGGCTCTTTTGTCCTTTGTCGGCACACTGATTTTAGTGTTGCTCGCTTATAACGGTCTGAACGTCGTCCTGCTCGCCTTAGCATTGTTGCTGCGTGGCGGAGGTGGGGGCGCTGTCGGTATTCCGGCGATGAGCGCGGGATATGCTTCGATCGCACGCGCAGATATTCCGATGGCAACGACTGCGCTGAACATCATGCAAAGGATTGGGGGACCGACATTGATCACAGCGTGCGCCACGTTCCTCGGGTGGCGGCTTGCGGCAATCGCTCCATCCCATGTCGCATCGGAGGCTTATGCCGAAACATTTGGATTGCTTGCATTATTCCATGGCGCTCTGTTGCTCACCACGCGTTTCATCAAGTCTTCAGAGAGGAAACGTTAGTTCGGATCGAACTGAACCCGTCGTGCATGGATACTCGCCTGAGAAAATGAAAATTACCCAGGCAAGATTGGCCAGTGTCGTCCGCTATGCGGTCATTCGTTTGTGTTTCAGATTGTCCTATATGTAGGCGAATGCTGCCATGGCAGACACGTCAATTATTTAGAGCAACTGCGCTAGCTCTTCTGTGAGCCGCTCCCAGTTTCCGTGCGCGAAGCCCTGCGTCGCGGCCTGGTCCAAACCGCAGTTTTCGAGAAAACGTCGTGCGTCGTAGCCGGCGCGGTATTGATACGGGTAGTCGGCGGAGAACAGCAGCCGGTCATAGCCGACGATCCGTGCCGCCTGTTCCAGATAATGTGGCAGGTAGATGCCGCTCGCCGTGACAGACAGGTTGCGCCGGAAATACGTCGTCATGGACTGCTTCAGTCCGGAAACGCGATCCATGTTGGCGATACGCTCGGCGTAGAACAGAACCAGTTCGCCCCAGTGGCCCAAAATAACCTGTAGGTTCGGAAAACGGTCGAAATGGCCCGCCAGCACAAGGCGCAGGAACTGGATGCCGGCGTCATAATGCCAGCCGAGGCCGAAACAGGAAAACGCGGCGTCTACCTGCGGGCTGAACCCGGAATAATAGGCATCCCGAACGCCCTTTTCCGGTGTTCTAGGGTGAAGAAGGATTGGCGCTTTCAATACTGCAGCGCTCTGAAAGATCGGCAGAAGATCGGCGTGGTCTAGGTTGCGATGGCCCACGCGTCCGCACAGCATCGTGCCCTTGAAGCCAAGTGTCTTGACGCAGCGTTCAAGTTCCAGGGCCGCTTCGTCAGGGCTCGCCACGGGCAGCGTCGCCAGCGCCTGAAAGCGGTCTGGATGGCGGGCGACCGCCTCCGCCACGGCATCGTTCACGCGGCGCGCCAGATCGACGCTGTCTGGTCCGAGGTCGTGCAATGACGGTGTGGTGAGCGAAAGCACCTGAACGTCCAGCCCTGTTTCGTCCATGAGTGACAGCCGCTCTTCGGCAAGATCAGCCAGGCGCTTCCCAAGCGGTCCCCCATGGAACGCAACGCTTGGATCAGCGGCTTCAAGACCGATGGCAGACCAGGCGTCCTTCACTTCGGTGGTCAGGAAATGCTCTTCGATACCGATCAACTTCATAGAATGGTTCCTTTCCACAGACTGCCATCCCAACGGACATGCCTGTTTTCACGTCATCGAAAATAGGTGCGAAACCAAAGCAGGCGCTAGACGCATGAAAATCAAAGTATCATTGCATGGGACGCTATCTGTTGCCGGTCATTGTCGATAGACTCAGAGCATGGAAAACGTGGATTTCAACCTCCTGACAGCGCTCGATGTGTTGCTCGACGAGGCCAGCGTGACTGGCGCGGCCCGCCGGCTCGGGCTCAGTCCGTCCGCCATGAGTCGCACCCTGACACGGCTGCGCTCGACCACCGGCGATCCGTTACTGGTGCGGGCGGGGCGGCATCTCGTGCCCACGCCCTATGCAGTAGATATCCGCGAGCGCGTTCATGTCCTGACCCAGGACGTGCAGGACGTCCTACGCCCTCGACATGGGGAACTGGATCTGAAAGCGCTGGATAGGACATTCACCCTTCGCGCCAATGAAGGCTTTCTGAATGTTGCTGCAGCGCCTCTTGTCACTGCCATCATGAAGGAAGCGCCACGGGTTCGCCTGCGGTTTGCACCCAAGCCTGACAAGGATGCGTTGCCACTACGAGAAGGAAGGATCGATCTGGAGATCGGCGTCCGGGGTGCGTCTGCACCAGAGGTCCGAAGTCGGCTCCTGTTCCGGGATACGTTCGTCGGCGTAGCACGTATCGGCCATTCTCTTTTCGTAGACGGAGATATCAGCGTGGCGCGCTACGCCGCTTGCCGTCATGTCGTGGCCTCACGACGCGGGACATTCAGGGGACCGGTTGATGATGCACTCGAGCAACTGGGGTACCAACGTACCGTGTCGGTCGTTGTGCCTGGATTTCCAGATGCGTTGGAAATCGCCAGACAATCAGATCTGGTCACAAATGTCCCGCGATCATGTCTCGCGAACCTCGCTGATGATCTTGCAAGGGGGGCGAACCTGAGACTGTTCCAGCTTCCTGTAAAAACATCTGGAATCGCCATCTCCGTCATGTGGCATCCCAGAATGGATGCTGATCCTGCACATCGCTGGTTTCGCGATACCGTCCGGGCAGTATGTCGCGAGTTTCTGGCTTGTTAACGATGTCTGCTTTCGGAAAGGCACTCTGTAGTTTCAAGCGTCCAGAATGTAGGCGAATGCGGCCTGTCTGCTCCTGCATCACTGAGCAGACAGGCGGATCAGGGGGGGGAGCGGAATGTCTGCTATCACCTGATGAGATTAGAAGAGCGGCCGTTAATGCGGTCGATGTTCATGACAAATTAACGCCGCATTTGGATCATTTTTTTGCAACGCTCACGTTTCGATCTTCTGAGCTGACGGCTAGTTTCAAACTGCTTGAATTACGCCGTGGCCAGCACATTCTCGATATAGGCGAAGGCGAATTGACAAGCCGCCGCTTCGTCCAGCCCTGTGACGTGCTTCCACCACGGCGTTGACCGTTTAACGAACAACTCTTTTAACCTCTCTAAGTGCTCTGTCGTCAGCGGCTGACCCGGGACGCCTCCACAGTTGGCCCAAGCGAAGTCCAGGCTCTCACGCACCACATGTTCGCCCTCAGCGGTATGTTGTGCACCCGAGATTGAGCCGAGAATTGCGCCAGCAGCCTCCAATCTTTTTTCCTCATTGACACGTTCGCAGTTGTAGATCGCCCTGATATCCTCGGCATCCAAGTCGATATGGACCGCGACCTGTAGCTGTCCACCCGTGCGAGGATCTAATGCATAAACTGACTGTAACCGATTACAGACATAGTCGCGGCCGAGGCAGACCACGATGCGGTGAATGCCGAAGTATTCCACGTAGCCGAGGATCAAACCTGTGGCCGGGTTTGCGTCGATAGCGACGCAATGCAGAGGCATGGCTTGCGGACGACCATCGACCAAATCATCGCCGTCATAGAATCTGAAACAGGGTTCCGCGTCTGTCTTACGCAGATACGATATTGCATCGCCGCATGCCTCAATTGGAAGACCGGCGTGGTGTGCCAGCGCCAACGCGCTTTTTACTAGGGATCGGCCCGACAATGGCCCCCCGAAGCTCAGGTCAATGTCGATAGCAACCATCGCATAGGACCGTTGGCTCTCCGCTCCGACTAATATCGCCTCCATATCCACCTTGGGATATTTGCGCTTCAGCCCCTTTAAGGTCTCTCGAGCCTGAGTGAACGATCCTGCTGTTACGTCGATACGCTCGTCATTCCTGAGCAGCGTACGCATAACTACTGGCCGTACCATTTCCAACTGGCCGCCGACATCCAGCAGAAAGTCCTCATTCGCCGTGGTGGTGACCTTCATACGTGATGTTTTCCCGTTCTGGCGTTTGATACCGATGTGGAGAGCGAGAGGCCGCAACTGCTTCTCTAGTTCTGCGTCCCAAGTCTGGCCTGCTCGGTTATTACAGTCGCCATGCAGGAAATTGTTTACAGTTCGGCGCCCCCCGATCGCGTTAGGGAGAATATGCTCTTTTGAATCATCGGCGGGCGCTATGCCTTGACCGCAAATGGCACAAATTGCTGACACATCATCCCCCTAGGCAAACAGCGTCGGCCCCAAGGAAACGCGTGTTTATCTCTCCGATTTTACCCTAAAACTGTAAGTCTCGCTATCGGCCTAACCCGCCTGCAAGAGATCGTGTTGCTTATGTCCGTTATGCGGAAAGCTGTTCATCGGTGAGTATGTCAAATATGAGGGCACTGCTGCCTGTCTGTTCAGGTTTCCTCGAGCAGACAGGTGGCTCTTGGGGGAAGGCGAATATCTGCGTTTCAACGAGAACCATGAGGAAGCTGGCGTCACCGCCAATACCGGAGCGTTACACATCCTTACCGAGGCAGCGTGTAAAAATAATCGTTCCGGATGTGCAGTCTGTCGTCCCGGTCACCCATTGGCGGAAGCAAGTTTCAGTTTCACCATGACGACTTTGGGATGGTCGCCGATGCGCTCGACATCTAAGAGGCCGGATGCCTCGGCCAATTCGGACAGGCGGCTATAGCCGTAGTTGCGTGCGTCGAAGTCCGGTGCCTGTTTGGCAAGAACAGCTCTTTGTCTTTCTGGCTGCGCGCACAAGGTTTTTTCTGCCTGGCAACGGTTGCATAATAGACAGATGGCGCAATCGGCAGGATCTTGCAGATTGACCCGACACCATATGTCTGCCGATGCTCCTCAATGAAGCGCGTCATGGCCCGAACCGGCGGTCGAGTTCCGCCTGGGCAAAATACGCAGAAGCCTTACGCAGGATTTCATTGGCCTGCCGCAATTCGCGGTTCTCTCGCTCCAGTTGCCTGATCTTTTCCCGATCAGGCAGTTCACTCACCGCAGGCGCATTGGCCCGCTCATGCAGACGGGTCCATTTTGACAGCGTGTCAGGATGAATATCCAGCTTTGGCGCTATCATCATCACCGCAGACCAGCGTGATGGATGGCTCTTCTCTTCCTCCAGAACCATGCGAGCCGCACGTTCACGAAATTCAGGCGGAAAACGCTTCGATTTGTTGCTCATGAATTCTTCTTACCTCTCGGGTCGTTCTGTCTCCACAAAACCCGGGGCAATTCAGATTGCCTTTTACAACCAACAGCGCCCTGATCAGGCATTGAAGATGATGACCCCGGATGCGGCTTACGCCGCTACATTAACCGCATGACCTGAGCAGAAAGCGGTGGGTCATTACATGGTCGTACAGAAGAACCAGCGTGATCAAGCAAAACCAGAAAAATGGAATCACAGTGGATCCCTCAATAACAGCAGGTTTTTAGAACCCTCCATCTGTTGGCGAGCCCTTCAGGTCGGCGCAGACCTCAGGAACACGTCCGAACGTCGTATGCTCATCGCCCCATCTCTTGAGAGTCATAATGACGGGCTCAAGGGTCCGACCGCGTGCGGTCAGACTGTATTCCACCTTTGGCGGAACTTCCGGGTAAACCGTCCGCAACACAAACCCGTCCCGCTCCAGCTCGCGAAGCTGGGTGGTCAACATTCTCTGGGTGATATTGGGCAAACGTTTGCGGATGGCGTTGAAGCGCAGGGTCCCCTGAAGCAGGTGATAGAGGATCACACCTTTCCATTTTCCGTCGATGAGTTGAAGCGTTGCTTCAACAGCGCAGCCGGGGCTGCAATCAAGTGATTTATGGCGGATGCGGGTCATAACGGTATCATTTCCGACACTATGGGCGTTAAAAGTGCGTTCTTGTCTGAAAACAATATAATGCTCACTCTTCTCCTCATTCAACAGAGGAGCAGACATTATGCGGGCCATCGGTTATCAGATGCCTCTTCCCATCGAAAATCCGGCAGCCCTTCAGGACATCGATCTGCCAAAACCTGTTCCCACGGGGCGTGATCTTCTGGTGGAGATTAAAGCTGTCTCGGTCAATCCGGTTGATACAAAAGTCCGCCGCAGCGCAACACCAGAGGCGAGTCAATGGCGCGTTCTGGGCTGGGATGCTGCGGGTGTTGTCGTTGGCACCGGACCAGACGTGATGGATTTTTCTGTCGGCGATGAGGTCTTTTATGCGGGTGCGATCAATCGCCCGGGGACTAACGCTGAGTTTCATCTGGTCGATGAGCGGATTGTCGGACGCAAACCCCGCTCTCTGAACTGGGCTGAAGCCGCGGCCTTACCCCTGACAGCAATCACTGCCTGGGAGATGCTTTTCGATCGCCTGGATATTCGGCGCCCTGTCCCGGGAACAACGCCGTCCATTCTAATTATCGGAGGCGCAGGTGGGGTCAGTTCTATGGCGATCCAGTTGGCCAAGGTTCTGACTGATATCACGGTCATTGCTACGGCTTCGCGCCCCGAAACGCAGGACTGGGTCGCATCTCTTGGGGCAGATTACGTGATCGATCACAGTAAGCCTCTGGCCGCACAGGTTGCTGCCCTTCCTACGGGCGCTCCCGGTTTTGTTTTTTCCACGACGCAGACAGATCGACACCTGGCAGAGATCGTCGCACTTCTTGCCCCACAGGGGCATTTCGGCCTGATCGATGATCCGGCTGAACTTAATGCTCTACCTCTGAAGCGAAAAAGCCTCTCGCTGCACTGGGAACTGATGTTTACGCGTTCACTGTTCGGAACGGCAGACATCAGCGCTCAGGGGAAACTCCTGAACGACGTGTCGCGTCTTGTAGAGGAAGGTCGTCTTCGCACGACGCTCGGTAAAGAGTTCGGGCTCATCACTGCGGCCAATCTGCGGGATGCTCACGCCCTGATCGAGAGCGGTCAGGCTAAAGGCAAGATCGTACTCGAGGGTTTTGCAGCCTGAAATTATATTTCGATGACCTTACACGAAGAGAAAGCCTTCCCATTTTTCTGAAATTCGAAATCTCAAAATGGAGATCAACATGAAACTGACAGACAATACCATACTGATTACTGGAGGTGGTTCCGGCATCGGTCGTGCCCTTGCCGAAGCATTTCATCAGAATGGCAACAAGGTCATTATTGCCGGGCGTCGCCGTTTAAGGCTTGATGAGGTTACAGCAGCGAATCCTGGCATGGAGGCCATTGAACTGGATCTCGAAATTCCGGCTGATATCCAGAACGCTGCGGAGCAAATTCAACGAAATTACCCGTCGTTGAACGTGCTTATCAACAATGCCGGAATCATGTTGCCAGATACAGCGGCCGGGCGAATAGATGACAATCTTCTGACCTCAACCTTCACCACTAATTTTGCTGCTCCGATTCGACTGACTTCTGCTCTCATGCCGCACCTTAAGGCACAGTCCCAATCAACCATTATCTACAATACTTCCGGACTGGCCTTTATTCCGCTTGCACTGACAGCAGTTTATTCTGCATCTAAAGCCGCTCTCCATTCTTACGTAATGTCGCAGCGTTTTCTGCTTAAGGACACGAACATCGACGTCATCGAGATCGCACCGCCGTGGGTGCGGACCGAACTGATGAACAGTCAAGAAGCAGAAGCCGCTGTCCCTCTAAAGAAATTTATTTCCGATACTATGGCTCTTTTGGCCACAGAGAAGAACGAAATCATCGTTGATGAAGCAAAAAAATTTCGCGAGGCTTCAGGCCCGCAAGAATATGAATTCGTCGAAAGTTTTAATGAGAAAATGCAAGCACTTTTCCAAAATGGATAGGGAGGGGGCATCTATACCTGTCTGGTAAATAAAAAAGGCTATCATACGGCATGTCATCTGTTTGCGTGCCGTATAACCCCTGTGACCACAAATGGGATCACAATTGATGAGTTACTAGAGATACCGACATACTGGAGAAAAGGTTCAAATCCGCACTCACATGTTTCACTGACTTGGTATTGCAGCAAGCAGCCTGATCGTTTCTTGCTGGGTATTTAATCCCTTCATTTGATGGGGGAATTGAGGATGAATGTTTCTGGCTCTGAAGCCCATATCCTGCAGATGTATTCGTAAAGCGTGAGTCTTAGCTCGAAATGATTGGCGAACATGAAGTCATTGAGGTGCGTTCTCAACAGATCATAGTTGCTGTAATGGAAATATTTCACGGTTTGTCCCCTTCGACATCGGGTAGACGCGAAATCCCGTAACTCTGAATACCGCGTTGTAGAGCTCAACGTGTCAGATGCCTCTCGCGTGCGAAAAACGATTGGACAGTCAGGCAATATCGCCTTCGTGCATCTCTGAACCGTAGAAAAAGGCGAGATTATAGTGCTGCATCAGGTCGCCGATACTGCTGCCATACAGAAACTTCTTGGAAGTGGAGAACTGGTGTTATGAATGCCGAAGAGCATCTAATGACCTTGAACCGGACGGGTGGAAGGTTCAATCTCAATGAAATTGCCGCCGCGTTCCCGGAAACGGCGGAGGAGGCCCCGTTTGCACCCGGTCATCTTCTAGTGTTCCCCCGTTGGGCGGTGCATGCCGTGCCCCGTATTCTGAGCCATCCAATCGTTTTTCTTGCCATTGATACGCTGCGACGGGCGCCAGACGACGTGGTGTTCGTGGATCCTGCCGACGGTACGCCGTCCGGTTTTATTGCGGGGATCTGATATCATGGGATTCATGAAACAGAAGCGACGGCAGGCTTTCCGAGCAACTAGCCTGCGCAGTATCGCTGCTAACATCAGACCGATTATCCCGGTAAGCGCACAGTTACCCAATTGATTGTTGACTTAGGAAATGATCGTTCTCTATGTTGGTTTCATGAACAATATAGTCTCATCTTTCCCCAGCCCGGCTATGGGCCGGCCGCGTGCCTTCGATATGGAAACGGTTATCGCACGTACCGTGCCGGTATTTCGCGAGTATGGATATGCTGGCGCCTCGATCGATCGTCTTAAAACCGCTACCGGGCTCACCGCAGGCAGCCTTTACAAAGCATTCACTGACAAGCGGGGCGTGTTCGAAGCGGCGTTCACGCATTATGTGAAGCAAAGACGGCAAGATCTTGCAGCTCGGCTTCTGAAGGCGAGCACCGGACGTGAACGCATTGCCGAGAGCCTCCGCTTCTATTTGGAAGCAGCTTCCGGCTTCGAAGGGCGGCAAGGTTGTCTCGTTCTAGCAAGCCTGATCGAAGCCACGACGCTGGACGGTGCCCTTCATGAGAGACTCAGCGATACACTGGCTACTAACCGAGCGGCGCTGATCACCATGCTGCGGGAGGGTCTGCAGGACGGATCAATCCGTGCCGAACTGCCGATCGAGGCCAGTGCCGATCTTCTTCTTAGCCTACTCCAAGGTTTTCGTGCCGTGGGCAAGCTTCACGATCCGGGGGACCATGACGCGTTGATAGGCATGTCTCTCAAGATATTAGACTGAGAATAGGACGAATTATGATCGAACACCTCAACACTGCCCCGTTCAAGCATGCTTTCGAGACGGTTGATGGATTGCGGCTGCACTATGTAACGTGCGGATCGCAAGACGCTGAACCACTCGTTCTCCTTTCGGGCTATCCACAAAGCTGGTTTACTTGGCGTAGGGTCATGCCTCTCTTGGCAGACCGGTTCCGTGTCGTCGCTATTGACCTTCCTGGCCAAGGGGATTCCGATAAACCGCTTGATGGCTATGACACTGGAACGGTTGCGCGCCGCGTCCACGGCCTCGTCGCACGTGTCGGTCTGACCCATTACAACCTTGCGGCACATGACATCGGTGCTTGGGTCGGACTGCCCTACGCGTTGATGTACCCAAACGAAGTCAGCCGTCTCGCGCTCCTTGATGCCGGCATACCCGGTGTTACATTGCCCGATATGTTGCCAAACGCACCCGACCAAGCGTGGCGGACATGGCATTTCGCGTTCCATGCTATACCTGACCTTCCTGAGGCTCTGATCACAGGACGTGAGCGCGTTTACCTCGACTGGTTCTTGCGTCGTAAGGCTGCCAACCCGCTAAGTTTCAGCGATGCGGATATTGACGAATATGTCCGCATTTTCAGTCTTCCCGGTGCATTACGTGCAGGCCTCGCTTTCTATCGCGCGGCAAGTATATCCGCTGAGCAGAATCGTGCGCTGGTCCGTGATAGAAAACTCAGCATGCCCGTGCTCGCCGTCAGTGCTGACCAAGGATCGATCCCTGATATGGTCGCCCCGCTTAGACCGTTCGTAGACGATCTACGCGGCAACACAGTGTCGTCCAGCGGTCACTTCATCCCCGAAGAACAGCCAGTGGCTGTTGCTCAATTGTTCGGAGAATTCTTTGCGGGCTAATGAGCGCGAAGTTCGTGATGCCCCTCAACGGCTGGCGTCTCACAACCAGAGGTGGCCCCCATTTTTCGGACAGGTGTCTAAGCTATAATCCGACCTGAGAGAGGACGGGTTTTATGGGCAAG
>NZ_JAERLY010000001.1 GCF_018256155.1 Gluconobacter sp. Dm-62
GCCACCGCCGCGTCCCCGAACCCCGGCCCGACATAACCACCAAAGGCCGGATAATGCCCCGAGCCACCGCCCAGCACGACGGCAACCTTGCCACGACGGCCCGGCGTGGCCCGAAGCACGCCGCCACGCACATGCCGCACGAGATCGGGATGAAGAAGGCTGAACCCCCGCAGGGCGGACGCCGCGAAAGTCGATGCGTCACCGCAGATCTTGGTCATGGAACGTCTCCCTTTTTCAGATTTCAGACGGCATCACGGTTGAGGTAACGGCGGGCCAGCGCATCGAAGGAAATCGCCAGCACGACAATTCCTCCACTGACCACCGACTGCCAGTACGGCGAGATGCCAAACAGAACGATGATGTCTTCGATAATGCCGATGATAACGGCGCCCAGAACCGCACCAATCGGACTGCCAATGCCCCCCGTCGTCGCCACGCCACCAATAACGGCCGCGGCAATCGGCCCGAGCACCCAGGTGTCACCAATGGAAGGCTGGGCCGTGCCCAGACGCGCCACCATCAGAATACCCGCCAGCGCCGAAAGGAACCCGGCCAGCGCAAACGCCCCCATCCGGATCGCATTCACCCGGATCCCCAGCATCCGCGCCGCATCAGGATTGCTGCCAATGGCATAAATGTAACGCCCGACCGGCGTGCGCAGCATGACGAACGCCACAATCGCCAGACAGACCAGCAGCACCACGAACGGCACTGGCACGCCCATAACGAGGCCACGGCCAAGGAACGTGATGTCCCGCGGCACACCCGTAATCGCGACACCCTTGGTCGCCACCAGATTGGCGCCGCCATACACGCCCGCCATACCGATCGTCAGCACCAGCGAATGCAAACGAAGCTGCGTAATCAGCGCCCCGTTCAGCAACCCGCAACCCGCCCCCATCAACAGGCACAGCACCAGCGACAGCCAGGGATTCAGCCCGAGCTGCACCATCAGGATGCCGCCCACCACACCCGCAAGCCCGCCAATCGCGCCGACGGACAGATCAAGCTCGCCCAGGATCATCAGAACGGACTGCCCGATCGTCACCAGCCCGATAAAGGCCAGCGCACGGGCAATAATCATCATGTTGAACGTCGTCAGGAAGTGCGGCGACAACGCACAGGACGCGCCGAAAATAATGACGAGCGCCGCAATCACGCCCCCCAGCGGATTTCCCGCCAGACGGGAGACAAGCGCCTTGAGCGGCGGCAGCTTCGGCGGCTGTTGCGAAGGGGCTGCCGGAACAGTGGTTTCAAGCGACATGACGGGTCTCCGGGGCGCCGATGATCGCGCCGACAAGTGTGTTGACGTCAGTAGTGGCCTGATCGAACGCCCCCGTGATCCGGCCAGAATACATGGTGATGATCCGCGAAGCGCAACGCTGGAGCTCGGTCATTTCGGACGAGACGAGAATGATCCCCACGCCCTCTTCCGCGAGCTGCTGCATGATGCGGTAGATCTGGAACTTCGTGCCGATATCGATGCCCTTGGTCGGCTCGTCGAAAATCAGCACACGAGGCCGCCGCGCCATCGCCCGGCCAATAATCGCCTTCTGCTGGTTCCCGCCCGACAGATGCGCGATCTTCTTGCCCGCCGAAGACGTCCGCACATCGAACTGCCGGATCGTATCGGCCACGACCTCATTCTCACGCGCGGAGGAAATGATCCCCCCACGCTTCATGCGGTCCAGAACCGAAAGGCTGATATTCTCCCGCACACTCAGCAGCGGAAAAATCCCGTGATGCTTGCGCTCTTCGGACAGGTAAACCATCCCCAGAGCCACAGCCCGGTCGGTGCGGCCCTTCGGGATTTCCTCACCCTCAAGAAACGCATGCCCCCCCGTCGAGCGCAGATATCCAAAGATCGTCTGCATCAGCTCCGAGCGCCCGGCCCCCACAAGTCCCGCGAACCCGAGAATTTCCCCACGCCGCAGAACAAAGGACGCATCCGAGAACCCCGGCCCCGACATATCTTTAACGCTCAAGATAACGTCAGACTCAGACGCAACCACGCGCGGCTGGAACTTCTCCTCCAGCGAAACCGAACTGCCGGACATCAGCCGGATCAGATGCCCCTCCGTCATCTCCGCCATCGGATAGGTGCCCACGCTGCGACCATTGCGCAGCACCGTCACCGTATCTCCCAGCGCAAAAATCTCTTCCATCTTGTGCGACACGAACACGATCGCGCATCCCTCATCGCGCAGCCGGAAAATGATGCGGAACAGATGCTCCGTCTCTTTGGCCGTCAGCGAAGACGTCGGCTCATCAAGGATCAGCACCTTGAATTCCTCACGACACGCCGCCCGCGCAATCTGAAGGAGCTGCTGGTCCGGCACGCTGATCCGGTTCACAAGCTGCCCCGGCTTCGCATGAATGCCAAACCGCGCGATCAGCTCCGCGGCCGCCTTTTCCATCGCCCCGCGCGACACCGTCAGATGCCCGAACCCGGAACGGTTGAACGGCATGAACATGTTCTCGGCCACCGTCATCGGCCCGAACAGATTCAGCTCCTGCGGCACATACGCAACCTTCTCGAACAGCGTCCGGTCATGCAGCGCATCCTGCCCTTCAATCAGGACAGTCCCCTCATCCGGCACGACCAGCCCGGTCAGCGTCTTGATGAGCGTGGACTTGCCGGCGCCATTCTCCCCGGCGAGAATATGGATCTTCCCCGGCTCCAGCGTCAGATCAACATGATCCAGCGCCACCACACCGGGATAGGTCTTGCGGATGCCTTCAATCTGAAGAACTGTCATGACCGTTACTCCCTCTCCTGCCGCGTCAGAGGCTCTTGGCCGTCAGAAGGTCAATTCCGGTATCGATATATTTGGGCGTCTTCTGCCCCATCGCCCGCTGCCAGGCCGACACGACCGCCCAGTATCCCTGCATTTCCGGCCGGCTCGACGCAGAGGACTCAGCAACGCCCTCCTTGATGAGCTGGATCATGTCATTGAGGTTATCGAGCCCCACTTCCTTCACCTTGCCCGTCTTGCCGCTCTCACGGATCGCCTGCCCCACGCCCACCGGCCCGGACGCATCACACTCAACCCACCCGACCAGATCCGGATGTGCCTGCATGATGGCGGACGCCTGCTTCTGCGCGGTCTCGATGCTGTCATTATCCACACCGGTCGCCACGACCTTCATGTCCGGATATTTCGCAAAGACCTTCTTCTCGCATTCGGCCCGCAGCGTATGGTTCGGCGCCGTCGGCACCCCCATCATGATCGCCACTTCGCCCTTCCTGCCCACAAGGTTCGCCAGCCGCTCGGCCGCCATCGTCCCCTGCTCGCAGAAATCCGCACCCACGGCCGTGATGTCCATGCCTTCAGGCGGCAGGGAATCAAACACCGTCATGGGGATCTTCTCGTCCACGGCTTCGTCCATGGTCGCGCGATTGCCTTTCTCGTCCAGAAGATCGAGGATCAGCCCGTCAGGATGCGTCGCGATGGCGCGCTCGATAATGTCGTTCTGCGACGACACATCCGCCGTCTGCGGCGCACGGTATTCAATCTCAACCTTCCGCCCCGTCGTCTGCGTGATCATCGCCGCAGCCGCCTGCGCCCCGTTATTCGCCTTGTCGAACCACGGATGCACCGTCTTGGGAATCAGCACGAACCGCAAAGGTGCGCCGGTATCCGCAGCCTGGGCCTGACCCGCTGCCAGCGGCGCCAGAAAGGGCGCAGCCGTCAGCATTGCGGCAAAAGCAAATGCCGTTTTCATAAGTGTCTTCTTTCAAAGAACCAGCCGGATCAGCTCCGGACGGAAAGTTTTACTTCAGCAACTTGCGCCGACAGGACTCTGCTGGCGGTATTTCTTTCCCAGCGCATCAATGCCCGCGACATTCTTCGCCGACGCACTGCGCGGATCAAACGTGCAGGCCAGCCAGGCCTCCACAATGGATTTCGCAACCTCCGGCCCAATGACCCGCGATCCCATCGTGATGATATGCGCATTATTCGACAGCGCCGCCCGCTCCGCGGAATACGTATCGTGGGTGAGCGCCGCCCGGATGCCGGGAATTTTATTGGCGGAAATGCACACGCCAATCCCCGTCCCACAGCACAGAATGCCCCGGTCGAACTCCCCATGCAGAACCGCCAGCGCCACGCGCTCACTCAGTTCGGAATACAGCTCGCCCCGCTCGTGCTCGGGATGGGACATGTCAACGACGACATGCCGCCCCAGTGTCGAGAGATGCTGAACCAGAAGCCGCGCCAGACCTTCCCCGGCACTGTCTCCACCAATCGCAATACGCATGACCGTTCTCCGTTTCCATAACGTTCAGTCAAACTGTTCCGACATCGGAACAGGCTACGTGACACCCTCTCCGGGTCGCCCTCAGGCCGCGGCCTTGCGGGACACCAGGCCACCCACGCTGTCCACCAGCTTCATGAAATCCGCAGGATCCCAGGCGGCCCGCCCGACAAACACACCATCCACATCCGGCAACGCGACGTAATCACGGATATTCGCCTGCGAAACACTGCCGCCATAAAGCAGCGGTATGCGCACACCACCCTCACCCGCCAGCTCCCGCACCACACCCCGCAGCCGGGTATGAATGCCGGAAACAAACCCCGCCTCGGCCGGACGCCCCGCCGATCCGATGGCCCAGACCGGCTCATACGCAATCAGCACCTGCCCCAGATCCTTCTGGGACACGCCATGCAGCGCAATTTTCACCTGCCGCGCCAGCGTCTCCTGCGAAACACCAAACTCGAATTCATCAGACGTATCCCCAATGCAGATCAGCGGACGCAGACCATGCCGCAGCGCCGCATGAACCTTCCTGTTCACCGTCCAGTCCGTCTCGCCAAAATACTGCCGGCGCTCCGAATGCCCGATCTCCACAATGGAGGCCCCACATTCCGCAATCATCGGTGCGGAAACCTCCCCGGTCCAGGCGCCGCTGTCCTCCCAGTGCATGTTCTGCGCACCCACCAGAAGCGCACCGTCCTCCAGCACCGAGCACACATCCCGCAGGGACGTGAACGGCGGAATCACAAACGACCGCACCCCCTCAGGCGGCTGAAAAGCCTCAAGCGCCCGCGCCGCAGCAATCGCCTCGGCCGGCCCCTTGTTCATCTTCCAGCTCGTCCCGATCCAGACGCTCTTCTGATCCACAACCGCCCTCCCGAAAGACTGCCCAACTGGCTGAATGCTCATGCCACTTCTCCCAACCCCTGACACCCGAATCACTTTAGCGCTAAACCATAACATATTTAATGTTATTAAAGACAATAATAACGATATGAACCGAAGGTTCCAAACCCCTCACACAAACGTCACGCCGCCCGCTCCAACAGGACAGTTTCCGTCACCACACTGTCCACCTCCACCCCCCGCCCGGCGATCAGACCGCGCTTGCCCATTTTCTCGTGATAGAGATGGGTCGCTTCCATGGGCGACAGGGCGCCATCCGTGACGCTGCGCATGGCTTCAATCAGCAGGACAGGGTCATCCGCATCCACGATTTTGCGACCGAACAGGGCAGCGCGGGCGCCACAGCACTGGGCCTGATGGAGGAGTTCCAGACAGTCGCGGGTCGTGCCGCTCCCGCCCCCCATGATGCCGACGATTACCGACGGGTCGAACTCGCAGAGCTCCGTCAGTGCTTCCGCGCCATTAAACGGAACCTTGAGGAAAACCGGCCGCTCTGCGCGTCTCAGTCCTGCCAGACAACGGACGATCATGTCGTTGAGGAAGAAGCCGTGATCCGCGCGGGAAATCCGTCCTTCATTAGGATTGAAAACTTCCAGAAAATACGAAAAACGCCGCTCTGCCGCTTCTTCGCGAAAGCGGGCGAATTCCTCAAGCGCGAAGCTGTCCTGTTCGGCATCCCCATTGAACGTCATGGAATACAGACCGAGGTTGGTCTGTGCTTTCCTCAGGGAGGCCGAACGGAAAGGAACAGATTTCTGCGTCTGGTAGCTGCCTCCGCGGCCCCGCCACAGATCGGTCGTGTCATTGGCGCGGATTGCTGACTGGATGCGTGTGCCGGCAAAGGCATCGTCCTCAATCAGAGTTTCCAGGATCGAAGCCGAAGTCAGCATAATGTCCACGATATCCTGATCGAGGATCGTTTTGATCACATCCACATAGTCACGCCGGGTCCGAAAGCGGGATCGGCCCTCATGCAGCGGGGACGGATGACGATGCAGGCCTGTGGCGCTGATCCCGGCCGCCATGTCGGAATCCTTGGCATCCGCAAGGATGAAATCGGTCCGGCTGTCCTGACCGGAGACCATGCGGGCAATCTTTTCTTCATAACGGTTCATGGCTTATGCCCTCAGGGCTGTGTGTGAAAATGATGCGGCGGGCAGTTCACCCTTCAGCTGGTGACGCTCCTGCCCCTCCTTCCAGGTCAGCAGGCACTGCTCTTCCGTCTCCTGCGCACTCCAGCTGAGCGCTTCCCCGACAATGCTTCCGGCTTCGCGCACGACGTCCGGCGTCAGAAGGCCACTCAGGGCAATCGGTGTGCGGCGGAACAGAACGTCCGACAGCGTCCGCACCAGCTCATCGGTGGCGATGAATGCCAGTTCGCGACGCGTGTAGGAGGGCAGGCTGCGCAGTGGCGCATCCGGCTCTTCCTGACAGAAAACCGCAAATGCCCGTGCACGGGAGCCATAGCGTTCCAGCAGCAGAGCCGCACGGGTTCTTGGCAGACCATGCGTGACAAAAAACTCGTCCAGATAGGCGGAATATCGTTCAGGCGCAGGATAATCGCGTCCGCCGCCGATAGGAAATTCCTTTGTGGACAGGTGCCTTTGCACATTCAGCATATCCAGCACCCTGTCTGCCGTTTCTTCAGCAAGGCCCCGGAACGTCGTCCATTTCCCACCGACCAGCGACAGGAGCGGTATGCCGTCCAGATCGTCTTCCTGGATGATATGATCGCGACTGATGGCGCCCGGATCAGCCGCGTCGGTTGCAGGAAGGGGCCGCACGCCGCTGTAGCGGTAAATCACATCTTCCGTGCCGAACCGGAATCCCGGAAACAGGCCGCCGAGCATCCGCAGCATGTAATCCTGTTCTTCATCCGTGCAGACGGCACTGTCAGGATCTTCAATCCGCAGATCCGTCGAGCCCACGAGCACATGATTATAAAACGGGTAGGCCAGGCAGATGCGTCCATCCGGTGTTCCGAAATACATCATGCGGCCACGCAGTTCCCGCAAAAGCCCTTCATGGCGCAGTAGAAGATGGCTGCCCTTTGTCCCGCCGATATAGCGGGTCGGGCGGCCCAGAACGGTGTTGATCCGGTCGATCCATGCGCCCCCGGCGTTGACGACGATCCGCGGGCGGACATGGCGCGTCTCGCCGCTTCGTTCATCCCGAAGGGCCAGAACGCCATCCTTAAAGGACAGCGGCACCGTATAGGTCGAGACTGCGCAATCCGTCCCGACATCAAGCCCATCGCGCGCGCATTCATAACCGAGGCGCTCGGGCTGGGTGATGGCGGCATCGTAATACTGTGCCGTTGCCATCACATCCGCCGCCATATGCGGCCACTCCTCCCGTGTCCTGCGTTTCAGGAACAGGCTGTGACGGGGCATCACACGGGCACGCCGCCCGAGGAAATCGTATATCTGGAGACCGGCCTCCAGAACGAGTGCGCCCCGATCGGTCATTTTGCCACCCAGCCCCAGAAACTTCCGGAAAGAGGGTATAATTCCCCCGAACCAGGAGCGGATCGGCAGGACGGTCGGAAGCGGCTTCACCACATGGGGCGCATTGCGCAGCAGCAGGTTCCGCTCCAGCGTGGACTGCGCCACAAGCCGGAATTCGCCGGTTTCAAGATATTTGATGCCACCATGGATCAGACGCGATGGTGCGGATGATGCGCCGGAGCAGAAGTCGTTTCGGTCCACCAGAAGAACGCGCAGGCCCTGCAGGGTCAGTTCCCGGAAGAGGCCTGCCCCGTTAATCCCGGCCCCGATGATTGCGACATCAAACGTGGCATTTTGCGGTATTGCATTAAGCCCCTTCATGGCCGGGCCTCCTGTGGCAGGAAACCGACTGCCGCATAATTCAGAACGGGGCCTGCCTCCACAGGGACAGGGGCTGTGACGGGTTCTGCCTGTACTGCGCCGCCATCATAAAGATCCGACCAGAAGGGGCGCATGGCCTGGGTCAGAGCAACATAGCGCCGGTAGATCCCTTCGTAGACATGCCGTCGCTCAGTCTGGGGCCGATATGTCTGCATCGGGATGGTCTGGGCGGACACGGCTTCTTCCAGATCGGCATATCGACCGATGGCGACACTGGCGGTCAGGGCCGCACCAAGCGCGCCAGCTTCCCGGACTTCAGGGATCTCTACATCTGCACCCAGAATATCGGCAAACATCTGTGCAATCACCGGCTGTCCGCTGCCCCCGCCCGACACGCCAATCCTGCGGACTGGCCCTGTCTGACGCAGGGCATCGACATGTTCGCGATGATTGAAGATCGTGCCTTCCACCATCGCCTGAAACAGATCTGCCCGATCATGCCAGGACTGCACGCCGAACAGGGAAGCGCTGGCTGGCACTTCATAGGGCGAGCCGAACAGGAACGGATGATACAGCGGAACCTGATGACGTCCGCCCGGCTTTAAGAGGCGGCTTTCCATTTCCGCCGAAAGCTGCCGGGCCGCATCCTGTTCTTCAGGGCGCAGCAGCTTTGCCAGCCATTCGAGATTGCTGGACGATGCTGGGGAAATGGCCATGCAGTTCCAAAGACCGCGACGGTATCCGGCGCGACAGGCCCAGCCTTCCCCGACGACCGGCCGATCCCGGAACACCTCATTGATCGAAAATGTTCCGGCCGTAATGGAAAGATCATCGGCCTGGGTATATCCCATCCCGACTGCCGCAGCCGTGACGTCATGCAGCCCAACCGAAACAGGCGTTCCAGCTTTCAGGCCCGTCAGGGCAGCGGCCTCAGGCGTCAGGGCACCACCGCTTTCGCAGGACAGGCGCATTTCCGGCAATGCCTTGCGGATTTCCTGCAATCCCAGGATTTCCAACAGATCATCGCTGTAGTCCTGTGTCTGTAAATCCGTGAACGACGTGCTGGCTTCTGTCAGATCCGTGGCGATCTCACCCGTCAGACAGTATCGGATCCAGTCCTTCGCAAAAATAACGGAGCCGATTGCGGCATAACGATCCGGCTCATTATCCCGTATCCAGGCAAGGAGCGTATTGGCCGAATAGGTATAAGGACGCTGTCCTGCCACAGGCAGAACCAGATCGGACAGACCAGTGCGGTGCCACTGCTCATGTAGCGCCGTTGCGCGGCTGTCGAGGGACATAATTCCCCGGCCCAGCGGCTTACTTGATCGGTCAAGTAGAAAAACGCCGTCCCCGTGTGCCGTCAGGCCAACTGCAGCGATGGCAGACCCATCAAGCCCGGCATCTGCCAGCGCATCCTGCACGGAAGCGGTCACAGCCTCCCAAGCCTCGTACATATCTCGCTCAACATGGTGCGGGCGGTCCATATGCTGTGCCACCCGGCGACGTCCCGTTCCCATAATCGCGCCGGTTGGCGAGAACACGACAGCTTTTGTCGTCGTGGAACCGCTATCGATTCCAATGGTGAAATCCTGGCGCATTGAACACCCTCCAGACAGCGTGACCGATTATCGAGCGATAGGAATGATGGGTACTCATAACATCATTCATGATATTTAAAACACATATACCTGTGACTTATCACGAATAAATGTGACATATCATGTGATCGTCTCGAACGCTTATCTGCTGTCGAGAGGTGCTTGTGACGCTATTTTCTGATTTGATCGCGAGGATAGCTGACATGGTGCGGCTGTATGCCCGGATGGATTACTGCACAAAGCCGCGGGAGAGGCGATATTTTCGCATCGTGATGTGTCCGCCCGGCGCTACCTGACACGACCCGAGTTCAAACGCGACGCTGTCCCATACAATTTACCGCTTGTGTGTTCCGAAGAAGTTTCCCTGGTGCAAGCGCGTCTCGATTTCTTCCAGCGTCGTCCCAGCAGTTTCCGGCACGAACGCCCAGACGAAAACAAATGCCAGAACATTGACCAGGCCAAACAGCCAGAAGGTTCCGGTCGATCCCAGCGCGTTGACCAACGTGAGCGTGACCAGAGAAACAAGGGTATCGGAAAGCCAGACGGTGGCACTGGCCAGGCCCATTGCCTTGCTGCGTATTTCCAGTGGAAAGACTTCCGAAGCGATCAGCCAGACCGCCACTGAAAGCGAACCGAAATTAAAAAAGATATATCCAAGAAGAGCGGCGACCATAGCGGCCATGCGCATGCCCGCAATTGGCGCATTACTGAGAAAGATGCTGCCCAGAACGAACAATGACAATGCTGCAAAAGGCAGCATGACAAGCAACATCCTGCGGCGACCAACCCGATCGATCAGAGCGATCCCCATACCCGTTGTAATCGTCGAGGTGATCCCGACACCCACCGATGTCAGCAATGCGGCAGAATGACCGAGGCCTGTCTTCGCGAGAATAATGGGGGCGTAGTAAACAATCACATTTGGCCCGGAAAGCTGCGATAGGGCAGCAACCCCCAAAGCGGCAATGAGAGCTGGGCGCACCCATCTCTGCCGGAGTGCTTTCCACCCGCTTTCCTCAACCGTTTCGTCGTTTGTCGCCAGCAGATCGTTCAGTTCGCGATGAACGGGCTCATGATGCCCTCGCAGGCGATAAAGGATCGAGATTGCCCGCCTTTCCTGTTGATGATGGAGAAGCCAGCGCGGACTTTCCGGAAGGAAAAACATCCCGACTGCCAGGAGAACTGCCGGAATGACACCGAGCATGAACATCATTCGCCAGCAGTCACGTGGCCCAGCCAGTTCGTATCCGACGAAAAAAGCCAGTAGCAACCCGAGGGAGAACACCATCTGAAACAGCGAAACAAGGCCGCCCCGCCGCTCCGCCGGTGCCAGTTCCGCGACATAGACAGGTACAATTTGTGTCGTGGCCCCAATGGCACATCCAAGGAACAGCCGCGCAACAATGAGCGTCCCCTGATTTGGCGCCAGACCGCAGCCTATTGAGCCCGCGATGAACACAAGCGCAGCGAATATGACTGCCGGCCGACGCCCATATCGATCGGAAACCGGCCCACTCAGCAGGGCTCCGGCCACGGCTCCTAGATTGAGCGCAGCTGCAATCCACTCCTGACCAGCCGTCGAGAGGGAAAAGCTCCGCGTTACATAGATCAGTGCTGAAGCAATGATGCCCGTATCATATCCAAACAGAAGCCCGCCGATCGCAGCGACAGCGGCCGCCATCGCAACATATCGCTTTGCTTCCTTTCGACGATCTTCAAGATGAGAGAACTCCGGCAGCAGTTCCGACACGCGCGATTGCATATGCTCCCGACGTTGCGTGCGCTTCTGAGATCCATGGAGGGTAGCGGACATGAGGCGTCTCCTTCTGGCCTGGCCCAGGCCCGGCAGACATTCCGTATCTGGTTCAGACCTGGGCAGTAGTGCCGTTTCCGGTGTGCTTGCTCAGTCGGTGACGCCGAAAATATCTTCCAGAGTCCGCTTCATGATGTCCGCAGAAAGTTTGCGTTCAAACCACAACTCCGCCCCTATGATGCCCTGATTTACCAGCATGCCGAGACCGTCGAGCGTTGTGCAGCCACGCGATTTGGCCTCCCTCAGAAGTCTGGTCATCGGGGGATTAGGAATGACGTCAGCGATGATCATTTTTTCGGTCAGTGACTGAAGTGCGATGGGCGGGAGCGCCTCTTTTTCTCCAAATCCGATCGAAGTGGCATTGATGACAATGTCCACGCCCTCAGGCACATGGAGGTCAGCCTCCCAGCCAACAGCTTCTGCCGCGCAGTCTGTATTCTTGCGGAGCAAATCCGCAATGGCCTCCGCCTTTTCCAGCTTCCGATTGGCGATCATTATGCTCTTTGCACCCGCAAGGCCCAGTTCCACGGCGATCGCACGCGCTGCCCCCCCGGCACCAAGCAGCAGAACCTTCTGGCCCGCAGGGTCCGTTGCTTGTTTGAGGGATGCAAGGAATCCCTTGCCATCCGTATTATCTCCAATGAGCCGGCCATCGCGGATACTGACGCAGTTCACCGCGCCTATAATCTTTGCAGATTGCGCGATCTCATTCAGATGCTCCATGACGGCCACCTTATGAGGCAACGAACAGTTGAAGCCGACCCACTCCATGGCCACAGCGCCTCTAACGGCTTCTTTCAGATTATCGGCGCTGACATCGCAATTGATATAACGGGCATCAATGCCATCGTGGGCATAGGCAGCCTCCATCATGGCCACGGTTGGATTGTCGGCACATGGGCTGGAGAAAGAGCCCGTCAAAATGGCGCGGAAATTTCTGTTTGTCATGATATCGCTCCTGAAGGATTGTTAGCCCGGTTTTGTTGCATAGCTATGCAAAGCATCTCCATGACGAATGGTTGCCATCAATTCCGACTTATCTGGAAACGGGAGCTTTTCGCATTGTGCTGCCGCGCACGAGAAGTTCTGCATCGATCATTCGTTTTTGCGAAATCGCGACGTCCGGAGATGAGAGAACTTCTGTCAGAATCTCAATCGCGACTTCAGCAAATGCTCCAAGATTTTGGCTGAACGTTGTGAGTTGGTAGGCCTGCCAGGCCCCTTGCGGAATATTATCATATCCAATCACCACCACATCTTCCGGACAGGACAGAATTCCGTGATCACGGAAGGCATCCAATGCGCCACATGCCATGAGATCATTGCTGCAGAAGAGGCCATCCGGTCGATGCCCCTGCCTGAGATACTCACGAACAGCGGTGAAGCCGCTTTCGTAAGTGTCATCGCCTTGCAGTTCAGTAACGCTTTTCCCGGTGCCATTATCGGTGGCAAGCGCTCCAAGAAAGCCCCGGCGGCGCTCTCGTGACGCCGCATTCCGGACCGGTCCCCCCAGCCAGACAGGACGCACGACACCACATTCCTGCATGATGCGAGCCGCCCGAAAGCCGGATGCGCTGTTATTCGACCGGATCGTGGAAATACCTGGACCGACAATGCGGGAATTGAAACAGATTGCCGGGATATTGAGTTCGCTCAGGCAACGGGCTGCCTCAGGGGTGCCCACGGCCAGCGCAGTAATGATTGCATCCACGCGATAGCTGGCCAACTGATCCAAAGCAGCATCAAGGATCAAGGCATCATCGACGTGCACCAGCATAATCTGGAAACCGGCAGCACGCAGAGATACAGTGAGGCATTCAAGGGCGAAAGCATAAAACGGGTTCGACAGCCCACCAACGACCACGCCGATCATACCTGAACGGCCAGACAGCATGATTGCCGGAATACGGTTAGGGCGATAGTTCAGCGCCGCGGCAGCCTCAAAAACCTTGGCACGCGTTACCGGGGAAATACTGGCATTCGAAGAAAAGGCACGGGATACGGCCGACTGTGAGACGCCCGCATGCCGCGCCACATCGATAGATGTGATAATTCGCCTGCTCATGATCAGCGGATCATAGTCCGTTGATGACCGCCTTGCCATGCCTGGGGCTCGGAAGTTTTCCTGAACTCAAAAACAGTGAACGCCGACTGACGTCACTTCATTATGCCCATTGAGGAAAAGGGTCAGCGAGATGATCGTAATGCCATGGCATGAAAATATCAGTCTGTGTATCGGGGACAAGACAGCTGTCCAGCGCGATCCGGATTTCTGCTTCATCCATTCCCGCACCAATGAACACCAGTTCCTGCCGGCGGTCGCCATAGACGTCGTCCCAGTATCCGGCGAGCGTTGCCTTCCAGCTCTCATCGTCCGGCCAGTCTTGATGGGGCACGCTCGCCCACCAGCGGCCCGCGGCCTGATGGCGCGCCAGTGCACCTGCGATGCTCAGGTCTCCAACCCAGTCCGGCCGGGTTGCAAGCCAGAAATACCCTTTAACCCGTACAACCCCGTGCCATGACCGTTCAATAAAATCGGAAAAGGCCTGCGGATTGAAAGGCCGACGCGCACGGTAAACAAAGCTGGAAATGCCGTATTCTTCCGTTTCAGGACGGTGTTCTGCATGCCCGTACAATTCCTTGAACCACAAGGGATGCTGGTGCGCACGCTCGAAATCAAAACGTCCTGTATTCAGAACCTGATCCAGGGGAACCGTGCTCTGGCTGGTCTCGATCAGTGCCGCATCAGCATTCAGCGAGCGGATGATAAGGCGCGCGGCTTCTGCCTGCTGAGGCGAGGCCGTATCTGTCTTGTTAAGGACGATGACATCCGCAAATTCGATCTGATCGACAAAAAGATCAACAAGCGCACGCTCATCGTCATCTCCCGCGACCTCGCCACGGTCGCGCAGAAAATCGGTTGAACCATAGTCTTTCAGCAGGTTCACGGCATCCACGACGGTCACCATTGTATCAAGCCGGGCCACATCGCTCAGACTGCGCCCCTCCTCATCACGGAACTCGAAAGTGGCCGCGACAGGAAGAGGCTCGGCGATGCCCGTTGATTCAATCAGGAGATAATCAAAACGGTTTTCCTGAGCCAGACGGGTCACTTCTGTCAGCAGATCGTCCCTGAGTGTGCAGCAGATGCACCCGTTGGTCATTTCGACCAGCTTTTCGTCCGTTCGCGACAGGTCGCTGCCACCGTTGCGGATCAGTTCTGCGTCGATATTCACGTCACTCATGTCATTGACGATGACGGCGACTTTCAGACCGGCACGATTGTTCAGAACGTGATTGAGGAGCGTCGTCTTTCCAGCCCCCAGAAAGCCGGAAAGTACGGTAACGGGCAATCGGACATCCGGCATGCAGGCAGCTCCTTGACGGAAGGAAAAGTTTCCAGCTCCTCATATATGTTATGTTATAACGTATCAACAGAAAGCTGCGCGTTTGTATTCCTGTCTGGTCGCGATCATGTCATCCGCCAGATATGCGAAGAGAAATCACCCTCGCCTCAGCGGCAGTATGGCGGAGCGGAGACAACAGCTTCTGTCATGTCGGTTCCGAAAAGACGTCGCTTTCTCCAAACGCGGTCCTCCCCTGTCATCCCGACATTCCCGCCTGTCAAGAAAGTGTGTCGTTCCGTCAAGACCACGTGTCGAAAGGTTTGGTAGAGAAAAATATAACACATTCGTATCGACATGAGGGGCGCCTCTGCCTGCTCTTACGAGGAGACGATCATATCATGCAGATCCGGTATCGCCCCCGTCTCGTCATTGCTGTTTCCATTTTAAGCTTTGGCGCTCAGGCGGCAGCAATGCCGCGTCATCCCGTGAAACGGCCTGACAAATCGAAGCATGTCACAACGTCTCCTGCCAGACATGCGGTTGTCATCAAGTCTGCCAGTGAGGCCATCTCCGTGACAGGCGTCCATCGCTCGCATGGCGCACAGGAGGTCGTAAGCGCCAAGTCCATCCAGGAAGAAACGCCCGGCACCAGTGTTCTCAAGGTTCTTGGAAAACTGCCTGGCATCATGCTGCAATCGGCAGATTCTCAGGGCGTGGACATCTGGTCACAGATGTTTTTCATGCATGGCTTCCTGCAGAACCAGATCGGCATGACCCTTGATGGCATTCCGCTTGGTGATCAGCAGTATCATTCATTCAACGGTCTGAATATCATCAACGCCATTGCTTCCGAAAACATCGGACACATGGTGATCTCCCAGGGAGCTGGTGCGGAATCAATCGCCAGTACGTCCAACCTTGGTGGTTCCATCGAATATTTCTCCAGCGATCCGAAGCATAAGGCGGGCGGCCAGATTGCCCAGACCTTCGGGTCCAGCATGAACATGCACACCTTCATCCGTTTCGATACCGGAGACCTGAACAAGACCGGCACCCGGATGTATGCGTCCTACATGCGCAATGATCTCGACAAATGGAAAGGTGGTGGCAACCAGTTCATGCAGCAGGTCAATGCCAAAATCGTACAGCCGGTTGGGCAGGACAGTCAGATTTCCGCCATTTTCGACTGGGGCGACCTTGATCAGTACCAGTACCAGGACCTGTCGTTCGACATGCTGAACAACTATGGCTCCAGTCTGGACAATTTCATTGGCACACCCAATGCCTATGCGAAGGCCTACAAGCTGGCTCTGGCGGCCAACAACAAGCCGGGCGGCGCCCTTCCAGCCGGATACAGCAAGCTCTCCGATCCGTATGATGCCTCCTACTATGATGGCGGCACGGTCGAACGCGATTATCTGGGCGGTCTGAACATGGATTTTGCCCTAACCTCGCGTCTGCGCTGGAAATCCACGGTCTATGCTCAGGGGCAGTATGGACGCGGTACCTGGGCCAGTCCCTATCCGTGGTATTCAAATGGTCTGATGCCGAATGGTTCGCCACTCTTTGACCAGATTACCGTCGAACATGCCCAGCGTGGTGGCTTCACGTCCGCCCTGCATTACGAGATTGCCCATAACGATCTGAGTGCCGGTGTCTGGTACGAACACTACCATGTGGCCGTCGGGCGTAACGCCTATGAAGAACCGGTCCTGGGAGAAGGCACGCCGATCAACTCGATGGGATCACTGCCTGACCCGACAGCCCGCCTCTGGGGCGACAGTTTCTCGTCCAACAGTTTCACGGCTTTTGTTCAGGACACTTATCATGTCCTGCCAAATGTAAACCTGCATTTCGGCTTCAAGTCCCTCTGGCAGTCCGTGACCGGCGATCAGACAGCCAATATTCCAGCCTATACTGGCACGGATGCCCTCGCCAGCGGCACTGTGACCACCGCCCGCGCTTTCCTGCCACATATCAGCGGGGACTGGCATTTTCTCAAAAACCACGAACTGTTCTTCGATGTCGCCGAGAATGTGAAGTCCTATCCAATTGCCGGCTACAAGGGCGGGGCCTCGCCGTTCGCAATGACCCAGAGCGCCTACGACCAGACCATGGGCGCCGGAAAAATGAAGCCCGAAACCAACTGGAACTTCGCCGTCGGCTATCGTTACGTGGACCGTCTGCTGAATGCGAGCCTGTACGCTTACCACACCAACTTCCACAACCGCCTGCAGCAGATCACCAGCGGCCCGATCACCAACCCATACTCCGCTGTCATGAACGTAGGCGGCGTTACGATGAATGGTGTGGACGCAGCCCTGGTCATTACTCCCATCAAGGGACTGTCACTGTCGAATTCCATCAGCTGGAATCATGCAACCTACGATCAGAATGTCACCAGCGGCGGCACGACATATGCCATTGCGGGGCAGCAGATCGTCAATTATCCGCGGTTCATGTACAAGGCGAGCCTGTCCTACGCCTGGCGTGATGTCAGCGCCCATATCGACACGATGTACATGGGGCAGCGCAACTATACCTATACCGGCGACCTGAGCATCCCCTCCTACTGGCTGACCAGCGCAGGCGCGCAGTACCATCTGCGCAATCTGGGCCAGTACAACAGACACCTCAAGTCCTTTCAGGACCTCACATTCAGCTTCAATGTTTATAACCTGACGAATACGACCTATATTGCCACCGCCGGGGAGAACGGCAATTCCATGTCGGGGGATGACCAGTCCTTCCTGATCGGTGCACCGCGACAGTATTTCGGCTCCGTCGCCGTAACTTTCTGAGCATCGCCGGATCACAGGTACAGAACAGGGGAGCGTACATGCCAAAGATCAGCCCGGGCCGACGGTTTTTCCTGAAAGCCGGAGCTGCCGCGACCGGCATGGCGCTTCTGCCCGACAACATCCGCAAGGCTCTCGCCATCCCGGCCAACCGGACCACTGGCACGATCCGCGATGTCGAGCATGTTGTCCTGCTCATGCAGGAAAACCGCTCTTTCGATCATTACTTTGGCTGCCTCGGAGGCGTGCGGGGTTATGGTGACCCCCGTGCCCTCCGTTTGCCAGACGGGAACTCCGTCTTTTCCCAGCCGGATGAACAGGGCCACCAGGTCCTGCCTTTCCGGCTGAACACGGTTCATACATCCTCTGCCTGCCTCGCCAGTCTTGATCACAGCTGGAAAGGGTCACAGACCGTCTGGAACGAGTGGAATGTCTGGGTCCCCCATAAAACCGTCATGACCATGGGGCACTTCACCCGCGAAGACATCCCCTATTATTATGCGCTCGCTGAAGCCTTCACCATCTGCGACGCCTATCACGCCTCCATTTTCGGGCCGACCAATCCAAACCGGCTGTATTTCTTCACAGGTACGAGCGGTCTGGCAGTCGGCAATACCGGCCAGCAGGTCACGGTCAATGTTGATGATGGCAACCCTTCAGCCGACAGCACACACGACAATCCTGCCTTCAGACCCTTTGACTGGAAAACCTATCCCGAATGCCTGCAGGCTGCAGGCGTTTCATGGCGGGTCTATCAGGAATACGACAACTTCACTGATAACCCTCTTCAGTCCTACGCGACTTTTCGGCAGGTCCCCGAGCAGAGCTGGCAGCACCAGCGTGCCCGCAGGATCGTCCCCGGGTCTAATGCCCATAACAGCGCGACCTCTGAAGGACGGTTTCTGGTCGAAGCCTTCGAGAAAGACGTCGCCTCGGGAAACCTGCCACAGGTCTCATGGATCGTCCCTTCGCAGGCCATGTCGGAACATCCTGACGCACCACCGGGCTACGGCGAGAGTCTGATTTCGCGCCTGATGGACGTGTTTGTCCGACACCCGGATGTGTGGGCAAAAACCGTCTTCATTCTGAATTATGATGAAAATGACGGCTTTTTCGACCACATGCCCGCGCCTGTCCCTCCCCTGACCCCCAATGACCCAACACAGGGTTATTGTTCTGTGTCTCTGGAAGGTGAAGCCCTTGGGAACGTTCCTGTCGGGCTGGGGCCGCGCGTCCCAGCCATTGTCATTTCCCCCTGGACGAAAGGCGGCTGGGTCAACTCCCAGCTTTTCGACCATACATCCGTATTGCGGTTCCTGGAGGCACGCTTTGGTGTCCCTGCCCCGAACATCACCCCATGGCGCAGAACTGTTTGTGGTGATCTGACAAGCGTTTTCGACTTTACCGCCAGTGACCCGGACTGGACCATTACCCTCCCAGATACGGAGCATTATCTGGCTGAAACACGAGCCTCCTGCCGCCTGCCTCCACCGGTGATTCCACAACCCCAAGCCATGCCAAAGCAGGAGATCACCCAGCGCCCTGCCCGCCCACTCCCCTATGCCCTGAATGCGGATCTACTTCACGACGGTAACGGGCAGATTATCCTCCGTCTCGCCAATACCGGAGCGCAGGGTGCTGTCTTCCAGCTTCAGCAAACAGGCTTCCCCATGCGGCACTATACCCTCGCTGCGGGCCAGACCCATGAGATCCAAGTAGGGTTGCGGGACGGTCAGACGATGAATCTTCATGGGCCGGACGGCTTCCATCGCATGTTTTCCGGCGCCCACATGCCGCAGGCCATGCTTGAGACAGATATCTCCCAGGGAGAGGTCACGCTGACGCTCGAAAATACGGCGTCCGGAACGCGACATTTTTCCATCATCTCATCCTACGCACCTCACGATATCCGGACGGTGTCCCTGCTGCCACGACAGAGCGCGCATGTTCCCTGGAACATTGTTTCCAGCGACCATTGGTATGATCTCATCGTGACAGAAACACCGGCAGAACACGTCAGCGCATCCACGAAGACTACCCGTCAGAATACGCTCCGCTTTGCCGGGCATCTTCAGACCGGTCGGGCAAGCCGAACCGATCCTCTGATGGGCGGACACAGCGCATGAGTATGCCCAGTCGCAGACACTTTCTGGCTGGCACGGCAGCCCTCCTTGGAACCTGCACCGCGACCGGCGTTTCGCGCGCGGATGATACGGTTCTGTCTCCATTGAAATGGGCTCCCCGTAATCATCGCCTCCTGTCGGAACTGATCTCCGCTCAGCCAGTTCATGCGCGCCCCTATGCTGTTTTCGACTGGGACAACACGTGCATTTTCGGCGATTGTGAGGAAGCACTCCTGCAATACATGCTCGAAACTTTCAGTTTTGCGCTGCCACCAGACCAGTTTCATCGCGTGATCCTGCAAGATGTTCCAGAAGGCTCCCTTGGGCCGGATTTTCTTAATCTGGACGGTCAGGCAGTGCGCTTTGCACATCTCGCGGACGATATGACACGCGATTATGCTGAACTCTGGTCCCGATACGGAGGCTGGTCTGCAGAACGGCCTGATATTCCCGCCGCTACTCCGGCCCTGGCAGCACTGCGGACGCGGCTTTTGTTCAGCTATACCGCGATTGATGCTGTGGCTGGACCAAAAGTCGCACTGTACTGGATCATCCGTCTTCTGGGCGGTCTGACAGAGGCCGACATTGCCAGACTGGCGGGGCACGCAAACCGCTGGGCTCTTGGGCGCGATATCGGAGAGACTAGATATGTCACGCCATCAGAGCGTGCCGGAAAATCCGGTCTTCTTCGCCATACGGTCCGACATGGATTACGTCTGACACCGGAAATTGCAGACCTGCAGGCTGCGCTCCGTCATGCCGGAATTGATGTTTTTGTGTGTTCCGCCTCACTCGAAACAGTCGTGCGCGTTTTCGCCACTGACCCTGAATTCGGCTACGGCCTTCCCCCACAGAATATTTTTGGAATTCGCATGGATGCGTCCGCAGGAAAGCTCGGAACACATCCTGCACCAGACTGGCCGCTCACTTATGGTCCCGGAAAAGTTGAGACAATACGCCGCAGACTTGTTCGTGAAAGAGGACATGGCCCGCTGCTCGTCTGCGGAGACAGTGGCGGCGACACCGCCATGCAGACTGCCTTTCCCGACACACGCCTCTCTCTGATCGTAAACCGGCTGTCTGTCGGCGAAGAAGGAAGGCTCAGCCAGCAGGCAGCAGAAGAGATAAGCACGATCTCGCCTCGCATGATCCTTCAGGGCCGGGACGAAAATACAGGCGAATGGCGACCTTCCGAGCAAACCATAGCCTTTGGCACCCGGACGCCCAGGCTTCTGGCACACTCCTGAAACGCATGCCTGCTTGACAAAACTCGTTTCGGAACGAGATTTATATCCAGCACGCATCAAATCGTGGCAACATGGAGTGACTGCGGGACGCCCTGTCCCGATTGTGAGGGGAGATGACCCTGTTCTCTGCACGCTTTCCGATCAACGGCTATCTGCCTCCGCCTTCCCAGAATGGCGAACAGACCGGAAGCGTGCTGGCTGCGGCCCTGACGGGCGCGAGCTCTTTCATCCGTCAGCTGGGTTGCGATCCGGACATTATCGCCCGATCAGTCGGCCTGCAGGTTGCTGACGAACAGCCCCCCACATTGGCTTTGCGGCTTGAAGACTACTGCAACCTGTTTGAAGAGGTCGCCCGACAATCAGGCCGCTATGACAGCGGGCTGATCTACGGCCAGCAGTTCCAGCCCGACCAGCTCGGGCTGATCGGTTACATTGCCCTTACCTCGGCCACACTGGAAGCCGCGCTCGTCAATCTGGTTGAACTATTTCCCTACCACCAGCGCGCCACCCAGACACGCCTTGTCCGGATGCCTGGCGGTTTTCGTATCGAATATCGCATTACCGATCCCCTCATCTCTCACCGGGCGCAAGACGCAGAACTGACGATGGGCATGTTCTGCAATGTTTTTCGTCGTGCCCTCGGAAACAGCTGGCGCCCTGATGCCGTGTGGTTTGAGCATACCCGTCAGGCCAGCACGGCTGATTACGCAGCCGCATTCGATGCGCCCGTCTTTTTTCAGCGCGACACCACAGCACTGCTGTTTTCCGATGCCGGTCTCGATGTCCGCATGCCGGCAGCGAATACAGGGCTGCTCGCCGTATTGCGCGAGAGCCTGACACGCCTGGATCATTCCGCAAGCCTTGCTGCAGATCGCCGTGATGACCTTCTGCTGCAGGTCAGACGGGAAGTTCATGACATGTTGCCGCAGGGCATCGTGAAATTACCCGTTCTGGCAGAAAAGCTGGGCGTCCCCAGATGGACGCTTCAGCGCCGCCTGGACTCGGTAGGCGTGACTTATACTGAACTCGTGGATGAGACCCGTCGCAACATGGCGCAGTCCTATCTGCAACAGCGTGGCATGCCTATCGGCGAGATCGCTTATCTGCTCGGCTATTCCGAAGTCAGTGCTTTCAGCCGCGCCTTTCGCAAGTGGTATGGCGTCTCCCCGCAGGCATTTCGCAAGGGGAAATGATAGTGCAGGATGTCAATCAATTGTGTCTGCCAGACGGTTGAATTGCTTCCGTCCATGCTAGGGTCGCTTTCTAGGCAGATCTGGATTGTGGCAGGACAACAGCGTTTTGGTTCATCGCATTTCCCTTTCAGGCGAAACATTTGTCTTCCAGAACCTGAAGGATATCATGGCCTGTGCCTCTCCCCTGCGCTCGGGAGACGAACTGGCAGGCATAGCTGCAACGGATCCCGTCAGACGTGTTGCAGCCCGGGAGGTTCTTGCTGATCTTCCGCTCCGTCACTTTCTGGCGGAAACCCTCATTCCCTACGAAACTGACGAGGTCAGCCGCCTCATCATAGACAGCCATGATGCCACTGCCTTCGCGCCGGTTTCGCATATGACCGTCGGTCAGTTCCGGGACTGGCTGCTGAGCTATGAGGCCGATGCCGAAAGCCTCGGGGCGCTTGCACCCGGCCTTACTCCGGAAATGGTCGCAGCCGTCAGCAAGCTGATGCGCAATCAGGACCTGATTTCGGTCGGCCGGAAAATGCGGGTCGTAACCGCATTCCGTAACACACAGGGCCTCCCCGGCCGTCTGGGATCACGCCTCCAACCCAACCACCCGACAGATGACGCCGACGGCATCTCCGCAGCACTGCTCGACGGCCTGCTCCTTGGCGCCGGAGATGCGGTTCTGGGGATCAATCCGGCCTCGGACCATATCGGTAAAGGAATGGATATTCTGTGGCGTTTCGACGATATCCGGCAACGCTATGACATGCCCGTGCAGAGCTGCCTGCTGACGCATGTCACCAATACCATCAGCATGATCGAAAAAGGCGCACCGGTCGATCTGGTCTTCCAGTCTATCGCAGGTTCCGAGCAGGCCAACAGCGGCTTTGGAATTTCTCTGGCCACTCTGTCCGAAGCCTGGCTGGCGACCCGTGAGCTGAACCGTGGAACCGTTGGCACAAACGCCATGTATTTCGAGACTGGCCAGGGGGCTGCGCTGTCCTCCAATGCCCATCACGGTGTGGACCAGCAGACCATGGAAGTCCGGGCCTATGCCGTCGCCCGCGCCTATCCCCCGCTTCTGGTCAATACAGTCGTGGGTTTCATCGGTCCCGAATATCTCTATGACGGCAAGCAGATCATCCGTGCGGGGCTGGAAGATCATTTCTGCGGCAAGCTCATGGGACTGCCGATGGGGTGCGACGTCTGCTACACCAACCACGCCGAGGCCGATCAGGATGACATGGACAACCTGATGATGCTGCTCACGGCTGCCGGCGTAAATTTCCTGATTGCAGTGCCCGGCGGCGATGATGTCATGCTCAGCTATCAGAGCCTGTCCTATCATGACATCCTGACGCTGCGTTCGGTTTTCGATGTCCGTCCGGCCCCGGAATTCGAGTCCTGGCTCGAACGGATGTCCCTTGCAGACAGGGGACGTCTGCGTATGAACCAGCCTTACGCCCTCCCTGGGTTCAGGACGGGCCCATGACGTCTCCCGTTCAGGATCCTTGGGGCTCGCTTCGTCAGTACACGCGCGCCCGGATTGGCCTTCCAAGAACGGGCGACAGCATCGCGGGCTCCGAAGTCCGTGCCCTTCAGGCAGCACATGCCAGTGCCCGGCGCGCGGTCCACGCTTCGCTCGATCCGGCCAGGCTGAACCTTGAATGTCCCGCCATCGAGGTCCGAAGTCAGGCAACAGACCGCTCCGAGTTCGTACGCAGGCCTGATTTTGGGCGCAGGCTGGATACACCATCCATCACACGGCTGAAGCACGCGGCTCAGGACGGCCCCTGGGACCTTGCTCTTGTCGCAGCCGACGGTCTTTCAGCCTTTGCCGTGGAACGACAGGCCATCCCGCTTCAAAGTGCCATCCATACCGCACTTGACCAGACCTGGCGCATGTCTCCGCTGATCATTGCCCATAATGCCCGCGTGGCTCTGGGAGACGAGATTGGCGAACTGCTCGGTGCGACATGCGTCGTCATGATGATCGGAGAGCGGCCCGGTCTGAGTGTATCGGACAGTCTGAGCCTCTACATGACCTGGAATCCAAAAGTCGGCCGTCAGGACTCCGAGCGCAACTGCATCTCCAACATCCATGCCCACGGCCTTTCCATCGGGGAAGCCTGCCACAAGCTCTGCTGGCTTCTGGACGCAGCCCGCCGACTGGGACGAACCGGCGTTTCTCTCAAGGATGAAAGTACGGACATGAAGATCCTGCCCCAGCAGAAGAGCATCCCATGACAGAACGCTCCAAACCGCAGCTTTCCCACAGCCTTGGCCCCGTGCAGCTCTGGGCGATTGCTGTAGGGCTCGTCATTTCCGGGGAATATTTCGGCTGGAGCTATGGTTGGGCCAGCGCTGGCACGCTGGGCTTTCTCATCGCAACCATCTTTGTTGCCCTGATGTATCTGGCCCTGATCTTTTCCTACACTGAACTGACCACTGCCATGCCGAAGGCGGGGGGACCATTCGTCTATGTCAGTGCGGCGTTCGGGCGCAGAGCGGGCCTCATCGCGGGATATGCCTCAGCCGCCGAATTCATCTTCGCGCCCCCTGCCATCGCACTGGCCATCGGATCGTATCTGCATGTGCAATTCCCGGCCCTCCCCCCAAAAGCCGGTGCCGTCGTGGCATATCTGCTTTTCATGGGCGTCAATATCGCCGGGATACAGGTTGCAGCCAGCTTTGAACTGATCGTCACAATCGCCGCCATCGTGGAGCTTCTGGTCTTCATGGGTGTCGTCTGGCCCGGATTTTCCTGGCACCGTTTCGTGATGCATGGCTGGGGTGGGAGCGACCATCTTTCCTGGGCCGTTCCCGGAGGCATTGCAGCGTCCATTCCCTTCGCCATCTGGTTCTTTCTGGCTATCGAAGGGGTCGCCCTGACCGCCGAAGAGGCACGCTCCCCCAGACGTACCCTGCCCATCGCCTATACGGCCGCCATCCTCACCCTTGTCGGGCTCTCATTCGGCGTCATGATCCTCGCCGGTGGGGTTGGGGACTGGAGAGAACTTTCCAACCTGAACGATCCTCTGCCTCTGGCAATGAAAACCGTCGTCGGCCCCCATAGCCCCTATCTTCACATGCTCGTCTGGCTCGGCCTGTTCGGTCTGGTGGCGTCACTGCATGCCATCATCATGGGGTGTGCGCGCCAGATTGCCGCACTTGCACAGGGCGGCGGACTGCCCCGCTGGATGGGGCTTGTCTCCCCACGCTTTCATACGCCCTATGCCGGGGTGCTGGTCTGCGGCACGATCGGCATCCTTGCCATTTTCAGCGATGATATCCTGTCTTTCGGTGGAGAAAGCCTGACGGCGTCCATCGTCACGATTTCTGTCTTTGGCGCTCTCACCATGTACATCATGACCATGGCGAGCCTTTTCAGACTTCGCAAAATCGCCCCCGATATGCCACGCTTCTGGCATGCGCCGGGATACCCGGTCGTTCCCGCTTACGCCCTCATGAGCGCAACACTCTGTCTTGGCGTCATCAGCTTCCAGAAACCCCTGCTTCTGGGATTTTACGTGGTCATCATCGCCCTGATGACAGGGGGAAGTTTCCTGTCTGACAATCGCACAAAGAGATCGCAAAAAGACGTGCCAGTTTTCGATCCCAACACGTAACAGACGATCCCGGCACTTTCAGGGATGAATTTAAATATTCTGTTCAGACCTGAATACACTTGTCCGAACAGAATATTTTCTCTTTTTTTCAGGATACGAGGCGTTCCTGACTGCGGCGACCATCGACTCCCACAGGGACGTCCCCCTTTACGGTACTGCGACGCAGGAGACGTGGCTCGTCCCGGGCGTAATCGTTGACCGCACGATGCTGGGTTGCCTGGTTATCCCAGATCGCCACATCCCCCGGCTGCCAGGACCAGCGCACCGAGTTGTCGACTGACACGATATGCTCCTGGAACAGTTCCAGAATGCGCTGGCTATCGCGCGTCGTAATACCGACGAAGTTTTTCACGAAATGCCCCAGAAGCAGGGTGCGCTCTTTAGTGACCGGATGGATACGCACCACCGGGTGCTCTGTCTCGTAGCGGGTTCTGGTGAAGACACCTCTATATTCAAGAGCTTCCTTGGACACATCCACCCGATGACCGGCATAATCATAAACATTCGTATGAACGGCCCAGAGCGTATCAGCAAAAACCTTGAGTGGTTCCGGAAGACGTTCATAGGCAAGCGTCGTATTGGCCCAGACCGTATCACCGCCCACCGGTGGAATAATGACGCCACGAAGAACGGAAACCTTGGGATAATCCGGAACGAAGGTGACATCCGTATGCCAGCTGTCGGCCCGACTTCCCTTGGTGCTGTCGATGGACATGACCGCTGCCGTTCCGTCGGAGGCAGGAACAGTCGGATGGGGCACCAGCTCGCCAAACAGGGCCGCGAACCGCTCCTGCTCCGCATCCGTCAGTTGATTTTGCCCCCTGAAGAAAATGACCTTGTATTGGTGGAGCGCATTTTCGATCTGCGAAAATGTTGCGCGGTCAAGATCCCCCGTAAGCCTGACACCGCTGATCTCTGCACCGAGCGCGCCTGCAACAGGACGGATCTGCAAGGTTGTGCTGTCAGGAAGACTGCTTGTTTTTGTGATGACTTCAGACATTCTCGTTTTCCTTCAGTTCAAAGAAAAAAGCATCGGCCAGCGCAGGAAGCCTAAGGAGCCTTCCAGCGCAGAAGCCGCTTTTCGACAGAGACAAGGACAGAGTTGGTAAGACTGCCGATAACCGACAGCACGAGGATGGCCGCGTACATTCCGGGAATATCAAAATCGAGCTCGGAGGCGTTGATCAGATAGCCCAGCCCGGCACGCGAGCCGACCATTTCCGCGGCGACAAGCACCAGCAGCGCGGCAGCCGCTGCAAGTCGCACGCCGGTAAACACAGAGGGAATTGCACCCGGAAGAACGATTTTCCGGAAGAGGTCAAAGCGGTTGAGCCCCATGGAACGCCCCGCCTTGATCCAGAGCGGGTCCACACCACGCAAGCCGGTGATTGTTCCCAGAAGGATTGGCCAGACGGCAGCATAGAAGACCATGATGATCTTCGAGCTCTCCCCGATCCCCAGCAACAGCGTAAACACTGGCAACAGCGCCAGAGCGGACGTATTGCGGAACAGTTCCAGCACCGGATCAAATACCTGATGCAGGCGCGGTGAAACCCCCAGAAGCAGCCCGAGAGGGACGCCGACCACAATTGCCAGCGCAAGCCCCGGAATGGCCCGGAGAAGACTGGCCAAAACATGGACACCAAGCTGTCCAGACGCAAACCCTGTCCAGACGGCCTGGAGAACTTTGGAGAGCGGCGGTAAAAAGAGCGGATCAACCAGCCCTGCCCGTGGCGCGATTTCCCACAGGGCTGCAAGCAGAACAAGAGCAATGCTCTTGCGAAAAGCGCTCACGCTCCATCTGGCGATATGGCGCAGCGAGAGCGTCACAGGCCGCGTTTCGACAGGTGGCGAAACCGCGAAATCCATGATGGCACCGGAGGTTTTCTGCAGCGCCACTGTCAGGCCCGACCCGCACCGTGGGAAAGCAGACTGCGGACATAGTGCCGCAGATGCCCGTACTGCGGATGCGCCCGGACGTCATCGATGCTGGCGTCCGCGGGAAAGGGAAGAGTCACGACATCCACGATGCGTCCCGGCCCCGCCGCCATGACCACCACTTTCTGTCCGAGTGAGAGGGCTTCGTCGATATCGTGAGTGATGAAAATGATGGTTGCGGATGTCCGCTTCCACAGTCGCCGCAATTCCGTCTGAAGGGTTTCGCGGGTCTGTGCATCAAGCGCACCGAAGGGCTCGTCCATCAGAAGGACTTCAGGCTCCACTGACAGGCTGCGTGCGATTGCAACACGCTGGTTCATGCCGCCAGACAACTGGTGGGGATACCGGTCCGCCGCATGTTCCAGCCCCACAAGATCGAGAAAGTGCCGGGCACGTTTATGCCGCTCTCCCCGCGGTACACCCGCTGCGGCAAGTGCGAAGACAATGTTTTCCAGAGCGCTTTTCCACGGCAGGAGGGCATAATTCTGAAAAACGACACTTCGCTCAGGACCCGGCTTCGTAACCGGTCGCCCATCCAGAAGAACACGTCCCGCCGTCGGATCCGTTAAACCGGCCGCCAGATCCAGAAGTGTGGATTTACCGCAGCCACTTGGCCCTACAAGGACGACGAACTCTCCCGCGGCGATATCAAATTCGATATCGCCCAGGATCGGCTCACCAGCCCGCGGGCTGGACACGAAGGCCTTGGAGAGATGATCGAAACGAAGTTTCGGGGCTGATCCCGTTTCGTGGAGTTCTGGCATGGAACAATACCACCGTTCGGATAGGTTATTTCTATTAACTTGCTACATTTATTAGTAGGATAATATAAAAACATATCAGTCAAGTGATTCTGAAAAACAGGGACTCCGTGAAGTGAATATGAATTTGCGTCCGTCACAGGGGGCCACACGGCGTTCCTTTCTGAAGAATACAGCCCTTTGCGCGGCAACCGCCTTCGCTGCCCGCCCCTTTGCCAAAGCGGCCGGGACGTTACCCGGAGAAACCCTGCGCTATCAGGGATGGGCGGGTGTCGTGCTGTTTCCGGAACTTGCGGATGATCTCGGGCTTCTTGCCCCACTGAAGCTTCAGTGGGTGGGCAACACCACCAGTGGCCCACAGGATCTTCAGGCAACGGTCACGAACAACACTGATTTCGCAGGGGCATTTAACGGTTCCATCATGAAAATGATTGGAGCGGGCGCTCCTGTCCGGGCGGTTCTCGCCTATGCGGGTTCGGATGCACGCAGTTGCATGGGCATTTTCGTGCGCGGATCATCCGTCATCAGAACCGCGCGGGACCTGATCGGGAAGGTCATTGGCGTTAACACTCTGCGTGCGCAGGGAGAATGTTTCGTCGATCAGTATCTGCGGCAGAACGGTCTGACGGATGACGAGATCAGACAGGTCGTCCTGGTTGGAATTTCATCGGTTGTTGCCGAAACGGCTTTGCGGCATGGCACGCTTGATGCGGCGGTGCTGCCAACATTTTTCCGTGATGCTGCTCTGGCACATGGCGGATTGCGCGAACTGACGACGGATTATGAGTTTTATGGCGCAACGAATATGGACAGCGTCATTCTTCGCAACGACATGCTTCAGAATGCGCCCGATCTGGCACAGCATTTCGTCGCGGCCACAGCCCAGGCCATTGCGTGGGCCCAGAATACCCCGCAGGCGGACGTCATTGCCCGATATGTTTCCATCATCAGAAAACGAGGCCGTGATGAAGGTGTCTTTCCAGCCCGTCACTGGCGCTCGACAGCGGTTGTCACAAAGGGAGGTGTGATCCGGCCCAGAGATTATACCCAGTTCCAGCCCTGGTATGCCTGGCGCAGAGACGCGCATACAGCGTCCCTTGCGCCTGAAAGCATCTATACCAACCGCTTCAATCCTTTTGCGACCGAAGCGCCTCTTGAAAAAGGATAGCGTGTTGCTCCCTGCTTCTACGCCCGACCGCTCAAAGAGCGATCGGGTATTCGCGCGAAGGTTTGTGGGCCGCCGCCATTTGTGCCGAAAGTCTGCTGACGACGTCAGGGTATTTCGCCGCAACATCGCGTTTTTCGCCCGGATCTGCTGCCAGATCGTACAATTCCAGACGGGATGAGCCGACAGGGCGTACGATTTTCCATTGCCCCTGACGTGCGGCCTGCCAGAAAGACGGTTCATAGGTTTCCCAGTAAAGCAGCCGCTCCGGCAGAGCATTGCTTCCCAGAAGAACGGGTGTCAGATCATGCCCATCCGTGTCTGGCGGACTGTCTTTACCTGCAAGCCCCGCAGCGGTCGGCAGAAAATCCGGATGATAAACGGGCGTCTCATCCTTCACTCCGGCCGCAATGTGACCGGGCCAGCGGGCAATGAGCGGAACACGGATGCCGCCTTCATAAAGCTCGCGTTTATACCCCCGCAAAGGTCCGTGGGAGTTGAAAAACGTCACGACCTCTGTCTGTTGCGAAGTCGGCTCGGATCGTGGGCCATGGTCGGACGAGAGAAACACGATCGTGTCCTCGTCCAGTCCAAGCTCTCCCAGGGTCCGCAGAATACTGCCAACTCCTGCATCCAGAAACTCGATCATCGCTGCGTAGGTTTTCTCTGATGCCCCCCACGTCTCTCCGGCATAGTCACCTTCGGCCGGCGTGACGTACGGACTATGCGGCGCGTTGTAGGCCACCGTCAGGAAAAAGGGCTTCTGACGATGTCGCCTGATGAAGTCGCAGCTCTGGTCCGTCACGATATCCGTTTCGTAAACCGCGCGCCCTCCTCCGGCATTTCCCGGAACGTCCAGCAGAGTGGTGCCGTCATACCATTTCTCCGGAAAATACCCCTGGGTCTTTTCCGTCTGCGTCAGCCAGCCATGAAACTCGTCAAACCCGTGTCGGGTCGGGATCGCATCCGGATCATATCCATCCAGATGCCACTTCCCCACCAGACCCGTTTCATATCCCTGCCCCTTGAGTACCGATGCGACTGTCGGCTCCTGATCGGCCAGGTTAGCCCTTCGGATCTTTTCCTTACCCTTGAAGCCGACAACGCCACCGGCAAGCGCAAAATTGTCGCGGATGGAGGCATGGCCCATATGGCGCCCGGTCATGAGTGCACACCGGGACGGAGAGCAGATGGGTGCCCCCCCATAGGCCTGTGTGAACTGCATGCCCTGAGCCGCCATCCGGTCGATATTGGGCGTCCGGATTTTCGTCTGTCCGTAACAGCCCAGATCATACACCCCCAGATCATCCGCGATAATGTAGATGATATTGGGCAAGCGGGGTGTTGCCTTGGAGGCAGCATACGCCATCTTCCCCGACATCCCCATAACTGCCGTGCCCGCCAGGAGCGCCCGGCGGCTGACACTGTTCTCACTGGAATTGACCTGATGGGACAAGATGCGTGTCCTCCTGGAGAAAACAGGCTTCATTGATTGGTCAATCCCGGCGTGGTGAGCGTGACCTTATCGATATGCCCCGTAAATGCTGCCGGAACGGTGTAGGCCGGACTAACGGCAGAGCCCAGATCCCGACCGATATCGAGTGTCTCCTTCGATGACAGGGCGATATTGCTGAAATGCGCCTGCCCCGCCGGAGCCCCGTCAACTGAGAGGGTGACTGCTGCGGGCACAGGTTTTCCGCCTACCCAGCGACGGATCATCTCCGCTGCAGCATCTGTTTTGCCGGTTTTACGCTCCTGTTCGGGCGTAACCGTCACGACGATATGCCGTTGCCCGACCGCCAGCGGCGCAGACGTCACGATCTGGCCTGTACGCACGCCATGTGCGTTCACTTCATAAACAAGGCGTCCGTTCGAGACGTAGAGCGCAACGCCGCCATACCGTCCGCCCTCAGCGAAAATAACCCCCTGTGCGCCACCGGCCGGAATATTGATGTCCGCACTCAGCGTGTAAGGATCGTTCCCCAGATCAGGCGCAAACCTCGTGCTGACGCGGTCCACACCGGAGCGATACGTAAAAACCGTCTGGCCGGTTGCCGTCCCCAGCGGATACGCATCTATTCCGGGCCGGATCGGATCTGCGTGATTGCGGATGGCTTCCTTCTGGAACAGAGCCTGAAGCTCTTTCAGTTTTTCAGGATATTTCGCAGCCAGATCATGCGCCTGACTGTAATCATCGCTCAGCCGGTAAAGCTCCCACGGATGCGTCCTGGGCTGCACGCCTCGGGCAAGATAGACCCGGTTGTCACCAACCTCCCAGGTCTCCTGCGCCAGTTGTCCGGCCCACCAGCCATCGGAATAGATCCCCAGATTTCCGCTCGTCGTGAAATACTGAACTCTGTGCCGGGAGGGCGCATCAGGATGATCGAACGTATAGAGCAGACTTCTGCCTTCGAGCGGGATCTGTTCAATCCCCGCCGTGCGCGATGGAGGGGTGATGCCAGCGGCTTCGTAAAGCGTTGGGGCGATATCGTTCAGATGCCCGAACTGCCCTCTCAGACCATTGGCATCATGGATGCGTGCGGGCCATGAGATCACCAGCGGATCCGTTGTCCCTCCCAGATGGGCGGCGTCCTGTTTCGTGCCCTGAAAAGGAGAGGTCAGCGCCCAGGCCCAGGCGGCGGCGTAGTGATTGAAATAAAGCTCACTTCCCAGCGCACCGCTGTCAGCAAGACGTGTCCTGACGTCCGGTGTGCTGCCGTCAGGGTTCTTGACGTCTTTGCCCAGAAAGCCGCCTTCGGCACTCCCGCCATTATCCCCGAAGACTTCAAGAACGAGCGTATTGTCAGCAATACCCTCGTCCCGAAGTGTTGCCAGAAGCCGCCCGACTTCCTGATCCGTTTCTTCCGCAAAAGCCGCATACACCTCCGCCTGATGCGCAAGAAGCTTCTTTTCGTCAGGCGACAGGCTATCCCACGCAGGCAGTGTGGAAGGCCGTGGCGTCAGTTCCGCATTTGCGGGGATGACACCGAGCGCCTTCTGCCGATCAAAGCTCTGCTGTCGGATGACGTCCCAGCCCTGATCGAACTTTCCTTTGTATTTCGCAATCCATGCCTTTGGAACATGATGCGGCTCATGCGTGGCACCCGTCGCGTAATAGAGGAAGAATGGCTTGTCGTGGGCTACGGCATCATGCTGGTGCATCCAGCGGATTGCTTCGTTGGTGATGTCTGTCGTGAAATAATACCCCTGCTCCGGCGTGGACGATGGCTCTACAGGCGTCTGATCCCGGTAAAGGCGGGGGTAATACTGGTTATCCGCCGCGGCAAGGAAGCCGTAGAAATGCTCGAACCCCCACCGACCGGTCGGCCACAGGTCAAACGGGCCCGCGGCGCTGATCTGCCAGTAAGGTGTGTTGTGCCATTTCCCGAACGCGGCAGTATTATACCCGTGTTCCTTGAGAACTTCAGCAATCGGCGTCACGTTTGTTGGCAGAACGGTATTATATCCCGGATGCTTTGATGCAGCTTCCTCGATATTGCCGAACCCGACCTGCCGGTCATTATATCCCGTGAGCAGCGACGCCCGGGACGGTGAGCACAGGGCATTCACATGGAAATTGTTATATCTGAGCCCGGTACCCGCCAGACGCGTAAGATCCGGCGTTGAAATCGGGCCGCCAAAAACATTTGTCGCGCCAAATCCGACATCATCAATCAGGATCACCACGATATTGGGTGCATTTTTGGGCGCCTGCGGCAATTGCGGCCAGCCCTGCGTTCCCTCGGGCGGCTCCGCAGCCCGGACACTCTGCTGAGCGGCCCCGAACAGAAGCGTGCTGCCAAGAAGAAGGCCCAGATATGTGCGTATTTTCATGACATGTTTCCCATGGCCGTTCCCTGGGTTATGGGAACGGCAGCAGTCGTCCTGCGGGTTCAGTAATTGACGCGCGCAATAAAGCCGAAATTGCGGGGCTGCGTGACATAGGCATACCAACTGCCATTGCCGGAAGCCGCACTTCCCTGCGAGATCTGCGTCACACGTCGCTCGTCCGTCGCATTATTGATAAATCCGGAAAGCTCCCAGCGGCCCTGATGGTCACGCAGCCCGAAGTTCAGGTTCAGCGTTCCGTAAGCCGGCACCCAGCCATAAGCGGAGTTGTTGCTGGAGGTGTTCATGCGCGTATTGTAATTATAGCTCCCGCCAGCATAGGCATCGAGGCGACGGGAAAAGACTTTTCCGATCCCGTGCGAATACTGCACCGCAGCGGATAGGGCCCATCTCGGAACAAACGGGATCTGGGTGTGCGCCAGACTATAAGCGCCCGTCCATGCCACTTCCGGCGGGGCGCTTGTGGAATATTGCAGGAACTGTGCATCGTTATAAGACGCTGAAAGAGACGTCACGAGATTGACGATTGGGCTGTAATGGATATCCATTTCCGCACCACGGACGCGGACTTTTGGCGCACTGCTCAGATAGGACACCAGCGCGCCCTGATATTCGCGGACGGCCGTTACCTGATAATTGTGATCGTTGGTCTGATACAGCGCGCCACTGACCAGAAGACGATTTTGCAGGAACTGCGCTTTCGCCCCGACCTCGAACGCATCGTCCGTCTCTTTCCCGACATTCGGAGATACCGCTCCCTGAGAGAGCTGGTTTGCCGAAAATGATACCAGGTTAAGACCACCGGATTTTCCGCCGCGCCCATAACGGCCATAGATCATGGCGTTATCCGTCAGATGGTATTTCGCAACAAACTGTCCGGTTACGAAACCATTATCGAGATGCGCGCCATATCCCGTATTGGTCCCGTACAGGGCCCAGATTTTCTGCGCCGTCGCCAGAGAAGTTACGGCGGAATTATAACTCCCCGGTGTTACCTGCCACTGGGAGTAACTTCCCGTTTTTGTATCGTAATTATATCTGACCCCTGTCACGAAATCGAGTTTCCGGGTGACGTGCCAGGTCCCGTCCGCATACAGGCCATAATAATTGGTCGTCGGCTGTCCATAGCTGCGGACGTCATAATCGTTCAGGACATTGGATGCCTGTGCTGTGGAAACACCGGCGACAGGCGAACTTCCCGTTCCGTAGCCGTACCAGGCTCCGGCATCCGGCCCATAGCGGGTATCACCGTAAACGCGGTTTTCCTGCCACATGTAGAAGGCGCCCACACGGTAATCGAGCAAATGTCCCCAGTTACTGGAAAAACGGAGCTCCTGTGTGAACTGGTTCTGGTCGACCTTCGCGTTGGAGTTCACGATGGCATTGGCCGGGCCCAGGTCTCCATCATTATGGGGCGCCCAGTCCCACCACCGGAAAGCCGTGATGGAGGACAGCGTGAAATTGGAATGATGCCAGTCTACATGGCCCGAAAGTCCCATGTCTTCCTGTTCAGCATCGGAAAGGGAGCTTCGATTGATGGTATAGGGCGCATTGGATGGTGAGGTTGGAGCATAGCCGGCCCATCCCAGACGCTGTGCAAGCGTTCCCGCGACAGCGCTGCCATCCGTCTTGGTTGCGACGACCTTGTAAAGGCCGCCCGAGCAGCAGTTTTCACGCAGATGGGCGTAATCCCCCGTCAGCCGAATGCTCAGTTCGTCCGTGGGATGATACAGGACCTGAGCCCGGAAAGAGCGGCTTGTCTGCCCGTTAACATCCCCTCCACCCGCAAGGTTCTTGACCCAGCCGCTATTCCCATAACCCAGCGCACTCAGGCGAATGGCAAGCTTGTCTTTGATAAGCGGCGTCGTAACGCCAAGGCTCCAGCGGTTGTAATCATAATTGCCGACCCCCGCTTCCCCATAGACATGACGTGTATGCAGATCCGGTGCTGCTGTCGTGAGCTGAATGGCGCCGGCCGTAGACGTCATGCCCCCTTCCGTCCCGGCAGGCCCACGCAGAACGGTAATGCCGTTCAGGTCGACCAGATCACTGAGCGCGGTAGCCGGGCGTGACCGGTACACGCCATCAACATACACGGACACACCGCCCTCGATCCCATCGGTCGGGGCTGTCCCGGCGGCACCGAGGCCACGGATATTGATGGTTGTATTGCGTGGATTGGAAATGTTGAGCTGAACCGTAGGGAGCAGACGCGCGGCCTGAGGCAGAGCCGTAATATGCTCAGCTTTCAGTTCCTGGGCGCTGATCCGCGTCGCCGCCTGCGGGACATTCTGAAGATCGCGTGTTTCCCTGTCGATCGTCTGGGCCGCACGCTGTGCCTGCGACGCGACCACATGGATTTCCTCGGAATGTGAAGCCGGCGCCTTTCCGGATTTCACGGCCGGATGAGCGGCCAGAACTGATTTGACCGGACGATGTCTGCGCGCAGCATGCGTGGCAGTACTGCTGTCATTGGGATGAGGCGCCTGTGCCTGTGCACTTTCCCATCCTGTTACATCAACCACGGCCGCGATGGCGGTGAGCAGGACATATTTTTTCTTCATAGCCAGAACGCTCCCGGAGCCGCTTTAACACTTATTTTTATAGTTGTTATATCCAAAAACGATATATACTCGTTATAACTTAGTCCATACACCCGCTTGCGATTCGGTGAACATTTATAGTTACTATTTTAGGTAGTTTTATAGGCATCTTGGCGGCTTCGATCACAGCGATGAACGCAGAACAGAATCTCAACCTTACTCACCCGCTGTCAGGAAAGTTTGGCAATGCAGCGACGTGATCTTCTGCTTGCTCTTGGAGGGGTGTCTGCCATGCCTCTTTCTTCAGGCCGTTCACTGGCAGAGCCCTTCTTCAGGAAGACGCCCCGACCCAATATTCTGGTCTTTTTCTCGGACGACCACGCACGCTGGCTTCAGCAGGCTTATGGCAATTCCGAAGTCAGGACGCCCAACATGCAACGCCTTGCACAGCGGGGCGTGCGCATGACCAATGCTTTCACGACCAGTCCGGTTTGCTCCCCGGCCCGAAGCAGGCTGAACCTGGAATCCCAGCCCCTTGCAACCACCGAAAGTCCCTGGCTGCTGGCTCTGAAAAAACCGTCCCCAGCACAGCCTCCCCCTTAAGTTGCCAGGGGGAGGCGTGTTTGCAGCCCGGGTTACCAGACCTGCTGGCCGTCAGTCGTCCGATTTCGGGACACCGTAATGATCCGCGAAATGCGGACCGTCCGCTCCCCAGCTATAGCTTCCCTTGGGGAAGGGCAGCATGGTTGCATTCCACGCGGCCCATTCTTTCTTCAGTCTCGCAAACAGTTCCGGCTTGCGGTCTTTCAGATTGGCCCTCTCACGCGGATCACTGACGACATCAAAGAGAAATTCATTGTCTCCGATTTTCAGATATTTGTAGTCGCCATCCAGATGCGCATGCTGGTCGTGAATTTTATAACGCCAGAACAGCGATCGGGACTGACGCTTTGATGGATCAAGCACGAAAGGCAAAAGACTTGTCCCATCGGATGGGAATGTGGCGTCCGGCGTCGCTCCCGCAGCGGCCAGAAAACTCGGCAGCCAGTCCATTGTGATAAGGGTCTGATCGCTTTCGGACCCAGCCGTCACCCGTGCCGGCCATCTCAGAACCGCCGGCACCCTCAGGCCACCTTCGAGAAGTTCTCCTTTCATACCCGTAAAAGGCCAGATGTCGGAAAAGCGTTCACCCCCATTATCGCTGGTAAACACGACGATCGTATTTTCCGTCAGATGATGGCTGTCGAGCGCCGCAAGTACACGCCCGATCTGGTCATCCATAGCCCTGACCATGCGACCATAGGTTTTCTGCGTTCCGCCATCATAATCAAAGATCTTGCCCTTCAGGCGCTTTGACTCGGCTTCATCCTCCGGCCCTTCCCAGGGCCAGTGCGGTGCATTGAAATGCAGACTGAGGAAGAACGGTGCTGCCCGCCCGGCAAAACTGTCGACCAGACGGACAGCCTCGTCCCCCAGAAGCCGCGTGAGATAACCATGATCGTGGATCAGATGATCATCCCGATAGAACTGATCCTCGCCGGGCTTGCCCTGATGGGTGAAATAATCGGCGGCTCCACCCGAAATCCCGTAGAAATGGTCATATCCACTTTTCAGCGGCCCGAATTCCGGTGGATTTCCAAGATGCCACTTCCCGACCAGAGCCGTTTCGTACCCTGCCCTGTGAAGCTGTTCAGGCAGGGTCGGCAGACCCGGCGGGAGGCCGACTTTGCCGCTGGAAGACGCAATCGGTTCTTCAAGACCACAGGCAATCCGGTCCTGATAACGCCCGGTAATCAGTGCCGTGCGGGTCGCGGAGCAAACCGCAGAATTCGCGTAAGCCCGTGTCAGCTTGATGCCTTCATGAGCGATGCGATCAATGGACGGAGTGGTAAAACCCGGTGTCCCGAAGCAGCTCACATCTGCATATCCGAGATCATCTGCCAGAATAAAAATGATGTTTGGTGCCTTGCCACTCTCAGCAGGCCGGCTCGTGGAGCGGGCCATTGCCCGCGATCCCAGCCCTGTTATTCCTCCAAGACCAATCCCTGCGACGGTGGAAAGGAAGGCGCGACGCCTCTGGACAAATCGGGTCATCTGCGAGCTTTCGATTTATATAAATAACAATTATTTTGTGTGGTATATATTATCAACCATGAAATAGGATGTAAATTCGTAAATCCCATTATTGATGGTTGAAAATCTACCCAAAAGAGGTTTCAGTTCGAAACCCCGGACGGGGCTTCCAAACGCAGAATGCAAGGTAAGTGATATGGCTTCGTTCCGATTCAGGCTTTCCACCTTCACTGCGGGAACAATGGCTTTATGCGCCGGTATCGCGCTCCACCCGGATCCGGCGAAAGCAGTCCCAAGCGTGGTCCCGACCGGTGTAACCCGCTACGATCCCGCAAAGGCCTACAACAGCTTTCTTCTGTTTTCCGGCAGCGATAATCACACGTATCTCATTGACATGAACGGCCACGAAGTCCGGCAATGGGCTCAGTCCGGCTTCCCTGCCAAATACATCGATCCTGCGTTGGTACAGGGCCAGAAAGGCGTGATCGGCCTTCAGCTTTCGGAAATCCGCGGAGACGGAACCCACAAGATCCCCGGAGCCACGGCCGGCTTCCGCAACAGGACTTTCGGCTATGTGGACTGGTCAGACAGAACACTCTGGGAATGGGGGCTTCAGTCACCCGAAGGCAATGCCCGTCAGCACCATGACTGGGCTCGCCTGCCCGATGGCGGTACGCTCCTGCTGGCGAACCAGAACCGCTCTATCCCCGGCGGGGCAAAGCCGGTTCTTGACGACGTAATTTACGATATCGCGCCGGATGGCAACATCCGCTGGACCTGGAAAGCGGGCGACCACCTTCAGGAATTCGGATTTACCGGCAGCCAGCTTCAACTGGTGCTTCATGCCGAAAATCCCGATTACCTGCATATCAACAACATGCAGCTTGTGGGTGACAATCACTGGTACCGCGCGGGCGACAGGCGCTTTGCGCCCGACAACATCATGATTGACTCACGGGAGGCGAACTTCATCGCAATTCTGGACCGCCATACCGGCAAGGTTGTCTGGCGTCTGGGACCCAACCTTCCCCAGCGTCGCCGGAGCGAACCCGCCGTTCCTTTCCCGGTAGACCAGTTCGTCGGCCAGCACGACGCCCATCTGATCCCGGAAGGGCTGCCCGGCGCAGGGAACCTGATCGTCTTCGACAATCAGGGCGAAGCAGGCTATCCGGCACGGCCGCTTCAGGTCGCCAACGGTTCCAGAATTCTGGAAATCAATCCCGTAACGGCGCAGGTCGTCTGGCAGTACACGGGCGAGAATTCGGGCGGGCCGCCTTGGTCCTTCTACAGCAGCTTCATCAGCTCCGTAGACCGACTGCCCAATGGCAACACCCTGATCGACGAAGGCATGAACGGCCGCTTTTTTCAGGTCACCCCCACGGGCGAAATCGTTTGGGAATATGTCTCACCCTATACCGGCGAAACGCCCGGCACATCCCCAGACAGGCCGACCCGTTCCAACTGGGTTTATCGTATTCAGCCGGTTCCGTATGACTGGACTCCCTCAGGCGTGACTCATACCGAAACAGCCGTTGTTCCGGCTTTTGCCAAAGAGAAATAGCACGCACAACGCTCCGGCCTTTCAGGTCATGAGAGGCCGGAGCTTCTTTCTCAAGCCGGTACGGTCGGCTCCTTTGGAGACTGACCATCAACCGGATTTACGACCGCCCCTGCCGGAACCGCCACAGGCCCGTTGAGAAGCGGGTCCTGCGTTTCCTGCATCCAGCGCCTCAAGCGCTTTCGCATGTCTCCCAGCACCTCATGATACCGGGGATCGGCCCGCAGATTACAGTGCTCCGTAGGATCGAACGTCAGATCATACAGCGCTTCCTCAGGCAAAATCTGATCCCGCCACCCGGCGCTGACCCAGACGGATTTACTTGGACTGTCATCACAGTTCGGCAGGACAGGCAGCCGACGGTCTCCAAACCTGCGGATATATTTCCAACGACGGGTCCGCACCGCACGCATCGGCTCATACGCCGCGTGATACGTCATCTCGGCAAAAACGGCATCCCGGACCTCGTCTTGCCCGCCCCGCAAGACAGGCAGGAATGACCGCCCCGTCAGCCAGGACGGATGGGGGATGCCCAGATAATCATAGACCGTCGGAAAGACATCAATCTGGGAAACCATTACGTCCGACTGATGCCCCGCAGCCAGACCGGGCCCACGCATGATAAGCGCCGTTCCGATCCCGTCATCCGTCAGATTGCATTTCATGCGCGGGAACGCGACACCGTGATCCGTTACGAAAATGACCAGCGTGTTCTGGTCATAACCATTTCGGGACAGTGCCCGCAGAACATGCCCCACGCCCGCATCCAGTTGTCGTGCGCTGGCTCCGAAAGCCGCAAAATCGTGCCGGATCTCCGGTGTATCAGGAAGAGGCCGGGGAATATCGCGGACACGATCCAGATCTGCCTGCGTTGGATCAGGGTATTCACGGTGTGTCTCGAAAAATCCGACGTCCAGAAAGAACGGCTGCTTTGGTCGGCTGTCCAGAAAGCGCTCGGCAATAGGCGCGACAATTGCCGCTTCGGCACGCCATTTCCCGTTTTCGTCGCGGTAGCCGAGATTTCTATCATATCCCAGCGTATCCGGGTCAGCGGCGACATGCTGCATCCCTGTCAGCACGGCCTGATATCCGAATTTCTGCAGATCCCGGAAAAGGAGCTGTCGCGGATCGTTCAGGCTGAAACCACGATGTGCCAGCCCGATCATCCCTGAGCGATGTGGGGACTGTCCGGTCAGAAGAGCCGCACGGCTGGGTGAACAGACCGGCGCCGCACTGAAAGCCTGCCGGAACAGCACGCCACTTCGGGCCAGAGCCGCTATTTCCGGTGTGGAGACAGCGCTGTCATAAGGCTCAAGGGACCGCCCACTGTCATGGGAGTGAATATAGAGAATATTCGTCCACCGGCGCGCGGCAAAAGCTTGCCCATACCCCGTCGCCGCGAAGGCTCCTCCGCCCGCAGCAAGGAAGCTGCGACGTTTGACCTGTACCATTCTGGTCCTCCGGATCTCCCGGCCCGGAGCGGGGCCGCACGCCCTTCAGGCGCAAAGAAAGTTGAAATACTGTGCCCCAGATGCCTAGATCTGCGGATCGCCGATCTTGCCGCCCATGGCAGCCACCAGCATCTTTCCCGCCGGACTCTGCATGGCGCTGGCGTCAAAATCCGATGGCTGTTTCAGGCGCGGCGTATAGGTTCCATCCAGTTTTTCGCTGAGATAACGCGCAGCCGCACGCACCGCGAAGAGACCCAGAACGCCCTGCACATCGGGCGGCGCAACACGAGCCGTCAGAGCAGTCTGAATCGCCGTTTTCATATCCGGCGAGCGTGCATTTTTTCCATAGGTCGCAGCCAGGACAGCGGCCAGAGACGCATCCGGGTTGGCCTTCTGCGCAATCGTGTCTGCCACCCATCCAAGCGCCTGTGCTGCATGACTGCCATTCAACAGGATTTCGCCCTGCACCGCCCTGATAACAGCCGAATTCTCTTTCCCGAAGGCCACCGCCACGTCATGGATCGTCCGGGCATCCAGCGGGGTCTGGACTGCCAGAATCCCCGTAGCGGCCCAGTAACGCAGGACCTCGTTTTTATCCTGAAGAGACGCTCTGAACGCTGGAAGATTGGCTGCCTGACGCTGGATCACCTTCGCGCCCAGCGCCAGAAGCGCGGGCAACGGATACACACCGGGCTGTCGGCTTTCCTGATACCCGGACTGTGGCAGCCCTTCGGCAATGAACGCATTGTCGTGGATCGCAATCATCTGCGCATCAAGAGTGCCGCGCAGTTGCTGTAATGCACTCTGATGCGCGGGATCGTTCACGAGGTTGCTGATCTGGTGTGGATCAGCCTCGATGTCGTAAAGCTCCTCACCCGGCTTGTCCTGCCAGAACGCGGCCTGAGTGGAATTCAGCCGCCCCGCCAGCCACTCCTCTTCCCAGGACTGGTAGCCACGCCCTTTCCACTCATACGCATTATGCTGCCCGTAGATACGGTGCGGCATGTAATTGCGGATATAGCGATAGCGATCGTTGCGCACCGTCCGCATCAGGTCCAGCCGTTCGTCCATCCGGTTGCGTCCGCTGAAGACATGATCGCGCGGCGGCGCTATTTGTTGCCCCAGAAACGGCTGCCCCTGCATATGCGGCGGAATGGGCGCTCCTGCCAGCGCCAGTGTCGTCGGCGCCATGTCGATCAGACTGACCAGATCCGGACTGGGCCGTCCGGCGTCCCGATGGGCAAGATACTGGAACTCTTCTGGAAAACGCACGATCAGGGGAACATGCAGGCCGCCTTCATAGCAGTACCGCTTGGTTCTGGGCTGCACACCACCATGGTCGGCAAAGAACATGACGATCGTGTCCTGCGCCAGATTGTCCTGATGCAGTTCGTCCAGAATATGGGCAACAGCCTTGTCCTGCCGGTTCACCATGTCGATATTGCGCGCAATCGAATCCCTGATGTCAGGCGTATCCGGCAGGTAAGGCGGAATACTGACCCGCGCAGGATCGGTCGCGGTTGCCCCCGTCTCGAACAGATGGGATTCATGCGTGATCAGATAGTTATAAACCGCGAAAAAGGGTTTCCCCTGCGGCCGGTTGCGCCAGTGCGCCGTCACTGAACACTCATCCCAGATGACTTTGGGATCAAGATCGCAGTTGTAGTCGGTAAAGACGTTGTTGGTGCAGTAATACCCTGCATCACGCATCTGCTCGGGCAGACTCTGGAACGTGCCCGCAACGCGCGCCACGGCCCGCATATTCTCCGCAGGGCCGCAGCTCTGCGGGTACAGACCCGTCACCAGCGAAAAACGTGATGGGGAGCAGACCGGTGCGGTGGCGTAAGCGTTCTCGAAACGGATCCCCTCCCGCGCCAGGGCATCAATCGTCGGCGTGACCGCCAGAGAATTTCCGTAACATCCCAGAAGTGACGCATGAATATCGTGGCATACGATCCAGATGATATTCGGCTTTCGAACCGATTGGGCGGCGGCCGCTGAGGGAAGTGCCTTTGCCGCCCCTGCCGAAAACGCCGCACTGGCCCCTGCTGTCGCGGCGAGAACACGACGACGACTGACTGTCCTCAACGGGCGGTCCATCCTCATGCTTCCGTCACGGCCGCAGAGACACATCTGAAACCGATATGGCCAAGAGAACTGTCAGGTGTCGTATGGGTCCGGGCAGAGTTACGATACCGGTTGCAATAAGAGTGATGGCACATATGTGAGCCGCCCCGGATCACCCGGTCGGTTCCTTCTGGCGGCCCGGCGGGATTATGGCGCGTCAGAGCGTTCTCGGCCTGATGCCAGACGGGGCTCCAGAAATCGGAGCACCATTCCCACGTATTCCCCACCATGTTGTAAAGGCCGTACCCGTTGGGCGGAAATGCCGTGACGGGCGCTGTCGTCACATAGCCGTCTTCCTTGGTATTTTCTTCAGGGAAACGGCCCTGCCAGATGTTGCACTGATGCTCGCCATCAGGAAGAAGCTCGTTCCCCCAGGGATACCGGAAATTCTCCATCCGTCCGCGTGCCGCAATTTCCCATTCCGCTTCCGTCGGAAGGCGCTTGCCCACCCATGCTGCATAGGCCGCAGCATCATGCCACGACACATGCACGACGGGATGATCCTGCCGGGACGAGATGTGAGAGCCCGGTCCCTCCGGATGCCGCCATTGCGCGCCCCGGACAGGCAGCCACCAAGGCGTCTGCGGGACCGATCCGCGAAGACGGCGTTTTTTGCCCGTCGCCGTGGCCACGCCTTCAAAAACGAACGACCAGCCTTCGGTTTCAGCCTCCGTGACATAGCCCGTAGCCGCGACAAAGGCTGCGAACTTCTGGTTCGTCACGGCATATTTGTCGATCCAGAAGGCATCCACCTCAACAGACCTGACCGGCCCTTCTCCATCCGAAATGTGAATTTCGGAATCGTCCGCCCCAACCCGGTAAGCTCCGGCTCCGATCAGCGCCATGTCCTCGTAACCGGGAGCACGCACGGCAAGATTATCCTGAAGAACAGGAGCACAGGCCACACGCGGATTCGATCGTACGGCCTGAGGAACGCAGCACGCTTTTTTCCTGTGGTCGGGAGCGGAACCAAGAGCCATTGAACTGTTCCTGATAGTTTTATGATTTAAAAACCCTATACCATCGTTATTATAATCACAAATCCTGGCTCGACCACAATTTCCAACGCAGAAAAGAATGAGTTTTTTACCAGAAAACCGGGACATCCTGACCCAGGATCAAGAATCCTGCGCAGGTCTGCTTGACGAAAAAAACCGAATCTATAATCAGTTTTGATAGTTGTTTTTATTAACAACTAATATTTTTAGTTATATTGAACCATTCTTCATACTCCCAAAGGCTCGTGGTCATGAAAAACGTGTCGTCCCGCCGTTACGTCCTCAAAGGCACACTGGTTTTGGGAGCAGCCCTCATCGCAGGATCGGGCCTCTCTTCCGCGCGTGCAGCAGATTACAGGCTGCTGAACGTGTCCTACGATCCAACCCGCGAACTCTATGGCGACATCAATCGTGCCTTCCCGGCTTTCTGGTCGAAAACCCACGCCGGAGACAGCATCGTCGTCACCTCGTCTCATGGTGGCTCCGGCGCGCAGGCACGCTCGGTTCTCGAAGGCGCACCGGCCGACATCGTCACACTGGGCCTCGCATACGATATCGATATTCTTGCCCAGAACGGCCTTCTGGCCGCGAACTGGCAGACACGTCTGCCCCACAATTCGACGCCCTATACCAGCACGATCGTGTTTCTGGTGCGGAAGGGCAATCCGAAGAGCATTCACGACTGGCCGGATCTCATCCGCGATGGTGTCCAGGTCGTCACACCCAATCCCAAAACATCCGGCGGGGCACGCTGGAATTATCTGGCGGCCTGGGGCTGGGCACTTCGTCAGCCAGGGGGTAGCGAGCAAAGCGCAACAGCCTATCTCAAGGCCCTGTTTGCCCATGTTCCCGTCCTCGATACCGGCGCGCGCGGCGCCACCAACAGCTTCGTCCAGCGCGGTCTGGGCGATGTGCTGATCGCATGGGAAGATGAAGCCCTTCTGGCATCGCGCGATCTGGGACCGGACAAATTCGACATCGTCGTCCCGCCCCTCACCATTCTCGCCGAACCTCCCGTCGCAACCGTGGACCGCAATATCCAGGAACACGGAACGGAAGCCATCTCCCGCGCCTATCTGGAATTCCTGTTCTCCCCTGAAGGACAGCGGATCGGCGCCAAACATTATTTCCGCCCCGTGGACCCGACCATCCAGGCGGAAACTGCCTCGGTCTTTCCGAAAACCACCACATTCGACGTCGCCAGTCTTGGCGGCTGGACACGTCTTCAGAAGGCGCATTTCTCGGATGGCGGCATTTTCGATCAGATCTACAGCCACTGACTGTGAAACCGCTGACCGTGACAGTCCTGCGGCCCACCCGGCGCCATACCCTGCCGGGATTTTCCCTGTCGCTGGGGCTGACACTGCTCTGGACCGGACTGATTGTCGTTCTTCCACTCACGGCGCTGCTTTTCCGGCCATGGCATAACGGCGCGGGCACGATGATCCATGCGCTGTACGACGCCCGCATGCACGCCGCTCTCCGGGTCAGCTTCACATGCGCCCTGCTGGCCGTTCTCATCGATCTGCCCATCGGGCTACTGCTGGCCTGGACCCTCGTCCGCTACCGTCCGCCCGGCCATCGCGTGGTGGACGCGATGATCGATCTTCCGTTCGCCATTCCCACGGCTGTTACAGGTATCGCTCTGGCGACCCTTTACGGGCCCAACGGCTGGATCGGCTCCATTTCAAGCCAGTGGGGCCTGAAGCTTGCTTTCAGTCCCGCCGGGATTGTCATTGCGCTGACCTTCATCGGGCTGCCCTTCATCGTACGCTCCATCGAGCCCGTCCTGCGTAGCTTTCCCAAAGACGTCGAAGAAGCTGCCTTCCTGCTGGGCGCCTCAGGATGGCAGCGCTTCCGCCTCATCCTGCTCCCCACACTTGCGCCCGCCTTGCTGAGTGGCGTAGGCCTCGCCTTTGCGCGCGGCGTCGGAGAATACGGCTCCGTGATCTTCATTGCCGGCAACCAGCCCTTCCATAGCGAGGTCGCTCCCTTGCTGATCGTCATGCGGCTTCAGGAATTCAACTATGACGGCGCAACCTCGATCGCCCTGATCCTGCTCGTCATCGCCCTGCTCTGCCTTGTCGCAGTCAGCCGTCTTCGGCGCTCCGTATCCTCGGGACTGGTCCGTGAGGACGGCGCATGAACGACCAGCCTTCGAAGACGATCTCCATTCTCCTGACCCTTCTCAGCTACGGTGCGGTCGTCCTCCTGATCGTCCTGCCCGTTGTCCTGATCCTTCACGAAGCCCTGCGTCAGGGCGTTCATGCAGCTCTTGAAACGCTGAAAGACCCGGAAGCCCGTTCCGCCATCCGGCTGACGGTCTATGTCACGGCACTGGTGACCGTCATCAACACGGCGGGCGGGATCGCCGCGGCCTGGACACTGACGAAATACGATTTCCGCGGGTCCCGCTTTCTGGTCAGCCTGATCGAACTTCCCATCAGCGTTTCCCCCGTCATCGCAGGCCTCATCTGGCTTCTGCTTTTCGGCCGACAGGGGTGGTGGGGCACCTGGCTGGCTCATCACGGCGTCCATATCGCCTTCGCCGTTCCCGGTATTGTTCTCGCAACGCTCTTCGTGACCTTCCCCTACGTGACCCGCACTCTCATGCCCTATATGGAACAGCAGGGCCGGGCCACCGAGGAGGCTGCCTTCCTGCTTGGCGCAGGCTTCTGGAGAACCCTGATCCGCGTCACACTACCAGACGCAGGCTGGGCCCTTCTTTCAGGAATTCTTCTCACAACCGCCCGCGCCATGGGCGAATTCGGAGCAGTCGCCGTTATTTCCGGACATATCCCGGGCGTCACCGAGACAATGCCGCTCCATATTGAGACCCTTTATAACGGTTATCAGTCCGTAGCAGCCTTCGCGATGGCAGCCCTTCTTGTTCTTTTCGCTATGACAACGGTCCTGATCCGTATGTTTCTCGAGCGTTCTTTCAGAAAACAGCACCTATGAGCATTACCCTTAAAGACTTCACGCAATACGCGCCCCGGTCCTCGCGCAAGCTGCTCGATGATATTGCCCTGACCGTCGAAGACCGTTCGTTCGTTGCCCTGGTCGGACCATCCGGAGCCGGGAAAACCACCCTGCTCAGAGCCATTGCAGGCCTTTCCTCCCATTCAGAAGGTACGCTTCTGATCGACGGCATCCCCATCCACGATCGCCCCGTACAGGACCGGGGCATCGGGTTTGTCTTTCAGAACTATGCCCTGTTCCGGCACATGACCGTGGCCCGTAATATTGCGTTCGGCCTTGATGTCCTGCCACGCTCGCGGCGACCCGATCCTGCGTCCATCCAGCACCGCGTTACCGAACTTCTGGATCTCATCCAGCTTCCCCATCTTGCAAAAGCCTATCCGGACCAGCTTTCCGGCGGCCAGAGACAGCGCGTGGCCCTCGCCCGTGCACTGGCAACCGGCCCCAGACTTCTCCTGCTGGATGAACCTTTCGGTGCCCTGGACCCTCTGGTCCGCCGTGATATCCGCCGCTGGCTCCGCGACCTGCACGAGCGGATGAATCTGACAACCATTCTGGTTACCCATGACCATGAAGAAGCCATGGATGTCGCAGACACTCTGGTTGTGATGCAGGAAGGCCGCATCGTTCAAGCTGCCGACAGCGCGACCCTGAACGCGACACCCGCAACGCCCTTCGTCATGGAGTTCCTTGGCGAAACACTCAAATTCCCGGGGATCCTCAAAGCAGGCCGGTTCATCCCGGACAATCAGGACGTTGCTCCGTTTCCTTTTGAGGGCATTGACGGTCGCGCCACCGTGCTTATTCGTCCCCATAAGGTTGCTCTTGTCGCTTTGACTGGAAACGCATCAGTGGAAAGACGCCCTGACTCTCCTAACGGTCTTTTCCGTTATCGCGTCCTCACAAATTCCGGGGATTTCGAAGTAACCAGCCCAACACAGCTCTCTTCAGAAGAACTTCAGAATGTGCATATCCAAATAAGTCGTGGAAAAGTCTTTTATGAGCCCTGAGGCACATAAACAGGTACAGCGATTAAATTAAGATGGAAGGCAGCCCACGAGAACAAGGGCCTGAGCTGCTCTCGTGCCGACGCTGCGTAAATCCTGCCCCGGCACATGGCGCTTTTGTTTTATTAAAGTCGTCCAAGGCGGGAATTGTATGTAAGAGACGCGGCCCTATGCAGTTGCATGGGGCCGCGGCAGCAAGCTTATCAGAAATGAACGCCAGCCTGTAACTGGAACGCACGGCCAAGGATCACATCATAGTACCGGGCCAACCCAACCGTTCCGACATCTTTGGGCAGGGCATTAAACACGTTGTTCATCATGAAGTTAACATTGAAGTTCTTCGTGATTTTATAGCCGATCGTCGTATTGAAGTAGAAAAAGTCCTGCCTGCTGTTATCTGTTTCTGCGTATTCACCTGCAGTCACGTTAAATTTGGACGGACCGTAGTAAATTGTCTGCCACTGGACGAACAGCGGACCACGGATATAATTAAGGTTAGCCGTAAAAGAATCTTTCGGGGAGCTGGTGCTTCCCACTTCAGGATAAGTCGTCCCCAGGAAAGTCTGAGTATTCTTGACGTAATGGTTGTAATTTACGCCGAGGTCGAGGGCACCCCAATTCTCAAACCGCTTTCCAAAGCGCCGAAGAGGAAGATAATACTTCAACGATCCTTCAAGCGCCTGCATGTGCTGGTTCGCGATGTTCACGAACCCTTCCTCATACCCTGTGACCTGATGCGTGCTTGGATCGCGAGTGAACATTTCGCAATACGCATTGGGGAATGATTTGGAATCGTAACAGGCGCTCATGATGTCGCTGATCCCCAGATCCATGATCTCGTTGCTGATTTTGACGTCAACAAACGATGCATCGAGCTGAAGCCCCGGCACAAAATGCGGCACAAAATGGAACGATCCCGTATAGCTGTGAGAAACCTCGTTCTTCAGGCGGGAGTTTCCACCGTCCGATCCATAAATACCGTAATTGACGATATCTGAAACGAAGCCGGACGGAATGCCCTGTTTTGCACAGTTTGCCGCACGAATGGCCGGGTTTGGACCCGATGCAATGTCTTCTGCCGCGCAGGGATCGCTGGCCATGTTGTTCACGCGGCTCTTGGGAGAGAACAGCTCGGTGACTGAAGGGTTTCGGACTGACTGAGCGTAATTTCCGCTAAATCCAAAGTCTCTCGTAGGCCACCAGCTACCACCAAACATGTACGTCCAGTAGCTGCCTGTCATGCTGTTATAGATATATCGCCCATTCGCCGTTGCCGAAATGTTGTATGCTCCCGGAACATGCATCGCGGGAGAGACAATGGGAACATCCAGTTCTCCAAAGGCTTCATGCGTTCCATAAGCGCCATAGGTATTCGGAACGGGGATCTCATCGCCATACTGGCGAACGCTACCGTCAGCCAGGTTTTCACCATTCAGGATGGAGCCTGCATTGAAGTCATAGGACTCCCGACGGTGCTCATAGCCCAGATCCCAGCGAATATCACCGGCAGGCAGTCTGGCGATCGTGCTGTGCATTTCTGCCTGAATGTCGAACTGGGTGTTCTTGTTCTTGGGATTGACCACGGATGTAATGTAATTGAGTGCCGCAGGGGTTTCCTGGCCACGCCCAAACACGTTCAGTGGTGCACAGGTTTCACTACGGGTCTTGGCCGTCGAGTTGGTATAGCCGGGCGCGCAGCCAATCGTTCCATCAGGCAATGTCACAGCGTCCAGAGCGTTGATAAGGTTGTTCGTATCAACCATCAGGGTCTGGGTATCGCTCAGATATGCGCTGTATTCACCCTTCACACTCCAGTCAAAGTGTCGGCCCACAGCGTTAAAATCACCATTAAGTCCGCCCTGGAAACGATACATCTGGTTGGTGGTTGTAAATGCACCTTCGCCAAAATCCTGATTGGCACGCGTCAGATAGAACGTATCTGTTGGCTGTCCGGAGGCTTTCAGCGCATTCACGATCGTTGAACGCTCTGACGACGTCAGGAACGGATTTGACGTGCTTAGAACCAGATTTCCGTTAACGTAACTTTCCGGACTTGCATCGAAGTTGGCCCTTGTTAGCGGAGAACCTTCAAAGGTCGCAGAATAATAGAGCCCCTGATTAACAGAGCTTTTGGCTTGCCCCCTCTGATACCACCCCTGCCACGTAGCATGTAAATGATCGGTAAAATCATAATGCCCCAAAGTCGTCAGGTTCAGGGATTGCTGCGGTGTATATAGCTGGTCGTAATCTTCGAAAGACAGACCATTACCGCCGGCAGTATAGTAATTGCTGCGCGTAACCGTGCCGGTTAGAGGTACGAGAGATTTTCCGTCCTGGCTGAACTGCAACACACCTCCGCCTGCTGCTGCGATACCACCGGATGCGACACCGAAGGTAGAGGGATTGAGGTTTCCGTTGACCAGCGGAATACCCGTTGCGCTAAGCTGACTGAAACGCTCATTCCGGGTCAGAACATAGTAGTATGGAGAGTCGCTTGTCTTTGCCGGCCAGAGATATGTCTCTGCACCACTTCCGATAGTATTCCGGCGATCATTGTAAACAAGGCCGTCAGCATTTCGATATTCGACATCGAATACGATTCCACCCTTGTCGTGATCAAAGCTGGTTCCGTATTTCAGGTAGATTTTTTCTTTTCCACCATCCAGATGCTGCGTCCAGTCACCCTGGGCATTGAAGTCCACGCCCTTGAAATGATCATCAAGCTGGTAGTTAACGACGCCCGCCACAGCATCGGCACCATATGCTGCACCGGCACCACCGTATCGCGTATCAACTTTCTTCACGAGGGATGTAGGAATGGTGCCGACATCGACCTGCGAACCACTCCCCGCACCATAGAGCGATGCCGTAGCACCGCCGACCATGCGCATCCCGTCGACGAGCGTCAAAGTCCGCTGGTCTCCCAGGGCAAGCAACCCGCTGAATGTCTGTCCTGCACCCCATGATCCCTGACCACCAATCGGGCTGTTGGATGGTACCGAAAATGCCGGATTTTCGCGCAGCAGAGCCAGTCCAAGGTTGGAATAGCCACGAGCCCGCAACTGGGTTGCGTCCAGCGTTGTCCCTGCGGTTACATCGCTGAGGCGGGTCTGCGAAAGCCGGGTGCCCGTAACAGTAATTTCTTCGCTATGCAGAGCGGAAGCAGAAGACGATGCCTGAGAGAGTGTGGCGGATTTCTGAACTGCGACCTGCGGCTGCGTAGCCGGCGATGATGCCGTTGCAGCCGTTACCGTATGAGAATCGGTAACTTTTCGTACTGTTTTCTTCTTATGCTTTGAAGATTTCACCGTTCCATGACGCGGGGAGTCAGAACTCGCGGCGGATGCACCATCAATGTTCCAGCCAGAGACCGTCATTGCAGCCCCAATCAACAGCACCGCTCTTAATCTCGGCTTGGATGGAAGGCCCGTACACATGTCCATAAACTCCCTAGTGCGCCACGGTGGCCGCAGGCAATGTTTTTGCCGCAGGAACGATTCCACCCCGCTTTATTACGATCTCATTTCGAGTTTCCTTTTGTCTATTTCCAAAACGTTCAGACAAATTAACCTACGGTATGTATCCATTGAAACGCACTTCAGAAGCGCTGCTCTTCAAAATCGAAAACTCGGTGAAACCGGGTTGGATAGATGAAGCGATCATTCGGTTTTCGTATCGGCTGCCGTCGATACAAGGCAGCTATGGAAGCCGGACTGATTGTCGAGAAACCAAGCATTTGAGTGTTACAGCACCAGTGCGCAGCTCTGACTTTCAACAGGCACAAAATCTGTTTCAGACTGCGCAGCAACGGAATTGAGATCCTCCTCCGGCAGGAGGGTCCTGCATTCGCAGGGTCTCTCAAAGCTCCTCAGACAAGAGACAAAAAATACGAACGGGCTGAAGATACCGTTTGATGTCTTCGATCCAGCCTCCGTGGCGTTACGTCCACTTGGTTTCCCATAGGCATGAGGGGTAATGCTTTGTTCTGCACAAGATATGCATGAACGCATTTTTTTATTGCAGGCCCGTGATGACAGTGTTCTCATACAATCTGGTTAGTTAATTTATATATTAAACTATTATATGTGGTTTAATATTGGTGTTTTGTGAGGCCCGTTAGCAATGGAACTTCCTGCGCTCACATACTTTGTGGCTCTGATCGATGCCGGCTCTCCGGCAAAGGCCGCTGAGGCATTGGGCGTCAGTTCCTCAACCATCAACCACGCGGTCCAGAGCCTCGAACAGTCGATGGAATTTCCCCTTCTCCTGCGCACCCCCAAACGCCGGCACCCTGAGGCCATCCCAACTGCATGCGGACAAAGCCTGTATCGGTCAGCCGTATCACTTCTGCGTTGGGGCGCAGAGATCGTCTCTTTCCCACAAGACGCACCAGTGAGGTCGCAAAGCCTGTTACCGCTCTCTGACCTCCAGTTGCTTCTGCAAAGCGGGCTGACCCTTCGCATGATCGGGTATTTTCTGACGGTCTGCGAGGTTGGGAGCGTCGCAAAAGCAGCCCGCAGGCTCTCCCTGTCACAGCCTACCCTGTCACGCCAGATTCAGAAGCTGGAGAAGATCCTGAACCGTGAACTGTTGATACGCTCCCCTTTTGGGGTACGGCTCACACCCGGAGCCGAAGCGCTGATGGAAGGATGTCAACGCGCGGATCAGACCTATCGCAGCATCATGCGGGATGAAAATTTCAGCTATTTCCGCCAGTTCCGAACGTTGCGCCTTGCGTCCATGATGCCTTCAAGCAGCGATAGTTCCCTTACGCTGACACTGGCGAGGCTCGTGCGCCTGTGGCGTGAACGCCGCTATCAGCCCACCCTGACCGTTTCCACACTCGCAGCACCCACGATGGTTGAAGGCCTTCTGGGGGACACCTACGACGTTGGTCTCACCGATCTTCTGGATATCCCTCCCAACCTTGATCACATGGATCTGGAGACATCCGATCTGCATCTGGTTTTCAGCCGTGAACATGTCCCCTCAGGGGCAACGCTGGCCACACTGATCGAGGGAAACACACTGGCCATCCCGGCGTTTGGCACCGGGCTGCGACGGCTGACAGACCAGTTCCTTGAACATACAGGAGTAGCGCCCCAGTCCCTGTTCGAAACCCAGTCGATTTCCCTCATGCTGCGGCTGGTCATTGACGGAACATGCTGCGCCATCATGCCTGCCGGATCCTTCCGGCAGCAAGATGTGGACTCCCTGCCCCTTCCCCCGCGCTATCGCATGACCACCCGCCTGATCTGGAAAAAAGCGCACTCCAATCCAGCCAGCATTGAACGCCTTAAAGCATGCCTGCTGGAAAACAGGCGTCGCATGGGACCGGAAGCCGGCCGGTTCCGGAAATCCGCAGCATGACCCTGATCGCTGCGGCTCCCGGCTGGCGACGGCGGCTGACTGTCTCCCTGCTCGTGATGGCAGGCTGCATCAGCTATATCGACCGCGCAGCACTCTCCATTGGCAACACCGCCATCATGTCCAGCATGCACATGTCCTATACTGGCATGGGGTGGCTGCTGTCCGTTTTCGCCTGGGCCTATCTTGTCAGCCAGATCCCCGCCGGGCTCCTGGCGGATCGTCTGGGTGGACGGATGCTGCTCGGGGCCGGTCTGTGCCTGTGGTCCTGCGCCCAGATCGGCTTCGGCCTCATGCAGGGCGTGGCAGGACTGTTCGTGTGCCGGATTCTGCTCGGGATGGGTGAATCTCCTCTTTTCCTGGCGGGAACACGCGTGCTCGTACGCTGGTTTCCACCGGCTGAGCGAGGGACAGTCATCGGGCTTTTCAATGGCTCGGCAGCCCTCGGACCGGCTCTGGCGCCACCGCTGCTTCTGGCGATCATGGCATTTCAGGGATGGCGCGGCATGTCCGTCAGCATCGGCATGCTCAGCCTGCTGATCGGGCTGGTCTGGGTGCTCTATTACCGCGACCCCACAGGGCCTGAATCCACTCCGTCCCAGCCGCCGTCCGTTCTGCGCGATGATCTGGGATATCTTCTGCGCCAACGCTCCAGCTGGGTCGTGACCGCCGGTTTTGCCGGCATTATCTACCTGACCTGGCTGTATGCGACCTGGCTGCCGGCATGGCTCCAGTCCGCCTATCATCTTACCGCCACGCAGGCTGGCCTGCTCTCGGCGCTTCCTCAGATCTGCGGCTTTGCCGGCAACCTTACGGGCGGACTGCTTTCCGACCGGCTGATGTCACGGGGAATGGGAAGACTGGAAGCCTGCCGTCGTCCCGTCGTTCTCTCAATGATCGTGGCGGCGGTCATGACCGGGCTGACTGCACTCAATACCGGTCTGACCATCTCGATGTTCTTCATGGCAACCGCCCTGTTTGCGGGAGGGGTGGCCATGAGCGCGGGCTGGACGCTTGGGACCGTCATCGCCGCAGAGCATCGCATTGCGACGCTTGAGGCGATCCAGAATACCGGCGGCTCGCTTGGCGGCGCGCTGGCCCCTGTCATTACCGGCATCATGGTGGATCACTTCGGATCCTTTGCCCCTTCGATGCTTGTTGCCTGCGGTGTCGGGCTCACCTGCGCTGCCATCTACCAGTTCGGACTTCGTGAAACGGATGCATCGGACAGCCGCGCTCCGCTTCCAGAGTCCCCTTTCTCCCTGCCGGATCCGGCAAACCGAGGAACGATCAAATGATCACGCGACAGGCTCTCACGCTTTCGACCGTCCTGAGTGGCGTGGCAATGGTCCCCGCACTTTTTCTGGGACTGCTTTCCAACCCGGCCCGGGCAGCCGACACACTGGACAAAGCGACAAACGCACCACCCCGGGCGCTACATACCGCCCCTGCTCCGAAACCTGCGCGGAAGGCACCGGCGAAAACGGAACCCCGCATTCTCGGACACGACGAGGCGATTACCGTCTTCGGCCATGGCTCTACCCGCCAGATGACCAGCATTACGCGCACCATGATGCAGCAGAGTGCACCGGGAACGTCCCCGCTCAAAGTCCTGAGCCAGTTGCCCGGCGTCGTCTATCAGTCCTCCGATCCGTTCGGAGCGTATGAGTATTCCAGCCAGATTTTCATGCGCGGCTTCAGCCAGTCCCAGCTTGGCTTTACGCTTGATGACATTCCGCTGGGCGACCAGCAGTTCAACAACTACAACGGCCTGAGCGTCACGCGCTCAATCATCTCCGATGACGTCGGCGGTGTGGACGTCTCGCAGGGTGCTGGCGCGATTGATGTCGCCTCCACCAGCAATCTGGGCGGCGCGATCCAGATCCATTCCATCGATCCCGATCACAAGCGCGGCGGCACGGTCAGCCAGACCTTTGGCAGCAATTCAACGATGCGCACCTATGTGCGGCTGGACAGCGGGGACCTCAACAAGTCCGGAACGCGCTTTTATGTGGCCTATGCCCGCACGAACATGAACCTGTGGAAGGGCGGCGGCTATGATCATTCCGATCAGGTAAATGCCAAAATCGTCCAGCCGCTGGCACGGGGATCATCCATCAAGGCCTTCTTCGACTGGAGCTCGACGCAGCAGTTCGACTACCAGGACATGACCATGAATTACCTGCATACGGTCGGTCCGAACCTTGCGAACTACTATCCGGATTATACGGCGGCTTATCAGGCAGCGCAGGGGATCTATCGCCCGGCGCTTCAGAAAACGAATGATCCCTATGACGCAGCCTATTATGCCGGCACGGCCAACCGCGTCGATTATCTGGGCGGCCTGACGCTGGACGAGAACTTTACAGACCGGCTGAACTGGAAAACCACGCTCTATGGTCATGCCGATACCGGCTACAGCACCTGGACCACGCCTTACATGCCGTCTCCGAACGGCGCACCACTCTCACAGCGTATCCAGACGCCGGAGATCGCGCGTGGCGGGTTCCAGACTGCGCTGAGCTACAAGATCGCGCGCCATACGATCAACGCCGGTGTCTGGTACGAATACGGGAACTTCAATGAAAGCCGCTATTTCACCGAGGCCCCGGTTCTGGGACAGGGCACGCTGGGCAATCCCACGACGGGCTTCCCGACCAGCAAGGTCTTCGCGCAGCCCTGGCAGGAGGCCTTCTCGACCAACACGTTCGTGTTCCATCTTCAGGACACCTACCGGATCACGAAAAACCTGACGGTCAATGCGGGCTTCAAGTCCATGATCGTCAATGCCGGAAACAGCGTCCCAACACAGAGCCTCGCCATCAACGGCACGCAGATCGCACAGGGACGGCTTGAAGTCTCCAATGCGTTCCTGCCGCAGGTTTCAGCCAACTGGCGCTTCCTGCCGCATCATGAACTGTTCTTCGACGTCTCGCACAACATGCGCTCCTTTCCGGAAGACGGATACGGCACCAATGTCTCCGCAACGCCCTGGACGTCGTCGCAGAGCGCTTTCCAGAGCACGAAGAACACGCTGCGGCCCGAGACCGACTGGGTCTATGAAGGCGGCTACCGTTACACGACGCCGTTCCTGAGTGCTCTGGCCTCACTGTACCGGATCAACTTCTCCAACCGTCTTCAGTTGATCAACAGCCAGTCGGGGATCAATCCCGTCACGGCAGTCGAGAACGTGGGCGGGGTGACGACAAATGGTGCGGAAGCCAGCGTCACAATCCGGCCGCTCGACGGGCTGTCGATCTACAATTCGTTCTCCTATGCCCATTCCACCTACGATCAGGATGTCACGACCGCATCCGGCGTACAGGCGACGCGCGGCAAGCTCGTGCCGAATTATCCGCAGTTCATGTACAAGGGAAACATCACCTACCGCATCGGCGGCTTCGAGGTGCATGTCGATGGCTCTTACCTGTCCAGCCGACAGCTGACCTATACGAACGACCTGCACGTCCCGGGCTATTTTCTCGCGAACTTCGGGGCGCGCTACAATTTCGGCAATATCAGCGTTCTCAAAGGGCTGACGGCAAGCCTGAACATCTACAACCTTGCCAACAAGACCTATGTTTCAACGACCAACGAGCTTGGCAACAATTTCGTCAATACCGGCTACAACTACTTCCTGATGGGCGCGCCGCGTCAGTTCTTCGGAACCGTCAGTGCCCATTTCTGAGAGTAGGACTGCGTCCTCGCGCAGGCGGCTGATTGCAGCGGCCTGCGTGGGCAATCTTCTGGAATGGTATGATTTCGCGGTTTATGCGCTGTTTGCGCGCTACATCGCCGCTTCCATCTTCCACAGTGCCGACAGTTTTTCCCAGTTGGCGCAGAGTTTGCTGGTCTTCGGGCTCGGCGCCGTCGTGCGCCCGCTCGGCGCCATTCTGATCGGACGTTTCGCAGACCGGAACGGACGCGGAGCCGCACTGACGGTCACCTGCCTTCTGATGGGGATCGGGACGCTCATGATCGTCTGCGATCCGCCTTATGAAACAGGGGGACGGCTATCCATCGTTATCATCTGCGTAGCGCGCGTGCTTCAGGGATTGTCAGCAGGAGGCGAGATTGGCGGTGCCGCAGCCTTCCTGACGGAGCAGGCGTCAGCAGGCAGCCGAAGTGTAACGGCCTCGTTCCTTCAGGCCACCATGGGACTGTCCAACATGCTGGGCGCCACCGTAGCGACCCTCGCGACACTCTGCCTTGACCAGGCACAGATGATCTCCTGGGGATGGCGCCTGCCGTTTGTTGTTGGACTGCTGATCGTTCCAATGGGATTGATCCTGCGGCGCGCACCTGCTTTCGCCGGAACTGGCATTGCTCCGCACCAGTCGGAAATGCCGGTGCTGAAAACCCTGCTGAAACAGTATCGCCCGTCTCTGGGCGTAGCGTTCGGGGTCTCTGTCCTGTGGACCGCGGCCCCCTATGCGCTGGTAATTTACCTGCCGCTCTACATGCAAACAGCGTTCGGGGTTTCTTCCCATACCAGTTTTGCAGCCTATCTGGCTGCGAATGTCGTGCTGGTACTCACGTCGCTTCTTTCAGGCAGACTGGCCGACCGATATGGGGCACGGAATGTCATGCTGGTCGGGATGCTGCTGGTGGTCCTCGCGCCGGCACCACTTCTTCTGCTGGCAGGGGCGTTCAGCAATCCGTCAGTCATTACCCTGGTGATGATGGGGCTGTTCGGCACGGTCGGGCTTTTTGCCGGTGCCGCTCCAGAGAGTCTGGCGGCCCTGTTCCCTCCCGAGATACGCGCCACCGGTATTGCAGCCCCCTACAATGTAGCGGCGGCCTTATTCGGAGGCTTTGCTCCCATGTTCCTGACGTTTCTGGGGCCGCACTGGCATGGAATACCATCCCCTGCACTCTACATTCTGTTGGCGGCCGTTCCAGCTGCACTGGCGCTTTTGTGGCCACGGAGCCAGGGCCAGCTCAGGCCTGACACCGCTATAGGACGTGCAACAGAAAGCATACCCTCTCACGACCCGGATGATGGGACAGTCCGTACAGGATCACGGAAGGGAGAGCAGTTGTGAACGACGTCACACTGACGGGCAGAACCCTGCCGCTCGCCGATCTGGTCAGCATTGCAGATGGCAGACGGATCAGGCTTGCAGAGGCAGGCTTAAGTCAGGTCCGGGCAGGCCAGAACGCACTCGCCGAGGCACTGGCACGTGGCGATGGTGTTTATGGCACGACAAGCATGGTCGGGGCCTTCAAGGACGCCGTGGTGACACCGGAAGACCGTCCACACCACACGCTGCGCCTCATGCGCTCGCATCAGCTTGGCATGGGCGCGCCACTGCCCGTTCGCACTGTCCGGGCCGCCATGGCCATCCGGCTGAATGGTATCCTGAGTGGCCAGACGGGAGCCGGACCAGATCTCGCGCATGCACTGGCGGCTCTGCTCAATGCCGGCATTACGCCGGTTGTTCCGGAATATGGATCCATTGGCTGCGCGGATGTGGGACTGATGGGGCATGTCGGGGCGGTCCTGATGGGCGAAGGCGAGGCTTTCGCGCCGGATGGGACGCGGATGCAGGCTGCTGGTCTGTTGGACCGCTGCAGTCTCAAGCCATTCGTTCCCGGCCCCAAGGACATGATGACCGTGCTGTCCAGCAACGCCCTTGCCGTAGCGGGCGTTGCACTGATCGTGGCGGAGGTCCGCGCGCGGCTGCCGCTCTGGCTCGGGGTCTATACCGTATCCTGCGCCGGGTTCGGAGCGTTCCGGATCCCCTGGGAAGCCGCCAGGCGCACAGGAATGCTGACGGAACAGCGGGTCGCCCGTTTTCTCGAACGCGTCAGCGGGGACGGTGGCTGGACCCCGCGCCGCAATCTTCAGGACCCGCTGAGTTTCCGTTGCATGCCGCAGATCGGCGGCGCGTTTCTGACGGCTCTGGAACGGGTGGAGGCCTCCCTCGCCTATAGTTTCAGCCATTGCGACGACAATCCGATCCTGCTGGACGGACGGGCCCTGACATCGGGAGCCTCGCTTCCGCTTTCTCTGGCGCTGGACGCGCAGGCCTTCGTGCTGGCCCTGTGCCATTACGTCCGGGGTGTTCTGGGGCGCATTCTGGCGCTGTGCCGCAATGACCTGTCCGGTCTTTCACGCAACCTGACTTTCGAACCGGGGCGACAGGTCGCATTCGGCGCGGCCACCAAGCTTGCGGCCGATCTGGCGACATCCATCCTGCGGGAGTCCACACCGGCCTCGCTTTATCAGGTTCCCGTCGCCAACGGCTTTGAGGACGAAGCCAGCTACCTGCCGTCCATCGCCCGCGCACTCAGGCTGCAATGCACGCTTCTTGAACCCCTTGTGGCGCTGGAAGCCATGGCGGGACGGCAGGCTGTCCGGCTTTCAGGCGCCCTGCCCGAAGGCCTGCCCGGCGCGATCATCGCGGCTCTGTCGCAGGACGTTCCCTGGCTCGACGACAGCCACGCGGTGGGAGACGTCGTACAGGCAACCGCGGCTGTCCTTGCAGAGTTCCCGATCCCCTCTGCCCCTGAATTCGCTTCTTCCCAGTCTGACCCGATGGAGTGCCTCTATGCATGACGTATTGCTGAAAGGAACGGTCGTGACCCCTGCGGCTGTTCTGGAAAATGGCTGGGTTGCCATTGATGGCGCCACGATCAGCCGCCTGGGTCAGGGAACACCACCTGCAGCGCGCGAGGTGCATGACCATGGCACGAACCTCATCCTGCCAGGCGGAATTGATGCACAGGTGCATTCGCGCTCCCAGAAGGGACAGGAAGACTTCATCTGGACCACCCGCGCCGCCGCCGCAGGGGGCATCACGACAATCGCCGACATGCCCTATGACGAGGGCTTTCTTGTCTGCACCGCAGACCGGCTGAAGCAGAAAACCGCGGAAGCGGAGGAACAGGCCCGTGTGGACTTCGCCCTGTGGGGGACGATCGCACCGGGCGACAGCCTGCACCATATTGGCGAGATGGCCGAAGCCGGAGCCTGCGGCTTCAAGTTTTCGACATTTGGAACCGATCCCAAGCGCTTTCCGCGAATACCGGCCGATCTTCTGGCGCGCTGTTTTGAAGCCGTGCGCGAGACCGGGCTGATTGCGGGCGTCCATAACGAGGACGATGAAATGGTCCGGGCGCGGCTGGCACAGGTGACGGAGGCAGGCATTACGGACTGGCGGGCGCACGGGCTGTCCCGTCCTCCACTGACCGAAACGCTCGCAATGGCGCAGATCTATGAAACGGCGGCAGGCACCGGATGCGCGGCGCATGTGGTGCACTGCTCCGTCGCGCGGGGCTATGCCCTATGCGCGTCTTACCGCCAGCAGGGGTTCGAGACGACCGCCGAGGCCTGCATTCATTATCTGGTTCTGGATGAAGAGCATGACGTGGCCCGGTTGGGCGGCCGCGCCAAGATCAACCCGCCCGTCCGTCCAAGGGTGGAAGTGGAAGGCCTGTGGCACCATCTGGCCGCCGGGAACGTGACAGTCGTCTCCACGGACCATGTCTCATGGAGTCTGGCCCGGAAATCCGATCCGGACATGCTTAAAAATGCATCGGGCGGCCCCTCGCTTGAAGTGGTCTACCCCCTGTTCCTGACGGAGCTGGGGCGGCGCAACCTGCCCTGGACACATGCCGCACGTCTGCTGGCGGAAAATCCGGCCCGGCTGTTCCGCCTGACCTCACGAAAAGGGGGGCTTGCCGCGGGACGTGACGCAGACATCACGATCGCCCGTCACGAGGAATGGGTTTATGACCCGAAAGCCAGCGGCCACGCGTTCGAAAACTGGAGCCCTTATGAAGGGCGCACGCTGGACTGGCGCATTTCCGAAACCTGGCTTCGCGGAGAGCGCATTTTCGCGGACGGCACCGTTCTGGCCAGGCCGGGGCATGGGCGCTTCGTGAAGCCGGAACAGCCATGAACGCCGCAGAATTCGTCCAGCCGGATCGCCTATGGGCCGATCTCATGGCGCTTGCGGAGATCACTGACCCGGAGCGTCCGCATACCCGCCGCTCCTTTTCCGAACGCTTCCTCGATGGACGCCGCTGGCTGGAACAGCGCTTCACCGAGGCCGGTCTCACCTGCCATCTGGACGACGCTGGCAACCTGATCGGACGCCGCGCCGGTGCCGTTGACGGAGCCGGAACACTCATGAGCGGGTCACATTCGGACACGGTCCCGGACGGGGGGCGTTTCGATGGCATTCTGGGCGTGCTCTGCGCACTTGAAGCCGCCCGCGCCTTCCGGGATGCAGGTCTGGTCCTGCAGCACGATTTCGAAATCGTCGATTTCCTTGCCGAAGAGCCCAGTGATTTCGGGCTATCTTGTATTGGCAGCCGAGGCATGGCGGGCGCGTTGACAACAGAACAGCGCGCTCTTGTCGCCCCGTGGGGAGAGACGCTGGCGCAGGCCATGACGCGGATGGGAGGACGGCCCGAGCATCTGGACACGCCGCGCCGGACCGACCTGCGGGCCTTTCTTGAGGTTCATATCGAACAAGGCATTGTTCTGGAACAGGACGGCCTGCCGATCGGAGCCGTCACGGCCATCGCCGGCGTCACGCGTATCGAAATTCTTTTTGGCGGCCGCGCGGACCATGCGGGCACGACACCGATGGACCGCCGGCAGGATGCCGCCGTGGCAGCAGCGTCTGTCATCACATTCGTCAGCCGGCGGGCGGGTGAACTGGCGCAGTCCGGTCAGGGACATGTGACAGCCACGTGCGGGATCGTCGAGATCTCGCCCAATGCTTCCAATGTTGTGCCGCGTTCGGCGCGGATCGTGGTCGATATCCGGGTTTCGGAACGTGCCGTGGTCGAGGGCTTTGCGGAAGAACTGGAAGCCGCCTGTCGCTCGGCCGCCTCAGAGGCTCATGTGCGGCTGGAGCGTTTCATGCGCCTGTCGGACACAAAGCCGGTTGCCTGTGATGCAGGTCTGGTCCGGAGGATCGGGCAGGCCGCCGGGCAGCTTGGACTGAAATACCGTCTGATGGTGTCCGGAGCAGGCCATGACGCTGCTTTCGTGGCCCGGCTGTGTCCATCAGCGATGCTCTTCGTGCCGTGCCGGGACGGGCGCAGTCATGACCCGGAGGAATGGTGCACGCCGCAGGATGCCGCGAATGGCGCGCGCGTCCTGACGCAGGCGCTTCAGGATATCGATCGCGATTTTTGAATGACGCGCTCTCCCGGGAATGCCGGTGAGACGCAGGACGACAAGGATGACGCAGGATGGGTAGAATTCTGGTTGCAAAAGACGTGGAGGCCGCAATCCTTGGCGGATCGGTCTTCGCCTGTGGTGGTGGTGGCTGGGTCGAGCACGGCCGGATGTTGGGCACGGCAGCGGTCAATACCGGACAGCCGGAACTTGTCTGTGCGGAAGAGATTGAAGACGATGCCATTATTGCCACGGCAGCGGCGATCGGTGCGCCTGCAAGTACAACGGAATGGCAGATGCTGGGTGTCGACTACGTCAACGCCGTAAAGCTCGTCCAGAAAGAACTGGGACAACCGATTTATGGTCTTATGATCGGGCAGAACGGCAAGTCCAGCACGCTCAACGCCTGGCTGCCCGGCGCGATTCTGGGCACGAAAGTCGTCGATGCGGTCGGAGATATGCGGGCCCATCCTACCGGTGACATGGGCTCCATCGGCATGGCCAACTCCCCCGAGACGATGATTCAGGCGGTCGTTGGCGGCAACCGCTCCCGCAATGCCTATATCGAGATGGTCGCAAAAGGGGCGACCGCGCGGATTTCGCCCATCCTGCGGACCGCGTCCGATATGTCAGGCGGCTTTATCGCATCCTGCCGCAACCCGCTTCCCGCATCTTACGTCAAGCGCCATGCCGCGTGGGGGGGCATCTCCCGCGCGCTCGCACTGGGAGAAGCCATTCTCGAAGCATCCGGCAAAAGCGGAAGTGCCGTGATCGATGCCATTGTAAAAACGCTCGACGGAACCATTCTCGCGCAGGGCAAGGTCAGTCGCAAATCGGTCACATACACGTCCGAAGCGTTCGATGTCGGGACCATCACGGTCGGACAGGGCGCATCTGCCGTCACGCTGCATGTCATGAACGAATACATGGCCGTTGATGATGCGCACGGTCAGCGTCTGGCGTCCTTCCCCGACATCATCACGACACTCACGCCGGACGGTTACCCCCTGAGCGTCGGGGAGATCGAGGACGGCATGGAAATCCTTGTCCTGCACGTGGAAAAATCAAAGTTCCCCCTCTCGTCGAGTGTCGTGGATCCCAGCGTTTACCCGCCCGTCGAACGCGCTCTGGGCATCGATCTTGCAAGCTATGCGCTCGCTCCCTCCCCCACTGGCAAGGACTCCTGAGACATGACCAACCGAACTTTCGACGTCACGTCCGGCAACACGCTGCGCTGTCGGGGATGGCGACAGGAAGGGCTGCTCCGGCTTCTGGAAAACGTGCTGTCCGTCGGGGAAGATCCCGACAACCTTGTGGTCTACGCCGCTCTGGGAAAAGCCGCCCGCGACTGGCCGTCCCATGACATGATCGTGCAGAGGCTGAAAACCATGCGTGACGACGAGACGCTCATCGTCCAGTCCGGAAAGCCGATCGGCGTGGTCCGCACGCATGAGCGCGCGCCCATCGTGGTCATGGCCAACTGCAACATGATCGGGCAATGGGCCAAGGCGGACGAGTTCTACAGGCTGGAGAAGAAAGGCCTGATCTGCTGGGGCGGCCTGACGGCTGGCGACTGGCAATATATCGGCTCTCAGGGTGTCATTCAGGGAACCTATGAGATCTTCCGTTGCATCGCCGAGCGCCATTTCAGTTCGAACCTGTCCGGCAAGCTGATCCTGACATCCGGTCTGGGCGGCATGGGCGGCGCGCAGCCTCTCGCCGGACGTCTGGCCGGTGCCGTGATCCTTTGTGTGGAAATGGACAGCACGCGCATCAACAAGCGTATGGAAGCCGGTTATCTGCAGCATCGGGCAGAAACACTCGATGAAGCCCTGACACTGGTTGCTGAGGCCCAGCGCAAGGGCGACGGCTGTTCGATCGGCCTGCTTGGCAATTCAGCCGACATCCTTCCCGAGATCCATGCCCGCGGGATCGTTCCCGACATCGTCACGGACCAGACATCCGCGCATGATCTGGTTTACGGTTATATTCCTGCCGGACTGTCCATCGCAGACGTTCAGACCCTGCGGGAAAAAGACCCCGAACAACTCGCCGGGCTCTCGCTGACATCCATTGCCCGCCATGTTCAGGCCATGCTGGATTTCCAGTCAGCCGGATCGATCGTCTTCGACAACGGCAACCTGATCCGCACGCAGGCCAAAAAGGCGGGGATCGAGAATGCTTTCGATATTCCGATCTTTACGGAAGCCTATCTACGCCCGCTTTTTGCCCGCGCGATTGGACCGTTCCGCTGGATTGCGCTGTCGAACGATGAGGACGACATCCGCAAAATCGACGATTATCTGCTGGAAACATTCGCGGATAATCCGTCCGTTGTGAACTGGATCACACTGGCCCGGGTGCATGTCCCGTTTGAAGGACTTCCCGCTCGTATTGCCTGGCTGGGTCATGACGCCCGAACGCAGGTTGGCCTCGCCGTTAACAGGATGGTTCGTGAGGGCGTTCTGGCAGGGCCTGTCGCCTTCACACGCGATCATCTGGACGCCGGTGCCATGGCCCATCCGAACATCATGACGGAAAACATGAAAGACGGTTCGGACGCCATCGCAGACTGGCCATTGCTGAATGCGATGCTGGCGTGTTCTTCCCAGGCCGATCTGGTTGCCATCCATTCCGGAGGGGGCGGCTATGCCGGCTACATGACCAGCGCAGGCATCACGATCGTTGCCGACGGGTCCAGCGAGGCAGATGAACGGCTACGGATCGCCCTGACGAACGATACCAGTCTGGGCGTCATGCGCTATGCCGATGCCGGCTATAAAGACGCGCATCATGAAGCGGAAGAGCGCGGCATCCGCTGGCTTTCCCTGTAGCCAGACGCCAAGCGTCCTGTCGGCTCACTTTACTGGTCTTCTGAACAGGACCCGCCAGTGAAGTGGCTTTTCAGTTCGCATCTTCCAGCCCGAGAAGCCGACACAGGGCAATCCCCGGTTCAGCCCGGTTCAGCGTATAGATGTGAAAACTCTCGACCCCATGTTGTTGCAATGCGCGGCACATCATGGCGGCCAGCGCAGTCGTGATCTGTGCACAGATTTCCGGCTGTTCCTCCAGGTCACTCACCTGCCTCAGCAGCCAGTCCGGAATATGCGCTCCACACATTCCGGCAAATTTCCGCGCCTGCGACACATTACCGATCGGCAGAATGCCCGGAACAATCTCTGCGGTAATTCCTGCCGCGATGGCGGCGTCCCGAAAACGGAGAAATGCTTCGGGGGTAAAGAAAAACTGCGAAATGGCGCGCGTGGCCCCTGCATCCAGCTTGCGGCGCAGGTTATCCAGATCCGCCTGCGCGCCCTGCGCCTCCGGATGAACTTCCGGATAGGCCGCAACCGAAATCTCGAATGGCGCCACGTCCCGCAGTCCCCGCACAAGCTCCGCAGCCGAGCGATAGCCATCCGGATGGGCTACAAAACCCGCTTTCATATCCGGCGCATCACCCCGAAGTGCCACAATATGCCGCACTCCTGCCTCCCAGTAGGCGCGCGCCACATCATCAACCTCCTGACGGGACGCCCCTACACAGGTGAGGTGTCCTGCGACCGGAACGCCTGTTTTCTGCCCCAGACGCTCGGCCGTGCGGATGCTCCTGTCGCGCGTGGAGCCCCCTGCCCCATAGGTGACGGACATGAACCCGGGCCCATAAGCGGCAAGACGGCGGCCCGTGCTCTCCAGCGCCGCCTCCGAAGCCGGTGTTTTGGGCGGGAAAAACTCGAATGAAACCCTGGGCTTGCGCAACGGCGCCAGCATTGAAAGATCAACGGACATATCATCCTCGGACAGGACTGAAAGATGGAAGACTACAGGCCGAAGAGGAGGCAGCCTGAGCCACCTTCTCTTCGCCTCACGAAACAAAAAATCAGGAATCCACTGCGGTCCGCAAAAGACGCGCCGCAGCCACCATGTTCGCAATCGCAGGCTCGACTTCAGGCCATCTGCGGGTCTTGAGGCCGCAATCCGGATTAACCCAGATCTGCCGGTCTTCCAGACGTACCCGTGCCGCACGCAGCAGTTCGGCCATTTCCCCGACAGTCGGAATGCGGGGGGAATGAATGTCATAAACCCCCGGACCGATTTCAGCGGGATAGGCATCCTGCACAAAGGCGTCGAGCAGCTCCATCTTCGACCGCGCGGTCTCGATGGAAATGACATCCGCATCCATCGCCGCAATGGCGACAATGATGTCGTTGAATTCCGAGTAACACATATGGGTATGGATCTGCGTGCGATCCGCGACCCCTGATGCCGTCAGACGGAAGCTTTCCACGGCCCAGTCCAGATAGGACTTCCAGTCCCTGCGCCGCAGCGGGAGCCCCTCCCGCAAGGCCGCTTCATCAATCTGGATCATTGCGGCACCAGCCACTTCCAGGTCCAGAACTTCGTCACGTATGGCAAGCGCAATCTGGCGGCATGTCGTTGCACGCGGCTGGTCATCACGAACAAACGACCAGTTGAGGATCGTGACCGGCCCCGTCAGCATCCCTTTCACAGGACGCTCCGTCAGGGACTGGGTATAGCGCCACCACTCAACCGTCATGGAGTGCGGACGCGATACATCGCCGAAAATGATCGGCGGCCGGACGTACCGTGATCCATATGACTGTACCCATGCGTGCTTCGTAAACACGAAACCAGAGAGCTGCTCGCCGAAATACTGCACCATGTCATTGCGCTCGAACTCGCCATGCACCAGCACATCCAGCCCGACCTCTTCCTGCCAGCGCACAGCCTTGCAGGTTTCTTCCCGCAAAAATGCCGTATACTGATCGTCTGAAAGAACGCCCTTCGCATGGGCAGCACGCGCAACGCGGATATCCGGCGTCTGGGGAAACGATCCGATGGTGGTCGTCGGAAACAGGGGCAGACCCAGCCGGGCCTGTTGCTCTTCACGACGGGTGGAAAACGCCGCATTGCGGCGGCTGAGTTCCGGCGTGACGGTCATAAGACGCGTCTGAACCGCCAGATCATGAATCCGCGGCGAACTACGCCGCAGACTGGCGGCACGGTCCGAAGCCTCCAGAACATCCCGCACGGCATCCCGCCCCTGCTCCAGTGCCGTCGCCAACGTGCGCAGTTCCCCGATCTTCTGCACGGCAAACGCCAGCCACTGGCCGATTTCCGGGTCCAGATCAGTCTCACGCGCGAGATCGATCGGCACATGCAGCAATGAACATGACGGCGCGAGCACAAGATTGCCGCGCGCCCTGAAAGCAGGCTCAAGCCCGTCCAGCAGCTGGCTGAGATCAGCCCGCCAGACATTGCGGCCATCGACAACACCCAACGACAGCAGAAGATCCGGCCGCGCCTTGCCCAGCACCTCTGCCAGCTGTTCCGGCGCCCGGATCAGATCCAGATGCAGCCCATGAACCGGCAACGAAAGCGCAGTTTCGAGATTATCGTCCAACGCCCCGAAATACGGCGTCAGCATGATCTTCAGAGCCGGAGCAGCCTCCGTCAGAGCTGCATAGGCCGCCTGAAACGCCTCCCGCGCCATATCATCCAGGTCAAGCACCAGCCCCGGTTCATCGAATTGAACCCAGTCCGCCCCTTCTGCGACCAGCTGCTTCAGGACCTGCTCGTAAACAGGCAGGACACGCTGCAGAAGTCCGAGCGGATTGATGTTCTGCTCATCACGGATTTTAGCCAGAAGCAGATAGGTCACAGGGCCCAGCAGTACCGGCCGCGTCTGGATATCCTGCGCTTTTGCCTCCCGATATTCGTCCACAACCTTTGATGTAGACAGCTCGAATATCTGATCCGCCCTCAGATCTGGAACGAGATAATGGTAGTTCGTATCGAACCACTTCGTCATTTCTCCGGCAGTTACGCCGTGTGCACAATCCTTCTGCCCCCCGCGGGCCATTGCGAAATAGGTGAGCGGATCGACAGTCCTGCCTTTCCAGCCATAGGCCTCGGGGACGGCGCCAAGCATGGCCGAAATGTCCAGAACATGGTCATAGAGCGAAAAATCGTTCGACGGCACGATATCCGCGCCATGCTCCTTCTGGCAGGCCCAGTTGATCTTGCGCAGATCTGAGGCGGTGCACAAAAGCGCATCAAGATCCGAACGACCCGACCAGTAGCTTTCCAGTGCGGTCTTGAGTTCACGACGCAAACCGATGCGCGGAAATCCGAGTGAGGCGACACTGACGCCCATGATGACATTACTCCCAAATTACCGGCCGAAGCCGTTTGGGCAGCAGGAGCCATGCGCATCCGACCTTTCCGGACACGGTGGTTCCCTCACTATCCGGACACCCCGCCGGAAAGCGTGCTGCGGCCCTGGCAGGTCTCCTGACTTGCGGGTCATCATCGTCATACCGTCTTCCCGGATACGAAAATCCAGTGACATCGTGGCACCGACTCACCGCTTACAGTTGCGGGGACAGTGCTGGCCTCACACCAGCTTCCCTCTTGGCTCCACCCGGATTCACACCCGGCTGGAGAACCATGGCGTCCCGAGATAGAACCATCCAAAACACACTGTCAAACTAATTGCGTATATAATGATACTGTTATATAGTTAGTTCATGACACAGTCTCTGATCCTCTTCCAGGCGCTGGCCGACGCTACGCGCCTCCGCATCATCGCTCTCCTGCGCCAGATGGAACTCTCTGTGGGCGAACTCGCGCAGGTCCTTGGACAGAGCCAGCCACGGGTGTCACGTCATCTGAAAATCATGGATCAAGCCGGGCTGATCTCCCGCCGCAAAGAGGGCAACTGGGTCTTCCTCACCCTCGGCGACCGGCAGACAGTAGCCCCCGCCCTCGCTGCCATGGACGTCTGGGATCAACATCCTGACGCCGAGCGCCTTGCCGACTGCGCGCGCCTCACGGCCGTGAAAACCGTTCGTGCCACCGAAGCCGAAGACTGGTTTGAAGCTCATGCCGCCGAATGGGACAGTCTGCGTTCCCTGCACGTCCCTGAAGAGCAGGTAGAGACGGCCATCCTGCATAGTCTGGTGGCACAGCCCCTGGGACGCCTGCTGGACATCGGCACGGGAACGGGCCGTATGATCGAACTGCTAGGCCCCGAAGCGGAGCGGGCCATCGGCGTAGACCGTAGCCCCGCCATGCTCAGGCTGGCGCGATCCAAACTTGATGAAAACACGTCCCCCCGCATCGAGTGGCGACAGGGCGACCTCTACGCTCTTCCACTCGGCGCCGCCTCCGTTGATACGGCCGTCATGCATCAGGTGCTGCATTACGCCCAACATCCGGGGGCCGCAATCAACGAAGCCTACCGCGTCCTGACCCCCGGCGGCCGCCTGCTGATTGTAGATTTCATCACCCATAATCACAGAGAGCTCCGCGAACAGGCGGCCCATGCATGGCTTGGCTTTTCAGACGAAAACATGCACCGCTGGCTTCAGGATGCAGGCTTCGAAAACATCCGTACAACCACACTGAAAGGCCAACTCGATGTCATGCTGTGGCTGGCCGAGTGCCCCCCAGCCTCAATCGTGGAAAGCCACAGGTCATAAATATAGCATATTGAATAATATAACGCACATGCTTTAAGGATATCCTGCCCCATCACCATGATGGCTGAAACCCAGTCCGCAGGTTGCCTCTTATGTGTTCCAGTTTGTATAGCAGTTGCTATTTTATGATTGTCTTGCTATTTTCTCGAGCGCGCTTCCACACATATGGCTGGATGGCGATCAGCCTGATCCTTTTCTGCGCAGGCCACGCCTTTGCCGCAACGTCCGAAAAAAAATCCCGGACCGATGAAAAATCCACTTCTCCGAAAGTGCTCCCAGCCTCCGAACGAATCAGTGTCACAGGACATCTGAACGATGAACGCGCCCGCATTTTCCCGGGCCTCGGCGCCGTGGATTACAACATCGACCAGCGCCAGATCACGACCACCCCCGGCGGACAGAACGCAGCCTTCAGCCAGATCCTCCTCCGCGTCCCCGGCGTGGTTCTCGACAGCTATGGCGAAGTCCATGTCCGCGGCGAACATGGCGGCCTGACCTATCGCGTCAACGGCGTGCTGCTGCCGGAAGGGCTGAACGGTTTCGGACAGGAACTCGACACGCGCATCATCCAGTCCGTGGACCTGCTGACGGGCACGCTGCCCGCCCAGTTCGGCTTCCGCACCGCAGGCGTGGTGGACGTCACGACCAAGACCGGCGACAGCCTCAAACACAACCAGGTCTCGCTGTATGGCGGCAGCTACAACACGTTCGTCCCGTCCGTGCAGTTTGGCGGCCAGCATGGAAAACTGGACTATTTCACCACCCTGTCCTTCACCCGCAACAATATCGGCATCGAAAACCCGAGCAACACGTTCCGCGCCATCCATGACGTGACCGAACAGGAAAAAGCCTTCGCGTATCTGTCCTACCATCTCGACGACGCAAGCCGGATCACGCTGCTGACGAGCGCCTCCTACGCGGATTTCGAAATCCCCAACTCGTTCAAGACATTCGATACGACCAGCCCGGACTACACGACGCTGTACAACGTCGCGGGCGTCAATCCGCATGACCCGTCCATGAACTGGGCCAATCTGAACGACAGCCAGACCGAACAGAACTACTATGCCGTGCTGTCCTATCAGCGCACGACCGAGAAGCTGAACCTTCAGGTCTCACCCTATTTCCGCTACGGCCGGATCGACTACACACCGGACCGGGACCGCGACCGCGACCGCGACCTGATCTATCAGGGCGTCTCGGAACATGAAGTCAACGACTTCACCACCGGCGGCATACAGGCCGACCTGTCCTACGACATCGCCCCCCATCACACCCTGAGGGCCGGTCTACTGGGGCAGTACACGTCCGAACGTCTGGATACCAATACGCTGGCCTTTCCCGTGGACGACGCCGGAAACCAGAAATCCGACATCGCAAAACGCATGATCGACAATACCGGAAACTGGTCCGTCGAAGCGGGCGCCTATATTCAGGACGAGTACAAAATCACCCGCACCCTGACCTTCAATTACGGCATCCGTTACGATCGTTTCGCCTCGTCTTTCGACAATGAAGGACAATTAAGCCCACGCGCGAACATGGTCTGGAAGCCCAGCCGCACCACGACGCTGCATCTCGGCTATTCGCGCTATTTCGCCCCGCCTTCCCCGCAATATGTCTACCCGTCCACACTCGCGCGCTTTGCAGGCACCACCAACGCGGCCGCGAACACGATCAACAGCGCTACAAAAGTCGAGAAATCGCATTACGTCGATGGCGGCATCCTCCAGCGCATCACACCCGAGTTCCAGATCACGCTCGATGCCTACGCCAAATGGGCGCATGACCTCACCGATCTCGGACAGTTCGGCCGCGCGGTCATCCTCGCCCCCTTCAGCTACAAACGCGGCCGCGTCTATGGCGCGGAATTCGGCAGCTCCTGGCGGCACGGAGCATGGTCGCTGTTCGGCAATTTTTCGTACGTCAAAACCTCGGCCCGCGACATCAATTCGGCGCAGTACCAGTTCGATCTGGCGGAACTCGCCTATATCCGCAACCATGCGATCCAGCTCGACCATCAGGGCGAATTCACCGCCACCGCAGGCGCCTCATGGACCACGAAACACGACATGGCCTATGTCGATTTCGTCTATGGCTACGGCCTGCGCAGCGGCTTCGCCAATCTGGAAAAAGAGCCGCAATACGACGTCTTCAACGTCGGCTACCAGCACACCTTCATGAAAGTTCCGGTCGGCCATGACATCAAAATCCGCGCGGACGTCATGAACCTGTTCGACAAACGCTACCAGCTCCGCAATGGCAGCGGCGTCGGCATTTATCAGGCCCAGTACGGCCAGCGGCGCGGCACGTTTTTCTCAGTTGTCTCGGAGTTCTGAAACACCTGAGCATGAAGCCCTTATGATCACCCGAGACATCCAGTCCGGCCAGCAGCAATGTAAAACTTACGCTGCATGCTGGCATGTTTTCTACCAAATGCTTGCGACAAGGTGACTTAAAGCAGGCGCTAACGCCTTCTTGGATGATGTATCACAGGTTATGCCTTCGCCTTACTGAGCGGCGAGAACAGGTGGAGCGAAACGACGGTTTTCCAGCACTGGAAGAACATGACGCGCATGAGCAATCCGCTCGCGGTCCAGCGTGGCGAAGCCCAGAGCCGGCGCTTCCCCCAGTGCCAGCGTCACGACACCCAGCGGATCGACAACCATGCTGAATCCGGTATTCCGCGTCCCACACTCCCCGACAGCCACGACGTAGCACGTGTTTTCCAACGCCCGCGCCACCGACATGATTTCCCAGTGACGTTCCTTGCCCGGCCCCCGCACCCATGCGGCTGGCAACAGCAGAACCTCCGCACCCGCAAGCGCCAGATGACGCGCGAGTTCAGGGAAACGCACATCATAACAGGTCATCAGACCAATCTTCATGTCTCCGATCTGCACTACGGGCGGCAGTTCCAGACCGGGAGACGTCCGCTGGGATTCTTTCATGCTGAAAGCGTCATAGAGATGCAGCTTGCGATACGTCGCAATAAAGGCTCCATCACGCAGTACAAACTGCGTGTTGTAAAACCGACCCTGGCCATCAGGAACGTTCACACACCCTGCGACGGCGATACCCTGACTGGCCGCGCGCAGACCTTCCATGAACGGACCATCAAGCGGCTGTGCCGTCTGGGGCAGAAGTTCCGGATTGTTGATGTCCTGCGCCAGGATCCCTTCCGGCAGGACCAGAAGTTCAGCCCCGCCCGCCCGCGCCTGCGCTATCAGATCGAGACACTGCCGCTGGTTGGTTTCCCAGTCCGGCGCGACTGCAAACTGTCCAAGAGCAACCTTCATCACTGCATCCCATTTTCAAAAAAGCTGTTCATGCGTCGATATCTGTCGCGCCAGCATGCCTGACCTGCACGACGGGGTGAAGACAAAAGGCTTTGATACTTTTTCTTACAGGAACAGATCACCTTGCTGAAAATCAGAAGAAAAGATGAATTTGAAGATAATCCGAAGTCGACTTACCGGACGGAGGAACAGATTTAAAGTCTGCAGGATGGTGTCAGACACACACCTGAACAATACAGAAAGTTATTCAGTAACGTAGTTTGCTTATTTTTCCTTTCTACCCCTTTGGGAGCCCATACCCGCATTCGTCCCTTTTAAAATAACTTCACAATTCCGTTACCGGCCCTGCAAAACCGTCAGGAATATTTCCTCCTTCCCCGCCTACCTCCGCAGGCCGTAGAGCTGCAACGCGCACCTGAAAATATTTTTAGGAGCTATCGCACACGAGTTCATGCACATGTTCAGGACATCTTTTGACATGGGGGATTAATTGACTCTGTTGACCTTCCGCACGCTGCGGTCCCTGCGGGTATCGGGACGCGGATATCTGTTTCTCGGAACGACCCTGGGCGTCTTTCTTATTGGAACATCGGCCCGGGCCGATGATGATCTCGTTTCGAGGATGGAACAGGAAATGAGCCGTCTGCAGGCGGCACAGGCTCATGTGCAGGAAGAACAGCGCGCCATCAATCATGATATGGCCGTGCTGAAAGAGGAAATTGCCAAACACCACGCTTCAGGCACTTCTCCGTCCCGCTCCAGTTCGCCTCATGCTGAACAGATTGCCGCTCAGCCAGACCATTACGGGCGTGTTACAACTGCATCCGTCCGCCGCCGTGGTAACAAAACGCCACAGCCATTTGAGCCTTCGGGTTCTGGTCATGAAATGACGGCCGCATCAGGGCAGGAGCCAGTCCGTGGCGCTCAGGCCCGTCGTGACAGGATGTCGCTCTCACCGACGGGACGAGGACTTGTCGACAACGACAAGGGATCAGAGCTCGACGTCGTCGGCCACCGCGCCGAGGATGTTGTCGTTCGTTTTGCTGAAAACGGTGTCGGCCCTCATCCGCGTGAAACGCTGGGCGCACAGGCCGCAGGTGCCGTCGGCGATCACGGCGTTTTCCATCTCGGCCCCGTAACGCTCATGCTCGGCGGCTTCGTCGATACGGCTGCCGTGCTTGAAAACCGGCATGTGGCGTCTGACACGTTCAATTACTGGCAGGACATGCCGTATCCGAACCAGCCGCGTTACCACACCAACAATTTCGACGGAGGCGCACGCTACAGCCGCCTGTCCCTGCTGGCACGCGGCAATATCGACTCTGAATCCACGATCTCCGGCTTCTTTGAATCCGATTTCGGCGCTGGTGCCGTTACGACAGACCCGTATGAGAGCAACAGCTATTCCTTTCGCATGCGTCAGGCCTATCTTGCCTATGACGACAACAAGGAAGGCTGGCATTTCCTGGGAGGGCAGGCCTGGAGCCTCCTGACACCGGGCCGTGCGGGTATCGTTGCCCGTCAGGAAAGCCTTCCGGAAACGATTGAAGCCTCCATGCTCGCGGGCCAGACCTGGTCGCGCCAATGGCAGGTCCGTATCGTGAAGGACTTCTTCCATCATCGTCTGTGGACCGGTCTCTCGATCGAAAACCCTGCCACGCTGTATGATACGACCGGATTTTCCGCAGCCAACGGTGCGGTGTCGATACCCAACGGTTCCACCGTCACGATCGGTGAGAACGGCGTTGGCCTGACCAATGACACGACCAATTTCTCCAATGAGATCGCCCCGGATGTCATTGGCAAGGTCGCCTACGATCCCATCTGGGGTCATTATGAAATGGAAGGCATCCTGCACTTCCCCCATGACCGCGTGACGATGGGCAATACCGGGCATAACAACACCGCCATCGGCGGCGGCACGGGCGGATCAATGATCCTGCCGCTCATTCCCGGCAAGCTCGAACTGCGCATGGCCGGGCTCGCGGGCTGGGGCATTAACCGTTACGGCTCCGTCCTGCTGCCCGATGCCACGCTCAAGGCCAATGGCAGCCCCGATCCGCTCTTTGGCGTGCAGGCACAGGCGGGTGTCATCGCGCATCCTAACCCGCGCATCGACGTCTACGGCTATTTCGGCACGCAGCGCGTCGGCCATTCCTATTTCAACGACAATGGCGCCTCTTACGGCTACGGCAATCCCGGATATTCCAACGCGGGCTGCCTGCAGGAGCTGTCTTCCCTGTCCTGCACGGCCAACACCCGCAGCGTGTCCGAAATCACGATCGGCGGCTGGTGGCGCTTCTTCAAGGGCAAGTTCGGCACTGTGGAAGCAGGCACGCAGCTCGCCTATTCGCGCAGGCAGATCTGGTCCGGCATCGGCGGCGATCCGCATACCAGCATGAGTCAGATCTTCTTCGACTTCCGCTACCTGCCCTTCCAATGAGGGTACACGCTCCGGAGAGGCTTACGCCTTGTCCGGAGCTTCCCGGCCTTCACGGCCGAAGAACCGCGCATAAAGCGTCGGCAGTACGAACAAAGTCAGCAGCGTCGAAGAAATCAGCCCCCCGATTACAACCGATGCCAGCGGCCGCTCCACTTCCGCGCCGGATCCGCCAGAAAACGCCATCGGGAAGAACCCAAGACTAGCCACGGATGCGGTCGCCAGCACCGGTCGCAACCGGCTCCGCGCGGCCTGAAACGCCGCCTCCGCCGCCGCAAGTCCTTCCTGCCGGAACACCCGGATCTGGCTGACCAGCACCACGCCGTTCAGGATCGCCACGCCAAACAGCGCAATAAACCCGATCCCCGCCGCAATGCTGAACGGCAGCCCCCGGATCGCTAGGGCGAAAATGCCGCCCGTCGCCGCCATTGGCAGATTGGCGAAGACCAACGCCGCAGCGCCGAACGATCCCAGAGCCGCCACCAGCAGCAGGAAAATCAGCGCCAGCGCGATCGGCACGACAATGAACAGACGGTGCAGCGCGGATTGCAGGTTCCGGAACTGCCCGGCCCAAACCATCCGGTAGCCCTGAGGCATTTTTATCTTCTGCGCCACGGCCTGCTGCGCCGCCGCTACAAACGAACTCACGTCCCGCCCGCGAATATTGGCCTGCACGATCACCCTGCGATGGATATTGTCCCGGTCAATCCGCGACACCCCATCCGACAGCACGATATCCGCCACCTGCGACAGCAGAACCCAGCCCTGCCCGTCCGCCCTGCGCACCTGCAAATGCCCGATCCTGTCCACGGAACTGACCGCATCCGCCCGCAGCCTCACCTGCGTCGGAATGATCGCGCCCTGTACCGTCACCGGCTTGCCGACATGTCCGCCAATGGCCTCCACAACCGTCAGGATATCCGGCACCGACACACCGAGCCGCGCCGCCGCATCGCGGTTCACATCGATATGCAGGAACGGCACCGTACCACTCCCCTGCAACGCAACATCCGCCGCGCCCTGCACGCTCCGCAGTGTCTCGACCACCTGCCCGGCAATCCGGTTCAGTTCCGAGAGGTCATCGCCATAGATCGAAATCGCAAGCTGCGTCCGCACACCGGCGAGCAGATCGTCCATCCGCATCTGGATCGGCTGCGACCACGAATAGGCCGCATCCGGGCGTGTTTTCTGCAAGACATCATTGATTTTCGTAACCAGTTCCGCCTGCGTGGAGGCCGTTTTCCATTCTTCACGCCGGCGGAGAAAAATGAACGTATCGGTCTCGTTCGTACCCATTGGATCGGTCGGGATCGCCGCCGTTCCCGTACTGCTCACGACCGTCCGGACTTCCGGGAAGGACCGCAGGATCTTCTCTTCTGCCGTCACCCCGTCCAGCACCGTATCAAGCGACGCCCCCGGCAGGCGCGTCGAGGTCAGGACCAGCGAGCCTTCCTCAAGCTGCGGCACGAACTCCCCGCCAAGCCGGCCGCCGATCAGCACCGCCGCCAGAAACGCCACAGCCGTAACGATCAGAAGTCGCCCGCTGTGATGCTCCGTCCAGCGCAGGGCCGGTTCGTAATACCGCCGCACCACCCGCACGAAAGCGGTCTCCCGGTCCGGCTGAACCTTACGCATCAGCATCGCCGCAAGCACCGGAACACAGATGAAGCAGTAAGCCAGTGAGGCCAGCAGCGCCATGATGACCGTCTGCGCCATCGGCCGGAACATCTTGCCCTCGATGCCCTGAAGCGTGAGCACCGGCAGATAGACCATGATGATGACGAAAATCGCGAAACTGACCGGCTGCACTACGGCGCGAGCAGCATCCGCCGTCAGGGCCGCGAAGGAGTGTGGCCCCCTGCTCTCCCCGCGCTCGACCATGATGTGCTCCACCACGACGAGCGAACTGTCCACGATCATCCCGAAATCGATCGCGCCCAGACTCAGCAGATTGGCCGACACGCCAAACAGCCGCATCCCCGCCATCGCGGCGACCAGCGACGCCGGAATAACGGACACGATCACCAGCGCCGCCCGCCAGTCCCCCAGCACCACGACGAGCACAAACAGCACCAGAACCGCGCCGATCAGCAGGTTTTCCTTGACCGTATGGATGGTCTGTCCCGTCAGACTCGCCCGACTGTAGAACGGCTCCAGCGTCACGCCCGGCGGGAGGGACTGCCGGATTGTCGGCAGCACGCGGCCGATCGCATCCAGCGTCGTATTCGAGCTCGCCCCGGTCTGCATCATCACGACGCCAATGACCGCCTCACCCTGCCCGTCGCGCGTCACGGCTCCAAGCCGCGTGCGGGGACCAGCCGAGACAATGCCCATGTCCCGCAGCCGGATCACATGACCGCCCATGCCGAACTTCACGGGAATGGCGCCAAAATCCGCCAGACCGCCTACAAGCGCGCGGCCCACAACGACATTCTGCTCGGCATGATGCGCGATCCAGCCGCCACCGGAGGACGCATTGTTCGTATCGACAGCCTGCACGATATCGCCGACTGAGACGCCGAATGCCCGCATCCGAGCCGGATCAACCGCCACCTGGTATGTCTCGACCGACCCGCCATTGACGTTGACGTCCACCACGCCCGGCACCAGCCGAAGCTGCGGCACGACCGTCCAGGTCATGAGACGGTTCAGTTCCATCAGCGACAGACCGCCGCCCCGGATCTGAAGCTGCATGATCTCACCCATGCCCGTCGCGAGCGGCCCCATCGCGACACTCACGCCCGGCAGGGTGATGCTGTCCCGCGCCGCCTGCAAGCGCTCTGAAACCCGCGTCCGGTCCAGATCGATATCCGTCGCGTCATCGAACTGGAGATAGACCGCCGACACCCCCGTCCGCGACACGGAGCGCAGATCCGTCACGCCGGGAATCCCCGTCAGACTGGCCTCGACCGGGAAAGTGATGAGCTTCTCGACCTCTTCCGTCGCCAGTCCGGGTGCCGTCACGGAAACCATGACCTGTTTGGGCGAAATATCCGGCACCGGCTCGACCGGCAGACCCGGCACGGTCATCACCCCGCCGATCATCAGCGCGACGAGCAGGCCCAGCAGGACGAAACGGTTGGACTGGAAAAAATGCAGCATGAAACCCGGTCAGTCCGTATCCAGCCCGCTGACGAGCGACATGGATTTCAGGGCAAAACTCCCTTCCGTCACCACAGCATCCCCTGCCTTCAGATTCCCCTGAACGACAGCACTCTCATCCGTCGCCAGCCGCACCCGCACCTCGCGCGGGGCATACTGGCCCTCGGCGGTCTGCACATAAACTAGGTCATGCCCCTCGATCGTCTGCACCGCGTTCGACGGCACGATCATGCCGTCCACGGCCTCGCTGGTTTCAAGCGCCGCATCCAGCATGATCCCAGGTCGCAGAAACGCCACCGGCCGGTCCACGACACAGACGACCTTTACGAGCCCTGTCATCGGATCGGCCACGCCGTCAATTGTCGTGATAACCGCCCGGAACGGCTCGACCCGTGCATTGCCGGACGGCCGAACCGTCACAATGCCACCGGGCACCAGCCGGGACACCTCATCCGGCCGCAGATCCGCGACAATCCACACCCCCGACAGATCCACGACCGTCGCCACAGCCTGCCCCGGCGTCACATCCGACGCCACGGAGGTCTGGATGGATTGCACGACACCCCGAACCGGCGAAATCAGCGTGGACGCCTCATCCTGCACGATTTTTTCCGTCACGGAGGTGAACTCCTCCGTCAGGCGATGCTCGATCAGCCCGATATCCGCTTCCCGCGCCACAACCATGCTGCGCGCCTGCTGCACCGCCGCCTGACGCCGCCGCACTTCACCAACGGACACCGTACTGCCCACAAGCGACTGCCCGCGCCGGCATGCCAGTTCAGCCTCCCCGAGCGTGGCCTTCGCAGAGGCCAGCGCCGCCTGATCCTGCTCCATCTGAAGATGCAGCACATGCAGCGAATGATCCGTGTAATCGATGAGCGCCTGCCCCGGCACCACGTTCTGCCCGGGCGTCACCCGCACCGCCGTGACCTTGCCGTCCCCACTCGTGCGGATCACGACCGTCCGGGACAGATCCGCACTGACCCGGGCCAGCGCCGAGACCGTGTCATGCAAAACGCCCTGTCTGACGGGAGCGGTCTGAAGATGTTCGGCCGTCCGCGCTTCGGACCCAAGTTTCAGCGTCTGCATCCAGCCCGGCCCGTCCACGGCCCGCACAGGAGCGCAGGCAAGAGCACATAACGCCGCGCCACCGAGCAGAAAACGCACAAACCGGCTCATGGAATGGTCCCCGTCGCAACACCCATCCGGATGATCGCCGCGTGCCAGGCGATTTCCGCACGATTCAGATCCAGCAGCGCCCGATATGCATCCATCCGGGCCCGCAACGCCTCGATCAGCGGGGTCTCGCCCACCCGCCAGGAGCGCTCCATCCCATCCGCGCGGTGCAGCATGGAACTGGCCTCGACCCGCGAATTGGACAGCGATCCCGTCGCCGCCACCAGATGCGCCCGAACCTGCGCCATCTCGTTCCGCACGGCCCGGCGTGCCTCGACTTCCTGCCGCGTTGCCGCCGCCATACGGTCGCGCGCCGCAGATTCCTGCGGCGTATTCGTCACAGCACTCGGCAGCGGCACCCGCAGATTGACACCCACCTGCGTATCCCACGGGCTGCCAAACTGCCCCTGATCGATGGCATCGACGCCCACTTCCGGATTGGGCATGAAGCTTTTGCGCGCCAGTTTCATCTGGTTCTGCGCCGCAATCACGGCCTGATGCGTCGCCCGTACGCGGGGATCAACATCCTCGACCCAGCGCGCATCATTGGCCCGCGTCAGCCCCAGCCAGTGCTCGTCCGCCTGCGTGATGTCCGGAACACCCGGCAACCCCGTCAGCGTCCGCAACTGGCTCGCCGTAGTCTCGATTTCCTCAGCCGCCATGTCCGCTTCGCTGCGGGCCTGCGCCAGTTGCGCCTCTACCGCCTGCTGGTCCGACACCGCGATCTCGCCCACATGCCCGGCCCGCTGCACATCGGCCTCGATCCGCCGCAGTGCCGCCACTGTCGCCAGCGCCGCTGTCTGCCGGCGCATGGCCATGATCGCAGCGCCTGTCGCATCCACGACCCGCACCGCAATGGACATGCGCTCGACATCAAGGCGGACCGTTGCCGTCTTCGCCTCGGCTTTCGCCACGTTCTCGGTCGCCGTCCCCTGACCCGGCAGCCAGAGCGGCACGGAAACACCGCCCTGCCAGGTGATATACCCATGATTGTCCCCGCTGATGCGGTCATCATAGTAATCGCCCGTCAGCGTCGGACCTCCCGCGAACCAAGACTGCGCCGCCTTTGCCCGTGCGTCGGCAGAGTCCTGGTTAACCTCAAGCTCGATCCGCACGGGGTCGGTTTTCCAGGCGGCGGCGATCGCATCATGAACCGAAAGTGGCGCTACGATACCGCCTTCGGCGCGGCTCTGTTCCGCACCGGCAATACAGACCACCACCATGAGCGCCACGCCGGTCAGCAACCCACGCGACACCCCTGCACACCGCGCAACGCAAAGGGAATGAAATGCCATATTCCGTCTCATCCCCCGTCCCGCCGGACGTGTCAACGAAAGGAAATAAGACCATTGCTCCCTGCTGCGGAACGCAATACCCGCCTCCCGTTCCGATTGCTCCCCTCTCCAAAGGGCCTTATGACTCCATGATAAGAGTCATTCTCATTTCAACTCCGCCCGTTTTCAAGGCCCGACGCTCATGCTGATCCACATCCCGAATGTCCTCTCTCCCGAAGAAGTGCGCTATTTCCGCGACAGGCTGGAAGCGGCGGAATGGACGGATGGGCGCATTACGGCCGGGGAGCAGTCCGCGAAGGCCAAGCTGAACCTCCAGATCCCGCAGGACTCTCCCGAATGTCGTGAACTCGGCGAGATCGTCCTGCGGGCACTCGGCCGCAACCCGACGTTCAACAGCGCCGCCCTGCCTCTGCGGGTCTACCCGCCGCTCTTCAACCGCTACGATACCGGCATGCATTTTGACGCTCATGTGGATAACGCCATCCGCCCCATCCCGGGCGCCGGAATGCGCATCCGCACGGATGTATCCTCCACACTGTTTCTCACCGGGCCCGATGAGTACGAAGGTGGCGAACTCGTCATTCAGGACACTTACGGCATCCAGAGCGTGAAGCTTCCAGCGGGCGACATGGTGCTCTACCCCTCGACCAGCCTGCACAGCGTCAACCGGATCACGAGCGGCAGTCGCTGGGCCTCGTTCTTCTGGTCCCAGTCGATGGTCCGTGACGACACGAAGCGCAGGCTGCTCTACGACTTCGACTGCTCCATCATCGAAACCCGCAAGGCCCTGCCCGACAGTCATCCCGCCGTCCTCGGCCTGACCTCGACCTACCACAACCTGCTCCGTCAGTGGGCGGAACTCTGAATACAATGGAGTGACTTACCGCAAAGTCACGATCCATCAGGCGGCCGGGGAAGCCGATGGAATAGCGGCAGAAGCGCTCGCTCTTTTTTCACGCGCCATGCCTGGAGGTCGCAGGAAACCTAGCCTTGCACAAACACACTGATAAAAAACGTACCTGCCGAGGTAGATCAAATAAAACCTGACCACCTCAATATAAAAAAGACCAAGACATTGCAAAAGATTTCGGGAAATCGAGCTTCAGATCTCCGTAAAGCCTTTTAACGAACGTTTAATTATTGTATGATATTACTCAGGTCTCCTATCGAGAGAGTCAACCTGGGTGATGGAAAAACAAGAGGATGATTTCAGGAAAAGCCTGAATTATGTGAAGAACTGGCCCCAAGAGGCCCGTGATGACTTCGTACTTCACGCTCTGGACTGTTCCGCCATTGTTGCCATTACCGATACTCGCGGTCGTATTCTTTCTGTTAACAGCCGCTTTGAGGAAATCAGCGGTTACACCCGCGAAGAGCTCATCGGCAACGACCATCGAATGTTGCGCTCGCAACAGCACGACAAAAAATTCTTTCGTCAGATGTACCGCACTATCGCTTCTGGTCAGGTATGGCATGGCGAAATCTGTAACCGTCGCCGCGACGGCGCCCTGTACTGGGTCGACACAACAATCGTACCCCATATTTCCGAAAGCGGAAAAGTCACAAGTTACGTGGCAATCCGTTTTGACATCACAGCCCGCAAACAGGCTGAAAACCATTTGAAATCAAGCCGCCAGAAGCTTCAGAATGCTGTCAATACTGACTTCCTGACAAAAATATCTAACCGTCTTCATTTCTCACACACTCTGAGAAAAACACTTCGCACGAGTACCGAAAGTCACATTTGTCTGGCTTTGCTCGATCTCGACACATTCAAAACCATTAATGACACGTCCGGTCATGATTCCGGCGATCGGCTATTGCGCAAAGTTGCCGAAAAACTCCGCGCTTTCCAGAAAGACGGCTGTTTCATTGCCCGCATCGGGGGAGATGAGTTTGCCATCCTCATGACCGGCAACACACCGGCCCTGTTTGAAACGGTGCTTCTGAACATTCTCGAGCAGATGCGTTTCAGCTTCCGAAACCGCACCATGACACATGCCTGCACCGTCAGTATCGGTTACGTCTCCGTCCCTCTTCCCGATGCAAGGGAAAAAGCCCTTCTGAAATGCGCCGATCTTGCGCTCTATGCCGCCAAGACGGGCGGACGCAACCGCATCCGTAAGTACCATCCCGTCATGGAAGAAAAGCTCGATTTCGCAGCACGCCTCCGCAGAAGCGTCCAGACGAACCTGCGCAATCAGAGCATCCAGGTCTTCTATCAGCCCATCTTTTCCCTCAGCATACCTGGCCGTGTTTCTTTCGAAGCCCTCCTGCACTGGGACCACCCGCATCACACGGTGCTTTCCCCTCAGCATTTCCCGGAAGTTTTCGAAGACCCCCGACTGACCCTGACACTGAACACTTTCGTCACCCACCAGGTCATGCGGGATATGCGTCAGTTCCGCGAACAGAACATCCATTTCGAACGCATCGCCATCAACATTACTTCCTGCGACTTCGAAGGCGCCGATTTCTTTAAAAAAATCAGCTCTCTCGCTGACGAAATGGCTGTTCCCCTGAACACACTTGCGCTCGAAATTACTGAGAACATGTTCTCTCGCCCTCATCACAAACAGATTGAGCAGGAACTTGACGTCCTTCACCAGAAAGGAATCCAGATCTCTCTGGATGACTTTGGGACAGGATTTGCGTCCCTGACGCATCTCAAGACCATCACGTTCGACTATGTGAAGATCAACCGGGCATTCGTAGAGGGTCTTGAAAGACACGGAACGGATGCTGCGATTATCAAAGGCGTGATTGATATCGTCCACAGTCTCGGACGCAAGGTCGTGGCTGAAGGCATTCAGAGCGCGGCGCAGGTCCGCGCGCTGTTGGAAATGGAATGTGATTTCGTTCAGGGAGATTTTCTGTGCGAGGCGGTGCCGGTCATGGATATTCCGGCAGCGCTGGAAAAAATCCGGTACAAGGCGCTGCTGTAAACGCCCAGTCTCCGAATTGACCTGACGGGTCTTTTAACCCGTCAGGCTGGTGTCTTCAGAAACGCTGATCAATGCCGGTCAGGATTGTACGACGCAGACCGTACTGCGGCGCGCCCACACCAATGCCACTGCCGTCACGCAGCAGATAGGTCCGGTCGAACAGGTTGGTCACGTCAAGACGAAGCTGGGTCCGCTTGAGGAAAGGCACCTGGAACAGATCCTTGAAGGACTGGACCAGTGACAGGTTGAACGTCGCATACTGCGGAACGGAATCACCGTTCGGCGTGGCACCGTCAGCCCGCAGACCGCTGCCATAGACCATCGTCGCAGACAGACGCAGCGGATGACCCGTCCTGTGGAAGAACGAATAGCTTCCCCCAGCCGAAGCCGTCCAGCGCTGATCATGATCCAGATGGATCCAGTGCTTGCTGGTATAGGCCAGATCGTCCGGATCGAAGTTCCACTGAGCAGTGGTGATGTCCTTGCCGATGGCCCGCGACCAGGAGAAATTCCCGTACACGCTGAAGGCGCCGCGGGTATAATCGGTAGCGAATTCGTAGCCGTTAACCTGTCCGCGACGGTAGTTGAACGCCGACAGGATGACGGGAGAGCCGAACTGCCCTTCATCGATCATGTTCTTGGCCAGCTTCACATACGCATCGAAGGAAGCATGCCAGCCCGGCAGGATCGTCTGGGAGAAGCCCGCATCGAAGTAATGATCGCGCTCGGCCTTCACGTTACTGTTCTGGAATGTACCCGGAGCAGCAGAGGTGTTGGCGAACTTGTTGAGCGATGTTCCGCCCACCAGTTCGAACGGCGGCGGCGTGAAGTAACGGGAATAACCTGCATGGAACGTCCCGCCATGCCAGGGTTTGTAGACGATATTCAGGCGCGGGCTGACCTGCTTGGCATGGGTATATTCATCCACGCCATCAAACCGCAGACCATAATTGATCGTCAGGTTCTTCACAGGGCGCCACTCGTCCTGGGCATAAAGTCCATACATCCAGCCGGTACGGCCCGTGCCATCATGAATGGTGAGCGGGTTGTCGGAATAGACCGCATTACCGTCACCATCCTCACCGCTCTGGGGGTAGACAGTGGAATCCGATTTGGAAACGTTTCGTTCCACATAGATCTGATAGCCGAAGCGGACGGTATGATCCTTCGCGGCCTGCCATGTGGCATCCGACTGCGTTCCGGTCGAGAAGACCGAGCGGGCCGCACGCTGCGCAATACCGTTATAGACGAGATCACCCAGCGGATCGGGCGAGTAACGCAGGGAGCTGTAACGCATGACGGCGGACGTCTGGAAGCTCAGCTTGCCCATGTCCTTCTGCAGGGACAGGATGCCGAAATCCGTGATTTCCTTCTGATGCTCGGTCAGGCTCGAACTGTCGCCATTGCCGGAAAGCTGCTGCGACAGGTCGCTGCCGGCAAAGGAGGGATTGGCGAACTGGCGCTGCTGTCCCGGATTGTTGGGGAGCTGGTATTCGGCATTGGACACACCGGCCGTGAAGCTGATCCGGGTGTTCTCATCGACCGTGTAACGACCATGACCCAGGAAGTGATACTGGTTCGTCAGATCGTGGATCGCATTGAAGCTGGGCGTCGTATTTTCAATGCCCACACGATTGTGCACGAAATCACCCGTCGCGAACCAGTCCCACTTGCCGTGATGGCCGCCAAACTGCACGGACGGGAAGAAATAGTCGCGCGCACCGCCATAGATCGACACGTCACCGCCGGCATCGGAATAGCCGTTCTTGGTGTTGATATCGATTACGCCGGCCTGAAGAAATCCATACTCACTCGGCAGCGCACCAGTGGTGAGCGACATGGAGTGGGCGAAGCGCGTCATGAGCGTCTGTCCGAAAACGCTCATGCCTTCGGGAAGCGCCACACCGTCCAGACGGAACTGCACTTCGTTATGATCGCCGCGAACGTGGATCTGGCCGTAGCTGTCCTGTGCCACACCCGGTGCCTGAAGCAGCAGGGTGTTCATCGTTGCATTATCGCCACCCGGATTGGTTTCGATGGCCTGCCGCGAGAAATTATAGGTGGTTGCGCCCGTTGAAGGTTGCAGCGCAGCGCGGGCGCGTTCGAGATGGGCGTTGACGGTAATGTCATCCGCACCTGTGCGACTGGTTTCCGTCGTTGTCGTTCCATGCTGGTCATCGGTATGGCCAAAGCTGGAACGTGCGGCAGAAGCCTCATCGTCCGTCTGTGTTTCAGCAGGAACCGCAGCCGTCTGGGTAGACGTGGAAGACGGCGTAACCGACTGGGCAAAGGCGGAATCGGCAAGGGCGGTGGTGCAGCCCAGTAGCAGAAGAAAGGAACGGGCAGACACGATAGACGGCATGAAACCTCCGGACAGGAATGCGGCAGAGACGAAGGATTGTCAGAGCGGCTCTCTTATTATGTTATATCATAACAGTTCAAGCGAAATCTGCGTTCCTGGCCGTCCTCGTGCATCGAGCGTTGGCGCTGTTGCACGAGTGCCATATAAGCACCCTGATTTTTCGGGCTTTCCTGTCCTTTTTCAGGCAGGCTACCCACGCTGATACTCCCCTTTTCAGGAAACCTGCCCTTTCCATGACGCTTCGCAAGGCCCTTCTCCTGAGCGCCAGTCTCCTTGGCCCATCCTTTGCTCTCGCGGCCCCGCCGGAGAAGGCAAAGCCTGCGATGGATAAGGCTGGCGCGCGCCAGCCTGCGAGCTCCCGTCCTGCCTCTGCGAAGGCTTCTCCCCGCAAAGCCCCACCGCAGTCCATTCAGGCCCGTGACACCGAGACAATCGCCGTCACCGCCCGCCGCACGGACTTCGCCTTCGCCGCAGCCCAGCACAGCCCCGATGCCGATACCCGCCTGACCGCAGACCGCCTGATCCAGCGCGGCGTCGTAACGCTGCGCGATCTGGAGCGTGTAGCCCCCAACCTGACGATCCAGTCCATCAACGGAACGGCCTCGACCAATTTCTATCTGCGTGGCGTCGGCTTCAACGACTTCACGATGAACAACATCCCCACCGTCATGACCTATTTCGATGACGTACCCTTCGCGTTCTCGACCATGTCGAGCGGCCTGATGTTCGATCTGGCGGATGCCACCGTTACCCCCGGCCCCGTTGGCACCACGCACGGGCAGTCCGACACCGGCGGCGAAGTCCGCCTGCGCACCGCCGACCCAACCAGCACCCTGCATTACAGCGCCAGTCAGGACATCGCCTCCTACGCCCGCAGCCGAAGCGAGGCCTATATCTCCGGCCCAATCGCCAAAGGTCTGGATTTCCGTCTCGCCGGACAGATCCGTCAGGGTGGCGGCTGGCAGACCGATCCGCAGAACGGTGCCCATCTCGGAGATGCGGATTCCTATGCCCTGCGCGGCAAGCTGCGCTGGCACTCGGATGACAACCGCACCACGATCCTGCTCTCCGGCCATTTCGTGCAGGACAACAGTCAGGTCGTTACCAGTCAGGCCATCCATCGGCTGATCGGCACGACCGGCCTGCCCCAGCTCGGTCAGACGCAGGCCGAATGGTCCTCCCGCCCGCAGTTCGCCAACTTGATCGGACGTCCCGAAGGCCTCAAACCCAGCGAGCACAACCAGTTCTGGGGCTGGGATCTGCACATGGACCATGATTTCGGATTTGCGAAAGTCACGTCCGTCACGGCTTTCGAGACCGAGCGGCAGGGCGAATACACCGATCAGGACGGCACCTCACGCTCTGAAGCGGATACCTACCGCACCATCAGCGCCAATGCTTTCACGCAGGAACTGCGTCTGGGATCGAGCAATTCCGACAGCCGCCTGCAATGGGTCGTCGGCGCGTTCTACCAGCGCAGCCGCATGAAACAGCGCTTCTTCTTCGACTATACCGACTATGCGGCGCGCGGTTACATGATGGCCACGTCTTTCACCATGAATCAGGAAAGCACGTCCGAATTCGGCCATGTCAGCTATCGCCTGCCGCATAACGTGACGCTGTTCGCGGGCTTGCTGCACGAGATCGACGACCGAAGCCTGCCCGGCCTCACGTCAGAAATCTTCGGCGGCAAGACCACATCCTTCCAGGGTGAAAGTACGGCTTCGGCGCAGTTTGCGGGGCAAGTCGGCGTGTCTTGGCAGGCGACGAAGAGCACGCTCGTCTATTACAAGATGAGCAAGGGCTTCAAACCCGGCGGCTTCAGCGCCAACAACACCCAGATCCAGGCCCAGCTCGACCCGTTCGGCCCCGAGACGGTGCTGACCTACGAACTCGGCTTCAAGAGCGACCCGATCCCCAACGTCCTGCGCCTCAACGGGGCGGCGTTCTATAATGATTTCCACAACCAGCAGGTCGTGGGCACCGTGCTGATCCCGAATTATGGTCCGCTTAGCGAGATTACAAACGTCCCCAAATCCGAAAGCTGGGGCTTTGAAGGCACGATCGAACTTCACCCGGTGCGCCATGTCTTCGTGACGCAGAATATCGGCTGGCAGCGGGGAAATTATCAGGACTTCCTGAACGTCAACCGGGCCGCCACCAACGCGGCCTATGCCAAGACAGGCGTCTGGCAGGCCGTGAACAGCAATTTTGCTGGGGTGGATAACGGTCAGCCCAAACTAACCCTGAACGGTCAGGCCGAGTGGCGGCAGGCGCTCACACCGGGACTTGGCTTCGATATTGGGCCGGACTGGTCGTATCGCGGCAGTCAGGCCATCGCCGTTGGCGGCACCGGCTTCTATCGCCTGCCGCCATATTTCCTGCTCGGCGCCCACGCGACCCTGCGCCCCTCATCGGGGAAATGGGAAGCCACGATCTACGCATCCAACCTGCTCAACCGCAGCTTTTTCGAAAGCGGCGGCATGGCGACGACGACCTATTTCTACATTCCCGGCCCGCCGCGCTTCATCGGCGGCCGCGTTTCATACGGTTTCTGAGGGGCACCTGAGCGATCAGCAGGAAATCAGGCACCGTGCCAGTGACTGGATTTCCTGAAGATTGCTCTGCGCATCCATGGGCTCGCGCCCCAGCATGTTCATGGCGCGGAAGTGGATCGTGCTGAGGAGCATGTCCAGAACCGTGTCAGCGTGCTGGCAAAAAACCTTCTCACCGCGCTGGCTTGCGCGCTCAAGGAAAAGGGCCATCTGCGCGCGCGCCGGCACCACGCTCACTTCCCACAGCACCTGACCGAATTCGGGGTCATGCACCGCCTCACCCAGCAGGGTTCCGTAAGTCCGGCCAAGCGGCGTGGCGAGGAAGCGGATGCGCGCGGCAATCAGTTCATCCACATCACCCGCAAAACTGCCCGTATCGATCTGCGGTGTCAGATCGTCGCGCCACAGGCGGATGGCATCGAAGAACATCGCCTGTTTCGTGGGCCAGCGCCGATAGACCGTGGCAGTCGAGACGCCTGCAGCCTTAGCCACGCGACTGATGGTCAGGCCCTGATAGCCCTCCTGCACCAGAACCAGCGCGATGGCCGCAAGAATATTGTCTTTCAGTCGCAGATTGACGGGCCGCCCCGGAGCACGAGTGATCGTCCGGTCCCGAGCGGGAACATGAACTGACTTTAGCGGTAAAGTATGCGTCACTACGGTCTGTGACATGATCGTTCCCCTCTCTGGCCATTTTACCGGCTGGCATCATCCCTGAATGAACGCAGCTATTCAGATATGGACCCGCCGTTACAAGACGCATTTGCGTTTGTTTGGTATCAAAAGATGTCCGTTTTCCATCAGGGGATCACATGGCTGGCCTGAAGTGCCGCCCTTTTCGCCTGGACTGCCGTCACATCCAGCGGCGTACCGCGCATAGGCGCCACATCCTGGGCAGAGATTCCCGCAGACGTTCCACCACTCCCCAAACTCGCCGCATATGCCAGCACGGCCGCGATATCGTCATCGGACAAGGCCCGGAACGATGGCATATATCCCTTGTAAGACTGCCCTTCCACCGTGATCGGGCCATGCAACCCATTCAGTAGAACCGCCGCCAGATAGGCCTTGCCATCCGAGTTGCCCACAAGCAGGCCAACGCGGCCTGCAAGCGGTGGAAAAGTCCCCGGACGCCCTGCTCCCGCAGGGCCATGACACATCGCGCATTTCCCGCGATACAACGCCCCCCCATCCGCTGCCATGCCCGAAGACACCATGAGCGGCCCGACGCCCAGAAGCGTCACCAGCATGATCCCGAAGCGGTGTCTTAATGTCATGGCCCGAAGCCTCCCCGAATGTGCATCGCCGTAACGGTCTGGAAAACAGTAGCCGTCACTTTCCTCAAAAGCTACCGGGGCCGCCTTTCTCGAAAGCTCAAACGCGCCTATTCTGCCAGCATCTTTCCTGCCGGATGCCCGGCGCAGTCGGCAAAGGTTCCGCATGCCCCAGAGCGACACGCCCCCTTTCCCGGACAGCACGAAACGGCGCGACCTTCTGGCTACAGGAACTCTGGCGCTCGGCTGTGCAGGCGCCTGTGCCCTGGCTGTCCCTTTCCTCAACAGTCTGAAGAATACCGCCATCACGTCCCTGTCCGACAACACTCTGGAAGTCGATCTGTCCACCCTCGCTCCCGGACAGGGCATGACCGTGCAGTGGCAGGACTGGCCCGTCTTTATCCAGCGCCGCACACCACAGATGCTTGCAGCCCTTCAGGCCCCGGCCCATATCGCCACCCTGCGCGACGCAGACTCGAAAATTCTCCAGCAACCAAAGGATGCCACGAACTGGCACCGCTCGGTCCGCCCGGATTACGGCGTTCTGGTTGGCATCTGCACCCATCTCGGCTGCGTCCCGACTTTCGAAAAACCCGGCTCGGCACCGGAAGCGAAGGGCGGCTATTTCTGCCCCTGCCATGGCTCGCATTTCGACGCTGCAGGCCGCGTCGTCCAGCGTGCGCCCGCGCCATACAACCTGCCCGTCCCGCCCGTAACCTTTCTCTCCGACACGAAAATCCGCATCGGCCATAGTGCCGGTGATCCGGGCTTCAGCATGTCCGACATTCAGCAGATCTGAGAGCGGACCGCATGTCTTCGCCCCCCCAAACACCCGGCTGGCTTGAACAGCGTTTCCCGATCATGAGCGTCCTGCGACGCGAATATGTCGCCTTCCCGATGCCCCGCAATCTCAACGCCCTGTGGAGCTTTGGCGCCTTCCTGATCGTGACGATGGCCTTCATGATCGCCAGCGGCCTGTTCCTTGCGATCAACTATACGCCCGACATCACGCAGGCCTTCGCCAGCGTCGAAGCCATTGACCGGCATATCCCCTCAGGCTGGTTCCTGCGCAGCCTGCACATGGGCGGCGTCACCATGCTGTTCGGCTGCCTCTACATCCATATCGGCCGCAGTCTGTGGTACGGCTCCTACAAGGCCCCGCGTGAACTGCTCTGGCTCACCGGCCTCGGCCTGATGCTCATGATCATGGTTACGGCCTTCGCAGGTTATGTCCTGCCCTGGGGGCAGATGTCCTACTGGGGCGCTACTGTGGTTCTGAATGCCGTACGCGCCGTTCCCCTGATCGGCAGACCGGTCTCCGAACTCCTGCTGGGCGGCGAAAATCTGGGTAACATTGCCCTGCACCGCCTGTTCGTACTGCATTTCACGATGGCTTTCGCCATCCTCGGCACCATCGCGCTGCATGTCGCAGCCCTGCATGTCGTGAAATCGAACAACCCGTCCGGCATCGATCCTACAAGCCCAGGCCAGACCCTGCCGTTCCACCCCTATTACACCAGCCGGGACGGCTTCGCGCTCTGCCTGTTCCTGATGGTCTATGCAGGGCTGGTCTTTTTCCTCCCGTCCCTGCTGACGCTCGCTGACAACTATGTTCAGGCCAACCCGCTCATCACCCCGCGCGACATCCGGCCGGAATGGTATTTCGCTCCGTTTTACGCAATCCTCCGCGCGGTGCCCTCCCGCCTCGGAGGCCTCACTTTCGCGGCAGGGAGCCTCGCCGTCCTGTTCGCGCTGCCCTGGCTGGACCGCTCTACGGTCCGCGTGGCAACGCAGCGCCCGCTGGTACGCTTTTCACTGCCCTTCGCCTTCGCATCCTTCGTCCTGCTGGGCATCGCCGGTATGCAACCGCCTACCGAGACATGGCTGGTCGTCAGTCGCGTAGCGATGGCCTGGTGGTTCATCCATTTCCTGCTCGTCATACCGCTCACCTCTGAACGGGAGATCCCGTCATGACGCCCCGGATCAGAACCGTGCTCCTCGCCGCAGCCCTCGCAGGTGCGCCAGCTTACGCCTCAGCCAGCACCACACCTGCCCAGCGCGGCCTCGTCGTGTTTCAGCAGGTCTGCAGTGCCTGTCACGGCATGGAGCACGTCACATTTGGCGATCTGGCTGGCCTCGGCCTTCCCGCCGACAGCATCCGAAAATGGGCCGCGGACGAGACCCTGCCCGACGGCGTTGACGATAATGGCGATCCGAAAACCCGTCATGCCACACCATCCGATCCCATTCTGGCCCCCTATCCGAACGAGGCCGTGGCACGTCTGGCCAATCATGGTCTTCTCCCGCCAGACCTGTCCCGACTGGCCCTGACGTTGCCCGGAGGCGCAGACGAGATCCGGCGAATTCTCCTCTCCTATGCTCCCGCACCCGAGGGCATGAAGCTCGACGATGGCCGCTACTACAACACCGCGATGAAATGGAAGCATATCGGCATGCCTCCGCCTCTTCAGGACGGCCTGCTGACATACCCCGACGGCCCACCCGCAACCACGACCCAGATGGCCAGCGATGTTTCTGCCTTCCTGAGCTGGGTCGCGCACCCCCATCAGGGCGAGCGCAGAAGGATGGGCTTTTATGTGCTTGCCTATCTCGCCCTGATGGCACTCCTGACTTTTCTGTTGCAACGCCGCGTCTGGAAATCCCGCCGCTGAACCCACTGCCCTGACTTACATTCGGGACGCGTCATCCATCCGATGCGCTGCCCGGTAAGTCAGCGGCATGACAGCAAGCCCCTGAACCGTCTCGATCACATCCAGCTCGGCATTTCCCAGCAGCCGGATCAGCGCTTCGCGGGGCGTATAAAATCCCCTGACGGCAGTACTGCTTCCCCCCTGCAACAGAAGATCATCCATTAGAACAGGGCACTTCGTTTTCCGCGCCAGCTCCGCCACCGCCGCTGCGAGCGTGGTCGTCCGGATCTGTAAATTCGTCTTCTGAATTGGACAGATATTCCGCGTCCGCGTCACGGTCCCTGCCATTCCCGAGCTGTTCAGCACCAGGACGCAGGTCATCATCCCCACGCCCAGTCTCTTCCAAAAAGAGCCGAAGACCGCTTGGACCACTTCATGACGTTCAGGATACGGACGGTCTCGCATGTCCGTGGCTCTCCCCTGGGCCAAGCCGTCCCAGACCGCACAACGGACAGGCTTGCCAGCGGATACAACGCCATTCCAGACAGGAAAACTCATTGCTCCCGTTCTTTTGACCGCCCGAAACGTTTGAAATGAAAAGACTCAGAAGGTCGGTGGGGTACAGGCGCTGATGATTTCGCAACCATCGGGGCTGACACAGCGGAAACGATGCGGCTGGCGACTGTCAAAATGATAGGCGTCTCCCGGCCCCAGAACCTCACACCGTTCTCCAACCGTGATTTCCACACGACCGTGCAGAACAAACCCGCCTTCCTCACCCTCATGGGCATAGACCGCAGATCCCGTATCTGCGCCGGAAGCATAGGTTTCACGAAGGATCTGGAGACTCCTGCCGAACGACGGCGCTCCTACCTGCCGGAATGTCACCCCTCCCTGCTCGAACGTCATCAGTTCAGCAGCCCGGTAAAAGATTTTCTCGCTCCCTTCGGGCGCAATGCTGAAAAACTCTCCGAGTGTTACGGGAATTCCATCGAGCACACGTTTGAGCGTTCCAACGGAAGGGTTCATATCGCCGGATTCAATCAGGGAAATGGTGGAATTGGTCACACCGGTCCGCTTGGCCAGCTCACGCTGGGACAGGTTCCTGGCCGTTCGGACAAAACGCAGGCGTGCTCCCAGATCCATCCCTTCGTATACTCCCCATCCTGTTCTGTATCATCAGTATGTCATATCGAAACAGAAAGGAAACCTTGAAAATCCGCATACCCTGGCGTGGTAATTTTTTCACGCCCGTTCCGCGATCAGGAATGACAACGCCTTGGGAACATCTGGTTTGAAAAGCCGTTCTGGAGTAAACACGCAGTCGGAGCAGCGTTCTCTGCAAGATCTCAAAACAGCCTGGTCTTCCGAATATTCCGGTCCAGGGTTCATGATTATGCGCAGAGACATCAGGAACAGGGTGGATTACAGATGCTATACGCTTCAACGGGATGCTTCACTCTCACAGTGATGATGGGCATCTGGCTCGCAATTTTTGCAGCCCGTTACAAACGCCCCCTGAGCTTCCTCACGCCTCTGCACGTCGGATCGGCCATCGTGGGTGCAGTCTTTCTGCTCTTTGCCCTGAGCAATGGTGACAGCCGCCTTATGCTAAACGTCGTGCTTGCCGTCGCTATCGCGGGCTTCGGTGTTCTGATGGCCTTCTTCCGTCGTCGGGGCGCCATGATCGCGCCGCTTTATATGTGTCACATCCTGCTGGCGGTCATGTTCTATTTCTCGATGGTCTGCTTCACGATATTCCCGAATTTCGGCCTCGACTGACGCCCTTCACAGGGCCGCAAGGCTTTTCCAGATCATGTAGGCCGCAACTGCGAAGATCACGCAGGCAAAGAACGTCGTCAGCGCTGGACCGGAACCCGAAAGACGCTTCGCCGCACGGGTGCCCAGAAAACTGCCGACCACCCCGCCTGCCACGAACAGCGCGCCCATCACCCAGTCCACATAGCCCGAGAGCATGTAGCTCAACGCCGTGCTCGCCCCCAGCGCGGCAACGGCCACCAGTGACGTCCCGACTGCATTGAGAATGGGCATCCGTGTGCAGGCAATCAGCGCTGGCACGATCAGAAACCCGCCGCCGATTCCGAAAAACCCGGACAGCACGCCCGTCCCGGCCCCGGCCATCATGACGCGCGGCATGTTCTGACGGTTACAGGCGGCCCCTGCTTCGCCCTTGTTCCGGCGCCCGCGCAGCATCAGCACACCGACAACGACCATCAGAAGCGCAAAGCACAGCAACAGTTTCTCGCCATTCACGGCCTTGCCGAACGCCGCGCCAATAAGCGCCCCTGCCACACCGCAGGGAGCGAAAATACACGCGCATTTCCATTTGACTGTCCCGGCGCGCGCATGGCTCACCAGTCCGGCCAGAGCGTTGACGGCCACCGCCATTGCGCTTGTTCCGATAGCGACATGGGCGTTCGTCACGCCTACGACATAGACCATCAGAGGCACGGCCAGAATGGAGCCGCCGCCGCCGATCAGTCCAAGCGTAAAACCGATCAGAACACCGCAGGCCAGTTCAAGCGCAATATGCACGATCCGTTCAGCCGCCCTTCTTCGCATTCAGAGGCTTGGGGGCCACCATGATTTCACGCCCCTTGAGCATCCCGTCCCAATACATCAGCGGCATGACGTATTTTTTGAGCCACCAGGCCAGACGCGTCGGCTTCTGGCCGTTGAGCAGCCATTTTGGCATCGTGGGCGCGAGCTTCCCGCCATAGCTGAACTCGGCCAGCACAATGCGTCCGTTTTCCACCGTCAGCGGACAGGCACCATAGCCCTCATATTCCGAAACCGGCGCCTGGTTCTTCAGGAACGCCAGCACATTGGTCGCCACTACAGGCGCCTGCACGCGCGCAGCCGCAGCCGTCTTGGCACAGGACGTGCCAATCACGTCCCCGATGCCGAACACATCCGGAAAACGAACATGCTGCAACGTCGCCGGATTGACCTCAACGAACCCGTCCGAACCCGCCAGTGCGCTTTCGCGGATCACCTGCGGCGCGCTCTGCGGTGGCACGACATGCAGCATGTCGAACTTGCGCTCGACCCACTCCACGCCTTCGCCAACCTTGCGCTCGAAGGTCGCCGTACGGTTCGGGCCGTCCACAGCCACGAGCTTCGATCCGGTGTGCAGCCCGACGTGGTAGCGCTTGATGTACTCCATCAGGGGCGGCACGAATTCCTTCACGCCGAACAGCCCCGGTGTGGCGGTGTCGAACTCGACCGAAATGCTGTCCAGCACGCCCCGGCGCTTCCACGCATCACACGACAGATACACAGCCTTCTGCGGCGCCCCCGCACATTTGATCGGCATGGGTGGCTGCGTGAAGATTGCCGTCCCACCCTTGAGCTGCTGCACGAGCTGCCAGGTATAGGGCGCCAGATCGAAGCGGTAGTTCGACGTCACACCGTTTCTGCCCAGCGTCTCCACCAGACCCGGAATGGCATCCCAGTTCAGGGTAATGCCCGTAGCCACGATCAGCGCATCATAGGAAACAACCGTGCCATCCGTCAGAACCACTTCCCGCACGTCCGGCCGGAACAGTTTGGCTGCCTGACGCACCCAGACGACGTCCTTTGGCATGACATCCGCTTCCTTGCGGCGTGTCTGGGCTGCCTGAAAAATGCCCCCGCCTACAAGCGTCCAGCCCGGCTGGTAGAAATGCTCGTTCGACGGCTCGACCACGCCGATCGACAGATTTTTGTTGCGCTTGAGCAGACTCCCCGCAGCCGACAGGCCACCTGCGCCGCCTCCGATGATCAGAACCTGAAAATGAGCCGCATCTTTGCGCGGCGTCGCCGCAGGTGCCGCAACACGCTCGATCCGCGCCCGAATCCCGCTGATATCCACCCCGGCCTTGTCCGTCGCGGCAAAGATCTCCGCGGCCGGGCGCTTGCCCGCCTCCGCAAGGGCCCAGATCTGCCCTGCCCGCGTCCCGGAACGGCAATAACCCACGACCGGCCCCGGAAGCGTCGCCAGAATCTGACGCGTCCGGGCGATCTGAGCATCGCTCGGCACCGTCCCGGCTTTCACCGGGATCGCGGCAAATGCCAGCCCTGCCTCTTTCGCGGCCACTTCAATAACCTGCATTTCCGGCTGGTCCGGAGCTTCCCCATCAGGGCGGAAGCACAGGATCGTGCGGAAACCCTCTGTCTTCAGATCCGCAATATCCTGCACGGCGATCTGGGGAGAAACGGCATAGCTGTCGGTCAGATGACGGGTTGGCATGGAAACTCCAGAAACGGAAAATATCGAAAATAGAGGCACAACCGTGCCAGGCGATCAGAATTCAGACGCGGTTGACGGGGATCTTGATGTAGCTCACGCCATCAGCTTCGGGCTCGGGCAGATGTCCCCCGCGCATATTGACCTGCACGGACGGCATCAGCAGGCGCGGCATCGCCAGAGTGGCATCGCGGGCCGTGCGCATCTGCACGAACTCCTCTTCGCTCACCCCGTCATGAACATGAATGTTGTAGCCGCGTTCATGGCCGACCGTCGTCAGCCAGACATACTCGTCCCGGCCCGGCGCCTTGTAGTCATGACACAGGAAAAGTCGCGTCTCGACCGGCAGTGACAGCAGCCTGCGGATAGAGCGGAAAAGCTGCCGTGGATCACCGCCCGGGAAGTCTGCCCGCGCCGTGCCAAAATCCGGCATGAAAATCGTGTCGCCCACAAAGGCCGCGTTGCCAATCACGAACGCCATGTCGGCGGGCGTATGACCCGGAACATGCAGCACCGTCACGGGAAGATCTCCGATCCGGAACGTCTCGCCATCCGTGAACAGATGATCGAACTGTGACCCGTCCCGGGCGAACCGCGTCCCGGCATTGAAAATCTTGCCGAACACCGCCTGGACCCGGATGATATCCGCCCCGATCCCGAGCTTCCCGCCAATACGTTCCTGCAGCCAAGGGGCCGCGGACAGATGATCGGCATGGGCATGCGTCTCAAGCTGCCAGTCAACAGTCAGACCTTCGCGCTCTACATAATCAACAATGGCCTGCGCCGAACCATGTGACGTTCGCCCGGCAGCGGCGTCGTAGTCGAGCACACTGTCAATGACGGCCGCGCGCTTCGTGACAGGGCAATGGACAACGTGAGTGGCGGTGTTCGTCGCTTCGTCGAAAAACGTACAGACTACGGGAACAGGAGCCGCGCCTTCCTCGGTTCGCCGGATCTGGCCGGTTGCGGCCTGGATTGCTGCATCATGCATGGCGTTCACCTTCTGGCTGTGGATGCCTTTACGACACTTTCATTAACTGTTAAGTTAATATTGTAAGTGTTGCATGTCAAGCGCCCTGATGCTTTTGGAACCGGATCATGAACGTATCCTCTCCCGCTGAGTCCCCCCTTCCGTCCCTGCGCATCGGTGACCGTGCTCCTGATTTCAGCGCCCGGACCACACATGGTGAATTCATCATGAGCGCCCTGCGTGGACACTGGGTGCTGCTCTTCGCCCATCCGGCCGATTTCACACCCGTCTGCACCAGCGAGTTCATCGCCCTGGCCCGCAGTGCGGAAGAATTCCAGCAGCGGGACTGCGCATTGCTCGGCATTTCGGCGGACAGCCTCCCCGCCCATCTCGCCTGGGTGGATGCCATCCATACACAGTTTGACGTGCATATCCCCTTCCCCATCATCGAAGACCCGTCCCTCGCCGTCGCCCGCGCCTATGGCATGCTCGACTGCGCCGCACAGGACAGCGCCACCGTGCGCTCGGTCTTCATGATCGATCCCACAGGCACTATCCGGGCCATTCTGAACTATCCGGCTACGGTCGGGCGCTCCGTCCCCGAGCTCCTTCGCCTGCTCTGCGCCCTTCAGGAAGTGGACCGCGCCGGCGCTCTCACCCCTGAAAGCTGGCAGCCTGGTCAGCGCACCATCGCACCCCCGCTCCAGACACAGGCGGCCGTGGAAAAAGCCGGAGCAAGGTGGTTCTTTCAGCCGATGACGCGGGAGCGCTCATGACCGTCCTGCTTCCTCTGGAGAAAAGTCGTGAACTGGCGGAATGGCTGCGCATCCTCGCCCAGCCGCAGCGCCTCATGATCCTCTCGGCCCTGCTCGACAGCACCCATGCCGTCAGCGAGATCGAGACCATGACCGGTATCGGCCAGCCCACACTGAGTCAGCACCTCGGCGCCCTCAGGCGTGCCGGATTGATCGAATCCCAGCGCGAATCCCGTGCCATTCATTACTGCTGGGCCGATACGGCCGATGCCCGGCGCGCGCGCGCCCTGCTGATGAGCCTGCAACCCGGTGCACTTCCGCCCGAGCTTCCCTCTCCGGCAGCCAGCACGGATACTGCACCCGGCCCCGCCGCTTCAGCGAGATTTGCCCGTATTCTTCACCCCTGACAGTTCTCAATCAGGAATTATCCGGTCCTTATTGAATAGGAGATCATAATTCCAATTGCGATAAAGTTGTTTCAGACTGAAACTGCAAAAAGCCCCATACGCTTACCTTAGGGTAAGGAGAAAACACATGATCCGTTATTTTATCGCCCTGACTGGCCTGACATTTGCACTGGCACAGGGCGCCTCCGCAGCCACCCGCGAAGAACAGAAGCAGGCCTGCCAGGGCGATGCCATCCGGCTGTGTACGCTGGCGATCCCCAACGAGGCCAAGATTACGGCCTGCATGAAAAAGAAAATCGACCAGCTCTCGCCAAAGTGCCGCGCAATGTTCACACCCGTGCCAAAGCCCAAGTCAGCGCCCGCACCGAAGCCGAAACAGGGCTGATCTTCTGACCGAGGCGCCCGAAAGGCCACTCATTGCATCAGGTTAGGCTGAGGATAGGAAATTTTCTGTTTTCGTAAATCCTCCCGCGCCCGTGACTGGTTTATGTCCGGCAGAATGGGTATGATGTTTCCAGTGATTTTCTAAAGAACACTGACACCATACTGCGAGCGTCAGGATCTGACATGACGGGTCTGGTGTCGTTACTGGACAGACCGAAACCATGACCCGACAGCACGACCGCCGCAAAGTAACCCTCAAGGACGTGGCAGCGCAGGTCGGCGTCTCCCATACAACGGTATCGAACGCCTATATCCGCCCCGGCCAGCTTTCAGCCGCCCTGCGCGAAAAGATTCTCGCTGCAGCCCAGGAGCTCGGATATACTGGCCCCGATCCTGCCGCCAAGCAGCTCGCCACCGGTCGGGCCGGCGCACTGGGTTTTCTCTTCAGCGAAGACCTGCCTTACGCCTTCACAGACCCTGCCATCCTCAGCGTCCTGAACGGCGTTGCCCGGTCCTGCGATGAGCTGGAAACCGATCTGGCCATGATTTCCGCGGGCAGCAACCTGCGCAACCGTGCAGCCCCCGTCTCCCTCGGCAATGCCGCCGTGGACGGATACATTCTCTATTCCGTCGCCCCGGACAGCCGCTGCGTCCTGATGGCCCAGCAACGCAATGTCCCCCTTGTGGTGGTGGATCAGCCCCGCCTCGACGGCGTGCCCTATGTCGGGATTGATGATCGCGGTTCAGCATACCGTGCTGCCAAGACCCTGCTCGACCTTGGGCACCGTCATTTCGGCATCCTCTCGCTTAAAACGGCCCATGACGGCTATTTCGGCCCTCTGACTGCCAAGCGCCGTGCCAACATTGCCCACAGCACCATTGCCATGCGCCTCGAGGGCTACATGCTGGCCCTGCGGGAAGCCAAGATCGCGCCGGAAGACGTCCCAGCCTGGGAAATCCCGATTAATTCCGAAGAAATGGGTGCCGAAGGCGTCCGCCATCTTCTCAACCGCGCCCAGCGCCCGACCGCCATCCTTGCGATGAGCGACCGCGTAGCCATCGGCGCCATGAAGACCATTCGTGCCCTGGACCTCAACATCCCGCAGGATGTCTCGATCTTCGGCTTTGACGACATTCCAGCCGCCGAACGTGCGGATCTGAGCACGGTGCGTCAGCCCCACGAGCGCAAGGGCATGGAAGCTGTTCGCCTGCTGAATGCTGCCGTCGGCAGCGAAAATGTCATTCTGGAAACCGAACTGGTTCTGCGAGGCAGCGTCGGCCCCGCAGCCTGACTCTGTACTCCGGGACGTTTTCAGTCCCGAAGAGTTGTCAGTAGTTCTCCGAAGGAATCAATCCGGATAGCCGGATCCAGTGCCACGCACTGGCTGGATGAGCCGTGCCCATAGCTGGCCCAGCAAGACGCAATCCCGGCATTGCGGGCAAACTGGAGATCCGCCACGGTATCGCCCACCATCAGGAATGCCGAGCGCGGCTGTTTCGGGAAAAGCGGCACAATGCGCTCGTCCATTACACGCGGGTCAGGCTTGTGCGGAAAATTCGGTTCCGACGCCACGACCCCGGTGAAAAACGATGTCAGACCAAACCGCGCAATGCTCGCACACACTGTGGGCGCGTGCTTGTTGCTGAGGATGGCCAGGATTTTCCCTTGCTCTTTCAGTGCGGCAAGAGTCTCCACCACACCATCGAACAGCACCGTCTCTTCGTCGTCCGCCGCCGGGTAGGACGCTCGATACTGCCGGACGAAAGCCGCGGCATCCTGCTCGTCACTCTCAGGCACGATGGCCTGAAACAGTGTCTGGAGCGTCCCGCCCCGCGTCAGTTCCTGCCTGAGAACATCCGTGGGAGGGGCTGTTACGCCAACGGCGCCGAACGCCTCTTTCAGGCTGCGCAGAATGGCCGGCTGCGTTTCCGCCAGCGTGCCATCATAATCGAGGAGAAGGATCGGAAAACGTGTCATTCCCCCTTCTCCCCCGCCGCGCTTCGAAAATCCATCCCCCGGGCGCAATAAGCGGTCAGCTCATTGCGCGTCAGTCGTCCCACCCGTCAGAAGCGCTTGAATTCCCGGAAGAATCGCGATCAGCAGACCACCCGGCGGCTGTGGATTGTGGCGTGAGGCCAGAGTGTCGATAGAAGCTTCGACAGCCTGCTCCTGTTCCTGCAACGTGCGGTTCGCATCCATCCGCCACGCCGTGCCTTCCCGCCCGTTCAGGACACTCAGCCCTGCACGCGATAACAGCCCTACGGCATGAGAAACCGGGACAACGGCCTCAAAAGCCGGTACGTTTTTCGCACTCGCCACAAACGCTGCATCATTGTCAGCCCAGCGCTGCAGCATCTGCTTCAGAGGCACAGCAAGCCCGGTTTCGCCATGAACATAGCGCTGCGCCATCGCATTGAAGCAGAGCGCGACAAACGCATCCGGATCTGCCACCGCGACAGGCGTTGAAAGCATTGCCTCACCCGAAGGGGCTGCAAGATGATTGAGCGCATAATTCCGGACCGGAACGGTCACTTCCGTCAGGATTTTCAATGGCTCCGCATGGCCCGGTGCCATGGCCTGACGCAATGCTTCCTGATGCTGCGTCGCCTGAAGTCCGGTCGCCTCAAGTTCCACCATCACCTCTGGCAGACGCCGCTCCAGATCGGGAACATCGCGTACATCCTGTGGCGACCAGAACCGCTCCGCCAAAGCCGCCATGCGCGGCCAGAGCCGGGCATCCAGCATCTCTTCAGACACCATTTCAGCCCAGAGTGTCCCTTCCGCCCCCATTACCAGCGCCTTCTGCCCGTCATCCAGCGGAGGCGCCTGCTCATCCAGTTCAAAGGGCACTGAAAATTCGGGGTGCTTCGGCGGGTATTTCGCGAGCTGCTCAGGGGTCGTTCCATCCGCCCGGATATCCAGCGGATCGACTGCATAATGCGTGGCAGACGGGCGCAGAAGGTCCAGATAATATCCGGAAGACACCACAACCGGATGCCCCTCCCGCGTTGCAGACCCGACCCATTTGGACCCACGCCAGGTTTCAACAACCACATTCTTCGGGATCGGTGCCTCGCTCACCTCATCCCAGCCCATCATGACATGCCCCTGTGCTGCGATGATTTTCGCAACTTCCGCAGTGAAGGCTGCCTGAAGGGCCGCGGCCGTCTCAAAACCATGAGCCTTCATATAGGCTGCAATGGCAGGGTTCTTCGTCCACTGCGAAGCCACGACTTCATCACCACCGGCATGAACATACCGGTCCGGAAACAGCCCCCCCATCTCTCCATACAGGACCCGTACGAAGCGCAGGGTCAGTGGATTGGTCGGGTCCAGTGCGGCATTGTTGAGGTTCAGCCCCTTGGTGCCCAAGTCCGGCAGGGGCTGCGCGGCCAGTTCCGGATAAGCCTGAAGGATCGCCAGTCCGTGGCCCGGTACATCGAATTCAGGCACAACCCGGATGCCACGATCGGCAGCATAAGCCACCACAGCGCGGACCTGGTCCTGCGTATAATACTGACCATGAGACGCCATCGTCTGAAGCTTCGGGAACATCCTGCTCTCAACGCGGAAGCCCGCCCCGTCACTCAGATGCCAGTGCAGGACGTTGAGCTTGACCAGTTCCATCGCATCAAGCTGCCGCTCTACGGTCTCGACCGTATCGAAATGCCGCGACACGTCCATCAGCAGCCCCCGCCAGGCAAAACGGGGTGCATCCTCGATATGGATGCGCTCAACGACGGCGCCCGCCGGGGTAGGGCGAACAAGCTGAAGCATTGTCGCCAGTCCGTGGATCACGCCTGCAGGGCCGTCCGCTTCGAGACGCGCATCCCTGGCCGTAGTCGTGAGCGCATAACGCTCTTTTTCATTTACACTCAGATAGGACCGGTCCTGCCCCGCTGAGATATGCAGCACATATGGCCTGTCACGCCCCGCAGGCCCGGCGATCGCAGTCAGACGGGTGGTAAAACGCGCCACTGCCCGTTGCAGCAGAGGAGAGGACCGCGTGTCCCATACTATCTGAATTCCACCGCCGATCGACGCCACACCATTGGATACCGAGACAGTCTGCGGCACGGGAAGCAGATTGTCTTCCGCCCGGGCCACACCATCCACAACCCCGGCAAGCACACTCCCTGCCAGAAACAGCCCCACTGCACCAAACGTCCTGCAGGTGGCAATACGGCGACGGGGTGAAGCTGTCTGCATCATTCAGGAGTGTCCTTGATCTGGCCGAGGGTCTGGCGTTCAGTGCGTATCGGAAACGGGAGGGAGTGCATCAAGCATACGCTGCGCATCGCCAGCAGACAGCGCAATACCATAGAAGTCATGATAGAAAGACCGGATCGAGTGGATCATCGCCGGTACGTCCACCTGCCCGGTCTGGACAATCTGCCGCGCCCAGACGACCTGAAGCAGCAGTTCCGGCCCGTAGCGGTCCCACGGGAAAAGCCCTGCAGGATTGCGATAGACCCGCCCGGACTGCACGGCCTTGAGTTTCGACCAGACCGGGTCCTGCTTCAGGGCCGCGGGATCGCCCGCATTGGCTCCGATGATGAGAATGTCCGGATTCCAGGCCAGTACCTGCTCGATGGAGACCGGCTGCTTGTTGCCATGAACACCCTGCGCCGCATTCTGCCCACCCGCGCTGCGGATCCACTGGTCGATAATGCTGTCATCGCCATCCACCCGAAGCGGTTTGACAGACTCAACATGCAGCACATGCGGTCCATTGGGATTGGTCGGTGCCTGCGAAATGACCTGCAGGAACGCCGAGCGATAGGCCTGCGCCCGCTTCGCCGCCAGCGGCGTCTGGAGCAGGGTCGCGGTTCCGTCCACGCAGTCCAGCATCGAATCAAAACGGTCGAACCCTTCCGGGGCCACATTCAGCCCCGCCCGCGTCAACGCATCAGCGGCATGACCCGAGGTCGTGACGAAGACCAGATCAGGATGCAGCGCCAGAAGCTCTTCCGCATTCAGATTGCCGGGATCCAGCGTTTCGGCCCTTGCCAGAGACGGCACCAGCCGGAACATCCAGGGCAACATCGCCGGACGTGCCACGGTCCCCACGATCCGATCCTGCGCACCCAGCATGATGAGCGTCGCATTATGCGCGTACCAGCCTTCTACGATCCGCGCAGGCGGCGCCGCATGGGCCGCAGGACCGGGAAGCGAGACAGCCAGTGTCGTAACAAACACAGTCAGGGCCGAAAGCCGTTTCAGCTTCCGTACCAACGCCATTCCCAGTATCATTTTTCGTCCCTTCCATGATGGAAAAAGCGGTTTCCGGCATAGTCTGTCTGGATCAGAGGCACCCCGTAAAGCGCTGACATCCGTTGCGCCGTCACAACATCCCGTGGTGGCCCGTCCGCTTCAATGCGTCCGTGATCGAGGACCAGGACCCGGCTGGCGCGGACATACAGCTCTTCCGGCCGGTGCGAGGTGAGCATAACAAGCCGGCCTTCCCGCGCAAGATCCGCAAGCAGCGCCATCAGCCTCAACTGATACCCGTAATCCAGCCCGGTCATCGGCTCATCGAGCAACAGCCCCTGCGCGTCCTGCGCGATAGCTCGCGCCAGAACGACCCGCTGACGCTCACCGCCCGAGAGTTCCGTGACCGGACGGCTGGCAAAGCGTTCCAGCCCCATCCGCTCCAGCGCAGCATCCACCGCCATCCGGTCTTCGGAAGCCAGACGCCCCATCAGCCCGGAATAAGGCACGCGCCCCAGCTCCACCATCCGCCGCACCGTATAGGGAAACGTCGCGACATGACTTTGCGGCACGTAGGCCAGATGCCGTGCGATGGCGGAGGCCGACCACGCCTGAAGAGATCGCCCATTCAATAGGATCTCACCCGTTGAGGGCGTCAAAAATCCCATCAAAAGCCGTAGTAGTGTGCTCTTACCCGCGCCGTTAAGCCCCAGCAGCCCGACCAGCTCCCCCTTCTCCAGCGAGAGATCGATGCCTTCCAGCACAAACTCTTCGCTCCGGGGCTGGCGAAACCCCAGCTTTCGGCATGACAGAAGCGTCATGCCACCCCACCCCGCAGACGCCGCAGCACCAGCACGAACGCCACTGCCCCGAACAGCTGCGTAACGATCCCGAGTGGGACTTCCCCGGCCGTCAGACTGCGCGCGCAGGTATCAGCAAGCACCAGCCCGCTAGCCCCCAGCAGCGCAGTGAGCGGCATCATGTTCCGATGCTCCGCACCGGCCAGAAGCCGCGCCACATGGGGCACCAGAAGCCCGATCCAGCCAATGATTCCCGCCATCGAGATCGTCATCGCACAGGCCAGCGTCGCCAGCACGATCAACGCCGGACGCATGACCCGCACTGACACACCTAGGCTACGCGCCTCGTCATCTCCAAGTGACAGCACATCCAACACGGGCGCACACAGAACCAGCGCCACCGTCAGAATGATAAGAGGCCCCGACATCCAGGCCAGTTCCTGCCACCCGCTCGGTGCCAGACTGCCCAGAAGCCAGTTTACAATAGCCGGGAGCTGATCCATCGGATCGGCCACATATTTCACTAAAGACAATAATGCCGTGAAGACCGCGTTCCCAATCAACCCGCCCAGCAACAGGGTCAGGATACCGCCGCCGGGCAGTGTCCTGCTGATGAGAAGCCCGGTCCCGACTGCCAGCAAACCCCCGCCAAACGCCCCCATCTGCACCACGACCGCCGAACCGCCGCTGACAATGCTAAGCGCCGCTCCGAAAGCTGCCCCACTCAGAACCCCGAGCAGATCCGGAGAAACCAGCGGATTGCGGAACACCGCCTGATAGGTCGCTCCTCCGCAGGAGAGCGCGCTCCCGACCAGAAGCGCTGCCAGAATACGGGGCAACCGCGCCTGCATGACGACAACCTGCGCCACGCTGTCACTTCCAGAACGCAGATGCAGCAGAGACCCGAACACACCAGCCACGCGCAGCGGCGACAGTGGATAACGCCCGAGGCAGAGCGCGCACAGCACACTGAGGATAACACCCGCCAACGCAAGGGACCGGATCAGGGCAGGACGGGCGGAAATGGCGGTTCCTCTCGGCAGATACGGCAGACAGATCCACCGCGAGAAGAGCATAAGCCATGCTTTCTTCTGCCACCAGAACCCGCCGCAAGCCCATAACAGCGCGGAGTTTACGTCTGGAACCGACTCTGAAAGTCCGTCAGAAGCATAGGGTATTTTTGGCACCCGGTGTCATAATATTCACTTCGACACATACTTGTCAGGAGAGACAATGTAACAGACTCCCGAACAACGCCATTAATATCCTGACTGCAAACCAACAAAGTCGAGCCTTGGAAATACTACAATCCGGACCGAAATGCTCCCGGATTAACGCGCAGATCTCCGGAAACCTGTGTTATTTTCATGACGGTAATTGCATTTATTTTAAGAAACACACGGTTTTGAGATAACGCAATCTTCCCTTTCACGGCTCCGTGCCCTAGGTTGCACGCAACAGCCACCTTTTGTGGCAAATGATTTCAACACTGCCGGGACAGTTCAAGCATGCTCAAACGGATAGCTGCCGCCGTCATTGGCCTTGGCGCAGTGGGAGGCATCGGCTTTCTTGCCTATGCCTGGTACCCCGCCATCGCCCCGATCCAGCGGCCAGCCGCATCGTCATTCTCCGCAGACGCCATCAGCCGTGGCGCCATTGTCGCGTCCGGTGGATACTGTGCGGAATGTCATACCCGCGTGGATGGCACCCCCGGCCCTGAACTGGCCGGTGACTTCAAGATGGCCACCCCCTTCGGCAACATCTATTCGTCCAACATCACGCCGGACGAAGAATGGGGAATCGGCAACTGGTCGCTGGCTGCGTTCAAGCGCGCCATGAACAAAGGTATCGCCCGCGACGGCTCCCAGCTCTACCCGGCCTTTCCGTTCGACCATTTCACAAAGGTCAGCGATCAGGACGTGTCGGACCTGTATGCGTATCTGATGACGCAGCCCGCCGTGCACATGAAGCCGCGCGACAACACGGTCCCCTTCCCGATCAACATCCGTCTGACCGGTCAGGGCTTCTGGAAACTGCTGTTCTTCACGCCGGGCCGTTACCAGAACGACCCCAAGCATGACGCACAGTGGAACCGCGGCGCGTACCTTGCCGAAGGCAACGAGCATTGTGGCGCCTGCCATACGCCGCGTAACCTTCTCGGTGCCGAGAAGATGAGCAACATCTATGATGGTGCGGTCATCGACGGCTGGATCGCCCCGCCGCTGAACGACCACAATCCGACGCCGGTTGTGTGGACCGAAGACGAGCTGTTCCAGTACCTGCGCTTCGGCGTGGCCCCGCTGCACGGTTCGGCTGCTGGCCCGATGTCGCCCGTCCCGCATCGCTTCCTGTCGAAGATCCCCGAAGCAGACGTGCATGCGATCGCACATTATTATGCGGACGTGGACAAGGCTGCCCAGCGCAGCAGTGGCGATCAGGCCGCGATTGCCCGCGCCATGCAGATGTCCGGCCGTGACCTGACGGGTCCGCAGCCGCTCGATGAAGATGCGCGCCTGTATCAGGGGGCCTGTGGCGCCTGCCATTACAACTCTGGTCCGAACCCCGTTCTGGGTCGCCCGGAGCTGGGTCTGAACAACGCGCTGTGGCTGGATGAGCCGAACAACCTCTATCAGGTCATGCTGCATGGCATCACCGCGGAGGAAGGTCAGGACCACATCTCGATGCCGAGCTTCTATTCCGGCCTGTCCGATCATGACATGGCCCGCATCGCCGCGTATCTGCGTCGCACACGCACCACGCTGCCCCCCTGGACGGATCTGGAAAAGAAGGCCGCGAGCGCGCGCGCCACGCTCGAAGCTCCGCCCATCAACGCTTCGCACTGATCCGGGCAGGACTGGGAAACAGGACATGACCACGAAATTTGAACTCAACGGACAGCCCGTTACGGTCGACGCCCCGGCAGACACCCCCCTGCTCTGGGTCATCCGTGACGACCTGAACATGACCGGCACCAAGTTCGGCTGCGGCATCGGCGAGTGCGGTGCCTGCACCGTCCATGTCGGCGGCCGTGCCACACGTTCCTGCATCACGCCGCTTTCCGCTGTCGAAGGCGCTTCGGTCACGACGATCGAAGGTCTGGACCCGGCCGGAAACCACGTCGTGCAGGTTGCCTGGCGCGACCAGCAGGTGCCGCAGTGCGGCTACTGCCAGTCCGGCCAGATCATGCAGGCCGCAAGCCTCCTGAAAGACTATCCGAACCCGACGGACGATGAGATTGACGGCGTGATGGGTGGCAGTCTCTGCCGCTGCATGACCTATATCCGCATCCGCAAGGCCATCAAGGACGCTGCTTCCAAGCAGCAGGAAGGTGCCAACAATGGCTAAAATCGAACAGATTGCGAAAAAGAGCGACGCCACGCGCCTCTCCCGCCGCAACTTCCTGATGACGGCGGCGGGCTCGGGCCTGATGTTCGGTTTCGCCCGCAAGGCCGGTGCCGCCACGACCCTGCCGTCCGCCATGCCGCCGGAAGCCGCGTTCGAGCCGAACATCTGGTGCGCCATCGCGCCTGACGGTTCGATCAACGTCAACATTGTCCGCGCCGAAATGGGCCAGCACGTCGGCACCGCCCTCGCCCGCATCATCGCGGACGAGATGGATGCCGACTGGGACAAGATCAAGATCACGCAGGTCGACACCGCCCCGAAATGGGCTGGCAAGTATGTCACCGGTGGTTCCTGGTCCGTCTGGGATACCTGGGACACGTTCCGTCAGGCCGGTGCCGCAGCCCGCAGCGTGATGGTCGAGGAAGGTGCAAAGCTCCTCGGGACCACGCCGGAGCGTTGTACGGTCAGTGAAAGCGTCGTCTCGGCTGGCAGCAAGAGCATCTCGTTCGGCGATATCGTCACCCGCGCCAAGCCGACCCGGACCTTCACACCTGAAGAAATGGGCAAACTGCCGCTCAAGCCGGTCACGAACCGCCGCCTGATCAGCAAGCAGGTCCCGGCGTTCGACATTCCGGACAAGACGACCGGCAAGGCGATCTACGGCATCGATGTCAAGCTCGACGGGATGCTTTATGGCCGCCCGAAAATGCCGCCGACCCGTTACGCCGCAAAAGTCATCTCCGTAGACGACAGCGCCGCGAAGAAAATCCCGGGCTATGAGCGTTATGTGGTTCTGGACGATCCCTCGGGCATCGTTCCGGGCTGGGTCGTGGCGCTCGCCAAGACCTATCCGGCCGCCATCCGTGCCGCCGACGCGCTGAAGGTCCAGTGGACTCCCGGCCCGACGATCAACGTCTCCGAAGCGGACATCATCGAGCATGGCCGCAAGCTGACCGTTGACCCGAAGAACGGCACCCGCGTCTTCAACGACAAGGGCGTGGACGAGGCTCTGACCATCCATCCCGGTCAGGTCTTTGAGCGCAGCTATACCTGTGCCTCCGTCGCGCATTACCAGCTTGAGCCGGTCAATGCCGTGGCCCGTCACATCGACGGCATGTGGGAAATCCACACCGGCAACCAGTGGCAGTCCCTCATTCTGCCACAGCTCGCCAAGGCCCTTCAGGTCCCTGAAGAGCAGGTCGTCATGCGCACCTATATGCTTGGTGGTGGTTTCGGACGTCGTCTGAACGGCGATTACTGCATCCCGGCAGCGCTCGCGTCCAAAGCCATCGGTGGCGCACCGGTCAAGCTGATCCTGACCCGCTCCGACGATATGGAGCTGGATTCCATCCGCTCGCCATCGCTCCAGACGATCAAGGTCGCGCTCGACAACGACCGCAAGAAGATCGTGGGCATGGACTATGTCGCGGTCGCGGGCTGGCCGACGCAGGTCATGGCGCCTGCCTTCCTCGCCACCGGCGAAGACGGCCGGAAGTACGATCCGTTCGCCATCGCTGGCGCGGATCACTGGTACGAGACCGGCCCGACCCGCGTCCGCGCCATCAGCAATGACCTCGCCAACGCAACCTTCCGTCCCGGCTGGCTGCGCTCGGTCAGCGCAGGCTGGACCCCCTGGGCTCTGGAATGCTTCCTCGACGAGCTGGCTCATTCCACAAAGCAGGATCCGCTGGCGTTCCGTCTGTCCATGTTCACGGCTGAAGGCCGTAACGCGGGTCAGGCTCCGAACTCCGTGGGTGGCGCAAAGCGTCAGGCTGCCGTGCTCCAGCGTCTGGCCGACAAAATCGGTTACGCCAACAAGCAGCTCCCGGCCGATACGGGCATCGGCATCGCCACCAGCTTCGGTCAGGAGCGCGGCATGCCGACCTGGACAGCCGGTGCGGCGCAGGTCCATGTCGATCGCAAGACGGGCGTCATCACCTGCCAGAAGCTCTGGCTCGTGCTTGATGCCGGAACCATCGTCGATCCGGGCGGCGCGCTCGCCCAGACCGAAGGTGCGGCGCTCTGGGGCCTCAGCATGGCCATGTTCGAGGGCACCGAGATCGTCAACGGCACGATCAAGGACCGCAACCTCAACACCTACACCCCGCTGCGCATCCCCGATGTGCCGGACATCGACATCGAGTTCATCCAGAACACCGAAAAGCCCACGGGCCTTGGTGAACCGGGTGTCACGGTCGTCGCCCCCGCCATCGGCAACGCGCTGTTCAACGCCGTCGGTGTGCGCCTGCGTCACATGCCGATGCGTCCGGCAGACGTCCGCCGCGAACTGAAGCAGCACACAAGCTGAGATAGCCCGCGTGCCACGAAACAAGGCCGTAGTTCCGCCTGGGACTGCGGCCTTTTTCGTACGCGGCTCAAGGGCGGCAGGCTTTGTCTAACAGGATGGGTCTTGCCAAGCCCCCCAGAAGTCGTGAGAGACTATCCCGTTCAGGAACCAGCAGGAGCCGGAACGACGATGCCCCGCCGGGAAAAGGACGAACTGTGAGCTGGTTTTACGAAGACCATGGCACCCGCAAGGGACCCGTGTCTGCTGATGGGATGAAAGCCCTCGTTACGGAAGGCATTATCGGGCATGCCACTTTGTGCTGGACCGAGAGCTTCGGTGGCGAATGGCACCCGGCCGGAAGCTGCGTCTTCTGGCCACCCCAGCCCGAAGGCGTTCCCCCGGCGCTCCCCGCCAGCCTGATCTCAAACCGCTGGCTCTGGCTCAGTCTGGTTGGACCGTTCTTCGGCAGCACGGCCGTCAACATTCTTCTGAGCTTCGGCCTCGTGCCCGACATCGCAAGCAACATTGCCTCCATGGTCGTGAGCGTCGCCATCTTCTACGGCGCCCTCATCATGGACCGCCGCAGCCTGCTGGCCGCAGGCTTCCGCCCCGGCACGATCCTATGGATCCTCCTGCCGCCGCTTTATTTCTGGCGCCGCATCCAGATCGTGGGCCACGGCATGCTGCTTTTCTTCCTGTCGATTCTGGTGTTCCTCTGGGAGTTCGTCCCAACCGTCACGAATGGCTGGCACATCATACCCAGCGAAGGCCTCTCAAGCTACGTCTCCCGCCGTTACTACGAGCTGTAAGCGCTCAGCAGTACCGTCGATAAAACGCCTCGACCTTGCTCGCAGCCGCAGCAATCCGATAGCGCGACATGTTCCACTGGCACGGCGCAGCAGCTTCCAGCCGCTGTAGCCCCGACTTCAATGCTGCCAGACAGCCCGGCGCCACCAGACTTTCCGGTGCATCGGCCAGAATATCCGTCACTCCTCCGGCTGCCGTCGCACAAACCGGCAAACCGGCCTCCATGGCTTCCAGCAAAACCAGTCCAAACGGTTCATGACGGGAGGGCACGACAAACGCGTCGAACGCTGCCAGAAGATCTGGCATATCCGTGCGATACCCGGTGAAGATGATGTCCGGCCGGCCCTGAGCCGCCTGCTCCAAAGCGACACGTTCCGGACCATCTCCCACCAGAACAAGACGCGTCCCGGGCCTGAGATGCGCCTGCTTCCAGGCCTGGATCAGAAGCTGAAAGTTCTTTTCCTCTACCATCCGTCCGGCAGCCCCGATCACCACTCCACCATCGGGAATTTGCCACTCCTGCCGCATCCGCTGCCTCAGTTCCGCACGATATTCGCATGTGGAACGGGGCGGTACGGTCCAGTTAGGAATCAGGGCCGAAGTTTCACGCTGTCTGTCCGGCAGAGTATCGCGTTGCCATGACGCGATACAGACCAGCCCGTCATGGGTGCCGTAACTCCGACCACGATAGCAGGTGTGAAGCGTCGCAACGACCGGGATGGAGCCCGCCAGCCCGGCCAGACGCAGCCAGCTTGCCCGGGCGGATGCCCGACCAAGATGCGTATGGGCGATATCATGACGCCCGCTACGAAGCTCTGAAGCCAGTGCTGGAAGATATCCCGCAGCCCCGGCGCGCACGACTTTCACGTCAGGGCAGAGAAATCCGCTGATATCACCGCCTGTCAGCGGATCGACAGTGTTGCGATCCAGCAGAAGCGTGACATCATGGGTCTGCGCCTGAATGGCGGACAATTCCGCAAGATGACGCTCCGTTCCCGCAAATTCCCGGGTCGAGAGGCAATGCAGAATTCTCAGTCGGGATGTCACGCGCGTTTTCCTTGATGGGCGTGGCGAGGGAACTGAACGTCAGGAGTTGAGCCGACCTCCAGCGCCACCCCATACGCCCTCGATGACCGGGCCGCTTCGGTTAGACATACGCTGATAGGGGGGCCGTGGCTGGCAGGCCACGAGATAAAGGCCGACAGTAAACAGAAGCTGGGAAATCGTGGTCAGCTGGGTCACAAGCCAGATGAAGCCCGGCGCTCCAATCCCGCGAAAAAGCTGATAGGCCAGAAATGCCAGCGAGAGCAGCCGCATGGCCCGCAACAGCGGTCGCAGCGGGTTGAGCATCCCTGGTCGCACCATTGGCGCCGAACGCTTCATGCCCAGGAAGAACGCCAGACTGATGCACCAGATCAGCGCACTGTCGATCATATTGCCCAGACTGGCCCCAAACAGCAGCATCGGCAGCACAAGGGACAGCCCGTCCAGCATGAGAGCACCAAGCTGACAGCTCAGACCAAGGTGCAGCGCCGTCAGGCGTGCAGGAAGACGGTTCGCCACAGGCTGGAACAACCGGTCCAGCAGCCAGTCATCCACACGTGCAATGCGTTCAGGTAAAGTCATCACACACACTTTACCCGTCCTCACGCCCCCCTGCACATAATTTTTTCTTCATCCAACAGACCCGATACAGCCGGGCTTACGCACGATACACATGCTGGACAGAGACTGGCGCAACCGGTTTACTCTTTTGTGAAAACGCGTTTTTCCTCAGGAAAGTTCAGAACTCATGTCCGCACTCTCCCGTCTGTCCCGCCTGTCCCTGCTGGCAGCCACCATGCTGGCGCCTCCAGTGCTGGCGGGAGCCCATGCCGCGCCGGCTGTTGCCCCCACGACAAACGCAGCAGCTCCGGCAACGGTGACACGGGCGACGCTGTCCAACGGCCTGCGGGTGATTGTCGTACGCGACACACTCGCCCCGGTCGTGCAGACCATGCTGAACTACGAGACCGGGTCGGTGAACGCTCCCAAGGGCTTCCCCGGCACGGCCCATGCGCTTGAGCACATGATGTTCAACGGCTCGCAGACCCTGTCGCGCGACCAGCTCTCCACCATCAGCGCGCAGCTCGGCAACAACGACAACGCGGACACCACATCCGACGTCACACAATATTACTTCAAGGCCCCCACCAGCGATCTGGACGTCCTGCTGCGCATTGAGGCGGGGCGCATGCGCGGACTGAACATTACCGAAGCCGAATGGGCCCATGAGAAGGGCGCGATCGAACAGGAAGTCTCCCGCGACCTCTCCAGCCCGATCTACCGCTATCTCTCACAGATCCGCGCGGCCCTCTATGCCGGCACGCCTTACGAGCAGGACGCACTCGGTACGCGCCCATCCTTTGACGCCACGACTGCACCGCTGCTGAAGAAATTTTATGATTCCTGGTACGCGCCCAACAACGCCGTGCTGGTCATCACCGGTGACGTGGACCCGCAGGACACGCTGAAGAAAGTCGAAGCTGCATTCGGCAGCATCCCGGCCTCGACTCTCCCGGCACGCGGCACCGTTTCTCCGACACCCGCCAAAGCCCAGAGCATCGCCCTCGATACCGATCTGCCGATCGGGCTGGTCACGATGGCCTGGCGCATGCCGGGACAGCGCGACCCCGACTATGCCGCAACCACCCTGCTCGCCGATGCCATCAGCAGCCAGCGCGCCGCCCTGTTCGACCTCGTACCTTCCGGCAAGGCACTGGATACGGGCTTCATGTATGACCCTGACGCGCAGGCGGGGCTGGGCGTCGTCTATGCCGGCTTCCCCAAGGGCGCGAACCCGGATGGATTACGGGCCAATGTTGCCGCCATCATGGAGAGTTTCCGTACACACGGCATTCCGGCCGAGCTGATCGAAGCCGCACGCCGCAAGGAAATCGCCTCGCTGGAATTCAACGCCAACAGCATTTCGGGCCTTGCGGAAAGCTGGTCGCAGGCCGTTGCCATCCAGCACCTGAACGACCCGCAGGACATGCTGGCTGCCTTCCGCAGTGTGACCAAGGAACAGGTTGACGCACTGGCGAAAAAGCTGCTCGACCCCGCTCATGCCATCAGCGCAACCCTGACGCCGAGCCCCTCGGGCAAGCCGGTGGGCCAGAAAGGCTTTGGTGGCGCGGAATCGTTCAACACGCCTCCATCTGGCAAAGTCGCGCTGCCTGACTGGGCGCAACAGGCGCTCGCCCGCCTGACGATCCCGGCCGCAGCCCCCCTGCCAGCCGCCTATACGCTGTCAAATGGCCTGCATCTTCTTGTCCAACCTGAACATGTCAGCCACACAATCGAACTGATCGGGTCCATCCGCCAGAACGCGGACCTTGAACAACCTGCGGGACAGGAAGGCGTGGCGGACGTCACCGAACAGATGTTCCTCTATGGCAGCAAGACGCATGACCGTCTGGCCCTCGCCCGCGCGCTCGATGACCTTTCTGCCGATGAGGAGGCCGGGCCGTCCTTCTCGCTCAGCACCCTGACGCCAAACTTCGAAAAGGGCCTTGCCCTGCTGGCCGATCACGAGCTGAACCCTGCTTTTCCGGAAAAGGCGTTCCGCGTGACCCAGATGCAGGCCTCCCAGGCACAGGCTGGCGAGCTTCAGTCTCCGGGATACCGCTTCAGCCGCGCCGCCCGCAAGGCGCTGGTCCCGCCGCACGATCCCACCCTGCGTGAAGCCACCCCCGCCACGATCGGCAAGCTCACGCTTGCGGACGTGCAGGCCTATTACGCCCATGCCTATCGCCCGGACCTGACGACCATCGTCATAGTCGGCGACATCAGCCCCGAAGCCGCGAAAGCGGACGTGGAAAAGGCGTTCGGTATCTGGAAGGCCGTGGGTCCCAAGCCTGTCGTCGATCTGCCCGCAATTCCGCTCAGCCGCGCTTCGCAGGCCGTGGTGGAAGATCCGGGCCGGTCGCAGGATGAGGTCAAGCTGGTCGAGACTATTGGCATGAAAGTCACCGACCCTGACCGCCATGCCCTTGCCGTCGGCAACACGATCCTCGGGGATGGCTTCTCCTCACGCCTGATGCAGGACCTGCGTGTGAAGACAGGTTATGTCTATGGCGCCGGAAGCGGTTTTAACTATTCCCGCACCCGCAGCGGCTTCGGCATCACCTTCGGCGCTGATCCGGACAAAGTCGGGAAGGCCCGCGCGCTCGCCGTTAAGGATGTCGAGGCGATGCGCACTACTCCGGTCTCGCAGGAGAGCCTTGATCTCGCCAAGGCGTCGTTGCTCCGCAGCCAGCCCATGTCCCGCGCCAGCTTCAGTGCGCTGGCCGGCAGCTACCTGTCCCTGATCGCACTGGACCTGCCTCTCGACAGCCCGGCGAAGGCTGCTCAGGCCATCTACGACATGACTCCGCAGCAGGTGCAGGTCGCCTTCCGCAAGTGGGTCCGACCGACCGACCTGTCCCAGATCGTCATGGGTCCGCAACCGAACTGACCAGTCCCTTCCCGGGAACCAAAAAAAAGGCCGCGGACTGCTCCGTGGCCTTTTTTCATGCCTGACTGCTGAATCCAGACAGAAAAAAAGCCGGAGACATGCTCCGGCTTTTTCAGGTTCAGGCAGGGAAGAGCATCAGGTCCGACCGTACCTCAGCCGATCAGCCCCTCGTCCTTGAGCACACGCAGCGCATACTGGATCCGGTGCTGGTACAGATGTTCGGCTTGCGTCCGTGCCTGTGCCTTGCGGGCGATCTTCACGCGCAGCTCATTGTTGTCGAGATAGGTCGCAATCAGCCGCTCGAAATCCACCCGGTTGGAGAAGACCGGGATCTCGTCGGCGGAGTAATAGCGGCGGATCTCATGCGTATCCTCGTGAAACACCTGGAACGCCCCGGCCAAGGCAGCCTCGAACGTCCGTGGGCCCGGCGTGGACGGCGCAATGATGAAGCGCTTGTTCTCGAAGCTCAGTGAGCGCCCAAGGTTCAGAACCAGCTTGGAGCGCCGGTAGAGTTCCACAAGCTGTGACTTCTCGATCCGGGCGTCGGAAAACCCGATCCCCAGTTCACCCCAGCCTGGCCCGACAATCTTGATATTCAGATCACGCAGGGCCGGAAGGAGATTGCGCAGAATGTCTTTGCGGTTGGTGAACGCAACACCACAGAACAGAACATCAATGGTTTTTTCCGAATTATCTTCAATCTCGCCGTAATGAAGTTTCGGACTGGCCGCCAGCGGCAGGTGGAATACCCGCTCGCGCTGATAGAAATTATGCCCCCAGCGGTCACAGGAGAAAATGACGTCGAAATCGTCAGCGATGCGGTAATTCGCATCCTGCTCGTAGGGATCTTCCGTGGCCCAGAAGACCGTCACCGCACCAATCTTCTTTGCCTCGCGGCAGACCTCACCGAAATACGTACTTTCCGGAAGATAGGAGCCGATGGCGAAAACGATCGTCGGCTTGAGAATCCGGATGGAGCTGGCTGCGGCCGAAATATGGACGGCCGTGACATTATCCTCGCCAAAACAGTCCCCCCAGCCGTCCATGATGGACTCACGGATCTGGGCGTTGGCCTGGCTTTCATACCGGCCACCGCTGCACACAAGAACCCGTCCGCCCAACGCGGAAGCGCTGCTGGCATTTTCGGAGGATTCCACGATCGCTTCGTTGACTGCGTCCATAATGTCCCTGCTCTCCCCAAACTTTCCGAACCGGAGGTCTCCGGCACCTTACACAATGCAGCTCTGAACAATTTCCGACAGCGCCTGTCGAAAATGCACAGGAGAACAGTCCCGCTCGACCGCCGCGAGCGCACCTGCCCGCAGTGTCTCCCACAGTTCCCCATCCTGATAAAGTCGTGCCACGGCTGTTGCGAACGCCTGCGGGTCATCAGCGGGTGCAGCCAGAAGCTCGGCCCCGTTCACCCAGCCCAGCTGTTCCTGAAGCAGCGTCGTCACGACCTGCGGCAGGCCGTAAGACGCTGCCTCATGAATCTTGAAGGGAATTCCCCCAGCAAACCGTGTTGGCGCGACAAAAACCCGATGACGGTCAAACAGCTCGTGTGGATCTCCAACAGGCCCTACGATTTCCACCCGGCTGCTCGTTGAAAAGACCGTCATATCCACATCCGGCCCAACGAAGCCGGCGATCGTAAAGTGGACATCCGGCGGTAGAACGTCCTCCAGCAAAGGCAAAACGCAATCCACAAACCAGACAAGACTGTCATGATTGGGAGCACCTTCGTCATGGATTGCGCCAAAGAACAGGATGTTATGCCGGTCTCCGAACGGAGCTGGAGTTGGCCGGGGCTGGAGTTCATGCCCCAGCACCGCAACATTCTCGTAGCCCGCACGTCGCACGAGATCGGCATCATGAGCGGTCACCGTGATGATTTTCTGGCAGAAGCGGGCACAGTCCAGTTCCTGCTGGAGCATGTCATCAAAGCTGAGGTCCGGCTTTGGAAGCTTCAGAACCTGAATACGCTCAAGTGTGCGCGGTGTCGCAATCACTTCGGTGTCCAGGATCGGCGCGGGCGCCGGAAGATAGCGGCTTGATTCATTCAGCAAAGGCAGAAGCCGCGCCATATTATGCGTACGACCGATCCAGACCAGATCGTAATATCCAATGCGCTCCTGAATGAAATCCGCAAAGCTGGAAAGGTCGCGGTCCACGATCAGCTCCACCTTCTCCGGAAAGTCTCCGAACAGGTCGATGACCGTCTGATCCCGGGGGAGTATGGGAAAAACCGTGACCTGATATCCCAGCGCGGCCATCTCACGAATAATATCGTTGGATCGGACATACCCGGATCCAAGACGGCGCAGGGGAAGGCGATCCTCAATGAAAAGGATGCGCCTGCGCTGGCTGAGATGATGTTCGCGGCCGAGAACAGCATTGCGGACATGAGCAGGCTGCTGATGACGTAGAAAGTCGTGATGCAGCCGTGCAAAGGTTTTCAGGTTGCCGCGAATGAGGGCGTGAGACCCGGCGGCACCTGAACTCCCGAATTCCAGATGTTCGATGACCACGCTCGGATCATAAACGATCCGCATTCCGGCCTTGAGAATCCGGATACAAAGGTCAGCATCCTCAAAATAGGCCGGCATATACCGGGAATCATATCCTCCAAGACGACGCAGCAACGTGGTGCGAACCATCAGGAAGGCAGCCGAACAGTAATCAACGTCCCGTACAAAATTGGCGGTTGTCAGGTTTGGATCGTCTTCGCGCAGATAGCCGTAAGTTGCCCCGTCCCGCCAGATAATGGAGCCTGCTTCCTGAAGACGCATGTTCGTTCGAATCAGCTTGCCGCCGACTGCCCCGATATCAGCTTCAGAACGCAGGCGTTTCAGGGCATGGACAATCGCATCCGGATACAGGCGGATATCATTGTTCAGATACAGAACAAAGGGAGCTTCCGCCTTTTCCAGTGCAATATTACAGCCCTGGAGATAGCCGATATTGTGTCTGTAGCGCAGGATTGTCGCGCCACGTACCATCCGGCCGATATGACGCGTCTGGTCATGAGAGCCGGAGTCCACGAGTACGAGCTGAATGGCGCCAGCATAGTTTGCCCGCAGCGAGGCCAGAGCCTGCGCCGTCAGGGCGATCTTGTCATAGACAACCATCAGGACGCTGATTTCGGGGACACCATGAACCGTGAAATCAAGCGGATGCCGGACCAGAGACGGAAGAATGGCTTCGGCTTCGCGTTCAAACAGAAGTCTGGATTGTTCCTCGCTGATCTCGGGAATGGCAGTCAGAGCCGCCCGTTCCTCAGCCTGCCCCGTTCGACCGGCTACGAAATGGGCAAATGCACTGTCATAGAGACGATTGCGCACGTCATTACGCACCTGCACCTGCGCCATATGGGCGGCCAGATCCACAGTTTCCTGCGGAGCGCGGCCTTCATAAACGCCATGACGAACAAAATGATCATAACCGTTACGGAAATAGCCCTGCTCCAGCGAAGGCACCATATCTGGGTGCGCCTGCCTGTAGAACGCCTCTGAGAAAAACTCCTGGGGGTCAAAAAGGCCTGGTGTTTCATTCGTAAGATAATGGTGCAGGGCACTGGAATACTGGCCCGCAGCAATGGCCTGACGGACTTCCGGATATCGGGTCAGATACCAGACAGGATCGAAATACCACGATACGCGCCCGGCATCTGCGACATGAGCTGGCAGTCCAAGCCACGATCCGAACAATCCGATCCGGCTGTCAAAATAATCCGGGAATGTCAGTGCAAGATCCCGGCAGAGGTCATCATCGAAAAAATGATGCCCCCGGTAATAATGACTTTCACCGGCTTCCAGGTAATGGTCGTACCCATTGCGGAAGCCATGCTCGTTCAGGAAACGCTGTGTCAGTTCCGGATATCGACGGCGATACCCGGCTTCATCAAACAGCCAGTGTGGGGAATGGGTCCTGTACCCGGTCGCGATATAATGTTCAAAGCCCGAGACCCACTCTTCGCGTATCAGACCCTGACGCACATCCTTATGGGCATCCCGGTACCATATTTCGTCAAAATAGCGGTTGGGAGAGTGCCCATAGCGCTGGCCTGTCTGCAGGTAAAATGCATACGGCTCAACTTGCCCTTCTTCCTGCATCCAGTCCCGGACCTCAGGATAGCGCAACAGATACCATTGCGCATCAAAGCGAGCCCAACGGGGCTGACGTGTTTCTGAGAGCGGGACTGAAACGGTTTCGGACATCAGGGCAAGCCTCCCGCTCGCAGGTCAGGAAACGACTTTTTCTGCGAGTAGTCGCTCAGCCCGTTCGACATGCGAAGCGTTTACTTCGGCATGCTCTACAGACAGGATGGCTCCATTATCGAAGGTTACGGTGATATCGGTCATTCTTGATCCGAAAACATCTCCAATGACGTTCACCAGAATGAAGCGGTAGACACCGTCAAGCGGGCGGGCATAGCCTTCGCATGGCATGAACTCACCGCTGAAACCCACGCAGAGTGGTGCGTCGCGATAAACCTTTCCGACATCTTCCCGGGCGACCCGTTCGGCGGCAAAGAACACGATCTCGTTCCGGCTTTCCGAAACCAGTCCACCATAGACCTGACCTGCACGGGACAGATTCCGGAAGAACATCCAGCCCCTGACCGTCAGGGGCCCTGCCGGATTGAGCTCTGCCGGCGGATTGCCGATCAAACCGCTGAAATCATCAATGTAATATTCCAGAGCGCCAGACGTGCACGGATGCATCGCGTGCTTTCCGACGCCCGAAAGCTTCACGCCCCGCATCAGACCGTCGCTATGGGAAACACGGCGGAAATCAGAGAGGACAAGGTCGTTGGACGGCGCCGAGCGGATGATATTCCGGATCTGACCGCCTTCGACCTCAATCTGAAGAGTGGTGAGCTGAAATGCACCCTGACCGTTGATGACGTTGATCAGACCAATCCGGAAACGTCCCTCACACCACTTCCCACGCAGGGCAACCTTGCCTGAAAAACCGGCACGACGCGGCGCATTGACAAAGAGTTCGGCGATATCACCGCGTATCTCCCGCTGGCATTCAAGGAAGATCATGGTGCTGTCAGGATCTTCTCCCAGCAGAACCGTAAAGATCTGGCCAGCAGAGCTGACGCCCGGGATAATCATCCACCCGCGAATGTGAAATTCCGGCGCGCCCTCAAATGTCTTTTCTTCCACATCGGAAAAAACATGGTGACAGATATCATCAATATAGCATTCGGCCCCCTGAACGGAGAACCAGTCCGAAACCGTAACAGGCATCTCCACAGTCAGATCACGCGCGGTCGGAGGGTCGAAGATGTGACGCGGGGGAGCCTGATGGCGCCAGGAATTATGGGGCAGAAGATGAACCTGTCCGGCATCAAGACGAAGTTCCGATACACCCATTTCCTGACGGGGCGCGACATCGTGATAGAGCGTCAGAAGCGCATCGGCATAGTCACGCGCATGGGTCCAAAGTGCGGGGGTAATATTCTGCATGATCTGACGACGCACCGGCTCGGAAGAGCGCAGCAGTTCCATACGCTCCAGCACCATACTTGAGCGGCTGATTGGAACCTTGAAACCGTTGACACCGTCCTCGACGCGGTCTCCCAGCGCGCCGACATCGGTCACGATGGGAATGAGGCCATTCTGCCAGGCCTCGGACAGGGAAATGCAATATGTTTCCGGCCAGATCGAGAGATTCAGGGCGACATCCGCCACCTTCAGAGCCTCAATATCGCCCATGTCATAACGGCCGTAGATTTTGACATTCTTGCGCGGAACCGACGTCAGAACGGCTTCGTATTCCGGGTGCACATATCCGAAAATATGGAAGACGAAGTGATCCGGATGAGCGATATCGATCAGGTTAAGGATCGTATCAGCCCCCTTGGTTCTCAGGAAGTTTCCGACAATGGCAACGCCAAGCGGACGGTCTCCAAGAGGCTCATAGGGTTTCATCATGACGGGGACGGTATTGTCAGGACTGGGAATGCCCATCACGATGCTGCGCTTGGTATCGAGGACCGGATAGATCTCGTGAGTCAGATTTCGTGAATGCATTGTCCCGAACAGGATGGCGTCGACGGAATGTAGCATCTTGGCTACAAAGGCACGGCGGGTCTGCTCGCCGCCATGATCCACGTTTTCGGACGCCTTGAGCGTAATATCTGCTGCGAGAACGGAACGAACCTCGTCCTCGATATAGCGGATTTCATGGTTCAGAAGATTATAACGGGCCGAAACCAGCCAGAAATCGTGAGCTGAGAAAATAACCCCAGCACCGTTCGCTTTCGCAATGATCGGCAGTGACAAAGCATGATGGCCAAGGTGCTGAAAATGAACAAGATCGATGTTGTACTGACTGATGACACTGGAGAATGCCATTTCTTCCGGTGAGTCACACATCGCGTCCTGCCAGGGCACTTCCGGGACGTCAAAGCGCTCCAGTTCATGACCATTGGCAGTCGTCAGGCGGCAGAAATTTCCACGGCGCAGCCAGTAAAAGTACTCGACATCGCGCGACAAAAGTGTGCAGAGACCCAGCTGGTAAACTTCGACCCCTCCCCAGGCCTGCTCGTGAATTGTGGAATGAGTGCACATCAGCACACGGAGACGCCGCCGGCGATTCATAGGAGGCAGCGCCTCGGTGCGACGTCCGAAATCGGCTCCCGTAATGTCACGCATCTTCTCAAGGCGATGCTCATACAGGTGCTGCGAAACAACTGATTTCTGCGCCGCCAGTGCTGCGTTGCGACGCGTGCTTTTTTCCTGAAGCAGACGCGCAATCGCATCCACAACCTGATTGGCATCCCGGGCCAGAGAAATCCCATTAACGGTTTCGAAATGTTCGGCGCCCATGCTTTCCGGAGCCTCCACGACCTGCGCGGCACCCGCCAAGGCAAGTTCGAAGAAGCGCGGACCCGGTGCCGTTGCCTGACTGACGTCACCATGGCTGGCATAGTCACGGAACATGGTCAGGGTAACGGCACTGACATTCGCGAAATCAATGAAAGCTTCGTGGCTGATCGGGCGCTGGATAGCGAGTGCAGCGAGATCGGCTGGCAGAGGCGGCAGGAATTCGTTGGTCGGACAGACAAGTTTGAGACGCGCGTCAGGGAAGGCCGCAATAACCTTACGCAGGGTATGGACGCGATTGGGCCACATCGTTCCCGCGAAAAAAATATCATATTCCAGCTCGGCAGCGGGGAGAACGCTGCGTTCGTGAATGGACGGGCTGGCGGCGAGGGGAAGATAGTGGCCCTTACCGTGATAATATTTGGCACATGACGGATCGTTCGTGAAAACGTAATCGAAAAGCTCAGCGTTTTCGACGTTGAAGTCCCGCATGAACGGGTCTTCGAAAGTCCAGAGAATCATGGTTTTGAACGCCGGACGGACTCGGCGGATCAGAGGCAGGTTGATGCGTTGCGCATCAAGGCAGATCAGAACGTCATGCTCGCCAGTAGCGGCGATACCAGCCAGGCTCATGTTGTCTGCAACAGCAACCTGCTCTTTCCCGAAAAGAGCCTGGGCAGCCCGCTGCACGGCTAAAGTCAGATAGGAGTTGGGATTGTGGGTATAATTCGTATTGTAAATGACCGCCATCAATCTCTTGGGCTCTAACGCCCACTCCCATATGCAATATTGGTCCGTCGCCCTGATTTAAACGGGCCGCGCCCTCTAATCACGACATTTTTGTATTAGTGCACCTTCTTGTGTAGCGGATGGCGCCGTCAAGCAAAAGCCCGCCGTGAAAGAATGAATTTTCCATAAAAAAAGGGCCGCCGAAGCGACCCTTTTCATCCTCGTCCGAGAGAGGAAACCCTCCCCCGGCTCACCAGAGCGGAAGCTCAGGCGTCCGTGTTACGGCGACGGATGGCGGCACCAAGGATATCACCCAGGGACGCGCCCGAGTCAGAAGACCCGTACTCGTTGATGGCCTGCTTGTCTTCCTCGACCTCACGGCCGCGGATCGTCAGAGCCAGCTTGCGCGATGCGCGGTCGACGGAGACGACCTTTGCGTCAACCTTCTCACCGACTGCGAAACGCTCCGGACGCTGCTCGGCCTTGTCACGGGCCAGTTCGGCGCGACGGATGAAGCCCTGGAGGACGTCGTCCACCTTCACTTCGATACCGTTGCTCTGAACAGCCGTCACGACGCAGGTGACAACAGCACCCTTCTGGACGCGGGACAGGGTGTCAGCGGCCGGATCTTCCTGAAGCTGCTTGATACCGAGGGAGATACGCTCCTTCTCGGGATCCACATCGAGAACCTTGGCCTTGACGATCTGGCCCTTCTCGTAGTGGGCCATGGCTGCTTCGCCAGCTTCGTCCCAAGAGAGATCGGACATGTGAACCATGCCGTCGATGTCTGCGGAAAGACCAACGAACAGACCGAACTCGGTGATGTTGCGGATCTCGCCTTCGATGATCGAACCGACCTTGTGCTCTTCCTCGAACTGCTCCCACGGGTTGCGCTGAACCTGCTTGAGACCGAGGGAGATACGACGCTTGCCGCTGTCCACGTCCAGAACCATGACGTCGACTTCCTGCGAAGTAGCGACGATCTTGCCCGGGTGGACGTTCTTCTTCGTCCAGGACATCTCGGAAACGTGCACAAGACCTTCGACGCCCGGCTCCAGCTCCACGAATGCACCGTAATCGGTGATGTTCGTGACGCGACCCGTGAAGCGTGCACCAGCCGGATACTTGATGGCGACGTTTTCCCACGGATCAGCTTCAAGCTGCTTCATGCCGAGGGAGATACGCTGCGTGTCCGGGTTGAAGCGGATGACCTGCACGCGAACCGGCTGACCGATCTGCAGAGCTTCGGACGGGTGGTTGATGCGCTTCCAAGCGATGTCGGTGACATGCAGGAGGCCGTCAACGCCGCCGAGGTCAACGAACGCACCGTAATCGGTGATGTTCTTGACGACGCCGTCGAGGATCATGCCTTCCTTCAGGCCCTGGATCAGCTCGGAGCGCTGTTCCGCACGGGTCTCTTCGAGAACGGCACGACGCGAGACAACGATGTTGCCACGGGCGCGGTCCATCTTCAGGATCTGGAACGGCTGAGGCTGGCCCATCAGGGGTCCAACGTCACGAACCGGACGGATGTCAACCTGGCTGCCCGGAAGGAACGCCATGGCGCCGCCGAGATCAACCGTAAAGCCGCCTTTGACGCGACCATAGATCGTGCCGTTGACGCGCTGGTTGTTGCCGAATGCACGCTCCAGGGCGGTCCATGCCTCTTCGCGGCGAGCCTTCTCGCGCGACAGGACGATGGAGCCGTCACGGTCTTCGTAACGCTCGACATAAAGCTCGACAACGTCGCCCGGCTTCACGTCCGGGGCAGCGCCGGCCGGACCAAATTCCTTGAGGGAAACGCGGCCTTCGCTCTTGAGGCCAACATCGACGATTGCGAATTCGTCGGTCAGGCGGACAACGCGGCCGGTGACGACGGAGCCGTCAAAGCCTGTGTCGCGGCCCAGGGTCTCATCGAGAAGGGCTGCAAAATCCTCAACGCCGTGATCGGCCATGGGGGTCTGAGTGGCTGAAGCCATGTAGATACTATATTCCCGGACGCCCGTTCCGTTGTCGGAGCGGATGTCCACGTCTGCGCCAGATCCATGATGGACCGGACGGCTCCCCGCTGCCGATGACCGGTCAGATCGGGTTGTTGGATGTTTGATCTGCCTGCAAGACGCAGAACAGACCATCCCCCTCCCCTTCCGGGGCTGGCGATACGGTGCACCAACACCCTGCAAGGGCGCGGTGTCAATAAAAAAAGGCGTTTTTTGGGTGCGGTTGCGTCTGGTCAGTTTCGCGTTTGCCGCAAGGCCACGGTTTCGCATGCCTTATCAAGGACCTCGGCGGCGGAAAGCGTATCGGTCTCGATCAGCACGGCGTCGGGAGCCTGAACCAGCGGGGCGGTTTCACGCGATGAGTCGCGCTCGTCCCGCGCCACGAGCTCGGCCACCGCAGCCTCCAGCGCAGCCCCTTCCAGCGGAGTCTCTCCCTGGACCTGATGGTGGCGGCGCAGGGCGCGGGTACGGGGGGAGGCCGTGATGAAAAACTTCACGTCTGCATCGGGGAACACGATAGTGCCGATATCCCGTCCATCGACGACCGCACCCGTTTCGGACGCGAAAACCCGCTGCCGTTCGAGCAGCGCCGCGCGAACTTCAGGTTGCGCGGCCACGAGAGAAGCTCCACGGTCGATCTCGGGAACGCGCAGATCCGTGCGGGCCAGATCCGCCTGTTGCAGGGCCTGTGCCTCGGCGGAAGCATCCCCCGCCGGGTCCAGACCTGCATTCACCATCCGGCGGGCCACGGCGCGATACAGCAGACCAGTATCGAGATACGGCAGACCCAGCTTCGCGGCGAGCGCCTTGGCGAGCGTCCCCTTCCCGGCTGCGGCCGGACCATCAACGGCAATGATCAGCGGACGAGCCGTCACGCCACCAGTCCTGCGCCGAGGGCGTTCATCAGGTCCACGAAACCCGGGAAACTGGTTTCGATGAAGGCGGTGTCGTCCACGCTCACGGACTTCTGGGCGGCCAGACCGAGCACAACGGCACTCATGGCAAGGCGATGATCCATATGGGTCTGGACCATACCCCCACCGAGCGGACCGCTGCAGCCCTTCACGATCAGATCGTCGCCGATCACTTCGGTCTCGGCACCGTTCACGTTCAGCAGCGCCACCGTGGAGGCCAGACGGTCGCTTTCCTTCACGCGCAGTTCTTCCAGACCACGCAGACGGGACGCGCCCTCGGCGAAGGCACAGGCCACGGCGAGAACCGGGTATTCATCGATCATGGACGGCGCACGCTCGGGCGGGACATCCACACCCTTGAGCTGGCTGTGGCGCACATGCAGGTCACCAACCGGCTCACCGCCTTCGACGCGCTCGTCCTCAATGGAGAGGCTTGCCCCCATCTCGATCAGCGTCGTGAACAGACCTGTGCGCAGCGGGTTAAGACCCACACCCTCGATCCAGATATCCGAGCCCGGCACCAGCAGGGCGGCGACGATCGGGAAAGCTGCGGAGGACGGATCGCCAGGAACAATCACGTCACGGGCCGTCATTCGGACCGGGCCGGTCAGGGCGATTCGGCGTCCGCTGGCATCAAGGCGGGAGACGTCCACTTCAACACCGAAATGGCGAAGCATGTTTTCCGTATGATCCCGGGTGGCGACAGGTTCTTCCACGACCGTCGTGCCATGGGCGTTCAGACCAGCCAGCAGGATGGCAGATTTGACCTGCGCGGACGCAACCGGAAGGCGATATTCGATCGGCTTTGCGTCGCCCGTACCGCGGACGGCCATGGGCAGGCGACCACCCTCTCGGGTCAGGAATTCAGCGCCATTGGCCGCCAGAGGAGCCGTCACGCGGCGCATCGGGCGTGAGCGCAGGGAGGCATCGCCCGTCATGACGCTGTTGAAAGCGTGGGACGACAGGATGCCGGACAGCAGGCGCGCGGCCGTGCCGGAGTTGCCCATGTCCAGTACATCCGCAGGCTCGGTGAGCGCGCCCACGCCGCGACCCTCAATGATCCAGTCCGCACCATCACGCGTGATGGTGGCGCCGAGTGCGCGCATGGCATCAGCCGTCCGCAGCACGTCTTCTCCCTCAAGCAGGCCGGTCACATACGTGCGACCGGAAGCGAGAGCGGCGAGCATCAGCGAGCGGTGGCTGATGGATTTGTCACCCGGAACACGGGTGCGGCCGGAAAGTCCCTTTGGGGACGCGGAGACGGTCAGGGGGCGCGAGACTTGCATGATGATGTTCTTGCTGGGGTGTCCCACACCTGTCAATCACCTCGTGAATCATGCCGCAGCGGCGCAGTCATGCGCCAGAAAACTGTCAGGAATCATGCTGCGGGATTTGACAGGGGGCGCACAAGCTGGCATGGCCGCGTTCCTTATTCGAGGCATTAGCAGGCTCCGCACAATGGCAAAACCCGAACTTGGTCTGAAACGGACATGCGTTGAATGCAGCGCCCGCTTCTATGACCTGAACCGCATCCCTGCGGTGTGCCCGAAATGCGGCACGACGCAGCCGGACGATTCCCGTCTCAAGCGCAGCGAAGTTCCGCTGCCTGAAGAGAAGGATCCCAAGCCCAAGGCCGCAGAACTTGAGGACGATGTGGATCTGGAAGTCGCCGAAGACGAGGACGACGATGATGTAATCGCTCCGGACGATGATCTGGACGATGACGACGACGATCTCAGCAATGACATCGAAGTGCCGAATGACAAGGACGATCGCGACGACCACTAAGGTCTTCTGCGCTGTTCTTCTGGCGGCACTGATGAGCGGCTGTTCTGATCCGGAAGGCGTTTTCGCCCCGGACAGCGCAGCCGTTCGCGCATTCAGGGCCCGGCTCGACAGCCAGCCCAGCGCAACGGCGGTGCTTCAGGCCCGCTGCCCCTCCCCGATCCGCGTGCTGCGCCTGAGCGTGGACCGGCCGGTGACGGAAGATATCCTGACATTATTACAGGTCACCGAGACCCATCAGGTCACGACGCGGCATGTCCGACTGCTCTGCGGCGAGACCGTGCTGTCGGATGCCTGGAACTGGTATGTGCCCGAACGGCTTTCCCCCGCCATGAACACTCTGCTGGAACAGACTGACACGCCCTTCGGCCGGGCCGTGCAGCAGACAGATTTCCGGCGCCAGAAACTTGAGACCCGATTCCCGGGTGCGGCTTCAGGAATTGTTCTGGAAAACCGCGCCCTTCTGCGGCGCGGCAGTGATAACGCGCCGATTTCGCTCGTTGTGGAAGACTATCTTCCGGCCGCAATCCGCCCCTGAGATTTCAGGACGCGGGCGACCAGTTCAGATGCTGTCCGCCATCCAGAGCCAGCATCTGCCCCGTCACGGATGGCAGGGCGAACAGCGCGAGGGTGGCCTGAGCGATCTCCTCAGGTGAGGAGCCGTGCTGCAGCGGTGTCCGGGCGCACATGCTGTCAAAATGCTCCTGGCTCTGACGCACGGCTGGGAGGACAGGGCCGGGCCCGATCGCGTTCACCCGCACCCGTGGCGCAAGTGCGAGAGCCATGGTCTGCGTCAGGGTCCATAATCCCGTGCGGGACAGTGTGTAGCTGACGAAATGCGGCGTCAGGTTCCAGACACGCTGGTCCAGCATGTTCAGAATCAGCCCCTCCGCCCCTTCGGGAAGCGCCTGCGCCATGGCCTGCGAGAGGACGAAGGGCGCGCGCAGATTGGTTTCCAGATGCAGGTCCCAGCTTTCGCGGGTCACACTGCCCATTTCGTCGCGGATGAAGGCGGACGCATTGTTGATGAGGAGGCCTACCGGCCCGAGTGCAGCTTGGACACGAGGCAGAAGCGCTGCGACTTCCTCTTCGCATTGCAGATCCGCCTGTACGACGCAGCCTTTGCCGCCGATGCGTTCGAGCAAGGCCTCGGCCTCGCCTGTGCTATAACGGCAATGAATGGCGATCACAAACCCCTGTTCCGCCAACATCTCCACCAGAGCCGCCCCGATGCGGCGCGCGCTGCCCGTGACGAGGGCAACACGGGGGACGCGCGGCGGAATCCGGAAGGGCGACACCATGGTCAGAGAGACCGGCGGGCCGTTAGAGCTGCAGCCAGTGTGCCGTCATCCAGCACGTCCAGCGCGCCGCCCATAGGCACACCATGCCCAACGCGCGTGACGGTAATCCCCGTGGGCAACAAACGCTCCTGAAGCCAGTGCGCGGTCGTCGCACCCTCAACGGTGGCGCTCAGGGCAAGGATGACTTCCCGCACCCCGCCCTCCTCGATCCGCTCGAACAGAGGGCGGACATTCAGATCGTCCGGCCCAAGCCCCGCCAGTGCGGACAGGGTACCCCCCAGAACCTGATAGACACCACGATGGACGCCAGCGCGCTCCAGCGCCCAGAGATCGCCCACCGTCTCGACTACACAGATCAACCCCCGATCACGATCTGCATCCGTACAGATATGACATGGATCGACCGTATCGAGATTGCCGCACAGTGTGCAGGTCTTCACGCTCGTGGCCGCGCGCTCCATCAGATGGGCGAGCGGCAGCATCCGGCTCTCCGGCTGGCGCAGAAGGGCCAGCGCAGCCCGACGGGCGGAGCGTGGCCCCAGCCCTGGCAGGCGCGCGAGCATAGTGATTAGCTGGTCGATGTCTCCGTGACCCATCATGGGCGGGATGTCTCCGTCAACCGGGTCAGGAAAGCCGAGGGCAGAAAGGCCAGATCAGAACGGCAGCTTCAGGCCAGCCGGGAGGTCGAGTCCACCAGTTACGTCGCGCATGGCTTCGGAGCTTGCGGCTTCGGTCTTGGCCTTGGCGTCCGTATAGGCCGCGACGATCAGATCCTGAAGCGTCTCAATATCCGTCGGGTCAGCCAGCTGCGGATCGATCTTCAGGTCGCGCATTTCGCCCTTTCCCGTCAGTTTGACCGTCACCAGACCGGCACCAGCGGAGCCTTCGACAATCAGAGTCGCCAGATTGCTCTGGGCGGCTTCCATCTTGGCCTGCATCTGGCTGGCCTGCTTCATCAGTCCGGCAAGGTTCTTCATTGATATCGTCCTAATCAGTTGAGGTTCAGGTCGTCTTCTTCAAGGGAATCGGCATCCAGGGGCGCAAATTCCAGATCGGGAGGCTCGTCATCGGTCAGCGGAACTGTGATTTCGGGCGGCAGACCATATTCATCAAGGGAGTGATCCTGCACATCCCCGATTTTCGCACCGGGAAAGGCTTTCAGGATGGCCTGCACCAAGGGGTGCTGCTCCACCGAAGCCTGATTGATCGCCACGACTTCGGCGCCCTGCTCGTCCAGCGTCGGCTCGCCCGGAGCCGTGGACGCACTGACGCGCCACTGGCCGGGATAGACGCGGTCCAGCAGTTTCTGAAGCTGGCGTTCGATGCGCGCCTGTGGTTCCTCGGCCCGGATCTGCACGTCGGGCGGTGAGAAGCGCACGAGATGAACGGCATTGCGCAGCAGGCCATGCAAAACGGGTTCGCGCTCACGCGCCACCATCGCCACCATTTCACGCCAGGTGCGCGGCGGCGGAAGCTCGGGTTCAGGCTCTGGTTCCGGAAGCGCTTCGGCATAGCCAATGCCGGGTTCGATGATCTCGCCCCCGTTGGCCACCAGCCGAACATGCGCGCGTGGCGCAGGACCACCTGAAGTCTCACTGACACTGCTGGACGCGATGCCGCTAACCGACCCCGAAGCACTGGAAGACGCGCCGCCCCCCGTTGAGCCAGATGGACCCGCCGGAAGCGACAGATCCTGCCCCCCTTCGGTCAACTGGCGAATCAGACGGTCCGGCGTGGGCAGCAGGCTGGCATGACACAGACGGATCAGCACCATTTCGGCGGCCTGACGGCGGTCCGGAGCGGTCTCGACTTCGTGCACACCTTTGAGCAGGATCTGCCAGGCGCGCCCCAGAACGGCATTGGACAGCCGATCGGCCAGAACGCCGCCACGCGTACGCTCGGCTTCCGGCAGATCCCGACCTTCCCGCAGAGACGGAATGGCCTTAAGACGCGAAATCAGGTGCAGCAGATCCAGCAGATCCGCCAGAAGCACACCAAGATCGGCCCCACGGGCATAGGCCTGATCGGTCAGGTCCAGCGCCTCCGCAGGCTTGCCGGCCATCAGAGCGTCCAGCAGATCGAAAACCAGCCCACGATCCGCCAGACCGAGCATGTCAGCCACGGCATCGGCGTCGCTGGCGCCCTGGGCAATGGCCTGATCGAGCAGCGACAGCCCGTCACGCACGGAGCCATCGGCCGCGCGGGCGATGAGCGCAAGCGCGTCTTCGGAAAGGCTTGCCCCTTCCTTGACCGCAATATTGTGGAAATGCCCGGCCAGAAGGGACTGCGGAACGCGGCGCAGATCGAAACGCTGGCAGCGCGACAGGACCGTAACCGGAACCTTGCGCAGCTCGGTCGTGGCGAAAATGAACGTGACCTGTGGCGGCGGCTCTTCCAGTGTCTTGAGCAGCGCGTTGAAGGCGTTGCGCGAGAGCATGTGGACTTCATCGATGATGAAGACCTTCATGCGCGCTTGCATGGGGCGAAAACGGGTGGCTTCGATGATTTCGCGCACATCGTCCACGCCGGTACGGGAAGCGGCATCCATTTCCAGAACGTCGGGATGACGATCCGCGAGAATGGCGGTGCAGTTGGGGCAGACGCCACAAGGATCGGCGGTCGGGCCGCCATTGCCATCCGGGCCGACACAGTTCAGGGCGCGGGCAATGATGCGGGCCGTGGTCGTCTTGCCGACACCACGCACGCCGGTCAGCATGAAGGCATGCGCCACACGCTTGAGTTCAAAGGCGCGGCGCAGGATGCGGACGAGCGAATCCTGACCGATCAGGTCATCGAAAGTCTGTGGACGGTATTTGCGGGCCAGAACGCGATAGGGCGTGGCCTCGGCAGCCGTTGGAGCTGGAGTTTCTGCTGCCGTAGCTTCCCCGAAAAATCCACCGCCACTTTCGGGCGGCAGGGGAAGATCGTCGTTTTCATCAGTCATGGAAATGTCTGACCCTCAGCACGGAGGATGCGACCGTGTAGTAACGGTCGGGACGCTGCGTTCAGTAAGCCGGCGCGTCCGGAAATCTTCCTGGTGATCTGTGTGAGGTAGGAGGCCGGACATTCAACCCGGATAAAACTCACTGCGGCTGCTTCCTTCCGGACCTGACCGGGTTGGCAAGGTATCCGTCCAAAGCCGACCTCCCGGCGCTCTCCTAACACGGAAAGAGGGGTGTCTGACAACCCCCAATCATCAGAGTGCGCCCTCATTATCCCGTCTTATTCTCCGACAGCCGCCCCGCCCATGTGCCGCGGATCAGCCGCCCCATAGATCAGACCGGTCTTTGCCGCAGACAGGCTCGGGTGGTCCGCAAGAATGCCTTCGGCCACACCCCACGGGCGATGCGGCGACAGGGCATAACCTTCGGCCTTGAGGGTCTGCATGGTCTCGTCCGACAGCGCACCGGGTTCCAGTTCGACGGCCGAAGGCTCCCACTGCTCGTGGATTCGCGGCAGATCCACGGCCTGACGGATATCCAGCCCGTAATCGATCACACCAAGAATAACGGACAGCGTGATGGTCGGAATCCGCGAACCACCCGGACTACCGATCACCATGACTGTCTTGCCATCACGCGAGACGATGGACGGGGACATCGAGGACAGGGGCGTCTTGCCCGGCGCGATCGCATTCGCTTCGGAGCCTACAATGCCAAACATGTTGGGCGCGCCCGGCTTGGACGAAAAATCGTCCATCTCGTCATTCATCCAGATACCGGTATGGCCACCCATCACGCCCGCACCGAACCAGCCATTGAGGGTATAGGTCGCGGAAACGGCCATGCCATCATGATCAAGAACGGAGAACTGCGTCGTCTCGTGCTTTTCCTGCGTGTCAGGTGCAGCCTGCGCCACGGGAGCGGGAAGCGGCTCCCCCGCCCTGAGCGTGCTGGACGACAGGGCGCGATCGGTCGGGATGCCCTGACGGATCTGATAGGCATAGGCCGGGTCGATCAGGTGCTCGACGGGATTGTGCACGAAATCCGGATCGCCCAGGTCACGGCGGTCCGAATAGGCGTGGCGCATAGCCTCGATTTCACGCTGCACGGAAGGCGCCGTGTGCAGGCCAAGCGCATGCATGTCATAGCCGGACAGGATGTTCAGGATTTCGCAAAGCGCAACGCCGCCACCGCTCGGCGGGGGCGCGGTATCGATCGTATAGCCGCGATACGTGCAGCGGATCGGTTCGAGATGCCGGATATGATAGGACGTGAAATCGGCAGGCTGGAGCAGGCCGCCGCCTTCCGTGCTGGCGCGCACGATTTCCTTTGCGATCGGACCTTCATAGAAGGCTTTGGGACCATCCTTCACGACCAGCTCGAGGGAGTTGGCCAGATCCTTCTGCACCAGACGGTCACCGGCCTGAAGCGGCGTACCATCGGGGCGCAGATAGAATACACGGGCATACCGATCATTCTGGAAATAGCGAGTGGAAGTGTGCAACAGATCCGCATCGCCCTGATTCAGGATGAAACCGTCACGGGCCAATGCAATGGCAGGCGCCATGACCTTGGCGCGCGGCAGGCGGCCCCATTTCTGCAGGATAGAGTCCAGACCCGCGACCGTGCCGGGGATGGCAACAGCTTTCCAGCCCTCTGTGGACAGACCCGGAATGACCTTGCCCGAGGCGTCCTGATACATTGTTGCTGTTGCTGCGCCGGGTGCATGCTCGCGGAAATCAATGAAAACCGTCTGACCGGTCTTCAGACGCAAGGTCATGAACCCGCCACCGCCAATATTGCCCGCGGCGGGATAGACCACGGCCAGCGCATATCCAACGGCCACAGCCGCATCAACGGCGTTACCTCCCTGCGCGAGGATTTTCGCACCTGCGTCCGAGGCGAGATGCTGCGCCGAGACCACCATACCGTGGCGACCCGAGGCTAGCATCCCTGCGCTCACATGATCCGGACCGAAAGCCAGCGGATCATGGGCGGAGCTAAGCGCTTGGGACGCCGCATTGGCAAATGTCGTGCCGCTGATCAGGGCTGTGGCGAGGAAAAGCGGGAACGCTCTCATGCAGTCTCTCCGTAGGGCGGCTTGGTATAGCCTTTGGGGGACAGGGTAAAAATTTCGCAGCCATCGGCCGTCACGCCGACCTGATGCTCAAACTGGGCCGACAGGGTGCGGTCGCGGGTGACGGCTGTCCAGCCGTCATCGAGGATCTTCACGTCCGGACGGCCAATATTCAGCATGGGCTCGATCGTGAAGACCATACCTTCAACGAGCTTCACGCCCTCCCCCGGCCTGCCGTAATGCAGAACGTTCGGCTCGGCATGAAAGTCCCGACCGATGCCATGTCCGCAGAAATCCTGCACGATGGAGAAACGGTTGGCTTCCGCATATTCCTGAATGGCATGACCGATATCGCCAAGCGTGTTGCCAGGACGGACCTGCGCAATGCCCAGCATCAGAGCATCGTAAGTTACATCAACCAGCTTTTCGGCCTTTTTGGGAACCTTGCCCACGGCATACATGCGCGAGCTATCACCGTACCAGCCGCCCAGAATAGAAGTTACGTCGATATTGACGATGTCACCGTTGGACAGCTTCTTGGAGCCCGGAATGCCGTGGCACACGACATGATTGATCGAGATGCAGCAGGATTTCGGGTAGCCACGATAGTTCAGCGGGGCTGGCGTGGCGCCATGAGCGATCGTAAAATCATGGATAAGCTGATTAAGCTCTTCCGTGGTGACACCGGGCTGCACATGGGGGGTGATCATGTCCAGCGCTTCCGCCGTCAGACGACCGACGCGATGCAGATGTTTGAAATCGTCCTGATCGTAGAGAACGATACCCCGTGCCTTGTCCATATCTGCTGCCCGATCCTTTAATCTTCAAAAAGTCCGAACAAAATGCGTCTGTCCGGGCTGGATCGCAAGGCGGCAGGTCAGATTTTCAGAATCAGCTGTGCCGGGAACGCTTTTTGTGAGCCACGACATGCCGCACGCTGACCATACGCACGGACGCGCCATGGTGGGGAATCCGGCCATAACGGCGCGGGGACGTCGGCGCATCGGCAACTTCCATGGGGCGCGATGACGCCAGCAGGAAACCATGATTGAAACGCCCACGACGACGGGCCGACGCCATCAGGACACCGGAGGGTGCAGCCGGATGGAGCAGCGGCTGAGGTGCTACGCCCTCATCCGCAAATCCCTTGTCGAGCAGTGCCACCATTTCCATGGAACGGCGCGCATTGCTTGAGGAGCCCATGACCACGCCGATCAGGCGTACATTCCCGCGCTGAGCGGAAGTGATGAGGTTGTGGCCTGCCAGATCGGTATAGCCGGTCTTGAGACCATCCGCGCCCGCATAGATCTTCAGCATCGGATCATGATTCGGGACCACACGGCGATGGAAGTAGAACGAAGGCACATTGAAATAGTGATAATACTGCGGAAAATCCGCGATCAGATGCTGTGACAGCAGAGCCAGATCGTGAGCCGTCGTCACCTGATCGGGATCTGGCAGGCCGGAAGCATTGCGGAAGGTCGTGTTCGTCATGCCCAGAGCACGGGCCTGCTGGGTCATGAGCTGGGCAAAGCGTACTTCATCCCCGCCGCCGAGAAACTCACCAAGGGCACAGGCGGCGTCATTGGCAGATTTGGTGACGAGTCCCAAAACGCCCTGCTCCACCGTCAGCTTCGTTCCCGGAACGAGGCCAAGCTTGGACGGAGCCTGAATGGAGGCATGGATGGAGACCGGAACCTGCTCGTCCAGCGTGATCTGATGCGCCTCAAGCGCACGGAACGTCAGATAGAGCGTCATGAGCTTGGTCAGGGATGCCGGATAGCGCTGTAATTCGGCATCCGTCGCCGAAAGGACAGCGCCCGTGCGGGCATCCATCACAAAACTCGAGACATGTCCGGCATATTGGGCTTTCGCCGATCCCAGACCCATGGCTGTCATGGCGCACAACAGAAAAGCTTTCTGGAACGGGAAACGCATTTGTCTGACAGCCTCTGAACGGAACATCGTCGCGGGAAGGATTTTCGGGCTCTGGAGCCACCTGCATTACAGATACTCTAGGCGCATTGAAAACTTCCCGTCCACCAGCTTTGAAGGACTCACCTTAATTTTTCGTAAGCAAACACCAAACGCGGCAACATCGTGGCAAATGGCGCATAAAAACCTCATTTCAGAGGCTCACAGCCCTTCTCAAGATCGAAATTCGCACCATATCATACCCGTCATGTCTTCTTACGATCTTCCCCCCTACCGAAACGGCCTTTCCGCTGTCGCTTCCATGCGACTTGCCTCTCGTATGGGGCCGGAGTCTCCCGACTCCATTCCGCCTCATGGGCCTGACCGGGGAGACGGGGATCAGGATCTTGAAATCAGTGTGGTTGTGCGACCCCGGACCCGGACGCGCAAACCCTCCATGTACAAGGTTCTGATGCTCAATGACGACTACACGCCCATGGAGTTCGTGGTGCATGTTCTGGAGCGTTTCTTTGCCAAAACCCGGGATGAAGCGACGTCCATTATGCTTCAGGTTCACCAGCGCGGCGTCGGCATCTGCGGCGTGTTCACGTATGAAGTGGCCGAAAGCAAGGTGACACAGGTGATGGATCTGGCGCGCCAGAACCAGCACCCCCTTCAGTGCACGATCGAGAAAGACTGACCCGTCTGACAGGCAGAAAAGCCCGGGCGCAGGATAATTTCTTGTTTCCCTCTGCGTTTCTGACTGGCGTTACACGTTACTCCGCGACAAGATACCTTTCCTACGAGAGGTCGAGAGGAGCGCCATCACATGCTGTCCCGTACGCTCGAACAGACGCTCCACCGCGCCCTGACATTCGCAGGTGACCGGCGTCACGAATATGCAACCCTCGAACATCTTCTGCTCGCGCTGACAGAAGACGACGATGCACTGACGGTCTTCCGGGCCTGTGGCATCGATCTCGACAAGCTGCGTTCCGACCTGACGGATTTCCTGGACAAGGATCTAGCGGGCCTCGCTGCAGAACGCCCGACGGAGCCCAAGCCGACCGCGGCTTTTCAGCGCGTGATCCAGCGCGCGGCGATTCACGTCCAGAGCACGGGTCGCGACGAAGTTACGGGCGCGAACGTGCTTGTGGCCCTGTTTGCCGAGCGCGAGAGCCACGCCGTCTATTTCCTGCAGCTGCAGGACATGACGCGACTCGATGCGGTCAATTTCATCTCGCACGGCATCGCCAAGGCTCCCGACCGTGGGACCGGGCGCCGTCCGGCTGCGGCGTCCAAGGACACGTCCGAGCGTGAGGAGCGCAAGGAAGCGGCCAAGGAGGGCGCGCTCGCGACCTATTGCGTCGATCTGAACGAGCGTGCGCGTGAAGGGCGGATCGATCCGCTCATCGGCCGCGATCAGGAAATCGAGCGCACCATCCAGATCCTGTGCCGCCGCACCAAGAACAACCCGCTTTATGTGGGCGATCCGGGCGTAGGCAAGACGGCGATTGCCGAAGGTCTGGCCAAACGGATCGTGGAAGGCGACGTGCCGGAAGTTCTGCTGAACGGCACGATCTACTCGCTCGACATGGGCTCGCTTCTGGCCGGCACGCGGTATCGCGGCGATTTCGAAGAGCGGCTGAAGGCCGTCGTAACGGAAATGGACCAGACCCCTGGCGCCATCCTGTTCATCGACGAGATCCATACCGTGATTGGCGCAGGTGCGACGTCTGGCGGGGCGATGGATGCGTCCAACCTGCTCAAGCCTGCTCTGGCTGCTGGTACGCTGCGCTGCATCGGATCCACGACCTACAAGGAGTTCCGCCAGCATTTCGAGAAGGATCGGGCACTCGTCCGCCGGTTCCAGAAGATCGACGTGCCGGAGCCTTCGATCGAAGATGCCATCAAGATCCTGCGCGGCCTGAAAGGCAGCTACGAGAAGCATCACAAGGTCCGTTACACCGACGAAGCCCTGCGGGGCGCTGTCGAACTGGCGGCCAAGTATGTTCATGACCGCAAGCTGCCAGACAAAGCGATCGACGTGATCGACGAAGTCGGTGCAGCACGGATGCTCGTGCCCGAGAACAAGCGCCGCAAGACGGTGACGCTGAAGGACGTGGAAGAGGCCATCGCCAAGATTGCCCGCATCCCGCCCAAGAGCGTCTCGGCCGATGACCGCGAGACCCTGCGCCATCTGGAGCGGGATCTGCGGAACATGGTCTTCGGACAGGACAAGGCGATCGACGCGCTGGCTGCGGCCATCAAGCTGTCCCGCGCCGGACTGCGCGACGCGGAAAAGCCGATCGGCAACTATCTGTTCTCCGGCCCCACAGGTGTCGGCAAGACGGAAGTCGCCAAGCAGCTTTCGAACTCGCTCGGGATCGAGCTGATCCGCTTCGACATGTCCGAATACATGGAGCGTCATTCGATCTCCCGTCTGATCGGTGCGCCTCCGGGTTATGTCGGGTTCGATCAGGGCGGCCTGCTGACGGATGCTATCGACCAGCATCCGCATGCGGTCCTGCTGCTGGACGAAATCGAGAAGGCCCATCCGGACCTGTTCAATGTCCTGCTTCAGGTCATGGATCATGGTCGCCTGACGGATCACAACGGCAAGGTCGTTGATTTCCGCAACGTGATCCTGATCATGACCACGAATGCCGGAGCTGCGGACCTGTCCAAGGAAACGATCGGGTTCGGTCGTACCGTGCGCAGCGGTGAGGATGAGGAGGCTATCAAGCGCCTGTTCACGCCGGAATTCCGCAACCGTCTGGATGCGATCATTCCGTTCGCCAACCTGACGCCGGAAACCGTGGGCCGTGTGGTCGAGAAGTTCGTGCTTCAGCTTGAGGCTCAGCTTGCCGACCGCCATGTCACGATCGAGATCTCCTCGAGTGCCAAGGAATGGCTGGCCGAGCGTGGATATGACCGCCTGTATGGTGCGCGTCCTCTGGGGCGTGTCATTCAGGAGCACATCAAGAAGCCACTGGCGGAAGAGCTGCTCTTCGGGCGGCTGGCGCAGGGTGGTGCCGTGCGGATCGGTATGAAGAATGGCGCACTCGACTTCGATATCATCGAAGGCAAGGACAACGCCAAGGGCGAGGACGGCGCTTCGAAGAAAGACGAAGCGACCAGCTGAAGCCCGGCTTCAAAAGGAAAGGCCCGGAGAGACAGCGTCTCTGCGGGCCTTTTTTATTACTGGTATCGGGTGCCGTTCACGACGACATAGCCGGACCAGCGCCATTTGCGGCTCGTGCCGTGATGGGTCCAGTCCACGCCCTGACGGCGCAGGCTGTCGTAATAGTACCGGCCCTGCACCTCGACCTGATCGCCCTTGTTGACCCAAGGCCATTGCGGGGCATTCATTTCATCCAGATCGGAGACGATCCGGATGGAGACACCCTGCCCGACCGAAACGTAGAAATAGCCGTGCCAGCCGCTGCGGGTCCGCTTGGCTCTGGGCGATATGGCCAGGACCTGTCCGCACAGATGCTCGGGGAGGTCGATGCGGGTGGGGCCGCTCTGTTCCAGCCCCTGCTGGTCCGCAAGAAACCGGGCATTATCGCAGGTCGCTGGCATGTCATGCGTGCTTGAGCTCGAGACGTTCTGGCCAAACAGGCCCTGGGCAGACGCAGCCAGCGGAACGCACAGAAGCGCCACAGCGAGCGTGGAAAGCAGACGGGATGTCATAATAGGGAGTTCTCCTGTCGGGGCGGTCCTGTGTGATGCTCTGCCGCCTTTACCAATGAACCAGACACAAAAAAGCCCGCCCCAGATGGGAACGGGCCTTTCTGCTGGTCCGGAAGACGGATCAGGGTGCTTCGCTGGCGCCTTCACCGGCGGCAGGCTCAGCCTTGGCGGCTTCGCTAGCGAGCGGGCGGGCCGATGCGCCATCCGTGATCATTTCGAGCTGACCCGTGATCTGGCCACCGTCCTCGACCTGCAGGCGACGGCACTTGACCTTGCCGATCAGACGGCCGGTGGAGCGGATCGTCAGGCTGCCATTGACGGTCAGTGTGCCGTCGATCGTGCCAGCCAGTTCCGCGTCCTCGACTTCAACGCCACCGCGGAAAACACCGCCATGCGTGACCTGAAGCTCGGTCGCCTGGATCATGCTGGACTCGACGGTGCCTTCAACGACGAGACGCTCGGCGTCCTGAACCGAACCCTGGACGCTGATGCCGCGGCCTACGACGAGCGTACGGCGCTCAGGGCCGGTCTGGCGCGGGGCGCCTGGAACGGCGGCCACACCGGGGCGCGGTGCCCCTGCCGGCATTGCGCCCGTCGGAGAATTGGAAGACGGCGGCGCCGGAAAAGGGGTACGACCCATGGGAGCGAGGTCCTTCTGCTGGTTGGGCTGCTGGGCAGGCTGGGGACTGGAGGGAGATCCGGATCCTGACGCGGGAGCCGTCTGGCTGGAAGCGTCCGGCCGGTTGGGGAAAATGGGCTGACCTGCAAGTTTGCCGTTCTCGACAGGCTTGGAGTCATCTTCCGGTTTGCGTCTTCTGAACAAGGAAACCCCGCTGCGGATCTGGAAAAGAACACTCTCTGTCTCGGACGTCTCCCTCACGATCCGCCACGAGGACAGAGCACTCGCAGGCGGAACAACTCGGGGCCGGTCTTTCGACAACGCTACACGCTGACCACCCGGCGGGACAAGACGCGCATTTCCATAAATGTGACGAATGGTCACGGATGAAAATGGCGTCGGATGGACCGGGAGTTGGCGTGAACCCAGAGGGGACCTATGATCGTGTTGATTTAATGGCGCGCTCTGCCCGTTAAATGTTTTTTTCCGAAGTTTTAAGCGACCTGACCGGAGTTCCAATGTCTGCACCCCAGCATGACCTTCTGTGTATCGGCAATGCCATCGTCGACGTCCTCGCCCCTGTGGGCCAGGATCTGATCGACGGGCTTGGCGCTTCTGCCGGGAGCATGACCCTGATTGACGCTCCTACGGCGCATGCCATCGAAAGCCGCGTTGATATCGAAAACGTGACCGGCGGTGGGTCCGGCGCAAACACGGCCGTCGTGGCGGCCCGTATGGGCGCTAAGGTGGCCTATCTCGGCAAGGTCACGGCTGATGAAGCTGGCGACCACTTCACGCGCGACATCCGCGAACAGGGTATCACCTTCCCGTCCGAGCCGCTTCCGGCCGCCGATGGCACGCCCACGGCGCGCTGCATCGTTCTGGTGACGCCGGAAGGCCAGCGCACGATGTTCACCTATCTCGGCGCCTGCACGGAGTTCACGCCCGAGGACGTGAATGAATCCGTCGTGGCCGACGCCGCCATCACCTATCTGGAAGGCTATCTGTACGACAAGCCGCAGGCCCAGGAAGCGTTCGAGCATGCAGCCCGTCTGGCCCGCAAGGCTGGCCGTCAGGTCGCCCTGACGCTGTCCGACACGTTCTGCGTGGAACGTCACCGCGCTGCCTTCCACGAGCTCGTGGCTGGTCATGTGGACATCCTGTTCGCCAACGAGGCCGAACTTCTGGCGCTGTACGAAGTCACGGATTTCGAAGAGGCCGTCACGCAGGTCTCCGCCGAGACGAAGCTGGCCGTCATCACGCGCGGCGAGAAGGGTGCGGTCGTCATTGGCGACGGAGAGCGCCATGACGTGCCGACAACCGAAGTGCAGGTCGTGGACACCACGGGCGCGGGCGATGCGTTCGCAGCGGGCTTCCTGGCCGGTCTGAGCAAGAAGCATGACCTCGTGACCTGCGCGAAGCTGGGCAATCAGGCTGCTGGTGAGATCATTACCCGTTACGGCGCCCGCCCGACCGAAGCGTTCACGCTGACGGCCTGAGGCCAGTCAGAACGCAAGGGGAGGTTTTTCACCTCCCCTTCAGAGATCCGCCCACCCGATGCGGGACACGCCGTACCGGTCAAAGGACGCCCGCACAGCCGGGTCCAGAAGGGCGGCAAGCTCGCCTTTCTGCTCATAGCCCGGCATGAAGCGCTGCATCATGGCGTTCTGGGCCGTGGCGGGGTGGAAATAGATTTCGCTCACACCCGGCGGCAGGCGTGGAACAAGACCGCGGATATGGTCCGGCGTCATATGACCGGACCAGCGCAGACCAAAGCACCAGTCATTGGTTTTTAGCCCCGCTTTGCGGATCTGGTGGCGCAGGACGCCGATCCAGTGACGCAGGGCACGGTCTCCCAGCGTGTCATTGGCCTCAACAGGCTCCGGCGGCTCGAAGGGCGAGCGCACCGCCTGCAATCCATGCTCCAGACCGGACTCGATCAGGAAGCGCCCCACGGTCGGGTGCAGATGCATGTGCTTGTGGGCGTTGGCATGATCGAGCGTCAGCCCGGTAGCGGCGAAGGCCCGGAACTGGGCTTCGATTTCGCGGCGCAGGGCATTGCGCGCCTGCGGGCTGAAGAAATATTCCACGCCCAGACGCAGCTGGTTACGCCCGAACCAGCCCTGCTCATCCGTGATGGCCGGAAGATCAAGAACGGACTTGCCCTCGATCGCCACGACATGCAGTCCGATTTTCAGATCCGGCATGGTTTTCGCACGGCGGATGGCGTCTTCGGCGGCATCGCCTGCGACCATCAGGCTGGCCGTGGAAAGGATGCCGTTGCGATGGGCCTGTTCGATGGCCTCGTTGACTTCAAGGCTCATGCCGAAATCATCGGCGGACACAATGGCGCGGCGAAGGGGGCTGGATGTCATGGCACGTCTCACAAAAAAGGGGCCATGACACAGATGCCATGACCCCTGGATACTGTCTGGTCAGGCGCGCGCCATTCAGGCGGCGTGACGGTCCTTGAGGAACTGGAAGAATTCCACGCCCTCGCGCAGACGGCGCTTCATCATCTGCGGGCTGCGGACCATCTCGTTGACGATCGAGGCGATCTTGGAGCCGCGGAAATAGAACTTGCGATAGAACTCTTCGACGCTCTCGAAGATTTCCGTGTGCGACAGGTGCGGATAATGCAGCGGTGCAATCTGCACACCGCTCTCATCGATCAGCTCGGCTTCCGCCTCGTTCAGCCAGCCGTTTTCCGTGGCCTGCTTGTGCAGGAACGTGCCGGGATACGGCGCGGCCAGGGAGACCTGCAGGGTGTGCGGGTTGATTTCCTTGGCGAACTGGATCGTCTCCTGGATGGTCTCCTTCGTCTCGCCCGGGAGGCCGACGATGAAGGTTCCATGGATCTTGATACCCAGCTTGTGGCAGTTGCGCGTAAATTCCTTGGCCGTCTCGACCAGCATGCCCTTCTTGATGTTGTGAAGGATCTGCTGGTTACCGCTTTCGTAACCGACCAGCAGCAGGCGCAGGCCGTTTTCCTTGAGAACCTTCAGGGTCTCATAGGGAACATTCGCCTTGGCATTGCAGGACCATGTGACGCCGAGTTTGCCCATTTCGCGGGCAATGGCCTCGGCGCGCGGCAGGTCGTCCGTGAAGGTGTCATCATCGAACATGAATTCCTGCACGTCCGGGAAGTACTGCTTGGCCAGACGCACTTCTGCCGCCACATGCTCGGGGCTACGGGTCCGGTAGCGATGGCCACCAACCGTCTGCGGCCACAGACAGAACGTGCAGCGCGACTTGCAGCCACGGCCCGTATAGATCGAGATGTACGGGTGCTTCAGATAGCCGATGAAGTAGTCGTTGATGTTGAGGTCACGCTTGTAGACTTCCGTCACGAACGGAAGGCTGTCCATGTCCTCGATCATCGCGCGATCCTTGTTCGCGATGATCTCACCCTTCTCGTTGCGCCAGGTGATACCGTCCACTTCCGCGAGCGGCTTGCCTTCGGCGATTTCCTTGATGGTGAAATCGAACTCGTTGCGGGCCACGAAATCGATCGGGCTGCCCTTCTCCATGCTCTCGGTCGGCTGAACGGCAACCTTCGCGCCGACCATGCCGATCATGATCTTCGGATTGGCGTCCTTGATCATCTGCGCCACGCGGACATCCGATGCGAAAGACGGCGTGGAGGTATGGATGATGACGAGGTCGCGGTTCTTCACGTCCTCAAGGATCGGGTCCATGCCCATTCTGGCCGGCGGTGCGTCGATCAGACGCGATCCGGGCACCAGAGCAGCCGGCTGAGCCAGCCATGTCGGAAACCAGAAGGACTTGATTTCGCGCTTCGCCTGGTAGCGGGAGCCAGCGCCACCATCGAAACCGTCAAAGGAAGGAGGCTGGAGAAAAAGGGTTCTCATCATGATCGGACACTCCTGTGGGTGGCGCCGGCCTGGAGCGAGGGGGCGCAGGACGCGGAATTACGTTTTCTTCGGGCGATATGGACCGTTCTGCCCCGCCATGCAACGCGTGATCCACGCGCGCTGCCCACCATAATGGCAGCAGACAGCCAGTCGCGGACGACCAGAAGCGGGATTGCGGCAGGGAGCGGACAGTCCGTGGCACGGTCCGTGATGCGACTGCCAATGGCACGGACCAGCCATGTCAGAAGCAGCATGAACCAGGTCCACCAGGCATTCGGACGGAACAGCACGGCCGTAACCGCCCAGAACAGGGGAAGCTGGATGGAGGACAACCCATAACCGACGGGAGCGACGTTCTTGACGGTCCGCCCCCAGCGCAGCTCATGGGCCAGCAGGTCACTGAGCGAATGCTCGCCCACGGTCGTATGGGTCAGGGTCGGCGCGATGACGATGTTCTCGCCCCGCGTCCGGATCAGCTGACCCAGTTCGGCATCATCCGCCACGTGATCGACCAGCGCCTCAAGGCCACCGATTTCCTCAAGGGTCTGCCGACGCAGGGCCATCGTCGCGCCCAGACAGTCCTGACGCCCCAGAAAGCGGGACATCATGACGCCAGGCAGGAAATTATGATTGATCTGGCAGGCGCCGAGCTGCTGCACGAGCGTTCCGGCCGCCGGGCGCCCGGCATAGAGCGTCGTGACCAGACCGGTCCCCTGCTCCTCCAGACTCGTCACGACGTGACGCAGATAGTTGGGGCTGGCATGAATATCCGAGTCGGAGATCACGATAATGTCATGACGGACTTCCCCGTACATGTTCATCAGATTTCCGACCTTGCGGTTCGGGCCATGTTCCTGCGGATCGATCACGATGCTGACTGGAACATGAGGATGCCGCGACCGGAGTCTTTCAATGACTGCCAGAGCAGTATCTTCAGCGTCCTGCACGCCGAAGACGATCTGGAAATCTGGATAATCCTGTGTGAACACGCTTTCCAGCGCATCTTCCAGCAGCGGCTCGTTACCGTGCAGTGGTTTGAGAACCGTCACTGACGGCCAGGTGCGGTCTGAAAAACGCAGAGCTGCATCGGCCCGGCGCTCCGACTGGCGGAAGCGCGCAAGCAGAGTAGCGCCCGCCAGCGCCTGCAGATTGCCGGCGGCTGAGACAAGGGCGCAGAAAGCCGCCGCGATCGTAAGAGGTAAGGGCACGACGGTCTTCTACCCTTCCCGAACGCTTTTGGAAAAGGCTGACGTCGCGGGGCTGGAGTCAGTCATGCAGGAAATGGGCTGTCTTGCTGTCCAGATGATCGGCCAGACCGCTGGCACCCCCCTGACTCAGAGCACCACCGAAATCGGCACGCTGGGCCGCGACCTGACTGATATGGGCATTGAGCAGAACGTCCGTGATCCGCCATCCGGACGCACCATTCGTCATGATGTAGTCGATCGGCGTGACATCACCGCCGTCCATGCCACCGATCGTCGTATCGACGATTTGACCACCAGTCGGGTTGGAGCGCGTCTGCGGGGCGACCGTAAAGGCGGCCTGAGCTTCGGGCTTAAACGAAGAGGCGTAGCGGGCAATCGTGAACTGGCGGAAAGACCCCAGCAGACGGGTGCGGTCGGACGGGCTCAGGCTGTTATAGCGCACGCCAACCGAGCGACGGAGAATCGCTTCCAGATCGAAGGCACGATCTACGGCTGGGGCAATCATCGTCGCACGCTGCTGGGCGGTTTTTCCGGTCTTCTGAGCCGCTTTCAGAGCATCATACAGGGCCGAGATAGGCGCAACGGCCGAACTCGCATCTGCCGGCGCCGTCTCCGTGCCCACCGTCTGGGCCAAGGCCACGGGCGAGAGTGTCGCCATGGCGACAGGCCCCGCCAGAAGGCAGGCAGAAAGAAGGGACAGCGTCACTTTCGGGGAAAAACGGCAAATCATGATCGTGCTTTCGTCCTGTAGGCAGTTCTGGGCATAGAGATCAGGTTCATGACACACTGTATCAAGTTCCCTGTATCAGGTTCTGGCATCCATAGATCCATCTGTGCTCGATTAGCCACAGGGCTGACGCGAATTATGCAGCCTGACATTGAGGCGAACACGACAATGGGTCTATAGGCAGTCAATCTAATGCTCGATGGTCCTTCATGTTTCCCGACTTTCTGAAGTGGGGATAGGGAAGACAGCCACGGGCCATCCACGATGTGCAAGGCCCCGGGCGCCCTATGGGTGCACTCTCCGGAGGCTAGAACCAGAGGATTATAATGGCCGTTCCTTTGATGCAGGCTGTCCGAGTCGGACGGTACGTTGTCAAGCAGCACCTCACGGGCCGCAAGCGCTATCCGCTGGTCCTGATGCTCGAACCGCTGTTCCGCTGCAATCTGGCGTGCGCCGGTTGTGGCAAGATCGACTACCCTGCGCAGATCCTGAACCAGCGTCTCAGCCTTCAGGAATGCCTGGATGCCGACACGGAAGCCGGTGCCCCTGTCATTGCGATTGCCGGTGGTGAGCCCCTCCTGCACAAGGAAATGCCCCAGATCGTCAAAGGTTTGATCGGGCGAAAAAAATACGTTTACCTGTGCACGAACGGCCTGCTGCTAGAGAAGAAGCTCGACGATTACGAGCCCTCCCCGTTCTTCTCCTGGGACGTGCATCTTGATGGCGATCAGGTGATGCATGACGCTTCGGTATGTCAGGACGGCGTGTTCGACCGTGCCGTGGCCGCCATCCGTCTTGCAAAATCCCGCGGCTTCCGCGTCTCCATCAACTGCACCGTCTTTGACGGGACTGTTCCGGAGCGCCTCGCAGCTTTCTTTGATGAAGTCATGGCCTTGGGCGTTGACGGCATCATGACGGCTCCCGGTTATGCCTATGAGCGCGCCCCGGATCAGGAGCACTTCCTGAACCGCCAGAAGACAAAGCAGCTTTTCCGCGATGTCTTCCGCCTCGGAAAAGGCAAGAAGTGGCGCTTCACGCAGTCTCCGCTGTTCCTGAACTTCCTGGCCGGCAACGAGAACTACCACTGCACGCCCTGGGGCAAGCCGCTTCGCACGGTCTTTGGCTGGCAGCGTCCGTGCTATCTGCTCGGCGAAGGCTATGCCAAGACCTTCAAGGAGTTGATGGACGACACGGCCTGGGAGCAGTACGGCACTGGCGCTTACGAGAAATGCGCTGACTGCATGGTGCATTCCGGTTACGAGTCCACCGCCGTCATGGATGCCGTCGCACGCCCTTGGCACATCGCGAAGGTCGCTCTGTTCGGACCTGAAACCGAAAAGCCGATGGTTCCGGAAATCTCGCTCGCCAACCAGCGCCCTGCCGAATACGGCTATGAAGCGCAGGTCCAGCAGCAGATGGAGCGCATCTCCACGGGTGCCAAGCCAGCCCGCGGTCCGCGCGTTCGCGTGAATGGCCGTCCGGCAGCCAACACTGTTTCGGACGCAGCAGACGCGGCAGACTGAGAGGCACTTCTTCTCATTCGCTTTAAAAAACCGGCTCCTCATGAGCCGGTTTTTTTATGGGAAAAGGCCTTTCCTATACCGGGACAGAATGAAGGGCATGGCATCGGCCCATCGTCCTGTTATGATTGAAGTCTTCATTATTTCGGCCGGATCATGCTGACCCCTATTCTTGTTATCTGCCTGCTCATTTTCCTCAATGCCGTGTTTGCCATGGGAGAAATGGCTCTCATCTCGGCGAAGCGGCCACGGCTGGAGGTTCTGGCCAAGCAGGGAGTTCGGGGCGCCACGACTGCAATCCGGCTGGCAGAAGATCCGCACAGCTTCCTGCCGACCGTCCAGGTCGGCATGACGCTGGTTTCGATCCTTGAAGGTACGTTTGGCGGCAGCCAGATGGAAAGCACCGTCACGGCCTGGATTGCCAACATTCCAGCCCTTCGTCCGTTTGCGAGCGAAGTTTCGATCGTGCTCGTCGTGGCCATGATTACCTTCACCATGCTGGTTTTTGGGGAGCTCATCCCCAAGCAGATCGCATTGCAGCAACCTGAAGCCATTGCCTCACGGCTGGCGTGGCTTCTGGTCGGTGTGGCAAGGGTTGCACAGCCGATTGTCTGGCTGCTCAGTGGCACGTCCTCACTGGTACTGCGCCTGCTGCGTGTCGGTCCACTGACCCGTGCCGCCGTAACCGAAGAGGAACTGAAGGCCGTTCTGGCCGAAGGTGCCCGCGCAGGCGTTCTCGAAACCGATGAACAGGCCATGATCGAGCGCCTGCTGCGTCTGGCAGACCGCCCTGTCCGCGCCATCATGACCCCGCGTAATGAGCTTTTCTGGATCGATAGACATGCGGATCAGGAAACACTGGTCCGCAAACTGCGCCAGTCTTCCTATGCCCGGATTGTCGTTTGCGAAGGCGATGTCGATCACCCTGTAGGTGTCATTCTGGCCAAGGACATCATGGACCGGCTGCTGCTGAAGCTTCCAGTTTCCGTGGATGCGGTCCTGCGCGAGCCTCCGGTCATCCCGGATAGTCTCAGCGCCCAGGATATGATTGAGCGCATGCGCGGCGTTAATCTGGGCATCACCTTCGTTTTGGACGAATACGGCTCATTTGAGGGCATCGTGACCCCGTCAGACGTATTCGAGGCCATTGTCGGTGAGGAAAAAACGGAGTCGTCGTCTTCGGAACTTCAAGCTGCTGAAGGTGAAGACGAATATATGTTTGACGGCTTCATGCCCGCGGACGAACTGCGCTCCCGCCTCGACCTGCCGGAACTGCCGGGGGCCGGGGGCTATCATACCCTTGGCGGTGTAATGCTCGCGCTTCTGCGGCGCGTTCCGGCCCGAGGCGACAAGGTGGCGTTCGGGGGGTGGCTGTTCGAGGTCCTGGAAATGGATCGCCGACGCGTCGGAAGGGTCAAGGTCAGCCGACAGGTTCTCGCCGAGGACTGATCTGGAAACTCAGGCCTTGCTAACGAACAGGGCCTGCCTGTCGGCAGCAGGAGCATAACTACCCTGATGACCATAGTTCTGCGGCTGAGACGTCGCAGGCGTTGATGTCAGCAACTCGATGACACGCTTTTGCGCGGTAATCGCCCTTTGCAGAAGCTCACCATTGCGATTGCCCAGCTCTGTCATCTGCTCCAGAAGATCGCGGTAAGGGAAAGCCGCTGAACCTTCCTGTGCCTTGTTTTCCTCGTCCTCCGGGCGACAAGGGCAGAGATCTTCCCTGCGATCATTTGCCGCAGAAACTTCGTCTTCCAGCGTCTTGGCAGCATCCTGCTTGTCGGCAAGGAGAGCCAGAGCATCAGGGATCCGCGCTTCCTCCAGCGCTGAATTTTCCGCTTCAAGAATGGCGATCAGCCGCTGCATGGCTGGAATAATGGAAGCGCTCATTTCTGCTCCTGCATGGCCAGCATCTGACGATCAATCGCGTCAGTCATTCCGATACCGCCGTTATTTTCCATCTGCTTGGCAATCTGTTCCACCAGCATAGGCCGGAACTGCTTTTCCCCTGCCCCGCCGCTGAACATGTTGTCGCTGCTGTCATCCGTAGCGAACATCGGCTGAAGCATCTGGTTGATAGCCATCGACTCGAAATCCTGAGCCGATTTCAGTGTCTTGCCAGGATCTGCCTTCTGCCCGTGTAACGGCAGACCTTGTGATGCAGAGGCGGTGGGCGAGGATACTGTCATCAACGCATCTCCAGTTCTGCCTGCAGGGCGCCATCAGCCTTGATGGCCTGCAGAATGCTGATCATGTCTCTTGGCCCCACACCTAGGGCATTCAGTCCCGAAACAAGCTCCCTGAGCGTTGTGCCGCCAGGCACAACGGCCAGATGGTGTGTCTTGCCCGTATCCACCTTGACGTTGGTGCGGGGCACAACAGCCGTCTGGCCGCCAGAAAATGGCCCTGGTTGGGAGACCTCCGGCGTTTCAGTCACCTGCACCGTCAGATTACCCTGCGCCACAGCAACCGTGCTGATCCGGACTTCCGCACCCATGATGATGGTGCCACTGGCTTCGTCCACCACTACCTTGGCAGGCGTATCGGGCGTCACCAGCAGATCACCAATCCGAGAGAGTGTGGAAACAGGATCATGATTGCTCAGGTCCAGCAGGACCGTTCGTGGGTCCTGAACAATCGCAATTGGTCCGAAAGTGCGGTTGATGATGGCTGCAATGCGACTCGCCGTCGTGAAATCTGGATTTCTCAGACTCAGGTGGAGGTTCGCACGGTGACTGAGGTCAAAGGGTACTTCGCGCTCCACAATGCCACCATTGGCAATATGACCACTGGTTGGCACGTTTCTGGTGATAGAGGCCGCTGCTCCGCGGGCTGAGAACGCATTCGTGGCCAAAGACCCCTGGGCCACGGCATAGACTTCCCCATCAGCAGCCATCAGTGGGGTGACGAGTAACGTACCACCTGTCAGAGACGAAGCGTCGCCCGCCGCCGAGACTGTGACGTCGATTCGGTTACCACCATGAGCAAAAGCCGGAAGATCGGCTGTCACCATAACAGCGGCAACGTCATGCGTCTGAAGCTGCGTTTCCTGGTCGCGGATATTCACGCCCAGTCGGTTCAACATGGAAATCAGCGTTTCGCGGGTAAAAATCGTATTGGTCAGCCGATCGCCCGTACCATTCAGACCTACTACGAGACCATACCCAATCAACTGGTTGCTCCGTACACCTTCCATGTCTGTGATGTCCTTGATGCGGACACTGGCAGCCAAGGTAAAACCAGGCAAAAGGAGCAGTCCGACGCAAACGAATACAGTCAGTCGCTGCATCAGAGAGCGGAAGAAAGACGAAGGTCGCGTTATAAAGCGCATGGTCGACGAGGGGTATCCTGATGCCTGCGAGACAGGTCTGGGGGGCTCAGGTGTTGAGGATGGCCGCATGGGGTAAAGAAACCCCTAACAAAGACGCAGATTTCCGCGCTTTCCGCTAAACAGAGAAAGCGTGTTCGGGGTTGGCGGATCGCGCTGGGGTAGCTATAAGCCGCGCGTTACCGCCTGCGGCTGTTGGAAGCGGACGTTGGCAGATCAGCCAGGGATTGGATGCGCATGATTACGCTGCCGCCGGATTATAGGCCCTCCGACAACGAAGAGTTCATGAACCCGCTTCAGGTGGAGTATTTCAGGCAGAAACTTCTGCGCTGGCGTCTCGATCTGCTCAAGGAAGCGGATGGAACGCTTGCGAGTCTCTCGGAAGGTGGAATCCATGAATCAGACATCACCGACCGCGCGAGCGTCGAAACCGACCGGGCCTTCGAGCTGCGGACCCGGGACAGGGCACGCAAGCTGATCACCAAAATCAACATGGCCCTCGAACGTATCGACGACGGAAGCTACGGTTTCTGCGAAGAGACAGGGGAACCAATCGGGCTGAAGCGGCTCGAAGCGCGCCCGATTGCAACCCTGTCCATCGATGCGCAGGAGCGCCACGAGCGCATGGAAAAGGTCCATCGCGACGATTAAGACTTGCGCTTGGCGCGCTGACCCGTTACGAAGCGCGCCAAGGCAACGGTACGCTGCTGTAGCTCAGTGGTAGAGCACTCCCTTGGTAAGGGAGAGGTCGACAGTTCAATCCTGTCCAGCAGCACCATTTTCCCTTTCTTTTCAGAAACTTGGATATTTCCTTAGTCTCGGGACGTTCCTGGACATAAGGCAGCTGTGAGCAGTCGCTTCTGTCAGCTGGAAGTGAATAAGACGTCTGTATGGCGTTACTCGCACAACTATTCAAAATTGATAGATGGATGGGCTCTCACAGGAGTTCATGCATAAAAAAGGCCGCCTCTCCTTTCGGAGGGCGGCCTTTTTTATGCGATATTTTTAGTCGCGCCGATCACGGATTTTTACATAAGCGATGGCTGCATGTTCAGCACAGTAGGGTTTTCCAGAAAGCGGCGTTGCACCACAAAAGTGAAATCCCGGCGTACCCGGATCACCGATCGGCCAGCAACAGGACGGACCACGACGCGTGGGGCGGTCGATCCCGGCCGTTGAAAAACGCGGCGGTATGGCGGGACGAGGCATAGGAGCCACACGGGGCTCCGGCTTTGCCACCGCTGCAGGCTCCCGACGAGGTGCCACAGGTTCCTTTGGAGCCGCAGGAGCCGGACGTGACGCGACAACAGGCTGAGGTGTCCGCTTGGTGGTTTCCGGTAGGGCGGAAATCGTGTTTTGAGCCTGTGCAACAGACTTTTCCGCTGTCTTCTTGTCTGTAGCGGCCGAGACCACCTTGTCAGAAGAAGAGTCTTTGCCATCTGCAAACAGATCAGACCCGGCAGCATCTGCTGCCTTGGCACGGGACGGGCTTTTGCGACGGGGCGCAGCTTCCGTCGTTCCTGTTTCGCCATCCGCGGCTTTGCGGTTGCGAATGGGAGACGGACGGGGCGGGAGACCCAGACGATGGGCCTTGCCTACGACGGCATTTTTGGTGATGGAGAGCTGGCGGCCGATTTCGGCGGTCGAAAGTCCCTGACTCCACAGATCGCGAAGTCTGGCGATCGTCTCGTCCGTCCACTCCATATGTTCGTTTCCCTGTCCCGCTTCGGTGCCTGGCCCGATATGCTGTTGGTTTCCAGTCCCGGCCCACCTGACCCGGAACGTCTTCGGGAAGTTTCTTACCAGAAACTCCCCGCCGCGTCGAAGGCGGTTCTTACGCGACCGTTTCCGCGACCCGCTGAAGCTCCACAAGACCGTTCACGACGGCCAGTGCGATCTCGCCCCGCACCAGTGCCTGCGCGTCCAGCCCGAAGAGCTCACGACGCCAGCCCTTCAAGGCGCCGACATCGGTTTCGCCAAGCGCAATCAGGTCCAGATCATCCGAAGACGCCACCAGACGGGGCGCGACCTTATGGTCCTCGCATTTGGCGGCCAGCAAAACCCGCAGAAGCGCCACGAGCGCAGCAGACGGTCGGGCACGCTCGGATTTGGAAGGCGGCTTGGGAAGTTCGGACTCCGGAAGGTTCTGGGCAATGCTGATGGCCTCAAGCAGCCCTTTGCCCATTTTACCCTCGGCAAAACCGCGGGTCACGCCACGGATACGCGACAGACCCTCGACCGTATCAGGATGGACAGCCGCGATTTCCAGAAGGCTTTCGTCGCGGATGACGCGCTGGCGGGGAATGTCGGCGTTCTGCGCTTCCTGTTCGCGCCAGGCCGTCACCTCACGCAGGATGGCAAGCATCCGGCGGTTGCTGGTCCGGGCCTTCAGCTTTTCCCACAGGCGACGTGGATCAGGACGGAACGTCTTTTCTTCCGTCAGGACTGCCTGTTCGGAGTCGGCCCAGTGCAAGCGGTCCTGTTCGGCAAGCTGTTTGCGCAGGGCATCATAGACAGTCCGCAGATGGGTCACGTCGGCCGCCGCATAAGCGAGCTGCGCCGCGCTCAGCGGACGGGCCGACCAGTCGCTGAAGCGATGCGCCTTGTCGATGCTACGACCGGTGATCGCGCCCACCAGACTGTCATAGCCAACCTGATCACCAAAACCGGCCACCATGGCAGCAACCTGCGTGTCGAAAACCGAGACCGGAAGGCGATCGAAAATATGGAGGAAAATCTCAAGGTCCTGCCGGGCGGCATGAAAAACCTTGGTGCAGTCCGGCTTGGCCAGAAGGGCTCCGAGCGGTGCCAGGCCGATGCCAGGGGCAAGCGTGTCGATCAGAACGACATCTTCCGTTCCGGCGAGCTGAACCAGGCAAAGCTCCGGCCAGTAGGTCCGTTCCCGGACGAACTCCGTATCGATGGTCACGAAGGGCTCGTTCTGCAGTTTTTCGCAGATACGGGCCACCTCCTCGCTGGAGGTCAGGAGAACGGGGGTCGGGAAGGTCGGAGCTTTCGAGCGCATGAAACGATCCTACACAAAGCGCAGGATCGTGACCACGCCCCCTGAGCGTCCTTCCCTCACCCGTTTTCCGGGTTGATCAAAAAGAGCCGATCAGAGGGACTGGTCGATCCAGGCCTTGAGCTGGCTCTTCGGCAGCGCACCCATCTGCTGGGCGACCGGCTTGCCGTCCTTGAAGACGATCAGCGTCGGGATGCTGCGGACGCCATACTTGGTCGGAGCTTCCGGGTTGGAGTCGATATTGACCTTCGCAACCTTCAGACGGCCCTGATACTCGGCGCCGATTTCTTCAAGCGCCGGGGCGATCATCTTGCACGGGCCGCACCATTCCGCCCAGAAATCAACCAGAACCGGACCTTCGGACTTCAGGACGTCTGCGTCGAAGCTGCTGTCGCTGACGGCAACGGTGTTTGCGCTCATGGGTGTGTTCCTTGTGGCAAATGAAGTTTCTGAAAACGGATATCGGCTGCCATGCCCCTCACTGCAAGGGGCTTTTGATGTGGATCAAGACCTTTGCAACGCCTGATCCAGCAGCGAGGACGGAAGTGTGACAACGGCGGGTCCTTCCGTCCAGACCAGAGAACAGTGAATGTCGTAGCCCGGATGAAGTTGCTCCAGCACGGCACGATAGGCCGCCATCTGACGCAGATAGACGACGGGCGTGCGATCGGCCCGAAGATGCGGATTGCGGTTCGTCTTGTAGTCGCAGATCCAGATCTGCCCGTCCCCGATCCGCAAACGATCGACCTGCCCGAGTACGACATGCCCATTGCTGACACCGGAAATGGGCTGCTCCGCACGGCTTCCGGACGCAAAGAGCGGAGCGAGATCGGGATGAGCCAGAACATCCATGACCTGCTGGGCCAGACGCTGGATTTCCTCTTCCGTCAGACCCAGCGCCCGGCGGGACAACCAGCGCAGAGCCAGGGCCTCGCGTTCTGCAACAGGAGTTTCCGGCAGAAGCTGAAGCAGACGATGAATCATCGTGCCACGCCGCATGGCCTGTTCACGAACCGGCACAGAACGGCCAGCCAGAAGCTCCAGTGGCGAGCGCGCAGCCGGAAGCTCGCCAAACTCCGCACCATCCGGACGACTGGGCGCGAGCGGGCGCGTCAGGGCATCTTCGCGCAGGGCAATAAACGGCTTCCAGTCCGGAGCACGCCCCATCCAGTCCGGCAGCGTCGCACAGGGCGGTTCAACGCCTTTGCCCCGAAATGCGACGGGAGCGAGCGTCCGGGCTTCTTCCAACACGAGCCGTTCGCCCTCCCAGCCGAGATCCATCGGCTCGGAACGCGCATTGGCTAGTTGCTGGAACCCGGCCTCGCACTGCCGATACCAGCTTGTATCCGCAGGCTCGCGCTTGGCCCCGGCCCCACAGATCACCAGCCAGTCACTGGCGCGGGTCAGGGCGACGTAAAGCAGGCGGTTGCTCTCCGCCCGCGACTTTTCGGCGTCCCGTTCCGACAGGGCCGTCGTGACCTGCGTGCCCATGTCCTTTTTCGGCACCCAGAGCGGGAGTTCGAACGCCCCCGCCTCTTCCCACAGGAAATCGCTGCCCGGCGGGGGCTTTGAGGTCGTGTCCGGCATGACGACCAGACGGGCCTGAAGCCCCTTGGAGCCATGCACGGTCATGACGCGAACAGCGCCGAGCTCACTCTCGGCCTCACGCTTGCTGGTGATCTCGCTGGCTTCGAGCCAGTGCAGAAAGCCCTGAAGCGACGGCGGGTGCAGCCCTTCATAGCGCAGTGCCGCCGTCAGCAGTTCGTCCACCGGCTCGGCCGCTTCCGGCCCCAGACGCCGCAGCAGGCGTGTGCGGCCGCCATGCTGGCCCAGTGTTTCGGCAAGCAATCGGTACGGAGACGCATAATCAACGCGCGCATAAAGCGTGGAGAGCATCTCCCACGCCGCCCGCCAGTCCTCGCGTTCCCGATGCCGTTCGCGCAGAACGGTCCAGAGCGGCTGGCCTTTCGGGCCGAGAGCATGAGCCGTGCCATTGCGGGTGGCGAGCGCCATCAGCGAGTCGTCCGTCAGCCCGCCGAGCGGGGATGTCAGAACGGAAGCCAGCGTCAGATCATCCTGCGGCAGGAGCAGGGCCGCGCAGAGCGTCATGAGATCGCGGACCGCGACCTGCTGCGTCAGCCCGACCCGGACCAGCGTCGCGACCGGCACGTTACGCGATTTGAGAGCCCGAATCAGCGAACGCAGGAACGGCGAGCGCCGGGGGACGAGGATCAGCACATCGCCTGCGGTCAGAGGTGCCTGCCCCGGCTGGGGTGGGCGGCCGATCTGCTGGTCGATCCATTCTGCAAGCGCTTCGGCGAGACGCTGGGGCGCGCTGCGCTGTCCCGTATTGGCGGAGGGCGCGCGCCAGGGCGTCAGGCCCTCGTCATCGTCCTCGCCCTGAACGACGGGGACGAGCGGCCACAGTTCCACACGCCCCCCCTGTCCCGGACGGGCCGAGACATGCGGACGGAGCGTCTTTTCGCCTTCTTGCAACAGGCCATGCGCAGCGAGAGGCTGGGAGAACACCGCGTCCACGAAGGACAGGACAGGCGGAACCGAGCGGAAGGAAACGTTCAGTTCCGGATCACGCCACAACAGCCCGGCATTGCGGACGCGGTCCGCGAACTCGGTGCGCCAGCGATGAAACTCTTCAGGCTGGGCACCCTGAAACCCGTAAATCGACTGTTTGTAATCACCGACCGCAAAAATGGTACGCGGACGCGGCCCCATGTCCCACGCGCCCTCACCCGCGAAGAACTCGGAGGTCAGCGCCCCGGCAATTTCCCATTGCAGGCCGGAATTGTCCTGCACCTCGTCCAGCAACAGATGGTCGATGCCGCCATCGAGCTTGTAGAGCACCCAGGCCGCACCCGGATCGCGCAGGAGATTGCGGGTTTCCTGAATAAGATCGTTGTAATCCACCAGACCACGGGCGGACTTACCGTCCTGAAACGCCGTCAGCATGGGTGCGGCCAGACCGAGCAACGCACGGTTCAGCAGCACCAGACGCACGCTTTTGAGGCTGGCCTGAAGATCCACAAGCCGTTGCGCCTCGTCTTCCAGCAAAGGTGCAATGCCCGGAAGGGCCTCCTGCACCTTCTTGGCGACGATCCGGTTCATCTGCCGCGCGGTTCCCTTGTCCGTCAGCAGGCATTTCGCCCAGACGGCAGGTCCCCGCTCGGCCGGTTCCGTCCCGAGCCAGGCCAGCATCTGTTCGACGTTGACGCGGGCGCTAGGGGTCACAAGCCCGAGCACGTCCCGCAGTCCGACCCGCAGATCATCTTCCTTCGGAGGGCGGCAGGCGAGGCTTTCAAGCTCTTCAAGGCTCTGCTGCCCGGCTTTCAGGGCCCTGCGATAGGCACTGACCACGCTGTCCGGCAGGGTCGCCCAGCGTTCCAGCAACGGACGGGCGCGGCTTTCCTCCATATTCAGCGTGCGGATGCGCTTAAAGAAACTGTCCAGCCCCACCGTGCCCGCAACATCCGCAGCAAGCTCCGGCGAACGGGCCAGCCCGTCTTCCATCGCCTCACGCAGGGCCAGCGTGGTGTCGGTCTCTTCCATCAGTGTGAAATGCGGATCGACCGAGGCTTCCAACGGAAACCGCCGCAGCAGGGACTGACAGAAGGCGTGGATCGTCTCGATCCGCAGGCCCCCGGGCAGATCGAGCACGCACAGGAACAAGGCGCGGGCACGGGCGCGGGTTTCATCCGTGTTGGGAACGTCGAGGCTTTCCAGCTCCGCACCCAGCGTCTCATCCGGCAGGGACACCCAGCTTCCGAGCTTCTGCTGAAGCCGGTTGGCCATCTCGGCGGCGGCGGCCTTGGTGTAGGTCAGGCACAGGATGCGCGAGGGATGCGCGCCATCGGCCAGAATGGTGTCGCCGTCCTCGGTCTGGACGTAAAGCGGCAGCATGAGCCGCAGCAGACGGTCGATCAGCAGCTTGGTCTTGCCCGAACCCGCCGAGGCCGAGACGAACACCGAAGCACGCGGATCTGAGGCCTGCCGCTGCGTGCGATCGGCGGCGGCTATGACTTCATCGCGGGTAACGGGACGCGTTACAGGCGGCATATCGTTCATTCGCCCTCTCCTTCCGCATAGGCCGCGCGCCATTCATCCACGCGGGCAAGCTGCGCATAGTCGGTGTAGCGCGGGACATGTCCGGCCCAGGGCTGGGAACGGTAGGGCTGATCGGGCGTGTCGTATTCGTCCACGAGGGTCCGGAGTTTTTCCATGGCCTCACCGATCAGGGTCGGCGCATCCGTGCCGGAGCGGGAGCCAGGCACTTCGCTTTCCTTGCCCGGCTCGTCCCCGCCGGTCAGATGCCAGTAAAGCAGCTGCTTCGTCTCCACGGCTGGAACATCCTTGAAAGCTCCCTTCGCCAGCAGCGCGCCTTCAAGCACGAGCTGAACGGACCAGCCTTCCGCAACATTCTTTCCGCTGGGCGGCTGCCCGGTCTTGTAATCAAAGACCGTCGCCAGACCATCGGCCCCGATATCAATCCGGTCCGCACGGCCCCGCAGTTCGAACGGCGCAAAGGCCGCCTGAAGACGGAAAGATGCCGTGACCTCCACGAACCGGCCCTTCGCCGGGCCGCTCTCTTCCATCTCCAGCCGGTATGCGGCTTCCTTTTCCGCCACCCAGTCCGCGATCCGGGCCAGACGCGGTCCCCACCAGTTCACAAGCGCCGGGCGCATATTGGCCTTCGCCAGTTCCTCGGCAAAGACGCGCCGCAGAATGGTGCTCGCATTGGCGGGCCAGCGTTCCGGGAAGTCCCGCAGAACGCGTTCCATCGCATCATGCACGATCATACCGAAATCAGCGTGTTCCGCACCTTCCTCCAGCGGCGAAAGCGCCCGAAGCTTCAGGACATGCTTGGCGTAAATCGCATACGGGTCGTGCATCCACGTCTCGATCTCGGTGATACTGAGCCCCCGTGGCCGCAGAGCGACGGGCGGCCGCGGTTCGGGCGGCGCAACGGCTTCGGCCCCCGCGAGCGGCTGATCCAGACAGCGCTGCCAGTCCAGCGCGGGATGCACCGGCAGACTCTGCGACCGGCCGCCAAGAAACGCATTCATCCGCACCATCCAGCGCGCCGGAACGCCCGGCGCACCTTCCCGCCGGGCCGAACTGGCGAACACGGCTTCCTGCGACGCCAGAATGGTCGAAACGAAATCATGCGCGCTCACACCCGTCTGCCGTTCCGGGGACCGCAGACCAACCCGCACACGCATCGGGCGACTCAGCCAGGGTCCCGGATCGGTCGCAGGCGGCCAGACGCCTTCGTTCAGGCCGCCCAGCACCACGACATTGAACGCCAGAAGCCGCGCTTCCAGCACGCCAAGGATCGAGACACGCGGATGCGCCAGCTCCACGCCGCCGCGATGCGCGCGCAGACCGGTCAGCATCTGCCCGGCCATGGACGTGTTGAGGAACGAGTCCAAATGCGTCAGGCGCTGTGGCGGAAGGATGCCGGTATTGACGATCAGCGCCGCCAGATGCCGCGACAGCGCCTCACCATCCTCACCCAGCCACAACCGCGCGCCCGGATGGCGCGGTTCGTCTTCCGGCGCGTCCAGCTCTTCCGCAGTGGCTGCCAGAGCTTCCGCCGTGTGGATCAGGCGTTCGAGCAGTTCCGGCAGGGGAATGGCGCCCGCAATGGACAGGAGCGGATCGAACGCCTGCTCGATGCGCGCGATGAAGGCGGCGGGACCTTCCGGCTCATCCGGAGCATCCGCGCTGGCCCCATGATCTAGGGCATGTTTCCTGTCGGTATATTCCCGCAGGGCGGCTTTCAGCCCGCCGATCCCCGGCGCAGGCGCTGGCCCGCGCAGCAGCAGCCGTTCCAGCCGCCGGGCAGAGGCGTGGCAGTCTCCCGGCGTGCGTCCCAGAGCCGCGAGCGGGTGCTTCAGAACAGACAGCAGCGCCACCGGCGACAGACGCGCCTCGGCGGCGGTCGCAATCAGGCGCAGAAACACGGCAGCCGGAGTCTGGGACAGGGACTCGCCCGCACTGTCATCGGCATGGATCCCGAAGCGCAGAAGCTCGGTGCCCACACGCTGCGCCAGAGCCCGGTCGGGCGTAACGAGCGCGCAGGTTTTCCCGGTTTCAGACACGGCATCGCGCAGGATCAGGGCAATGGCCTGCGCTTCCTGCTGCTGGTCCTGCGCGGGCAGAATGGAAAGACCTGCGATATCGCGCGGGCGGCTGTCCTGCCCCCAATGGGCAATGCCCTGCTCCGGCAGCAGAACCTCGCGCAGCATCAGCTCACGTCCGCGATCCCTGCCCCCATCCCAGTCCGTCAGCTCCTCGCGGGACAGGCCCAGATCCGTCAGGATTTCCTTCAGACCGGCCTGCGGATGCGATGGCGGCAGGGCAGCCCAGATCTCGTCCGACATACCCAGATCCACCCCCGGCAGGATCACGAGCCCGGCAGGAAGCCGCGCCACCACGGCCAGAACGTCCGACACCGCCGCAGACCCGTCCGCGAATCCCACACCCCAGACGGGCGTGAGCGGCGGCTTTTCCGCCCAGGCCTGCGCCTGCGCTTTCAGGCGTGCGATCTGCCGCGCCACGGGATTGGATAGCCCCTCCTCTTCCAACCATTTCGGCCAGATGGCAGTCACGATTTCCAGAAATTTCAGCGTCTGCTGCCAGTGATCTGAGAAGCGTTCCTCCACCGCATCCGGCAGACGTTCGGCCAGATCCACGCCACTCCGTTCGGCCTCGTCCATCAGATCCGCCAGCGCCTTGGCAAGCGGCCAGGCACGATCGATCCCCTTGGTACTGTCCACGCCCACACTTACGAGTGGCGTCTGGAGGATCAGCATCGACAGCACGGCCAGACGGCGTTGCGGCTCCACGGCCGGGGGCAGAACGACATCGATCCCGATGGAAGTCAGCGCGTCCTCGTCCACGTCATTGATCGCGACGATGCGCGGCAGGAGTGCGGCCTGTGTGTCCAGAACCCGCAGGAAGGCTTCCATCAGCGCACGGCCCGCGCGACGGCTGGGAACGAGGATCAGACCCGGACCATCCGTTCCGGCCGCCGGGTCCCGTTCCAGCCATTCCTGCGCCACACGGTCCAGAAACGGCTCCGTCCCGCAAATGGTGACGACGCCACTCATTGGTTCACTCCCGTCAGACGGTCTTCAGGCCAGCCCGTCAGGTCAACAAGGCGCGCGTCCTCGGTCTCGCCGGGAGAAAATGTGAGATGCAGCGCGCCTTCCGGCAGCAGGTCCCCGGCCCGCTCCGGCCATTCGACCAGCATGATGCCCTCACACGCTTCGTCCCAGGCCAGTTCATACAGCGCCTCCGGACCGTCCAGACGCCACAAATCATAATGATGGACCGACCCTTTTGGCGTCTCGTAAGGCTGCACGAGCGCGAAGCTCGGGCTCGGCACGTCCATCTGCGGGTCGTGAGCAAGATGGCGCAGGAAAGCCCGGGCGAATGTGCTTTTCCCAGCCCCCAAGCCACCCGAAAGCGCGAGGCAGTCTCCGGGCGCGCAGCGATCGGCGATCAGGGCCGCCAGAGTTTCGGTTGCGAGCTGGTCATCGAGGCGTATCTGCATGGATATCAATGTGGCCTTCCTGCCGCGTGCCAGCAAGCACGTTTGAAGAACATCCAACTCCCACCCGCTAGATGCTTGACTTTCCGGATCCCGGCCGCCCTAAACGGTCCGTATTGTCATGGTTCCTGACGCCTTTCCGGGCGTGAGGCGAAGAGGGAAGCCGGTGCAAATCCGGCGCTGCCCCCGCAACTGTCAGTGGCGAGCGATGGTCCGACGATGTCACTGGAACAGTCCGTTCCGGGAAGACAGGCCCCCCGCGACGACCCACAAGCCAGGAGACCTGCCACGGCACATAACATCCACCGGCGGGGTCTCCGGGCGGGTCGCCTGTCGTCGTGTCCGGTTGTCCGCAGCCAGACTGCGCGGATGTGCGCCTGACGGTTACCTCGCTCTTGCAGCAGAGGATCTGGCGTGCAGCTTGTCACCAGAACAAAAACCCTTCGGTCAGCTTCGGGGTGCAAGCCCGACCAGGGTTTTCAGAACCGTTTTCCATTTTTCCACAATGCCCTGAAGCAGCGGCGCTCCTTCCTGACCATCGTCGTGGCCGCCGCCCTGTCCTGCACGAAGGCACTGGCAGAAACGTCAGAGCGGCCCCCACAGACGCCCCCGAAACCCGCGACCGTCGAGAAGATCGAGGTCACGGCCTCCCGACGCAACCTGACTGGCCGGGCCGATACGGCCAGTGAAGGCTCCATTACCGCCAAGGAGCTTGAACTCCGCCCGGCCTACCGCATCGGGCAGATCCTTGAAGCCATTCCCGGCCTCGTGGTCACATCCCATTCCGGCGAGGGCAAAGCCAACCAGTTCCTGCTCCGGGGCTTCAACCTCGATCACGGAACAGATCTCGCAACCTTTGTTGACGACATTCCCATCAATGGCGTGAGCAACGCGCATGGCCAGGGCTACACGGATCTCAACTTCCTGATCCCTGAACTTCTCTCCGGCGTCGATTACACCAAGGGGCCGTTCCATGCGGAAATTGGCGATTTCGGCGTAGCGGGCTCGGATCACATGAAGCTGGCTTCCGATGTTGCGAACCGTGTGACGTTAAGTGCGGGCACACTGGGGGATTACCGGGCCTATTTCGGAGGTACCGTGCATCTGAAGAACGGGGACCGCTGGGTCAATGCGTTCAATGTCTCACACAGTGACGGCCCCTGGCGCTATCCGGACAACGCCCGCAGCATTCGCGCCATGTCCCATTACACGCATGGCACAGCGCTGAACGGCTTTGACCTGACGGCCATGTTCTATCGCGGCCAGTGGCGCGCCACCAATGACCAGCCGCTTGAAGCGATCGACAGCGGCATGATCGGCCAGTACGGGTCGCTTGATCCGACGGATGGCGGTTTTGCCGAACGCTACAGTCTCTCAGGACATTACCGCTTGGCAGCGGATAACTGGAAATGGCTCACCAGCGCCTATGTCAGTCACAACCGGCTGACGCTGTGGAACGACTTCACCCACTATCTTGATGACCCCATCAACGGGGACCAGCAGCAGCAGGACGAAACGCGCACGACTGTCGGCGGCACAAGCTCCTTCTCGCGGGAAGACCATCTCGCCGGGCTGCGAACCGAAACCACCATGGGTGTGCAGGGACGTTATGACTTCCTTTATGTGGACCGTCGCCATACCCGCCAGCGCATTACCCTTCCCGCCTGTCCGGAAAACCTGACGCCAGGCACGCTGGATCTGTGCAATGGCGATAATATCCGCATGGGATCGCTCGGACTTTACATCAGTAACACTACCCACTGGACGCCCTGGTTCCGGACCGTCATCGGACTGCGGGAAGACTATCAGGGCGGTTCGGATGACAATCTCGTCGACGGCAGCATGACGAAAAAGCATCAGTGGCTTTTCCAGCCCAAAGGAAGCCTGATCTTCGGACCATGGAAAAAGACCGAACTCTATCTGAGTGCGGGCAAGGGTTATCATTCCAACGATTTCCGCTCTGTTTCAGGCTCTTACGCCGCCGACGAATTCGCGAAGGGATCGGTCAGCGTGCCGATCATGACACCAGCCGTCAGCGGAGAAATCGGCGTTCGCACGACGCCCGTCACGCATCTGAACCTTCAGGCGGCAGTGTTCATCATCGATTTCGAGTCCGAGCTCAGCTATGACGGCGATGCGGGTGTGACATCCCCCGGCCCCGCCAGCCGACGCGAAGGTGTGGAATTCTCGGCACAGTACAACCCGCTGTACTGGCTCGAATTCAACACCGATCTCTCTTTCGCACATGCCCGATACCGCACCAGCGATCCAGCCTATTACGGTATCGGAGGCCTATATGTGACGAACGCCCCGACCTTTGTCTGGTCGTTCGGAATGATCGTGGACACCCACACCCACTGGTATGGCGGCCTTCAGGTTCGCTGGCTCGGAGGATATCCGCTGGTAGAAGACGATGCCCTGCGTTCAAAAGGGTATCAGGAGGTCAACATGAATGTTGGCTACCGCTTCACACGCTATCTGCGGACGGAGGTAAGCATTTTCAACATGTTCAACTCCCATGCTTACGCCGCGCAATATGCCTATGATTACCGCCTGACACCTGGCTCAGCCGCACAGTTCGGTGCCACGGGTCATGCGCTGGAACCGATTTCAGCCCGACTCGCCGTCACGGCTGACTTCTGACTCGTCCGAATCAGCCTTCAAGAAGGGCTTGCCAGCGCGCCATGACAGAGGGTTCCTGAAAATCCTCCGCCCGCTGCCGCGCCCTGACCGACATGCTCAGACGCTGCTGCGGATTTCCCATCAGTTCCAGCAGCGCCACGGCCAGAGCCTCAGGCTCTTCGGGTGGGACCAGTGAACCGGTTTCGCCATCGCGGACGATTTCCGCCGGCCCGGTCTCGCAGTCGAACGCCACGACCGGAACGCCAGCCGCCATTGCTTCCAGCAGCACCATCGGCAGTCCTTCATAACGTGATGACGCCACGAAAAGCGCGGCACGAGCGTAGTCGGCATCAATGCTTCCGGTCGCAGGGGCGATCGTCACGCGGTCCAGACCCTGCGCCTGTTGCAGCAGCGTTTCACGATCGGGACCGTCACCACGGATCAGGAGGTCCCAGCCGGCGCTCCGCGAATCCTGCTTCACAATCCGCCAGGCCTGAAGCAGCAGGTCATAACCTTTCTGTTCGGTCAGACGACCTGCCGCCAGAACCAGACGGGACTCAGAAGGATAGGAGCGCTCCGTCACAGCGGGCGCCATGTTCGGAATGGCCGTGAGCCGCGCCCGAACTGTTGCGCCCTCACGCCACAATGCTGTGTCCCGCTGCGTCAGGACAACCACATCATCAGCCCAGCGCGCAGCAATCTGCCGTCCCCAGACACGTTTGCGGCGGTTCAGCGTCACGTTGAAGTTGAAATGCTCCCACACCACGCAGCGCACGCCTGCCAGTTTTGCAGCCGCCACGCCGTAAAGCGCATGGGTCGACTCCACGACCACCAGCGTGTCGATCCGCTCCCGCTTCAGAAACCGCGACAGGCGCCAAACAATCCGGAACCAGGAATTGAAAATCTTTACGGGTCGGTCAAACAGGGACGAGACAGGGATTTCGGGCGACAGCGAAAAGGCCGGATCGCCTACATTGACCAGTTCCACCAGCCGCACATCACTGCCTCGGCGCACCAGTCCGTTCATGACGGCACAGGCCGAGCGCTCCGTCCCGCCGAAGCCCTTCAGGTCCTGAATTACAAACGTATATCGTACGTTCAATGCCCTACCCCAAGCCCTTCAAACCGATTATGAAACAGATCATGACGACTGCATCTCAGACCCTCAACACCGATGTCGCGATTGTCGGCGCCGGTCCGACCGCTCTCTTCGCCGCGTTCGAATGTGGCATGCTCAAACTGTCCTGCGTCCTGATCGACGCACTCGACAGCGTAGGCGGACAATGTGCTGCGCTCTACCCGGAAAAACCGATCTACGACATCCCGGCCCATCCCGCCATCGAAGGCGGCGCGCTGATCGAGGCTCTTGAGCAGCAGATCGCACCCTTCGACGTGCCGCGCCTGCTGGGCTCGCGGGTCGAGACGCTGGAAGGCCATCGCGGGGATTTCACACTGAAAACCGCGCGCGGCGACGTCATCAACGCGAAGGCCGTCATCATCGCCGCTGGTGCCGGTGCGTTCGGGCCGAACCGTCCGCCGCTCGACGGGCTTGAAGCCTATGAGCGCACGGGAGCGGTGCAGTATTACGTCAAAAAGCGCGCGGACTTCACTGGCAAGCGCGTCGTGGTCGCAGGCGGCGGCGATTCCGCGCTGGACTGGGCGCTGTCTCTCTCCGAGGTAGCCGCCCAGGTCTATCTGCTGCATCGCCGGGACCGCTTCCGTGGCGCACCCGAGACGCTGTCACGCATTGAGCAGCAGATTGCGGCCGGGAAGATCGAAAAGGTCGTGCCCTATCAGCTTCATGCCCTGCACGGTACGGACGGCGTGCTTTCCACCGTGGAAGTCACAACCCTTGAAGGCACATCCCGCCATATCGAGGCCGATACACTTCTGCCGTTCTATGGCCTGTCCACCGATCTGGGACCGATCGCGCTCTGGGGACTGGATACCCATCGCAATACCGTCCCCGTCACCCCGGCCACGCTCGAGAGCAGCACGCCGGGCATTTTCGCAATCGGGGACGTGGCGACCTATCCGGGCAAGCTGAAGCTGATCCTTCAGGGTTTCTCCGAAGGCGCCATGGCAGCCCATGCCATCCATGCCATCGTCCACCCCGACACAGCCCTGCATTTCGAATATTCGACCAGCAAGGGCGTTCCGGGCTGACGGAAACAGGCAGCAGGTTCTTTTCGTGGCGCTGAGTCGGTTTTCCTTGGTTCAGCGCGGTTCTACACAGACGACAACGCAGCAGGACAGATATGAAAGTCATCGTCATGGGCGCCGGAGTAATCGGCGTCACCACGGCCTGGTATCTCGCTCAGGAAGGCCATGAAGTCGAGGTGATCGACCGCCAGCCGGGTGTGGGTCTGGAAACGTCCTTTGCAAATGCAGGACAGGTCTCGCCGGGTTATTCAACCCCCTGGGCTGTTCCGGGCCTGCCTTTCAAGGCAGCGAAGTGGATGTTCGAAAAGCACAGCCCGCTTGTCATCCGTCCGCGGCTCGATACGGACATGTTCCGCTTCATGGGCGAACTGCTTATGAACTGCACGGAAAAGGCCTACGACATCAACAAGGGCCGGATGCTGCGGATTGCGGAATATGCCCGTGACCGTCTGGACACCCTGCGTGCGGAAACCGGTATCACCTATGACGGAGCACAGAAGGGCCTGATCCAGCTGTTTCGTACCGATAGCCAGGTCGAATATGCGGCTGAAGACATGCGCCTGCTTGCTGAAAGCGGCGTCGAGCACAAGCTGCTGAGCGTTGATGAGATTCTGGAGCGCGAGCCCGGCCTTGCCCATGCACGCCATCTGCTGAAGGGTGGCCTCCTCCTCCCGGGTGACCAGACCGGCGATGCCCATCTCTTCACACGTCGTCTGGCAAAGATGGCCGAAGAAAAGGGCGTAAAGTTCCATCTCGGCGTCAAGATCGAGGCTCTGGAAGCCGCCAGTGATGCCATCGTCAGCATCCGTACCAGTGCCGGCCGCATGACCGCAGACCGTTATGTTCTGGCGCTTGGCAGCTATTCCCCGCGCTTCCTCAAGCCGCTGGAACTGCGTCTGCCGATCTATCCGGTCAAGGGCTACTCCCTGACCATGCCGATCACGGATGAGAGCCGTGCCCCGGTCTCGACCGTCAATGACGAGACGTACAAGGTCGCCATCACGCGTCTGGGCGATCGCATTCGCATCGGCGGCACGGCAGAGCTGAACGGCTTCAACCTGCGCCTCAGCCCGGATCGTCGTGAGACGCTGGAGCTGTCCTTCAGTGAGATGTATGGTGGTGGTGACCTGTCGGCTGCAAATTACTGGACCGGCCTGCGCCCCTGCACACCTGATGGCACGCCGATCGTCGGCCCCTCCCCACGCTATGGCAATCTGTGGCTCAACACAGGCCATGGCACGCTGGGCTGGACGATGACGGCAGGCTCTGGCCAGATCGTTGCGGACCAGATTTCTGGCCGTCAGACAGCCATTCCGTCTCTCGACCTGTCGCTTGATCGCTACGGCGCCTGACCCGTTTCTGTCCGTAAGCTGACAGGGCTTGCGGACAAAAAACGCACCCAACAAAAAAGGGGCCTGCATGAGCAGGCCCCTTTTTTTGTCTTACCGCTCTGAAACAGAGAACGGGAGACCGTGTCTCAGTTGGAAGGCGCGGCTTCAGTAGGAGCAGCGTCCGTAGCAGCGGAGGTCTTCTTGTGGTGCTTGTGCTTGTGATGGTGCTTCTTGCCGTGATGCTTCTTCGTGGTCGAAGTGGCATCGGCATCAGCAGCCGCCGGGGCAGCTTCGACAGGGGCTGCAGCAGCGGGCGCGGCCGGAGCTTCTGCAGCCGGAGCGGCAGGCGCTGCGGTCGTGGCGGGATCGGCGAATGCCGGAGCGGCCGTCAGAGCCAGGGCGGAAACGGCGGCGATCAGGGAGAGGTTGAAAAGACGCATCTGGAAACGGAGCTCCACAACAAAATAAAGACGAGCCAGCATTCAGTTTTTCTGAAGTGACCATGGGCTTGATATTATCATCCCGGTTTCGCGTGGTCGCGCATTAACTTTATGAAATTTCAGTCGCTTGCGCGTGTAATGAGCGAATACGCCTCAATTCAGACAAACTCTAATAAACGCTCACTCGCATCCCCATAAAAAAAGGCGTGCCCCGGAGATCCGGGACACGCCTTTTCCTTGAAACCTGTCCTGGGAAGGACGGTTCAGTTCGAACGCGACTTGGTGGCGCGCTTACGGTCATGCGGGTCCAGATACAGCTTGCGGATCCGGATGGCAGACGGCGTCACTTCAACCAGCTCATCGTCTTCAATGTAGGCGATGGCCTGCTCAAGGCTCATACGGCGCGGCGGCGTCAGAAGCAGGGCTTCGTCCTTGCCGGATGCACGCATGTTGGTCAGCTTCTTTTCGCGAACCGCGTTGATGTCGAGGTCATTCTCGCGGGAATGCTCACCCAGGATCATGCCCGTGTAGATCTTCTCGCCGGCATCGACGAACATCGTGCCACGGTCCTGAAGGGCAAACAGCGCATATTGCGTCGTCTGACCGTCTTCGGACGAGATCAGCGAGCCGTTACGACGGCCTTCGATCTGGCCGACATACGGCAGATAGCCATGGAACAGGCGGTTCATGAGGCCCGTACCGCGCGTATCGGTCAGGAACTCGCCGTGATAGCCGATCAGGCCGCGCGACGGGATCAGGAACGTCAGACGGACCTTGCCACCACCGGACGGACGCATGTCCTGCATGACGCCCTTACGCAGGGACATCTTTTCGACGACAACGCCCGAATACGGCTCGTCCACGTCCACCAGAACTTCTTCGAACGGCTCTTCACGATCGCCGGTCTCTTCGTTTTCACGGAAGAGAACGCGCGGCCGGCCGATCGTCAGCTCGAAACCTTCACGACGCATCTGCTCGATGAGAACGCCAAGCTGAAGTTCGCCACGACCGGCCACTTCGAACGCTTCGCTTTCCGGGCTTTCCGTAACCTTGATGGCCACGTTGCCTTCGGTTTCCTTGAAGAGACGGTCACGGATCTGGCGCGACGTCACCTTCTTGCCTTCACGACCGCCGAGCGGGCCGTCGTTGATGCGGAAGGTCATGGACAGGGTCGGCGGATCAACCGGGCGCGACGGCAGCGGCACGTCGATGGACGGATCAGCGATCGTGTCAGGAATCGTCGCGTCGGACAGGCCGGCCACGGCCACGATGTCACCGGCTTCGGCTTCTTCCACAGGCACGCGATCGAGGCCACGGAACGACAGCAGCTTCGTCAGACGGCCGGTTTCGACGATGGTGCCGTCCGGACGCAGCACGCGCACCGGCATGTTCACCTTTGCGCGGCCCTGATCGATACGACCCGTCAGGATGCGACCCAGGAAGTTGTCGCTCTCAAGAATGGTGGCAACCATTCCAAAAGGTGCGTCCTTGTCCACGTTCGGCGTCGGCACATGGCGCAGCACCAGGTCGAACAGCGGGGCCAGATCCTTCTTCGGTCCGTCCAGCTCCAGATCGGCCCAGCCCTGACGGCCCGAAGCGTAGAGCATGGGGAAATCGAGCTGGAACTCGTCGGCGCCGAGGGACGCGAACAGATCGAAGATCTCTTCGTGCACCTCGTCCGGACGGGCGTCGGAACGGTCGATCTTGTTGACGACGACGATCGGGCGGATGCCACGGGCCAGCGCCTTGCCAAGAACGAACTTGGTCTGCGGCAGTGCACCTTCAGCGGCATCGACGAGGATGATCGCGCCATCCACCATGCTCAGGATACGCTCGACCTCGCCGCCAAAGTCGGCATGGCCCGGGGTATCGATGATGTTGATGCGGGTTTCTTTCCACACAACGGACGTGCACTTGGCGAGAATGGTGATGCCACGCTCGCGCTCGAGGTCGTTGCTGTCCATGGCGCGATCAGCGACGTGCTGATTGTCACGGAAAGAGCCGGACTGTTTGAGAAGCGCGTCAACCAGCGTGGTTTTGCCATGATCGACGTGCGCGATGATGGCGATATTACGGAGTTCCATGTGGTCTTCCAGACGGGAGGCATCGAAGAGAGGATTTGCGCCGTCTTCTGCACCGAATCCCGCCAATATGCAAACTCTGTCACTGTCTTTTCGTCCTGAAGATGCCTTGAGCCCACGGGAAAGCTGGGCCACATCTCACAAAACACGGCCCCTTTGAGGAGTTCAGCCCCATGTCCGACCACCAGACCGACCATCAGCCAACCGGCCCGTCCGCGCCCGGAGCCGACGCCCTCAGCCAGCTCGGTCGCGCCACCACGACGCCGCAGAGTCCCGAAGAGGCCGTGCTCGAGCGTGTCCCCTCCCCGCATCAGGGGCGGCAGTATGTCGTGCGTTTCACGGCCCCCGAGTTCACATCGCTCTGCCCCGTGACCGGGCAGCCGGACTTCGCGCATATCGTCATCGACTACATCCCCGGCGAATGGATCGTCGAAAGCAAGTCCCTCAAGCTCTTCCTGACCAGCTTCCGCAATCATGGCGCGTTCCACGAGGACTGCTCCATCGCCATTGCCGAACGTCTGGTGGAACTGCTCAACCCGCAATGGCTGCGGATCGGGGCGTACTGGTATCCGCGCGGCGGCATCCCGATCGACGTGTTCTGGCAGACAGGCGAACCCCCAAAGGGTGTGTGGATTCCCGCGCAGGACGTGCCTGGCTATCGCGGCCGCGGCTGAGCACCATGACCGAAGCCGCCGCCATCGCCCGCTCCAGCGGTCCCGTCACACAGGCACGGCTCGTGGTGGACCTTCAGCGCCTCGGGGTCACACCCGGCATGACGCTGCTGGTTCATTCATCGTTAAGTCGGATCGGCTGGGTCTGCGGAGGGGCGCAGGCGGTCATCGAAAGCCTGCTTCAGGCGGTCGGACCGGACGGCACGGTCGTCATGCCAGCACAGTCCAGCGGGCTCAGTGATCCGGCAGGCTGGTGTGAGCCTCCTGTGCCGGAAAGCTGGTGGGAGACCATCCGCATGACCATGCCGCCCTATGATCCGCGCCTCACTGCCACGCGCGGCATGGGCCAGATTGCCGAAACCTTCAGACTCTGGCCTGAAGTACAGCGCAGCCTGCACCCGCAGGTTTCGTTCTGTGCGCTCGGGCCGGGGGCGGCGGATATTCTGGCGCGTCAGCCAATGGATGATCCGTTCGGCACGCAGTCTCCCCTTGCAGCCCTGTCGGACAGGGGCGCGCAGGTTCTCATGATCGGAACGGGCTGGGACACCTGCACGGCTCTGCATCTGGCGGAACGACTGGCCCATCCGGACGGTCCGACATTTCAGGATGGAACATGCATCAGCGTGGAGGGAGAGCGACGCTGGGTCCGGCTGTGTCTACCCGAGACGCAGCCGGAACGCTTCGTACCATTCGGGGCGAAAATGGATGGAAGCGACCTGCTGCTGCACGGTCATATTGGCTCGGCCGCGTCACGTCTCTTTCCCCTCGCCCCGACTGTTGAGATGGCCGTCGAAAGCTGGGCGGTCGTTACAAAACCTTAAAGACTGATGCCAAGCTGGCCCTGGAAATACAGCAGGGGTGCACGGTTTTCATCAAGCTCGAGCGAAGAAGGCCGCGCCATGAAAAGCGCATGCGTACCGCCCTGGAACGTCTCGACCAGTTCGCAGTGCATTTTCACCAGCGAATCCCGGACGAAAGCCGTGCCATCTCCCGCACGCTCGATCACATCCGAGCCGAACTTGTCGGCTGTGCGGCTGGCGAACAGCATCGCCACGTCCTTGTGGTCATTACCGAGGATGCTGAGGCCGAACACCCCGGCTTCCGCAATCGCGCGATAGGTCGCGCTGGCACGGTTGAGACAGATCAGCAGCAGAAGCGGATCGAGAGATACGGACGTCAGGGCGCTGATCGTCGCGCCCTGCTCGCCTTCGCTGCCTTTGGCCGTCACCACGGCCACTCCGGTGGCGAAATGGGACATGGCCTTGCGGAAATCGATTTCGTTCGGAGTCGTCATGACAACTTCCTTGCCATAATCCGGAAGCAAGCGCACCTCCCCCCGCCGAAACGAACTATGGCAGGAATCGCGCTCCCTCAGAACCCCAGCGTCATGTCCGCTCCAAACAGGATACGGCCCATATGGTGCTGGTCATCGAACGGGCGCGTGCTGTTCAGTGACCGGTCAAAGCGCAGTTCCGGCCGGAGCTGAAGCAGCTTGACGTGATGCCCCACATCCGGTCGCCAGACGGTGTTGAGCGTCAAGGCGCCATAGGTCGTGGCGGGAGCGGATTCCGAACGGGTCGGATTGCCAAGCAGAGCCTGCGCATAGCCCTCGTTTTGCGCGAAACTGGCTACGAAACTGCCGGTATTGTCCCGATACAGCTCGGCCCGCGCATTGACAGTCAGGTTCGGATGGATGTGCCACCCGCCCCAGACGACCGCACTCCACGTATCGGCGCGCAGCCCCTCATCGTGAAGTTGGTTCAGCTCCGCCGTGGCGCTCCATTTTTTCGAAAACGTCCAGATGCCATTCAGGTCGTTCCAGTACCGCATGGCGCCATTGGCCCGCGGCCCCAGAGACCGCACGGCATTTTCCGGCCCGACCCGCAGCAGATAGGTGAAGGACAGATGGCCGTCCGCCAGATTATTGCCCGTCACGCCGATATAACCCGCAGGACGGCCATTGTTGTCGCCACGTCCGAAAGACGTCTGATTGCCGGTATCCGCCCCGAACTGAAGGTCGAAATGATCGTCCAGATGAAGCTGGAACATACCGCCCACATGCTCGAACGGCGTGGAATATTCAGTCGTATAGGCCAGCGTATAAAAGGCGCGGGTCGAGGGATCGAGCGTCTCCACGCCCATGGGAGACGTCAGAACACCAATCTGCCCATCCAGCCCTTTGCTCGTGAACCAGGGCATATGAAGCGCGATATTCGCGAAAACGGGCATGGCCTGATAACGGCCATTGATCCAGCGGTCGGAAACCCCGGCGATCGTGTAGCTGCGCGCATCTGAGCCGTAGAGCATCCGCAGATTCATCCCCAGACCATACCCGCCGCCGATCGGATCGACCGGCTTGGTCATGGTGAAAGTAAGCTGGTTCAGCGTCGCCTGATCGGCATAAGGGGAGAGAAGCTGGCCGAAATTGAGGTTGCTGGCGGGATGGCTGGAACTGCCCATCACGCCGCCTTCGATCTGGGCGCCGAAGGAGACGTCGGAAAACCAGCGATCGGTCCAGGCCTTACCCTGCCCGGTCGCGGCCTGCTCCCCCACGGTCTGGGCAGCAGCGGCAGAGATTCCGATCTCTGCAAGAACCGCCAGTATTGCCCCTAAACCCAGACTGAAACGCTGCCTCATGCCATCCACCTTCCGGTTGCATGAGGCAGCCCATACCACAGGCCTGATTTTTTACTTAATGTTGCTAAAGGGGAATATTTCTCAGAATTTAGCCGTATTCGGGTCAGCGCCCATACGGCCGTCTTTGCTATCCATGCCCCCGATGGTCTGCATATCATCCTTGTCCAGCACAAAGCCGAACACATCGAGATTTTCGGCCAGACGCTTCGGATTAACCGATTTGGGAATGACGATCAGCCCGCTTTGAAGATGCCAGCGGATCACGACCTGAGCCGGGGTTCGGCTGTGCTTTTCAGCGATCTTTCCAATCCGTTCGTCGCTCAGCACGCGCCCCTTGCCGAGCGGACGCCACGCTTCCGTGCGAATGTTGTGCTTCTCGTGGAACTCCCGCAGGGCGCGCTGCTGGAAGTCGGGATGCAGTTCGATCTGGTTGACGACCGGCACGACACCCGTGGCGTCCATGATCCGCTCCAGATGTTCCGGCTCAAAATTGGACACGCCAATGGACTTCACGCGGCCGGATTTTTTCAGCTCGACCAGCGCTTTCCATGTCTCGACATACTGACCCTGAGCCGGCATCGGCCAGTGAATCAGATACAGATCCAGAACCGGACGACGCAGCAGGCGCGCACTCTCGTCGTAAGCGCGCAGGGTCTTGTCGTATCCCTGTTCGTCATTCCACAGCTTGGTTGTCAGGAAGATGTCCGGATGATCTTCCAGACCTTTGCCCACACCTTCCTCGTTCTTGTACAGACGCGCCGTATCGACAGAGCGATAGCCGAGCTTCACGGCCTCCTGCACAACTTCAGCCGTCTCATCGGGAGGCGTCTGCCACACGCCCAGCCCGATCTGTGGCATCGTGTTGCCATCGTGAAAGGAAATCACCGTCTGGGCATCGGCGGATGGAACCTGTGACGACATGTCTGTCTCCCTGTGAGAACGAAAAAAACAAGGGCGCATGGCCTGCTGACTGACCAACGCACAGGGCGGATGAAGGGTTCAGTCTCCGTGCAGCAGCACAGCCAGTTTGCGGCTGAATGTCTCAACCGTGAACGGCTTGACCAGCAACGCACAGCCCGGCACCAGCGCCTGACCGCCCAGAATGCTCTGCTCGGCATAGCCGGTAATGAACAACACCTTCAGGGCAGGCCACTGCCTAAGCATCTGCTCGCCCAGTTCCCGGCCATTCATACCACCAGGCATCCCGATATCGCTGATGAGGAGTGCCGGAGGTTCACTCTCCGCAGTCAGGGCTTTTGCCGCAGGTCCATCACATGCCGTCAGTACGACGCCCCCCAGATCCGTCACCATATCCGCCACGATCATCCGCACGGCTTCTTCGTCATCCACAACAAGAACGCGCTGCCCTTCCAGAAGCCGGGACTGCGGCGCAATTGGCAGAGCGCGCGGTTCAGGGCGGATGGTCTCCTGACCTTCATAACGCGGCAGCCAGAGCGCTACGACGGTCCCCTGCCCGGGCGTCGAGCGTATCTCGACCTGCCCTCCTGACTGCTGGGTAAAGCCGTAAATCATACTCAACCCCAGCCCGGTTCCCTCACCGATCGGCTTGGTCGTAAAGAACGGATCAAAGGCACGCTGGACGATCTCGGGGGCCATACCGCAGCCCTCGTCCTGCACCGTCAGCACCACATAATCCCCAGCCCGGACAGACATGTCAGAGGCCGCTTCCGCCGTAAGTGTCCGGTTCGCACTCTCCAGCCGCAATGTCGTGCCACGGTCATGCATGGCATCACGGGCATTGATACACAGGTTCAGAATCGCGTTCTCAAGCTGGTTGGCATCCACACGGGTCAGCCACAGGTCAGGCTGAAGATCAAAGACAAGATCGATCCCCGGCCCCACCGTTCCGCGCAGCAGACTTTCCAGCCCACTGACAAGTGCGTTCATGTCCGTCGGTGTCGGATCAAGGGTCTGGCGTCGCGAAAAGGCCAGCAGACGATGCGTCAGGGACGCCGCCCGGCGGACTGCATCCTGCGAGGCCGTAATGTAACGCCCCAGCCCGTCCGTCCGTCCCTGTGCAAGCCGCAGCCCCAGCAGCTCCAGCCCCCCGCCAATCCCGGCGAGCAGATTGTTGAAATCATGCGCCAGACCGCCCGTAAGCTGCCCGACTGCTTCCATTTTCTGGGCCTGACGGAGCTGCTCTTCCAGCTCGTTGCGCTCGGTCAGATCACGCCCGACCGCATAGATCGCATCGCCCTCGTCGTTGCAGCTCCAGTTATAGGTCCGCCAGGTGCCGTCCGACCGCCGCATCCGGACATCCAGCCCCGCTGTCGGCCAGGGCGTACCCGTGAGCAGACGCTCGAAAGTGTCTAGGACCATGCGCCTGTCATCGGGATGGCACAGCGCGTCCAACCGCAACCCCGCAAGCTCGTCGACCCTGTAGCCCTGCGTGTTCTCCCAGCTCGGGCTGACCGCGACATAATGGCCCTTACGGTCAATAATGATGAACAGGTCGCGGGCGATGTTCCACAGCCGGTCTCGCTCGCGAGTCCGTTGGAGGATCCGTTCCTCAAGCATGACATTGAGATCGCGGATCTGCTGCTGGGTGCGCGCCTGCCGCATGGAAGCATGAGCCCGGTCCGCAACGGCGCGGGTAAAAACGATTTCCTCGTCCGTCCAGACATGCGGCACGTCGTGACACACGAACATCAGCCCTACGAAACGCCCGAACTTGAAAATCGGGATGTTGAGGATCGCCACGATCCCCTCGGCTTCGTAGCGCGCATCATATCCCGCTGTGAGGGGATCAGTGCGGACATCGGTAATGGCAACAGGCTCCCCACGCCCCAGCGCGGGTCTAAACTCTCCATAATCGGCAAACATCCGCACACCCAGCAGCGGACGCCCCGCCTCGGCCACACCGCCGACCGTCATACCGGTCCAGTCGTCGTTCACCATACCGTAGCCCGCGCCACTGGCATCCAGTTCACGACAGATGATGCGGGCGGCGACCTCTTCCATCATACTGGTATCATCCAGCGCCCGAAGCTGATCTCCCAGTTCGACAAGAGCCGCCTGCCGCAGGGCCTGCCGTTTGCTCCGATCGATATCGAAAACGATGCCAGGGAAACGGGCCACGCGCCCCTCGTCCCCAAGATCGCAGCGCCCGTTTCCTTCAAACCAGCGTTGCCCTTCCGGCGTCTCTACCCGAAATTCGAAGCGGCATTTCCCGCCACGTCGCGTCGCCGCCGTCACGGCCTGCACCACCGCGAACCGGTCCCGCGGGTCCACTGAATCGTAAATGACATTCGGCATGACGCCTTCGCGCAGACGGGCCGGATCCAGCCCCAGTGTCTGCGCCAGCCGGGCATCTCCCGTCATGCGCGATGCGCTGTCGTCCCACATCCACGTCCCGGCGATCGCGCCGGCATCGAGCGCGAGCTGAAGCCGTTCGGCAGACTGGTTGGCTTCCGTCAGGTCACGTCCGATTGCCAGCAGACGCTGAACATCACCGTCCTCGCCGAAAACCGGCGTGACGGCGACGTCCCAGAAGCGGCGTTGCCCCTTCATGGTGATGGCATAGCCCTGAAACCGCGCCGTCTCCCCCTCAAGGGCTGTCTGCACCGCCAGAGCAGCCCGGCGACGCGGCTGTCCGCGCCACAGATCGACCCAGGGAAGCCCGTGCTGGATGATCGGGCTTTCCATTTCCATGGACCGGATTCCACCTTCATTGACGAAGCGGATACAGCCATCGCAATCGAGGATATGAATGCAGTCCGGCAGGCTGGAGAGCAGCAACCGCGTGAAAGCCTCGCTCGAACGCAGGGCTTCTGCCGTCATTGACGCAGAAGAGACATCCATCGCCAACCCGACGCTGCGTCGTCCATCAGGGCGCGTTTCATCCTCCCGCCATCCACGCAGCAGGACATGACGCAACAGAGGGCGCCGGGAAGTGCGGGAAGACTGGATCTGCCCGGACTGGGCAGGCACCAGAATCCGGAACCGAAGCTCGTAACACCCGTCGTCCCGCAGATCGTCCTCAAGACTTCCGTCATAAGCCAGACGGTCATCCGGATGCAGGAATGCGACCAGCTCATCGATGGAAACACCCACGGCCAGCCGCTCGGGCGGCAGTCCCCAGATGCTGGCAAAACGCGCATCGCCCGTTACCAGCCGCGTCGCAAAATCGCAGCGATAGAAGGCCACGTCCGCCGTGTCGGCCACACGCTGCATCCGGAGCTGCATACGCTCCACGATCGCATGTTCCCCGGCGACCGGAGCCGCCGCATGTTCACGCAGCAGGTCATCCACCTGAAGGGCACATAAAGCCCGGACATGGTCGAGCGCGGGGGCATTGCGCCGCACGCACAGCCAGACTTCCACAACGCCGGAGCGCACCGGCAGCAGACGCACCGTGCAGGCATCGAGAGACTGGCCGTCCATAAGACAGGCCGCGCCCTCATAGGCGATCGTGCTGCCCTCACCGCCCAGAATGCGTACGCCGTCGGTGTCACGCACCAGAAGCGCTGCCTCACCCCCACCTTCGGCGGCGGCCAGAGCCAGGAGATGAACACACAGCATGGACGCACGACCGCCGGAAGGTTCCGGATGCAGCATCAGCGCTTCGGATTCACCTTCCGTGCCCTCCACGCGATCCATCATGTCTCCCTTTCAGCCCCTGTCGTCCGAACGCATCCCGACCCGGGAGCATGTCACTGCATAGCAGATCCCGCGTTTGCCGCATCCTGTCACGAAACCTCTACAAAAGGATGTGCCACTTTTCGTCATCCCTGACGTTCCTGTCGGGACGTGATCACATTTTCAGGAGTCTGCCATGCTGAACCTCGATCTGAGCGGCCGCACCGCCCTCGTCACTGGCTCGACCGGCGGGATTGGTCTTGCCATCGCCCGGAAGCTGGGTGAGGCAGGAGCCACAGTCATCATCAACGGCCGCAAACAGGACAGCATTGATGCCGCTCTTGAGAAGCTGGCCCAGGCCGTTCCTGGCGGCACATTCCGCAGCGTCGTCGCCGATGTAGGGACCGCCGAGGGCTGCAAGACGCTCTTCGAGGCCGAAAGCAGCGTGGATGTCCTCATCAACAATGCAGGGATCTTCGCGCCCAACGATTTCTTCCAGACGACGGATGAAAGCTGGGAGCACCTGTTCGAGGTCAACCTGTTCTCCGGCGTACGCCTCTCCCGTGCCTATCTGCCGGGCATGAAGGAGCGCAACTGGGGACGCGTGCTGTTCATCGCCTCGGAATCCGCGCTGAACATCCCGGTCGAGATGGTCGATTACGGCGTTAGCAAGACGGCCATGCTGGGCCTAGCCCGTGGGCTGGCAAAACTCATGGCGGGCACGAATGTGACGGTCAATTCGATCCTGCCCGGCCCCACACTGTCCGAAGGTGTCGAGGACATGCTCAAAGCGCAGAACCCGGGCAGTACCCGTCCGGTCGCGGAACTGGCAGCAGATTTTGTGCAGAAGCACCGCCCGAGCAATATCCTGCGTCGCGCCGCAACAGTTGATGAAGTGGCCAATCTTGTGGCCTACGCAGCTTCGCCTCTGGCGTCCGCCACGACGGGCGCGGCCCTGCGCGTCGATGGCGGCACCGTCGATACCATCTGATCAGGCGAATGGGGGCACGTCTCCTGCCAGCCTTTGCAAGGCGGTCCGGACGTCGGGTTCGACGGCCGGGTCGTTCCGCAGCGACTGGGCGACCGTCTGCGCAAGCGGAGCCGCACCATCGCCCTTGCGGAACCATGCCCGCAGGAAAACCTGCAACCGTCTGCGGACCGGCACAGGCGTGGTCTCCACCGCAGCGGCATCGCGCAGTTCGATCACACACATTCCCATCGCCATCGCATTCAGGTGCCGCGCCATATAAGTGAGCATCACATCACGCGGGACGCCCTGACAGGTCCGCACGGCGCGGACCATGCTGGCGGCATTGATCGCCAGCCACTGATGCACCGTCTGCCCGCCACCCCGTGCAATCAGGCGGAGCTGCTGCTCGACCCAGGCCGAAGTCCGCCGCAGATGGCTGTCCGCCCGGAACGGAAACACCACGCCGAACGTGACACGCGTGAAGATCACTGCCCCCAGAAAAGCACTCGCGCCATTGAGAAACGACACCTCGTCATAGCGCATGAGGTTGGACGGCCCGATCAGGACGGGCAGGAACATATTGAATGAAAAGGCACGGTTCACGAGCTTTGGCGCCCGGGCGGCCAACCCACCGATCACCATCGGGATCAGCAGAAGCAGCGCCAGATATTCGGGCGCCGTAACAGCAGGCACGACGAAAAACGCATAGATCCCGGCCACACCCGCGCACCACACCGCCCCGCGATAAAATCCGGACGATGCCAGCGCGGGGATCTCGCGGGTCGCCAGCAACCCGTAAACCAGCGCCACGAAGGACACGAAAGCCGGACCGGACGGCCAGGCCGTCACCTCCCATAAAAGCCACGCCCCCATGATGCCGGTCGCAGCGCGCAGTCCGTTCAGAACGGCTTCGAGCATATGGCGCGGGGAGCGCGTGCGGAACGCGAAACGGTCATGGGGCGGGGGCGCGATAATGGCCTGAATATGATTCCGTGCGGCCTCAAGGTCCCGGTCCACATCAATGCCGGTCGCCCCGCCCTGCGCACGGGCCAGAACGGCCAGCAGACGCGCCAGAACCGCCCTTGCATGATCCGCGCTGCGCCGGGTGCCGGACCCCATTTCAAGGACATCGAACTCGATGCGGGTATTGGCATCGACCAGTTCGGCCAGCAGACGGCCTTCGGTTTCTGGATCGAACCGCCCCGCCCGCAAGACATCCGCATGGGACGCCACCTTCGCCGTGACCTGCTGGAGCTTTCCGAGCAGCCGCGCGCGGGCCTGTTTCTGCACATTCGGCAGGAACAGGACCGCCAGACCCGCTTCGCAGACCGTACCGAGCATGATGTAGGTGCCGCGCGCCATGGCGACATTGAACACATCGTCAGGCTGGCTGATCGCGCCCGTCGCCACGATGGCGGAGGTGAAGCTAATGACCAGAAAGCCGTACCGGCGATACCCGTCCAGAAACGTCGCCCAGCCGCAGCACAGCCCGATCCAGACCGCGAGTGCGATGAAAAACAGTCCGGCCTGCTGGGGGAATGCCGCGATCAGCGCCACGCCCATGCAGCCGCCGATGATCGTTCCCGCAAACCGCCACCGCGCCTTGGACAGGCTTTCCCCGCGCGACGCCGTCGCCACGACCCAGACGGTCAGCGGCGCCCATTGCGGGCTGTCCAACTCCATCCACATGGCAATCAGCAGGGACAGGATCGCCGCTGCCGACGTGCGGACCGCAAAGCCCAGATCCTTCGCGGACGGCGCAAACAGCCATCCCCAGCGTTCGGTCAGAAAATCCCGCAGCTCCGACCCGAATGTTGATCCCAATGCTCCGAGACCGGCCGTTCTCCCACCCAAACCTGACACTCTTCCGCCTGAAAAACCGCAATCTGCCGGGCCGCAACGCGTCCTGTCCAAGATATTGTCATGATCGCATCATAAGCCAGACTTATGAAGATGCTTCAGACAGTCAGGGCGTCTTCCAGAACAAGCTGCGTGGCCACTTCCCAGCTTCGAGACATCAGGGCCGTCTGCACCGGCTGTTTCAGGCGCACCAGACCAACGCCGGGTGAAGGACATGACGCAAGCCTGCGGATCTGAAGCGGATTGGCGGGATCGCGCTGGTCCGGCAGGGCCGCAACCGGCAGGATTGTGGCCAGACGCCCGGCAAGCAGTTCCCCATACAGCAGTTCGAGCGCATTGGTCTGAAGCAGGACGTTGGGTTTGACCCCGGCTTTGGCAAAGCATTCATCCACGATCTGCCGCGTTCGCATGGAATGCCCCAGAAGGCCGAGCGGATGTTCAGCCGCATCCGCCCAACTGAACGTCTTGCGCGATGGCAGGTCCATCCGCGAGCCCGCCACGAAAACATACTGTTCCGAATAAAGCTGATGCGTCTCGAAACTGCCGTCAGCAGGAACCTGATCCAGATAGATCAGCCCCATCTGAAGCCGCTGTTCAGTCAGGTCGTGCAGGATATCGGTATTGGCCGAGACCGTGAGTTCAATATGAAGCGCAGGCACCACCGCACGCAGGCTCTCCATCAGCGGCGGCATGACCTGAATGGCTGGCGGAATGGTGCCGATCGAGAGCGTCCCGCCCGCGACCTCATGCGCGAAATCCGCTTCCTGACGCAGACCATCCAGTGCCGCCACCGTCTGCCGCGCCCAAGCCAGAACGCGCTCCCCTTCGGGTGTAAGCCCCAGAACGCGCCGGTTACGCCGCACGATGGGCACGCCCAGTTCATGTTCAAGCTGACGGATCGCCATCGACAGTGCGGGCTGCGACACGTTGCAGTGCTCCGCCGCCCGGGAAAAATGCCGGTACTGGTCAAGAGCGATGAGATAGGTCAGCTGACGCAGGAACACGAGGTCTTGTCCATGAACACGAAAAGAACCGGAAGTGTGTCGTCGTGATGGGGCATTGGCAATCCGTGACGCTGCCTGGAACGCCTGTGCCCCCCCCCCGATCTGTGGCCCGATTGCATCAAAACAGAAATTCCATTTTGATTATCACATATAATTTTGAATATTTTCCCAAATGTGCGTTATACTTTAAGGCTCAAGATGGCGAATCATCGTGCCTGTCACAGAAGAGCCTTCTCCCTCGGTCCCCGTGCAGGCTGTCCTGCCCGGTTTCGTTTCTGCTTTTCCCCTGACAGGTCTGCCCTGCGGGTCGCCGGAGTTTCCCCGTCATGAGCGACACAGTGCTCAACCCCTCTCCCACCGCTGCCAGAGCGCCCATGGTCGGTCGCATGATGTTCGCCGTCGTTCTGGCCGCGATTGCGGGCCTGATGTTCGGACTGGACGTGGGCGTCATTTCCGGTGCGCTCGGCTTCATCCGCGACGAGTTCCATGCCTCCGATTTCGAACAGTCCTGGATCGTCTCGTCCATGATGTTCGGCGCAGCCGTGGGCGCGGTTGGTGCAGGTCGCATGTCCTATGCGTTCGGACGCAGGCGCGCCCTGATCTTCAGCGCGTTCCTGTTCGTGGCAGGAGGGCTCGTCTGCGCCCTCGCATCGTCTGTTTCGGAACTGATCATCGGACGTACGATGCTGGGTCTCGCGATCGGCATCGGAAGCTTTGTGGCGCCGCTCTACATCTCCGAAGTCTCGGACATCTCCCGGCGCGGCAGTCTGGTGTCGATGTATCAGCTTATGATCACGCTGGGCATTCTGCTGGCCTTCGTGTCCAACGCGATCCTGTCCTACAGCGGATCCTGGCGCTGGATGCTGGGGATCATGGCCATCCCCGGCACCTTCTTTCTGATCGGTTCGTTCTTCCTGCCCGACAGCCCGCGCTGGCTGATGCTGCGGGGCCGTCATGAGGAAGCTCTGTCGATCATGAAGGAACTGCGCCACAACCCAGAACACGCCCAGCAGGAAATCCGCGACATCAAGGGACAGATCCACGACCGTCAGCGCGGTCTGGCAATGTTCCTTGAAAACCGGAACTTCCGCCGCGCCGTCCTTCTTGGCATCGTGCTTCAGGTCATGCAGCAGCTCACGGGCATCAACGTGGTGATGTACTACGCGCCGCGCATTTTCCAGGAAGTCGGATTCGGGGCAAGCGGTCAGATGTGGGGCACGGCGATCGTCGGCGTCGTGAACTGGCTCGCCACGTTCATCGCCATTGCATTTGCAGACAGCTGGGGCCGCCGTCCGATGCTGGTCACGGGATTTGCGATCATGGCAGCGGGGCTTTCCATTCTGGCGACCATCATGTCAGGCGCCGTGGGCAATACGGACCTGTCGCATTACCTCGCGATCTCGGTCCTGCTGTGCTTCATCGCAGGGTTCGCGTTCTCGGCGGGTCCGCTGGTCTGGGTACTGTGCTCGGAAGTCATGCCGTTGCAGGGGCGTGATTTCGGCATCACCTGCTCGACCGTGACCAACTGGATCACGAATATGGTCGTGGGTGCCACGTTCCTCGGCCTGCTCACGACGCTGGGCGCCTCACACACTTTCTGGCTCTATGCCGGACTGAATGCGCTGTTCATCTTCGTGGTGCTGTTCTTCGTCCCGGAAACAAAAGGCGTGTCCCTCGAAGCCATTGAGACCAAGCTCAACCAGGGCGTGACCCTGCGCCGCATCGGGCGCTGAACAAGGCTCTGCAAGACAAAAAAAGCCCCCGCTCCGCAAGGAACGGGGGCTTTTTCATATCCGAAGTATCAGCCGCGGCCTGCGGCGATCTTACGATCAGTGTTGTACTGGCTCAACGCATAGACGGACCAGATGGCAGCCGGAATCCAGCCGATTACCGTGATCTGAAGGATCAGACACACCAGACCCGCAAATGGGCGGCCAATGGTGAAGAACTGCAGCCAGGGCAGAAGCAGGGCAAGAATGAGACGCATGGTGCTCTCCTTTCATAAAGATGCTCTGTCATCAGTGATCGGTGAGAAACGCTCCGGATGCAACTCTGCATCATGAAGTGCCCTGCGGAAGAGGATCACGCCCGACCAGCTCCAGCAGCAGAAAGGAGTATCCCGTTACGACATACTGGTAGTTCTGCGGAAAAATTTCCCGCTCCACGGCGCCACCGTTTTCAGGAATATTGGTATCCAGCAGCAGCTTCCAGCGCCCCTCTCCCGTTTCCGGAAGCGTGAAGTTCACAACATCCTGCCAGCCATTGAACACCAACATAACGGTCGCGTCCGCCCCCCGCTGCTGTATGCCCGTAGGCTGACTGCGCCCGTCAATCATGAGGCCGAAACACTGGGCGGTCTTCCATTCGTCCGGCAGCATGGTGCTGCCATTTGCGTTCAGCCAGGTCAGTTCCTGAAGATCGAGTTCCTGATTGTAAGCCTCCATCAGGAAACGGGCACGATGCAGGATCGGATACCGGTGCCGCAGGGCCGTCAGACGCTGAACGAAAGCTTCAAGTTCCTTCGCCCGATCTCCAAGCGACCAGTCCAGCCATGAAATCGGACTGTCCTGACAGTAAGCGTTGTTATTGCCATCCTGCGTACGACCGAACTCATCCCCCGCAAGCAGCATCGGAGTGCCCTGTGACAGCAACAGCGTGGACAGCATGTTCCGGCACTGACGCCAGCGAATATCGTTGATCTCCGGATCGTCGGCAGGGCCTTCCACACCATAGTTGCAGGAGCGGTTGTCCGACGAGCCGTCCCTGCCGTCTTCCTGGTTCGCCTCGTTGTGACGGTCGTTGTAGGATACGCAGTCCATGAGCGTGAAACCGTCATGAGCCGTCACGAAATTGACGCTGGCCCAGGTCCGCCGTCCGCTGTGATTGAACAGATCAGGACTGCCGAGCACGCGCGGCGCCATGACATCCGCATGTGCTTCACCCCGCCAGAAATCGCGGGTCGTATCGCGGAATTTGTCATTCCACTCTGCCCAGCCCGGCGGAAAATTGCCAACCTGATAACCACCCGGCCCGACATCCCATGGCTCCGCGATCAGCTTGACCTGTGACAGAACCGGGTCCTGACGGCAGACACGCAGGAAACTGGAGTCATTGTGAAAACCGTCTGCCTCACGCGCAAGGATTGTTCCGAGATCAAATCGGAATCCATCCACTCCCATTTCATTGACCCAGTAGCGCAGGCTGTCGGCCACAAACCGGATACAGTTGAGATGCGTCAGGTTGAACGTGTTTCCCGTACCCGTTTCGTTAATGTAATAGCGTGGATTATCGGGCATGAGTCGATAATAGGACGCATTGTCCAGCCCTTTGAAGGACAGCGTCGGACCGAGCTCGTTTCCTTCGGCCGTATGGTTGTAAACCACGTCCATGATGACCTCGAGCCCCGCTTCATGACAGGCCCGGACGAGGTTACGGAACTCCTGTAACGCATTGTCCCGATCATGGGCATAACGGCTGTCGGGAGAGAAAAAACCGATCGTGTTATAGCCCCAGTAATTGGTCAGCCCCTTGTCCGCCAGATACTGGTCCGTCACGAAACTCTGGACAGGCAGCAGTTCAACTGCCGTCACCCCTAGCTGTCTGATCCGCTTCAGCAGATTCCCATCGGTCAGCGCGGCATAGGTTCCCCGCAGCGTTTCCGGCACGTCCGGATGCTGCTTGGTGTAACCTTTGACATGCATCTCGTAGATTACGGTGTCATGCCAGGACGTCCGGGGATGATCGAAATTCTGGGGCGCAGGATCGGTGATGATCCCTTTGGGCACAAAAGCCGCACTGTCACGCTCGTCAAAGCTCAGATCCTTGTCCGCATGATCGAGCTGATATCCGAAAAGCGCGGGGTCCCATTGCAGGTCCCCGTGAAATGCCCTGGCATAAGGGTCCATCAGGAGCTTGTTGGGATTGAACCGATGCCCCGCATCCGGCGCGTAAGGACCATGCACCCGCAGGCCGTAAAGCTGGCCTGCCCCCAGATCCGGGATCCAGCCATGAAAGATCTGATCGGTATATTCCGGCAACCGGATGCGATCGGTTTCGGTTTTGCCGTCCGCGTCGAACAGACAGATATCCACGGCCGTTGCGGCTGTGGAAAAGACGGCAAAATTTACCCCGCCATTCTCCGGTACAGCGCCTGAAACATTCGGACGCCCTTCTTTCAGACCCTTCTGACGTGTGCTGCTCATAAATCCCGTTCCAGAACTGGATCAGGCAGGTCCCTCCACCCGTCTGGCGGGGTGCCCTGCATTCCGAAACGCTAACGCCCCCGAATAGCAGACACGAATATAACATATCCGTGATGGTGTTTCGCTGGGGCCGCTTGCAGCGTTGTTCCTGACACAGGCTCCAAACGTCAGAGACAGCGCCCTCGCGGCCGGAAAGATGTGCGTCATGAACCAGATCCACGGTCCCGCGCAGGATACAACATTGCGGCTTCTGTCCGTGGCAGGAGAAATGTATCCATTCGTCAAAACTGGCGGTCTTGGTGACGTCGTGGGCTCCCTGCCCGCTGTTCTGGCCCAGCATGGTATCGATACCAGAACGGTTCTGCCAGGTTATCCGGCCGTGCTGCGTGCCCTCTCCGCACACCATGAAACGGTTCGGATAGACAATGTTCTTGGCTATGCCGTCACGCTCAGGGAAGGCCGCGCTCACGGGCGGCACCTCTACGTTGTTGATGTTCCGGAACTCTATGACCGTCCGGGAAATCCCTATCTCGGGCCAGACGGACAGCCATGGGCTGATAACGGGATCCGTTATGCCGTGCTGTGCCGCGTGGCGGCACTGATTGGGGCGGGTGAGCTTTCTGACTGGAAACCTGATGCTGTTCTGAGCCATGACTGGCATGCGGGGCTGGTAGCGGCTTATCTGAAATACATGCCCGGCCCGACGCCAGCCGTTGCACATGTCATTCATAATCTTGCATTCCAGGGCCTGTTCCCGCGAGAGATGATGGGAGCGTTCGGGCTGCCCGATCAGGCCTATGACAGTGGGGACGTGGAATTTTACGGCCAGATCGGGTTCATGAAGGCCGCACTTCAGGTCTCTCACCGGCTGATCAGTGTTTCCCCCACCTATGCCGAGGAGATCCAGACCCCCGAGGAAGGCATGGGACTGGATGGCATCCTGCGGGCGCGATCGAATGTCCTCACGGGCATTCTCAATGGCATTGACCTGCGGGACTGGAATCCGCTGACTGATCCTGCGGTTTTCTTTCCCTATGCCGTGGGCGATCTGGCGGCGCGGCGCGCCAACAAGCGCGTTTTTCAGGCAGAATTCGGTCTGCCGCAGAACCCCGATGCTCTCTTGCTCGGCATGGTGAGCCGCCTGACGACCCAGAAGGGCGCGGATCTGCTGGCTGCTCTCGCCCCACGGCTGTTCGAGGACAATATCCAGCTTGCTGTGGTGGGCACCGGCGATCGTGACATCATGCAGGCCTTCATGCAGCTTCAGGCCCGCTATCCCAAAAACTGCATCTGCCATCTGCGCTACAGCGAGACGCTCGGTCACCGGCTGCACTCCGCAGTGGATGCCTCACTCATTCCATCCCGTTTCGAGCCCTGCGGCCTCACACAGTTCCATGCACTGCGTTACGGTTCCGTTCCGATTGCGGCTCGTGTGGGCGGCCTGAGCGACACAATCGTGGATGCAAATTCCGCAGCCGTGATGGAGGGTGTTGCCAACGGCATCCTGTTCGCACCGACCACAGAAGACACCATGCTGCTGGCCATCCGGCGGGCACAGGCCCTGTTCCGTCAGAAAGCCGTGTGGGCGCGGATGCAGCGCAATGGCGCTCTGCACGACGTGTCGTGGGAAACCAAGGGCGCGCACTATGCCCGGCTCCTGATGGACATGACGGGTCGCCACCCCATGGCACGCGAAGCCGAAAACGCCATTGCTCCCCGTCGTGGCGATCCTGTTTCGTCGCCCCAAAACACGACACGCCCCGCAGCCCGCATGCCACGCGGGCGCAACGGCGAACAGGCCAGTTCCATTCTTCCTTTCCCCCGCACCGGCACGCGTGCCTAGAGGTTCTGAATGCAGGCCACCACCTTGTCTCCGCCCTTGCAATCCATGATCGACGCTCTGGTGGCGACCCGCTGTCAGGACCCTTTCGCGCTGCTGGGACGGCACCACGAAGGACGGGCCGATCAGGTCCGGGTCTTCTATCCCGACGCCCTCGAAGTCCGCCTTGTGATCCAGAGCGCCAAAGGCGAGCTTTCTGAAAAGCCCATGCGCCGCATCGACGACCACGGCATCTATGCGGCGGCCCTTCCGAAAACCAGCCGCTACAGCCTGCGGATCCTCTGGGCGGATGGATGGCAGGAGACTCATGATCCCTACAGTTTCGGGCTGCTGCTGGGTGAACTGGACCTCTACCTGTTTTCCGAAGGACGGCATCATCATCTGGACGAGATGATGGGCGCCATTCCCATGACGATCGATGGCATTGCGGGGGTGCGCTTTGCGGTCTGGGCTCCCAACGCCAGACGGGTTTCTGTTATCGGAGACTTCAATATCTGGGATGGGCGCCGTCATCCGATGCGGCTACGACACGAAGCAGGGATCTGGGAGCTGTTCATTCCCGGCCTGCGCTGTGGAGAGCGCTACAAATACGAAATCATGTCACAGGACGGCACGGTACTGCCCGCCAAGGCGGACCCTTATGCCCGCGCCAGCGAGCATCCGCCCGCGACAGCATCCATCGTTGCGGCGCCAAGTGCTTTCGCCTGGCAGGACGGTATCTGGATGCAGGAGCGCGCAGCACGTCAGGCGCCGGAAAGTCCGCTCTCCCTCTACGAACTGCACGCGCCGTCATGGCGTCATCCGCAGAGCGGTCATGGTGTCATGGGCTGGGATGAACTGGCCGCGACGCTGATCCCCTATGTCACGGGACTCGGATTCACACATATCGAACTCCTTCCTGTCACGGAATATCCGTTCTCCGGATCATGGGGGTATCAGCCGCTCGGGCTTTACGCGCCCACCTCCCGACACGGCAGCCCCGAACAGTTCGCCCGGTTTGTGGACAACTGCCACCAGGCTGGTCTCGGCGTCATCATGGACTGGGTGCCGGCCCATTTCCCGGCTGACCAGCATGGTCTGGCCTGCTTTGACGGGACGCATCTGTACGAACATGCCGATCCGCGAGAGGGCTACCATCAGGACTGGCACACGCTGATCTATAATTTCGGCCGGAACGAAGTGCGCGGTTTTCTAACGGGAAGCGCGCTGTACTGGCTGGAACGTTTCCATATCGACGGCCTGCGTGTCGATGCGGTGGCGTCCATGCTGTACCGCGACTACAGCCGTGAGGAAGGCGAGTGGTATCCCAACATCCATGGCGGCCGGGAAAATCTTGAGGCCATCAGCTTTCTGCATCAGCTGTCGGAAACCGTACGCCAGCTCCATCCCGAAACGCTCCTCATTGCGGAGGAATCCACTGCTTGGCCCGGGGTGACAAAGCCGGTTTCTGAAGAAGGGCTGGGCTTTGATCTCAAATGGAACATGGGCTGGATGCATGACACGCTGCGCTACATGGAGCGGGATCCGCTCTGGCGCGGCCATCATGGCAGCGACATCACATTTGGTATGATCTACGCCTATTCCGAGCGTTTCATCCTGCCCCTCTCCCATGACGAAGTGGTGCATGGCAAAGGATCACTTCTGGCTAAAATGCCGGGAGATGACTGGCAGAAACATGCCAACCTGCGGGCCTATTATGCCCTGATGTGGGCCTATCCGGGCCGCAAGCTGCTCTTCATGGGCTGCGAACTCGCCCAACCACAGGAATGGTCCTACGAAGGCGAGATCGCATGGTCCCGGCTGGACGATGCGCTTGGACGCGGCATGCATGACACGATCCGTGCGCTGAACGGATTGTATCGCCGCGAACCTGCCCTGCACCAGCGCGACGATACGCCTTCCGGCTTTCGCTGGCTGATCGCGGATGACCGGGAAAACTGCGTTTTCGTCTGGTTGCGGCAGACTCCCAACCGCCCCCCTGTTCTGGTGGTGTGCAACATGACGCCGGTACCGCGTCACAATTATCGCGTTGGCGTTCCATCAGATGGCAGCTGGCATGAAATCCTCAATACGGACGCCGCGATCTTCGGTGGTTCGAATATGGGTAATGGCGGTCAATGTCAGGCCCAGCATGTCTCATCTCACGGTGAAGGACAGTCTCTTGTCCTGACGCTCCCCCCCTTGGCCACGCTGTATTTCTCTCCCCGGCCCGCAAGCCTGCAAGGATCTTCCTTATGACAGCATTCCAGTACTCGGGCCGTTTTGGCGCGGAACTGCTTAGTCCGGACCGGACACGTTTTTCCTTCTGGGCACCATCCTGCGACACCGTCATCCTTGAAGTCGAAGGCCTGCCACCGCAGGCCATGGAACGAGATGAGGAAGGCTTTTTTACAACCGAAGCCCTCTGTGGCGCAGGGGCGCGCTACCGTTTCCGGATCCGGGACGACCTCTCCGTTCCTGATCCCGCCAGCCGCTGCCAGCCTGATGGCGTACACGGACCAAGCGAGATCCTCGATCCCGGATTTTACCAATGGAAAAACCCCGGATGGAAAGGGCGCCCCTGGGAAGAAACAGTCATTTATGAACTGCATGTCGGGCTTGAAGGGGGATATGAAGGCCTGATGGCGCGGCTGGAGGAACTGGTCGATCTGGGTGTCACGGCCATCGAACTGATGCCGCTCAACAGTTTCAGCGGTCACTGGAACTGGGGCTATGACGGCGTGCTGCTGTTCGCGCCTGATATTTCCTATGGCCGACCGTCCATTCTCAAAACCCTGATCGACCACGCTCACGGGCTGGGCCTGATGGTCTTTCTGGACGTGGTCTATAATCACTTTGGACCGGACGGAAATTACGTTCCCGATTACGCCGAGATCCTTTTTGACCCGGATAATGCAACGGTCTGGGGTGATGGTATTAACTTCCATGATCCTGTCGTTGCGGAATTCTTTATCGACAATGCGATGCTCTGGCTGGCGGAATACCGCTTTGACGGACTGCGCATCGATGCGGCCTGGGCAATCACCGACCGTAACTGGTTTGCCCAGCTTCGGCAGAAAGTGGCTCACCATACCGAGCCAGGGCGCCACATCCACCTGATCCTCGAAAACGAAAACAACGATTCCGGTCTTCTACGGGACGGCTACAATCAGTGGGACGAAGACTGGCACCATGCCCTGACCGTTCTGCTGACCGGCGAAAATGTCGGGTATTTTAAAGCCTTTACCAATGACCCGACCGCCCTGCTACGCCGGGTTCTGGCAGAAGGATTTGCCTGGCAGGGAGAATATTTCGCACCCGCCGAGAAGATGCGTGGCACACCAAGTGCAGACCTGCCTCCCACGAAATTCGTGACCTTCCTGCAGAACCACGACCAGATCGGCAACCGTCCACGCGGCGAAAGGCTGATCACACTCTGCGAACCGGATTCCTTTCGCGCGGCCTACGCCCTGCTTCTGCTTTGCCCGATGACGCCCATGCTGTTCATGGGGGAAGAATGGGGCTGCACAACTCCGTTCTATTTCTTCTGCGATTTCCATGATGATCTGGGCCAAAAAGTCCGCGAGGGTCGTGACAATCAGTTCCGCAAATACTGCGGCATCACTGATCCGGAAGAACTGGAAAGCCTGTCCGACCCGATTGCACGCTCAACCTATGATGCTTCACGCCCCGACCGTCATGAACGCGAAACCGCTTACGGGCAGGAATGGCTCGCCCGCACGAAAGAGCTGCTGGCCCTGCGGCATCATCACATCACCCCGCATCTGAAAGGCGCGCGCAGTGCGGGGGCGGAGGTTCTGGGAGAGAACGCCGTCCGGGCAACATGGCTTCTCAACAACGGAACCCTGCTGAGCACCTCCATCAATCTGGGCTCGCAGATCCTGCCCCTCGTGGAGCCGGGCTCCGTCATTCACCAGAGCACTGTGGGTAGGACGGCAGGCACCCTGCCGCCCCGCAGCATTGTCGTGGGGCTGGAACGCGCTCTCTAGACTGTCAGAGAGACTTTCCGGTCGGGATGGAGGCAGCCGTCTTGGTACGCAGCCAGCCCCCTTCAAACCCTGCGCGCTCCAGCCCGGCGCGCAGATAGGGGTTCTTCTTCATCGTGTTCCACACGAGACCACTGCGCCAGTTCTCCAACATCAGCAGGATCGGACCCTGATCAATACCGAGCTGCTGCCCATCCACCCAGTAGGATTTCTGGTCGGCAAAGGACGGGTTGAAGGCGTCCAGGAACCCATACTTGTTATAGATCCGGTCTCCATAACGGGAACGCATTTCCTTGAGCGCCGGCAGAGCGATTTCCGGCGCAAAGGCAATGGACCCACCCACGGCGGTCGGCGCAATCGTGCCATCATCCAGAATGTAATCCCGCCCGGCACCACGCGCGCTATAGGCCAGATAATGGCGCTGCTTGCCATCATAAACCTGCTGCGCATCGCCTGGACCATCACAGGCAGTGAGCCCCCAAATATTGGAGCCGTAATCCTTCCAGTCGCCCGGATTAGCCTGTGCATAAGCCCGCTGTGCATAGGCAGCTTCGCGGCCGTTCTGGAAATAATCGACGTTATGCGCACGGTCCCAGGAATCCTGCACGCCGCGGAAATCAATCCAGGATTCGCTGTACTGATGGCCGAACATCGGCGCAAAATTCAGCAGCTTGTGGCCCTGAAAGTCGCCCCACTGGTTTTCATAGGTTGCAGTCCACGCCTTCCAGGTCTCGGCCGGCAGCGGATGCGTCGGCGAACCAAGCGCCTGAAGATAGATGATCAGGCCCTCGTTATAGCCCTTCCAGTCGCTCGGCAGGAACGTATGCGGCGGCATCCAGCCCATGCTGAGCCAGGGACCATGCGCCTTCATCCAGGTCCAGTCGATCCGGCGGTACAGAGTGTCCGCGATATCGCGGATTTCTTTTTCCTGCGGCGTGTCATGATCGAAATAGGACTGCGAGAACAATACGCCGCCCATTAGCAGCGCCGTATCGATGCTGGACAATTCGGACCAGTCCGCAACCCGAAGGCCGGTGTTGGGATCGAGGAAATGGTAGAAGAAACCCTTATAGCCCGCAGCGCCCGTCACATGATCGTTCTGCGGCAGGCTGGCTAAAAAACGCAGTGTTGTCAGCGTTCGGTCCACGGCCTGCTGGCGCGTGATGTAGTTGCGCTCCACGCCAATGCCGTAAGCTGTCAGCCCGAAACCGACGCTGGCAATACTGGCCGCCCCATTGGGCAGTGGCGCGCGGTCCGGCACCAGACCATTCTTCGGATTGGCCGTCTCCCAGAACCAGTTGAACGTGCGCTTTTCCAAATCATCGACGAAAGCCGTATCAGCCGCTGGCAGGCTCGCAGGCTGAAGAGCCGGAGAAAGCGCTGTACTGGCCGTCGGAGCAGAATGGGCAGTGTGAAGCGTCAGACCAAGCACCCCAATCGCAAATCCTGTCTGACAGAAACGGGAAATCCGGGATTTCCACCTCTGCCCTGTCATGGCTGCTGGAGAGAAAAACGGGACTTCGGAAGTCCGCTGCGTCCGGTGCTGCATGCTCATGCGGGGAGGATAAGCAGAAGGACAGACCGCCACGCACCCACCGTTACATCAACTTTCCGTGACCGCCGAAAAGTGAAGGAACTCCGCCCTTGTCTTGAAGAACTTTATGACAGGATTGGGGCGAATGTAACATCATCAATATCTGAAATACCCGTCTCCGAAACCCTGACGCCACCATACGACTCTGTCTCGCACAGCATCCGGGCGGCAATTTCCGCCGTCACGAAAGTCGCGATCACCTCGGGCCGCTTGTCCCGCACCCCGAAATCCCCGATCGGACAGACGAGACGGTCGATCTGCTCCTGTGGAATGTCGATCTGGCGAAACGCGCTCTCGAATCGTTTGCGCTTCGTGCGGGACCCGATCATTCCAACATAGCGCAGGTCACCGCGCTCCAGCGCTGCTCCCGTGATGAGCGCATCCAGCGTATGGCTCTGGGTCAGCACCAGCACGCCCGATCCGGCAGGTGCCCCATTCAGAAGACCTTCCCAGCGTTCCGTGACATGCGCCTCCACCCCGGACGGCACGATGCCGAACTCTTCTTCGCGCGCATCCACCCAGACCACCTGCAGCGGCAGAAGCGCCAGCGAGCGCGCCAACGCTCTCCCGACATGCCCCGCACCAAACAGCAGCAGTTGCGGCAGCTTCTCCCGTTCAGCAAGGATTTCCGCCTCAAGAGCCCCGGCATCTTCCACACACTCGATACGAACCGTCACGGCCCCGCCGCAGCACTGGTTGATGGCCGGACCCAGCGGAATATGGCGCTCGACCGGCTCTCCGCCCGACGCCAGAAGCGCCCGCCCCTCCGCCATGCAGTCCCATTCCAGCCGACCGCCGCCAATCGTGCCGGTCTGTTCGGTCCGGGTCAGGAGCATGAACGCGCCTTCTTCCCGAGGTGTGGAGCCCCGGGCGCGGATGACGGTCAGGCGCACCATGGCCTGCCCTTCCCGCCGCCAGCGCAGAACATCCGCCAGCATGGTCAGCCAGCCCGATCCTGCACGGCCATGAGGGTTTTCAGAACCCGCTCGGGCGTGGCCGGTGCGTCAAGCTTCGGGCAGGTCCGGTAATCGTCCAAACTGGCGATCGCGTCCGAAATGGCCTGAAGGACCGCAACCCCATGCACGAAAGGCGGCTCTCCGACGGCCTTGGATCGGAAAATCGTCTCCTCCCGGTTCGGCGCGTTTTCCAGCAGTTCCACATTGAAAATCCGCGGCCGGTCGGAACAGGCCGGGATCTTGTAGGTGCTGGGCGCATGCGTCCGCAGACGTCCGGCTCCGTCCCAGACCAGTTCCTCCGTTGTCAGCCAGCCCGCGCCCTGCACGAACCCGCCTTCGATCTGCCCGACATCAATGTCCGGATTCAGGGACTGTCCGGCATCATGCAGGATATCCACGCGGTCGATGCTATGCTCGCCCGTCAGCAGATCGACCGACACTTCCGCACAAGCCGCGCCATAAGCGAAATAGAAGAAGGGTCGCCCGCGCCCGGTCTCGGGATTCCAAGAAATCTTCGGCGTTTTGTAAAACCCGTTCGAGGACAGCGAGACCCGCGCGAAATAGGCCTGCCAGGCGAGTTGCTGGAAGGTCATGACCTCCGCGCCGACATGCACGCCATCGGGCCGGAAATGGATGTCTTCGGCCGCCACGCCCCACTTCTCAGCGGCAAAGACGATCATCCTATTCTTGATCTTGCGCACCGCATCCAGCACCGCCATGCCGTTCAAATCCGCCCCCGAAGACGCCGCCGTGGCGGACGTGTTCGGCACCTTCCCGGTCGTCGTCGCCGTGATGCGGACGCGATCCGCCGTCAGGCCGAATTCGCGCAGGACGATCTGCACCATCTTGGTGTGCAGCCCCTGCCCCATTTCCGTCCCGCCGTGGTTCACCTGAACCGAGCCGTCCGTATAGACATGCACCAGCGCGCCGGCCTGATTGTAATGCGTGGCGGTAAAGGAAATGCCGAACTTCACCGGCGTCAGCGCAATGCCGCGACGGATGATGCGGCTGGTGCGGTTGAACGCCCGGATTTCGGCCTTGCGCGCCTGATAATCACAGCGCGCGACCAGCTTTGTCAGGATCTCGGCCGTAATCGAGTCCTCGACTGTCATATGATACGGCGTAAGATTACGCGTCCCGGTTCCATAAACATTCCGCAGCCGGACCGCCACAGGATCAAGTCCGGTCGCAAACGCGACTTCCTCGATCACCCGTTCCGCCGCGACAATGCCCTGCGGCCCGCCAAAACCGCGATAGGCGGTGTTGGACTGGGTATTGGTCCGCAAAGGCTCGGATTTCAGACGCACATCGGGATAGAAATAGGCATTGTCGGCGTGAAACAGCGCCCGGTCCGTCACCGGCCCGGACAGATCCGCCGCCCAGCCACACCGCGCGGCCAGAACCATATCCACGGCCAGAATATCGCCCTCATCGGTGAAGCCGACGTCATAGTCGATCAGAAAATCATGCCGCTTTCCGGTTGCCATCATGTCGTCATCGCGGTCCAGACGCGCCTTGACCGCCTGCCCCGTCTGGTTAGCGGCAATAGCGGCCAGACAAGCCCAGGCATTGGCCTGTGTCTCCTTGCCACCGAACGCGCCTCCCATGCGCCGCACTTCCGTCGTGACCAGATGATGAGGACGCCCCAACACGGCCGCGACCAGATGCTGCGTCTCGGACGGATGCTGCGTGGACGACCAGACGCGCATTTCCCCGGCTTCTCCCGGCTGGGCAAGCGCCGCCTGCCCTTCCAGATAGAAATGCTCCTGCCCGCCAATCTCGATCTGCCCCGACAGGCGGCGCGGCGCGGCTTTCAGGCCACGTTCCACATCCCCGCGCTGCATGGTCAGGGAGCGCCAGACCATCGGGCTGCCATTCTCGCGCGCCTGCGCGATGTTCAGGATCGCGGGCTTCTCCTCATATTCAATCTTCGCCAGCCGCACGGCCTGACGCGCCGCCTGACGCGATGTCGCCACCACGGCAAACATCGTCTGCCCCCAGAAATGGACATGATCCGTCGCCAGAAGCGGCTCGTCTTCCCGATGAACCGGGCTGATCTGGTTCTCGCCCGGCACATCTGCCGCCGTTAGCACGCACACGACGCCCGGCGCGGCGCGCACGGCGTCCAGATCCATCGACACGATCCGCGCATGGGCCTTCGTGCTCAGCCCCGGCACGAGATGGAGCGTCCCGCGTGGCTCAGGCAGATCATCAATATACGCCGCCTGCCCCGTCACATGCAGCAATGCGCTTTCATGCTTCATGCTGGTCGAAGCAGCACCCGGCGCGAGATCAGACATGCGCCAGCCCTCCCGTCCGGGCGAGACGCGCCTGCGCACCGCCCGTCGTTTCTTCAAAAAACCGCGTCAGCAGATTGGCGGCCACGGTCTGCCGGTACCAAGCACTCGCCCGCATATCGGTCAGCGGGGCGAAATCTTCCAGGATCGCCGCCCGCGCAACTTCCAGCGCGTCCTGATCCCAGACGCGCCCGAGCAACGCCGCTTCCGCACCCGATGCCCGCTTCGGCGTGGCTGCCATACCGCCATAGGCCAGCCGAACCGCAGTGATCCGCCCCTGACCGTCCGTCTCGATCATGAAAGCGCCCAGAACGGCGGAAATGTCCTGATCAAAGCGCTTGGAAATCTTGTAGGCGCGGAACTGCCCACCCCGCGAGGGAGCAGGAATGCTCAGGGCCTCCACGAACTCGCCGGGCTGCCGGTCCTGCTTTCCGTAAGCGATGAAATAGTCTTCCAGCGCGATGGACCGACGCTCCGCCCCGCGCCGCAGATGCAGCGTCGCACTGGCCGCAATGAACATCGGCGGCCCGTCCCCGATCGGGGAGCCATTCGCGATATTCCCACACACCGTCGCACTGTTCCGTACCTGCGTGGAGCCCAGACGACGGATCATTTCCCCTGCATCCGGCAGCAGTTCCGCAATGGCCATGCGCGCGTCCTGATACGTCACCGCAGCGCCAATCCGCAGCCCCTCGGGCGTTCTGGTCAGACCGCGCAGTTCCGGAACCCGCCCGATCGGCACGACATGCTTCAGGCGACGCATCCCCTTCGTCACCCACAGCCCCACATCCGTGGCCCCTGCAACAATCGTCGCCTCCGGATCGGCCATCAGGATCTCCGCCAGATCATCCGCAGACGCCGGAATGCTGAGCGTGCCCTCCGGCCCCTCAAGCCGCACGCTCTCGCCGTCCTGCAACGCCGTCAGACGGTCGGAAATCGCCTCTACCTGCGCATCAAAACGGTCCGGCCCCGCCGCCAGCGCCTGTTTCATGGCACGCACGATCGGAGCGTATCCGGTGCAGCGGCACAAATTGCCGGCCAGTGCGTCATCAATGGCCTGATCGTCCGCCTTGGCCCCTTCAGTCTTTCGATAAACCGCCATCGACATGACGAAACCCGGCGTGCAGAACCCGCACTGCGAGCCATGCTGCTCGACCATGGCCGTCTGCACGGGATGCGGCGCATCGGCCGTTCCCAAGTCTTCGATCGTAAAGACCTGTGCACCGTCCAGCATGCTGACGAACTGAATGCAGGCATTGACCGCCCGCCAGTTCAACCGCCCGTCCTCAAGCCGGACGACCAGCACCGTGCACGCCCCGCAATCGCCTTCATTGCAGCCTTCCTTGGTGCCGGTCCGGCCACGGTCACGCAGCCAGTCCAGCAGGGTCAGCGTCGGGGACAGATCCCTGAGCGTGCAGAGGTCTTCCCCCAGATAAAAACGGATATTCTGGCGCATCGGGCGGGATCTCAGGCAAAAATACGAGGGGGCGTGCAGACTTCTGTGCCCCACGGCAGGCGTTGCCGTCTATATCCAAGATCGGAACAAACCGTTGCCTTTTTTAGAGCAGCGGATAATGGCAGGCGACCGTGCGCCCTTCCCCGACCCTGTTGAGTTCCGGCCGCTCCTGCGAGCATCGCGGCTGGGCCAGCGGACAGCGCGTATGAAACGCACAGCCCTGCGGCGGATTGATCGGGCTTGGCACATCGCCTTTGAGCGGCGGCGGCAAGGGCCGGTCCGGACGGGGCACCGCATTCAATAGTGCCCGCGTATAAGGATGGGCCGGGGCTTGCAGAACCGCCAGCACGTCCCCTTCCTCCACGATGCGTCCCAGATACATGACGGCAATCCGGTCCGCCATCTGCCGCACGACCGCCAGGTCATGGGAGATGAACACGCACGCCACGCCCAGCGAATTGCGCAGATCCCGCAACAGATTCACGATCTGCGCCTGCACGGACACATCGAGCGCCGATGTCGGCTCATCCGCGACCAGAAGGTCCGGCCCCAGCATCAACGCGCGGGCAATGTTCAGACGCTGCCGCTGCCCACCCGAAAACTCATGCGGATACCGGGACAGAACGGACGACGACAGGCCAACCTGCTCCAGCAGCACCCCGATCCGCTCCACAATGCCGGCCCGTCCATGGATCCGCATTGGCTCCGCCAGCGTGTCACCAATGGTCCGGCGCGGATTGAACGTCGAAGACGAGTCCTGAAATACCATCTGCATCCGGGGCCGCCAGCGCCTTAACGCCCGATCCGACAGTCCGGAAATCCGCTCCCCTTCAAAGAACACCTCTCCCGAACTCGGCGCCCCCAGCCCGATCAGCGTCCGCCCCAACGTGGACTTGCCACAACCGGACTCCCCGACCAGCGCAAGCGCCTCCCCGCGATGCACGGCCAGCGACACATCGCTCACGGCGCGCAGGGTCTCCCCGTGTGACAGACGGTAGTATTTGCTGAGGTTTTTCGCTTCAAGAAGAATGGTCATGCGTCGTACAGCACGCAGGCCACGCGCCGCCCTTCTTCCGGGTCCCGCAACGCAGGACGCACGGCACAGTCCGGTCGCACAAAGCGGCAGCGCGGCGCGAAAACACAGCCTTCCGGCCGGGCATCCGGAGCCGGCGGACGTCCCGGAATGGTTGGCAGCGCCTCCGGCCTCGGGCCATCCAGCGGCGGGATCGCTTCCAGCAGGGCCTGCGTATAGGGATGCAGCGGCCGCGCCATAACCGCCGCAACCGGCCCCTGCTCCACCACCAATCCCGAATAGACGACCGCCACATGCGTGCAGGTCTGCGCTACGACGCCCATGTCATGCGTAATCAGCATCACGCCCGCCCCACTGTCGCGGATTTCGCACAGAAGCGTCAGGATCTGCGCTTGCACTGTCACATCGAGCGCCGTGGTCGGCTCATCAGCGATCAGAAGCGCAGGACCACAGGACAGCGCCATCGCAATCATGGCGCGCTGGCGCAGACCGCCGGAAAGCTGATGCGGATAGCGTTTCGCCGCCGCTTCCGGATCGGGAACACCCATCCGCCCCAGCAGAATCACGGTCCGCGCGCGCGCCTCGCGGCGACTGATGGACTCATGCAGACGGATCTGTTCATCGATCTGCGCGCCGATGGAGCGGACCGGCAGGAACGCCGTCATCGGGTCCTGAAAGATCATGGCCATACCCGCACCACGCAGACGCCGCCACTCCCGATCCTTCATCTCCAGCAGTTCGCGGCCCTCAAAACGGATGGAGCCCGAAGCCTTCAACCCCGGCAGCAGTCCCATGACGCTCATGGCGGTCAGGCTCTTTCCTGATCCGGACTCTCCCACCACGCCCAGCGCGTCCCCGCGCCGCACGTTCAGGGAGACGTCTTCCAGCAGCGCTGTTCCGTTCGGCAGTTCCAGATGCAGGTGATGCAGCGTCAGAAGCACTTCAGCGTCCATGCCGTCCCTCCCTGATCCGCGGGTCCAGCAGGGCATACAGCCCGTCCACCAGCGCATTGGCGATGACGACGAAAACGGCGGCATACATGACCGTCGCCATGATAAGAGGCAGATCGAGCGTCGCCAGCGCCTGATAGGTCAGCCGTCCTACGCCCGGCATGGCGAACACGACTTCCGTCAGAAGCGCACCGCCTCCCAGAAGCTGCGCGAAATCCAGCCCAAACAGTGACACATAACTCAGCCAGGACAACCGCAGACCATGCCACAGCCACACCCGCACCGGCCCCGCCCCCTTGGCGCGCGCCGTCCGGATAGAATCCTCGCCCATCGCCGTCAGCAGTTCGGAACGCAGAACCCGCGCATACAGACCAATAAAACATACGGCCAGCGTCAGAGACGGCAGGAACAGCGCCTTCGCCCAGCCCCAAGGGCTCTGCGAAAACGGCACATATCCCAGCGGCGGCACCCAGCGGAACAGGAACGTGTCATGCCAGCGGCTCTGCGTGACAAGATTGACGACCTCGCCAAGCCAGAACACCGGCATGGACAGGCCGATCAGCCCCAGAACCATCAACAACCGGTCCACCCAGCTGTCGCGCAGCACAACCGCAGCAATCCCGAACACCAGCGATCCGCTGACCCAGAAAAACGCCGCCCACAGCACAAGCGAGAGCGTCACCGGGGCCGCCTGCAACACTTCCGGCACAACACGCTGCCCGTGATTGACGAAAGACGTCAGGTCCCGGGTGACGAACAGCTTTTCCATCATCTTCACGTACTGCACGGGCAGCGGCTGATCGAACCCGTATTCCGCGCGGATCCGTTCCACAACCTGCGGACTGGCCCCACGACCTGCAATCCGCGCCGTCGGATCTGCCCCCGGTGTCGCAAAGAAAATCCCGAAAACGAGGACGGAAATCCCGAAAATGACCAGCAGCATCTGCCCGGTCCGGGAAGCAAGGCTACGGATCATCAGGCCCCGCCTTTCGGATCGAGCTGATCACGCAGCGCATTGCCCAGAACATTCAGCGCCAGAACGGTCAGCACAATCGCAACGCCCGGAGCAATCGCCACCACGGGGCGCGTATAGAGCAGCCCTTCGCCGTCCTGAATGATCGTCCCCCATGACGCCGCCGGTGCCTGCACGCCAAGCGACAGGAACGACAGCGCGGATTCCGCCAACATGCACAGCGCCATCACCAGCGGCGCGAGCACGGCCATGGTCGGCGTAAGCCCCGGCAGGATTTCCCGCCACAGAATGCGAAAATCCGTCGCCCCCATGCCGCGCGCTGCCATCACGAACCCCGCCTGCGACAGGCTCAGCGCCCGCGCCCGAAAAGGCCGGGCGGCATAGGGCACATAGACCAGCGCAATAATCCCGATCGGAATCAGCAGATTATCCGCCCCGATGGTGACAAAACCAAGCTGGATGCCGTGCCCCACCGTGACGACAGACAACGAAATCGCAAACAGATAGACCGGGATCGCCCAGAGCATGTCGAGAATGCGCGACAGGATCAGGTCGATCCACCCCCCGAAATATCCAGCGCAGATTCCGATGCAGGCTGCAAGACACAGACAGAGCGTGGCCGACGACGCCGCGATCAAAAGCGAATTGCGACCACCATACAGAACCCGCGCCGCCACATCCCGCCCCTGCGAATCTGCTCCAAGCGCATACGGCCCCGGTTTCCAGTCCGGTGCAATCGGACTGAGGCCCAGATGAAGCGGATTGTCGTTAGGCTGCATGAGATCGACGTGCTGGCCATTACGGATCGTCGTCCCCGCGATATCGGACGAGAACGGATCTATGCCATTAAGCGCAGCATAAAGCGGAGCAGACAGGCAGGCGAAGATGATGGAAAGAAGAAGCAGGGCCGCAAAAGCGCCATCCCGACGCGTCAGAACTGCGCGGGCAATCCGCCGATAACTTCCTTCCACGCCTGCTCCAATCCGTTCCGGTTCGTGATCTTTTTTCGTTCTACAGCACGAACGCGTCCGGACAGAAGAGGGTCTTCGTCAATCAGACGATTTGATGGACCGGTTTGCGCACATGCTGGCGAATACGCCGCTGAAGCGCGACCAGGTCGGGAAGGAGTTCATTATGGAGCGCACGCACGCTGTCATGTGCAGCGTAGAAGCGCCTTGTGCCACTCGTGCTGACCAGAATAGCCGCGCCGAGAAAGACACCGTTAATTTCGATAATGGTTGAACCAAGCATGATGCCGGACCTTGAAGAAAGAGCCCGACAGTCCAGTTGTCGGGCGTTATGACACGCCGGAGACGATTGTCTCCGGACCTGAAGCGGAGCAGCGTTTGCGCTGCGAGCTACACATTCGACACATCATTGACCGACTGGTCCCGTTGTTGTGGATGCCACTGGAGCAGATTGGATACGACATCCGACAAGGCGCCGTCAATATATAACGTGCGACCATGATGCGATGTCGACAAACCGCGTTTATTGACGTTATTCATTCGTTGTAACGGAAATCATCATTTACCGTCTGCCCTTTCCCCCATTCCCCGTGTTAAGTGAGGCTATGAGCAAGAAGGTTCCGCTGTCCCCCGCCCCTTTCGAAGGTTATGCAGCCCCTAGGGGACGCGTTTTCAACTCCTTTCTGGAGACGGTAGGAGGCACACCACTGGTCGCGCTGCCGCACCTGACCCAGCGTGAGCATCTCAACGGGCGGCTGCTCCTCAAGCTCGAATTTTTCAACCCGCTCGGCTCTGTCAAGGACCGCATCGGCGTGGCCATGCTGCTTGATGCCGAAGCTCGCGGCCTCATTACCCCGGGCCGTACGGTCCTGATCGAACCGACCTCGGGCAATACCGGCATTTCGCTGGCTTTCGCGGCTGTGGCTCTGGGATACCGGCTGATCGTGACGATGCCGGAGAACGCTTCGACCGAGCGCCGCAAGATGATGCGCCTGATGGGCGCAGATACCGAACTGACATCCGCCTCCCGCGGCATGGCCGGCGCAATTGAACGCGCCGAGCAGCTCAACCGCACCCTGCCAGACGCCTGGATGCCGAGCCAGTTCGAAAACGACGCCAATCCGGCCGTACATGAAGCCACAACGGCTCAGGAAATCTGGGAAGATACGGCAGGCAAGGTCGATATGGTCGTGGCCGGGCTCGGAACGGGCGGCACAGCTTCCGGCATTGCACACGGTCTGAAAAAACACCGCAAATCCATCAAGATTTATGGTGTGGAACCCCGGGAAAGCGCAGTCCTACATGGCGATGAGCCCGGGCCCCACGGCATTCAGGGGATCGGCCCGGGTTTCGAGCCCGACACGTTGGATATCAAGGCGCTGGACGGCGTATTCGAGGTATCCGAGCAGGAAGCTGTTGCGACCGCACGTTTGTGTGCTGCAGTTGAGGGCATTCCCATCGGCATCTCTTCAGGTGCGGCCCTGTTTGCTGGGATGGAGCTGGCCCGCAAGCCCTCCAATCGTGGCAAGACGATCGTCGCCATCGTACCGTCTTTCGCAGAACGCTACCTCTCCACGCAGCTTTTTGACGGGCTCTCCTGAAAGAAAATAAAATAACTTTCTGTAAAAGTTATTTTATTTAATACGCATTTATGTTCGTAATTACTTTGAAGTCCTGTTCCGGTCTCTGAGAAAGAGAGTCGGGACGGCTGAGAGGAGATAACGTCATGAACCTGTTTTCCGGCCGTCCCACATCCTTTGATCCCGCCTGGGCTACGCATGGCCTACCCGACACGTCGCGGCAGCAGATTGCAGGAGCGTTCAAACGCCTCGGCCAGCAGGTCGAACTTCTGCTGGTCCCCGGCCTGTTCGGTTCTGGCCCGGATCACTGGCAGTCCCACTGGGAACAGGCTTATGGCCTGAAACGTCTCCACCAGAAGGACTGGGAAACACCCACACCCGCAGACTGGGAAGCGTCACTCACCGCTGCGGTCGAGACCTCGTCCCGTCCGGTTTTCCTGATCGCCCACAGTCTCGGGGCCGTACTGAGCGCGAAATGGCTGTGTCGACACGGTGGACACCGCGTGGCCGGAGCCTTTCTGGTCGCCCCTGCGGATATCGACCAGACGACGCATCCGGACGTTGAACGCATCCGCTCTTTCGGCCCGCTCCCCCATACGCCCCTGCCCGTTCCCACGGCCCTCATGGCCAGCAGCAATGACCCCTGGCTGTCATTGCCGCGCGCGCGCGAACTGGCCGGACAGTGGCAGTCAGATTTTCTGGAGGCGGGCGCTGTCGGCCATATCGGCAGCAGCGAGCCGCTAGGGCTGTGGGAGCATGGCGCAACTGCCATGCTCGATTTCGCCCGCAGGAAACTCCCGTTCCGGGTGCAGTAAAGGCTCCCGGAACGCGCAACCTCAGGATTTTCCGGAGATCGGCTTCCAGCGGTTGAGCAGCAGGGAATTGCTGACCACCGAGACGGAACTCATGGCCATGGCAGCGCCCGCCACGATCGGGTTCAGCATCCCGAAAGCCGCCAGCGGCAGGCCGAGGATGTTGTAGATGAAAGCGAAGAACAGGTTCTGCCTGATCTTGGACAACGTGGCGTTGGACAGGGAAATGGCGTCCAGAACGCCCGTCATCTCGCTTTTCATCAGCACGACATCCGCCGTATCGAGAGCCACGGCAGAGCCCGCACCAATGGCGAACCCGACATCGGCTGCGGCCAGAGCCGGCGCATCGTTGATGCCGTCGCCGACCATACCGACCAGACCGCCTTGCGCCCGGTATTTCGCAACGCCATCCGCCTTGTGCTCCGGCAGCACGCCAGCAATATAGTCATCTACGCCAACCTGCCGCGCCACGACTGACGCCGCGCGTTCGTTATCGCCCGTCAGCATCACGACCCGGATACCCCGTGCCTTCAGAGCCTTCACGGTCGCCACAGCATCGGCCCGAAGCTCATCCGCCAGCGCGATAATCCCCAGAATTCGCTCCCCTTGCGCCACGGCGATGACGGTATTGCCTTCGCTTTCCAGCGCCGCGACCGGCAGGGACGACAGGTCCAGCCCGCTCTCCTGCATGAATTTCGGTGAGCCCAGACGCGCTTCCTGTCCGCCAAGCAGCGCGACAACGCCCTTGCCCGGAACCGCCTGAAAACCCTCGGCCCCACCGGACGCACTCACGCTGTTGCTCTCGGCATAATCCACGATGGCGCGGGCCAGCGGATGCTCGGAATTATGCTCCAGGGCATGCGCAACGCCCAGAAGTGTGTCGACCGGAACGCCCGCCGCGGGATGAACGGCGGCCACCGTGGGACGGCCCTGCGTCAGGGTGCCGGTCTTGTCCACGATGATGGTCTTCAGCTTCTCGGCACTCTCCAGCGCATCGGCATTGCGAAACAGAATGCCCGACTGCGCGCCACGCCCTGTCCCGACCATAATGGCCGTCGGCGTCGCCAGACCCAGCGAACACGGGCAGGCAATCACCAGCACGGACACGGCTGAGACAAGACTCCATGTCGCGGAGCCGGTCACGGCCCAGCCAATCAGGAAGGTGAGAACGGCAATCCCGATCACGGCAGGCACGAAAATGCCCGAAACCCGGTCGGCCAGACGCTGCACATTCGCCTTCGAGCCCTGTGCCTGCTCGACCATTTTCACGATCCGCGCCAGCGCCGTATCCGCGCCCACACCCGTCGCCCGGACACGCAGCGCGCCGTTGGCGTTCATCGTGCCACCAAAGACCTCCTGCCCGACTTCCTTGAGAACAGGAACGCTCTCACCCGTCAGCATGGACTCGTTGACTTCGGAAGACCCCTCGATGATCTCGCCATCCACCGGCACGCTTTCGCCCGGACGCACGACGAAAATATCCCCGACATGCATATCCGCCACTGCGCGATCCATGATCACGCCGTCCCGCTCGACATGTGCAATCTGCGGCTGAAGCTGAAGCAGGCTCTCGATCCCGGCGCTGGTCCGGTTCTTGGCGCGCGTTTCCATGAGTTTGCCGAGCGAGATCAGCGTGATGATGGACGCGCTGGCTTCGAAATAGACATGCTGGTGCAGCCCGAACACCACCACAACCGCACTGAACAGCCAGGCGATGGACGTTCCCAGCACCACCAGCACATCCATGTTGGCCGAGCCGCCACGAACCGCATTCCACGCTCTGCGATACAGATGCGCCCCGCAGACGAACTGCACGATCGTGGCGAACAGGAACTGCACCGGAACCGGCACGATCATGCGGCCGAAAAACATACCGATCATCTCGGCAAAGAGCGGCAGGGACAGGACAAGCGTCAGGATGAACCGGTTGCGCTCCTGCTTCCAGATGGCCTCACGTCTGGCTTTCGGGTCCTCACGCGTGCCTTCATCCAGACGCTCCGCACCAAATCCGGCCTTTTCGATCTTGCCGATCAGGAACGCCGGTTCGACCACACCGGGGATGTAGTTGATATGCGCGCGCTCGGCCGCGAAATTGACGCTGGCCTGTACGGAAGGCTGGCGGTTCAGGATCTTCTCGATCCGCGCCGCACAGGCCGCGCAGGTCATGCCCGACAGCGACAGATCAAGGCTCTGCTCGTCCACGGAGAAGCCCGCACGGCGCACGGCCGCCACGACGCTCTCGATGGAGGACGACGCATTTTCAAAAGCAACCTGCGCACGTTCGGAGGCGAAATTGACTGTCGCCTTCACGCCGTCCTGACGGTTGAGAACTTTTTCAATCCGCGCGGCACAGGCGGCGCAGGTCATGCCGCCGACGGGGAAACTGATCGTTTCTGACATCTGGAAGAGGGTCCTGTCGGCTAGGGATATTCTACAGAGGATGCATGAGAAATATACCCCACCACCCTATTTTTCAAGCATGGAAAAGACAGCATTGTCACCGCCCAGAACAATCTCGTGATCGTGGAAGCTCCGCAGCGCTTCATGATGCGCCACACTGATGAATGTGGTACCGGGCAGCGCGGAAAGAAGAGCCTCATAAAGACGGCGCTCATTGGCCTCGTCCAGCGCCGAGGTCGCCTCGTCCAGAAACAGGATCGCAGGGCGGAACAGCAAAGCCCTCGCCACAGCCAGACGCTGCTGCTCGCCCGGGGACAGCACGGCGCCCCAGTCTGCAACTTCGTCCATGCGATGGCCGTATCCCGCCAGATTGACGGCCTCGAGGGCCTGCTGGCAAGCGAGCGCGTCATAACGGTCCGGTGTTGCGGGATAGCTCAACGCCTGACGCAGCGTGCCGGATGGCACATAGCTGCATTGGGGCAGGAACATGGCCTGTCGGATGTTGAAGGACACATCCCCGCTTCCATGCTGCCAAAGCCCGACAAGCGCGCGCAGGAACGTGCTCTTGCCAGACCCGGACGGCCCCCGGACAAGCCAGCGCTCGCCACTTTCGAGCGTCAGGGTGCCAATCCGCGTGATCGGCGTGTTGTCAGGCAGGTTCAGGACAAGATCGCGAATCTGCACGGCAGGTATTTCAGATGCGAAACGCTCGATTCCGCTCCGGGGCTGCTGGCTGACAACCCGCTCGAACTCGCCCAGACGCTGGAGCACCGAACGCAAAGTCGCCAGATCGGCATAGTTGAAAATGAACCATTCCAGACTGATCCGCACCTGCGTGTAGGCGGAATTGATCTGTGAATAGAGCCCGAAGCTCAGGGCATGCGCCATGGCTTTGGGGGCCAGCATCAGCCACAATGGGACCGTTGCGATACCGGTATAGACTTCCCCGATGAAATTAACCCGCCACGTATAGCGCACGACGCTGCGCCAGTTGGTGGCGATATGGCTCAGATAGCCGGACAGCCGCAGATGCTCGGCATTTTCGCCGCCATAAAAAGCGATCTGCTCGGAATTGCGCCGGATATCCATCAGCCCCGCACGCAGATCCGCATCGAAATGCTGCTGCCGGTAATTCGCACCGATCAAGGGCGAACCGAACCGTTCCAGAATCCCCGAGGCCGTCAGCGTCGTGATGACAGCGCCCACGAATAGATAGCCGGGAATCTGAAAATGATGCCCATGCCAGTCGAAGGACAATACCCCCCCGATGTTCCACAGAACCACCGCGAAGGAGAGCAGCGTGGTCACCGCATCAATGGCGTCCAGACCCAGCTTGAGCGTCTGAACCGTCATCTGCGACAGGTCATCCGCGATACGCTGATCGGGGTTATCCGCCCGGTTCGGCCCATGTTCGAGGCGATAATACGCTTCCTGCGACAGATACTGCCGCAGATAGACCCGCGTATTCCACAACCGCCAGCGCATGGACAGGACCTGCGTCAGATAGGTCTGCGTCACATGCACCCCGACGGAGCCAACCGTCACCAGCAGGTAAAGCGGCAGCATCCCGAGACAATGCCCTACCTGGCCGGCGAAGAACACATCGAAAAACCGGTGATACCAGGCCCCGAACCAGACGGCGGACTGAACGTAAAGCACGGACAGCCCGATGGTACCCCCCAGAAGCGACCAGGCCCACCACTTCTCTTCGGATTTCCAGTAGGGAAAGAGGACTTTCCAGTCTGAAAGGGAATGTGGCGGGGTCGTATCGTCAGTAGTTTGCACGAAGTGTGGCCATGAAGCTGCGGGGCGCGGCGGGGAAGTTGAACTGCCAGACGCCGCTGGCGCGCTCGTAATAATACCGGTTGGTCAGGTTTGTTGCGTTCAGCTGCAACTTCAGGTGCTTGTTGATCTTGTAACCGATCATGCTGTCCAGCGTCATGTAGCCGCCCTGAACGGTCGTCGCATAACTGCCGCGCAAATTGCTGTTGGCATCAATCCCTGCACCGAAATTCAGCCCCTTCAGGCGTCCGCTCGGCACGTTATAATGCACCCAGGACTTGAACATGTGGTGCGGAGAAAAGACGCCGCCGAAATCGCTGACTTTCGAGTTCGAGACCTTCGTATCCAGATAGGTATAGCCGATCGAGACATCGAGGCCAGGCAGGATTTCACCATCGATCTGCGCTTCCCAGCCCTGACGGCGGATCGGCCCTGCGGTAATGTAATACTGCGAGTGATCGGGGTCCTGAACCGGCTGGTTCACACTTTCCATCCGGAAAAGCGCAGACGAAATGTTCAGGCGGCCGTGGAAATACTCCGCCTTGAAACCGGTTTCGACCTGATTGCCTTCCTGCGGTGGCAAACCACCGCCGTGATAGACCTGTCGTCCGACCGACGGCGTGAAGATGCTGGAATAACTGGCATACCACGAGATGTTCGGCGTGATCTGGTAGACTGTGCCCAGATAGGGCGTGAGCTGACCATGGATGTTCGACGTGGTCACCCATTCCGTCTTCGGCCCCGGCGGGATATACTGAAGCTTCTCGTAGAACCGCGACACACGGCCGCCGAGGATCAGCGAGAGATGACGGATTACCTCAAGACGAAGCTGTCCGTAAAAACCCCACTGATAGGCATAGTCGTCCGTGCCATCGCCATCATCGTTCTGCTTGTAGTCGACGCAGTTCGCTGCCGGCGCTTTCACGACACCCGTGTTGTTGATGCTGACATTATTGTAAATGGCGTCACAGTTGACGTTGGCATACTGCGTGAGCTGCTCATAAGAATTGTAGTTGAAGCCGAACAGCGCATGATGCGTCCGGTTCAGAAGACGGAAACTGCCCTGCGCATACACATCCGCCGAACGCGACGTGTTCTTGCCCTTCATCCCGATGATACCGGCATCCTGATACTGCAACAGGCCGGTTTTGGCGTCGATTGTCGTCCAGGGCTCGTTATACAGTGTATTGTAGCTCTGGTCATAGAACGTGGCGCGCGCGGTCGCCGACCAGTCGCCCCAGAGTTTCTGGGTGATGGACGCAATCGTCTGCTGCGTCATGTAGTTGCTGTAGCCCCAGTCCTGGCTCGGATTGGCATCACGTCCGCCGAACCACAGGGTCTTCGCCGTTGTGACAGGCAGACCATAATATGGCGCGGTAATATCCTGCTGCTGGGCCGCGTGGGACACGATAAATGTCGTCGTGGGCGTGACATCCCACTCCAGCGCGCCATAGGCCTGCCATTTGCGCGAATGGGCGTATTTATAGAAATAATCATTATCCTGAAACAGGTCGGCGGTCCGGAAACGGAGCGTCTTCGATCTGTTCAGCGGAATGGTCATGTCCACATCGGCGCGGTAATTGTTGAAGCTCCCGACCGTGGCGGAGCCTTCAACCGCGAAATCCCGTCCCGGCTTCTTCGTGACTTCATTGACGACACCACCTGCGCCACCCCCGCCCTGCAACAGGCCGGACGATCCACGCAGCACCTCGATCCGGTCATACATGGACAGGTCAAAAGCCGCGTTGTTCAGCGTGCCGGACGCGTCGGGCGTGCCGTCCACGGATGTCGTGAGCTGGTAGCCGCGGGAATAGTAGTTCGAATTAGCCGTCGAGCCAGGCAGAACGCGGATCCCGTTAATCTGGCGCATGGCGTCCACCATCGTCAGCATGTTGGAATCTTCCATCCGCTGCTGCGTGATAACGGAAACAGACTGCGGCACGTCTTTGAGCGCCACGGGGCTCTTGCCCCAGGCCTCGACGGCGGGCGCCGTATAAGTGTGGTTGGTCCCCAGAACCTGAATATTTTCCGCCTCGGTCCCGTCCACATCCGCTGATGACTGCGCGGTGGCAGGAACCACAGTGGCTACGGGAACTGCAACAGCGGCCTTCGCAGGCTGCGAAACGGGTCTTGTCGCGGTGTGATGTGAGCCGCAATAAGCCGGTCGCAGCGTCCTGTGTCTGGCATGGCAAGCCGACGGATGATCTTTAGTCCGCTCTGCAACCGTGTCGGCCATGGCCGTTGGGCAGACACCCGCCATCAGGCTGCCCCAGATCAGGGCATTATGGGAAATGGCGGGAAGGCTGAGGCGGCGGCGAACTGAAGTGCCCTGCTGTGTCATAGTGTCTGTCCTAGAGAGACATGCCGGCGCCATGCAACATCCTGCGGCCTGAATGCATTCGTGTAGCGGCATGGAGCCGGTGATGAAACGCTCCTGTTCCGAATCTGGCGGATCTAGACTGCCCTGTCTTTTTCAGAAAGAGGCGAGCCGCGCTTCAGGAGGCAACGTCAAATCCGGTATCTTCAACCACGCCTGTGAATGCGGCGGCCGAAACAACAGCCGGATCATAGGACACCGTCACCTTGCCGCCATCGAGCACGATATTGACGTCCTCCACCCCGTTCACGGCCTCAAGAGCACGCTGGAGCTTGCCGGAACAACCGTTGCAGGACATGCCCTCGACCGTCATGTGGGCTGTTTCTGTCATGTTGTGAAATCCTTTGGGAAAGAGAGTTTGTCCCGAAACAGCCTGTCAACATAGGAGGCTGGGGATATGACGCATGAAGCGAACCCTTCTGGCCGCCTTTGCGCGTATTCCCTTTATGTCCATATGCTTCATATACCATACCGGGGTATCTATTTTTCATATTGCCTCCGAAACAGATTCGACAAGCCATTTTTTCAGGCCCCGAAAAATAATCTTTTCCTATCCCCCGGCAGGGTATAGGTTCAGCTCAGATTCGAACGATGAATCGCTCCGTCTCTTACCCTTCTGTGGTGATTTCTGATGATCAGGACACATGCCCGGATCTGGATCGGCCTGCTGGCCTGCCTGCTGATGCAGGTCGGGCTGCTGCTTGGCACGTCCACCGCGCAGGCCAGATCTGAAGCCCCCCGGATGGCCATGGCAATGCACCACATGGCCCATCACCAGAAGACCCCAGACACGGACTGCTGCAAGACATCAGCGTTCCATGCGATCCCCCATCCGCAACAGTCTTCCGAAGGCTGCTGCCATACGCATGTGGTCTCGACCGAACCCATGCTGACGACGGCGTTCATCCATCCTTCCGGCCCGATCCGTGCGGTATCCCGCGCCTTTGCATCCGGGCTGCATGACCGCTTCAGCGGTACGGACTGGATCCCGGCCTCCCCCCCTCCCAGACTCCGCGCAATCTGACACACGCCTGACAGGCGTGGCTCCGTCCTGCTGCCCAAAACGGGCGCTCAGGATCTGATCCTCTGTGATTTTCGCGGATTTCTCATCATGACCTTTCCGTCCCGCATCCGGGACGGCCTGACACGACGGCGTTTTGTGACCGGGATTGGCGCAGGCGGCCTTCTGGCAGGCCTGCCCCGAACCTCAACCGCGCTCTCGGCCCAGGCCTCCCCCATCAGGGCCTCCTCGGGCATCATCCCGCCGATGCCATCCGACCGGTGGGATCTGAAAATCAGCCATACGCGCATCTCTCTCGACGGCAAGACCATGCACGCGCCGACTGCCGGCGGCACGGTACCGGGCCCGATCCTGCGCTTCAAACAAGGCGATACCGTCAGCATCAACGTCACCAACACGCTGAACGAACCCACCTCGATCCACTGGCACGGTATCCGTACGCCCTCGAACATGGACGGCGTACCGGGGCTGAGCTTTGGCGGCATCGCACCGGGCGAAACATTCACCTATCGCTTCAAGCTCCATCAGAGCGGCACCTACTGGTATCACAGCCATTCGGGGATGCAGGAGGCGATGGGCCTGTATGGTGCGATGGTGATCGACCCGCGCCGTCCTGACCCGAACACATGCGACCGCGATTACGTCATTTTCCTCGCCGAATGGACGGATGTCATGCCCCATGACATCGTCAGCAACCTCAAGATGCAGGACGATTATTACGTCTTCCGCCAGCGCACGGCCGCGTCCTTCCCGAAAGAAGCGCGCGAGGCAGGAAGTGCGGGCGCAGCGCTTGCGGACCGTCTGGCCTGGTCGAAAATGCGCATGGCCGCGACCGACATCGCGGACGTCTCGGGCGCGATCTACACCTACACGCTGAACGGCCACGCCCCGGACATGAACTGGAGCGGCCTGTTCAAACCCGGCGATAAAGTGCGCCTGCGCTTTATCAACGGCTCGACCATGACATTCTTCGACGTCCGTATCCCGGGCCTCGAAATGCTGGTCGTGCAGGCGGATGGCAACGATATCGAACCCGTCCCCGTCGATGAATTCCGCATCGGCGTGGCGGAAACCTATGACGTGATCGTTCAGCCTAAGGACGAGCGCGCCTACGCCATTTTCGCCCAGAGCGAAGACCGCACCGGCTACGCAAGAGGCACCCTCGCCCCGCGCGAGGGCATGATCGCTCCCCTGCCGCCGATGGATCCGCGCCCGGTCCGCACCATGGTGGACATGGGCATGGGGAACATGAAGCCCGGCGAAAGCATGAAGGACATGGATATGTCGGGGGACATGTCCGGCATGAAAATGGACGGCGACATGGCCGGAATGGACATGAAGGGCATGGATATGAGCCACATGGCCATGCCGAAGATGGAAGTGGACGATCCCGGACCGCCGCCCATCAACGTCGAAAACCAGATGCGCGCCATGATGCCCATCGACCGCACCGGCAGCCCCGGTGACGGGCTGGAAAATAACGGCCGCCGTGTCCTGAACTACAAACAGCTTCGCGCCACGCGCCCCGGAGCGGATCTACGGCCGCCAACGCGGGAAATCATCCTGCACCTGACCGGCAACATGGAGCGCTATATCTGGGGCATGAACGGCCGGAAGTTCTCGGAATCCGGCCCCATCCGCCTCAAGCTCGGCGAGCGCGTACGCTTTACGCTCATCAACGACACCATGATGGAACATCCGATCCATCTGCACGGTCTGTGGAGCGAGCTGGAAAACGGTCAGGGCGATTACCGCCCCTACAAGCACACCATCATTTCCCAGCCGGGCTCGAAGCTGAGCTATCTCGTGACGGCCGATACCCCCGGTATGTGGGCGTATCACTGCCATCTGATGTACCACATGGATCTGGGCATGTTCCGCACGGTGATCGTGGCATGAAACACGCCCTTTCTCTCATGGTTCTGGCCCTCGCAGCCCTGTCCGGCACGGCCCGTGCCGATCAGCCAACCTATCACGCCGCCGATGCGCCGGAGGCGACCCCCGTCGTCTATATCGGCAACATCAAGCCCGCCATGGATCAGGGCACCTGGCTGCACGGTATCTTCAACCAGCTTGAAGGCCGCTATGCGCCCGGCGGCACCGACTTCCGCTGGGATGGCGAAGCCTGGTTCGGCGGGGACTACAACAAGATCTGGCTCAAATCCGAAGGCACGCTCGAAAAAGGGCGCCTGAGCGATGGCGACCACGAACTGCTCTATACGCGCTCCATCTCGCCCTACTGGAACCTTCAGGGCGGTGTGCGGATGGATCTCGATGACGGTCCGACCCGCACCTGGGGCGCGTTCGGCATCGAAGGTCTGGCGCTGTACGAATTCGAATTCGGGGCCACAGCCTATGTCAGCGACCGCGGACGTTTCGCCGCCCGCATCGAGGGGTCTTACGACTTCCTGCTGACCAACCGCCTGATCCTTCAGCCACAGGCCGAATTCAATCTGTACACGAAATCCGATCCGGGACGTCAGGCTGGCGCCGGACTGTCGGATGTCGATGCCGGTCTGCGCCTGCGATACGAACTCTGGCGGAAATTCGCGCCCTACGTGGCCGTAACCTACTCCGGATATCTCACACAGGCCCGCCGGATCGCCCGTGACCAGCACGACGACACCGGCTCCGTCCGCTTCAGCCTCGGCGTCCGAAGCTGGTTCTGATCATCCATTTTCCATTAAATCAAAACCGAAAGCCCGACATCATGCGCAAGATTTTCGTCGCCCTGACCGCCCTTCTCGCCACCGGCACGGCTTACGCCGATCCGTCCATGCCCGGCATGGACATGAGCCATATGGATATGAGCGGCAAAAGCAGCATGGCCATGCCCTCCGCCAAAGCGCAGGATCCGATGGCCGGGCTGAGCATGGATCAGCAGATGGTCCTGTGCGCGCATCTTGAGACGCTCAGCAAACAGAAGGGGCCCATGACGCCAAAAATGAAGCAGCAGCGCGCGGCCTGTCAGAAAATGGATATGGGCATGATGAACAAGCCTGCACCGGGCGAAACGCTGGACCGCTGAACGCGCGGATTTTTCAGCGCATCATCCGGCGGACGACCTGGAGAAGCTCGTCAATCGCGTCTTCTCCACCGTCTTCCTGCACAGCCCGTCGCACGCAGCCATTGGCGTGGGACGACAGGATCTGGATGGACACACCATCCAGCGCCGACTTGATGGCGGAGATCTGGGTCAGGATGTCAACGCAGTAGCGATCGTTCTCAATCATGTTGAGAATGCCGCCAACCTGCCCCTCGATCCGGCGGACACGGTTCGTCAGGGCCTTTTTGCGAGGCTGCTCGACGCGCCGGCCGTCATCGTCCAGCGGCGTACAGTTCTCGCAGACATCCGCTGCATGTTCTTTATGGGATAGTGCCATTCCAGGATCCGCCCTCTGCCAGACATTCCGAACGTAACATCATGGGTTCATGCCCGCCCATCCGGCGCCCACAGGCCGGTGTATGCCCCCCTGCGACGGGAATTTCCAGTCCAACGATGCATCTGCGTGTTTCGGGATCGGAAAAAAACCGAGTCCCTCCGCAGAAAAAGCACATCCTGTTTCTACACAGCCAGACAGGCCTCTCCTTTCATTCCGAACGCTTCTTCGGCTTCATGCCGCGCCATCGGGGCTTTCATAAAATTTATTATAGAACCGGGATTTGCCTTCAGTCTGAAGGGCTCTTGATGCAAATCATTCTCACTCCTCTTCCCGGACGGGCAGGATGCGCCTATCTAGGTTGAAGGCCGGAGCCTCTGAGCCCGCGCCATCTTACCGGGGTACCGAACTGATGCTGTATCTGGATACACTGCCTATGGGCACACCTGCCGTGATCGAGAAGGTCGAGCAGCGTGCGTCCCTGGATCCGATCGCCACACGACTGGCAGAGCTGGGCTTCGTCCCCGGCGAAGCCGTACAGGTTGTCGCGACGGGACCGATGGGCCGGGATCCGATCGCCGTGCGTCTGGGAACGTCCCGCTTTGCCCTGCGCCGGGGTGAAGCCGCGCGCGTGGGCCTGCGGACTGCTTCCTGACATCCATGAGTTCGACAGCCTCTCCGCAGACGCCCGCCCCGCCTTTGCATATTGCCCTCGTCGGAAATCCGAACTGCGGCAAGACCTCCCTGTTCAACCAGCTGACGGGCAGCCGGCAGAAGGTCGCGAACTATGCGGGCGTGACGGTCGAGCGCAAGGAAGGATTCTTCAACACACCCCATGGCCGGGCGATCCGCGTGCTGGATCTGCCGGGCGCCTACAGCCTTGATTCGACGAGCCCGGACGAGGACGTCACGCGCGATGTCTGTCTGGGACGCCACCGTTCCGAACCCCAGCCCGAAATGCTGGTGGCCGTCATTTCGGCAACCAATCTACGCCTGCATCTGCGCTTCCTGCTGGAACTGAAGCAGCTCGGCCTGCCCGTCATTGTCGCGCTGAACATGATGGACGAGGCCCGGCGCAATGGCCTTCAGATCGACGTGGCCGGTTTGCAGGCCGATCTGGGCATGCCCATCGTCCCCGTCGTCAGTCTCAACCGCGCAGGCGTGGTGCCGCTTCTGCAAGCCCTCGATCTGCCTCTTCCCGCTCCTCCGGCTCCCCTTCCGGCGGGGATCGACCCTCATATGGAAGTGCGGCGGCTTCTGGCGGCGCATGTCGTTGATCCATCCGCGGGAAAAGACCGGCTGACGGACCGTCTGGACCGGCTGTTCCTGCATCCGGTCTGGGGGCCGGTCATTCTTCTGGTCGTGCTGTTCGTCATGTTCCAGACCGTCTTCGCCTGGGCGCAACCGCTCATGGACGGACTGGACAGCGGGATTTCGACCTTCGGGCAGATCGTTCTCAAGCCATTGCCGGACGGTATCCTCCACAGCCTTCTGGCCGATGGTGTGATCGCGGGTGCGGGCACGGTCATCGTGTTCCTGCCGCAGATCCTCATCCTGTTCCTGTGGATCCTCGCCCTTGAGGAATCCGGCTATCTGCCCCGCGCCGCCTTCCTGCTGGACCGGCTGATGGCGCTGGCGGGGCTGAGCGGCCGGTCCTTTATTCCACTGCTGTCGAGCTTCGCCTGCGCCATTCCGGGCATCATGGCGGCCCGGACGATCCAGAACCCGCGGGACCGTCTGGTCACGATCCTCATCGCGCCGCTCATGACGTGCTCGGCGCGTCTGCCGGTCTATACGCTGCTGATCGGCGCGTTCGTGCCGCATCATACGGTGCTCGGGATTTTCGGGCTTCAGGGGCTGGTCCTGTTCGGGCTCTATGCCGTGGCCATCATCAGTGGCGTCATTGCGGCCCGTGTCATGACGCGGGGCGTGAAGTCCGAAGAACACCCGCTGCTGCTCGAACTGCCGCCCTATCGCCGCCCGAACCTCAAGAGCCTCGCGCTCGGACTGTGGCAGCGCGCGGTGATGTTCCTCTCCCGTGTGGGCACGATCATCGTCTCGCTGAACGTGCTGCTCTGGGCGCTGTCGAGCTTCCCGCTGCCGCCCGCAGGCGCTCCGGGTGCGGCCATCGATTACAGTCTGGCCGGGCGCATCGGCCATCTGATGCAGTGGGTCTTCGCGCCCATCGGCTTCAACTGGCAGATCTGCGTCTCGCTGATCCCGGGCCTTGCGGCGCGTGAAGTGGCCGTCAGTTCACTGGCCACCGTCTATGCCATCGGGGCCACGAATGACGGCGCGGCCGACAAGCTCCTGCCGCTGCTCTCGACGCAGTGGAGCATGGCCACAGCATTCTCGCTGCTGGCATGGTATGTCTATGCGCCGCAATGCATTTCCACGCTGGCTGTCATGCGGCGGGAAACCGGGTCCATCAGAACCGTTCTATGGGCTGCGGCGTATCTGTTCGGGCTGGCCTATCTGGCGGCGTTCCTGACCTATCACATCACCCGCGCCATTACGGGAGTTCCCTGATGATCGAAGTTGCTGTTGCCCTGCTGATCGTCTGCGCTGCCGCCATTTACTGGTATGCGCGGCTCTTCCCCCAGGGCTGGGGCCGCCTGCGCACGGCCGTGGGTCTCTCCGCACCGCGGCCCACCATTGGCAAGGGCTGCGGCGGCTGCTCGGGCTGTGACCGGTCCGGCAAAGGCGGCTGCCACTAACCAGATTTTCGACTTCGAATTTGATCAAGTGACCGTCCTGTATAAACAACAGAAACCATGATTAAAGAACGGAATTATTGTCGAGATAATTCACATAAATACTTTTTAAATTTCAAGATTAAGAGATCAGTAACTTATTTTTCAATAAAAGCCGTCAAATTTCTGATCTGAAATTTCATCTATTTTCGTTTTTCCAGATTATTTTAATCTGATTTGCGTTAGGCTAAAAACAGCCATATTCTGCAAGAAAACAAAAATTAGATTTGGAGAAATAGGAATGATATTTCGCATTAGCGGTTTGGGTAACTTGGGAAACCGAATGATGCAATATATATCTGCATCATATTTTATAAAATTTTTCCCGGATTCTTCTCTTGCAAACGTATATTTGCCTGAATGGGGGATAGAACACAGAGATGTTTCTAATGAAGACTTAAATACACTTAAAATAATGGAAATAGATGATTCATTCAGAAGCGCTTCGGAAATTGTTGATAAGATTAAAAACGAGAATCCAGATGTAGTCTACTTTACAGAATACCTGCAGAAATTTTTTCTATTTGGAGACTTGGAATTCTGGAGGAAAAAATTCACAAACAAAGAAAAAGTCAATATAAATTTTTCGGAAAACGAAATTGTAATAAATATTAGAACAAATGAATTGATGAGAGGTCTATGGCAATATCCTATATTACCTGTTGAATTTATAAAGAAAGTTGTTCGGGAAACAAAATTAGACCCCATATTTGTGGGACAGATCGAAGAAAATGCTTATTGTAATGAGTTAAAAGAACTATTTCCCAATGCAAAGTTCATCCACCACGTATCACCTCTTTTTGATTTCGAAGTATTAAGAAGGGCAAAAAATTCACTTGTAGCCATTAGCACATTTTCGTTTTTAGCAAATTGGCTTTCGGAGTCTTCTAAAATTATACTCCCTATATATGGTTTTTTTAACTTTCCTGCCTCAAATGGAACAATAGATCTTCTACCTATTGGCGACAAAAGGTTCGGTTTTTATTTATTGCCATTTATTGGTGGCCTATCTGAAGCAAAAATGAAAATGATTTCCAAGGAAATTACCATAAAATCCTGTCTGATTTCTGAAAAAGAGCTAATAGATATCAAGTCACGCTTTCTAAGCCATATAGAGCGAAATGATCCAGTTTTTGTGCATCCAGAGTGGTATCTCAGCAAATATCTTGATGCTGCCATGGATATAGCCAAGGGGTATTATTTAAATGCCAAAGACCATTTTCTAAAAAAGGGCATTTGGGAAGGCAGAATACCTGATATCCCCAAAAACGAAGATAAAAAAAATATATCTATAGATAAATCAGCCATTATTAGCTCAATTTCGGAATATAGCACAGGAAAAACAAGAGAAGACCAAGGAAAAAGCTCTATAGATTCTAGCTATGTGGAAAATTATTCTTTTCATACGCAAAAAGAATATCACCCTTGGCTAGAAATAGATCTGGAAAGAGATTATAGCATATGTCGAATAGAAGTTTACAATAGAGACTGCGATCAAATGGTTAAGGAACGATGCATACCATTACACATATATAGCTCAAAAGATAAAATAAACTGGCATTTAGTGCATATAGAGTCAAAATTATTTGGTGGAAATTATAACGACCATTTAAATATTGGCGTATACCCGAATATACAAGCTCGATTTATAAAATTTACCACTCCAAAAGATGATTGTCTCCATCTTAAAAAAGTACATATTTATGGGGAATAATTATATTATCTGATATCAAATCAAAAACCTATAAACGGTATTCTTGGCTAATATCTGGCGCGGTGTGCGCCAGATTATGGCTTCACTCCAAGTTGATTACCAAGCCCGCTTGGATAGGATGGGTAATCAATATCCTTCCTTAATGAAATCCAATAGTCTACTGTCTACTTCCCCTGCCCATACCGACGATAAAACGATCATATTGATTCTGAAAGTACAGAGGGAGAGCAGAGAAGTAGCTTTTTTCGGCTAATAGAGTATTTTCTGCTTCAGGCCTTCTGAAGTCCCGGATTGCCGCGCTCGACGGCGAAGCTGGCATAGGTCGACAGCGCACCGTCCCGCACCATGACGCGGTCGATGATCTTCAGATCGGCATGCCAGACTTCCGGCCCGACATCACACAGAACATAACCGCGCTTGTCCATCGTGGCTTTCAGATGCGGATTCAGACTGCGGGCGATCCGGCTGAAATGATCGTCATCGCCCAGCCCGTCCGCGCCCGATGAAATGGACGTCGCCAGAAACTCGACCGAAACCGGCTTGCCCCGGCCCGGTTCGAGCAGCAGGTCTCCGGCGAAATGCCGGTGCGCGTCCCCCGTCACGTTGACCACATTGCCGGGGCAATGCGTGTCGATGAAGTCCAGCAGGCGCTTGCGGCTGTAAAGATAGCCCGACCACTGATCCATGCTGTAAACCAGCTCGGAATGGGCGGATTTGCGATGCGCCAGATCCATGAGCATGACCTGATGCGCCAGCAGGTTCCACTTCGCGTTCGACTGTCCCAGACCATCGAACAGCCATTCTTCCTGCTGCGCGCCCATCATGCTGCGCTCGGGCGACCAGACATCTTTGCCCTGCGCCGCATTCGTGTCGCCATAAGCCTGATCGCTGCGATACTGGCGCGTATCCAGCACGAACATGTTCATCAGATCACCGAAGCGGAAGCTGCGATAAAGCTGCATGTGGCTGCCATCGGGAATGGATGTCGCCCGCAGCGGCATGTTCTCGTAATAGGCCTGTAGCCCCGACGCCCGGCGCAGACGGAAAATCTCCGGCGGCGTGCCGTCCTGATCGGTATCCCCGGCCCAGTTGTTGTCGATCTCGTGGTCGTCAAAGCTGACGATCCAGGACGTCGCCGCATGGGCGGCCTGAAGATCCGGGTCCATTTTATACTGGGCATAACGGCGGCGATATTCGTCCAGCGAATAACATTCCGGCCCGACATGGCGGCGCAGGACATGGGCTTTCTGGCCGTCGATGTCGCGCAGATGATCCCCGCTGTCCGGGCCTTCGTAAATGTAATCGCCATAGTGAAACACGAAGTCGATCGGCTCGTTCGCGATGGCACGCCAGGCGGTATAGTAGCCATATTCGTAATGCTGACAGCCCGCCACTGCAAAGCGCACGCGCGACAGAGGCGCACCCGGCAGCGGGAGCGTGCGGCCTCGTCCGACAGGACTTGCATAGCCCGCGATATGGAAGCGGTACCAGTACGGACGGTCCGGTTTCAGCCCCGCCACCTCGACATGAACCGAATGGGCCAGCTCGGGATGCGCCAGCGTCTGTCCGCTCTGCACGGGTTTCGAGAAATTCTCATTCTCGCTAATTTCCCAGTTCACCAGAACCGGCTTGAGGACGTCCATCCCGCCCGCCTCTTCCAGCGGGTCCGGCGCCAGTCGCGTCCAGAGCACCAGCCCGTCGGACGCCGGATCGCCGGACGCCACGCCGAGCTGGAACGGGGAGGCTTTGAAGCTCGGGTTCTTTTCCAGATCGCGCGGAACGGCCGCACGCAGGGCACGGACCCGCGTGGACAGGAGGAGACCCGCGCCAAGGCCGGTCAGCAGGCTTCTACGTTTCATGAACACCATGCAGCAGTTCTTTCCTACAGAGCCCGGTTCGCAGCGGAACCGGGCTCCCAGAGGTCTTGGGACACACGCCCTCCGATCTGTGGACACATGGCAAAGGGTTTTGCCCACTCCCCGAAGCGGCATTTCATGAAACTGTCACGAATGAGCGCGCGCGAATTCCCTAAACGCTGATCCGCCGCCGCTCGGACAAACTCCCCGGCGCGGCTGTGATTCGGAAACGTCCAGCAACGGGAACATGGATGCGCTGTCAGCAGGAATGGTTGCGTCTTTATCGCAGGGTGCGTTCCCGGACCCGCCGGGATGATGCGGATGATCATCTTCAGAACGCGTTCATGAGCTATTTCGAGCGCCCTGAAGGCAGCGTGCAGCATCAGGACGCCTATATCACCCGCAGCGCCATCAATTCTTCGCTCAACGCGATCCGCCGCGAGCAGCAGGGATGCGTTCAGGCGGCGGAAGGGTTCGAGACGCTCCTCGACACCCCGGACCCCGCGCCGTCACAGGAACAGATTTATGAATCGAGCCAGAAGCTCGCACATTTTCATGCGGGCTGCGAACAGCTTCCGGACAGGACCCGTCAGATCTTTCTGATGAACCGTGTTGAAAAAATGAAGTACAGCCATATTGCGCAATCACTGACGATCAGTGAAAGCAGTGTTGAAAAACATATCGCAAAGGCGCTGGTCTTCCTTTCAACATGGATGGACCGCTGAAATACCGATCTGATGGATGTCATCAAAACCCGCGCGGCAGAATGGATTGCGCGCCTGCATGCCGGGGACTGCACGCCCCGCGATCATGACAGGTTCCGGGACTGGCTGACGAGCGACCCCCGGAACGGTCCGGTCTTCGAACACATGACCGAACTGTGGGAGCTGTCCGGCGGCCTTTCCCGCCCCGCACCCGTGAGCATCCCCACCCGTGCGACCCGAGGCCCCGCGCTCAGCCGCCGCCATGCGCTGGCCGGACTGGTTGCGACCGTCTTTCTCGCAGCGCCGCCCTGGGAAGGCGCGCATGCCAGCCGGATCGAGGAGACGGGCACCGGCAGCATCCGCGATATCCACATCACGCCCCGCACCCATTGCCGCCTCGACACCCAGACGCGCCTTGTTGTGGGGCTTAACGGACAGCAGGCAAGGCTCTGTCACGGACAGGTCATGCTCTCGACCACCGGTCCGGACCCGTTCCATCTGTCCGCCGATGGCATGACCGTGCAGCTTCACGACCAGACGGCGGCCGATATCCGGATCAACCGGGGCGATACGGAAGTCACGGCCGTCCGGGGCAAGATATTTTTGACTGCTGTGGCCCTGCGCGCGGCCGGACGCTGGGTCATGCCCGGACAGCGCCTGCGGATGTACCGCAATGGGGGCTGGAACATCGACTATCCGGATCTGGAAACGCTGTTGGCCTGGCAGGGCGGCGAGCTTGTGTTCCGCAATCAGCCGCTTGTGGACGTCATTCAGGAAATCAACCGCTATACCTCACGGCAGATCGTGCTGTCCGCGCCGCGTCTGGCGTCGCAGCGTCTGAGCGGCGTTTATCACGTGCGGCAGGGGGACGCGTTTTTGCAGATGCTCCCCCGTCTGCTACCGCTGCGGATCCGGCCCGCGCATAATGCTTACGAAATCGTTGCTTTGTGACGTTTCGATGAAAACCGCTGCATCACGCTGAGGTTTTCGCTTTTTCATCTGTCTTCCTGTCGAGACCGCATTCAGGCCCGACGACAGGAAACGAGCCCCATGACCCCGTCCACCCGTTACCCCCGCCGCACCGCTCTGCTTCTGTCGGCAGGCGCGACCATTCTGACGCAGACGCTGTCCAGCGCCTTCGCTGCCCCGGCTTCGACCGTACATATCGCCCCCCAGCCCATGGGGCAGGCCCTCGTGACGCTCGGGCAGCAGACCGGCCGCAACATCATCTTCACGTCCGAGGCCGTGGCCCATCTTCGCGCACCAGCCGTGGATGGCACGCTGTCGGCGGACGATGCGGTCAAACGCCTTCTGCGCGGGAGCGGACTGAGGGCCGAGGCCATGCCCGATGGCGGCGTCATCATTCGCAAGGACACCTCCGCGCGCCCAAAGCCGCAGCGCCTGCGTGAGACGCAGGCGCATGAGATCGAGCAGATCGTCGCAACCGGCCACCGCACCCGTTCGGTCATGAGCGTCAGCGGTGACGAAATGCAGACGCTCATGCCGGGCCAGAGCCCGATGCAGGCGCTGGATCTGCTGCCGGGCGTGACATTCACCAACGTCGACCCTTGGGGCAATAACGAGCAGAACTCCAGCATCTATGTCCACGGCTTCAACCAGAACCAGCTCGGCTACACGATGGACGGCGTGCCCCTCGGGGCCGGGGCTTATGGCAATTATAACGGTCTGTCTCCGCAGCGCGCGGCCATCAGTGAAGACATCGGGTCAACGTCCCTGTCCTCGGGTGCGGGTGCGCTGGGCACAGCCTCGACCAGCAATCTGGGCGGGACGATCGAGTTCACCATGCGTGACCCGAAGCAGAAGGCCGGTGCCACGATCAACCAGACCTTCGGCAGCTATTCCACGTTCCGCACCTTCGCACGCGTCGATACGGGCAATTTCGGCAATGGCAATTCAGCCTATATGGCGTTCTCCCGTCAGGACGCCCGTCCCTGGAACCTTGGCAACGCCAACCGGCAGGGCGGTTATCAGGTGAACGGGAAGTTCGTCCACAAGGGCGAAAACACCACCATCACTGCCTATTTCGACTGGCAGAACAAGGCCGAGCCAAACACGCAGGGCCTGACGGCGCCCACCGATCTGTATGCGCGCGGTGCGTTCTTCCCGGATCTGAACGCCGCCATGGCGGGATACCCGGCTGAAAGCTCGACCAAAGCCGGACCGGCAACGCCGAACAACAAATATTACTTCTCCGCCGCCCAGCGGACCGACTACCTGACCTATCTGAAGATTTCCCACCGGTTCTCCCCGAACCTGAACTGGGACAACCAGCTTTACTTCCATTACGACGACGGCGCAGGCGTGGTGGCGACATCCATCCGCACGAACGCGATCCTGACGATCCTTGGAAGCTATCTCGACCCGACCGGCACGAAATACATCAAGAACGGCCAGTTCACCTACAGTGTCGCGGGGATCGACCCGAAGGTCTGGAACGCGACCGGGGGCACGGGCTTTGCCGTCCGCACCACGGAATACAGCGATTATCGCGGTGGCCTGACCAGCACGCTGCATTACCGCCTCGGCCATCACAACATCGAACTGGGCGGCTGGTATGAGCGCAACAACAACGAACAGGGCCGCTACTGGTATCCGCTCACCAAGAACGACACGCTGACGCCCTATACGCGCCCGACCAACCCGCTGTTCACGCAGTGGAACAACGCGTTCTACACCAACACTTTTGTCACGCATCTTCAGGACAGCTGGAAAGTCACGCCACGTCTGACGCTGACGGCAGGGTTCAAGTCCGAACTGGTCTATACGAACGGCACCCTGCCGGTCGCCGCCCTGCCGCAGTCGCTGGCCTCGTCGGTGAAGGGTGCGAAGACGATCGTCGATACCAGCACCCAGACCATCGCAGGCGGCACGATCCCGTCCTACAATCCGTTCCTGCCGGCTTTCGGCGCGCTGTGGAACTTCACCCAGCACGAACAGCTTTTTGCGAATATCCAGGAAAACATGGATTCCTTCGCCTCCACCGGATATGGCTCCACCTCTCCCTGGGCCGTGTCCAATCAGGCGGATTTCGAGAAGTTCAAGCGCAGCGGCAAACCTGAGTCCTCATGGACCTATGAAACCGGCATCCGCACCAGCCATCCGATCAATACGCGCATCCTGACCGGGATCAGCGGGCAGCTCGAATATTATCACGTCGATTTCTACAACCGTCTCGGCACCATTTCCCCGCCGGGTCAGGGCATTTCGGGCGTCGGCAATACGGTGGCAAACCTCGGCAGCGTCTCGACAAATGGCATGGACATGTCCTTTACGCTGCGCTTCGGGCCGCATTTCTCGATCTATGATGCCGTGTCCTATGTCAGCAGTATCTACGGCAACGACTTCATGGATGGCGCAACGCTTTATGCCACCAAGGGCAAGAAGGTCCCCGCCATTCCGGCCTGGTCCGACAAATTCGCCGTCAACTACAATCAGGGCGGCTTCAATGCCCAGTTCAGCGGCAGTTATATGGGCGTGCGTCCGGGCACGATCACCAACAGCGTCATGGTGCCACCCCGCGTGCAGCTTGCCTTCAGCTCCAGCTACACGTTCCGCCAGATACCGCACATGAACAGCCTCAAGCTCCAGTTCAACGCCAGCAACCTGACGAATGCGCGGTCGTGGTCTTCGATTTCCGCAGGCGATGCCAACACCTATACCGGCTATCCGACAGCCCCACGCATGTTCTTCGGAACGGTTTCCGCCGCATTCTGAACCAGGTCTTCCGTCCTCGTCTGAGCATGAGCCTCTCTCCGGACAGCATCCTGCTGCTCCGGGGAGAGGCTTTTTTTACGCCAGCCCGCCGGCTGCCAAGAGTCCCGCCGTTCCCTCCTGTCCAACATGACCGCTCACACAGTCGTGAAGGCAAAAATTTTCCCACGCTGCCCCGAACACACGGTCGATCCCACGAACGCGGGTTTACCGGGGACTGTGAACGGAACCTTCTTTCGACGACGCGGACATTCTCCGCCCCAGATCAGCGCAACACGACGCCATCACGGAAGTGTGTCGTTTGATTGCTGAAAACCGAGCGCCTATGTCTCGATGTGTCGAAGTTGTGACGCGACACGCCACAAGAGAATGGGATGACTTCATGAAACTTCTGGCCGTTCACCCAAGTGCCCTGATGTACACGCGCGTGTTTTTGCGGCTCGAACCACTTGGGCTTGAAATTGTGGCAGGTGCTGCACGCAATGAAGGACATGACGTTCAGATCATCGATCTCCAGGTCGAGACCCATGAGGACTATTGGAAACGTCTTGCAGACTTCCAGCCCGATATCGTTTGTTTTTCAGGAAGCTATCTCGCCAACATCCCCGAAATCCTGGACCTGTGCAAGGAAACGAAGCTGCGGATGCCGGGGAAATTCATTTTCGTCGGCGGACATTCGGTCTCGTTCATCGCACCCGACGTCCTGCAACTGTCAGAAGGCGCCATCGACTGCATTCTCAAGGGCGAAGGCGATGCGACGGTCGGGCTGCTGCTGGATGCGATCGAGAAGAAAACCGATCTGCTGAAAGTCCCGGGCGCCATCACGGCCGAAGGTGAAGGCCCTCCCCCCATTTTCGTCAAAAGCCTCGACACCGTCCGTCCGGCACGCGATCTGCTCCATCACCGCAACAAGTATTTCATTGGCACGCTGGATCCGGCGGCTTCAATCGAGTTCGCCCGTGGCTGTCCCTGGGACTGCACATTCTGTAGCGCCTGGACGTTCTATGGCCGCTCCTACCGGACCGTCAGCCCGCAGGTGATTGCCGACGAGCTTGAAGCGCTTAAGGAACCGGGGATCTTTATTGTTGATGATGTCGCCTTTGTTCATGAAGAACATGGCATGGCCATCGCCAATGAAATCAAGAAGCGCGGCATTAAGAAGGAATACTACCTTGAGACCCGCGCGGACGTGCTGCTGCGCAACAAGGAAGTCTTCAAGGTCTGGAGCGAAATCGGGCTGACCTATATCTTCATCGGGCTTGAGGCCGTGGATGAGGAAGGGCTCAAACAGTTCCGCAAGCGCGTCTCTCTGGATGCCAATTTCGAAGCGCTGGACTATGCCCGCTCACTCGGCTTGACGGTTGCGATCAACATTATCGCCGATCCGTCCTGGACGCGTGAGCGTTTCGAGGCCGTGCGTCAGTGGTGCCTCGAAATCCCGGATATCGTGAATATTTCCGTCACGACGCCCTATCCCGGCACCGAAATCTGGCACCGCGAGGCCCGGCGCCTGACGACCCGCGATTATCGCCTGTTCGACATCCAGCACGCCGTCCTGCCGACCACCCTGCCCTTGCCCGAATTCTACAAGGAACTGGTCAAGACGCAGCAGGTGCTCAACACCAAACACATGGGCTGGGAAGCGTTGAAGGGTACCGTCGGGATTGCGACACGTCTTCTGATGCACGGGCAGACGAATTTCGTGAAAATGCTGTGGAAGTTCAATTCGGTGTTCGATCCGAAGCTCCAGCTCTCCGACCACATGCGCAAGCCGCGCTACGAAATGCCGCTCCAGCCGGACGTTGTGGACAAGATCGATCGCAAGGCGCTCTACGTCCATGGTCCCGGTGGGCGCCGGACACGCGCACTTGACGATGCGACGGAAGGCTTTGTGGACGAGACCCGCATGGGCGCGGAAGCCGCAGCAGCCGAGTGAAAGTCAGGACGAAAGTGACAGCGGGCTGAGACGCCAGACGTTTTCGGAGGCCGGGCATCGCCCTTTCAGTCCGCCTTCGACCGTCCGGCTTTCCAGAAGCGTAAAGGCGTAAACGTCGCCGTAACACTCGCGCAGGAAAGCCTCGCTGACGGAGAAAGGCGGCCCCTTCAGGCAAGACTGGTCGTAGTCGAGCGTCACGAGGAGCTCAGGAACCGGGCCGGTCAGCGACAGGAGATGGGCGGCATAGGCCCGGCGCAGCTCTTCGGGCAGGGCAATCAGCGCGGCGCGGTCATAAATGCCGTCCGTCGGGCCGAGCATATCCGGCATAAGATCGAAAATATTACCCGCAAAAATACGGATTTCCCCGGCAGAAAAACAGCGTAATGGCCCTGCTTCCACAATGACAGGCGTGATGCCAAGACCGCTGAAAAACCCGCGCACCGCGATATCGCTGAGCTCACATCCGGTCACGCGATAGCCCTGCCCCGCAAGCCAGACCATGTCCTGACTCATACCACACAAAGGCACGAAAATCTGCGCGCCAGCCTGAAGATCCAGCGCCGAAAGGTGACGGGTCAGGAGCGGATTGGCCTGCGCTTCATGAAAGCCCGTCTCACCGCGTTCCCATTTTTCCTGCCAGAAAACGGCGTTCGATCCTACGTCCATAAGTCTGGCGATCCTCCCTGTCATGCCGGGCCGATCCTGTGCCCGGTTTCCCCGATGAGGCAATGGCATGAGCCGGGAAAATGTGAGAAAAGCCGCTCATGGTCATGCTCACACCCTCCCAGCGGCAGGCGCTTGATGAAATCATTGCCGCACATGCCGCAGGACGGCCGACGCATCTTCTGACGGGGTATGCGGGAAGCGGCAAGACGACGCTGATGCAGGCCGTTGCCCGGCATTTCATGGCCGAAAAGAAGGTAGTCGTCATCACGGCGCCTACCCACAAGGCCACCGCCGTCCTGCGTTCAAAAGTCGATCGGGACGTCGATTGCCGGACAATCCAAAGCCTGCTGAGCCTTCAGCCGTCCTCACAGGGCACGACCACAACCCTCGTGCGCTCCAAGCGGCCGCAGACGATCGCCGATGGGGTCGTGATCGTCGATGAATGTTCGATGCTGTCCGCGGAACTGATGAACTGGATCCGCGACCTGCTGCGCTACTGCTTCGTGCTGTTCGTGGGCGATCCGGCCCAGCTTCCACCCGTGGGAGAGGCTGCGTCCCCGTCCTTTTCCGTGCCGTCACGCTCCCATCTCGAAACCGTCGTGCGGCAGGCGGCGGGTAATCCGATCCTCGAAGCCGCAACCATCATCCGGCACAGTCAGGGCAGTGAAGCCAACTGGAGCTGGGTCCGCGATGCGCGTCAGGACCAGATGGGCCTGTTCCTGCCCAAGGATGTGGAAAGCTGGGTCCGAAAGGCCTTCCTGTCCGATGCTTTTGCCGAAGACAACGACTGGTGCCGCTATCTGTGCTGGACGAATGCGCGGGTGCATCAGATCAACCGGATGGTTCGGCTCTGGCGCTATGGCGGTGAGACGCCCACGCCATTCATGCCCGGCGAGCGTGTGGTGTCCCGCGCGCCCTTCTCCGTCCAGCAGGAAGAAAGCGGCCCGCGTCAGGCCATCGCCACGAACGAGGAAGTCCTCGTCATGGACATCAAGCCCGGTCGGCTGTCGTACAAGTTCGAGCTCTGCAAGGACGTCCCGGCCTGGGTCGCGGATATCGCGTCATGGGAAGTGACGCTGCTGACCATGGCGGGCGAGGAAATCACCGGCCACATCGTGCAGAACCCCAAGGATCTGGAGGCCGTGGACCGGCGTCTGGTGCAGGAAGCGAAACAGCAGCACCGGCGTTGGAGCCACCGTTTCGCGTTTCACAACGCGCTGCTCCAGCTTCAGGCGATCTATGCCATGACGGTCCATACGGCACAGGGCAGCACGTTCAGAAACGTGTTCGTGGATCTCGGCGATATTGGGCGCCGCGCCCGGCAGAACCCGCTGGAGACGCAGCAGCTTTGCTACGTGGCGGTGACGCGCGCGACCGACATGGTATTTCTTGTCAACACTGCGGGTCTTTCCGCACGATAGGACGCGACGCCCACAGCGACGCCAGAATGGACCCCGAGACGTTGTGCCAGATGGAGAAAACTGCTCCCGGCAGCGCCGCCAGTGGCGAGAAATAAAGCCGCCCCAGCGTCGCGGCGAGGCCCGAGTTCTGCATCCCGACTTCCAGCGCCAGCGTGCGACAGACCGTCTCGTCAAATCCGAGCAGCCGCCCGCCCCAGTAGCCGCCTAGAAGTCCGATCCCGTTATGCAGGATGACCGCCAGCAGCATGATCGGGCCAGCCTCTTTCAAAGACGGCCCCACCCCCGCGACGATGGCCCCGATGATGAGCAGGATTGAGACCATGGCCACAAGCGGCAAGGCTGGCTCGACCTGGCGGACAGCGCGGTGGCACAGGGTATTCAAAATCACCCCCGCCAGAACAGGAAGTGCCACCATCGTCAGGATGCTGCGAAACAGCGCCCAGCTATCCACGGCAACGCCCGCCGAGACATAGAACCGCACCAGAAGCGGCGTCGCAACGATCCCGACAAGGGTCGAAAACGCGCTTATGCTCACGGACAGCGCAACATCCCCGCGCGACAGATAGATCATGACATTCGAGGCCGTCCCGCTCGACACGCAGCCCACCAGCACCATGCCCGTCGCCAGCGCAGGCGGCATCGACAGCAGATGCGCAATCCCCCAGGCCGCCAGCGGCATGACGAGATAGTGCAGCCCCACCCCCGCCAGAACGGGCGCGGGACGACGCAGGATGCGGCCAAAATCGGCAGGCGTCAGGGAAACGCCCATCGTGAACATGACAAAGGCCAGAAGCGGCGTAATGGCTGGCACCAGAGTCAGGAACGGTCCCGGCAGAAGGAGAGCGAGGCCGGACACCACGATGGCCCAGATCGGGAAAAGACGCGTCATCATGAAATCGGAACCATTACGGAAAAGTGTTCTTCAGGGGACATGCGGCACATCTGATGAAAATGATAAAGTCGCCCTTATGCCGGGCGCCAGCCACGCCGTCATCCCTTCAGCTAAAAAGCACAGCAAGGAAACAGCCTGAAAAATGCCATTAACCCGGAGGTAAGGTCGGACTGCCTTTATTGCGTTTCCAGGGATTCGAAGACCGTCTGCCTGCCTTTACGGGAGTGGCCTGCACAGCCTGTTTGATAGATTATGCTTCATCAATGAGTCCTGATCCTCCTACCCTGCTTGGATGCAGCGCAGTTATTTTCCTGCTTCTGGGTGTTCATTTCATCCTGTCTGAACTCTCCAGCAGGCAATGGTCGCGTATGGCCTGGTATGCGGCACCTTTTCTTCTGGGATCAGTCTCCGGCCTGTTTTTCACGGTTCCTGCCACGCTGCCTGGCCTGTGGGGACTACGGCTTGGTGCTCTTTTCATGCTCCTTGCGTACGGGACAGCCTGGCAGGCCATGCGGGTCATGCTGGGCTGTCAGTCGCAGCCTCTGATCGTGCTGCTGACCTGCAGCGCGTCTTTCATGCTTTCGATACTGGCCGGTCCGACAGGTCTGGTTCACGTGGTCAGCACGGCCTTTCGTCTGGCCGCCATTGCCAGCTTCCACATTTTCGCGGCCTGCGGCCTGCGACACAACCTTTCGATCAGGACCCCCGCAAGACGCACCCTGCTGAAGCTGCTCAACGTCTATGCGGGATTCCATCTCCTGCTTGTCCCGTTTGTTCTGTGGATACCGGCCCCTCTCGGAGCCGCGCCAACCACCATCTGGGCCGTGACAACCTATAATTTTCTGGCAATCATAGAGGTGGCACTTTTTGCGCTGGCCATGATCGCCATCCCCTGGGAGCAACTGGCATTCCGGCAGCAGGAACTGATCCTGCAGGATCCCCTCTCAGGCGGCAGCAACCGCCGGGCCTTTCAGTCGTGGCTGGAAAATAACGGAAAGATCTGCACGCGTGAAGCACTGCTGATGGTCGATATCGACCATTTCAAGTCCATCAATGATGCTCATGGTCATGCAGTCGGAGATCAGATCATCACCGCCATGGGCCGCGTCTGTACAGACATCCTCTATCCGCCGACAGTTCTGTTCCGCATTGGTGGAGACGAATTTGTCGTGGTGTTCCAGTGTGCCAGCCCCGAGGAGATGCTTGCTACCGCACAACGTCTCAGAAAGGCTTTCCGGACCGAAACACGCATAATCGGAGGTGCAGCAGTGGCGGCAACGCTCAGTATAGGCGCCGCGTTATGCCCCGGCACGGGGATTGCCAGAACAGAGCTTCTGGCCCGCGCAGACAGTGCCCTCTATGCCGCAAAACAGACAGGGCGGGATCGTGTGGTACATTTCCCGTGGGAAGACGAGGAGATGTCTCCCGCCCCTGCCAATGACCCGACAGCCATTGCCGAGACAGGCCTCTGACGCGCACGGAGGCTCACGGCGTCTTTCTGCCCGTAGCAACACGGTGTTCCCTGTATCGCGCGAGCGCTGTCCATCCAAGCGCGACCACAAGGGCAGCCACTGAAAACGTTCCAGACCAGACCAGAATGGCTGTAGACGCCCGATCTGCAAAGCACAGGATGAGAGCCAGAACGGGCAATATAAAACGCAGTCTATCCGCTCCTCGTGGAAAAGATGGCCTCTGCAAATGCGCGAAACGTAACATCTTGGGTTCCTGGAGCGCCTGGAGGAAAAGGCTCAGGCTCCACAGCAGGACGCAGATAAAGATGGTCACAGCCGCCGCGCCACCTGAAACGAGATGAGCGCCAGAACGAGTGCCACCATATCCGTGGCGGCAAAAACCGTCGGCACATGAAAAAGCGTGATTCCGGGCCGGGTTGCAACATCCAGCGGTGTCAGTAACAGGCCCAGTACAGCCAGACAGCACAGCTGGATTTTCCATCCCTGAAATGGCCGGTACAGAATGCTCCAGCCCAGCCCTGCGAGCGCGCTGAGCGCCCAGACAGCAAAAAAGACATGTCCTTCCGCAAAGGGCCGGTCAGGCAGCCCGACTGGCAGGATACGATTGGCCCAGAAAAAGCCCAGTGTGGCGATCGGAAATCCTGCGATACTGCCGATGGCCAGTCCTTCGGCAATCCGGAACACCAGCCTGTGACCTGACTGGCGGCGACGTTTCATCAGGAAGATGACCGATCCGCTCGCAAACATGACGGCCCCCATCGCCCCCGACAGAAAATACAGCCAGCGCATGCCAGGTCCGGTCCAGCGGGCATAATGCAGGCCATCAAGCAGTTGCTGCGTATGGGTGATCGGGCTGGGGAGCAGGACGTGGCGTAGGACATGGCTGTCTATGGGACTGAAATCGACATGTTCACGCGTCAGCAGCGGGCCGGATGCATCAGTCCGGGACACGAGAATACTCTGAGGCAGAAACAGGATGAAGCCGACCTGACCTGCACCAAGAGTCTGTTCGGCTTCCGACAGGATGGGGGCCAGAGGCGGCAATGGAGCGACAGGTCTGGCAGTCGGCTTTTCGGGCACTTCAGGCCCGGACGGCACAGAGGTCCGGAAAGTGTTCTCAATGGACGTCGTGTAGGATACGGGCGGAAAGAGCGTCCGTGCACGGATGAATGTGCCACTATAGGCCATCAGGATAATGAAAGGCAGGAACGGCACGCTCGCCACCACATGCACATCTAGCCAGGCGCGCAGTCTGGCGGCAAAGGGGCGCAGAAGCGTCAGATCGGAGACCAGCCCTTTCAGGTGGATGATGATGCCGGAGCCGATCGTAACCAGAAGTGCAAGCCCGGCGAGCGCAATAATGGTTTCGCCGTAGATCCCGCTCCGCATCGTATAATGGAGATTATAAAAGAAGGTTCCCCCTGCCGTAGCGCGGGCTGTAAGGCGGTCTCCGGTCTGTGGATTGTATGGGACGGTAAGAAACTCGTACCCATCATGATGCTGGAGACGCAGGTAAGGGTCCCGCACAGAGGGGAGAGTTATGAACGGCTTTTCGCCCTGCGCGATCAGATCCTGTACGGCTGGGAGCACATGATCCAGTGATCGGGGGGAAAATTGACCGGTCTGCGGGGGGACTTCCGGCTGGAGCCAGCGCGTCAGTTCGGTGTCGAACATGGCCAGGCAGCCGGTTGCGAAAACGCAGAACAGCACGAGGCCCGCGGCAAAGCCGACCCATGCGTGAAGCCATCCCATCCGGGTCCGGAGCGTATCCTGCATCAGAAACGCAACGTGACGGCCAGAATGGCGACCAGACAGACAGCCCCTGCGATGATGCTGCCCCGTAACGGGCTACGCGTCCCAAAAGCGACCAGAAGCAGGACAGGAAACGCAGCAATAGCAATCATCTGCCCGAAGATCGTCGCATCATGCCGCGCACCCGGTCCCCATTTCGGCGACCCCAGTGTGATGAAATGCGCTGCTGTCCAGGCGAGTGCCAAACCGAGCAGGGCGCGCCAGAGCCATCGCCGGGCTGGCGAGGGCGCACGTGACGCAGAGCGACGGGACGGTGTTTCTGTCGGGACTTCAGGAAGCATCAGAAATTCGAGCGCAGGGTAAACATGAAGTTCCGGGGCTCACCATAGTAGTTGTAGTAATAGAAATTGCCGAGCCGCTGATAATAGCGCGTGTTCGAGATATTGTTGAGGTTCATTGTCAGCGCCAGATAGCGGTTCCACTGGTACCCCACCTGCGCAGATGCCGTGATGTAGCCGGGCTGCGTCACAAGGCGATTGCTTCCGAACGTGCTGCTCTGCGCGTTAATGCCCCCGCCGATGCTCCAGATGTTCTTCTGCGCGCCCTTGTAGGGTTCGAAGCGATAATGCGTCCAGAGCTTCCACAGATGACGCGGCGAGTTCGCGGCATAGGCCAGACCCGCACTGGTGGGCGTGCCGTTATCGACGATGCGGTTGTCGTTATAGGTATAGCTGGCATTGATATCCCAACCTGGCAGGGGACGGCCGATCACTTCGACTTCCGCGCCCTGGCTGCGGGTCTTGCCGGCAGCGACGTAGCAGGTATCAGCATGGCTCGGACCACAGGTGGGGTCCAGATCGCTGTTGGCGATGGCATCGTTGCGCTGGATGATCCTGTAGCCCGCCATCGTGAAGCTCAGCATCTGGTTGAACAGCGCGCCTTTCATGCCGCCTTCAAGCTGACCGCCGCGCACGGGCTGAAGCTGGTGTCCATCGACGCCATAGGCCGATTGCGGGCTGAACGTGTCGGTATAGCTGGCGTAAAGCGTGATATGCGGCAGAACGTGATAGACTAGCGCGGCATAAGGCGTGAGGATACCCTGCTGGTTGATGGAGGTTTCGGTGACCGCGCCCGGCACCAGATCACGCGATTTCTGCACATAGCCGCTGATACGCCCGCCCAGCGTCAGGAAAATGCTCGGCATGAGCTGGAAGCGCCCCTGCCCGTACACGCCCCACTGCTCGGTTGGCTCCCAGCTACGGCTCTTGATGGATGGGAGAATGGCATTTGAAATCGCGCCGTAATCGCTGATCGGCAGACCGGCCAGAGCCGCATTCGTGCGCGAATTGACGCTCGCGCCGCCCCCTTCATAAACATAACGATTGTAGTTCGCGCCAATCATGAGCGTGTGCGTCCGGTTCAAAAGATGGAGCGGGCCAGTTAGGTAACCGTCCACCCCATCATTGGTCTCGCTGTAAATGGAGCGTGCGGCAACGTAGTTCGCGGTCTGGGCGGCGGCCGTGTAGGCGTTGATATAGCTGTATTGCAGGTTGGTATCAGCCGTTCTGTGCCGTCCGGTGACGCGCCCGACCCAGCCCATGCCGAAGCGCCGTTCGAGCTGTCCCATGACTTCGGTGGTGGGCACCTGGCTCTTGTTCCAGTCCGACCCGATGAACGTATTACGCGGCAGATTGAGGTCCGCTCCCGTCCCGGCCAGACGTGGCACACCCATATAGCGCGTCGTGTCATTGGACTGCGAGGTGACGGAGACGGTCAGGGTTGTCCGGCGATCGATATGGATGCCCGTAACGCCATAGATCGTCCAGCGCCGGTCATAGGCGTTCTTATAAAAGGAATCCCGATCGGTGCCGGACATCACGAGGCGGGCGGAGACGATCTTCGAGTTCCCGATCGGACCGCCGAGATCGACCGTGGCGTGGTAATTGTTCCACGACCCGGCGCTGAAGGAGGCATTGCCCTGAAAGGTTTCGGTCGGGCGTTTGTGCACGAAATTGACACTGCCGCCCGGCGCGCTCGAACCCTGTAACACACCGTCGGGGCCGCGCAGAACCTCGATCCGGTCATAGATCGAAAGGTCGAACTGCTGCCCAAGCTGGAGACCGCCCGTTGCGGGGGACCCATCATACTGGGCCGCAAGCTGGAAGCCACGGGACGTAAACCCTGCCGTTCCATCACCGTAAAGATTGACGTTGACGCCCGCGACCTGCTTGAGCGCGTTATCGACCGTGAAAAGGTTCTGGTCCTTCATCTGCTGCGTGCTCAGGACGGAAATCGACTGGGGGACATCTTCCGGCCGCAGCAGCATGCGCGTCGTGGAAACCGCGCTCACGGTATAGGTCCCACTTCCGTCCGTAGATGCTGTCGGGCGATGTCCGTGCACCAGAAGCTGCTCGACACTTCCCGGCAGACTGTCGTCCGGTCGGCTTGCAGAAGACGCAGGTTTTTTCTTCGCAGACGCCTTACCCTGCTCGTATTTCGCAGCCGTAAGATCAGGCGGCACGCTCTGGGCCACTGCCTCCTCCCACCCACCGGACAGCAGCGCGATGGCGTACAGGGTTTTTCTGAACCCTGTTCCCGGGCGAGAACACGAAGCCGGATTAGTCCCTGTCTGCATCATACGCGCTTTCGAGTGGTCGTTTGTCAGTTACATCCCGTAACAGGAGTGAAGTGAACTTATATGAGAATCATTCTCACTAACAGGGCGAATGTGGTGATTTGGTTCCTGGCAATACTTTATATGAAAACAGCCATTCCTCTTTAACGCTCAGGAAATCCGGCTGTCGGCCACATGTCTGAAGCCGGGCGCTCCTTAGCCGGAAACGCCGCATTCTCCTCCCTTCGATCACGTCCCTCATCTCAAGAGGATTGGGCCTTCAGAACGGCACCCTGAAGCAGTCCTGATGAAGCCTCGCGAATCCGTGATTTCCTGCCGACGAACCGAAAACGATAATATCCATAAGTCGCTGAAAAAACGGGCTTTCGCGGAACATTCAGCCCTTCCCAAAACGATCATGACATGGACTTGAATTTTTTGGTTTCCGTCATGCGCTCAAAGTGTCAAAAGCCCTCGCGTTCGGGACGCTCAGGTCGCCGTTCCAGTCAGGAAGTCCGCCGTGTTCAAAACACTTTCCGGTCCGGCGATCGCAGGTCTCTGCGCCCTGTTTGCATCGACCTTCATTGCGGTGACAACCGAGGTCGCGCCGGTTGGCCTGCTGATCGATATGGCCAAATCCTTCGACATCACCGAGGGTCATGCCGGGCTGGCCGTCAGTGCTTACGCACTGCTTGTCGCGTTCGGGGCCGTGCCGATCACGATCGCCACGAGCCGCATGGACCGCAAGATGCTCATGCTGCTTTGCCTTGCAGGATATGTCGTCTCCAACCTGATTTCCGCCATGGCACCCAGCTTTGTCATCGTCTGCGCCGGACGCGCGCTCGGGGGCCTTTCGCATGCGCTGCTGATGTCCATTGCCGCCGCCTATGCTGCCCATCTGGTACCTGAGCGCATGACGGGTCGGGCGATTTCCTTTGTCTTTGGCGGTACGTCGCTGGGGTCGGTTCTGGGCGTTCCGGGCGCGGCTGCGATCAGCCATTTCGCGAGCTGGCGCGTGGCGCTTTATGTCATTGCGGGGCTTGCCGCACTTCTGACGATCTTCATCGCACTCTATCTGCCGCCTGTTCGCGGTGCTGATACCAAGGCTCTGAAGGTTCCGACCATCCGCTCACCGCAGGCGGCACGTATTTTTGGCGTTGTAATCTGCGTGAACGCCGTATTCTTCTTCGCGCATAACCTGCTGTACACTTATGTCTCCCCGCTGCTGCTCGTCCACGGCCTTCCAGAGCATTTGCTCAGCATTGCCCTGCTCGTCACGGGCGCGGTCAGTATTCTTGGCCTGTGGGGAGCGGGACAGGTTGTGGACCGCTGGCCAGCAGCCGGCCTGTTTGGCGGTGGCATTGCCATGCTCGTTGGCATGATGCTGGTTTACGGGCACCTGATTTCCGCATGGCCGAGCGTCGGGGCCGTTGGGCTATGGTGCATGGGTTATGCCGCCATCATTCCCTTCGTCATGTCCGGCGCCATTCGGGCGCGTGCGACCAGTGCGGATGTGGCGGGGGCCGCCATCAACAGCAGCAGCAATTTCGGCATCCTTTTGGGCTCGGCGATCGGGGGGCATCTTCTGAGCACGCTGGGCTTTGCAGTTCTATGCCCGGCCTCAGTCGTGATCGCCCTGGGCGGGATCCTGCTTGCGGCGTTCAATCCCGCCGCTTTCCCCCGCAGACTTCAGCACGACTGAGGCCCCGACACACCTAGCCGATCATGTCCTTTTCCTTCTTTTCGCGCTCCGCCCCGATACTGAGCTTCTGATAGATCCCAAGCGCAATAACCATCCCTGTCGCCACGACCAGCAGGGCGGCGGGATACAGAATGTCGCTCGGGTCCTTGCCGCTGCGCTCGAACACGCCCACCAGCCCTTCGATGAAGACCGCGATGATGACGGTCGTCATGAACTTGGTCAGGCTGACACGGGCCTCGGCAATGGACTGCTTGCCCTTGGGCCGCAGGACTTCTTCCTCGATGAAGTATTTCGCCACGTCGAAGACGGCGATCGAGATCACGACATAGCTGATGGCCTGAAGGATTTCCTCACGCCCCTCCGTCAGGGACGCTACGAAGGCTGTAACGAGACCAATGCCACCGGAGAGAATCAGGAAGCTGGCCAGCAGAATCAAAAGTGCACTGGCGCCCGCAAAAGCCCAGCGGGACAGGGAATGAATATTCGGCATGATGTGTCGCTCTGCATCTCGGGAAAAACTGCAGACGGATCCGGACATTTTCAGCGACAGGGACCATCTGCAGGACAGATACATATTATCCGACCTCACGGCGTGAAGGCGAGCATGATCTTTACGCCACACGATTACAAACGACTGCTTCCCAGCCGGGGCATGACCTGAATGAAGAGCAGTTCCGCAACCAGCTCTACGAGAGTCTGTGTGACGATGACCGCCGGGAGCAGAGGCGCTCCTCCCGGTATGGCCAGCGCAAGCGGCAGCACGACGAGCGAATTGCGCGTCGCCCCACTGAAAGCAATGGCCCGACCAGCCGGCGCCTCCAGCCTGAACAACCGCGAGATGCCCCAGCCCAGTCCGGGCGCAAGCAGGGCAAAGGCTCCATAGACAGGCACAACATTCAGCACGGCTGACGTCGCCTGCCCCAGATGCGGGACCATGGACGCGATGACGATGAACAGGACGATCGCCGTAACCGGCACTGGAAACAGGCCAAGTGCCGTGGCCACATGCTGTCCTGACGAACGTCTCCGCGCCCAGAGCTGGACAAGCCATGCGAGCCCCAGCGGAACGGCAATCAGCCACAAAAAGGCATGCAGGAACGGTCCTTCCTGAACCATTTGCGACATCCCATCCCCCAGAAAAAGGGCAAGCCAGACCGGAAGCGCCACCATCTGCACGACCAGAAGAGCGGGTGTGGATGCCAGAAGGAGTGTGGCATCCCCGCGCCCCATCTGGGTGAACGTCACCACCCAGTCGATGCACGGACAAAGCAGGACCATCAGAAGACCCAGCCGGATCATCCCGTCAGCCGGCGCAAACGGGATCAGCAGTGCGACCAGCGCAGGAACAGCCACGAAGTTCGTCACCAGAAGGGCCATGAGGAACCGGGCGTTGCGAAAGGCCTGTCCCAGTTCCGCAAGTGGGATCTGGAGAAAGGTCACGAACAGCATCACGCCCAGTGCGGGGTTGATGACGATCTCCCAGGATGCCGTCCCTGTTACCAGCATGGCCGTTACCACACCCAGAAAAACGGCAAGAAAATATAGCGCGACCTGATACCGCTCCAGCACGTCGCGCGTCGTGCTGACAGTCATGCCTCTAACCCGTTAGAGCTGGAAACAGGCGGAAAGCACATCAAAGTTCTCTGGGTCTGCATCTTAACGTTGATGCAGGATGTGCGGAGGAGCGGTCAACCCAACGGTCTGTTTAGTGATTATTGGGCCATCCAGCCGCCGTCCACCATCAGATTGTGCCCGGCGATATAAGTTGCCTCGTCACTTGCAAGGAACAGGGCCGCATGAGCGACATCCTTTGGCGTTCCCAATCGGGGCATGGCGGTCCGCTGGCGTGAATATTCCAGTTTCGCGGGATCAATAGCCGAGCCCGTTTTACCGGTCAGGATCTTGCCTGGTGCCACGGCATTGCAGACAATGAAATCCTTCGCATAGTCCGTCGCAACCTGTTTGGTCATATAGACAAGCCCCGCCTTGCTGACGCCATAGGCAAAATCGTCCGGCGCCCCAATCATGCCGTGTTGGGACGTTATGTTGACAATGCGCCCGCGGGTCTCGTTCACGATGTCCTGCCTCAGCATCTGCCGCACGGCCTCCCGCAGGCATAGATAGGCGCCTGTCAGATTGACGTTCATCACCCGGTCCCAGTCCGCCATTTCCGTCTCTGCCAGAGGCAGACCACCCCGGACCATGGCGTTATTGATCAGGATATCGACACGCCCGAAGGTCTCGACGGTTTGTCGAAACAGCGCTTTGACCTCATCCTCGCTGGAAATATCGGTTTTGATGAACACAGCCCGCGATGTGATCTGGCCAAGCGCCTGAATAACTGGTTCGCCACCCTCCACGACATCCTCGGTGATGTCCGCCGCGACGACGGCCGCACCCTCACGCGCGAAAAGAAGTGCAATGGCCCTTCCGATCCCGGAGGACGCACCTGTAACGATTACTGTCTTGTCTAACAGACGCATGACGTAGTCCTCAGTGTCGGATGATCTGTTGAAGAAAAGCGCGGGTACGGTCATGCTGTGGATGCAGAAAGAACGCGTCAGGCGCATTGCGCTCGACGATCTGTCCGGCATCCATGAAGATGACTTCATCCGCGACGCTGCGGGCAAATCCCATTTCATGCGTTACGCAGACCATCGTCATGCCCTCGTCCGCCAGTTCGACCATGACATCCAGAACTTCCTTGATCATTTCCGGATCGAGTGCAGAAGTTGGTTCGTCAAACAGCATGACTTTGGGCTGCATGCACAGTGCTCTCGCAATCGCAACGCGCTGCTGCTGACCGCCTGAAATCGCGGATGGAAGCTTATCGGCATGCTGAGAGATTTTTACGCGTTCCAGATAATGCCGGGCAAGCGCCTCGGCCTCGGCTTTTGATTTTCCACGAACCTTCATGGGCGCAATCATGAGGTTCTGCAGAATGGTCAGATGCGGGAAAAGGTTGAAATGCTGGAATACCATGCCGACCTCACGGCGGATCAGGTCCAGATTCCGGGATTTCCCGTTGATTGGCACCCCTTCCACCAGCAGTTCACCACTATCAAACGTCTCCAGACCGTTCATACAGCGGATCAGGGTGGATTTACCTGACCCCGACGGGCCGCAGATGACCACCCGGCTTCCCTGATCGATCGTAAGGTTGATATTTCGCAGGGCATGATAGCTGCCGTAATGCTTTTCCAGAGACCGGACGTCAATTGCGACCGAAACGTTCGGGACGGGCGGCATAGCGGACGACCTTTCAGAAGTCATTGGGATAGTGCTCCAGCCATGTAAGATAATCGTTCAGCGTGTCGGTGAAGGACGGGATGAAGTCCGTATCCTGACGAAGGCGCGCGATGGAAAGCGGTGCTCTGTCCTGCTTCATGGGAAAATGGATGTTGGCGTCTTCACTCGGACCAGCCAACGAAATGCCGGGTGCGTGCAGGGCTTCCGCCATTGTAGTTCCCCATGTTGCCACAGCGCTGACATGACCATTGCCGACATTGTAAATTGCATGGCGCAAGCGGGTACTCAGCGCGATGGCCGCAAGCGCCGCCCCGGCGTCACGACTGTAAAGCCAGTCTCCCCACATCTCCCTCCCCAGAACGGCTTTTTTGCCAGTCTTCAGGATGCTCAGAACCTGTGCCTGCGGGCTGAGAAGCGGGCGGACCCCGGTATCATGCTCCCACGGCCCGTAGACCGGTCCAATCCGCGCGAGGCGAACATCCATCCCATAAATATCCCCCAGACGGAGAGCCATTTTTTCCGCTGCCAGTTTGGTAATACCGTAAAGCGACTGCGGCGCCAGAAGATGGGTCTCTTTTATGGGGCCTTCCGCCGGCTCAACGGGGCCATAGATTGCCACGCTGCTGGCGATCACGACGCGCCGGACATTATGTGCGTTCTGGAGGACGCAGAGCAGGTTTGCGACCCCGGAAACATTGATCTCGGTAATGCGGGCCGGACACGCCTTTTCGGTAGCAAGATCCGGTGTCATGGCAGCAAGATGGACGACGATTTCAGGCGCGCAGGCTTCTACTGCGGCACCCACATCGGAAGCCGAGCAGACATTGCCCTCAATAAACTTCACGTCCTGAAACGGAGCCCGACTGCCGAACCGGGGCGCAACAGGTGTCGTTGCAAAAAGCACGGGAACATGACCCAGCTTCAGCAATGCTTCCGCGAGTGCCAGCCCAACAAATCCCGTGCCACCTGTTATGAGGATCTTCACGTTCTGGAACGCCCCGAAAGCTCTCTCTGCTCCAGACGCGAAACCCAGTGGGAAAAGGGCCACAACAGAACAAAGAAAATGACCGCAACTGCTGTTAGTGGTGTCGGGTTATAAGTCTGCTCCTGTGCGATCTGGGCAGATCGGAGAAGTTCAGGGATTGCAACAAGCCCCGCAATCGATGTTGTCTTTACAAGTTCGAGAGAATTACTAGCCAGCGGCGCAATCACCTTACGCAGAACCTGCGGCAGAATCAGGTAGATCATGGCTTTGGCGCGATGAAAGCCAAGAGACTGAGCCGCCTCCATCTGCCCTTTGGGAATGGAGTCCAGCCCAGCGCGAAAAATCTCGCTGAAATATCCGGTGTTGTTAAGAACAATCGCCGCCACCACGGCTGCGAAGCTGCCCAGCGTGATCCCCAAAAAGGGGAGACTGTAATAGATCAGGATCAGCATCATGAGCACAGGAAAAGCCCGCATCAGATCGATCAGCACCAAAAGGACCCGACGCAATATCCGACCTGAGAAGCTGTAAAGAAGTGCCAGCGCAAGACCACACAGTAACGACAAGGGCAACGCTGCTGCCGAAAGCAGCAGAGTGAACTTCAACCCCTGCCAGAGCAGAGCCTGAACGGTCATCAGGGACGGAATATTGAAGAAATTATCCAGAAACAGATGCATTTTCAGGCCATCCTAATGCGAGAAATGCCGTTCGAGATAACGACTGAACATGACAAGCGGGATAAAGAACAAAAGATAGAACCCTGCTGCAAGCGTAAGCGGTGACGAATTGGCCTTTATGGACATAACGCTCTGCGCGCTCCCGAGTGTTTCCTGCAACGATACTGCGATGCCAAACGCAGTTCCCTTTGTGATTGCAATCGTACGGTTCGTAACCAGAGGAAGAGCAAGGCGAATGGCCTGCGGAAGAATGAAAAGAAAAAGGGCCTGCGGGCGTCGGAAGCCCAGTGCAGACGCAGCTTCCCACTGCCCCGCAGACACAGCTGCAATGGCAGCCCAAAAAATTTCTGCCGAAAAGGCCGCCAGAACTGCTGACAGCGCAATGACTGTAGACAGAAATGCCGAAAAGCGGATGCCAGCATAAGGCAGTCCGAAGTATATGAAGATTAACACTACAAGCTGAGGGAGCGTCCGGAAAATTTCGACGTAAAACCGGATCGCTGCACCCAGAAGCCGATTGCGCAGACACCGCAGCAAAGCCAGCCCCAAACCGCCACTGACACCCATCGCAATAATGAGCACCGCTGCCCGCACGGTTACCCAGAACCCTGCCAGTACATCCGGAAAGGCCGCCTTCAGGACCTGCAGATTGAAATAGTTTTCAAAAATCTGGTGCATGGACCATCCAGGAAAAGAATATTCCGAAAATGACAGAGAAAGTCATGAAGCCCCGGTCAGTGACATTGAACAGAATGGGGCGCAGGGTCGTAACCGGAAAAACCCGGTGGCCCGAAACCCGGATAAATGGTCATCAGCGGATTGTCCTTCGAAGGAGGCGCGCCGTACCATTTTTTATAAAGGCGCCCCAGAGCGCCTTCCTGTTTCAGGCACTCGATTGCCATTTCTGTCCGGTTCCGCAACTCTACATCGTCCTTGCGAAACGCATATCCAAAATTACGTCCGTCGAAATCCTTGTATCCAACTTCGATAAGAGGATTTCGACTGGCCGCATAAACGGTTGTTGGAATTTCATTCAGTGCTGTAAAGGCGCGGCCCGTCATGACAGCCAGAACCGAGTCAGGAAAAGTCTCATATCGCTGGACCGAAAACCCGTAGCGATCATGGTTCACTGTTGCCCAGGTATCGGAGAGTGTTCCACGGTTCACAGCGAGAACCTTGCCTCTCAGATCCGCCAGTCCTGAGATTTTCTGCCCTTTAAGAACAATAAATCCGTTGCCCGTGGCAAAAATCGGCTCACTGAACAGCAATCTTTCGCTACGATCCTGAGTAATGTTCAGTGGATTGACCATGATGTCGATCCGTGACGAAAACAACGCCGGAAACAATCCAGAGAAATTAATATCTTCGACATCGACCGACCGGTATCCCATCTTCCGTGCAACCATGTTGATGAGATCAATCCCGAAGCCTTCCGGCCCATTCGGACCACGGATGACCCAAGGCGCCACGCCGAAATCAGAACCCACCATCAGCGTGTCCTGAGCAGGGGCGGCCTCACACGTTACTCCTGAAAAGAGCATGCATGCCATGGGCAGAAAAGCGCAGAGAGACCTCCGCAAACGCATGGCATCAGACCCTTTCAAAAACCACATCCAGAATTCGGACCCCAGAATGTTCTGAAAACGGCACAACCCATTTCCAGAACACGCTTTGATTAAGTTACGCTTTTTAGAAATGAGCTCCTGCCTGAAGCCAGACATATCGGCCAATCATTTCTTCAGCGTACAAACCGCTGGCAGTGTTGTAAACGCCGGTCGGAACATATGGAGGCGCCTTGTTGAACATATTGTTCACGCCACCGTCCAGGTGCCATTTGCCGAAATTGTACCCGACAGAGATGTCATGCGACGTGATAGGGCTCACATGGGAGACAGAGTTGGTCTTGGCGGTCAGATCAGTCGAACCATTGTTGAGCTTCATACCACCTGTGAAGTTCATCATGTATGTCAGGCTGAAGTTCCCGTGATACCAGTTGGCGGAGAAGTAGTCCTTGACGCGCGGGAAGCCATAACCAGCGGAATAGATCATCCGGCCGTTATAGTTCAGCCATGCACCACCCGGGCTGTTCTGCTGCAGATAGCTCACCGTTTCCTGCATGTTATTGGCGATCACAACGGTATCATTCATCGATATGTGAATCGGATAACTCACATCAAAGTCGATACCACCAGTCTTTACCCCGCCCAGATTCTGGTAAACTGAGGAAACCTGCGTAATCTGGCCGGAAGAACTCCGCGGGGCAATATTGCTGCAATAAGAGTTGTTCAGACCCTCATAACACTGATCGAGAATATACTGCGGGTTTACGGTATTGATCGTATTCTTGATTGTGTAGTGCCAGTATTCAACAGAGACATTCAGACCGGGAGCAAAGCGCGGCGTGATGACTGTGCCAAAAGTATAGGTACGCCCCTGTTCCGGCCGAAGGGCCTTGTTGCCGCCCGACAGGACCGGGAGCTGCCCCGACCAGGCTGAGGTGAACTTGTTGGCGTTCACGCCCGCCTTTGCGCAATTCGCAACCACCGCCGCCTTGAGACCACCATAGGTGCTCGCCTGTGAGCAGGGATCAATCGCAGAAGTCAGCGCCAGCGTGTTGCCGCCATAGAGTTCATAGATACTCGGCTGGCGATAGGACGTTCCCAGCGTCGCACGGAAGCGAATATCGCGTGTAGGCGCCCAGTTGATGCTGGTCTTCCAGTTCTGCGTATCGCCAAAAGTATTGTACGAGGACCAGCGCCCCTGTGCACCTACTGTCAGGTCTTTGGCGAAAGGAGCATTCTGAAGCAGCGGCACACGAAGTTCGCCATAGACTTCATTCGCGTTGAAGCCACCGCCCGTCGCAGCAGAGCTTTCACCCGCAATCTGTCCGGCAGCAATCAGCGGATCGGGACTGAAACTTCCCTGCTCGCTGCGATGTTCCATGCCAAACGCAAGGCCAATATTACCACCGTTCTGGTAAGGCAGTTTTACGAGCTTGTTGTTGTTGATCCGAAGATTAAAGTCTCTCAACTGATAGTTGGCATGACTATGCTGTGTATAGCTGATGTATTTGGCCGCCTGACCGGACCACGGCATGAAGGGGTTGGCAAGCTGGCAGCCGGCAGCGCTGTTACAAACGGATGGGTTATAGACCACGGCGCTGGACGAACTGGATGGATTGAGCTGCTCTACGCCCAGTTCCTGAAGAAGATGCGCGTAATTGATGTCGTTGGTGGTCTGGAAGGATGACTGGCTTGACCCATAGGCCATGGACGCGTCGTAATTCCAGTTTCCAATGATCTGTCCGCGTGCACCGGAGGTAACCTGATAGGTATCCACGGCTGTGCTCAGCTCACGTGGCCCAAGCTCCGGAAAGCGTTTATAAAGGCCGACATCCTTGCCCCAGACATTATACGGATTTCCTGCCGGAAGGGTCAGAGAGCTCAGCAGCTCGGACTGCGGATTACCACTGCCCGGTACGCCCAGTCCGGTAATGCCCGATGTTGTACGGTGGGCATAATTGACCTGACTATACAGCGTCATATGACGGTTGATGTCGTAGTGGAAATCACCACTCAGATTGGCAGACTGCGTATAGCCCACCATTGTCTGATCCATGCCGTAATTATAATTATCCGACGAATTGTACGGGGAGAACGTACCGTTATTATTGCTGATCAGGTTCATCCCGCTTGGATCGACGCGCGTGCGGGATGTAATAGCTGATCCGAAGATGGCCGCAGCCCCCGGAGCAGGGTTGTTGCTGGAAGGATTGCGGGACCAGGCGCGGTCGCGCTGATACGTCCCGCCCTGCGTCATATACTGGCCGAAGATCGAAATATTACCGCGGTCGTGGTCGAAGTTGAACCCTTTATGCGCAGAAATACGACCCGTGCGGTCATCACCAACATCCGTGATACCACCGCGCATCGAAATCGCCGCATCGTTCACATCATGTTTGAGCTTGATGTTGACGACGCCCGATACAGCATCCGCACCATACAGTTCCGAACCACCGTCCTTGAGAATTTCCACTGAGGCAATCTGATCCGTAGCGATGGCATTCAGATCAACGCAGGCTGTGGAGGTGCCCATTGTCTGGACCTGACGCTTGCCGTCCACCAGGACCAGTACGCGGGACTGCCCAAGATTTCGCAAATCAACGCAGGACAGGCCGTTTCCGGCAATGGACTTTGCGTTTGAACTTCCGGTGGATCCGATGGATGGCAGCCGGAGGAGATAATCCCCGATTGTCGTCGCAGATGTCTTCTGGATATCAGTGGCCTTGATGATCTGGACCGGGTTGGGATCCGCATTGCGACCCGCACCGAGAAAAGAGCCGGTGACGACAATATTCTCGGGCGCCGCGGCCTTCTGCTTCTGTGCCGCCTGCACAACCTGCGTCTTTTTCTTCGCTGGGGCCGCAGGCGGTGTCACACCTTTCGTGGCGATGACCTTCTTCTTTTTGAGGGCATCCACGGTTGTGGTCGCAGCAATAGAGATATCAGGATGCAGTTCGACAGCTGTCGAGCAGATGGCCACACCCAGGAAGAGATACTTCATTCTACTCACGTTTCGATCTCCTTAAGCGCGCGCTCAAAAACGGAACGGCAGATTGTCGTCAGGGCGGGTATCGGTTCCAGATCGCCTGAAGAGCACCCTTTCGTCTCCATGAAGCATAACGGACAAGCACTTCAGACTTCTGAACACGAAAAATCACTCCTCAGAACTACACCATATTGATTCCGGAACGTTATTCGTTTTCCTTGTTTAAGAATATAGTTTATCTATCTTTTCGGGAGAGATTCACCGCTATAGAACATTGTAGGACCATTACGAAATCCAGGAAGGCCGCCGGTCCCCATGAAGCCTGCACATACATTCCTTGAAGATATTTTCGACAAACTCGCTTCCGTCGCGCCAGATGTGCGAGGCGTTTGCCGGGATACCTATGGCAAAGGCGAGCAGGCCGCCCATGATCTGCTGAAGTCAGTCGCGAAAGAGCTGTCCCTGGACATCGCCACGGACGCCGGTGCCAATCTTTATATGACGCTACCCGGCAGGGAACCCGGCCTGCCCGTCGTCATGACCGGCTCACACATGGATTCCGTGCCTGCTGGCGGCAATTTCGATGGGGCGACAGGTGTCATTGCAGCCTTGGAAATCGCGCGGCGGTGGCGTCAGGACGGCTATGTCCCTGATCGATCTCTGGTCATCATGGCAATCCGGGCGGAAGAAAGCGCCTGGTTTCCGGTTTCCTACATCGGGAGCAAAGCCGCTTTCAACCTTCTCAGTGCCAGCGATCTGGAAGCAAAACGCCACGATAATGGCAGCCTTCTCAAAGACGGCATCAGAAGTTCGGGCGGTGACCCGCAAGCCCTTCTGCACGGTCAGCCATTCCTGAAAGCGGCGGATATCCACGCTTTTCTGGAACTCCATATCGAGCAGGGCCCCTGCCTCCTTGAGCAAAGCGATACCGTCATCGGTGTTGTGACAGGTATCTGTGGCAGCACACGCTACCGCTATGCCAGACTTCACGGCACCTATGCACATTCAGGCGCCACTCCCCGGCTGTTCCGTCAGGATGCCGTAGTTGCCCTGTCCGATCTCGTGACCCGGGCACAGGCCATGTGGGCCGAGCAGGAGGCAGAGGGACATCTTTTCACCCTGACTTTCGGGATCTTCTCTACCGACGCTGATCTGGCAAGTTTTTGCAAGATTTCCGGCGATGTTGCTTTCTCCATCGACATCCGTTCCACGTCTTCCGACACCCTTCAGGTCATCGAGACGAAGCTGAAAGAGCTGTGTCTCGACGTGGAAAGACAGTATGGCGTGAGTTTCGAATTCGGTCCGCATTCAGGCTCCAAGCCCGCGATCATGGATAAAACGATTCAGAACGAAATGCTTGAGGCCGCGGCGGGTCTTAGCGTGGGCGCACAGGCGATGCCCAGCGGGGCCGGTCATGACACCGCAATTTTTGCCAATCAGGGAATCCGTTGTGGCATGCTGTTCGTGCGCAATCAGAATGGAAGTCACTGTCCCGAAGAGTTTCTGGATATGGCCGACCTGCGCAAGGCGATTGATGTCTTTGACGTTGTCCTGAAGCAGGAAACATCTCTCTCACTCTGATCGATTTTCATGAAAGAACATCTCATGTTTGGCCCGTCTGACCGCGATTTCGTTGGCTATGCCCGCAATGTGCCCGTGATGCAGTGGCCGGACGGCAGCCGGATCGCCGTTTCCTTCGTCATCAATATCGAGGAAGGCTCTGAGCAGTCTGTCACCGATGGCGATCCAGCAGGTGAATCCCTTGGCGAGGTCGCCCGCTCTCCTGCGCCAGGAGAGCGGGACCTGGCTATGGAAGCGACTTATGAATATGGGGGCCGCGCTGGCCTGTGGCGTGTTCTGAACCTCTTTGACCGCCACGATATGCCGGTCTCTCTCTACGCCTGCTCAGTCGCTGTCGAGCGCAATCCGGACCTTGCGGACTATCTTTCGGGGCCGATCTCTCATGAAATCGTCTGTCACGGATACCGTTGGGAGGACGTAACCCGGCTCGGAGCCGAGCAGGAACGGGAGCATATCCGGCTTGCCATCGAATCCCTGCAGAAAACCACTGGGAAAACGCCTGCTGGCTGGTACTGCCGATATGCGCCCAGCATCCACACGCGCCGCCTGCTGATCGAGCATGGCGGCTTCGAATATGATTGTGATTCCTACGCTGACGACCTGCCATTTACAGTCAATGTCGATGGGCGGGAGTGGTGCGTCGTCCCACATGCCTTCGATACGAACGACATCAAGTTCTGGCGGGGCGGCCTCTCCACAAGCAATGATTTTTTCGAGTATCTGAAAGATTCTTTCGACGTGCTCTACAGGGAGGGCGAAACACATCCAAAAATGATGACGATCAGCCTGCACACCCGGATTATCGGCCGTCCGGGGCGCTTTGCCGCTCTGGAAAAGTTTGTCGACTACATCCGCACGAAAGAAAAAGTATGGGTTTCCACCCGCGGACAGATCGCGTCGGCTTACCGGCAGTCGGTGAGAGAGGATCGGGCCTGAGCCCGGTCCTCTCTCAGCCAGCTTTGATGCTCAGACGACCCTGTTGATCAGGGGTTCATCCGCCTCAAATCTGCGAATATTTTCCAGCAGAAGCCCGGCAACATTGGGAGCATATTTCTCACTGTCGCCGGCATTATGTGGTGTTACAACAACGTTGGACATATCCCACAGGGGGCTCTCCTTCGGCAGGGGCTCAGTCTCGAACGTATCAAGCGCCGCCCCTCCGATCAGCCCCTGATCCAGAGCCGAAATCAGATCCTTTTCGCGAACTACGCGCCCCCGTGCCACGTTCACAAGCCAGGCAGAGGGCTTCATGCGCTCAAGAAATGCCATATCCACCAGCCCTTCGGTCTGTGGCGTCAGCGGGCAGCTCAGAACAACAAAATCAAGCTCCGGAACCAGTGTATCGAGATCACTGTAAAGCGCGGTTTCAACACCGTCCTGTCCATCGCCTTTCTCAGGCAGGCTACGGCGGACAGCCGTCACTTTCATCCCGAGCAGGCGGCACAGCTCACCGATCGTGCTTCCGATTTTCCCATAGCCAATAATACCGACGTGCTTTCCTTTGAGCTCCTGTTGCCGGTTTGGAGAGCCATGCCGGGGGGGATTCCAGTGATGGTTTTTCTGATCGTCGCGAGCCAAATATAACCGCCGGGAGATGTTCAGCAGAAAAGCCAGCGTATGCTCTGCGACCGTGCGGGAATTGGTCCCTCCCGCCGTGCAGAGCGGAATTTTCCGTTCCTTCAGGCGTGCCATAGGAAAGTGATCCACACCCGCACTGATGGACTGGATCATCTTCAGATTTGGCGCCATGTCCAGAAATTCATCACGCCACATCATGGAAATGCAGAGGACTTCCGTCTTCGCCAGCAGAGGCCGCAACATCTCTTCCGTAAAAGCATGTGGTGACGTCATGACCGACGCATCAGGGGGCAGCGCTCCGGTAATGTCGTAAATCGGATGGGCCGAAACGAGGGCGGGTCGGTCTTTGATCCAGAGCATCAGGGCATCCTGTCAGGCTGTAATCTCCAGTGATCGAAGCTGGATACATCATGATATAAACCTCCTGAATGTTCCGCTAGCGCCTTATTTCTGAAATCGATATGATGATTCAGACAGAGACTATTCATGGTGATTATTCAGTGAACCTGCGGCAGCTTGAAATTCTTCGCGCCATCGTACGCTACAACACCACGGTCGCTGCCGGCCATGCTCTCGGTCTGTCCCAGCCTGCTGTCAGTAATGCCCTCAAGGTGATGGAGGAGCAGGTCGGTTTTGCGCTTTTTCAGCGTGTTAATAACCGTATCTTTCCGACCCCCGAGACGAAGATCCTTCTGTCAGAAGCAGAATCCATCTTCGATACCCACAAAAGGCTGGAAAGCCGCATCAAGGACATGCGCGATAACAAGGCCGGACAGCTCCGCCTTATTGCCACGCCTCCTGTTGGTTATGGTGTTCTGGCACGTGCCATCCGCGAAATGCAGATCCGTCGCCCGCGTGTTCGAACATTCTTTGATACCCGTCGGTATGAAGAGGTTCTGGAAAGTATCGAGACCCATCAGGCTGAACTCGGCTTCATCCTTGGTTTTGCGGAGCGTCCCGGCATCTCGTCCGAGGTTCTGTATGAAGGAGAGATGGTCTGTGTGATGCTTCCTGAGCATCCCCTCGCCGCCTGCGAAACCGTTTCGCCGGAAGATCTGCACCAGCACCGGTTGATCGCCCTGGAACAGGAAACCAAACTCGGCGCTGCACTACACCGGGCCTATGCTGAAATGGGCGTAGAGCTGAATTTCGCTGTGGAAGTCCGGTATGGCCTGACCGCCTGTGTGCTTGCTGATCAGGGGGTCGGGGTGGCCGTGGTCGATCCGCTTACCGCAAGCTCTATAGGACGTTTCCGGCTTATCCAGCGTCCTTTCCGGCCATCCATTCCGGTGGCAGCCTCGGCTGTCTGGGCGGAAAACCGCTCCCTTACGCGCCTGGCCAAGACATTCCTTGGCGAGATGCGGCGCCTCCTCGACCCTCAGGCCGAGAAGAACCGCTGAACGAAGCGTTATTCAGGCTTCGGAAAAGGACGCACACTGTCCTGTTGCAGCCCCAAGAACCTCATCATCGCGCATGACAATATTCCCGCGCACAACAGTCATGACCGGCCATCCGGTGCATTCATGCCCGTCAAACGGTGTCCAACCGCAGGGAGAGACGATCCAGCCCGTTGTGATCGTCCGCTGCGCTGCCATATCCACAATCGTGAAGTCGGCATCATACCCGGGCATGATGTGGCCTTTATTGCGCAATCCGTAGACACGCGCCGGCCCGGCCGACATAAGCTGAACCATCTGCTCCAGCGGCAAACGGCCAGCTGAAACATGATCCAGCATAACCGGAACCAGCGTCTGCACACCCGTCAGTCCCGCAGCAGTCAATGGCCAGGGCTGCATCTTCGCTTCAAGCGGATGGGGAGCATGATCCGAACCAATGCAGTCCACCCGCCCTTCCCGAACGGCTTTCCAGATGGCGTCATGATGAAACTGGTCACGGATCGGCGGATTCATGACAGCAAGACCACCCAGCCGATCATAGATTTCCGGTCCGACATGCGTCAGATGATTGACCAGGATTTCGGTCGTCACGAGATGACGGTAAGCCTTGAGATATTCCAGTTCCTCCGCTGTCGAAACATGCAGGATGTGAATTGGACGCTCTGTTTTGACGGCAAGCGCAGTCAGGCGCCGGGTCCCTAAAAACGCACACTCCACATCATGCCATTCTGCATGAAGCCGATGCGGTTCGCCTTCTTCATACATCGCGCGGCGTTTCTGAAGCCGGTCGTGATCTTCAGAATGAAAGCAGATGCGCCGACGACCATGACGCATGATGCGCTCCACGCTCTCGTCGTCGTCCACAAGCATGTCGCCCTTGGATGAGCCCAGAAACAGCTTGATGGCACAGACCGCATCATGCGTCTCAAGTGTTTCAAGCTCAAGCGCATTGCGTTTGGTGGCACCGATATACAGTCCGACATCGCACCAGATCTGCCCGTCCATGGACGCGATTTTCTTCGTGAGTGTCGGAAGGTCCGTTACTGGTTCCGCTGTATTGGGCATGTCGAACAGGGTAGTGATTCCTCCCAAAACCGCTCCCCGTGTTCCATCACTGAAATTCTCGACCGCAGGGTTTCCTGGGTCCCTCAGATGAACATGAGGATCGATCAGTCCTGGAAGAACCATGAGATTCCGGCAGTCCACCTCCTGGTCTGCCGTGGCCGTCCGCAAATCGCCTATCGTACTGATCCGGCCATCTCTACACCCGATATCCGCGACATAACGGCCTTGAGGCGTGACGACTGTCCCGCCCCGCAACACCAGATCGTAATGCATCTTCTGACCCTTCAAAGCAGGTAGCTGGTATCCTGCCTGTCGATCATACGCAGACATGCATCCCAGCCCATCTTTTCAATATGGAGCTGTTTGGGCGTTACAGCCTGTCGGCCCATCCGGTTCTGGATGTCCAGCGGCGGCGTCACCAGCTTCGGGTTGCCCGCAAGTGCCGCGACCTGGATTTCGCAGGCCCTTTCCAGGTTGTAGATCCGGTTCAGAGCCTCAGCCGCATTCTCTCCAACGGCGATCAGTCCGTGATTGCGCAGGATCAGAACCTTGTTATCGGCCAGATCGGCCACAAGACGGCCCCGCTCTTCATGCGACAGCACGAAACCCTCGAATTCATGATACCCGACAGCCCCATCGAACATCATGGCCTGCTGGCTGATGGGTAGCAGGCCATGCTTCTGGGCAGAGACCGCAGCACCAGCGCGCGTATGCGTATGGATCACAAAGCCGATGTCAGGCATCGCTTCGTGAATTGCGCTGTGAATATTGCAGCCTGCATCATTGATGTCCGCATCCTGATAATCAGGAAACGGCACGCCGGCTTCATCAATTTCGATCAGGTTGGACGCCGTGACTTCATCGAACAGCAGGTTATACCGGTTGATCAGCAGAGCGCCGTCGCGATCCTTGATCCGGGCGGAGGCATGGGTGTGGATCAGGTCCGTCATCCGGAAATGGGCAAGAATACGGAAGATCGCTGCCAGTTCCTGCCGTACGGAAAGGCCTGTGGACGTAGAGGGCGCGGCGTTCTGTGTCATGGTCATGTTCCTGTTGTCTGTAACGACAGGATATCGGTCTCGCTTCAGAATGAAATCGATATCCTGCGTGTTATGAGGAAAAGAGTTTCTCCCCTGCTTAAAGCGCAGCAGAGAAAGAGAACATCGCCGTGAAACCAGCCCCGATGATATAAAGCGGGGCAGAGCCAGCGATTGTCGATCCATTCATTGCGCGGGCAGATTTGGCATTGAACTGCGTGCTGTAGATACCGGCAAGGTAATGGTTGTTCGTCAGGTTAACGAGATTGAGCTGGATCTTGGGTGCCTTGACCGGACCGATCTTCGGCAGACGATAGCCCAGCGTCATGTCAACAGTCTTGAAGCCAGGAAGCTTCTCGTCGTTCATGAACGTTGAATACTGGCTCGACGCATAGTGCATCTGGATATTACCAAAAATCCGACTGTCGTTATAGTTTACGCCAAGATTGGCAGTCCATGTCGGCGAACCTGTGGCTGTATTACCGGCCGTCCGGAGGTAGGTCCCCTGGGTCGGAATATTGTTGTCAATTGTCGCATGTAGGTATTCACCTGATGCGAAGATGGAGAAATGGTGAAATGGCGTGGTTCCTACCGAGACATCCGCGCCCCGGCTTGTCTGGCCGCCAGCGTTCACATATTGCGTGACCAGCCCTGCATTCTGAACAACAACGGTCTGAACCTGACGGTTCGTGAAATTGTAGTTGAAAAGCGTCAGCTGGGCGTTGATCAGCTTGCCATTATAGCGATAGCCAAGCTCTTCGATGATCGAGGTCTCGATCTTCTGATCGCGGGACGCACGGCCGGTAATCTTACCCGTGCTGGCGCTTACGGAATCCGCGATCTGGCTCGGGTCCGGAACGCGGGAGTTTACGCCCGCATCCATGAAGATTTCATGCTCGTCGTTGAAATCATAACGTGCGCCAAGGCTCGGCATCGGCGCCGTCTGATTGTTGTTGATGTTATAGCTCACACCCGGAATACGGTTGAAATTCTGCGCCCGATAGAACAGGTACTTGAAGCCGGCTTCGATCGAAAGACGATGGTTCAGATAGGACGCGCGATCTCCAAGAAAGATCTGGTTCGTTTGAATACGGTTCAGCACATCCGAGAAATTATAGAGCTTTCCATTGGGCAGATAGACAGCCGAGGCCTTGCTTCCCCAAAGGCTTTTGGGGCTTCCCGAACTATCCAGATAGTTGAACTGGCCAGCCTGCGACTGCTCAGTGAAGCCATACCAGTCTCCGAAGACCAGACGGTGATGGTCACCGATCTTCCACTCCAGCTTGGCATTGATGCCCGAGCGCATGAACAGTGCTGGGGAATTGGAATACAGCAGTGCCGAGTTGGCCGTAGAGCCGTTTCCTGTCTCAAGCTGAAGCCCCGAGATCTTCTGCGTCCCCTGATAGGCCGAAGAGGCAGACAGGTTCATCGCACCCGGAATGGCAGCCTCTGCCCAGTAGAGATATGGATCAACATCCAGCGCAAGGTTATGCGTCAGCACCAGGTGCTGATTGAGCGTCGCGAACATGCCCTGATAGACATTCTGGTGCAGCTTGTAATAGTTGGTGTCACCAGGCGTGAACGAGCTCGTATAGTTGTAGTTCTTGCCGTAGGTATTCCACGCAGACATGCTTGGCGGACGCTCGAGCTGGAAGTTGAGCTTGGTCCATTCCACTGCAAGAGTGGTCTGATGACCGCCCTGCCAGTCTTTGATGAACTTGGCATCCACATGCTCACGCCAGTTATGACCCGGACCGCGCCAGTCATCACCAACAAAATTGGAGTAGGATACAAAACCGCGTACCCCTGTATTTCCAATATCGCCTGTATCGATACGACCATAGACCTGCCGGGTATTATGGGCACCGTAGGTCACATTGGTCGATGCACCCAACTTGTGGTCCGGGTTGTGCAGAGCCATGCGAATGGTACCCGCTGCACCATTGGAACCCGGCAGATCGAAGCTGGTTGATCCGGGGCTGAGGCGGACTTCCTCGAGGTTCAACGCATCCACCGCTTCCTGCGGATAGAACGTGCCGTCATTGGTGATCGGAGAATTCTCGTACAGCCAGATGATCTCATTGTTGTTCAGACCGCGGACCGTGATGTTTCCCGGCTCGATCCCATAAGGATCCTGCGTCGCCACAACCGCTCCCGGCTGCATCGCCATAAGCTGCTCAGGGTTGGCTGTAGCCGGCTGCGTCTCAATGAAAGCGCGGGTCGTTGCTACGGAAGAGCGGATATCCTTGGTCATGGACAACAGGCCCCCGCCGCTCTGGCGGCGGGTGTGCACGGCAATCGCTTCGATATCTCCCTTGGCGTCCACGCTTTTCGGAGCCTTATGCACGCCCTTGGACTGACCCGGCTTTCCCGCTTTCGCCTGAGGCTGAAGGCTGGAAGCCGAAGCCGAAGCCGAAGCCGAAGCCGAAGCCGAAGCCGAAGCCGAAGCAGCATGCCTGCTTTTGGTGTCCGCTCCATACGCCACGGCGCCAGCCCCGTAAATCAGGCCCGTCGTAGACAGAAGCAGTATTCGTGCAGCTGACCAGTGTCCCATCGCTCTGCTCCCTTTACCATGATGATCGCGTCTTTTACTGTGGCTGTCTCTCTCCCGGGAGCAGATGCCCTGCAGCAATATTAAGCAACGCGAAAATGTTTCCGTTTCGTGATGATATAAGCATCCGAATATTTGGGGCGGCAACAAATTGGTTATTAGGAGATTAGCGGGGCTATATCGTCTCGTGATAGATAGCTCGCAAACGGGATGAAAATATGATGAAAAAGGAATTGGTTTCAGCTATTTAGGATTATTCGTACTGACATTCCCTCTTTTGAACCCTAGAGGTTTTAGTCGGATTCAGCTTTCATTAGGGTAATTTTTGGCAAGCGGGAGAGGGATTCTCTGTAATCGGTTCGGATTCGAATCCATATCAGTGAATGGTATTCGTTCTTTCGTTACAAACATGTGCTGGCATGACAGACATGGCTGCTGAGGTATCCTGCCCACCCGGGCACCGGCTTTGCGGAACACAGATTGATATGGAGCGCGACATGTTGCTTGTGAGGGGTGGCCACGTCATCATCGATACCGGAACGATCCTGAAGGATGCGGCGGTCTGTATCGAAGGCGAGACGGTCAAGGAATTCGGTTCATGGTCCGAGATGCAGGCGAAATATCCTGCTGCTGATGTCATCGGTGATGGAACGTCGCTTGTCATGCCGGGCCTGATCGACGCCCATTCACATGGTCGTGGCCTGTCACCCATCCAGAAAGGCGTACTCTACGACTACCTCGAGAATGCTTTTCTCGACTGGTCGGCCATGGTCTATCTGCCGAACGACCTGTGTTCCGCCCTTTCAGCGGTGCGTCACCTGCGTGGCGGCTGCACGACGATCCATCACACGGGATGGAACGACGAAGGCCCCAAGGCGCTCGAACAGGCCCGTCAGGCCATCAACAGCTATCGCGAAACCGGTATCCGTCTGGCCTATTCGCCAGCAGTTCGTGACCGCAACCGCTTCTGCATTGATGAAGGGGACTTCCTGAAGACCCTGCCGGCGGAACTGCATGATTTCGTTCTGCCTATGACGCGCTATGATGCCCGCGCAATTGCAGACGGCTATCTCGATCTGTTCGAGACCCTGCACCGCGAGGAAGACACCCCCATGAGCCGGGTTCTCCACGGACCTTCATGGGCGCATGGCTCCACGGACGAGTTCTTCACCCGCATCCGCGACAGCGCCAATTCCCACGGCGGCACTCCGATCCATATCCATACACTCCAGACGCCCCATCAGCGCGCCTGGAGCATCAAGACCTTCGGATGCTCCCTCGTGGAACATCTGGACCGCATCGGCCTGCTGGGACCCAACACCACGCTCGGCCATGCCGTCTGGCTGTCGGAGAAAGACATCGACCTCATCGCAGAGCGCGGTGCCAGCACGACGCATCATGGTTCCTGCAACCTGCATGTCCGCAACGGCATTTCCCCGGTCTGGTACATGATGCGCAAGGGCATCAACGTCGCTCTCGGCATCGACGACAAGTCCTTGAACGATGATGATGACGTGCTGATGGAACTGCGGATGTCGGCCATGCTTTCGCGTGTTCCCGGCTTCGATCTGGCGGAGATGCCTCCCCTGACATCAGGCCAGATCCTGTCCATGGGAACGACAAACGCCGCACGGACACTGGGTTTCGAGCAGAGCCACGGGACCCTTCAGGTCGGCGCAACCGCTGACCTCGCCGTCATGGAGACGGGTTCCATGCTTCACGATCCCTGGACTTCGGAAAATCTCTCCATCCCCGATCTGCTGCTGTGGCGCGGAAAGGGACAGGATGTCCGCGATGTCGTTGTCAACGGCCGCATTGTGATCCGTGACCGCAAGTTCCAGACCATCGATGTCGAGGGGCTGTACAGCGAGATCCGCAGCTACGTGAAGCATCACGAAACAAAGGCCGCAACGCCCGAGCGTGTCTCTGCCCTCGCCAAGCTGCGTCCCTACTTCCATGACTGGCACCGCAAAATGCTGGATCACCTCGATATTTCGGAACCGTTCTATCTCGTCAACGGGCGCCGCTGAACCACGATACGCCCGGTTCAAGGGGGCACTGCCCGCAGTGCTCCCCAGTCCTTATCATCGCTGAGGAAAATCATGATGCATCGTCGCTCCCTGCTGACCGGAATGCTCACCCTTGCCGGAACATCCCTGATCGGGAGAGCCCACGCATCAACTCTGGACAGTGTGCGCCAGCAGGGCTTCATGCGCATTGCGACAACAGGCGCCAATGCGCCCTACAGTTTTCTGGACGCCGATGGGACCCTGACAGGCTTCGATATCGAGTGGTCACGGCTGATCTGCAAAGGCCTGGGGATCGAACCTCGGTTTTCTTACCTGTCTTGGAGCGGGATCCTCCCCGGCCTGATGGCTGGCCAGTATGACGCCGCCATGAGCGCCGTGCGCGTCACTCCCGAGCGCAAGGCCAGCTTCGTTTTTTCAGAACCTTACTGCACCGATTCCGCTGCGGTGATCGTACGGGCTGACAACACCACCATTCACGAAGTCGAAGATCTGCACGGACTGACCATTGGCGTCGCATCCGGCAGCATCCTTGAAGACGTGGCCCATGATCAGGCCAAGCCCGGCACGTTACGGTCCTATCCGGGCCTGCCCGACATCATCATGGATGTCATGTCCGGTCGTCTGGACGCCGGGATCGTCGGACGTGGCGGCGCGCAATATGCCATCAAACAGCAGCAGGTGCCCCTCAAGCTCGTCGGACGTGAAATTGATCCCCATCCTCTGGCGATGATCCTGCCATCCGGCTCGGAAACACTTGCTGCGGCAGTCTCGGAACAGATCCGTGCGAGACAGGCAGACGGGCAGGCCAAATCCCTGTCCGATCACTGGTTTGGAGCCTGAAATCCGTGGTGAACTGGCATTTCGTCGCTCATATCATGCCGCGCCTTCTCCGGGCCTGCGGCGTCACGCTCGAAATCAGCGTTGCCGCTCTGGTCATGGCCACCTGTCTCGGGCTGTGTATTGCGCTCGCGCGCCTGTCTTCGGTGCGCGCCGTCTCGCTTCTGGCCTGGGGATATGTGTGGATTCTGCGGGGCACACCTCTGCTGCTTCAGCTCTTCGCGGCCTATTACGCGGTCCCCCAGAGCGGCTTTCGGCTTGATCCATGGAGCGCAGGCATTCTGACGCTCGGCCTCAATTCCGCAGCCTATTTCTCCGAAATTTTCCGCGCCGCCATCCAGTCCGTTCCGTCAGGACAGGCCGAAGCGGCGGCCGCGGTTGGCCTCGCGCCTTTCCAGATCATGCGCCGCATCGTTCTGCCACAGGCGCTCAAACCTGCATTGCCCCCCTATGTGGGACAGGCCATCACACTCATCAAGAATTCGTCGCTTGTGTCCGTCATTGCCGTGCCGGATCTGATGCTGACCGCCCAGAGCATCTATTCCGTAACGTTCAAGGTGACGGAAGTAATGGTTGCAACCGGCATTCTCTATCTGGCGATCACCACGGTTCTCCAGATCGCACAGGCGTGGATCGAACGCCGCCTCAGCTATTACACGGTGCGCTGATATGACCGTCGTTTCCTTTCAGAACGTCTCCAAATCCTTTGGAGACCGCCAGGTCCTTACGGACATCACCTTTGATGTCCCGCAGGGGCAGGTTGTCTCCCTGATCGGGCCGTCCGGTGCCGGGAAATCCACCCTGCTCCGCTGCGTCAACCAGCTGGATCGCCATACCTCAGGCAGCATTTCCGTTGCCGGTCAGCAGATCTCGCCTTCCTGTCGCCAGCGCGATCTCATCCAACTGCGCCGGCATGTCGGAATGGTCTTCCAATCCTTCAATCTGTGGCCTCACCTCTCCGCAATTGGCAATGTGATGGAAGGCCCAGTGACTGTCCTCGGCAAGCCACGCGCACAGGCACGTGAGCAGGCTGCGGCACTGCTGGAGCAGGTCGGTCTTTCCGCCCATGCCGACAAATATCCGGGCCAGCTTTCTGGCGGACAGCAGCAGCGCGTGGCCATCGCCCGCGCCCTCGCCATGCAGCCCAAGGTCATGCTGTTCGACGAAGCCACAAGCGCGCTTGATCCCGAAATGGTGCAGGAAGTGCTCGGCGTCATGGAAAAACTGGCCGAGAGCGGCATGACCATGCTGGTCGTCACACATGAAATGGCCTTCGCACGCCGTATCGGCCATCGCGTCCTTTTCATGGTGGATGGGCAGATCGTGGAAGACGAAAAGCCAGAGGCCTTCTTCACCGCACCTGCCACCGAACGTGGACGCACCTTTCTTTCAAGGGCCCTGCCAGCATGAGCCGCATCGAAGCCGTAGACGGACTGGCCTTCCGCCTTCCTTCAACCCTGACCGGCCAGCCACGGGACGAGGAATGCTTCCTTCTGCGCATCGTCACCGAAGACGGTCTGACGGGATGGGGTGAAGCCCATGGCAGTCCCTTCCTGTCCCGTGCCGTGGTAAACGCACCCAAAACCCACGTCACCGCGCAGGGGCTGCGCTGCATCCTGCTCGGTGCCGATGCATCCGATATTCCGGCCCTGCGCCGCCAGATGGAAAAGGACACCCAGTGGATCGGTCGTGACGGTGTGGTCATGCAGGCGATCGCCGCGGCCGAACTGGCACTGTGGGATCTGGCCGGGCAACGCGCGGGCCTCCCCGTCAGCCGGCTGCTTTCTCCCGAAGCCCGGACATCCATTCCCTGCTACGCGAGCGACAAGGTTGCCGCCACGCCAGAAGGCACGGCACTGCGCATCCGTGCCGAACGTGAGGCCGGCTTCCGCGCCCACAAACTGGGCTGGCCGCCTTTCGGCGCCAGCGAGGAAAGCGACGTCGCCTTCCTTCAGGCCGCACGGTATATCGCCCCGGACGCAACATTGATGGTGGATGCCGCACAGGCTTTCACGCTGGACGAAGCCCTTTCCCGCGCCCGGGCCTTCGAGCCTTTCAGTCTTGCCTGGATCGAGGAACCCCTCAACCGCGACGATCTGGACGGTCAGAAGGCCCTGCACGAACAAAGCGTCGTCCCGATCGCATCTGGGGAAGGCGAGTGCGGTATCATCGGCCTGAGACGGATTGCACCTCTGGTGGACATCCTGCAGCCGGATATCACACGCTGTGGCCTGCTCGCAGCCTGCGAAATTGCCCCACAGGTCCCGCAGGTCTGCAGCCATTCCTTCACGACACCGCTGAACATCGCCATGCATGCCCACTGGCTGGCAGCGATGCCCAATGCGCTGTTTCTGGAATGGCCCATGTCCAAGGCGGCGCTCTGGGCTCCCTACTTCCAGGGGAACCTCGCTCCCGCAAACGGCGAGGTTGTTCTTCCACAGTCCCCGGGCTGGGGCATCCGTCCGGATCTGGACGCGCTGGCGTCTTTCGTCATGCCTGCCGAAGGTTAAACGCATAAAGGGAGGGTGCGAAGCTCCCTCCCTTTTGCAGGCTTATTCTACAACAAAAAAAATCAGTCTTGTCTGGCGTATCGAATACAGGCCTGTGCCAGCGCGCGTGTTGAATCAACATACGGTAGGATATCGCTGATCGCATCGCGCAGCAGGGGCAGTTCTGTGCAACCCAGAATAACCGCATCTGCCCCGCCTGCCTTCAGCCGTCGGCTTACTTCCCGGACCGGTGCAATCGCTGCAGGCGTGTTTCCACCTTTTACAAGACGGATCACCTCGTTGATGAGAGCCTGCTCTTCCGGCTCAGGAATCAGGCATGCAAAACCTGCCTTTTCAAGGCGCTGGCGGTAAAAACCTGACATGATGGTCCCGGCGGTCGCCATAAGAGCAACATTCCGCACACTGCTTCCGGCATGTTGCAGCTGACAGAGATCCTCACAAACAGCATCCGCAATGTGAAGAACCGGGATATTCAGTGCGGCAGCGATATCGGGATGGAAATGATGCGCCGTGTTACAGGGAATGACGAGTGCCGTAGCCCCCGCTTTCTGAAGCCGCAGGGCATGATCCTGCAACATCGGTAACGGAGAGGGCGCCGTAGCATCCAGAATGGACGTGCTGCGATCCGGTATGACGGGGTCGGAGAAGATCAGAAGCGGAATATGGTCCTGGTCCACTCTGGCAGACGTATTGGCGATAACCTGCCCCATGAAATCCGCCGTTGCTGCCGGCCCCATACCTCCCAGAACGCCAATCAGCTTAACAGGCTGGCTCACGACGCTGCCCCTGCCTGAGAATGATCCGACCGATGGCTGCACATACGGCGGACCCCACCGGATCAATGACGCGTACGCCCAGACGCTCTTCCAGAGGCTGCCGGAAATGGGACATGCTGGCACATCCCGTCACGACAATATCGGCTCCTCGCGCCACGAGCTCCTGCCCCGCTTCTACCATACGGTTCAGAAGTTCAGGCGAAGTCGCCTCGACTGCGTTCGACGAGATTCCCTGACTTCCTACATACCGCCCGGCCACACCCATCATACGGATCTTGCGGCGCTGGCGGTACGTGGAAAGGATCGATAAAGAAATGATACCGAACTGATCTGCCTCTGTCAGAGCCTGAAGGATCGCGTTTTCGCCACATCCGAGAATAATTTTCCCGGGAAATGTCTCACGAACTCCATCAAGTCCAGGATCACTGAAACAGGCGATGACATAAGCATCCGCGTCATTCTCTGCGATAATCCTGCGGACCATGGGTGCAATATCATCGGCATCCCGCTGATACGACACTCCAGCAGGAGCTCCGGGTGTACCGCAGACATCGATTGCGACCGGAGACAGAGCACGGAAATGAGCAAGTTCCCGGTCGATCGCAGCTGTGACCAACTCCGAGGAATTCGGATTGATGACCAGTATTCTCGTTGTGTTCATCATGAAAGATCCCCGCTGACAGGTTAGGACAATCGCGCCTTATTTGCGGATGATGGCACCAACCTGCTCGGTAATGGGGGCATACCATTGCGGACGGCGATGCGCTTCGAAGTTGAACATCTTGGACTTACCCTGCAGGCACTGATCCATGTCGCAGTCTGCAACGACGATTTCATCTGCGAGGGTTTTCGTTTCCGCAACAATCTGTCCGTCCGGATCAACGATACATGACCCGCCGATCAGTCCAGACCCGTCCTCGTTACCGGCCTTGGCAACCGCCACACTCCAGCACGCATTCATGTAGGAATTGGACTGCGCGACGAGTTGGGCATGGAACGTCCGCAGTGCTGCACTTTCGGTGTCGCCGCCATTGGGATCGTAAGCTGCCGAGTTGTAGCCGACACAGAGCAGTTCCATACCCTGCAACGCCAGACATCGCCAGGCTTCCGGCCAGCGGCGGTCATTGCAGATCAGCATGCCGACAATGGCATTCTTAAGCTCCGGACCGGAATGCACGACCGGGAAGCCCATATCCCCATATTCGAAATAGCGCTTCTCAAGCTGCTGATAGAGCGCACCGGGACGCGGCTCGACCGAACCAGGGAGATGGATCTTGCGATATTTTCCCATGATCTGCCCTTCCGGGCCGACCAGAACAGACGTGTTGAAGCGCTGCCCTTCCGGAGTCAGTTCAGCGTATCCAAGATAGAACGAAACTCCGAGTTCACGTGCCCGGTCGAAAAGCGGCTGAACATTGGGGTTCGGCATCGACTTTTCGAAATAATCTTCCAGTTCCTGTCCTTCCAGAAGCCAGCGCGGAAAAAATGTCGTCAGCGCCAGTTCCGGAAAAACCACCAGCTCTGCGCCCTGCTCAGCGGACTGTTCCAGAAGCGTTATGAGCCGGGCGAGTGTATCAGCCCGTGAGTCCGTACGCTGGGTGGGCCCCATCTGGGCTGCAGCAATTCTGATAATGCGGCTCATTGTGTTCTCGAAGCTGTATTGGAGGAAATAGGTACTGTGTCTATTTTTTACCTGTCTCGACGTTATGGAAATTCCGTAATCGAATCAATTAAAGGCCTATAATAATTGGGTGGCCTCTATTTGAATTGCTTATACGGAACCCTCTGGATGAAAATGTGGAATGGCCTCCAGAAGCTGTGCCGTGTAGTCACTTTGGGGCGCACGGAAGATATCCTCACATCGTCCAGCCTCCACAATCTGCCCTTTGCGCAGAATGATCGCGTGGTCGCACAACATGCGCACGACATGCAGATCATGACTGACGAACAGGTAGGACATGCCACGTTCGCGACGCAGCCGTTCCAGAAGCGCCAGAACTTCGGCCTGCACCAGAACATCCAGTGCAGCCGTGGGTTCATCAAGTATCAGCAGGTCCGGCGAAACGATGATCGCCCGGGCAATCCCCACACGCGCGCACTGACCACCCGACATCTGGTGCGGGTAACGCTCCAGCATGTCTTCTGACAGCCCGACAGATCGCGCAGTCTGCACGACGAGCTCTGCAAGCGCATCCCCTTCAGGAACCGGCCCCATCCGCAGCAGTGGATCAACAATGGACCGGAATGCCGTGTAACGCGGATTGAGGCTGCCTGCCGCATCCTGAAAAACGAACTGGATCTGCCGACGCTGTGGCGCCCGATAGAAGTCCTCCGCCGGAACCGTACTGATGGGCGTTCCATTGAACAGGATTTCACCTCCGTCCGCATCCACCAGACGACTGACAAGACGGGAAATCGTGCTCTTTCCCGAACCGGACTCTCCAATCAGTCCAAGACATTCTCCCTGACGGATGGAAAAGGACACATCATCCACGGCCCGGAACCCGTTCTGGTATTCCTTCACCAGATTTCGCACTTCAAGCAATAGCGCAGGAGCACTGTCCTGCCGGGCAGCCGCATCCGTCGGTACTTCCAGAAGAGATGTTGCATTGGGACATGCCGCAACCAGCCGGCGCGTATAGTCGTTGCGTGGGTTGCGGAAGAGCGTTTCGGGCGTCCCGCGCTCTACGATTTCACCATGCCGCATGACCGCGACATCATCGCAGTACTGCGCCGCCATCCCCAGATCATGCGTCACGAGAATCATGCCCATGTCCTGCTCGCGCGTCAGACGCAAAAGCAGATCCATCGCCGATTTCTGCGTCAGAACGTCCAGACCCGTCGTCGGCTCATCCGCAATGATCAGATCCGGCGAACACGCCACTGCCATGGCAATGACGATGCGCTGACACAGACCACCTGAAAGCTGATGTGGATACGCATTCAGACAACGCGTCACATCCGTGATGCTCACCTGATGCATCAGTTCCACAAGCCGCTTTTGCAGTGCCGCACGGTCCAGTCTGCGGTGAGCCCGGATCACGTCCGCAAGCTGGTCCCGCACCCGCCGCGTCGGATTGAGCGCCGCACGCGGGTTCTGGAATACCATCGCAATGCCCGCCCCGCGCAGACTGCGTGGAACGTGGTGCGTAATCTCCTGTCCCCGGAACCGGATCGTTCCTTCCGTAACAACTGCCTGTTTCGGCAGCAGCCCCATTGCGGTCAGCCCCGTTACGGACTTTCCCGAACCGCTTTCCCCCACAAGCGCGAGCACCTTACCGCGCTCAACGGACAGGGAAATTCCGTGCAGGACTTCCCTTCTGCTCCGGTCGGACGTGAAGCTGACACGCAGATCGTCGATCGTCAGAAGCGGTTCGGTCATGAGCGTGTCCTCGGATCGAGCAGGTCCCGCAGGCCGTCACCCAGCAGGTTGAAGCACAGGATGGTCACCATCAGCATTCCGCCTGGAAAGACGACCAGCCACCACCGCCCCGAAGACATGAAATGCGCTCCATTGGCGACCATCACCCCCCATTCGGGCGTCGGTACCGGGATCCCCAGCCCCAGAAAGGACAGCCCGGCGGCATTGAGAATAGCCCATCCCAGATTGAGGGAAGCCTGCACGACAATGGTCGGCAAAATGTTGGGCAGCAGGAACATTAGCACGATGCGCGTGGGCGACGTTCCGCTGACATGCGCCGCCTCGACCCAGCCCAGATTGCGCCGCGCCGCAACCTCACTTCGGGCGATCCGGATATAGAACGGGAAATTAATGATGGCCGTCGCATAGATCAGATTGGCGATCGAGTTCCCCAGAACCGCCACAAGCGCCATGGCCATGACGAACAGTGGAAACGCCGTCAGCACATCCACAATACGTCCCGTCACACGGTCCAGCCAGCCGCCCTGATATCCACAGAAACACCCGACCGTCACACCCGCCACAAGCGAGATCGTCACGGCTGAGACGGCAATCGACAGGTCGAGGCGCGCCGCCGCAAGGATCCGGCTGAACACATCACGCCCCAGTTCGTCCGTCCCGAACCAGTGCTGCCCGTCAGGCGCAACAAGTGCATGCGGCACATCGGAGGCAAGCGGGTCATATGGCGAGATTACCGGAGCAAGTGCCGCCAGAAGGACGATGATCGAAAGGCCAGCGATCGCAAGCGCCGTCACCGGCTGCTGACGGATAAAACGTCCGACCCCGAAACGCTTTGATCGCATTGTGAAATTCGTCATGGTCATTCCACACTCACCCGCGGGTCCAGCACACCCAGCAGCAGGTCAATCACCAGATTTACCAGAATGAACAGGCACGCCATCAGCAGGATGAATCCCTGCACCGGCGCATAATCGGATGAAACGAGCGCATCGAGCGCATAGGACGCCACTCCCGGCCAGGAGAAAATCTTCTCAACCAGCACATTCGCCCCCATCATGGTCGAAAATACGATCCCCACCGTCGTCAGGACCGGCATCAGCGCATTGCGCAGCGTGTAGACGATCATGATACGCCAGGTCGGAAGCCCCATGGCCCGTGCCGTCCGGATGTAATCCGCTCCCAACACCGAAATGACCGCTGCCCGTGTCATGCGAGTCAGAGGCGCGATCACGAACAGCGCCATCGTCATGGCCGGCAGAACAAGCTGACCGGCAGCCTCGTGCCATGCTGTCCAGTCTCCCGCCAACGCACTATCGATCAGGAGGAGGCCCGTCAGGCGTGGAGGCTGGGGAAGAAAGATGTTGATCCGGCCTGTGGGATCGGGGGCCACACCCAGCCAGTAATAGAAGACGTAGACCAGCAGGATACCCGAGACGAACGGCGGAATGCAGAAGCAGGCCGAGCAGAAAGCGCGGACGAACTGGTCGTATTTTGACCCGGACCACCAGGCCGCCGTCAGACCCAGCGGCAGGGAAATCAGCAGACTGAAAGCCAGTGCGGTCAGGGTCAGTTCCAGCGAGGCTGGCAGGCGTTCGTGCATATCCTGTGCCACGGACTGGCCAGTCGTCAGGGAGCGGCCGAGATCACCCGTCGCAAGATTCTCGAGATAGTGCAGGAGCTGGACAGGCATGGGCGCGTCCAGCCCCATCTTGTGGCGCAGTTCCTGGATTTCGGCCTGTCCGGCATTGGGGCCGGAAGCAAAATAGACGGCCGGATCCCCGGGAAGCACCCGCATCATGATGAAAGTAAAGAGAATGACGCAGAAGAGCGCGGGAAGTGCCGCGCCCAGACGCAGTCCGATCCGGCGGACCAAAGGCGGGAGGAGATGTTTTTCCGCGGACATGGTCAGCTCCGGGCCAGGGTACGGAAATCGACCTGACGGTAATACTGGTATGTAAAGCCAGTGAGGTCAGGGACGGTCACGGCATCCATGTTGGGCTGCCACAGAAGGATCAGCGGAACCTGATTGACGAGCAGGTCCAGCATGGCCTGACATTCGGCCACATAGGCCGCTTCGTCCGTCTCAAAGCGGGCCTTTTCCACAAGTTCCACCATATGCGGGCTGTTCCAGTTGGAGAAATTCCAGCGCTGGTCGCGGGTGAAATACAGGTAAAAGAAATAATAGGCATGCTCGATCCAGCCAGCCGCTGTGTCGGTGTAGAAATCGAGCTGTCGCCGGGCCTGCATAGTGTTGAACTGCGCATCCGGAAGTTTGTCGATCCTGACCGTAATGCCGATATGACCCAGCGCTTCCTGGATCAGCGCGGCCATGGGCTCGGCTGTGGTCGTCTGGCTGGTGGCATAGGAGAAAGTCGTGTGAAAACCGTCGGGATGGCCGGCTTTCGCCAGCATTTCGCGCGCTTTCTGGACATTCTGCGAGAATGGCAGGGGCTGTGGGAAATCCGGCGCCGGAGACTGCCCTGACCAGTCTGCACCATAAAGGGGTTTGCCGCGGCCAAAGATACTGGCGGCAAACAGGTCCTGATACGGCAGAGCCAGCGCAATGGCACGACGGACAAGCACGTTATTGAACGGCGCGCTCTGGGTATTGAAAGCCAGATGCGTGAAGCAGTTGCTCTCCACGACGGAATCGATATGGACCTTTCCACGGCGTGAAAGCGCCATGATATCATAAGCTTCAAGGTCGATAACGATGTCGGCGTCACCGCGTTCGATCAGCCCGGCGCGGGTTGTGGCTTCAGGAACGGTTTGACTGATGATCCGCTCGAAAAAGGGCGCGACTCCCCCGTGCCAGCCGTCATGACGGGTCAGGGTGACGTTCACGCCGGGTTTGAAATTCTCGACGCGGAAAGCGCCCCCGGCCGCCGTATTGTGCTGGAGCCACTGCTGGGCCCAGGGGTCGTCTGATGTGGCATGCTGTCGGGCCAGCCGGCTGTTGACCATGATGGCGTAAGGCATGGCCAGATTGGCCATCGCCAGACGGTCAGGCTTGGGCAGGGAAATCTCGATTGTACGCTCACCAGCAATGCGAAACTGATCCGGTGTGGTCAGGGAGCCACTGCTGAACTGGGGACGGGCGAGCGAATTGGCCGAGACACAGCGATCGAGGGACCATTTGATATCTTCAGCCGTGACGGGGGTACCGTCATGCCAGACAGCATTGTCCCGCAGATGGAGCGTAAGGTTACGCTGGTCTGCGCTGATCTCGCAGGATTCAGCAAGCTCGCCCTGCAGATGCGTGGGATCAAACGTCGCGAAGGCTCCGATGGGGCGGCTGCCGAATGTCATGAGGCGGTCATAGACATTCATGCTCAGCCCGAAGGACTCACGGGTTGACCCGAGCATGGTGGGATCAAGCGTGTTAACTGCACCGCCTGTGACATGCCGCAGCGTCGCCCTTCGGGACTGGGCCAAAGCGGAACCCTGCGGATACGGCAGGGTCAGGGCAGCGCCCGCACCGAGAGTCGAAGCCAGGAAGGTACGGCGGTTGAGGGGATGTCTGGCCATAGGCTCAGGCATCTTCCAGTGTCATGGGATGACCTGCAGGCCAGCGCAGTTCAGCCTGCCGGATGTCATACCCTTTCAGGTCCTGCCAGTAAGCTTCCACATCGTCGCGGAAAAGGGCGCCGGTAATGCCCGAGACCAGTTTGGGCACGGAAAATTTCATGGCGTTGATGGATGATCCGGACGGGCCAAAACTCATCGTGGCCGCGATGGAGAACAGATGGATGTTCCTCAGCCATGGCGTTTCACCGGGGACGCGCTCCTGAAGCGTGTAGTCGTTGCCCAGATAGGGAAAGGCCGACAGGCGGCTGTTCTGCTCATCCGGCGCAGGCGTAAAGCGGTCTTCCCACCGGGCGATATTTTCGGCAGCACGCGCCAGTTCAGGGCGCTGCGCAGGATTGTGCTCGATGCCGGTCGCACAGATGACGTAATCCGCTTCAAAAGGCCCCTGTGCGGTGTCCAGCAGGACTTTTTCTCCATCCATAGCGGCACCGTTCCAGCCAGCCCCCGTATAAAGACGGAAATTCATATGCTTCGCACAACGGTCCCATGTGGGCTGGGGGAAGCCTTCACGCAGGCCGAGGATGTAGTTCATGAAACGCCATTTCCAGACGTCGTCGAGTTCGGAAAAATGCTTCAGAAAGCCAGTGAAGGTCAGCCACAGATAGGGCTGCACAAGCTGCGGCTCCGCCCGGCGACAGAAGAGATGCACCTCCCCTGCCCCCGCTTCCAGAGCAGTCGCTGCATTGTCGAATGCTGATGCACCAGCCCCGAGGATGGCGACGCGTTTTCCGCGCAGCGCAGCGAAATCAATGCCCTCCGCCGTATGGGCCCGAACCCGTGCAGGCAGTGCTTCGATGAAGCCCGGCATGGACCACCGGCCCAGACTTTCCTGCCCCGTGGCAAGAACAACCTTGCGGGTAAAACGGCGCACCGGTTCAGCACCTGCGCTCTGGAGCAGGACGCACAAACCGCCTTCACAGGGCTCGATGTCCAGAACAGTCGTGTCATTCTGGACGGGAATGCCAACGGTATCACGCAGCCAGAGCAGGTATTCGACCCAGTGCTGCTTGGTGATCAGATGCAGCGCCGTCCAGCTTTGCGGTCCAAACTTTGCTTCATGCCAGCTCTGATAGGTCAGGGACGGAATGTCGAGATCAGGCCCTGTGAAGTCCTTTGGGCTGCGGAGCGTATGCATCCGGGCATAGCTAAGCCACGGCCCTTCCAGCCCCCGGGGGGCCTGATCGACCACCAGAATATTGCGGACCTCATCGCGCATCAGGCCGAATGCCGCAGCAAGACCGCTTTGCCCACCACCCACGATCAGGACATCGAGCATCGCTTCGCCGGAGGGGGCCTCGTGCTGGAATGTCCAGGGGCGCCGCGGATGCGCGATGCGATCAAGGTCGTCACGAACGCGGGCTGTCAGGTCGGCCAGGGCGTGGTCTGTCTGCGGGAGGGCGTCTGAGGTCATTTTGTACACCGCCTGTCATCTGGAATATCGTTTACAGGAGAGAACGAAAATCGGCTGATGTGAACTGTTTTCCCGGCCTTTTCGATTGCGAATCATTGCCGGGTATAAACCTCACCAATACCCTACCGGAATAAAGTACAGGATTGTGATTATTCGTGCCCCTGCCCTGTCGACAGGATGTCAGAAACTGTTTCACAGTGGCGTTGCATACGCCTGGGAAGGGGAAAATCCATGGATCTGGGTCTGAATGGAAAAACGGCTCTCGTCGTCGGGGCAAGCCGAGGGCTTGGACGTGCGATAGCAGTTGGTCTCTGTGCGGAAGGTGTAAGTGTACTGGCTGCGGCACGTAACCCTGCTGATATCGAGGCCTGGCGTGCAGAGCTCCCTGAAGACCAGCGCAGTCGCATTGCGGCCGTTCGGGCCGATCTGGCGGACCGTGCATCCATTATGGCCCTGGCGGATAGCGTTGTGGCAACAGGTGGCGTGGATATTCTCGTCAATAATAGTGGGGGACCACCGCCGGGACCTGTCAGTGGCTTTTCTGACGAGGACTGGGTGACACAGTTTACCGTTATGGCGAGCCGGTTCTTCCTGCTTGCCTCCAGACTGGTTCCGGGAATGCGGGAGCGGAAATGGGGACGTATCCTGACTGTAGGATCATCAGGAATTATGCAGCCGATTGCGGGATTGGGCCTGTCCAATGGAATCCGCGGCGCAATTGCCGGATGGTCCAAAACGCTCAGTAACGAAGTGGCCGCAGACGGGGTGACGGTCAACATGCTTATTCCCGGACGCATCCATACGGATCGTCTTGACCAGCTTGATGGAGCCGCAGCGCGCAGGAATGGAATAACGGTTCAGGAAGTTGCCAGCCGGTCGCTGCAGAATATTCCGGCGGGGCGTTACGGACGCCCGGAAGAGTTCGCGGATGCTGCGGTGTTTCTGGCCAGCGAACGAGCCGCATATATCACAGGCAGCCAGATCCGTATCGATGGCGGCATGATCCGGAGTGTATGATGGCTTCTGACCTCTCGTCCCTGTTGGAGGCCGAGGATTTTCGCAAGGCTGCCCGCAGTTATCTTCCACACGTGCTGTTCGAATACATGGATCGCGGAAGTGAGCGGGAAACCGCTCTGAAACAGGGACGTGCCGCGCTCGATCGTCTGCGGATCGTACCATCCCTCCTGCGGGAAGCAGGTCCATGTGACTTATCCTGCTCCGTTCTGGGAAAGACTTTGGCAACACCCCTGATCGTGGCACCCACCGCCATCGCTGGGATGATCCGTCCAGGCGGAGAAGCGCGCATTGCATCTGCGGCTGCCTCCCATGGGATTCCGGTATGTCTGGCGACGCAGTCGATCGTCCCGATCGAAGCCGTAACGAAGGAAAGCCCCGGCAACGTGTGGTTTCAGCTTTATATCTGGCAGAACCGCCAGCGGATGCTGGATCTCCTGGAGCGCGTAAAAGCCGCCGGCGTGGAAACGCTGGTGGTGACTGTGGATACGGCCGCTCAGCCACTGCGGCATTATAACCGGCGCAATGGGTTCAGCATGGGTTTCCGCCCCACGCCCCGATCGGTTCTGGATATTGCGGCCCATCCGAACTGGGCAGCGAATGCATTGCTCAAGCCACTGGTACAGGGCCGTGGAATACCGGATTTTCCACATTATCCAGAAGGTCTGCGCCCTGATGTTCTACGGCCTCAACAGGATGCGTCCGTAAGGCTGGCAACAGATGTGACGTGGAGGGATATTGAGCATCTGCGCATGGTCTGGAAAGGATCTCTGGTTCTCAAGGGACTGCTATGCGCCGAAGACGTTGCTCAGGCACGACGGACCGGAGTGGATGGAATTGTCGTCTCCACACATGGAGGGCGCAACCTCGATTCAGCACCGGCTGTTGTTGATGTCCTGCCGTCTCTTGCAGATGAAGCCGGAAATATGACAGTGATCGCCGATAGCGGAATTCGTCAGGGAAGCGACGTTTTCAAAATGCTGGCCCTTGGCGCCGATGCTGTCATGATCGGACGTCTGCCGCTTTATGGCCTTGCGGCTGCAGGATCTGCTGGAGTGGAGCGTATTCTGCACATGCTGCTTGAGGAATTACGCATCACCATGGGCCTCAGTGGGAAAAAAAGAATTTCTGATCTGGGAATGGAAACTCTACTGGGTGTCAGAATTCAGGAATAAAGTAGAATTCAACGCTTTTTGACACCAAGAAAAGGTTCAATGGCCTTGATGAGAGTTACCTGCGGTGACGCATGAAGCCATAACAAGCCAATATGGCGGTGTGGCGGCGTCAGGGAAACAGGGATTTTGCGGAGTTTAAGGCCCTCTGGCCAAGGCTTCTTCCAGTCAGGAAGTAACGAGACGCCAATTTCTTCACTGACCATCAGCGCGATGGCTTCGAGTGAGTCCAGTTCGAGCTGATCGCGGGGGAATATTCCATTTTCCTTAAGAAAAGTGTCCGCGATACGACCGCCCCATTGGTTCCGGTCATATCGCAGGAACATGTTTTCCTTAAGAATCGTCAGTGGGTTCGTCTCCGTACAGCTTAGAGGAACCAACATGACAAGCGGCTCTGAAAGAAGTCTTTTCCAGCCGCATGTCTTGGGAATGGCGAATGGGGGTTCAACGATCAGGGCACAGTCCAGACGCCCGTCCAGCACCTCATGATAAAGCTTCACAGACTGCCCCGGAGTAACGTGCAGATCAATCTGGGGATAAGCCAGAAAAAAGCGGCGCAGCATGAACGGGAGAATTCCGGTCAGAGCGGTCGAAATGGCGCCCACTCTCAGCTCTCCGGCAAATTCGTTCTGCGACGCCAGAGCCTTGAGCTCTTCCACTCCCCGAATGAGGTGACGGCTCTTTTCTATGATGGCAAGGCCCGCTGTCGTGGGGGTGACTGTTCGGCCTGCACGGACGAGCAGGGGCTGCTTGATCTGGTCTTCAAGGGCTTTGATACGTTGCGAAACGGCTGCGGGTGTCAGCCCAAGCAAACGGGCCGCTTCAGCTATTGAACCTCGTTCCGAAACAAGAACAAAACTTTCCAGAAACCGTATATCCAAGGCAAAGCGCTCACTTGTTTCGAGAGGGCACGATCCTACTTGAGTTTCGGAAGCGACAACATCAATTCACAGAATATCACATCGAAACGCAATATTTTCTTTCGTCTAAAAACATATATTCGTTTTAGCTGGCTGTTTGTCGAGCATGGTAAGCCAAGGCCCCTTCATCATTTATGGTGCTCGCATGCCCAATCCGTTCCACCTTGCTTTTCCCGTAGACGATCTGGACGCCGCAAGAAATTTTTACGGGACTGTCCTGGGTTGCCCCGAAGGTCGCAGCACGCAGAGCTGGATCGACTTTGACTTTTTCGGGCATCAGATTGTCACGCATCTCGTACCGAGCGCAAAACCGTCAGCTGCGGCTGGTGCTGTTGATGGCCATAAAGTGCCCATTCCTCATTTTGGTGTCGTTCTCGACATGCCGGACTGGAAAGCCTTGGCCGAGCGCGCGCGCAAGCATGGAATTTCTTTCGGCATGGAACCTCAGATCCGTTTCGAAGGCCGTCCTGGAGAGCAGGCCACAATGTTCTTCTGCGATCCGGCAGGCAATGCGTTGGAATTCAAGGCATTTTCTGACATGAAGCAGCTTTTTGCCCTACAGGATGAATGATACCCTTAAATATAGTCCGAAACATTCCTGATTTTAACGGCTGCTCTGCTTGACGCAAAGCAGCCTAGTCATGACAAATACTTTACTACCATAACTAAAAAGAACGTGGTTTCTTCCACATAACAGCTGATTGCGACGGCATGCAGTTTTGGATTCAGACCGCTTCTGGTAAGATCAATCCATCGCTTCCGAGCCCCTTCGCATCTATAGGTAAATCCTCCATCATCTGGCGAAGATGTTTATGCCGTCGTTGTGTTTTCGGGGGGTGTCGGGTGCTTTATGCTCGATATGACCCTCATGTGACGAGCTAGGCTTGTCGAAAAAGACGACCTTTCTTCTCCTTTTCAGTCGAAAAAATAGCATCTTTCCTCTAAAATCATCTCAGATATTAGAGGAACTGCACCAAAACAAAATGTCCGGAAAATTTCTGCGGCATAGCTTCAGGTTAAGGAACTCACGGCAACAGAAGCGTTCGGTGCCGAACGAATAGTACCATTTTCTCTGTCGCAGGTTCATTGATATCCCGAATTGAAAATTTCTCCTTCGGTCATCCCGGCTTATGCAACGCCATTTGCATCTTTTTTTACAAAAGTAAGATAATGAAAGAATTCATTCGCCCGGAAACGTTTTAGGCCTCTCGACCAGCAGTTTTATGAACACTTCAGAAACCCGCCTTTCAAAGCAAGGAACTCCAATGCGCCTGCGCCAGATCGAAGTTTTCTATGCGATCATGACGACGGGTTCGCTCCGACGTGCGGCCGAGTTGCTTCATGTCTCACAGCCCGCAGCCAGCAAGGTCCTACGTTACGCCGAGCAGTCGCTAGGATTTGCGCTGTTTGAGCGGGCAGGTGGCCGACTGGTGCCGACACGTGAGGCTCGGATCATGCTACCGCACGTCAATGCCATTTTCGAGAAATTGTCGGACCTCAAGCGCCTGACCGATAATCTGCGCTACGCGCGTGATGGGCATTCGATCAGTATCGGATGCGTACCGAGTCTGGGGCTCAGCCTGGTTCCACGAGTAGTGCAGCGTTACCGCGCTGATCATCCGGGTATGGAGTTGACGATTGATGCAATGCACGGAACCGAAATCGTGTCACGCATCATGAATCATGACCTCGATCTCGGGGTTGTGTTCGGTGACTATACCTATGACGGACTGACGGCACTGCATATTGCAGATATTCCGCTGATGATGATCGATGGAGAAGACGGGGAAGGCCCGGTCAGTGTTACCGGGATCGATCCCGAGCGCTATATCGGATTAAGCGAAAACGATCCTACGGCCCGTATGCTCGATATGGTCCTGGAAGAAGCCGGCATCCCCGCAAAGGCCCATGTGCGGGTGCGAACCCATTTCATGGCAGCCGAGCTCGTGCGTCTGGGCGGAGGGTGCGCCATCGTGGATGCGGTTACAGCCCTGCATCATCCGGGTCTGTCGCGTCCGCGACCTCTCTCTCCGCCCCTGAGTGTGGCCTGTACAGTCCTGTTCCGGGCCGACCATGCGCTGTCACATATCTCGCAGGATATCCTGGCCCTGTTACGCAGCGAACTGGATGTGGATCTGCTCGCCCTGAAGGAATGATGACGCAGACTTAACTCAGGGTTAAGTCTGCACTGCATCTTAAGGGAGGACATGCGAAACGTTTCGTGCTCTCAATTGATTTCGTTCCTTTAAGGGCTCCACGATCTGGAGCCGGAAATTCGTATTCAGAGCCTTCAATGATCCAGCCCCTTCGACAGTCATGCGTGATCGCCATTTCGGCGGTTGTCCTTCTTTCCACGACATGTGCCACACGCGCCGCGGCTCTTCCGGCGGGACTGACCAAACAGAAAATCAGCACGACGGTGGAACGCGCACGCTCGGCCTTCAACGTACCTGGCGTTGCCGTCGCCGTGGTACAGGATGGCGAGGTTGTCTTCAGCCAGGGTTATGGCCGACGCGCGCAGGACACTGCGAGCGCACCGGTAGACAGCCGCACGCTGTTTTCCATCGGGTCCAACACCAAGGAGTTCACCGTAACGGCGCTTGCCCAGCTCGTCGACCAGGGCAAGTTGGGCTGGAACGACCGTGTGATTGATCACATGCCGGATTTCCGCGTTGCCGATCCGTCAATTACACGCGACTTCCGCGTCTCGGATCTGTTGACGCACCATAGCGGTATGGGACAGGGGGCAGGAGATATGATGCTATTTTCTCACAGCACGTTCACGCGTCCGGAAATCCTGGCTGGCCTGCCTTTCATGCCATTCACCGCGCCGTTCCGAAGTCAGTACGCCTATAATAATCTCATGTACGTTGTTGCCGGTGCACTGGTCGAACGCGTCACGGGCCAGAGCTGGGAAGATGTGATCCAGAAGCAGCTCATTGACGCCGCGGCCCTTCCCGCCTGCCAGAGCACGCCGCCGGTCAAAGATCAGACAAATGTAGCGACTGGTGAAGGTGAAAGTAGTGTTCTGCCTGAGCGAAGCGCTCTCCGGCTGCCCGGCGTGGCACCTGCCGGCGGCATCTGGTGCAGCGCTGATGGCGTGGCACGCTGGGCTCAGACCTATCTCAATGGCGGGCGTGCGCCGAACGGTCGACAGGTCTTCAGTCAGGCCAGCCGCGATGCCATCTGGGCCCCGCATGGTTTGCTGCCGCTACCTGACACAGCAGAGGCGACGAAAACCCACTTCCGCGCCTATGGCTATGGCTGGTTCATGGAAGATTTCTTCGGCCTGAAGCGTATCTGGCACACAGGCAATATCGGCGGCATGATCAGCTATGTGACTTTCCTGCCTGAGCGCAGGACGGCCATCATCGTTCTGAGCAACCATGACGATCCCGGGGCACCTTACGCCATTGCGACAACGCTGAGTGCCTATGCCGCGACCGGAAAGAGCGATGACTGGGTAAAGTATTTCCAGAACGAGGAAAGCTCCCGGCAAGCTGCAAATACGAAGAAGGCCGCTGACAGCGGACCCGGCTCGCCTGCGCGCCCTTTCATTACACTCCCCACGAATGCACAACAGGACTATGTGGGGACCTATCGTGACAACTGGCGCGGCCCAATCACGATCAGCCGTCGGGGAACGGATCTGAGGATGACTTTCAGTCATGCTGATGGCCTGACCGGAACGCTCTCTGCCTTGCCGCATGATCTGTTCGTTGTCCGATGGGATAACCGGGAGCAGGATGCTGAGGATGATTCTTATGTACAGTTTGAACGCGATGTTTCGGGTCAGGTAACTGGAATGACGATGCGTGTAATCGGATCTGATTTCAGTTTTGATGCCCAGGATCTGCACCCGAGAAAAATCAGCTCTTCTGTAACAAAAGCACTCTAGCCCGTGCTCAGCCATCATCCCGTTCTGTCACAGAACGTCCCGACGGAGCTGGATTATGGCGGTTCAGAAGAAATCTAGATTTGAATTTCCCGCATCTCGGTTCGTTTTAAACATAAAACAACGTGTTAACCGTAGGTTATAGGAAGATGGTCTCTTTGCATTAGCCCGACGGGTTTGGGAAATGTAGGTTTTGTACCTGATCATGGCGTAGGAGAACGCAACTTCTCCCTGCGCCCAGCCTCTGGACGCTCAGGAATCTTATGGCCGGCAGACGGACCATCACAATCATCGGCGGAGGCGTTATCGGCCTGACAACTGCCTATGCTCTTGTTCGGGAGGGACATGACGTTTCCCTGATCGAACGACACGATTGCGTCGGGCAGGACGCCAGCTTTGCGAATGGTGGTCAGCTTAGCTATCGTTACGTCAGCCCGCTGGCCGATGCTGGTATTGCCCGGGATGCTCTGGGCTGGCTGTTTCGACCGAAATCCCCGATCGCGCTGCGGGTAAAGGCTGACCCGCATCAATGGCGTTGGCTGCTTGCTTTTCTGTTCGCATGCAATCGACGCACGAACCGACGCAATGCCTCGATTCTGCTTGATCTGGCTTTGAGTGGCCAGGTGGAACTTCAGAAATATCGTGATGACGGTCTGGGCAATTTCCTTTGGCGTCGTCCGGGAAAGCTCGTCCTGTATCGGAATGCTGCGACCTTCCGCAAAGCTGCACGCTCCGTCAGCGATCCGGAGCGTCAACGCGCCCTCTCCCCTTCTGAATGTGCAGAAGTCGAACCAGCATTCGCGAGACTGCGGGAGCAGATTTCAGGCGGGATTTTCTCACCGGAGGACGAGGTTGGAGACTGCTTCCTCTTCTGCACGGCACTGCGTGAGGCTCTGGCGGCGGAACCGGGCTTCCGCTTCGTGCAGGGAGACGCCACGCTCGCCAACGGACCGGGTAACCGATGTGCTGTCAGACTGGATGGCCGACCATTTGAGACCGATCTCGTTGTCCTTGCAGCGGGGATCGCTTCGCGGAAACTGGCACAGCCGCTAGGGATCAACCTGCCGCTTTATGGCCTGAAAGGGTATAGCCTGACTACGCAACCCGGCCCTGCTCTGGTGCCTTCGGTCAGTGTGACGGACTACGATAATCGTGTGGTTTATGCCGGGCTGGGTGATCGGCTACGGGTTGCAGCAATGGTCGATATCGGTTCGGAAAATACCGCCCCCGATCCAAAGCGCCTTGGAGAATTGCGCGCTCTCGTGGCGGAAACGCTGCCGGGGGCTCTGGATCAGGGCGATGATAAACCATGGGCTGGATTACGGCCCGCAACCCCGACCGGTGTTCCGATTATCGGGCGCACCCGATATGACAATCTTCTGCTCAATGTGGGGCATGGTGCCCTTGGTTTCACACTCTCAGTCGGCTCGGGCCTGAGGCTGAAAGAGATCGTGGCCGGGATCGATACCCGCGCTGTCGGGTGAAAAAGGAACTGGTTTTTATGCAGACAACCCGCCGTGCGGTTCTCCTTGGCGGCGTTGCCGCTATCCTGTCTGCATCCATACGCAACACCAGAGCTGCCTCACCGCTCCAGGGTCTGCCAGGCCTCAATCAGCCGGTTGAGATTCTGGAAGATCGCTGGGGCGTGCCGCATGTCCGGGCCCGCAGCATTCCCGATGCATTTTTTGCTGACGGATATCTGGTAGCGCGCGACAGGTTGTGGTCTCTGGATTTCGGTCATCGCCAGTCTCTGGGGCGTTTGGCAGAAGTGTTTGGTTCGGAATTCGTGCCGTCGGACACTGCCAACCGGCTGGTTCTTTTCCGGGGCGATGCTGAACGTGAACTGGCTGCATTTCCACAGGTGGTTCAGGAGTGCGCGCGCGCTTATGTCGCTGGCCTCAATGCGCGGATTGCGGAGGTCATCGCCTCACCCTCACTCCTGCCACCGGAATTTAAAATTTTTGCCGTCACGCCCTTGCAGTGGGACGTTCTGGATCTGATCCGCGTGCGTGCCGAAGTCACGGGCAACACACGCACGGAAATCCGTCGGGCAAGACTGGCGGCGCGTGGCGCACTGGCTTACGACGCGCTCGTCACGCCACTGGAACCTGTCCATGAGCTTCGGACGCCGGAGGGACTGGATACCGCAGCCATTAGCGAGGCTGATCTTGGGCTGTTTGGCGTCCTTCAGTCTCCGCTGCCACTCCATGGCCTCCATGCCGCAGCAGATGACGAAATCCGTCGGCGGAATGAGGGCAGCAATTCTTGGGTCATCGCCCCCGCCCGCACCGCAACCGGTCGCCCGATCCTGGCCAATGACCCGCATCTGTCCTTCGGCGTCCCCGGCCCGCGTCATGTCATCCATCTGACGGCACCGGGGCTGGATGTGATTGGCGGGGGTGGCGCAGGCATGCCCGGCGTCATGCAGGGCCATAACGCGACGATCGCCTTCGGCCGGACCAATTTCCATATCGATCAGGAAGATCTGTTCATCCTGCGCACCGACCCGGCCGACCCGCTGCGTTATGCCCATCAGGGCGGCTGGAAACGGATGGAACAGGTTGAGACGCGGATCGCGGTCCGTGGCGAGGCCGAGCGCGTAGTGAGCCTGTTCTACTCGGTCCATGGTCCGGTCGTCTCGCGCGATCCAGCACGCAACCGCGCCACTGCGGTCTCCGCCACCTGGCTTGCCCCCGGCGCCAATGGTCTGCTGGCCAATATCGGGATCAATCTGGCTCATGACTGGACCAGCTTTCGCGAAGCCCTGCGCGTCCATACCAGCCCGACCAACTTCACCTATGCGGATACCAGCGGCAATATCGGCTGGCAGGCTGCCGGTGGCCTGCCAAGTCGTGCTCCGGGACATGACGGGCTGATGCCCGCGCCGGGAGATGGGAGATACGACTGGCAGGGGCTTCAGCCGCTCGAAGCGCTGCCCAGCAGTTTCAATCCGGCACGCGGCTGGTTCGGAACGTCGAACGAAATGAACCTGCCCCCTGACTATCCGGTCGAGGAACGGCGCGTGAGTTTCGAATGGCGTGATGGCTTCCGCCACGAACGCGTGGCCCAGATGCTGGACGCAACACCGCGTGCGACGCTTGCGGACAGCGTGGCCCTGCAACACGACACATTCTCCGTACTGGCCCTGCAGATGGTCCGGCTCCTCCCCGAAGTTCCGCCGGCTCTCGCCCCGGAAGCTGGCCTGCTGCGGGCATGGAATGGCCGGATTGACGCCGACAGTCCGGCGGCCGCGTTGTATGAGGTCTGGTGGACCAGGCTGGAGCGCGCCTTGCATGCACGCATTATTCCCCCGTCCCTGCATGACCTTCTGCCCGGCCCGGTGAACGCCACCGTCCAGTTGTCGCTGTTCCAGTCGCCGGATTCCCGTTTCGGCACGGAACCTGCCCGGGAGCGGGACAGGATGATGGTCGAACAGTTCGTCGAGGCTGTCAGGGAACTGCGGGACCGGCTGGGCCCCCTTCCCGCCGCCTGGAGATGGGGCGCCCTTCATACTGTGACCCTGCGTCACCCGCTCGCCGCCGTGCCCGCAATAGCAGCGGCTTTCCCTACGATTGGTGAACCATCAGCCCAGAGTGGCGGCGATCCCTATACCGTCATGGCCCGGTGGTACACACCCCTGACTGGCGGAGCGAACACTTATGCTGCAACAGGTGGAGCAAGTTATCTGATGGTGTGTGACGTCGGAAACTGGGATCGATCGCTGTATCTCAACTGTCCCGGTCAATCAGCAGATCCGAAATCGCCGCATTACGCCGATTTCTTTGCTGGGTGGCTTCGTGGCGCGATGCAGCCGCTGCCATTCAGTACACACAGTGTCAATGAGGCTGCCGTTCGACGACTGACACTTCGTCCGGGAGATCAACCATGAGCGGCTGGCAGATACGGGGTGTCGTTCTGGCTGCTCTGGCGGCCTTTTCTTCAGAAGTGCACGCGCAGACCCGCACCGATACCGATCATGAGCTGGATCACGTACTGGCAAACGGCGAGGTGCGCCCACTGGCCGCTATTGCCGCAGTACGTCTGCGCCAGGGTCGGGTCGCTTACAGCTACTATAGTGGTTTTGCGCGGCGGAATGCGGACGGGACGGTCCCCGTGGGCCCGCAGACCCTCTTCCGCATCGCCTCGATCTCGAAGGTCGTCACGACGATCGGAATGATGGAGCTGGTCGAGCAAGGTAAAGTCGACCTTGATCATGATGCATCGGAGTATCTTGGTTTCCAGCTGCGGAATCCGGATTTTCCACAGACGCCCATCACGGTGCGCATGCTGCTCAACCACACTTCCAGCATTCGCGACGCTGACGGCTATACCCTTCCACCGGACCACAGGATCAGCGAATTCTTCGATCCGGCCCGAAAGCCAGATAGCTCTGGATACCATTTTACCCATGGCGACGGGCATGCGCCGGGTACGTGGTTTGAATACTGTAATCTCTGCTACGGTTTGGTCGGAACGATCATGGAGCGTGCCAGTGGCGAACGGTTTGACCGCTACCAGCAGACGCATGTGCTGGGGCCACTTGGGATTGACGGCGGCTACAATCGTATGGCCCTCACCCATCCGGACCGACTGGCCACGCTTTACAGCCATCAGCCCACAGGATGGGAGGCTGAAACAGATATAATACCATCGGCCCCGACCTGGGATGCAGCGTCTCTGACTGCTTACAAGCCAGGGGCCAACGGGACCCTGTTTTCGCCTCAGGGCGGTCTGCGCATTTCCATGGAAGGGTTGACCCGTCTTGCACGCTTCATGCTTGGCCATGGCGCACTGGACGGCGTGCGTTTGCTTTCGGTGCACAGTATCAATCTGATGCTGACACCGACCTGGCAGTACAACGGAAAGAACGGGGAGTGTCCCTATCCCATTCCCAGCTATGGCCTCAGTATGGCGCGACTGACCGGACAGCGGGATCCTTCAGGGCGTGAAACACGGCCCTATAAAGGTTATTCCGGTGATCTGGCCGGACATCTTGGAGATGCCTACTCGTTGCATTCCGGATTCTGGTACGACCCCGCAACTGGTGATGGCTTCCTGTTCGCGGCAGATGGTTTCCCTGACGCCGGCCAGGAACGGCCGGGCGCCTATTCATCATTTACCCGCGTTGAGGAAGAACTCTTCACTTCGCTCGCCGGAGCCGGGAAATAAACCATATGTTCCTTCGATTTTCCCTTTGCAGCGCATCAGCACTTTTGATCGCAATTTTTTCCAGCGCAAACGCTGCTCCGTCAAAGGATGCCACACAGCTGAATGCCCTGCTGGCCATGCCCTATGGCAACGGCCTGACGGGCGCAGCCGCGGCAGATCGCCTGGCCTGGGTGGAACGTCGAAACGGCATCCGCAACATCCTGATTTCGGACGGGGGCGCCACACCTCGTAAAGTCACCACCTACACCCAGGATGATGGAACCGACCTTTGGGGACTTACTCTCAGTCCGGACGGACGGATGCTGGCGTTTGTTGAAGGTGGCGATCCGGAATATCCCAACGATCATGCCCCCAATGCAGGCAACCCGGCTGTGCCAGGCAAGGAGACGGTACATGTCATCCTGCCGGACGGTCGGACCATGGTCGCCGGAGAAGGACATACCCCGAGCTTTTCCCCGGACGGACGGCTGCTTGCCTTTATGCATGGCGGTACGCTGCTGGTCGGGCAGCCCGGCAAGGCGCCCCGCGTAGCCATGGCCACACCGGGCCAGATCACCGCCCTGCACTGGTCTCCGGATGGGAGCCGCCTTGCGATTGAGATCGATCGTGGGTCTCATAGTCTGATTGCATTGTGGCAGAACACGAGTGGAGGCTCTGCACCGGTTTTTCTTCCCGCCGCGTTAGGAAACGATCAGGACGCAACATTTTCAGCGGACGGAAAATCCATTGCTTTCGTCCGTGCGTATAAGCCACTGCTGACGGCCGAACGCGGTAAAGGGCATTTCTGGTCGTTACACGTCTATGACATTGCATCCAGCACCGAACGCACGCTCTGGACAGCACCGGAAGGAGCCGGAAGCCATTTCTGGGCACCGGAGGGTGTGGGTCTGACATGGACTCATGACGGACAGCTTCTTTTTCCGTGGGAAGGAAGTGGCTGGCTTCGGCTCTGCTCCTTACCAACTGCCGCCACGACGATGAAGCTACACTGCCTGACGCCAGATGGAGCTGAAATCGCCTCCTATCGACTGTCAGCAGACGGCAGTCGCGTATATTATACGGCCAATATCGGCGATCCGGATCATTGGCGTGCATGGTCACAGCCACTGAATGGCAGCCAGCCCATTGCCCTGAGCGATACAAATGAGCAGGTCATGGATCTGACAACGGCAGGGTCGGCCATTGCCATGATGGCTACGAGTGTTACCCAGCCTGCGCATCCGGTCGTGCTGCAGGACCACAACCGAAGGCTGCCTGTTACGCCAGTTGTTCCAGCCGGCTTCAAATTTGTGACGCCGCAAGAAGTGAATATCCACAGCGACGATGGTCGTGACATTCACGGGCAACTGTTCCTGCCTCCGGCAGGAGATGCCGGGACCCATCCGGCTCTGGTCTTCGTTCACGGTGGACCACACCGGCAGATGCTCCCGGCATTCAATGCCATGGGCTACTATTCCAATGCCTATGCCATGAACCAGTTTCTGGCCTCACGAGGTTACATCGTCCTGGCGGTGAATTATCGTAGCGGAACCGGCTATGGTCTCTCGTTTAGGGATGCACCTGGTATCGGCCGGGCGGGAGCCAGCGAATATGGTGACGTTCACGCAGCTGGCCTCTTCCTGCGCAATCGTTCTGATGTAACCCCGGGCCGGATCGGGATCTGGGGCGGTAGCTGGGGTGGATATCTGACCGCCCTGGCGCTTGCCCGCAACAGCGATCTGTTCGTGGCCGGAGCCGACTTTCATGGCGTCCATGACATGACCGAACCAGATCATGCCGGGCTGTCCCCCGACGAAAAACAGAGGGAAAAAGAAAGCGAGTGGCGTTCATCGCCTATTGCGGACATCGCGCATTGGCGCTCGCCAGTCCTGCTGATCCATGGAGATGACGACTATAACGTTGAATTCGAACAATCCGTTTTGCTGGCCCGCATGCTCGTAGCGCGGAATATCCCATTCGAAGATCACGTCTTCCCGGGCGAGCGTCACGCCTTCCTGCGCACGCAGGACTGGCAGAGCGCCTATCTGTGGACACTGCGCTTCTTCGACGCGAAGCTGGCCGCAGGCGAGTCCCGATGAGGTTCCGACAAACCCGTCATGCACAATACAGTGCCACTACGTCCTGAGTGAGAAAACGAGGTCTTTCCGAACTGTCACAGCCCCAGTTCGGAAAGACCCGGATGCTCATCCGGCCGCCGGTTTCCCGTCCAGTGAAACAAACGATCTGTTACCAAGATTGACTGATTATTGATCGACGCCATCCGATAACGCATCAAGCCGTTGTCATCGAACTCCCAGTTTTCGTTACCGTGGGATCTGAACCAGTGTCCCATGCCGTCTTGCCACTCATAGGCAAAGCGAACAGCAATACGATTCTCCCGGAAAGCCCAGAGTTCCTTGATGAGCCGATAGTCCTGTTCCCCTTCCCACTTTCGGATGAGAAATGAGACGATCTCTTCCCGTCCAGTGATGAATTCTGAACGATTGCGCCATTTACTGTCAGACGTATAGGCTTGGGCAATCTTTTCGAGATCCTGACTGTTCCATGCGTCTTCAGCGAGGCGGACCTTCAGGCGAGCGGTTTCAGAATCGAATGGCGGAAGCGGCGGTCGTGACATTGGGAGCTCCAGTTCGGGCTAAAAGACTGTGGCTCGATAGACTTCCTGAAATGCAGGTTTGACAAAAGGACAATGATCCCTCATTTCAAGCCATGATCAGACGGATTGGTATTCTCCTCTATCCTGATTTCCAGTTGCTTGATGCTGCCGGAGTGACCGCTGCATTCGAGATTGCAAGCACCCTCGCGGCAGAAATATATGAGATTTCCCCTCTTTCCCGGGAGGGAGGGTCGATCCGCTCTTCTTCCGGAATAGCTCTTGAGACCTGTCCACTCCAAGAGAATGAACAGTTCGATACGCTTGTCATCGTTGGAGGCGAAGGCCACAAAACAGCAATGAGTTGCCCGAAACTTCTGGCATCCATCAAATATCATGCCGCGAAAACAAGACGGATATGCAGCATCTGCTCAGGCGCATTCCTGTTGGCGCAAATCGGTCTGCTGGATGAACGACGTGCAACCACGCACTGGCAATACGCCGAGCGTCTAAAAGCCCTTTTTCCACGCGTGAAGGTCGAAGCTGATGCTATTCATGTTCAGGATGGCACCGTATGGACGTCGGCAGGCATCAGTGCCGGGATTGATCTGACGTTGGCGATGATAACCGAAGATATTGGCGAAGACATCGCACGCCGTACGGCACAACAGATGGTGGTCTTCTATCGGCGTCCAGGCGGTCAATCTCAGTTTTCGACTCTCCTTGAGATGACAAACAGCCATGACCGCTTTGCTGATCTTCTGGGATGGGCCCGGTCCCATCTCAGCGAGCGTTTGACCGTAGAGAGCCTCGCCTGCCAGATGGGGATGAGCCCACGCAATTTCTCACGGACTTTTCAAGCCTCGGTCGGGATCAGTCCCGCCCGAGCGATTGAAAGACTCCGCGTGGAAGCAGCCCGGGAGCGCGTCGAACGATCGAACGTGCCTATTGAAACCATTGCCATGACGAGCGGTTTCCATGATCCAGAACGAATGCGGCGTGCCTTCCTCAGAGCTTTCGGTCAGCCACCTCAGGCTATTCGTCGGAATGCACAAAGAGAATAGAGTCCTAGCGTAAAAAGCTTTCGGGCACTCTCATACAAAGCTTACCTGTATACCCAAAAGAAATAGAAAATTAGAAATATTCTCCCTCAAACACTGCTCCCAGCAGTCCAGACCTCCAAAACAGTTCTATCCAGCCATAGACCAAACGTTTATGGCCGCGTAATTTAAGAAAACTGTTTGCCGTCCATCTTCAGGCGGTTTGATACGCGAATTTTTAAAGGTCCAAGAAATGACATTGATGAGCCGAGACGACATTTTACAACGAAACTTAATAGATCTGGACGCTGCCGTTTCATCTGGTTTAGCAAATTTTCATGTCATCGCAGAAGGAGGGCGCTTTTCAAGCGCGCCATTTTCTTTCCTGTCTGGGAATGTGCCGATACTTTTAATGAAAAGCGTTATGGAGAGGCTTTCTGTCAGTGACATAGGCATATTCGAGGTAGAAAACTCTCATATATTTTACGACGCAACAATCATGACCGAGAATAATATTTTTTTCTCGGAAAAAATAAACTTATCACGAGACCACTGCTCGCAGGTACTAAACTGGATACTCAGCAAAACTGAAAATGTCACCGTCAATTACATACCAGGTCTTGTATGCCCTTTATATGGTCCGGGCTGGCCAACGTGGGGACATTGGTTGGCGGAGTTCTTACCAAGAATATTTTTATTGAAACAACACGGCTATGATTTATCTGAAATAAAATTCGCCCTTCCTATTCAGACTCCCAATTTTTCTCGGATACTCATCGAAAAATGTGGAATAAAAGAAGATAATATCTGTTTTTTCGACCACGAAAAAGAGGTGATAAAATCTGATAAAATTCTAATTACAACAAATATGTCAAATTTTGGAGTTATGCATCCAATATTTTCTGGATACGTCGAATGGATCAGAGATCTATTTTACTCAAATCCGGATTATTCTTCCCCTGCGAAAATTTATCTGAAAAGAACATCTAAAAACCCCTTACGGTCACTTTTGAACCGTGAAAATATTGAAAAAATTGCAGAACATCATGGGTATACCATGCTGGATCCGAACACGATGAGCATTGACCAACAGGTCAGCGCATTTAGAAGCGCAACTCACATTGCTGGAGAATATGGATCTTCACTACACAGCTCAATATTTAGCGAAAAAAATCCGGTTATTATTGCGCTAAGAGGCGGAGATATCGACCCTGGATTCTTACAAAATGGCATTTCCAAAGAATGCAATCAAGAAATAGGGTATGTGTTTGGCGACATGGACTTCAATGTGGGAAATGGAAGCTTTCGCATTAATGAAGATTTATTTAAAATAAGCCTTAATTATGCCGATGTTATTAAGAATATATAATGTTTTCACAAGCCGGAGGGGTCGAAAAACCGCTGATTGATGCACTTGTCTCGTGATCTTGGCTTTCGGTATGTCAATTAATGGCTACCGTAATGACCTTATGATCAGCAAAGGCATGCTTGACACGCAATCGATTGACCGACTTTCCGGCATTGGGTCTCTGGATATGCCGGGGTAAAGGCTTGAAATGCGGCTTTTTCCTGTGGACCTTCGAGACATAGCCCTGCTTTTTTATAAAGTCTTCGTTGACTTGCGAGCAATAGGCTGGGTCAGCCCAGACCGTTGAGGCCGTGTTGGTTTTATCCAGCAGGCCTTCGCGCAGTCTGGCGCCATCACTGGCGGCCGCATCGATTGTTTTCCATTTCCGGATCAGACGAAACTTCCGGTCGATGGAAGGATGCGATCTTTAGCCAGAGAACGGGATGGCGAGATCGGTTGCAGGGAGCGTCCCATCATCCTGACGCTTCGCTTTGGTGAACTTCAATGTCCAGCGGGCGTGCCTGTCCTTGTGGGACAGTTTGGCTGACTTGTTTTACCACTCTTTGGGAATTCGCCCTGCACGTAAATCCACTTTCTCAGTGTTAGTGGTACGTTGCTGGGGGCAGACGCTCGCAAAACAGCCAGACCGCTTTAGTATCAGGCACACGGCTAACAGACCTAATCCCAGAAAACACATGAAGGACAGTCGGTCGTTGATCAGGTATTCCGTCCGCTCGTCGGGCGGATTGGTCAGCGTCTGGATCACCAGAATCTGAATAATCTGCACCGGATCAAACGGCGGACGGCCCCCTTTACTCCCATCTGAATACGCCAGTGCCGTATCCAGATCAGGGCAGAACACTTCAAAATTCACAATCCGGGAATAGCCTTCAAGCTGATCACCGAGCCCAGTCAACCAAGCAAGCCGCTCTTCAACATCAAGGAAACCGGACTGCTTCATCTTCCATTTCCACCACCAACGCAGGAGAAATGGAATCATAGGGAGCGCACCAAAACCAGAAGGTTTTTAGAACCCTCAGCTTGAATTTCCCTTGACTACACGCAGAAATTATGCTTATGTTATATTATTGGCTACTTATATTTCGAGTATAAATAGCTAAACCAATCAATATATTCGCTATTTTATGGGGAATGGCTTTGCACAAATTCCTTAGCATGCCTGCATTTTTTCTGGCTTTATTTCCTTTTTTCGCTGCAACAGCTCAAGATGTTCCGTTAGCCTATAAAGCTAAAAATGGACAATATTTACCCACAACAATAGTTACCAAACTTGACGGAAATCAAAACCCTCTACTTTACACATATAAAGGAAATGATAACCTGTGGCATAATGCGGAAATAAGTGCATTTGCCTGTGGAGTTGACAGTGATGGCCACCCGACAGCGTGCCCTGAACCAGTGTCCATGTCTGCTCTTAATTCTTACATACCGCTGGTTAGCATTAATAAGCCAGCAGGTGTCGCTGGTCTTAATACAAAATCGGCAATAACTGCGCCTTTATCTTCGATTGGATCCAGCAACTTTCTGGATACAAACAATGTATCTGTTTTAGCTGTGAATCCGTCACAAGCAGACGATACCGTTCCTGGACGAAATTATTGGAACCTGATGAAGCCTCATGCCTTTTTGGTTGGAGGCACACGTGTCGGCACTCTGACTGACGGCGATTATGGCGCTGATTCCCAGCTTTATATTGTTGGACATGCCGACGGCATAGGCGGTCAAGGATGCCTTCTCTGCATCCACGATGGCCCGGGCTCCGTCACTGATTTTCTACCAGGCATTTCCACTAACTGGAACACAATTGCTGGCATTGCCTCTTATGGTTCTGCCGACCAGTCTCTGGAATATATTTCTGCAAGCAACCAGCCAAGCACTTTAGAGCTTTCTGTTGCTTCATATACTGCAACAGAAATTGTCCTTGGAACACCGATGACAGCGGAACAAATAGCGCGCATCCATTTTGGAATGTACGTTATGACTAACAGTATCGACACATCCGTAGCTACTCCGGCATTCTCGGCATCTTCTGACCTACCCGCCAAGAATTATTATGCGTCACTCGTAGATCACGTCATTGACAGCACCCATATCGCAGTTATCGGTTGGGCAGTCCCAGGTCAGAATAATGCTACGGTAGGGCAAATTCCCAGCACTTCAAACCTTGATACCGTATGGACAAATTTCGGAACTCCAACCGTCGGAATTGGGGCCAATACAGGATCAGGAATCTTTAACTGGCGGATCGACCACAATGATGTAACCAATAGCTGGGTACATGAATATGGTGCCGAATACGATATCCGGAACTCCGGTCTCGCAGGTTCTTTACGCGTCACGCCATTGACCATTGTTGAAGAAGGCAATGCCCCTTCTGCAAATAGTTGGGGATTTAAAATTAATGCTCCCATGAACCCTGATCTGCTGGAACTGGACGGAGGAGCAAACTCGAAGATTATCAATGCTCCTGGCGCATTCTTTGCTAATGGCAGCGGATCGACTTCTACCAGCACCCCCGACCATGAATTTGGTGAATGGGATGCTTTTCTTGATTCTGTTGATAACATTCGCCTCGCTGCGTTCATGCATCGTAACAGCGGTTCTACAGGCTATGTCAGCGCTGAAGTTTACATCGGAGCACATGCGAATGATGCCTTCGGAAATTCTCCTTACACAGCGACATCCGGCGCCATGATGGGCGCTTTGGGACTGAATGTCGGCGGCAATGTAGGTTCCGCATCTCTCTGTGGCGGCTCCAGTGTCAACGTTCTTACCTGTTCGCTGCGAGTGAACTTTGACGGGGCAATTTATGCCCAGTCCAATATCAATGCTAGCGGAGACGTTATTACCTCTGGGAACATATCCGCAAATAATGGCACTATTAGTACCAAGAATTCAACCGTGAGCGATCAGGCAACATTTTCGAGCCTTTCTGGCACCGGGAATGCCTATGCCTGCCTAGATGCTTCAGGAAAGCTTTATCGTAGTTCAAGCCCCTGCAATTGACGCCTTTGCGATGCATATGCCCCGAATAAATCAATTAAGTTTTTAAGGGAATTTCAGACCGACCAGTATATACTGGAAAATTGATCTGCCTAATCAATAATCACGAAGAGAAACTCCTCATCTTCAACTGCCTGCACTTCCGCGATATCGATGTGGATAAAACCGATTGGGGAGTGTTTGAAGGGCTGCTTTGCAGGTTTGTATCCCTCATACCCAACAGACGAGAAATCCCAGGACGCTTAAAACATCGCTTCAGGGGTGAGTGTGTCAAATAAAGGATGCTGGCCTGTAGGACAGAGAAACAGTCATCCAGATGAGCAGCAGGGTCTGTCACAGAAAGCAACCACCATACTTCGTCCATCTTGGAACAGTGTTGAGCGCGGCTCTTTGGAACGAGTCGTCTGACCCTCAACGCTCAGACGCTTCCGCCACTTTGGCACTCTTTCGGGTTAATTCCGAATTTCTCGCTCAGCACTTCAAGTGAAGCCTGCGGTCGCTGTGTAGCTGCTCGCACTGCGTGTGTGGTCGTAGGGCTTATATGGCGGTCTGCGCCAGAGTCCCTCCTTCCACCAAAGTGAAAATATTCTCACCTTAAATCCCGGGACTGAACACCTCGTTTCCGGCGCAATTACGGAGCGGGACGTCATCGATGGTGTGCGGTGGCAAACCAACGAAGAAGGATACTCCGTTTTCAAAACTATGAATTACGGATGGACTGTCATGGCACATGGCAGTCCTTTCCTCAGGTCGGAATATGTCTCTTTCTCTGTACAGTTCGCGGAGATGGCTGCTCAAGGTTTCATAGACGCATTCCAAAATTTGAAGAACCATCCGCATCGTGACTTAAAAAATCATGGCAATGTTTGAATGTTTTCAGAGTGCGACAAATATTTTCTTACATGTGCGAAGGCATCCTGCGCGCCCTGGATACATAGCTCGGCATCCAGTTTTACAGTCTGATCGATAGCTTCACGAAACATTTTCCACGACGTTCCTCTTCCTTCAGGGTCCGGAGCCAGATGTCGTGCGCCAAAGCTGGATGTAAAACCAATTTTCTGTGCAAGTTTTATCAGAAAACCGGCTCCGAGCTTGGACCCCTCCCCGACATACAGCCATCCGGCTGCAGTAGAGGCATCCTGTGTGGGCAGGGGTGTTTCGTATGCTGGAAGAGGTTCGCCAAGATCTTTCAGATCATCATGAATCATCGAAAAACGGTTTCTGGTTGCAAGATCTGGAATGATGTCAGCAAGCACATGATGGCGGTACAGAGGATCAAGATGCTGGTGAAAACGGTACTGTAGAAGCACAAAGTCGCGATAACCCTGGGTTGTGGCAAACATGTTCCGGGACATGATGCTCTGGTCCAGCGTCTCATGCGTTGTGGTGGTCGCTTCCTTGAGACGGCGCGAGAGGGGCAGCATGCATGTGTCGTTCATCAAACTATGAGCCTTTCGGTGGTATGCCGCTCTTCGGATAAGGAAAAGCAGCGCAGATGCAGATCGGTTTGGTGTAACCAGAAAAATACACTCGTTTTGTTGCGAACGATAATCATAAGCAACAAACGAGAATTCCAGTTGACGGGCGCTTTTCAACAACCCTACATGCGATCGATTCTCATTTGCAAGAGCAAAGGTTTTCCGCAATGCCAAGGTTCTGCCCGCGACCACGTCGCATCTTCTTTTCCCATATGCTGGCAACCACGGCGCTGGCCTGCGCCTGCGTCACACCTGCTCTTGCAGCTCCTCTGGATCCTGATCAGAGGACGTCCAAGTCCGCCGTTTCCACGACCACTCCCAAAACAAACACAGGCTCTACGGTCTCCCCTCAAGCCTCGATTGCATTGCCCACCGTGAAGGTGAAGGGGGCTCAGGACATTATTGATTCAATGAAATTCGATCCCGATGCCGATCACAGTTCTATTGGTATGGCCGGAGTTCTCACTACGACGACCACGTACAAGACGTTCCGCGACCGGCAGATTGACAGTCTGGAAGACTATTCCCGTCGCGTGGATGCATCAGTGAATTACAGTGCCGGAAATTCCAGCATCAACATTCGCGGCCTTGATCAGAACCGTATCCAGACAACCATTGATGGTGTCCGCATGCCTTGGGCGAATGATGGTGCGTATGCCGGGTCGTTCAGCACCGCGCAGGGAGGTGTCAGCGCCTTCGACTTCAACTCCCTTGGTGCCATTGATGTGGTCAAAAGTGCGGATTCCAGCTTCTTTGGTACAGGTTCTCTCGGTGGCGTCATCGCCCTCAGGACACTTGATCCGGAAGATGTTCTCAAACCGGGCAAGACGTTCGGCGGGATTACGAAACTGACCTATAATGGATCTGCGGAAGCCGCTCTTCTCGATCAGGCGTTTGCCGCCCGCTATAAGAACACGGTCTTCCTGCTTCAGGGCGGTTACCAGAACGGGAGCGAAACAGGAAACGAGGGAAACACCTACGGTTACGGGCGTACCCGAACCGCCAAAAACCCGGCCAGCTACAGTCAGGGCAGTTTTCTTGGCAAGATCCGCCATTATTTCGAAGGCGGGCATCGGATCGGCCTGACGGGCGAATGGTTCGATCGCAATTACAATGAACGGACACGGACGTCTGAATCCACTGCCACTGATCACTATACAACCAAAAGCGAAAACCAGCGGTCGCGTATTTCGGGAAATTACGATTATCAGGGCGAGACGCCAACGTCACTCTTTAGCGAAGCTCATTTCCTGGCGTATTGGCAACAGATCAAAACCGATACTGACATTACCAACAATGATACCGCAAAGGCTTCCACCTATACTCACGAACACCTTTCTCTACCGGTGCAATCCTATGGTGTGAAAGGTTCAGCTACGAACAATATCTTTACTGGTCCGCTTCATCACGTCATCACCTATGGTGGTGAAGCCTTCCTGACGGATACATACCAGACCCAGACCGGTCAGCACGCCACATCCAGCCCTTATGTGCATGACAATTTTTCGGACATGCCAAAGGTTCATGGCACCGATCTTGGCGCACTGGTGCAGGATCGTATCGGCATGGGTGCGAACGAATGGTTCCACATTACGCCCGGTTTCCGGTTCGACTATTTCCAGCGTGATCCCCACAATACCGCCTCCTACCGGGCCAATGCCGGCTACACCGGCCTGCCACATGGGGCTCATGGATCGCATTTTTCTCCTAAAGTTCTCGTCGAGGGCAAGGTCACGAAGGATCTGACGCTTTATGGCCTGTACTCGCAGGCCTATCGCGCGCCGTCTGCGACAGAAGAATATCTGAATTACAGTACGGCCCCCTTCTATCAGGTTGTCGGTAATCCCAATCTCAAGCCTGAAAGCAGTAAGGGTTGGGAAGTTGGTTTGAAATATGGGGACTCCGAGCACGGTATCAATGTGTCCTTTTACGATAACTATTATAAAAATTATATCGATATGGATGGTATTACCGGGTGTTCCGGTTATTACCTGTGCTACGGCTATATCAATCTTTCACATGTTCGCATTTACGGTACTGAAGCCAACGTTCACTGGGCCTTTGACAAGCACTGGCACACATGGGGATCGTTTTCCTATACGGACGGGCGCGATACAGACATGAACTTCCATCTTGCTTCCGTTGCACCTTTTCGGGGCATCATCGGCTTTGGATACAAGACGGACCGCTGGGGCAGCGACCTGTCAGCCACTTTCGCCACGCACCGGAATGACGCCAAATATCTGACATCGACCGGCACGCTGACCAGTCAGTGGAAGACGCCAGGTTACGTTCTTTTTGATCTGACTGGCTGGTATAGCCCTTCGTTCTACCGTCCGCTCCGTATTCAGGCCGGAATGTATAATATCTTCAACAAAGCCTATTACAATGCGGCGTCGCTCCCTTATGGCGCATCTTCCTCATCATTGTCCGAACGTTACTACACGCAGCCGGGTCGTTCCTTCAAAGTCACTGCAAGGATTGATTTCTGATGACGATCCGTCAGCCTCACCCGACGCGCCGCAAATTCGTCGTTTCCGTAGGGCTGCCAGCAACGCTGGCCCTGATCGGCGGTACGTTACAGTCGGCATATGCTGACAGTGCACAGCCGCAATCCATCCGCGACTGTCGTGGACGGATCGTCCGGCCTGGCCCTGCTAAACGGATCGTCTGTGTCGGTGGAACCATAACAGAAACACTCTATGACCTTGGTGCAGCAGACCGCATCGTCGGCATCGACATCACTTCGACATGGCCGCCGCAGGCACTCAAGGAAAAGACGTCTGTAGGGTACATGCGTACTCTGTCCGCAGAGGGAGTGCTCTCTTTGCAGCCGGATCTCATTCTGGTCATGAACGATGCGGGTCCGCCTGCGGCACTACAGCAACTGGTGGCATCTGGCACCCCGCTCATCTTTGTGGATGCCACGCCTTCTGCGGAAGCCATTCGAACCCGCACCCTGTTCCTGGCTGGAATTCTGGATGCACGCGACGCGGGGCAGCGATTATGCAGACGGATCGACGACAGTTTCCACGCTCTTGCGGTTTGGCGTGCTGCCCATCCGGTCAGCCGGCGCGTATTGTTTGTCATGCGCATGACAAACGGTCATCCCATGGCAGCAGGGACTGGGACCGCCGCCGATGCGGTAATCCGGCTGGCGAGCGCGCTCAACGCTGGCGAAAGCATGCAGGGCTACAAGATCGTGGATGATGAGGCTCTGGCCACACTGCATCCGGATATCATTCTGACCATGACACAGGAGGAAGCTCATCTTCGCTCACAACTGCTCGCCAACCCGGGGTTCCGGCTTACGCCCGCCGGGCAGCGCGGTGCCGTCATTTCGATGGAAGGTGAGCGTCTGCTGGGTTTTGGACCACGAACGCCGGAAGCTGCCCTTGATCTGGCCCACATGATCGAAGCTGCGGCACCCGCATGATCATTGCCCGTCCTTCGTCCATCATCGTTCTGCTGGGCTTGATGGTTCTGCTAATCATAGCGACTGCCGGGGCTCTGATGGTCGGAGCGACGGGCCTTGGTTTCCGAAACCTTCTGCATGTCGGCATCAATGGAAAGCATGATGCCTCATGGCTGATTGTAACCCAGATCCGTGGGCCCCGGGCATTTCTGGCCATTCTGGCGGGTGCGGCTCTGGCGGCATCAGGAACAGTCATGCAGGGACTGTTTCGCAACCCTCTGGCCGATCCCGGACTGATCGGGGTCTCCTCTGGCGCTGCTCTTGGCGCCGCGATCATGATTGTTTTGGGCGGCGCAGGATCTGTACCGGACTTTCTGTCTGACTGGATGGTCCTGATCAGCGGCATGATCGGAAGCCTTGTCTGCACGACACTGCTCTATGTTTTTGCCACCCGCAACGGCTTGACCTCCACGACACTGATCATGCTCGCCGGTGTGGCACTGGGAGCGTTCTCAGGTGCCATAACAGGCATTCTGATTTTCCGGGCGAATGATACGGCCCTGAGAGATCTGACCTTCTGGACAATGGGAAGCCTGTCCGGTGCGGCCTGGTCACATAATCTCGTCCTGCTGCCTTTCCTGCTGGTTGCAGCAATCCTCATGACTTTAATCGCTAAGCCCCTGAACGCCCTGTTGCTGGGCGAGGACAATGCCAGCCTCATGGGTTACCCGGTTCAGCGCATCAAATGTCTGGCCATGTTTGGTGTCGCCTTCGCAACCGGTCCGGTCGTTGCCTGTGTTGGTGTCATCGGATTTATCGGGGTCGTGGTGCCCCATCTGGTCCGCCTTGTAACAGGACCGGACCATCGTATCCTGTTGCCGGCGAGCGCCCTGCTGGGAGCCTCACTTCTCCTGGTTTCTGACACACTGGCACGGGTAATTGCCCTTCCTGCTGACGTCCCTGTCGGTGTCGTAACGGCCGCTATTGGGGCGCCTGCCTTCATCTGGCTTCTGACCCGCAGCCATCAGGCGGATATTCCGTCATGAGCCTGCAGATGAAGGATGTCTCATATGGGCTTGGTGGTTGCGTGCTTCTGAATGGGATCAGCTTTTCTGTTAACCCGGGCGAGGTCGTTACCGTTATCGGTCCAAATGGTGCCGGGAAAAGCACATTACTGCGCCTGGCAGCAGGGCTTCTGGCGCCATCTGCGGGCCAGATCACCCTTGATGACCGTGATCTTTCGACATTTTCAGGTGCCGACCTTGCGAAACGTCGTGCCATGCTCGCACAGGACTCACAGCTCCGGGCGCGTTTTTCCGTTCGGGAGCTTGCAGTGCTGGGGAGGTTGGGATGTTCTGTTACCCGGCTTTCAGAAGACAGGGTAACGCGGGCTCTGGAAGATGTCGGTCTTGCCCATCTTGCAGAACGGGACATTCTCAGTCTCTCAGGTGGAGAGCGTCAGAGGGCCCATTTCGCACGGGTTCTGGTGCAGCTTCGCAGTACGCATGAGCGCTCACGTCTCCTGCTGCTGGATGAGCCGATTTCAGCTCAGGACCCTGCACGACAGAAACTGATCCTGACTCTTGCGCGCGCCCATGCCCATGAACGTGGCGGGTCCTGTCTGATGGTTCTACACGACCTTAACTGGGCCGCAGCAGTATCGGACCGGATCATTGTCCTCCATGAAGGGCGCATTCATGCAGAAGGCAGCCCTGCGGAAATTTTGACCACGGATATACTGACGACCACCTTCCGTATCGCGGGCCAACCCGTGCATGTTCATGAAGGCTCCGGCAGACCATTCATTATACCACACGACATGATTCACCCGGCTCTTCACGCTCTTTAGGGTGAATTACGCCACCAATACGCCAAGCCCACGCACTCCCTGTGAGGAACAGTCCTGCGGTCGCAGGCTTCATTCCCGGCGATGAAAACATCAGGCTGCAGGACGCCCTGCCCTTCAACTGGCTTTTGCCATCAGATCGCGGGCATGGTCAGCCAGAGTGTGCAGGCTGCTCATGGACGTATCGGCGACCATACTGATCCCCAACCCGTTCTGGGCCCAGAGATAACCCGGCAGATGCTGCATCGGACGCATGGGGGCAGTAACGTCCACACCATACATGGGACGCACAAACAGGGAGATCCGTGCGCCGCTGTTATCTTTATAGAAGAAGACGCAGGCCGGACCATGATCGGTCGTAACCAGTTGTCCGCCCACAAGGTGATAGCCTGCTGCGGACAGATCCGGTGGCTGTACCGGGCGCCCCAACATTTTCCCGCCCCATGCTGTGAGTTGCACAACATTGCTTTCCGTAATCGTGCTCCCTTTGCTGGCCTCACGCACGATGGTCGCTTCCTGTTCAACGGCAGCCAACCCGACGGGTACGCGGCGATCACGGAGGAACCATCCGCTGTCAAACCCTATCGACAGTGCAATGGCGATGGAGGCTGCCATTCGGGGCATGCTGGAATGCATGGCGCTCCGTTGCCGCAGGTTTGAAATATTGAAGCGCGCCGGTATGGGCTGCCGGAGTTCCGCCCCCAGTCCGGCACGGAGGGCCTCACGCTCGTTTTTCCATGTCATGACACGCTGCAATGTCTCGGGATGACTTTCGAGCCAGTCCTCCACTGTTCGCAGGCGTTCGGGAGACAGAAATCCATCAACCCAGGCCTGCAGATCATCTTCGGTCACGGGGCGATCAGGCTGTGTCATTTCACTCTCCGGAGCACAGGGCGTTCTTCATGCTCGACAAGACTGTGCAGGGCAGCACGTGCACGGGAAAGGCGTGACATCACGGTCCCGATCGGCAGATCCAGAATTTCTGCAACTACGCCATATTGAAGCCCTTCAACACTCACCAGCATCATGATCTGTCGATGATCATCAGACAGATGTCCAAACGCCTGAACCACTTCCTGCCACTCCAGATAAGGGAGCTGGTCGGCCTCCTGCAACTGTTCAGGCTGCATGGATTCCGTCCATGACACGAAGCGCCGGAAACGCCGCCAGTGATTGACGTTGAGACGATGCGCGATCGTGAACAGCCACGCGCGCAGGTCAGGTTGGCCACGAACCTGATGCAGGCGCGTGAGGGCTCGCTCCAGACAATCCTGTACGAGATCATCCGCCTGCGACGGGTCGCGGGTCAGGACACGAGCATATCGTCTCAACGCCGGAATGGCGGCTTGCAACCTGAGATGCGCATCATCACTCAACTCCGTCTTTGCCTTTCACAGGGTCACTCTCCCAGACAAAGACGTTCTGGGAGGCAATTTATTCCGCATCAAACAGCCGAATACGAAAATATTTTTCAGTAACGCGTTTTCCTGGGAATAAATCCAGCCTGCCTGACGTCTTTGCGGCAGATAACCGCATTGGATCGAAACCCATGGCTCAAAAACCTGCACGCCCACCCATGCTGGCCCTACGCTGGCTTGGCGTTGGTGCCGTACCTGCGGCACTTGCGTTGGCCTTCCTCTGGACTAGCGCCTGTTTTTCTCCCGCCCGTGTAACGCAGAACCGCCTGATGAGCGAACTGCATAACGCCGGAAGCTACGGACATGGTTTCCGAAGAGCTCACGCCAAGGGAGTCTGTGTCAGCGGATGGTTTGATGCGAGCGGTGAAGCTTCGCATCTGTCACGCGCGGCCGTGTTCCATGAGCAGCATGTACCGGTTATTGGGCGGTTCGCTCTTGCTGTAGGGCAGCCTTATGCGCCGGATAGCACAGCCACCGTGAGGAGTATGGCGCTGCGCTTCACGCCACCCGACGCACCTGAATGGCGGACGGGTATGAATGACCCACCGGTTCTGCCGCTGCGCGATGCGCATGATGTGTCAGATTTTTTTGCATCGCAGCAGATCGATCCGGCAACCGGAAAGCCTGATCCGGCCCGAATGAAAGCGTTTGGCGCGACCCATCCCTGGCTTAAATCCGCAGCCGCAGAAAATGCTCATCGCCTTATTTCATCGGGGTTCGCAGACGATACGTTTCACAGCCTCAATAGCTTTGTCCTGAGCGCCGCAGACGGTACGACAACACCGGTTCGTTGGGCGATGATCCCAACGCAACCGGTTGCGCCAAGTGATGTGCAAGGCGGCGATCATGAATATCTGTTCCGCAAACTTATTGATGACATTCACGGCCACCCCCTGCACTGGCATTTGGTAATAACTGTGGCGGGTGCGCATGACGCCATCAATGATCCCAGCCAGATCTGGGCACAGAATGACCAGACGATCGATGCCGGAACCTTGACCCTGAATTCCATTGAAAGCGAGGATGACGGGCCCTGCACGGGCATCACCTTTGATCCGCTCGTTTTGCCGCCGGGCATTCAACCGTCGGATGATCCGATCCTTCAGGTGCGCTCAGCCGCTTACATGCGGTCATTTTCACTCCGCTCTGGCGAAAAACATAGCCCAAGCGCTGTAACGACCAACCTGATTCAGGCCTCTGAAAGCAAAAAATCATGACCCGGATGGCATCCTTCCCGCTTCTGTCACGCGTCTTGCACTGGCTCATGGCCATCATGATTTTGGCTATGCTGTTTATCGGCCTGTTCATGGCGTCTTCGGTCGGGCCGAATTATCACCGACTGGTAACACTGCATCGCCCTCTGGGCATCGCGATCCTTGTGTTGGCAATCCTGCGCCTGGGAAATCGCCTTCGATCATCCGTTCCGCCCCTCCCAGATGATTTGCCGCGCCTTTTAAGACGTGCTGCTACAGCTTCGCATATTTTGCTGTACGGACTAATGATTGCTCTGCCTCTTGTAGGCTGGGGAATGCTCTCCGCAGGTGGATTTCCCATTCCGCTATGGGGACAGTCCGTTCTTCTGCCTGCAATTCTGCCGCACAATCCGGTGCTTTGGTCCTGGCTTCGCTCTACCCACACGATCCTGGCATTTTCGCTCTTCGGGCTGGTTCTGGCTCATATCGCGGCCGCCCTGTTTCATGGGTTTATCCGCCGTGATGGCGTGCTGAAGAGCATGACCTAGAGTGGCGGGTATTTTCTATGAATACCGGATAGCCTCTATTGGATAGGAAGAGGCTTCCAAACACAAATCTCAGTCAGTCCTTGATGCAGGACACATAACGCGAAAATGACGCCCCATGAGCAGGATAGACGAGGTGAAAACAGCTTAAAGTAATGAGCTCTCCGCAAACATTGGGGCCTGACGAGAGACATTGGAGAAGCGATCACATGGACTATTTCACTGCGCTACGTGTTTTTGTGCGTGCCAGCCAGATCAAAAGCTTTTCTGCCGTCGCGGCTGAGCTCGGGATGGAAGTTTCAACGGTGTCCCGCCATATCAGCCGTCTGGAAACCGATTTGGAAGCCGCGCTGTTCAATCGAACAACACGAGGTCTCCATCTGACAGAGGCGGGCACCTTACTGCAGGAGCGGGCCAGTCAGATCATGACGGATCTGGATCATGCCCGTGAAGAGATAATGTTGCATAACGCCTCGCCACGAGGGCTGCTGCGGATCAACCTTCCTACAGCTTTTGGACGCCGTCATATTATACCATATATGGCGGAGTTTCTGGCTGCCTTTCCCGACATCCGTATTGATGTAACACTGACAGATACGACAGTCGATCTCATCGAAAGTGGTGCGGATGTTGCAATCCGCATCGGTGCTCTCCCTGATTCCAGTCTCGTGGCGAAGCGACTGTCCGGGCAATCGCGCATGATCGTAGGTACGCCCGATTACATCAGAAAAGCAGGTTTACCTGAAGTTCCAGAGGATTTATTTTCACATAGCTGCCTCTTATTTACTCTTCAATCGGGAAATACGTGGCACTATAGAAATAGCGACAAACCGGACTCCCCATTTGAAAAACTGACTGTAGCAGGTCTGATGAAAGCCAATGATTCCGAAGCAATTCTTGAAGCTACGCTCAAGGGTATCGGTCTTGCACTCCTTCCCAACTGGCTGATTGGAAAAGATATACAGGCAGGAAGACTTGTGCGGCTACTGGCCGATTTTGAGTGGGTTCTGGCGCCCGGTGCAGAACGGGCTATATGGGCAGTTTACCCACCCAAAAAAGTCGTGGCCCCGAAAGTTAAAAGTTTCATCCATTTTGTAAGTCGGAAATTCAAAGATCCCATGTACTGGGAACAGAATTAGCCAGGATGAAGAGTCGAAGATCGTTTCCGTCCCGTTTGTGTTGGTCCCAACCAAAGGCTTAGGATTCATTAAGCGTCTTTATGGAAATCTGATGCAGGATCCGTGAGGAGACTGAAGATGAGCGATCCTTTATTTGGCTGACGGACGAACAAATGGAGTGTCCGCCGCCCTTTTTCCAAAGAGCCATGGGGGAGCCTAAGTTAATGATTTCCGACTTTTGAGCGACATCATTTTGTCAAACGGAATGGCCTCGAGATCGTGTTTGGACGCCTTAAGGACTGGCGATGTATCGCAACGCGCTACGACGAATGCCCGACCGTCTTCTTCTCCCCCTTCTCTCCCTCGCTGCAGTCGCTATCTTCTGACCAGAAGTCCTGAGCCGAGAGGCATATCCCAATTGCCCTGAAGACGTGTTGTTGTTGCCTGCTGTCGGGTGCTCCGGAAAAATTGTGCATAGCAATCTTAGCAAAAGTCCTTTGCCGACGGTCCCGTAGCTCGAGCAATGCCAGACCGGATACAAGAGGCATTGCGTGACCTTAATTGGGCTTCACGAAATAACGGAGATCACAATGGACAGTCTGACGATTGATCGCAAAAGCGATGTAAATGACGCCGTTTCTTCGGGGCATTTCTACGAGTACAGCAAGGCTGCAAATCCAATCCGTCCGAGTTTGACTCCCCGGATTCCATATCATTTCTTCTCGCCGTCGCTGTATGCGGACGGTGAGAGTCGGATCGTTCCGCTTGATCTAAGTGTGGAACTGAAATGCCCGAGCCCTGCGACGGGACCTGATCTTTGCGCCAATTTCGTACGCATCAATGCAGGAGATCTGATCGAGATGGCCCCGAATGCGACGTCGATCGTATTCTACGTCATTCGCGGCAATGGTCAGGCACGCAACGGTTCGGCTTCTTTCGAATGGTCGCATGGAGATTTCTTTGCTGTGCCTGCTCTCGACGGCATTGCCATTGAGGCATCGGCTGACGCTGCCCTTTACGCCGTTCATGATGCGCCGCTGCTGACCTATCTGGGTGTCAGCGTCGATACTGCCCGTTTTCGTCCCGTCCTGTTCCGGGCTGCGGATGCGAACCGGGAACTTGAGCGTGTGAAGCATTCTCCCGCTGCTGCTGAACGCAGCCGTATCAGTGTTCTACTGGGTGCAGACGAGTTTCCACTAACCCGGACTGTAACCCATACGCTCTGGGCAATGTATGGAATGATCGGAGCAGGGACTGAACAGAAGCCACATCGTCATCAGTCGATTGCCCTCGATTATATCGCCGATTGCGAGCCCGGCTGCTATTCACTGGTGGGCACCGAGCTTGATGAAGAAGGGCGGATCGTCAATCCTGTCCGCGTCGACTGGGAGGCGGGATGCGCTTTTGTGACGCCGCCGGGTTACTGGCACGCCCATTTCAATGAGTCGGCTTCCGAAGCGCGCCTGATCCCCATTCAGGACGCAGGTTTACAGACTTATCTGCGAACACTCGACATCCGGTTCGTCTGACGAGTGGGGTCTGCAGGGAGATGATATTACACCCTGCAGACCCCCGACGATCCCGGAAGGGCGATAGCGTAACCGGAGGCAGACCTGTCGAACCTGACACGTTGCAGATGCTTCCTGTCACTGCCCGGATCCGCCATGCCGCTAATGCAGTCTCAGTTCTTCCAGAGATGTCTTTTTGTTGTTTTGCATTCTGCCTTCGGATGCCCGTTCCTGCGTGACAGAAGCGAAACAGGAAGCAGAGGGCTCTGCTGCATCAAATCCATATGAGTGAATCGGGATTTACTTTGATGATCTTCAACTTTGAACGCGACTTTTCCGCGTCGCTTCGTTGTATTCCGATGATTGCCCGGCAGAAGCTCGATCTTGTCGGTGTGAAACTCAGTCTGCGGCAATGGAGCCGTTTTACACGAGACGAGCGGGGCCAACTTGCGGAACTCCCCTGTGAAACATCCGATGAACAGGATGTGTATCGCAGCTTTGTTGTGCAACTGATTGAGGCACGAAGTAATGAACCGCCAATATGGCTTACGACACACGGTTTTGAAGACTGGCAGGAAGCGACCCGGATACCTGAAATGGTGAAGGGGCAGGCCTTGGCAGACGGTGTGGCTGCACCAACAGCGGCGCAATGGAAGGCCCTGACACCTCTGCAGCGCTTTGCTCTGGTCAAGCTTGCGCGATCAAAGCATGAAAATGAAAATTTTGTGCCAGCGATGCAGGAATTCGGGATCCTGTAGTCAATACGGTTCCTTATCTTTCAAACCCGACTGCGGCCGAAAGAAGCGCGATCATGAGCAAAGAAAAAAAAGCTGCATTCAAGCCGTACCATCACCCTGCGGGTGGGTGGGGGGCGGCCGGTGCCACTGCAAAGGTGCTCATGGAGCAAAGCGTGCTCGTCAAGGGCTCACGGGGTCTCCTGTCCATGAACCAGCCCGGTGGGTTCAAGTGTCCAAGCTGCGCCTTTCCAGATGCAGATCATCACAAGAAGCTTGAGTTCTGTGAGAATGGCGCAAAGGCACTGGCACATGAAGCCACCAAGGCACGGGTGACCCGCACCTTTTTTGAAAAATACACCGTTACGGAGTTGATGGAACAAAGCGACTACTGGCTGGAAATGCAGGGTCGTTTGACCGAGCCCATGCAATATGATCCGAAGACCGACAAATACATACCGGTTTCGTGGGACGATGCGTTTGCGCTGATCGGAAAGCATCTTCAGGCGCTCGATAGTCCAAATCAGGCAGAGTTCTATACCTCAGGGCGCACTGCTAACGAGACGGCCTTTCTCTATTCGATTTTTATTCGGGAATACGGCACCAATAATTTTCCCGACTGTTCAAACATGTGTCATGAGCCGAGTAGCCGTGGCCTGATGCCGGCCATTGGTATCGGCAAGGGCACGATCGTTCTGGCCGATTTCGAACATGCCGAGGCGATTTTCGTCATCGGGCAGAATACGGGGACCAATTCGCCGCGCATGATGACGCACCTCGTTGATGCGCGAAAGCGAGGCGTGCCGATCGTACTCATCAATCCGATGCCTGAACGCGCGCTGATCCGCTTCACTGAACCAAAGGACATGGTCCAGATGGCGACCTTAGGGTCAACGCCTATTTCGAGCGAATTCGTGCATGTGCGGATCGGTGGCGACCTTGCCGTCTTCAAAGGTATGATGAAGGTGCTGTTTGAAGCCGAAGATGCGGGGGAAGCCGCTCTCGACATGGACTTCATCAATCAGCATACGGCTGGCTTCGACGCCTTACGGGCCGATGTGACGGGCTGCTCGTGGTCGGATATCACCCGGATTTCGGGCATTTCGGAGGAGCAGATCCGGCGGATCGCAGGGATCTATCAGAAATCCAGGGCAACGGTCATCTGCTATGGCATGGGCATTACGCAGCATCAGGAAGGCGCACGTCTGGTACAGCAGATTGCCAGCCTACTCATGCTGCGTGGCAACTTCGGCAAACCCGGTGCGGGCATCGCGCCAATCCGCGGTCACTCCAATGTGCAGGGTGATCGTACCGTCGGGATCGACGAAAAACCGACGCAGGACTATCTCGACCGTGTGCGCGAGGTGTTCGGGTTTGAACCGCCGCGTGAGCACGGCCACCATGTGATTGAGGCCCTTGAGGCCATGGAAGCTGGTACGGCAAAAGTCTTTATCGGCCTGGGGGGCAATTTCGCCCGTGCTGTCCCGGATACCGAGCGTTCCTATGCGGCAATGGCAAAGCTCAATCTGACCGTCGGGATCGCCACAAAACTCAATCGTGGCCATCTGATTCATGGCAGGGATGCTCTTATCCTGCCGGTCGTGGCACGTTCGGAGATCATCCGCACAACGGCTGGTGAGCAGTTTGTGACAATCGAGGACGCCATGTCGAATGTGACGGCATCGCGGGGCGTGTTCGAACCTGTGACGCCGGATGTTCTGCCAGAAACGGAAATTGTCTGCCGCATGGCAATGGCGACCCTGCCAAACTCGAAAATTCCCTGGGATCGTTATATGGCGGATTACGTTCTGATCCGTGATAAAATCGCCCAGATCTATCCAGCGATCTATTCGGACTTTTCCGAGCGGATCAAGGATCCCAAAGGTTTTCACCTGGATATTCCGCCGCGTCACCGGATCTGGAAGACGCCCAATGGCAAGGCCAATTTCCTCGTGCTGCCGGGTCTGGAAGCCAATGTGCCGGTCGAGGACAAGGCCATGTTGCGTCTGGCGACCATTCGCTCGCACGACCAGTACAATACGACGATCTACAGTAATAATGACCGCTATCGCGGCGTTTATAACAACCGGCTTGTAATTTTCATGAACAGGGACGACATGAAGGACCGGGAACTTGAAAACGGGACAGTCATCGGACTTGAGACATATAGTGACGATGGTTACCGCCGCTATGTCGATGGCCTTACGGTGATCGACTATCCAATGCCGCGGGGGGCGATTGCCGGGTATTACCCGGAACTCAATCCGCTACTGCCACTTGGCTATTTTGACAGGATCAGCGGAACACCGGCTGCAAAGTCCATCCCGGTCAGGGTCGTACCCAGCGTCGCATCTGGAGTACCCATGCAGTTTGCGGAGTAAGAAACTGCTAGAGAATAGAGTGCAATAGTATGTTGTCGTGTCGAATGACGTGCAACGCCCCCTCCGTTTGATGGTAAGCTCGGCCGGGACCGGAGAGGGGATATGGTTAAAGAGGCACTGTTTCATACGGCAAAAGTGACGCCTCTCGGTATGCCGGAAGCGCCAATTCTGTTGAATGTCGCGGACGAAGTTCCCATAAGGCTGACCTTCAACGGGATTTTTCCGTATGGGGTCATGATGATGACGCCTGAACATCTGGAAGATTTTGCATATGGCTTCTGCCTGACAGACGAAATCATCCAGTCTGCAGAACAGATACGCTCTGTCAGGGTCACGCATACTGACGACGGTCCTACAATGGACATAACGATTTCTGGAAACTGTCTGACCGCCCTGCTGAGGCGTCGTCCCAGGGCTCAGACAGGCCATACGAGTTGCGGGATTTGTGGGAGCGAAAGTGTGCCAATGGTGGAAACATCGGCCGTCTGCGCTCTTCCGCTAACAGATACGATTACGGCTGATGCAATTCGTAGGGCCCTGAACGATCTCGATATATGGCAAGAACTCAATGCCGTGACCCGGATGGTCCACGCTGCCGCATGGGCTGACATTGATGGGCATATCCAGATGATCCGGGAGGATGTTGGTCGACACAATGCCCTGGATAAATTAATCGGGGCCCGTCTGCGCGATGGCTTAATCGCACAGAACGGATTTTGCCTTCTGACCAGTCGTTATTCATTTGAGATGGCATTGAAAAGCCTGCGTGCAGGCATTGCCATTGTCGTTGCTGTTTCGGCGCCCACACATCAGGCGTACAGTTTAGCGCAAATGATGAACCAGACATTGATTGCCATTGCGCGTCGAGACCGACAGATCGTGTTCTGCGGCGGCGAACGCATCGCTCAATGAATATAGAAAGATACACAATATCGTCTGTATTTCGAAGGCATGATGTGGATTGCCTGCTCCGGATCGCAGTGGCGCCACCTGCCTGATGATTACGGCGAATGGAACAACGTGTTCCGACGCTAATGACGATGGGTGACGACAGGCGTGTTGGATGTGATGCTCGAAATCCTGTCTGAAATGGTCGAGCGGGATATTACTGTCGACATGATCGACAGTACGGTGGTCCCGGGCACATCATTGTGCTATCGGTATAAAATAGGAGCTCAGAAAATCGAGGTGCTTGGCCGATCGCGCGGTGGTTTCACCACCAGAGTGCACGCTCAATACGACGCCAAGGGACACCTTCTCGGTTTTGTCCTGACGCCGGGACAGACCCACGATATCTAGGCTTTCGGTCCGCTGTTCCGCATGATCGCTTATAAGATCGAGGCGTTACTGGCAGACAAAGGTTACGATGCCGACCTCATTCGTGAAGAGCTTACCAAGGCCGGAATCGAAGTCATTCGCGGAAAGAGCCAGCTGGATTGGGGGAAAAGCGGAAGGCCCGGTATTGGAGAATGTCCCCAAGAAAGCAGGCCTCGATTGCTCCTTCATGAGTATCGTGGTGGCGCTTACTAGGACTCAAAATCATGCACGCGGATAAAATCGACAAACGCGCGGAGCGGCGGGGGTAACTGGCGGCGGCCGGAATAGTAAAGCATGGGCCCTGAGAAGGGGGCGGCCCAGTCTTCAAGCAGCACTTCCAGCGCACCGCTTCGGATGTGGGGAGCCAGCCAGTCTTCGAACAGACAGACGATGCCCAGACCCGCTATAGCAGCTTCTACCAGAAGATCGCAGGCCGATCCGGGTTGAACCATTAAGGGCCCTGGTGGATCGAGGCGAATAATCTCACCGTTTTTTTCGAACTCCCACATGGCTGGCGCTCCACTGGAGAAGCGAAGACGCAGACAGGAGTGTTCCAGCAGCTCGCTCGGATGCTGGGGGCGTTCCTTCGCAGACAAATAGGATGGGGCAGCCGCAGTCAGAAGGCGCTGGGTTCGCGGCCCGATAGGAACGGCAATCATGTCCTGCTCCAGCCGCTCTTCATAACGGATGCCTGCATCAGCACCAGAGGCGAGAATATCAACAAAACTGTCCTCGACCGTCACTTCCACGCGAATTTGTGGATAAGCCTTCAGGAAGGGCGACAATATGCCCGGAAGTACAGTCCTGGCGACATTGGCTGGCACATTGAGACGGATCGTCCCCGCTGGCTGGTCAGTTTGCGTATGAAGCGTATCGAGCGCGGCGCTGATCTCGGCAAGCGCAGGCGAGAGCCGCTCGAACAGCCGGGCACCCGTTTCTGTGAGCGAAATGCTGCGTGTGCTGCGATGAAGCAGGCGCGTGCCAAGACGGGTTTCCAGACGGCGTAAAGCGTCACTAAGTCCAGACGCCGAAGAACCTGAAATGCGCGCAGCCTCGCGAAAACCACCTGCCCGCGCAACGGCGACGAACGCTGAAAGATCATCAAGCTCGAATGACATTGTGCGATTTTCCGTACAGACCGTTCACGTTTCACCAACTTATCGATCATTTGAACGTAGTCCATGTCTGGTACGCCCCCCTTATCAAGGAGATACCAATGAGCAGTCGTGCCAATCCCGGAACCTTTACACTCGGCGACCGCATTGTGAACCGTATGGGCTACGGAGCGATGCAGCTTGCTGGCCCTGGTGTCTTTGGACCGCCACGGGACCGCAAAGCCGCTGTTGCCGTGCTTCGGGCTGCTGTGGAAGCTGGCGTCAATCATATCGATACCAGCGACTTCTATGGTCCGCACGTCACGAACCAAATCATCCGTGAGGCGCTGCACCCTTATGCCCACGACCTTGTGATCGTGACCAAGGTCGGTGCGCTACGTGGTGAAGATGCATCATGGAGGCCAGCCCAGAGCGCGGCGGACCTGACCAGAGCCGTCCATGACAATCTGCGTAATCTGGGTCTCGATCATCTTGAGGTGGTCAATCTGCGACTCATGGGAGACGTTCATGCTCCCAAAGAAAGTTCGTTGGCAGAACCATTTTCAGCACTGGCTTCTTTGCGCGAGCAGGGCCTTATCCGCCATCTTGGCCTCAGCAATGCGACGGCTGCCCAGGTAGCCGAAGCACAGACGATCGCGCCAGTCGTCTGCGTGCAGAACCATTACAACCTCGTCCACCGAGACGATAATGGCCTGATTGATGCTTTGGCGGCACAGGGTATAGCCTATGTGCCATTCTTTCCGTTGGGTGGGTTCAGCCCGATCCAGTCGGATGCTCTGTCCCGGATTGCAGACGATATCGAGAGAACTCCGTTGCAAGTGGCGCTGGCCTGGTTGCTGGCCCGGTCACCCAACCTGCTCCTTATCCCGGGAACTTCAAATCCCCTTCATCTGGCCGAAAATCTGTTGGCAGCAACGCTGGAACTGTCCGCTGATATTCAGGCGCGGCTTGATGCTATTGCTGCCCCTTAATCTTCGAAGCAAAACCTACCTGAAACGTGATATTGCAGGCTTACTGCTTGCAGTATCACATACCTAATGTGCGCGGTTCGGGAAGAATAGAATGTCCTAGTGCCCGTAACAGAGGCGCGATAGGACTATTTTTTCGGCACAAGCGTGTGCTTGTTCCGTAACACGCAATATCGATAGAACGACATCCGAAAAATCCTCTGGTACCAGCTACTCCCCAGACACTTTTCTAGGGGTCGACACGAGAAGGATGGCAGCAGCCGAACGATCCGGCAAGACTTGCCGCGACAGTGCTTCAGCTTGTTGCCTCAGACGCGCGCCCCACTGCAACTCCTCTTGGGCAACGGTGCTCTCCGACTGGTTCGTGAATATCTCTCCTGCCGGGAAAAAAGAGAGTGCGGATTGGAAAGAACTAACCCGTTCGACAAACGGTTGAGAGTTTCGGGGAACTGAATGAGCGGTCAAAAAGCGGATTTTGCGAGCTCAATGTCTATCACGAAAGTGAAAGCTGTCCGTGCGTTTGGTGTTGCTTTGCACATCAGTGCTTTGGCGGAACAATAGCCAGTTGCTTCCGAACACTCGGCCGCTCCTGCATTCTCGCGAACCAGGTTGAAAGCGCTACACACTCCTGCGGGATCGGAAATTCTACGATTGCTGCAAATATAAAACCCCCGATGACTGCGATATCCGCCATCGAGAAAGCTTCACCGGCTATGAAGGGCTGCTTTCTCAGCACCGCATCGAAGTAATGCATCCCGCGCAGAGCCTTGTCCCGTTGACGGAGTCCCCATTCCTGATTCTGGTAAAGTTCCACGTCAGGACCAAGACCAGGTGTGGCATGATGAAAATAGACACTAATGGCGTCCAGCATTTCGATCTCGGCGCGTTTGGTCATCATGTGAATAACCCCTTTTTCGCGCGGGGTTTGACCGGTCAATGTGGGTTCCCCATTGAGCGCATCAAGATAGACCGTGATCGCCGTACATTCGGCGAGATACGTTTCATGATCGAGCTCCAGAACTGGCAAGGTTCCGGAATAATTTTTGGCGAGAAAATGAGGTGTCTTATGTTCGCCTTTCCACAAATTGATCGGCACGAATTCGACATCAGATAAGAGATTCTTTTCTGCCAGCGCAATCCGAACACGAGCTGGATAGGGCCCTGTGGGCCAGTCGTAAATTTTCATTGGAGCAACCTTAGTGACATGGAAAGCCAAAATGCCAAGCGTTAAGGTTTTATCTACCTATCACATGGTAGATAAATGATGTGGCTTCAAATTCCTGATGTCAACGGTTATCTATCAGTTGGTAGGTGGGTGATAATGCAACAGTGGGTATGACGATGAATACGGGTTCCAGGGAAGCCATTCTGGCAGCAGCCAGGCGGTCCGCGCAAACCCATGGCTATAACGGCCTGAATTTCCGTGATCTGGCAACGGAAGTGGGAATCAAGGCTGCAAGTATCTATTATTATTTTCCCAGCAAGGCCGATCTGGGGGCGGCAGTTGCTCGACGTTATTGGGAGGATACCAGCGCCGAGCTTGAAGCTATACGGACGGATACCCCTGATCCCCTTATGTGCTTACTCCGGTATCCGGAGATATTTCGTCGCTCGCTCGAAAACGGCAATCGTCTGTGTTTAGGCAGCTTCATGAGCGCCGAGCAGCATGATCTGCCTGAGACCGTGAAACACGAGGTCCAGACGTTTGCCGATATCAACGTGGCCTGGCTGGATACGGTTATATCCGCAATCAATGGAGTATTCCCCAACAGCACAGGCAGGGCACGTGCCATCTTTGCTGCTGTTTCCGGTGCACAGCTACTGGCAAGAAGCCGCTCGGACATCACAGTGTTTGATGAGGTTATTGAGAATTATCGTGAAGTCGGGCTTTTGAAATGAGATTTGTTTTATGCCGTCAACCGCCTGTTTCACTGATCTAAAAGACAGAGTCCGGACAGCCATCCCGGCCTTTCGGCATTGAGGCTCTGACGGTCCGGAAGCGCTCTCCTACACTTTAGAGCGGAACGCCTTACGGCCTTCCATATCCAAGGCCGCGAAGTCTTCGTCGGAGAGTGTGATGTCGGCAGCGGCTACATTCTGTTCCAGATGGGCGACTTTGGACGTGCCCGGAATTGGCAGCATCACCGGGCTGCGTTTCAGGATCCAGGCCAATGCAATCTGGCTTGGATGAGCCTGATATTTTCGCGCCATGACATCGAGGATCGATCCCGGCTTCGCGAGGTCGCCAGCCGCAAGCGGAAACCAGGGGATGAACCCGATGTTTTGTGCCGCGCAATAATCGAGTACGTCCTCACTGGTGCGGTCGACGAGATTGTAGCGGTTCTGGACGGTCGCCACGTCAAAGAACTTCGACGCCGCCTTGATGTCATCGACGGAAACCTCGCTCAGCCCCGCATGACGGATCAGTTTCTGGTCGATGAAGGATCTGATCGTATCGAACTGCTCGTCCACTGGCACTTTGGGGTCGATCCGGTGCAGCTGCCACAGATCGATTTGTTCAACACCGAGATTGCGCAGGCTTTTGTGCACCTGCTGGAGCAGATATTCCGGACGCCCGACCGGCTTCCAGATATCCGGTCCTGAACGGGTCAGACCGCCCTTGGTCGCGATCACCACCCCTTCGGGATACGGATGCAGCGCCTCCCGAATCAGCCATTCCGAGACATCCGGTCCGTAGGAATCCGCTGTATCGATGAAGTTGATGCCGAGTTCGGGAAGACGTTTCAGAGTGCGGACGGCCTCATCACGATCGGCGGGCGGACCCCATATCCCCGGCCCCGTAATGCGCATGGCACCGAAACCAAGCCGGTTGATCTCGAGATAGCCGCCGATCCTGAATGTGCCGGATCGGGAGGCGTTGGAAGTTGAAGCGATCATGTCTTCGGTCCTTGTTTCCCTCTGGGGAAAGCAGCCATTCCGTCAGGCTGCGAAGCCACCATCGATGGTGTACGCGGCGCCTGTGATGATGCCGGCCTCTGGTCCGGCAAGATACGCCACCAGCCCAGCAATCTCCGAGCCGGTGGCATGGCGCTTGATTGCCATGAAACCATGCATCACGTCCTTTAGCGGCCCCTCTGCAGGGTTCATGTCGGTATCGGTCGGCCCGGGCTGGACGACATTGACGGTGATCCCGCGCACGCCGAAATCCCGCGCCAGTCCCCGGGTCATGCCCTGTAATGCCGATTTGCTGGCGCTGTAGGCCGCAAGCCCGGCCATCGGCATACGGTCGGCATTGGCGGAACCGATGAAGATGATGCGGCCCCCGTCGGGCATGGTCCGGGCGGCAGCAACGGCCGCATGATAAGGCGCATGGATATTGATGCGAAACAGCCGGTCGACCTCATCCGGGGGGATATCCAGCGGATCGCCCGCGCCAAGAATGCCGGAATTGACGACCAGAACGTCGAGCGGACCAATTGAGCCGATCAGCGCGATGAGAGCGTCACGGTCGCCACTATCGGCGCGGAGGGCCTCGCTTCCGGTCTCGGTCGCCAGAACTTCGGCATCGTCCGGGGAAGACCAATACGTGAACAGGACTTTCGCTCCATCCGAAGCGAAACGGCGCACGATGGCGGCCCCAATTCCGCGACTGCCGCCAAGCACGAGAACGGATTTACCCTCAAAGCCGCTCATGACTGCGCCTCCCGCGACACCAGGATCTCAGCCAATCTATCAAAGGCTGGCTGATAGATATCTGTTGGCATCCGGGCCTTCATACTGGCGGCGTGCTCAACAGGCGCTTCGAACTGCCCCCGCCACTGAATGAACGTGCCGTCGCTCGCCGTGATGGGAAGGAGGCTGATCGTAGAGCGATAGTTCCGGATCGGCAGAGCGGATTCAACGATCGAGAACGTCACCGCATGATCGACATCGGACAAGGCCAGAAGCTGCTCACGGATGAGGCCGACATCGCCCATCTCAACACGGCGGATTGCCCCGACACGGTCACCGGACTCATCACCTTCAATCACGCAGCTTTTGACGCCCGGCAACCAGCGTCCAAGGGCGCCGAAATCACGGACCAACTGCCAGACGGAGGGAACCGATGCAGGAATGACGCTGCTGGCCATAACATGGATCATGAGGCCTCTCCCGGCTGTGAATGTCTGAGTGTCATAGCGACTGGCCCCCCGTCACCTCGATGCGCTGACCATTCACCCAGCGCATGTCGTCAGACAGAAGGGCACGGATGGCGGCACCAATGTCGTCGGGTTGTCCGACACGCCCGAGGGGCGTGATCTCTGCGAGGCTCTTGTTGATCGTGGCATCGTCACGGACCAGACCACCACCGAAATCCGAGGCGACCGCGCCAGGGGCGACGGCGTTGACGGTAATCCCCCGTTCGCCCAGCTCTTTCGCCATATAGAGCGAGATGACTTCTGTTGCCGCTTTCATGGCCGAATAAGGCCCATGATCCGTCAGGTAGAAACGCGTCGCGGCGGAGGTGATGTTCAGAATGCGACCGCCATTCCGGATCAGGGGCAGGAGAGCCACCGTCAGCAAGTAGGGGCCCTTGAAGTGGATGTTATACTGGTTGTCGAGTTGTTCCGATGTCGCAGCATCGAAGCGAGTGTGAATGATATTGCCCGCGTTCTGGACCACATAACTCAGCGTCTGCTGTCCGAATTCATGGGCAAGAAGTGCTTTGACCTGCTGGGCAAAATCCGCGAACGATTCATGGTCCGCGATATTCAGCCGCAGCATACGCAGTTTTGCGCTTTCGCCAACGAGGGCGGCTTCGGCAGCTTTCGCCTCGTCTTCGTTGGAGTGATAGGTCCCGATCACGTTGATGCCCGAGGCAATCAGATGCTTCGCGATACTGTATCCGATGCCGCGATTGGCGCCCGTGACGAATGCGATGTCCTGTTTGCTCATAACCGGATTCCTTGGCCGAGACACGGCGATATGTTCCGGAATTTAGTTCCGGACCGAACAGTCCATAAAGCGCACTCAAAGCAGGGTCAAGGAATTATGGATCGACCAGTACCGAAGATGCAGCTTTAAGACCCGAGTTGTGCCGGGATCGTTATCATCTGTCTTACTGTTTTCCTGCCTCTGGTGTCACCGCATTGGCATCCCACAACGTCAGAAGAGAGGTAATTGCCGCATCCAGATGCGTTGACGTCATCCCATCCCTGGCTTCGCACGTCATGCCATGGAAAAACGTCGCGAGAATACCGGGCAACGCCTCTGTTGCTGCGCAATCCTGCAACACGCCGTGGGCAATCGCCCGTTCCACGCAGGCCTTGATGCCAGCCCGCGTCCGCTGTCGCTCTTCAGCAAGAAGGACCTGAACAGGTTCGTTTTCGGGCGAACAGTTGCTGGCGCCCGATACGACCAGACATCCGTAGGGATGCGTCCGGGAAGCCTGCATGCGCGCCGAACCGCGCAACGTCTGCTCAATCGCATCGCGCGGCGCCAGATTTTCGTCCCATAAGGGGGCCATGACATGCCCGTAGGTCGCCAGATAATGCTGCACGACTTCGCGGAACAGGGCTTCTTTCGAGCCAAACGCAGCATAGAAACTCGCGGGCGAAATATTGCCCATGCACGACTTGAGCTGCGTCAGGGACGTCGGCTCGTAGCCCTGCGCCCAGAAAAGCGCCGTGGCGGCGTCAATTGCCTTGTCCCTGTCAAACTCACGGGGACGCCCTGTCCGCGCCCATGGTGCTGCTCCTGCTGAAAGACTTTCATATTAAGTGATCCAGAAGTTGTTGCCAAGATTTTGCGGCCGGTGATGGCGTGGACGTCGTATTGTCGATGAACGTCGTCGTCTGGGACAGCGCTATTGCAGGTGCCGGACCGCCAGGCGGGATCATGCTGGACACATGGGAAGCAGCATCTTTTCCCTGGGCCGTGCTGGGGCTCGCAACTGCTGGATTCCCGATCGCATGGCGAGCCTGCTCTCGCGGGTTCCATCGTGGACACAGGCTCGGACATGGACAGGGAATTAAGAATTCGATGTGGATGGGTTGGGGGCACCTTTCTACTTTCCGCAAAAACCAAGAAAAAACGCCTTCTTCATAGCGGATTAGGCATGTGTCCTAGCAGTCTTTTGTTAAGGCTGGATATGCAACTGGTATCGTGCTTGGCTAGGACGCAGTTTTTAATACAGGACGGGACATAAAATATTGGCATCGGGCTTCAGAATACCGGTTTCCTTCTTCGTGGCGATTTGGACAGTTTGTCTTGAGCTGCCTGTTTTTCCCGCTCACGCCGATTGCCAGTCTCTGCACATTCCGCCACCGCCTACTGCCAATACAACACATCCCCTGGAACCATTCTTCATTGATCTTTCGGCGCTGACGCCTGACAATATGTCGCCCCGCCGTGACCCGCATAACCCGCACTATCCACCTGCTCATGATCTGCCCGACAGAACTGTGCCGTTGGACACAGCCAATGGCAATTTCGTGCTGGGGCCAACCCATCCGTTCGCACCCGAGTTAGCCATGACGGCAAATGTGCCTTCCGGACGGATTGTATCCTTCACTATGGAGTCCGGACACAGCATCCAGTTTGATCCTGGCATTGTCCGTGACGACCCCGACAACTGTCCTAACGGCGCGATCTATACGTCTCGTTCCGCTCCCGGAGATCCATCCAACCTGCGGCTGGCAGACAGCCATTCGGGTCCATGGAGACGGCAGGTGGATGTGTATGTACCCGCTCAGTACAAACCAGGGACCAGCGCACCGTTTCTTGTATTCGGCGATGGCGGGGCGGATGGTATTTATCCCGGTCGTGACCTGTTCGCAGTCCTGGATGTGCTGATCGCCAGCCATCGGCTCCCAACGCTGATCGCGATTGGTATCGGTTCTGGCGGACAGGATGCACAGGGTAGCGAACGTGGACGGGAATATGACACGGTGTCAGGCACCTATGCTGAATGGGTTGAACGTGAGGTCCTGCCGCTGGTACAGCAGCATGCCGGAGTTGCCCTGACCCATGATCCTGATGGTCGCGCAACGATGGGCGTCAGTTCAAGCGGCGGCGCGGCATTCGGTATGGCCTGGTTCCATCCGGAACTGTACCATCGCGTGCTGGCCTATTCTCCCACGCTGACGAACCAGCAATGGCCGCATGCTGGTGCCATGCCGGGTGGTGCATGGCAGTATCATTCACCATGGGCAGGCAACCCGACAGCAACAGGCAGTCAGCCCGGTGCGGCCCTGATCCCCAATGCCCCGCGCAAGCCGATCCGCTTCTGGTTCGAGGCAGGAGACAGGGATCTGTTTTATCCGGCTCCGGCCATGCCCGATGGCATGCATGACTGGGTACTGGCCAGTGAAAACATGGCCCGTGTGCTGTCTGCAAAAGGGTATGACTACCAGTTCATTCTATCGCGTAATGCTGGTCATGTGGACGGTCCCACGATTGAGCAGACATTGCCCGAAGCCCTGTTATGGCTATGGCGGGACTATACGCCTCAAGGAAACTGATCCTGGATATCTCAATGATGTCCGGGCATTCAGATGGGCACCCGATCCTTTTCGGATATCTACTTTTAGAAACATTGATAAGGCGTAAGCGAGCCTACTGCCTGCGCCTTCTTGTTGGATATTCAAAACCACTGAGTACTTATTTAAAAGCAGACGTCGTTAACAGGCAAGAACTTGTTTGCAAACTGCCTGTACTATATCGCGAAGCCAGCGGTGGGCCGGGTCGACGTCGAACCTAGGATGCCACATGGCGGAAATAGCGATTTCAGGCGTCTTCACGGGAAGATGGAACAGCTTCAGGCGTGATATCCCTGAGGAATCATCGGAGAGGGCTGTAGACACGATCGCGGGATATGAGTCACCAGATCCGATTGCCGCACGATCTCGAGCGCATCTGGAAACCCTGGCACGACGACCGATACGGTACGTTGGTATCCAAGTTGCTCCAGTGCATCATCAACCGGCCCCCTGAACGCCCCTCGTCGTGAGGTTACGACATGCTGGCATGCGGCGTAGCGCGCCACGCTGATATCCCCATCCAGGAAAAGCGAATGGCCGATGCGTGCCACACCGATGAACGCATCCCGAAACAGGAGCCGGCTTCGGATCTCGGGGGCAGACGCGCCACGGACACCGATTTCCAAATCGATCCGTCCTTCACGAAGTGGCAGTGCATCCTTGTCAGGTTTGGGTGCAAAACGCAGACGAGCCCGTGGCGCTTCTTTCATGATGGCTGTCATCAAAGGTGCTGCAGCAATCTTCAGAAAGCCTTCATTGGCACGAAGGACGAATGTCCGATCCAGCACTTTCAAATCCAGTTCCCGAGGGTGCGGATGTAGAACAGCCTGCACCTCACGGGTCAGGGCATGAACGCGCTCACGCATGTCCGCTGCATAAGGCGTGGGCACAAGGTGTCGCCCCGCCCGCACCAGCAACGGATCGCCGGTAGCCGATCGCAGCCGAGTCAGCGTGCGACTCATAGCGGACGGGCTGAGTCCAAGCTGACGGGCCGCGCCTACTACGCTGGCTTCGTCGAGCAGCACATCCAGTGCCCTCAGAAGATTGAGATCGAGGTTTTTCATCCGACGAGCCTAGCCGACAATGACCGGCGACAAATAGCGCCGCATGCAATGATACATTGATCCTCATGCGTCTGGTGCCTGCTCCGGTTCTTCATCTAATTTCAATAAGGTCAAAACAGGTATTTCCGTCGTAACGGAAGTGCGCGCAAAGGAACCATTCCATGAAGCTGATCGGCATCGAAGAACATTTCCTGACCGCTGAGATAAAGGATGCTTGGTCCGCCATCGGTCTTGAAGCCACTGATCCAAGCGTCGCGTTTCATGGTGGCCCGCTTGAGAAGAGGTTGACCGACCTTGCCGAGGAGCGGCTGGCCCACATGGACGAAGCAGGGCTGGACGTGCAGGTGCTGTCGCTCACCACTCCGTCACTGCACGACCTTGGACCCGACAGTGTTGATCTGGCGCGTCGTGTTAATGATGCCGTGGCAGAGGCGGTCGCCCGTCATCCGGATCGCTTTCAGGCGCTGGCGACGCTGCCCGTAGCGATGCCCGACGAAGCAGCTCTGGAACTCGAGCGTTGTGTCAGGACGCTCGGCTTTAAAGGGACGATGTTGTGCGGGCGGGTGGGACATCGCAACCTGGATCACGCTGATCTGCTCCCGATCTTCCAGGGTGCTGCGGCGTTGAAGGCGCCAATCCTGCTTCATCCCAGAGCGCCAGAACAGACGGTACGAGACGCCTATTATTCCGGGTTCAACCCACAGGTGAACGCTGCATTTTCCTGTTTCGGCCTTGGTTGGCATTATGACGCCGGCATCCAGTTTCTGCGTCTCGTGCTGGCAGGCCATTTCGATCGCTTTCCGGATCTGCAGGTTATCCTGGGCCATTGGGGCGAACTGGTCCTGTTCTATGCCGAGCGTATCGCCAACATAGATCGTGTGTCAGGGCTAAATCATTCCATAGCAACGTATTTCCGTCGCAATCTTTATGTCACGGCGAGCGGCATGTTCCTGCCACATTATCTGGAACAGGCAGCCCGTATCGTTGGTCGTGAGCGACTGCTTTTCTCCACCGACTACCCTTATCAATACCGTCCCGGCCGTGATGCACGACGCTTTGTCGAAATCTGCGGCTTGGATGAGCCGGGCAGACAGGCACTCGCGTATGGAAACTGGGAGCAACTGATAAAAAATTTACCCCACGCATCCTAAGCTGTGTTGACAAGAAGCCTACCCGATCTTCCTGAGGTCTGATCACTTTATTCCTGAAAGGATAACGGGCAGAGAGAACAGACATGGCATGAGGCGATCTGACGGATTACGAATGGTCGATGCTTGGCCCGTTTCCGCCTCCTGAGCGCAGACGTTGGAGCCAACCAGCCAGAAACAACTACCTCTTCTTTCGCGGCATGCTACATGCGCTGCGGGCAGGTTACCCCCTGGCGGGACATGCATGAACGCTACGGCAAGTGGAACTCCGTGCATATCCGGTTCTGTCGTTGGGCTGAACAGGGCGTATGAGATAACCTGTTGCAAGCCTTGGTGGATCTGGGTCTAACGGATAACTGGCAGCATATGATCGGACAGCATCATGGTCCGCGCCCATTAGTAACTTTTAAAGAAAAATCCATGCCCTTGCGACAGTCAGGAATGCTTCTCTTGGCTCTGTCCTCATAGGAGGCCAAGTCTGAGGTTACAAAGGCCCTAAGCCATGCAGGCCGACCGGGAGTATGACAGCGACAGTTTTCGCCAAGACCTGCTGATCCCTTGGCATCCTGCCGGTATCCCAACACGCAGAGGCCACAAGGCCTCCCAGAAAACAGACCAGCCGCGTTAACAGAGAGCGCCACTGCATCGAGCGCATGCTCAACCGGCTCTTAAGCAAATGCGCCGTATTGCAACCCCCTACAACCAGACTGCCCTGTCCTTCACAAGTTCCTCAATCGCGCTGCCGTACGGCTCTGGATCAGGTTTTTTGTCAACAAGGCCCTAGATAAAAAGAGGCCTGAACAGGTTTTTCAAGTATTTTACCGAATGGGCAACCGATTATATATGTTGATATATCACTCACTCACTCACTCACTCACTCACTCACTCACTCACTCACTCACTGTATCTTTCCGATAAAATGCAATCTGCATAGCTGTAAGCGGTTGAATTTTTCCACAAAAACACTCATTTTCGGAGGGAAATATAAATGTACCATCTGAAAATGTCCCAGAAAACTCTACCGCATATTCATTTTTCCATTCATCTAGAATTTTTATTGAGTATCCACATATTGCTTTACCGCTACCAGTAGTTCCTACAAATTTCCCGGCGCTTTTCCATTCGGACCAAACCCCGTCAGCACCATAGTATCTGCTCACAACTTTGTTTTTTAAATCATCACACAATACCAACATGAAGCCTTCTATAGGGTGTGTGGCCCAAGAAGGTCCTGAATTAAGGGAATTTGTGTTTTTAACGTCTCCTAATCCCGACTTATGGACTAAGATAGAGCCCACATTTTCCACATAATTAATATTGAATATATCTTCATCTAACACATCATCAGTATCTAAAGCCATATTTATCCTTGTTTTAATATTACTTTCCTCGATATTTAATTCAGACATATAGAATTTGCTTATTTTATTTTTATTTCCCGTTATAATATCGTCTATAAAATATCTAAATTTGTCGGAATTTATTACCTGTCGGAAGCCACTCTCAAAATTCATATACCATATTTTTTGTTTTTTTAGTTTCGATATTTTGTGCTGAAGATCGCTATTAGGCTCGATGCTTCCAATTTTTGTCCCTGCTTTGGCAAAAACTGCCGTATGTAGGGAAGATCCAGCTATCCCGATAATGGAATCTGCGTTCGCAAATATCCTCATTTGCTCTTTGAGTGGTAATGTCTCGGGCGGAAGTACAGTATAACCAAATTCTTGTGCAGCTATTTTTGCTATTTCCACTTCATTGGGACAAAATGATCCTCTTAGGGACTGCCCCAAAAAAGTTCGCGTTAAAAATACATTTTTTATAGCAGAATTCTTTTCAATTTTTGATTTACTTAAAACATCATCAAAATAAAATTGTGTTGCTGGGTGAAAATCCTTATTAATTAATTGAGTTATTAATACAGATTTTTTCAAAAGAATTTTTTCTATTCGGGAATCATAAAATTCGATCTGAGTTGGCAGAATACCTACTTCTGTTTTTAGGAAATCAATGAACCATCCTGGGGACAAACTATCTATTAAAAATTTTGTATCTGGAATGTATGGAAGAAATTCGGTAAACGCTACCATCAATCTAGGAAGCATCTCTACAATAAGATGTCCATAGATATCAGCCCCCCACCCCATACATACAAAACAGGGATTTTCTATAATTCTTGCTGGGGAATTTAATTTCTCGCTAATTGCAGGCTGCTGGAAGCCGCCTAAAGCGTAACCTTGAGTCACCTCAGGTGAAGAAATTATATGGCCTTTCCACTCCAAAGCGCCATAAAAGGACACATATAAGTCATCAAATATATATGCAGCGACATTATTGGAATCTTCCGGGTGCCCATTTTTGTCCCAGTTTTTCCATTTTTGGAACTCTTCTTGGTTTCGTGCAAATATTACATTGTCGGTCATTAAGGAATTATAATGAGATGGGAACTCTTTATTAAAAACAGCGCACCTAACAGGGCTCTCATTTTTAGATTTTATAAAATCACCAAGCTCGTTTAAAGATATTTTTAAAGAAATAGATTCTATATCCGAAATGTAATTCATTTTCTTTCCCACAAAAATCATAGAATAATTTATATGAAAATTCTTCTAATTCACCAAGGTTTATTGAAAAGAAAGCATATGCCGTGCTTTCTGATGCTACCAGACTTGACCCCTCTAGCTCAGGACATGGCCGGCTGAAGGGCTTCAAAAGGCGCAAGTGCATGTAAAAACAGCGTATCAGAGCGGTTCTCAGCGAAACAAGCATAGTCTTATGCGACTGCAATCTTTGTACCGTATCTGGTGATTGCCGTGCGTGGTTTTTTCTTAGAGCACAGAATATGATCATTTTCTCCTGCAAAATATTAGCAGAAGTGGATCATATGCTGCGGTCTGCAAGCTTTTGTTAAAGTCTTGAGAAGCCGTCCAACGAAGTCCGTCCGATTAACAAAGATCATGGCGCATACCGACCCATTATGGTTTTCCAGAAAAAACAGCTGAAACAACCCATCTGCTTTTCCGTCAGATAATCTTAGCCCAATTATGCCCAGCCTCGTCATGAAGGCTGAAACAAGGATCACACCGTGGATTAAGATGTGTAATCGTAATTAATAAGTATTTATTGCTTTTTAATAATAATATTCCTTAATAAATTCAAATTTTTTAATTTAAGCCTATATTGGAAATAGTCATTTAAAATCTATATTATTAGAACTTATTTTCTATAACTTAAAAATTTTTTTTAATGATAAAAATATTATTAGTCCCCAATCAATTATTATTCATCAATAGAAATAAATTCTTTATTCAAAAAAATTCTTCCATCACCCTGTCAGACGATTGCGCGCACATAACCTCAGGTTATATATCGCGCGCAGTTTCGAAATCGACGATTGCATTACGGACATGCGATGTTGGTTCGATAACGCAACATCATCGCCCAGCGGCGCTTACTGAGGGAACTAGGGTATGCCGGCCAGACTACCCCTGAAGTCTTATTTCCTGTCCTTTGCGGCCCTATCGTCGGGCGCAACCTTTCTTATGCCGCCGCAATCTTACGCTGCTGCAACATCTTCCAAGCTTGCCGACACCGAGGAGCCATCTGCTGAATCCTCAAAAAAGTCTGTCAGTCACAAAAAAACACAAAAGCAAGCTGAGAGCAACCGCGAAGTCATCACCGTTACGGGCAGTCATATTGCGAACTCGCATATCAAGTCCCCAACCCCCATCAGCTCCCTTAGTCAGCAGGAAATCCTGAATCAGGCGCCGAGCAACAATCTCGCTGACCTTGTCAATCAGATGCCGCAGTTCGCAGGAAGCCAGACGCCCCAGAACTCCGCATACTCCCTGAGTGATGGCACGGCCGGCATCAATGCGCTCAACCTACGCAATCTCGGCCCCGTCCGCTCCCTTGTGCTGATGGACGGGCGACGCATCACGCCTTCTGCCATCACCGGCATTGTCGACATCAACACGATTCCCCAGCAGCTGGTCAAACGCGTGGACGTCGTGACGGGCGGTGCGTCCGCACAGTACGGCTCCGATGCCGTTGCAGGCGTCACGAACTTCGTGCTCGACAAGACCTATACGGGCCTGAAAGTCAGCGCGGATTCCGGCATCTCGGACTATGGTGACGGCGAAAACGAACACGCCGCCATCGCCGGGGGCTTCGGCTTTGCTCACGGAAAAGGCCACGTTCTCCTCAGCGGCGACATCGCCCATCAGGACGGCATTTTCCACGTCTCCCGAAGCTGGAACGTGAACGGCAGCCGCATCGTCGCCAATCCCGACTATGTCGCCGGAAATGGCCAGCCCTATTACCTCCGCGTCGGCGATGCAGGCACAAACAACGTCATGCCCGGCGGCATCATCAATGCGTCCACGGGCGGCGTAGCCAACTCCCTGCGCGGGATCTATTTCGGCCCCGGCGGCAGCGTCAACCACTATAATTACGGCTCGTTCTCAACGTCCAGCGTCTCGGTCGGTGGCGACCAGAACCTCGCCAACAACAACAAGAACGTCGGCCTTGAGCCCCAGAGTGACCGCAAGAATCTTTTCGGACGCCTGAGCTATGACGTCGCACCCTGGATGACCCTTTACGCAGAAGGCGCCTATAACGAGAGCGAGTACGTCTACAATTCCGGTCCCCAGTATATCAGCTCGGTTTCGCTGAAAGGGACCAACCCCTATCTCGTTGACGCCCTTGGTGCCGCAGCCCTGCAGAACGTCTCGACCGTCACTGTCGGTACGACCGCGCTCGACATGCCCTATCGCCGGACTGACAACCTCCGCAGCGTCCAGCGTTACACCTTCGGGGGCGAAGGCAATTTCGAGATGTTCGGCAAGCGCGCCTCATGGAGCGCCTATGGGCAGTATGGTGTCACCCATACGCACGAGCAGATCTACAACGTGATGAACACGGCAAAAATCGCCAACGCGACTGACGCCGTCCGTAACTCGGCGGGGCAGATTGTCTGCCGCTCCTCCCTGACCAACCCCGGCAATGGCTGCTCCCCGATCGACTGGCTGGGAACGGGCGTCATGTCTCCCGCCTCCATCGGCTACGTCCTTGACGCACCGTGGCGCAACCAGCGGTTCCAGGAAATCGTCTCCGGCGTGAACCTCTCCACGATCCCGTTTGCCACATGGGCGGGTGACGTGAACGTGGCTGTCGGCGGCGAATACCGTGACGAGCGCGCCTCGGGATATGTCCCGACCGAATACCAGTCCGGCTGGTCCGTCGGCAATTACCGCCCGACATTCGGCCACTACAACGTCAAGGAAGCGTATCTCGAAACGGCGGTTCCGCTGGCGAAAGGCCTGGCCTTTAATGGCGCCGTCCGTGGCACGGACTACTCGACCTCCGGCTATGTCACGACATGGAAAATCGGCGGAACCTGGCAGCCCATCAAAGACGTACTGTTCCGCGCCACCCAGTCACACGACATCCGCGCGCCCAACATCAATGAACTCTACAACGCCGGAACGTCCCAGACGACAAGCGTGCTCGATCCGGTGACCGGCAAGACGGATACTGTCCTCGCCAATACGACGGGCAACACGAAACTGCGTCCCGAGACGGCCAATACGACAGTGGTCGGCGCCGTCATCACGCCGCGTTATGTGCCCGGTCTGGCCATCTCGGTTGACTGGTTCCATACCAAGATCAAGAACGCGATCGAACAGTTCTATCCGCAGTCCATCATCAATGAATGTTACTCGGGATACACCACGTTCTGCTCGGCCATCCGCCCAGACCTGACAGGCACGCGTGATCTGCTGATCAGCGCTTCCCCGTTCAACTTCGCCAAGCTCGAAACCAGCGGCATCGACATCGACGCCTCATACAGCTTCCCACTCCGCCGCCTGCTGCGCGACGCCGACGGAAAAATCACCATCCACGGTCAGGCCACGAACTACCTGAAATACGTGTCTGACTCCGGTGTGGGCTATACTGTCGACACATCAGGGGACATTTCGTCCGGCCCGCCGCGCTGGATCTACCGCTTCTCGGCCACCTACAGCACGTCCCGCTACAGCCTGACGGCCATCGCCCGTGGCATCAGTGCCGGCAACTACTCCAACAGCTACATCCAGTGCTCGGGAACGTGCCCGGCGTATAACGCCAACTATCCGACGATCAACAACAACCGCGTCACGGGCATTTTCTACTTCGACATGAACGCGACCTATAATCTTCCGGTCGAAAAAATCGGCAAGATGCAGCTCTTCCTGACCGTCACCAACCTTGCAAACACCTCGCCGATCCTGCTGCCGGAAGGCGGCGTTGAGGCCGACGAAACCTACAGCAACCTGCTGGGCCGGGCCTATCGCGGCGGCATCCGCATGGAGTTCTGAGCCAGACTCTCCAAACCTGACCTGCCCACGAGGCTGCCTGTTCCCCCGACACAGGCAGCCTCGTAGCTTTTCAAGCGTTCCAGAAACGTCCTAATGTCCACGCAGCCAAGGGCCTTCATGCGTCAGATTCCCAGCCATGCTCCGCACCGTTTGCCCCGGCTTTTCCGGAAGCTGCTTTCCTGCGCCGCCGCCGGACTTCCCATCGCCCTGAGTGCCTGCGCCGTCCAGAGCGCCCCGCCCCCGCTCAGCCCGCATGCGCTGGCAAAGCGCCTCTCCCCCATCCTGCAGACCTCACAGAAACAGGGCGTCCGGTGGGGCATCGTCATTGCCACCCAGGATGGAAAAATCCTGTTCTCCCGCAACGCCAACGGACGCTTCGTGCCAGCTTCGAACACCAAACTGTTCACAACAGCCGCCGCCATGGCCGAGTTCGCAGAACTGGACCATGCAGCAGCCGAACACCCCACAACACTCCTGCTTGCCCCCCGCCGTCACGGTGCACCAGACCTCATCCTGCGCGGCTCGGGCGATGCCGTCCTGTCCGATGACGCTGCCTGCAAAACCGACTGCCTGAAAACACTGGCGGATGCCGTCTCCGCCAAGGGCCTAAGACATATCCACGCCATCATCGCGGACGATCAGCTTTTCGCAGACGAACGCTGGGGCGACGGATGGAGCTGGAACAACTTGCCGACCCAGTGGGGAACCGCAGTCTCGGCCCTGACGCTGAACAACAACGTCGCCGAACTGACCATCGAGCCCGGAACCCACCCCGGCGACCGACCATCACCCCATTGGTCAGCACCCGACGGAGGACTGACGCTGGTCAATCAGGCCCTGACGGTCCCGGACGGCAAATCCGAACTGAGCCTTGAAAAGAAGCCCGGCGACAACCGCGTCATCCTGACAGGAACACTTCCGATCGGCGCGCCTGTCCAGACATTAAAAATCGGGCTCGACGATCCGGCCCTCTCAGCCGCCCGGCACTTCAGATCCCTGCTGCGGGAAACAGGCATCCGGGTCCAGACCGTGCAAGTCAGACACCGCCTGACGAAAACTGCCCTTGATACTCCCGTGCAAGACGCGCGTGTCCTCGCCACCCTGCCTGTCCCCGATCTGAAAGACGACATCCGTCATCTGCTGAAAGTCAGCCAGAACCTCCATGCCGAACTCATTCTGCGCCGTCTGGCCCTCGTGCATGGCAACGGCTCCACTGAAGACGGCCTCACTGAGCGCAAACAGGTTCTGACGACTCTGGGCCTGCCTGCCGCAGGGTTCTCGCTTTACGACGGGTCAGGAATGTCTCCCTACAACCGCGTGACACCTCAGACCGTTATCCAGCTTCTGCGCCTCGCCAACCTCCAGCCCTGGCGCGCAGACTGGCGCGACGACCTCCCTCTGGCAGCGCAGGACGGAACACTTGAACACCGCTTCATCGGTACGCCCGTCGCTGGTCATCTGCATGCAAAAACAGGCACACTCGCAGCGACCCATTCCCTGTCAGGTTATCTTCAAACTACGCATGGCCAGACCCTTCTGATCGCCCTATTTGCAAACGACATTCCGGACGATCTGCCCCACCCCACAAAAATCATGGACGACCTGGTGAGCGCCGTCGCGGAGGCTGAGTAGTCATCCACATGACGCTGGCACACATAACTTCGGGTTATGTGCCAGCACCATCTTGCCACTGGCCAGATGCATCAGGTCTTTATTATCTTAAGATACGGCATTTACGAGCGTTCGTCAGGCAGGGAGATCCGTATCACATGCCCAATACTCATTCCATGACAATGCATGCCTGAAATCTCTGGAACTCCAGACCGCAAAACATCTCTCGGCCGCCGGACCTTCATGGGACTGTGTGCAGGAACGGCGGCATCATCATGGACAACCGCGTCTGGAATGCCCGGCGGATGTTTATCTCCTGTCGCGATCACGACTGGTTATGACGTGCTTGAAGCCGATGGCTATCAGGCCCTCAAAGGTCGAAAAGTCGGCCTGATTGCCAATCCCACAAGCGTTGATCGCCGACTGCGTCATATCGCGGACCAGATGCATGCCGCACCCGGAGTAAACCTGAAGGCCATTTTCGGACCTGAACACGGCTTCCGAGGGTCAGCTCAGGCCGGCCATTCCGAAGCCAGAAGCGTTGATCCCCGTACCGGCATTCCGGTCTACGACATGTACACGCTCTCCGGCCCGAAGCTGGATGCGCTCCTCAAATCTGCGGATATTGATCTTCTCGTCTTCGACATTCAGGATATCGGGGCCAGGTTCTACACCTATATCTGGTCCATGTTCGACGCACTTACGGCCTGCGCGCGGTGCGGCATCGCGTTCATGGTTCTGGACAGACCCAACCCGATCACTGGTCTGAACGCCAGCGGCCCCTCCCTTGATCCCGCCTTTTCATCTTTCGTGGGCCGCGTACCGCTCCTTCTGCGGCATGGCATGACTGTTGGCGAACTGGCACAACTGTTTAACGGCCTGTATGTGCCCCGCCTTACAGGTCACGCCGCCCGATTGAGCATCATTCCCATGACGGGCTGGCGTCGGGACCTTTATCAGGACGAAACCGATCTCGTCTGGGTGCCACCCAGCCCCAACATGCCCGACATCACGACGGCACTCGCCTACCCCGGGACGTGCCTTTTCGAGGGAACAACCCTGTCGGTGGGTCGCGGGACGGCATCCCCCTTCCTGACACTTGGTGCCCCGGGCCTCGCTGCAACCAGATGGGTAGAAGAACTGAACACTGCAAATCTTCCAGGATGTCTGTTTCGCGACGACTGGTTCACTCCCGGATCGGAAGTTGCCAAGAACCAGCTGTGTCACGGGCTTCAACTGGCCATTACGAACCGGAAAACCTTCGACCCGTTGCTGACGAGCGTAACGATGCTTCAGACCGTCATAAAGATATCGGATGACCCGATCTGGAGAAAATCCGGTTCGACCTTCGACATTCTGGCTGGCAGCAACCGACTACGCAGCCAGCTTTCACAAAGGATGTCGGCAGCCGACATCGTCGCAGGCTGGAAACCGAACGAAGAGACGTTCAATACGCAACGTCGCCCCTTCCTGATGTACTGAGCAGCGATGCCCCCTGTCTGAAGAAATCCGTTACGCCGATCGCTGCCTCGAGCCCTATGGCAATATTTTTGAACCGGCAATGAGGATATCGACCAGACGTTTCGCGCTTGTCTCCCAGCCGGGGCCGGCCGAAAAGTTGGAGACACCGGCGAGGGCCCGCAGGAGATCAAGGGGCTCAATGTCCGGATTGATATCCCCACTCGCAATCGCGGCAGCCACAAGTCTGTTGATCGCAGCCTGCAAAACCGTACCGGACTGGGCATAAAGTGCGCTGGTCCCTCCGACGAGCCCGTTGAGTGCGGGAGCAATGACCTGCTTGGCGGCAATATAGTCGACAAACAGCCTCATCCACGCACGAAGAGCCTCCACTGGCGGATGTTGCGTTGCCAGAACCGGAGCAACATCCGCCAGACGATCGAGTTCAGCGCGATACACGGACTCGATCAGGGCATCGCGACTGGGGAAGTGTCGGTAAAGCGTGCCGATCCCGACGCCAGCACGACGCGCAACCTCGTCCAGCGGAATCTCAATTTCTCCTGCTGTGAACGCGGCTCTGGCTGCCGTCAGCAGAAGCTCCCTGTTGCGTTGCCCATCGCTGCGTAACCGGCGGCGCGGTTTTTTTTCGTCTGTCACCGGATCTCCTCTTGTTAAACGGAGCATCCCTCCGCATATCCAAAACGGAGCGATACTCCAGATATCACTCCAAGTGCCCTTTCGGCAAAAACGGGTGTAGCATTTCAGGGAATTCCATCCATGACACAGATTTTTGGCGCAGCTTCAACGACAGAAGACGTCCTCTCGGGCGTGTCCCTGAAGGGCAAACGTGTTCTCGTAACCGGCGTTTCCGCAGGTCTGGGAATTGAAACCGCACGTGCCCTGGCTGGGCATGGAGCGCATGTGGTGGGGGCAGCACGCAGTCTTGCAAAAGCCGAAAGCGCCACTGCGCAGGTCCGCGCGGACGCAGAACATGGGGGTGGCGCCTTCGAATTGATTGCCCTGGACCTCGCCGATCTGGAGAGTGTCCGCGCATGCGCTGATCAATTAAACGCAGCCGGGCTATCTTTTGATCTGGTCATCGCCAATGCTGGCGTTATGGCCACACCCTTTGGTCATACAAATGACGGGTTTGAAACCCAGTTCGGTACCAATCATCTGGGACATTTTGTACTCGTCAACCGGATTGCGGGCCTGATGCGTCCCGGTGCCCGACTGGTCAATCTGTCCTCAGCGGGACATCGTTTTGCAGATGTTGACCTGAATGACCCGAATTTCGAACAGACACCTTATGAACCCTTCGTTGCTTATGGGCGCTCCAAGACGGCCAACATCCTTTTTGCCGTTGCTTTCGATGCCCGCCATCGCGCACGCGGCATAAGGGCCACAGCCGTCCATCCCGGCGGAATCCTGACTGAACTGCCCCGTCATATGCCGGCAGGAGCGATCGAGGCGATGGTCACAGGCATCAACGAACAGGCTGCTGCGGAGGGCAAGCCGCCCTTCCAGTTCAAGACCATTCCTCAGGGCGCGGCAACGTCCGTCTGGGCCGGCGTTATAGCCGAGGCTGACGCGGTGGGGGCCCATTACTGCGAGGACTGCCATGTGAGCGCAGTCGTGCCCGATGAGCTGCCGCTGGGCCTGGGCAGTGAGGGCGTGCGCGCCTATGCCATCGATCCTGCCCATGCCGAAGCCCTCTGGGCGAAAAGCGAGGAGATGGTCGGAGAAACTTTCTCCTAACGCGAGGACAGACATTTCACCACTCTTCAGCCATGCTGCACGACTTGGGCGCAAGGAGACAACCACCGTCTCCCTGCGCTTTGTGTGAGGACACTGATATCTATGCGCCCTGTTATTTTCGGTCTCCCGCTCCTTGTCGTGATCCTGAACTGGCTTTGGCCGCTCCCCCTTCCGCTAACCGTTAAGTTGCTCGGAAGCGTGCTGGTGATAGGGGCAGCACTTTACCATTTCTGGTCCCGTCTTTCCTCGGGATCCGTCTTTACGCCGGAATTCCCTCGTCCGGTGGTCATTCTGTTCAACTGGGCCTTCGGAACGATCCTGTTTCTTACCCTGTTGCAGATCGCGCTTGACCTCTGTGCATTTGTTATCGCGCTGGCGACCTGGCAGCCGGTCCATATCTCTGCCAGTGCGCGTGAAGCCATCGGGGCCATAGCGGGAATGCTCTCTGCCATAGGGGTTGCAAATGCCATCAGAGTCCCTTCGATCCGAAAGATGACCATCACCATTCCCGGCTTACCCCCGGCATTTGATGGATATCAGCTCCTCCAGCTGAGTGACCTGCATCTCAGCCGGCTTTTTCCAGCCAAGTGGGCCGCAGCAGTCGTAAAACGCGCCAATGCGGTCGGAGCGGACACGATCGTCATAACCGGTGATTTCATCGATGGCTCGGTAGACATGCGCCGCGCTGACATTGCCCCACTTGCGCAGCTTAAGGCGCCGGACGGGGTGCTGGCGATCCCCGGCAATCATGAATATTTTTTTGATTATGCCGACTGGATGAAACACCTGTCCGAACTCGGGTTCCACCTGCTGCTGAACCAACATGTGGTCATCGCAAAAGGCAATTTCCGAATTGTATTTGCAGGCGTGACCGACCATTCGGCTCCCGGACACGAGCAGACTGGGCCCGATTTGACAGCTGCCCTCGAAGGGAAACCCGCCGGAGCTCCGGTCGTGCTGCTTGACCATCAACCCGGTGAGGCGCGCGCCGCCGCAAAGCATGGTGTGGCCTTACAACTTTCCGGCCATACGCATGGCGGAATGATTGTGGGGCTCGACCGTCTGGTGGCACGCGGCAACGATGGGTTTGTTTCAGGGCGCTATGATCTGGACGGCATGACACTATACGTCAGTAATGGCACTGGCCTGTGGCCCGGCTTTGCTTTGCGGCTGGGTATCCCGTCTGAAATAACCCTGTTTCGTTTAATCCCGGAATAGGCGTTGCATTCTGCCATCGCGCAAAGGCCCGTTTGCGGCAGCGTAATATGATGGCCTTGTCTGTCAGTAATTGTTCACCTGTTCGTTCGCCAGTTGCGCCAGAACCAGGAAATCACCCCATGAAGGGATGAAACTTTTAAAATCCGCAAGATCGACTATCAAAATCTGTCGTTATTTAAGGGCTGATCTCCCGAACCGCAAAACAAAGCATCCTTGTTTTATTCAGCGAGATTTTCCCAACGATTACCGCGAAAGCCGGTGACCGGCGGGAAATCCGTGTGAACGAGCGCACCATGCAATGACGAAGCCACAGGCCAGAATAAGGATCATGGCCCAGGGAAGGCACCCGGCACCCCACAGATTGAGCAAGCCTCCGCCAAGAAGGCCACCGCCGGCAATGGCGCTGTTCCAAGCCACAACATTCATGGACAGGGCTACGTCCGTGCCGTCTCCGGCCGCATCCGCCAATGCTGTCTGCAATAGCGTCGCAGCTCCACCAAAGGTCAGTCCCCAGAGGCCAACGCCCACCCAGATGACGGCCGGCAGAGCTGCTCCGAAGGTGAAGAAGCCGCAGATCACTGCGAAAACAGCGAGACTGACCAGAACTGTCACTCGAAGCGCATGATCTACCAGCCGCCCGGTCAGTCCAATTCCGCCCAATGCGGCGATCCCAAAAACCAGCAGTACAAGGTCTGTCTTTTGCGTCAGTCCTGAAGGAACAAGAAACGGTACGATGTAGGTGTAAAGGATATTGTGCGCGAGCATCCACGCAATAACAACACCGAGGACGGGGCGAACTCCGGGGGTTTTCAGAACATCCCGGAACGGCAGGCGGTCTGTATGAGACGCTCCTGGAAAATCCGGAACTGTCACCAGCACCCACCCTAGCAACAGTGTTGCAAAGAAAGACATCGCGCCAAAAGCCAGACGCCATCCCAGTGCGGCTCCCAGCCATGTACCAGCTGGCACGCCCAGTGAAAGCGCAATGGGGGTGCCCACCATCGCGATGGCCAAAGCTCGTCCCTGCTGGGCACGTGTCACCATGCGTCGGGCGTATCCCGCCAGCAATGCCCAGGCCAGACCTGCTGCGGCTCCTGCACCATACCGAGCGACAAAAGTGATCCAATAGTGTGCTGAAAGAGCCGTAATCGAATTGAACACCAGAAAGCCTGTAATCGCGAGAAGCAGTACTGCGCGGCGTCGCCATCTCTGTGTGACGAGAGTCAGCGGAATGGCGGCACTCAGGGAGCCCACGGCATAGGCTGTCACCATCTGTCCCGCAGAGGCGGCAGGGACATGCAGGCCTCCACTGATTTCCGGCAGAAGACCGGCTGGCAATGTCTCCGTCATGATGCAGAGAAACCCCGTCATGGCGAGGGCCAGAAGACCGAGGACCGGCAAGCGGCCTTCTGATGAGAGGGGCTGATTTTCAGGCATCTGGATGCTCACATAAACGGACTGGTCGGTACAGATATACGGACATGGCCCAGTGAGGCAATCGATTTCCGGACTGAGTGGTACGAAAGCGTTTCCCGAACGCAGCGTCCAGGTCCCGCACCTACAATGCTGGCAATCTATTTCCGTACTGATTAATATGGAAAACTCTTCATATGGACGGAGACAATTCCATGGCCCGGACAGGACGGCCCCGCGAGTTTGATCGGGACAAGGCGCTTGATGCCGCTCTGGTACTGTTCTGGGAACAGGGCTACGAACCCACATCTCTGAATCAGCTCAAGGCATGTATGGGGAACATCTCCCCGGCCAGCTTTTACGCCGCGTTCGGGTCCAAGGAGGCTCTATTTCGGGAGGTGGTGCAGCGCTATCTGCAAACCCATGGACAGGTCATGGCCCCTCTTTGGGACGAGACGCTCTCCCCACGTGATGCCATTGAGCGCACCTTACGGGCTTCCGCGCGCATGCAAACCACTCGGACGCATCCTCAAGGATGCATGATGGTACTCGGCGCCTGTAACTGCTCGCCTGAAAATCAACCTGTCCAATCCCTTCTGGAAGATGAGCGAGCCCGCAACCGTAGTGGCATTGCAGCCTGTGTCAGGCGCGCCGTTATAAGCGGAGAGCTAGAAGACTCCGCAGCCACAGAAGTCCTGCCAACCCTGTTTGCAACTTTCCTTCACGGTCTGAGCTGCGAAGCCCGGGACGGGAATAAGGCAAAAAAACTGGATACCGCCGTGACGATGCTCATGCAGATCTGGGATAACCTTGCAGAAGCGTCAGGAACTGCTTCCCGGCATTCATAAACTTTCCTGATTTGAGCATTGATCAGCGCCGTACAAGTCTAATCTGCATCATTTGGCCTTTAAGTTTACATCTAACCATTCTGGCGAAATGCACTTTCCGCACCCTGTTCAAAGAAGCAAGCCCAGGACCAGAAAACGTTCCTCTCGTCACGGGTGCCAATCGTGGGATTGGATACAGTATCACGAAATATCTAATCGCTGCCGGCACTCATGCGATCGACACCTATCATACCAATGAAATGACAGCGAATAACGGTTGAGCGCACGTTCATTACGGACATGGCAAAGCTGCGGATGCTCCGGCTTGATATTTCAGCTAGGTCAGGCAGATCCTTGATGAAGAATTTGGCCCGTCCGTATTGAAATATATTGTGCAAAATTTTGGAAATATCATTTGCATCCGCTTTGACGCTGCAACCCCCAAATAAGTCGACAACAAGTACAGCATTCACTTCAAAGGGCTATATCTGTTGATAGCGGCTCTTCTACCAATACTCGGTTATGGTGGCCATACTCTCAATATCACCTCGGCCGTAACACGCTTCTACCAACAGGATCATGGTCTGTATTCGGCTATGAAAGATGCAACCGAAGTCATCTCACTCTACATGGCAACAGAACTGGGCGAGCGTCGCATTGCCGTCAATGCAATCGCACCCGACGCCATTACTTCCGACTTTGGTGGTGGGCAGGTGCACAATAACGCTGAGATCAACCAGAGTCTGTTAGAGATCACGCCTCTCGAACGTGTTGGAAAGCCAGATGATCAAGGTAACGGGAGGCCAACCTCTATGACACTCTCATATCAAAAGCAGAAGAAGGCACGCTGATTGAAGTAATGGCCAGAAGAATTATTTATGCTCCGGTTAACTTGGTCTCGCCACTCATCAGGAATTTTGGTTCGATCGGTGAGGGGCCTCCCGGCTTAAAAAACTGTCTGATCGAAGAAAAAGAAACTGGGGAGCGTGCTGGAGCAATCCGGCGGCTTGATATGGCTGATGCCGGCCTGATCAGAGAGCAGCGTCTTGCTCTATCAGATACGAATTATGCGGCGACATTCTCGATCATAGAATCAGCACTGCCGATCTCGAATTATCGCTCGACACTCAGCCTTCTCTCCGTAACGGATGGCACCCGCACCTTTATCCGTTGGAATGGTCAGTTCGAAGGCGACGCACAGGATGCTGTCGTCATGCAGGCAAGAATGCCAGTGCAGATTTATCAGACGGCTTTCAACAACCTCGTGAGCATAATTCTGAAAAAATGAGCGCTTTGTTCACGCTCACCTTTCTCAAACACAGCCTCTTACCTCAAGAACAATCAACCTGCACGGCTTACCTACTCCGCCTGTTCGTCCGGAATAGGGCGAGTGTCGATCGCCCCGGAAAACGATACAGGATTTCGTAAGTCGTTGTTGACGTGCAGGCTGAAAACATCTGGGCGAGCATAGTGTCCCACAACATCCAGATCATATTTTGCCCGAATGACGTCTTCCAAATCGATATCGGCTGTCAGAATTGCCTCACGGTCATAAACCGGTCCTGCAATAATCTCTCCAAGCGGGCTGACAATGATACTGCCACCCCGGATAAGAACCGTGTTTGGGTCGTTTCCTTGGTGACACTCGTAATTTTCTGGCGCATCCGCACGTGTCATGAACTGGCATGCACTTAAAACAAATGTCCTGCCTTCATAGGCAATATGTCGCATGGACACCTGCCAGATATCACGCTCGTCCACCGTAGGCGCGCACCAAAGGTTAATTCCCCGTGCATACATGCTCTGGCGGAGATCCGGCATATAGTTTTCCCAACAGATCGCCGCGCCAAGACGTCCAATATCCGTGTCAAAACCCGGAATAGTAGATCCGTCCCCCTGCCCCCAGACCAGACGTTCCGTGCCGGTCGGCATCAGTTTGCGATGCTTACCCAGAAGCCCCCCCGTCAGGTCCGAAAAAAAGTGCCGTGCAGTAAAGGGTGGCACCCTCCCGTTCAATAACCCCAACCACCAAGTGCGCCGACATTTTCGCTGCAAATGAGCCAATGCGCTCTGTTTCAGGCCCAGGAACCGCGATGGCTGACTTCCAGTAGCGCAGATAGTCATTACGACCTTCGGGAAAGCGGCTCCCCAGAACAGCGCCGAAGGTCAGTCCCTTGGGATAGCCACCAATATAGGCCTCTGGAAAAACCACCATTTCAGCACCCTGTGCGGCCGCTGCTTCGCAGTGCGCCTCCATTCGATCCAAGGTTGCGGGCGTATCGAATAGCGTACTTCCTGCTTGAATGACGGCAACGCGGAGCTTGGTCATACACGAATCTCTCTTATAATCGGCACGGATAAGTCTTGACGGATAAACGGTTCTTCATAGGAGCGCGACTCTCGAGCATTATTCTCGTGATTTTCTACGCTCCGTACCGGAAATTTTTTCTAGCATTTGAAATGCACCAGTAAGGCAGCAGAACAAAATTATCTCCACGCATTTGTAGAATTTCGACCATTTATTCTGATATTCTGCAAACGGGCAGGCTGTTAAAATCACAGATTTCTGCATAACGAATTGACCGTCTCGAGAATTAAGTCCGAGACGCGGCTATATATTCCGGCAAGAATTACACGTCACTTATACGAGCGCCCTGATTTCAATCACCCACATACTGTCCAAATCTTTAAGCCTGATGGCAACCTTGCCGCAGCAAAATGGTTTTTAAGAGACAGAGTACGACACTGACCGGTCAACACCCTCAAAAGGAGAAAAAAGAGCAGATATGACCGATTAGGTTATATTTGGAAGGCTTGAACACTGGCTGGATGTTGCAACAAGATACGGCTGATGCCCAACCGCCTCCTTTTTGGTAATCCTACTTGAAGAAACCAAAACATTATTTATATATTCTGCGTATATCTTTAATATTAATCAGCATCCATAAAGAAGTGTATTCATGACAATCCATATCGGTGTTGCCGGCTGGTCTATCCCTTCTTTGATAGCAAACTCCTTTCCATCGGAAGGCACCCACCTGGAACGCTATGGTCAACGCTTTTCATGCGTCGAAATCAATAGCAGTTTTTATCGTCCGCATCGCCGAACGACATATAAACGATGGGCTGGAAGCGTTCCAAAATCATTCCGGTTTTCTCTTAAACTTCCCCGAGTAATTACACATGATCGGCGCCTAGTTGATTGCGAAATGCTCATTGAAAAATTTGCAGAAGAGACGAGTGGATTGGGCCATAAGCGAGGTCCCATCCTTGTTCAGCTTGCTCCTAGCTTCATTTATCCGCGTGATGCAGCTGAGCGCTTTCTCGAAATACTAAAAAGCTCTATAGCAGGGCCAATCGTACTTGAGCCAAGACACGCAAGTTGGTTTTCTCCTGAAGTTAACCATATGCTGGAAAGACAACAGGTTTCACGGGTGGCGGCGGATCCAGCCAAACTGATATCGGCTGCAAGTCCCGGAGGATGGCGAAACCTTGCCTATTTCCGCTTTCACGGTTCGCCAGAAATTTATAAATCAAATTATGGAAGTGATGCGATTACAGCTCAGGTAGCAACTGTTACGCAGCTTGTTAGAAAGGGCATCGATGTTTGGACAATCTACGATAATACAACTTTTGGTGCCGCCACACGGAATGCATTGGATCTTGCTGAAACTTTAACCCGCACTACCCTATAGATTCGAAACTCATTCTTTAAGATATAAACGATAATCAAATCCATTTTTTATTCTACCAACATAGCAGAATAAGCCCAGCTATTAAGAGAAGATCTAACTTTATATATGGTCTGATATTGTTAACATCAATTATCAGACACTTCGGTCGCTAAGCATATTTATTAATAATAACCAGAAACTAAGTGTAGAAATTTTCATAGGATTATTAATTCATAGTATTATGTAATCACTACACGTCACGCTGCTTACTCGAGGGATTTGACCTAAATCGACATACTGAAAAAACATAGATCTACCGTCAAAAAGAAGCGCTGTACCACAAATAATTTATTTCAAAATGGGGTTAGTATTCTTGGAATAATAAAAACAAAAACTGCACTTAAGCTTATTACACGCGACAACTCACGCCTTATCAAAAACTGTTCAAGAATACGTCCAATAACATATAGAAATGCGAACAGACCGCAAAAAACATATGCCGCTTTTGGAGATAATTTTTTCTTTATTTTTTCCTGATCACCATTTTCTAAATCATTTTTTTTATCCGGCTCAGGCACGCCAAGAAATTTATCAATGAAATTCATGGGAACAACTGCATCCTTTTTCTGCGTACCTGCTGCTCCTTCAAGGTGAGCAGGCTTCGCAGCAGCCAAAGAAATTGTTGCCTGATGGGCCTTCGTAAATTCGAAAACCTTGCCAAAACCAAAAAACAAAGCTGGAGCCAGAAAACATAATAATAATGTTTTGCTTACAAGATTATAATACAGCCGTTTCCCGTGATTTCCATCTTTAATCTGCAAAATACCTGAGTCAAAAATAGACATCTTATCTTGAGAGGGTTGATTTTTTTTCTGGAAAACCAGCTGCTCATGCTCCCGCGTATATGTCGTCCCCGGAATCTGGAAAAGAACGTCAAGCCTTTCAAAGGCCTCATCAGGCGACATTTCTGGAGCAAGCGGCAGGCTGCCTCTGATGTGCCAGATCCAGCTAATAAAACGTAAGTTCAATTGCATCACCTTTCTGCAGGAACCGCTCTCTGTGCCAAGCAAGACACTCTATTGCCTGCGAACTTGCCCAACCGGAGTTCCAAAACGCTTTCTGAGTTTCTTCCTGACCACCTTGAAACCCTGCAGGTAAGGGTATGTCAGCTGTTCGCGCACTGACATGCGACGTCCTCCCTCCATGCCCAGAAGTTCTGCTTCCCCATCTACACATGTCCCGAAAATGCGGTCGATGAAAATATATGTGTTAGAAAAATTACTGCGACTTGCTTCGAAATCCCGTGAGTGGTGAAGACTATGATGTTCAACCGTATTGAACAGGTATCTCCACCACTTCGGAGTGTTGAAGCGGACGTTAATGTGCTGATAGATAGAGATCGCCATCGTCATTGCGCCAGCAAGCAGAACAGCGCGTGGAACGAAATCGAAAAATCCATCCATTCCCAGTCCGATCAGGAACAGCTCAAGAGGGTTACCCACCGCGCCCTTGTTCACGTTGAGCTGGGTCACATAATGATGAACAGAGTGTGGTAGCCAGAGCGGATACCAGTTGTGCATTCCCCTGTGCATCCAGTACTGACCAAAATCAAAAATAAACGACAGTAAAAACGCCTGTACGAGCAGGGGAAGCCCCATAAACCAATCCAGCTTTCCAAGATGGAAATAACCCTGGATGTAATCAGCCACCGCATCGCTACCGACGTAAATATTGATATATCGGACTAGGGTGTAACCCATGCCGACATAAAATAGGTCCGTCACCAGCTCTTTCCATGTCAGCTGCCAGCTCCTGTAGCGTGGGTTGATCCACTCCAGACAAAGGAGGAACGCCTTAAAAATTACAGAAATCCAGATAGCAGTCGACGCTTTTGCGATCGAATTGGGAGCATAATACCAGAACAAAATCAGTGCGAAGAGTACGGTCGGCTGAAAATAAGTGAAGAAAGCCCGCTTCACGGGGCCGCCTTCGACTCTGGGAATATTTTCCCACCCGATCGTAACGGGGGCCTGCCTTCCGATTACTCGGTTTCCAACGCGAATTCCGTCCATTATCATCCCCTAGAGGCGGTCAGCCAAGTTGGTACGGATACAGATCGATTCGAAGTTAAGCAGAAAGATGTGTTCTGGGTCATTACGTCAATCGACGTATAATTTCCCGGAACACCCTATTGTGAGACTCTAAGTTGCGTTTTTTCGGCTTGCATCCTGCGCCCTGATGCTTGCCACAAAGGCCAATTCACGTGTTGTAGGGCATGCCCCAAGCTAGATATCAGCCACAACCACAACCGCCTGCCCCGCCCGAACAGGTTTCCCTGGTGTTGCCCTGATCTCACGGATAATACCCTCAGACGGAGACTGTACCGAAATCTCGATTTTCATGGATTCCAGAACCATAACGGTCTGCCCGACTTCAACCCGGTCTCCGACTTCTACAAGCACTTTCCAGACATTTCCCGCGACATAGCTTTCGATTGCGACTTCGTCTTCTGCCAGAGGAGCATCTTCTTCAGGCGCGCCGGATGCTTCAAGGCTTTCGAAATGATCCAGCCCGGCGTCGATCCAGTAACGCCGCTCTGCTTCAAAAGCTTCTGCCTGCGTGGTGCCGAAAGATGCGATCTCTCCAGCCTCATGCGCAAGGAAATCCTCATATTCAGACAGAGAAAGCTCGCCCTCTTCTACCCGGAGATCATACCGTCCGATCGGAAAATCACGACGGATTGTTTCCAGAGTCTCCGCAGGCACTGGAAAAAACTGCAGCTGATCGAAGAATCTCAGCAGCCATGGTTTTTCTTTAAAGGCTTTTGGCAGTGTGTATCGCGCCCACATCTGCAAAGTGCGCCCTACGAACTGATATCCGCCCGGGCCTTCCATTCCATACACACAGAGATACGCCCCCCCGATGCCGACAGAGTTTTCAGCAGTCCATGTGCGTGCGGGATTGTACTTTGTCGTTACCAGCCGCTGCCGGGGATCCAGTGGCGTCGCGACCGGAGCACCCAGATAGACGTCCCCAAGCCCCATAACGAGGTAGCGCGCATCAAACACGATATTCCGCACGTCTTCGATGGAGTGCTGTCCATTGATCCGACGGATGAACTCAATATTACTGGGGCACCACGGAGCATCCGGACGGACCGTAGTCATGTATTTTTCGATCGCCAGCTTGCAGGCAGGATCGTCCCAGGACAGGGGGAGATACACGGTTCGGGAGGGCACCCGGATGTCTTTCTGCGCCGTCACCTCGCGCCAGAGGCTTGAGAGATAGGTCAGGATTTCTGAAAGAGGCAGGGAATCTGGCGTAAAGTGTATCTGAAGCGATCGTATGCCTGGCGTGAGATCAATAACGCCCGCTGGTCGCGCTCGCTCTATGGCTTCCATAAGAGCATGAACGCGGAATCGTAGAGCAATATCGAGCTTGGCCTCTCCAATTTCCAGAAGAAGATATGTATCGCCCGCCAGACGGCCGACCAGACACTCACTCCCCTCCCCCGTCTCAAGGACAATCGGAGACTGTAGAGCCCCGCAGCCGGACCAGTTCACGGGCACAGACGACAGCGACGTCATTTCCACATTCTGTGCCCGCGCGATGTCACGGGCCGTTTCCACCGTAACTGGAATAAATCTGATCCGGTCGCCCGCCCTGAGCTGACCCAGCTGCCACAGATCTGCCTCGATCACCGTTGCGGGACAGACAAACCCGCCAAGACTTGGACCGTCCGGGCCGAGAATGACAGGCATGTCACCTGTAAAATCGACTGCTCCAATCGCATACGGATTGTCATGGATATTGGACGGATGAAGTCCCGCCTCGCCTCCACTGTCACGGACCCATTCCGGCCTTGGGCCAATCAGGCGGATACCCGTGCGGTTCGAATTGAAATGAACCTCCCACTCGGCTTCGAAGAAACGGTCGATATAGGCTGGAGTGAAATATTCCGGCGCTCCGTGCGGTCCATAAATGACACGAATCGTGCGTATGTCACCCAGTTTCATCCTCAGGTCAGGCGCAAGGACCTGTCCTTCCGGCGCCTCATTGCAGGCTTCGATGTGGAGCACGTCTCCTGCCAGCAGGGGACGGCCTGCGTGACCGCCGAATTTTCCAAGCGTGAATGTGGAACGGCTTCCGAGATACAGCGGCACATCAATTCCGCCACTCAGACACAGCATCGACCGCGCACCGTTTCGCGTTGTCCCCAGCTGGAGCGTCTCGCCCGAACGGATGCGGAAGACTGTGTCCATCTCGCGGGAGGCCCCGTCGAGATTGATCGGGATATCCGCGCCTGTCACCACGGCAAAAGTATCAGTGTTGAACCTCAGGGTGGGGCCAGTCATGATGATTTCAAGACCCGCCACATCCGGGGGATTGCCAAGCAACGCATTACCAAGGCGAAAAGCACGACTATCCATCGGGCCCGAGGGAGGAACGCCGACGGCCCAGTAGCCCAACCTTCCGGGGAAATCCTGGATCGTTGTCTGGGTTCCGCCTGAAAGAACATCAATCGTCGAAGCGCGATAGACAAGCTGTTCGAGACAGCGGGTCCAGGGAGCGCCGGAAGCAAAGGGGGCGTCGAACAGGATTTGCCGCAAATAATTCTGGTTTGTCTCGACACCATATAAGCGCATGTCTGTCAGCGCAGTATCAAGCCTTGCAATCGCCTGCTCTCGGGTTGGCGCATGAGCGATGACTTTGGCAATCATGGGATCAAAAAACGGTGAAATCTCGGCTCCCGCTTCAAGCCAGGTATCGACCCGCAGCCCATTGTCGTCCGTAACTGGGAAACTGACTTCAGTCAGAAGGCCGGGGGATGGCTGAAAATTCTTTCCCGGATCTTCGGCGTAAATCCGCGCCTCGATCGCATGACCAGAAGGCGTGAGCGCTGCGACAAGGGAATGAAGAGGAGCAAGGGTTCCGGCCGCCAGTTCAATCATCCAGCGGACGAGATCAACACCCCAGACTTCCTCTGTAACGCCGTGCTCGACCTGAAGACGGGTATTGACCTCCAGAAAATAGAAATTTTTCGACGCGGCGTCATAAACAAACTCCACCGTACCCGCACTTCGGTAGTTGACCGCCTTGCTGAGCCGCACCGCCGCTTCGCAAAGAGCATCACCCATTCCTCCCGGCAGACCCGGAGCAGGCGTCTCCTCAATAACCTTCTGGTTACGCCGCTGAACTGAACAATCCCTGACACCGAGGGAAATTACCTCTCCCCGACCGTCCCCGAAAACCTGAACTTCGAGATGACGCGCATGCTCGATATATTTTTCGATAAAAACGCCGGAATCGCTGAAGTTATTTTCCCCCAACTGACGCACAGTATCGAATATTCCGACGAGTTCCGCTTCGCTCTTGCAGACACGCATGCCAATACCGCCGCCGCCGGCAGTGCTCTTGAGCATGACCGGATAGCCAACTTTTTCCGCAGCGGCCTGCGCATCCCTCAGGTTTTGCAGCAGCACCGACCCTTCGAGGAGCGGCACGCCTTTGGCTGCAGCCAGCGCCCTGGCCTCGTGTTTCAGGCCGAACGCCCGAAGCTGGGCCGGCTCAGGGCCGATAAAACTGATCCCTTCGGCCTGACACGCCTCGGCGAACCCAACATTTTCTGACAGGAAGCCGTATCCTGGATGGATCGCCTGAGCTCCCGTTTCCTTTGCGATCTCGATAATTCGTTTCGCATTCAGATATGTCTGGGAAGGCCCCCCTTCACCGAGCGACACAGCGATATCCGCATCACGAACGTGCAGACTTGCTGCATCCGCCTCGGCATAAACCGCGACCGGGCTGATCCCCATTATTCTTAATGTTCTGATGATTCTGCACGCAATTGCACCGCGGTTGGCAATAAGAACGCGATCAAACATAGCGCGGAAATCCAGACTGCAGAGGGATGGTGGAAGAAGTATTCATCATGGTCCTGCAACTCCGATTACACATAAGCCGGGCGGCCTTCCGGGCCACCGCAGCATTATCTCCCGGGCTTTTATCCCGCCGTGTAACCTCGAAGCCGAGGTCGCGTGCTCTCGGACCAGTCTCCCAACATCAGTTGGGGCGGAACCCTAGCGCGCCATTGATTTCAATCTCCTTCCGATACAAAAACGGGTCAAGGAAAATTTCAGGCATCACATCGTCGGGAAAGACTTGAATCAGTTCCGGGGACGGAATCTTTGTTGTTGTAAGCCCGTATCGGTTCCGATATAAAAATTGGAAAGCCGCTAGGGTTCCGATTCAATTCTCTGAATGTCTGGTCCGAGAGCGCGCGGCCTCGGTTTCGAGGTTACACGGCGGGACAAAAGCCCGGGAGATATTGAGATGCCGGAAATGGCGTCGCATATCTTTCGTGATGTGTGCGCCATCTCCGTCTGATTTAGGCCGGAGAAGAATGACGATGACACACCATACATGTCTTCTCGCAAAGACGAGCCCCCGGCGAGGCCGGAGCGCCTGTCCGCTTACGATGTGTGTAACACCGTGAGCCCCGACGGCACGGTCTACAGGGAAACGCCTCCGCTGTCGCTCCGCCCGAAACCGGATAGCGAACGTCTCGCACTCCTTGGTTATCAGCAGGAACTGCGGCGGGATCTCGGGCCTTTTGCATCCTTTGCCGCCGGCTTTTCGTTCGTCTCGGTTCTGACGACAGTGTTTGAAATGTTTCCGCTCGGCTATTCCTTTGGTGGCCCGGCATTCTTCTGGACATGGCCACTCGTTTTCCTCGGACAGTTTTGCGTAGCGCTCTGTTTTGCAGAAATCGCTGCGCATATCCCGGTTGCAGGGGCGATTTACCAGTGGTCGTCACGACTGGCGGTCCGGAACGTGGGATGGCTCGCCGGATGGCTGACGCTGATCGGTTACATCATCAGCGTTTCCGCCATTGCCATTGCCATGCAATCCATTCTTCCCAGCCTGTGGGATGGATTTCAGGTCATTGGCGGAGACCCGAACGTGACAACCCTGACAGGCGCTGAAAACGCGGTCATTCTGGGTACGGCGACCATTCTGGCTAGCACGATCATCTCATGCGCAGGCGTGCGTATTTCAGCATTCGTCACGGTGACCGGAGTTTATGCGGAAATCGCCGGATTATGCGTGCTGATCGTAGCACTTTTCTGCAATACCCGGCGCGGCCTGGCTGTTACCGTCGACACGACCCATATGGCGCCGGGAATGTCATCCTCTGGCGCCTTTCTGGCTTCAATGCTTATGGCCGTCTACGTCATGTATGGCTTCGACAGCGCCGCCGAACTTTCAGAAGAAACGCGCGATCCGGCACGGACGGCGCCCCGCGCGATTATCCGCTGCCTTCTGCTGTCGTTCGTCGCAGGTGGGCTCGTCATTCTGGGCGCCCTGATGGCAGCGCCATCGCTGTCTTCCGGCGAACTTGCGACAGTGGGCGTACCCTACGTCATCAATGCCATCACATCCGGAACCATTGGGCATATCCTGCTGGCCACGGTCGCCATTTCAGTATTTTCAGCAACCATTGCGATCCAGACCTCGGCTTCCCGTGTTCTCTTTTCAATGGCGCGGGACGGCGTCCTGCCCGGAGCCGGGCATCTCGCGCAGGTCTCGTCCCGCACAGGAACGCCGGTTGCCGCCACCGTTTTCGTCGGCGTGTTCAGCGCCGCCTTCCTTGGCGTCAATTACGGCGATTCATCCCTTTTCAGTGCCATTACGTCCTCGGCCGTGGGGGTGACGTATTTCGCCTATCTTCTGGTGACCGTGCCGCTTCTGGTCCGGCGCGTGCAGTGGATGACGTCTCAGGCGCCTTCTCCATTTGGTTTCGAGGAAAAGGGGCGGATCCGTCGCGCACTGATCAATCTGTGTGCGGTGGTGTGCGGAGCGCTGTTTCTTCTGAATACGCTCTGGCCCCGCAGTGAAGTGTTCGATCCGAGCGGAACACGACCTTACATGGTGGCGTTCCCCGCAGCCTTTCTGATCATCGCCCTCGGGACAGGGCTCATCCTTCAAAAATTCCAAAGTACCAGATCCGCACTCTAGGCCATCAGCAGGCGACGGCATGACGTTCGTCAGCGACTAAGGAGTCATTCCATGAATCATTCGGCTGAATTTCCGACCCTCAATCCAACCCTGTATCGGGAAACCATTCCCGGCGGCAGCCATCGCTCCCTGATCCTGCGTGCAGGACAGAAGCTGCGTCTGACGGATATTGAGGGCGGTGGAAACCTCTCCCTCATGGCCCTGAATGCGAAGCAGTTGACCGAGAGACTGAATCTTCCTGACACACTCAAGGCCCAGCACACGGCATTCGTGACCGAAGGCCACTGCCTGTACTCGGATATGGGGCGCGTCCTGCTCGCGATTACTGCGGATACCTGCGGCTGGCACGACTGTTTTGGCGGCGTTCTGAATGCCGAGGAAGCACGCGAGAAATACGGCGCAGGCCGCTTCGGGGATTTGCGCAACGGGTTCCACCGCAACGGGTTCGAAAATCTGCTCGTAGAGATGGGGAAATGGGATCTGGATGCACCGGACATCCAGATGATCGTTAATTTCTTCAGCAAAGTCGCGGTCGCCGATGGAGGATATCTGAACTACGTCCCAGACAATTCCAGTGCCGAGAGCTATGTCGATCTTTATGCGCCGATGGACGCACTCATCGTCATGACGGCACTTCAGCACCCGATGGATCCGTCCCCCCACTACGCGCCCAAACCGATTGAATTTGCTGTGGAAGACGTCCGTGATGCCGGAATTACTGCCGCGTGCCGCCAGTCATGCGCCGAGAACGGACGTGCCTTCTACAACACGGAACTCTTCTGCCTGTAAGGAATTCTGAGCAATGTCCATCACTTCCAGCACGTTCGATCCCGCCGACGCCGTTTCCCGCCATATCATCGGAGCAGGCGAGCCCTATGTCTTTGACGTCAAGAAAGGCCAGACTCTCCGTCTGCTCGATCTCGAAGGCAATCAGGCGGTCGATACGCTCTTCTACAATGCCAATAACACGCGAGAGCGCTATGATGTGCAGCGCACCATCCGCAGGCAGAAGGCACTCTTTCTGACCACTGGAACAGTTCTGTATTCAAATCTCGGTGGTCCTCTGGCGACGATCACCGCTGACACATGCGGACAGCACGACACGCTTGGCGGAGCCTGCTCGCAGGAAAGCAATACGGTCCGTTATGCAACCGACCGTTTTTACATGCACAGTTGCCGTAACAATTTTCTTTGCGGCTGCCTTCAGGATGGCCGCCTGACCAAGCGCGATCTGGCACCCAACATCAATTTCTTCATGAATGTTCCCGTCACGCCGGACGGTACGCTCGTCTTTGCGGATGGCGTCTCCGCTCCCAAAAAATATGTGGAACTGAAAGCTGAAGTCGATCTGATCGTCGTGATCTCGAATTGCCCCCAGCTCAATAACCCCTGCAACGCGTGGAATCCGACCCCGGCAGAAGTGCTCATCTGGGACTGATCCACAAACAGACGAAGGACTGGACGATGTTGACCACTCTGCCTGACCTCGCCCCACAGACGCTGCTGGCCTTGTATCGCGATAACACGCTCACGCCCCGGGCGCTGATTGATGCGTTGCGCATGAAAGCGCTGGCGATCAATGAAGATTATCGCGCCTTCATCCATATCCTCGATGAATCCGAAACCGAGCCTTTTCTGCGCCATCTGGAAGCGAAGGAAAACCGAAGCCTCCCACTCTATGGCCTTCCATTCGTAGTCAAGGATAATATCGATCTCGCCGGAATTCCCACAACCGCAGCCTGCCCGGCGTTTGCCTACGTTCCCGATGAAACCGCAACCGTGGTCCGGCGCCTTATCGAGCTCGGCGCCATTCCGGTCGCCAAGGCCAATCTCGACCAGTTCGCAACGGGCCTGAACGGCACCCGATCCCCTTATGGTGCCTGTCGCAACAGTGTGCTGCCCGATTTTCCGTCCGGGGGCTCCAGTTCGGGCTCGGCGCTGGCGGTCGCACTCGGGATTGCAAGCTTCGCCCTTGGAACCGACACCGCAGGAAGCGGCCGTATCCCCGCCGCTTACAACAATCTCGTCGGACTCAAAGCCACCCGTGGGCTTGTCTCAACGCATGGTGTCGTTCCCGCCTGCAGAACACTGGACTGCACGACACTTCTGACCGCATCCGCAAGTCAGGCCAGCGCATTGTTTTCCCTGATCGCCCAGTACGACCCTGCGGATGATTACAGTCGAAAAAATCCCCAGTGGAATGGGTCCACAGCATTCGGGGCGGTTCGACCAGGCTTTCGGTTCGGCGTTCCGCAAAGCCTCGATTTCGCGGGATGTCCTGAAGGAGACGCTCTTTTCGCTCAGGCCATTGCTCGTCTGGAAGCGATGGGTGGCATCCCGGTGCCCATTGACCTCTCCCCGTTTCTGGAAGCGGCCAGACTTCTTTACGAGGGCCCCTGGGTTGCGGAGCGGTATTTCGTCGTCCGCGACCTACTGGCGCGCGATCCCAAAGCTATCCTGCCCGTCATCCGTGACGTTCTTGAGGCAGCCCCAGGTTACAGCGCCGTAGAGGTCTATGCCGCAACGTACAGGCTTCAGCATCTCAAGACCACCTGTGACGCCATCATGGGCGACCTGAATTGCGTGCTGACACCCACGATGCCCCGGCCCGTCACACTGGCAGAACTGCATGAACAGCCGGTCGCTGCGAATTCTCTTCTCGGCGTCTATACGAATTTCATGAACCTGCTGGACTACGCTGCTGTTGCCGTCCCGTCAGCCTTCATGACCAACGGTTTGCCATGGGGAATCAGCCTCTTCGGACGCGCATTTACGGACCAGTATCTGCTGAGCTTCGCGGATGCGTTCCAGCGGATGTCAGATCTGCCTCTCGTAGGGGAGCAGACACTGGAGGCGCCTGTGACTGGGCGTATTGCTGCAAACGACAAGGCGCGCGTCGTGGTCTGCGGCGCACATCTCGACGGCCTGCCGCTCAACTGGCAATTGCAGGACCGCGGTGGCCGGCTCATCAAAGTCACCACGACAGCACCATACTACCGCTTTTATGTTCTGCCCGGAGGCCCGCCCATGCGTCCCGGACTTGAGCGATGCGATGATGGCGGCTGCGCCATTGAGGTCGAGGTTTGGGAACTGCCTTCCGCGGAACTCGGATCTTTTCTGACGCAAATTCCCGCCCCCCTGGGTCTGGGCAAGGTTGAACTCAGCGACGGAAGTTTTGAAACCGGCTTTATCTGTGAAGGCGCAGCTCTGTCATCTGCCCAAGACGTCACGTCCACCGGCGGATGGCGCGCATGGCTTGCATCGGGAGACCGTCAGAAAACACCGGCCTGAAAAAGCCGGTTCAGCATTTTTCCATCAAATTCCCGGATCTGATTTCCAGCACACAGGGCAGATCCTTTTCCATATCGGTTCCGCAACAGCAGCGCAGATTTACAATCTGCGTGGGCTCGAGCAGGGAGATTACAATGTATCAGGGTTCAACCGACAGGCCTGCGAAAGGTCAGGCAGAAGGACGGGCTCCGCCCCGCTTTCCCTGTATTCTTGTCGCCGATGCCCCCTCACCGGCACTCCGTCTGTTTTCCGATGCGTTGGAACATGCCGGGATGACGGCCATGACAGAGCCTGATGGAAATGCCATGCTCGATACCCTAAGGACGGTGTCCCCTGATCTGGTCGTTATGGAAGTCGCACTACCCGGGTTAGGCGGGTTCGAAGTCGCGACCAGGATCAGGCACGACCCGGCCCTCAGCCATATTCCATTCATTTTCCGTACCAAGCACATGGAAACGCAGAACGTTCTGCGGGGGCTGGAGGTCGGGGGCATCGATTACATTTCCAAGACCCGACCGGTGGAGGAAATGGTTGCACGTATCAAGACTCACCTGCGAGGAGCCATCGAAGCCCGGACCCTGCGTTTGGCACTCGACGCCTGCCACAGACCAATGATTGGCGTTGCTCCGGATGGCTCCCTGTCGTGGTACACCCCTGCCGCCGCCTCTCTGATGTCCGGGGTTTTCGTATCATGGCAGCCGAATACTCTCCTTCCGTCTGCTCTTGGAGACATTTTCATTGAACTGGCAAAATCCAGTCCCCTGCCAAAACACAGGACTGTTGAACTGAATGCCAGCATGGGAAGCACGATTGAAGGTGGAAGCCTCGAATGTATCACGACTGGCCCCATGCCAGATGGGACGATGGGCATTACCCTTCTGCTGCGTCGCCCCGGAGAGGAAGAAAGGCGCCTCGGCGCACGCCACAACCTCACCACGCGTGAAGCACAGGTCCTCTTCTGGATCAGTCGTGGAAAATCGAACCGGGATATCAGTGAGGTGCTTGGCATCAGTTCCAGAACGGTGAACAAACATCTTGAACAGATTTTTGCAAAGCTTGGCGTGGAAAACCGGGCTTCCGCAGCAGCCATTGCCGTTAAAACATCAGCCGAGTGAAGTGGAATTCTGACAATGACTTTCCCCACTAACAGATATTCCACCGCTATCCTGATGCCCGCGATATGAAGACAGAACTGCTACGCGCAAGGTCGCTCCTAAAAGCCGGACGACCAATGGATACGCGCTCAGTCGCCATGGCTGAAACGATCCGGAATCCGGCATCGGCAGAGGCGCGCTTTCTCCTTGGGGTTAGTGAAGCCATGCTGGGAAATATCCGGGAAGGCCTGACGCATCTGCGCAAGGCAACAGATCTGAAGCGCTCTGCGGAATACTATGCACAGCTTGCACGGTGTCTGCTCATGGTCCGCCAGGATCGAGATGCACGCACAGCCTTACAGAATGCGGAACAATGCCTTGCCGTTGGGGAAAGGGTCGATGCATTGACGCGTGACACACTGGGATGCGCCTATGCAAGATTGGGAAACCACACTGAGTCTCTCCCACATTTCGCCGCAGCCGTCCGTATACAGCCTGAAAATACCCAATTCCGCTATAATCACGCCATTGCCCTCAGCTTTGTGGGAGAAGCAGCAGAATCAGAAAAAGCTTTCGAAAGGCTTCTGACACAGGAGCCACACAATGCGCGTGCACATCACGGACTGGCCGGACTTCGCCGCCAAACAGCAGAATGCAACCACGTTCCCCGACTTCGCGCAGTCCGGAATGCAACGCAAGATCCAGACGCTCGCCTTCTGCTCGGATATGCCCTTGCCAAGGAGCTTGAAGACATTGGCGAAGCAGCGGAATCCTTCAGATGTCTGCTTGACGTCAACAAGGAATACCGCCGCCGGATAACATACGACTTCGCCAGCGATGGCGAGATATTTGACGCGATCGAAGCCAGTTGGTCCCAGTTCGCATCTGCGCCCGTCACGCATGCGCCCAAAGATGCGCCAATCTTCATTATCGGGATGCCAAGAACCGGAACAACCCTTGTTGATCGGATTCTGTCTTCACATCCTGACGTAGTCAGCGCGGGGGAGTTGCAGGCTTTTCCACTTGCAGTCAAAGCCGCATCAGGAACACGTACGCGCAATGTTCTTGACCCCGAGACACTCTTTTACGCCGCAGGAAAAGACCTTGGAGGCATCGGCAGATCCTACATGGAACGCGCTGCATCCCATGTTCCAGCAACACCCAAGCGCTTCATCGATAAATTTCCCGGAAATTTTCAATATGCTGGCCTCATCGCACGCGCCCTGCCGCATGCCGCCATCATTTGTTTGCGACGCCATCCCATGGATACAGTTGTCAGCAATTTTAAGAACTTGTTTGCAACCACTTCCCGATATTATCAGTATAGCTATGACATTCAGGAAATCGCCCAGTATTACGTCCGCTTCGACCGGCTCATGAAATTTTGGCAGGCTGCAATCCCTAATCGGATTCTCGAAGTACATTATGAAGATCTTGTCGAAAAACAGGAGGAAACGACGCGTCAAATTCTGGAGCATTGCAATCTGCAATGGTCAGAAAGCTGTCTGACCTTTCACGAAAACACCTCGCCTGTCTCCACTCCGAGTGCTGCGCAGGTCCGACGCCCGATCTATCGGGATGCTGTCGCACGCTGGCGTCGATACGAAAACGCTCTGGCACCAGCCCGCGACGTGTTCGATGCCGCTGGCATTCCTGTTTAGCATGTCCCACCAATCAGAATTTTTAACATCCATCACAGGAACATATCGAATCCGGATTGATAAAAAGCATCCAAAACAGGCAACATCCTGACTGCGAACTGGAAATAGCCTCCGGCTTTATCCTCCACACCATATCTTCGAACTCAACAAAGCCTCACGAGAAAGCAGAACATGTCAGATACCACGTCCTCAACCACCCCGACTGAGCCTGCCGTCCAGCCCGTACTGACGGTCTGTGTAACATGCCGGCGCGGCCTTTCATCCGCCGAAATCGGCGATGCACCCGGGCCAGGTCGTCAGCTTTACGATGCCCTGCTGGCAAATGCCGAAGAATCCGGAATTTTAATTCGGCCAGTCGAATGCATGTCCTTATGCTCTCGGGGATGTACGGCGACAGTTTCGATGCCTGGAAAATGGACACTGCTGCTCGGCGGCCTTGAAATGGAAAAAATTGCTGATTTCAAGGGATGGCTCAAACTCTACAGTGCATCGAAGACCGGGATGGTTCCTGCGTCCAAGCGCCCTCCCACGCTTTCGGATATGGTCATCGCGCGCCTTCCGGCTGACATCGCGTCTCCTGCCAAACCAGCTTAGAAACGGCGCCTTGGCAATCATTAAAAAACAGTTTGCACAGCAAAAGCGATTTTGCCTTTTCCAGCATCCATTGTTTTGGTCGCCTTGAAAACGACTGCGCCTGAGGAACATTCCTGATGTCATCGCCCCTTGTCCGCCGGATCGATACCATCACAAAGCCACTCTCGCGCCGTCGTTTTATCGCTGCTGGAAGCCTGCTGCTGGCTTTCGCAAGCCAACGTCATGCCTATGGCGAGGAAAACTTTGCAAAAGAAACCGATCCACAATCATTCACCACACTAGGGGGCCTCGTCCGTATTGATTCTGACGGACTGATCACCTTGATTGTTCCGAACATTGAGATGGGACAAGGCATCTTCACCGCAGAAGCGATGATGATCGCGGAAGAGCTAGAAGTTGAGCTGGACGCCGTCAAAGTCGTCACGGCTCTGCCTCAGGAGGTAACGGGGGTTGCGCCCGAAATTCTGAGATCGCTTTCGACAGGGGGATCCCGCTCCATTCGCAAGGGTTGGGTTCCTCTCAGACAGGCAGGAGCCTGCGCACGTCTGATGCTGATCGCAGCAGCTGCCGAACAATGGAACCTTCGCCCGGAGACATTGGTGGCAGAGAATGGTTCCGTGCGCGACAAGGCCGGAGTTCACCATGCGACCTATGGCGCTCTCGTTCACGATGCCGCGCGACAGAATATTCCCGACCATGTTGCATTGAAATCACCTTCCGAATGGAAACTTATCGGACGCCCAGTCCCCCGCGTTGACATCCCCGCGAAGGTTAACGGAACAGCTGTCTTCGGAATTGACGTCCGCATCCCCGGAATGGCAACCGCTGCCGTCATAGGGCCTCCCACCTGGGGGGCAACCGTTCACCGCATTGACGCCACAGCGACAAAGGCAATCCCCGGCGTTCTGGACGTGATCGATATCTCGACACATGTTGCCGTGGTTGCAACCAGTTATTGGGCAGCAAAAAAAGGCCTTTCCGCACTCAAAATAAACTGGGCTCCGGGAGGCGGTCCCACCGTTTCCTCCAGTGATATCAGAGAGATCATTCAGAACTCGGTACAGTCCGTTTCTGAAGTCGTCGCATGCGATGATCCGGGCACTGACGCTGCGCTCGAGCGCGGAAAACGCATAGAAAGCACATATGAGCTTCCCTTTCTCGCACACGCACCCATGGAACCGCTCAACGCAACCGTTCACGTGCGTCCCGACAGGTGCGACGTCTGGGTCGGAACCCAGGTACCAACACGAGCTCGCAAGGCCGTCTCAAAAGTTACGGGACTTCCTGAAGATAAAATTGCCATCCATAATCATATAATTGGCGGCAGCTTTGGTCGGCGACTTTCAACAGATTTCATAGAACAGGCTGCAAAGTTCGCCTGCCAAATCTCCCGGCCCGTCAAATTCATCTGGAGCCGGGAAGAAGATCTCCGTCAGGACCTGTTTCGTCCCGCGTATTTTGATCGAATTAAGGCATCTCTCGGCGAGGACGGCCTGCCGCTCGCCTGGTCTCATCAGATCACGGGACAATCCGTAGCCGACCGCTTCACCCCCGGAGGCCTCCCTGAAGGGAAGCTCGATTCAGATGCGGTCGCGGGCGCCATCGAGACTCCTTACACGATCCCCCATCAGCGCATTAGCTGGATCAGGGCCCATACCCCTGTGCCCGTTGGCTGGTGGAGGGGCGTCGGCCCGGCTCACAATGTATATGTCGTCGAAAGTTTCATGGACGAGCTCGCCGCCGCAGTGAAGGCTGATCCGATCGATTACAGGCTACGACTTCTCGGAAATAATCCCAGATCAGTCACTGTATTGAAGAAAGCAGTGCTGGAAAGTGACTGGGCTTCCCCGCTTCCTGAAAACCATGGGCGTGGGGTCGCCCTTCACAATGCTTTCGGCTCTCACTGCGCAATCATAACCGAAATCTTTGTTCCGCCCGGGCAGGCGGTGACAATCCGAAAGGTAACAGCCGTCGTGGATTGTGGAGTGGCGATCAATAAAAATGGTCTGATCGCACAAATCGAAGGTGGAATTCTCTTTGGGTTTTCTGCGGCGCTTCATGGCGAAATCACAATTAAAAACAACGCCATAGAACAAAGTAATTTTCACAATTTCAGTTTGATGCGCATCAATGAGACTCCCGAAATAAATACATTTATTATCGATAGCCATGAAGACGCGGGAGGTATTGGCGAGGTGGGAACAACGGCAGCCTTTGCCTCTCTCGGCAATGCCCTGTTTGATGCGACCGGGCAACGGCATCGATCTTATCCATTCCATCCCGCAAGCAAAAAATAAAATTCTGAATGTTGCAGCTTAAAAGCCGAAGCCGGATTTTGCCAATTATCAGGGATATTCCTTGCAACATCGCTACAGGCGAGCAAACTGCAAAACCTTCTTATTTTTTTATCGTACCAATATCATTAAATCACCAGTTTTTGAGAAATTTCCGCATGCCTGGAGCCGAATAACCCTCGATATTTCTGGCAGATACGTCAAACAACATATATCTATATCAAAACGAAACCCTCAGAGTGAACACAGTCATACAAAGCGTTATCCAGATGCTTCAAGGAGCCAACATGGCAGTGATCTCTTCGCAAAAGCTGCGCCTGCTCTGCGCCACTGCGCTCGTCGGATGCGCAGTAACTCCAGCTTCTCATTACGCCAAGGCCGCGGCGCCTCAACCTGTTTTGCAACCCGAGGCCAAAAAGCAGCAGTCAAGCACCAATAAGGGAAAAGCTGCGGAGAAGACGCCCGGCACTGCAACGTCCACGACACAGGTATCTACCAAGGCCAGATCGATCGAAGCGGCATCCGACGAATCAATTGTCGTAACATCCAGCCGTCGCGCCACCAGCGTGCAGAACGCCCCGACGAACATCACTGCCATCAGTGCCGAAACCATCAAGAGCGAACGGCTGGACGATATCAAGTCCCTAGCCGCACTTCTGCCTGGTGTAACAGTCGTCAATTCCGGCCCGAACGGTGCAGGGACAATCGTCATGCGAGGTATTTCTACAAGCGGAACCAGCACCAACGGTGTATTCAAGAACAATGCAGTTGGTGTCTATATTGGTGAAGTGCCAATGTATCTTGACTTTATGTTGCTCGACATCAATAGAGTTGAGTCTCTACAGGGACCGCAGGGAACACTTTTCGGTCTGGGAACACTGGGCGGAACAATCCGCTATATGCCCAACCGTCCCAACACGGACAAATACTCCATTTCAGTTCATGGACGTGTCTTCGGTCAGTACCATTCTACGTCGCCTGGTGGAGATGAAGACGTCACAATCAATCTGCCCATCTGGAAAGATCACATCGCATTCCGTTCTGTCACCGGATATTATGACGACCCGGGCTACATTGATTATGATTATGTTCTTCGCAAGCCAGGCGTTTCCAATCCGCAGCCCGCCGGCCCCAACAGCTTTGGAAACTCGGCGCAGCAGGCAGAAAATTTCAGCACGCATAGCGGTGTGAATTTCAATCACACTCTGACAACGCGCAATCAGCTGATGCTAAAATATAATGACGACTTAAAGATGTACCTGACGTATGCCCATCAAGAAACAAAGACTGATGGGCGATCTGCCACAGGTGCCGGCGTCATGAACACAGGAAACTGGGACGGCCCATGGCGTTATCTGGAACCGGTCGACAGAAGTGGCGATCTCTATAGCGCTGAAGTCTACGCCAATCTCTTTCATATCGCACAATTCGTTAGCACGACCGCATTTACACATCAGGTTATCGACACAAAATACGATAACACCGATCTGCTGCTCGATCTGGACTACGGATATCAGGCCTTTCCACAGTTCTCGTCATGGAATACTTCACATGACGATTACCGGCAGTTCAATCAGGAGCTGCGGCTGGTATCGACACATAAGGGCCCCTTCAGCTGGGTAGTCGGCGGATTTTATAACAAATTCAACACGAATACAGTCTATCGCGAACACGTTCCAGGCTTCTCGGAATGGGGCGTCGCAAATGGTTTTGGAAATGTTTACCGGCCTGACGAGCTGGAATACGCATCACGCGTTGAAACAGAAACCGCCGAACGTGCCCTATATAGTGAAGGTACGTTACACCTAACGAAAGACCTTCAGATTACAGGCGGCATTCGGTATTTTGACTACGATGCCTCAAATAGCGGCGGATCAGGTCTTCCGCTCTACCAGACTTACCCCGACATTAAGCTATCGAACGCTGGAGGAGGAACGGGCTCAAATGGCATCGTCTGGAAAGCAAATGCATCCTATCGCTTCAATCCGCAATTGATGACATACATCACCTATAGCACGGGATATCGGGTAGGCGGATACAATCGGGTCGCGCCCTGCATTCTCCCGCTCAACACATCAGTACAGAACATCTGCGCCCTTTCCAACGAAATCAGCTATAAGCCCGACACTACTCGTAATATTGAACTCGGATTCAGAGGAAATCTATTCCACAACAGATTTGTCTTTTCGATCGACGGCTATCATATCGACTGGCTCAACGTACAGGTTCCAAGCCAAACAGTTTATGGGGCTGTCGGGATCACGACGAACGGCGGAAGGGCGGTGTCGAATGGCTTCGAATTCTCAGGATCTCTCCGGATTACGCGTCAGTTGCACCTCACCGCCAACTATGCGTATGTCGACGCTCATCTGACGGAGGGAGTTGCCAATCTTGTGAATGGCGTCGCAAATGCTTACGCCGGCGATCGTCTACCGGGTTCTATGAAAAATTCGGGTTCGATTACTGCGACATACATTCTACCACTCGATAACAACCGCAGTGTGAGATTTAACTGGATGGCGGCGTATTCTGGTTCCATTTATTCTACGGTTGGTCTTCACGATTACGGAACTCGCATCCCGAGTTACGTTACCCACCGCGCTTCAATCAGCTATCGCGCAGGAAAATGGAATGCCTCATTTTTCGTAAACAATATCTTCAACCAGAGGGCCATAACCGCGGTTAGCAACCAGAGCAACACACTCAACCAACAGGTAACAGGTGTGACCGAACGTTATTACGCAGAAAGTATTCTTGCCCCACGGGTCATCGGCGCAGAAGCGACTGTTAATTTCTAAATTTTTTAAATTCTTGTGTGCATTCATCTATCGATGAGTGCACACAACATTCATCGGACGAAATTTTTAATGAAATTAACAATTCACATGAATTGTAATAACAGTAACAGCATATCAGGTAGGTTAAAACAGCAATGACTATGCGTCTGTTTTATTGGACAAAGTCAGTCGCACTGACGAGCGGCTTTATTGTTCTTCTGGCGGGATGTGCGGTACAAATCCCGGAAAGACCCAAAGAACACGTGCAAACTGTTCCCGGATTTGCAGATTTTATCGCGATAGACGATGCGACAGTCTGGGTAACAAATAAAGGCCGAGTTGAGCACTGGTCTCGCAACGGTAAACTTTCAGAAGTCGCTATGCATCATCCATGCGGCGCCATGGCCATCGGTTTTGGCGCTCTCTGGGTCGCCGACTGCGCCGATCTGACACTTAACCGCATCGACCTCAAGACTCAAAAACTGTCGGCCACTATAAAAACCGGCATCGCCAATCCTCGAGGGGAAACAAATGTTGTTATTGGAGACGGCTCTGTATGGGTAGCAAGCGACAAGAGTGGGTTAATTACACGCGTTGACCCACATGACAACAGAATTTCTTCAATCATCCACGTCGATGCCGATACATACTACCTCTCTTTCGGCTTGAATTTTCTCTGGGCCACAACGCCCACTGGGCGAGAGCTTGAAAAAATTAATCCCAAAACCAACGAATTAGTGCACAGAACTGCTCTTGGAGGAGATCCCGGTTTTCTGGTTGCAGGCGAAAATGCAGTATGGGTTCAGGAACAGGCTGATGGAACAGTTGCACGTGTCGCTCCCGACACAGGTAACGTAACCGGCCGCGTTAAAGTGTCAGAGACCCTGAAATACGGGGATATTGATGCCGGTGGAGGCAACATCTGGCTTCGTACGACGACAGGACAAACCTATGTTGTAATCAATCCTGGCAATTTAAGCATTCTTGCGAAAGTCGGAAAGGAAAGTGGTAGCGGCGCGTTACGCTACACGACTTCAGGAATATGGACGACTTCACATGATGTACATACATTATCCTGGTGGTCTCCAGCTGTTTCACGCCCTTAACCATACTGGTTAAACCACTAACTGCAGATCAAGTATCTCACCTGAATAACAACCCTGCGCTTTCTAGCGAGGCATACCTTATATTTTTCAACCTTGTTGGTAAAAAGCAGCATTTTGTATGTCGCTACATAAACAGGAATATGTTTTGTGAACAAACTTGCGGGAAAAGTAGCAATTGTAACAGGTGGGTCTAAGGGAATTGGCTCAGGGATTGCCCGAGCATTAGCGGCAGCTGGGGCTGCAGTTATCGTGAACTATGCTTCGAGCAAACCCGAGGCAGATGCCGTTGTGGCCACTATTACCGACACAGGCGGAAAGGCGCTCGCAATACAGGGTGATGTGTCATGTCGGACGGACGCTGGAGCCATCGTCACAAGCGCCATTAACACGTTCGGTAGATTGGATATCCTAGTAAACAACTCTGGCATTTACGAATTCGGACCGATTAGCGACATCACCGATGAGCATTTCCACCGACAATTCAATATAAACGTTCTGGGACTCATTCATATGACCCAGGCAGCCGTTCCTCACCTCGGAAAAGGGAGCAGTATTATCAATATCAGCTCGGTATGCTCTCACGTCACACCGCCTAATGCCACAGTTTACGTCGGCACAAAGGGCGCTGTGGACGCAATCACTGGGGCACTCGCAAAAGAACTTGGCCCAAAACAGATCCGGGTTAATGCCATCAATCCAGGCTTAACAAAAACAGAGGGAACTCATTCGGCAGACATGATAGCAGCTGACAGGGAACTTGCTGTGATTGCGCAGACACCACTCCAACGTGTTGGTGAGGTGTCTGACATTGCCCCGATCGCAGTCTTCTTGGCGTCCGATGATGCTCGTTGGCTAACCGGGGAAATTCTCATCGCTGCTGGTGGCCTTCACTGAAAACCATGAATGCCATTGGTCGTATCAAGCTGGTACGGGCTTTCTCATTTATTGAATATACCAACAAGGCTAGTGGTGTATACTTCCGGCTTGGATAATACAGATTATAGCCGAAGAACGTTGGATACCAATCTTCCAGCATCTGTGTCAGTCTATTAGACTTGACCTGCAATGCCACAGCACCTTCGTGAAGATAAGTCTCCCTGTCACGTCGCGCATCGTAACTGCGGGCAGGCCGACCATTCAGCGCGGAAATCGTTAACGATTGACACGCTAATTCCCGCTGGTCAGCCGCTCCCTCAATTAGGCGCGCGTTCAGATGGCCGAGAAGCCGCCGTCGACGGACAACTCCACCCCATTCACGAAGCTGGATTCATCTGAAGCCAGAAACAGCGCAGCTGCCGCGACTTCCTCGGGAAGGCCCATCGTTCCCCGCGGGATCAGGGATTCGAACATCCGCTTCGCCTCCTCGGTCAGAACCTGGTCCTGCATCGGGGTGGCGATCGGCCCCGGATGCAGCACGTTTACCCGGATGTTCCGGCCCTTTAATTCGTTCAGCCACCCGCGCGCGAAGGCGTGCAGTGTCGCCTTGCTCGCCGCATACACGCTGTAACCAGGAAAACCTTTGATCGACGCAACCGACCCCGTCATGAAGATTGACCCACCGTCGTTGAACAGCGGCAAGGCCTTCTGGACCGTGAACAGCGTGCCCCGCGCATTCAGGTTGAAGGTCGTATCGAAGTGCCGCTCGGTAATCTCGCCCATCGGGAGGGCTTCGCCTGTGCCGGCGCTTGCGTACAGGACGTCGATCCTGCCTTTTTCCCGCTTGACCGTATCGAACAAGCGGTCGAGGTCGTCGAGATTGGCCGCGTCGCCGCGCACGCCGGTCACGTTCCGGCCGATCAGCCTGACGGCCTCGTCCAGCATCCCCTGCTTCCGCCCCGTGATGAACACATAGGCGCCTTCTTCAACGAAACGCTTGACTTGCCAGCGCCAGGCCGCTTGATCCGCCTGTGATGACGGCAACCTTGCCTTCGAGTTTTCCCATGACTTTTTCCTTCAGACTTCATCGTTGATCGTTCGGGGAGGGTCCCGAGAGTCTCAACATGGGTCCGCTGGAGTGAGGCGTTGAGTGCGAAAACGCGCATATCGGTGGTGCGAAATCGATCCGGGCAGTAGATCAATCTTGGGCGAACGATCGGTAATGGCCACTTGAAAGCTGAGGAAAACTGCCCGCTACATGCTATGAAGACGGCTCATCAAGGCGCACGATGTGGTAGATATGGACTTTGGAGGGCGCACCGTACGGTGCCGGAGTGCACCATGATCGATTGGGACGATGTTCGCTATTTCCTGGCCGTCGCGCGCAGAGGCTCGGTACGTTCTGCCTCCGAGCATCTGGGGGTAAACCATTCAACTGTACTGCGGCGGATCGCTCAGCTTGAGGAACAACTCGGGACGCACATGTTCGAAAAGCTGCCTACGGGCTATCGCCTGACGGCAGCGGGCGAAGAGATCCTCGAGTTCGCGAACCAGATGGAAGCCTCGTTGCGCCAATTGGAGACACGTGTTTTCGGTCGCGACCAGAGCGTACGCGGGCTTTTACGCGTGACACTGCCTCCGTTCCTCTCAACACATCTGCTGATGCCGGATCTTGCCGATTTTGCCCGCATGTATCCAGACATTGAGATGGAGATCCTACCTACCGGCGCGGTCGCGAACCTGACGAACCGGGAAGCCGACGTCGCGATCCGTATCGTACTGAACCGGGAAACACTGCCGCCCAATCTTCACGGCCTTCCAGGGCCCGAATTGTCCAGCGCCATCTATATGTCGCGCGCTCACCTGACCGCGTGGCATGCCGGCATGGCCGATCCTCTCCGCTGGATCGTCACAAACACCGATGGACTTCCGGGCTGGGCCCGCGAAGGAAAGATTCATACAAAAGGTGTTCCGTTCAGGACACCGGACGCTGAGACGCAGATCATCGCAACGCGGCAAGGGATCGGGATGACGAAACTGCCGTGCTTTGTCGGCGACGTCGACCCACTGCTAGTAAGGGTGCCCGGCACCGACCTGCACGGGCATGGAACACTCTGGCTTCTCACGCAGGGGGAGACACGCCGGACGAAGCGCGTGCGGCTCTTCACCGAATTCATATCCCGCAGGCTGGCCTCACACGCGCCACTTCTCGCGGGGAGTATCTCTATCGCGTGACTGACGCATAGTCTGGCAGGCACAGCGCACTATGCACTGCCTGTTTAGTGTCATCGAATAGGCCGACCGTCCCGCTCCGCGCGATTTCGGCGAGGACCCGGTCGCGTGTCTCGATATCCTTCTGCGTTCTGGGCAGGAAGAACGCCCCGTTATCGGCGGTGGCCAGTCCCTGGTTCGCCTCGACAAAGGGCCGCGCAAGGCGCTCGTAGGCTGCGAACGCGTCTTGCGGATCGTCATGCGAAGCCAGTTCGCCTGCCAGCACATACGCGCCCACCAGTGCCAGGCTGGTGCCTTGTCCAGAACGGAAAGAGGGCGCGAACGCGGCGTCGCCCACCAATGCCACGCGCCCTTTTGACCAATGCGGCATGCGGATCTGGCTGACGGAATCGAAATACAGATCGTCTGCCTGCGCCATCGCGTCGAGCAGACGCGGAACCTCCCAGCCCATGCCGGCGAAGGCAGCCCGCGTACGCCCGATCTGCTCTTCCACGTCACGACTGGCGGAAACCGGCGCTTCGTCCGTCGCAAAAGCAAGAAAACCGAAGACCTTTGGGCTGTCCTGAACCGCCCAGATAGCGGCCGTCCGTCCTGCTTCGGCATGCACGATCCCGCTATGCGACAAGCCTTTGTCATTGGGCATGGAAAAGAGATTGAAGCAGAAACCGAGAGAACGGTTGAACGACTCCTCGGAGCCGAAAACCAGACGACGCGTTCGTGAGTGCAGCCCGTCCGCGCCGATGACGATATCGTATCGTGCCTTTCGACCACTGGCGTACCCGACATCGACACCCTTACCGTCATCATGGAGGGTATCGAGTGAGTCGTTGAAACGGTACGCGACGCTCCCGTCACGGTTCGCTCCATGGAGCAACGTTGCCAGAGTGCCGCGCGGCAGTTCGACATCACGTTCGGTGTCGCTGCCGATCGCCTCATAGATCGGTACGCTGCCGATAATTTTTCCGGCTCCATCCACGAAGGTCATCGCGCGGGAGGCAATATGCGCAGCTCGTATTTCGGGCAACAAGCCCATCCGCTCGATTACGTCGATCGCCGTGCCGCGAACGTCGATCGGGTATCCGCCGATCCGGAGGGACGATGCCCGCTCGACCACCGTCACGTCGAACCCGTAACGGTCGAGCCAGAAGGCGAGCGCTGGTCCCGCGATGCTCGCGCCGGAGATAAGGACAGATCGGCGACCCTCTGGAATCGTTGGCGTGCTCATGATATCCACTCATAGATAAGATTCCTCGCGCATCTTATAGGGCGCGCAAAGAGAGGCAATAAGATTCTCAATGCATCTTAACGGATCACCATGAGCGTTCGAGGGCAGACACGTCGACGTGGGGCGGCGCTGGAGGAGGCAATCCTTGAGGCCGCCTGGGCCGAATTAATGGAACGCGGTTATGAGGGGCTGACGATGGAGAACGTCGCGCGCCGTGCGGAAACCAGCCGCCCGGTGCTGCACCGGCGCTGGCCCAGCCGCACAGCGCTCGCCACGGCCGCCCTCACACAGCAATTCGCGCGGGCCAATATCGTCATTCCGGATATGGGCAGCCTACGGGACGAACTCCGCTTGCTTCTGCGGTGCATGTCGGATCGTGCCGGGTCCCGAGACCTGCAACTGTTCTTCGACATGCAGAAAGATCTTGTCTCCGAACGGTCAAGCTTTGCCGACATACGGGCGCGCATCGTAGATGGCAGCCAATTTCATGCCGTCATCGGCCGAGCCATCGAACGGGGAGAGATCGACCCGGCCCGCCTCACCCCCCGGATCACGTCGCTTCCGCTCGATCTTGCCCGGCACGAGATGATCATGACGTTCCAGCCGCTCTCTGACGACGCGATCCGTGAGATCGTCGACGACATCTTCCTACCGCTGGTGCGCCGGAGTGTGTCTCCTTCTCAGACGTGACGGCGCCTCCCGCGCAGGTCACTGCCTTGCTCCAATTGTCGCAACAGTGGCTCAGGATTTTGGTAACCGGGCATCTGTAAGCATCGATCGCTCAGCGATCCCTGACCGCAAGCTGTTCAAGATCGGCAATCAATCCCGGACCGTCTGGTTCCCAACCCAATGCCTGGCGCGTCAGTGCGCTGGAGGCGCGCATGTCGAACCCTGCGAACATCGCGAACTGCCCGAAGAAAGCCGGGGCCTCTTCCAGCCCAATGGATCGGACTGGAAGATCCAGACGACGCCCAAGCGTCTCGACAATATTGCGCATCGCAACGCCCTCTTCCGCCACCGCATGCCAGGCCGCACCCGTTGCGCCCTTTTCGATAGCCAGCCTGTAAAGGCGGGCGACATCGAGCACATGCGCAGCAGGCCAAAGATTGCCCCCATCCCCTACATACGCGCAGGTGCCGTTCTGACGGAACGTCTCGATCAGCGGCGTGATGAGCCCCTGCTTGGCTGTATCGTGAACCTGCGGAAGGCGCACCACCGAAGCGCGAATACCCTGCGGGATCAACGCGAGCGCCGCCTGTTCGGACACGCGCGGGAACGGAAAACCCGGCGGAATCACATCCTTTTCGGTCGCCCTCTGTCCTGGTGGGACCAATCCCGCCAGCCCGCCCGTAGCCAGGAGCGGTTTGTGGGAGCCAGCAAGCGCGGCCCCCAGTGCCTCGATGGCGCGGCGATCCGTTTCGCAACTCGCCATGAAGTTCGACCAGTCATGGATAAACGCCAGGTGAATGACGGCGTCCGAAGCCGCCGCGCCCTTTTGCAGACTGTCGAGATCCTCAAGCGTTCCCCGCTGCACCTCAGCGCCTATGGCGGCAAGCGACTGAGCCCCCTCGTCCGAACGAGCTAGACCAATCACCTCATGGCCGGCAGCGATCAGTTCCCTGACGGTCGGCATCCCGATAAATCCAGTAGCACCGGTAACAAATACACGCATGAGCGAAGTCTCCCGTTATCTCGTGAAGACAAATCTCGGTCCATGCTTTATTCTGGTAAAGTAGTGACATTATCGTATTATATAGAATAACAGGATGAGCGAACATCAGGATGGTGGCAAACGGCTCGGCTCCTGGCTGAAGGATCGGCGTGCGCGGCTAGATCCGGCTGCCTTCGGCTTTCCCTCGGAACGCCGCCGCACACCCGGCCTGCGGCGGGAGGAGGTGGCACAGAGAGCCAATATTAGTCCGACCTGGTACACCTGGCTGGAACAGGGGCGTGGGGGTGCCCCGTCAGCCGATGTGCTGGATCGGATCGCACGTGCTCTGATGCTGACCGACGTCGAACGCGAACATCTGTTCCTGCTCGGTCTCGGCCGCCCTCCCGATGCGCAGTATCGCAAAAGCGGCACCATTACGCCGCGCCTGCAACGCGTGCTCGACGCGCTGGATCCCAGCCCGGCCCTGATCCGGACCGCGACCTGGGACGTTCCGGCCTGGAACAGGGCAGCCACCATCATGCTGGGGGATTACAGCGCCCTGCCGCCCGCGGAACGCAACATCCTGCGGATCATCTTCCTCGACCCGCGTTCCCGCGCCATGCAGCCCGACTGGGACAACATGGCACGCTATGTCGTCGGCGCCTTCCGGATCGAGACGGCACGCGCCGCGGCAACGGACGAAATCATCCCTCTGGTAACGGATCTCTGTCGACTCAGTCCCGAATTTCACACAATGTGGCATGAGAATAGTGTTACCGAGGCACCTGTCGACGTCGTCAAGCACATCGACCACCCGGTTCTCGGCCCTTTTGCCTTCGAACATTCGACATTCTCGGTCGATGGCCGGCCGGACCTGACCTTGGTCGTCTACAACCCCGCGACACCGGCCGATGCCGAGAAGCTCAAAGTCACCATCAACGCTCCCCTGCCTCAAGGAACCTGACAACTTGCGCTTTATGGTTGCCTTTCCCTAGCTGGTCGTCATCCTGAACCGGCTCTGAACGTAGACCGGCCTTTTGTGACTGAAGTGCCGGGCGCCATTCTGTTGTTTATGGGGTCGGAATATTATTTCTGGTGCCGGCTTTCTTCGGGATCCTTACTCAGTCCGAATTCTCCCGGCCCTTTATCATCCTGTTCCTGATTCTTTTCCAGATCACGTTCGATCGCGGCGCCCACGGCGGTGGCCCGCGGGTCGATCCCAGATGGCGCTTAAAAACGGAGAACAGCCCAGCTGACCTGCACCGATCATTCCACTGTCTCCTCCCGATACGATGGATACCTCTTCGATATGAGGCATATCCCAGCCCATAACAGGCGATCAAACCAGACCTGCTCTGTTCCATGGTATCACACTGAGCCGACTTCGCTGCCTGCCAGTGACCCGACATAGGCCGTGCGTGCACCTGATGGAGCTGCTGCTGTGTTCAAGGAAGTTTTTTGTGCGGAGTTCACACGTAAAGTGAGCAGGCTACGGATGAACACAGTGCGGGTCTGGTCACCATGCGGGCAGAATTGCCCTACATTGATCGAGAACCGGCAAAATTTCTCCCGCGCTTAAGCGGGTGGACCAATTCAGAAAAATATTGATGACATGAAGCAGCTGGAAACACGAAAGGCCGAAGTGACAGATCGTTTAGCCAATACCGAAGAGCGCCGTCATTTTTCAGATCACGCTCCAGCCGGATGACGCCGAACTGACGATCATCTTGCCCGATGTTTGTGATGCGTTGGCATCGCAAGTTCAGATGGTTGCGGGGGCACGCAGCCCCCGATACCGACAGTCACTTCAGACGAAGATATAATTTATAAATAATATGACACCTAATTACAATTCTTGAGGCCATGTCGAGGTAGAGTAATAACTTGTGTTGGCTGTAGGGACAGGACCGATAATGTAGGATCTGCGGTAATTAAGGTCTTATTACCGATCCCGCGAAGAACGACTTGACCATGGGTCAAGTACCACATGGGACGTGTACCGAGCTTAATTGCACATGCGTCTGGCTTCCGGCCATAAAGGCCCAAACGATTAACGAGTTGTTGGTAAGCATCATCATCGACGATTACCGCCTCAGAACCGCTAGAGCGATATTCCATGACTGACATGACGAGATTCATAAGCGGCGAGAGTGTGTGTGGCATAGCTGCTAACATGCCTATCGCCGCCATGGCTGCGACCCAGCTTAGCTTGCCTGCTGTTACCCATTTTCCATCTGGTGGATCGATAATAGCCATGGTTATGAAGCCCACTATCATAAAATATCCAAATAGATAGGCAATATCATGATCTAATACCCCTGCTACGCTACAAGCTACCAATATACCGAAGAGTAAGAAACACGAGAACGAACCAAGCCCGAGGATCACTCGATCGAACTTGCCCGGTGGAAGCAGAATATGCGTGCCACGCCGCGTTCGTCGCCAAGCAACGATCAGCATGACCAGCCATGCACTACAGATCATTCCATAGAGTAGAGCTACAGTGATAATGATGATCGTCACCGCACCAATAACTGTTAGATTGAGAAGTGACAGATTCTGCGCCATATCCGGGAAGCAGCCATTCTCTAAGCCGTAGAGGATCAATGCTGCCCCACCCGTCGGCACCGCTATAGACGCTGCCAAAGCTAGCGCTTGTCGAATGTTCTTATATTGTTTCTGCAAATTAGAGTTGTCAGCAGAATATTCGTTCATCGGCTTCATTCTCTTTTGTCGTATCTAGCTGTAACGCAGGAGCACACGAAATATCGAGCTACAGAGAGGTAGCTAGGTTAGGTGATTACATGTGCCGCCCAATACACAAACATTGTCGTTGCTATTTAAAGAACTCACTCTGGACGTGATATCTCCTGATCAAACGCGCGGTGTAATACGGGCGGCCGTGCGAATATCGGCGATCTGAGTGCCTATAGCCTGAAGACTCTGGCGCATATCGTTGAATACGGTCCCTTCCCTACCAGGATCACTAATGGTGAGAATAACAGTAAATGGCACACCACCTTCCGGCATTATCTCACCTGCTCGCGTCAAATACTCCACAAACAACCGCCAATTCGATGAAGGACCAACCCCTCGTGCGAAGGTCTTTTCAAATACTTTTACAGGGCTCCATTTTAAATCATGCTCAATGAGAACTGATTCCACTGCAGGAGATGTTCGCGTAGAAGGAAGATACAGAGGGTCAAGCCTGCCTTTCCATCCTTTTTCCTGCTCTTGCTGCAATGTTGCATTAACATTGACCCGAACAAATTCTGAACCGAACCGTGCATCCAGCGGAGGCGTGGACACCAGCGTAAGTTTGGCATGCCCTCGACACTTACCTTCAGGGGTTACCAGAGATGCTGGCCACGAAAATCTAAAATTGATTTGCTGACCAAGTTGAATACGAGACGCGAAAACCAAGGTAATTGAATGGTCGTCTGTCTCCAAGATTTGCTGAGCTGAAGGAGGCATCCCAAAACCGACTAAATGTCGCGCAACAGGCAGAAGTGGCTTTGGCCGCAATGGTTGTGGAATTTCCGCATTATGAACAAGCAACCCAATTAAGGTTTCCCGAGATACCTCACCCTCGATTGCATGATCGAGGACAGCCGCCGTTTTTGCCACCAATGGAGCGGCATAACTGGTACCGCAACCATCGACGATCGTACCATCAGGAAGAACGGAAAACAGGCCATGACCAAGCGTTGATTGTGGTGTGCCAGAACCTCCGACATGGGCCAGATCCGGTTTTACACCAGAACGCAGACCAGGCCCTCGGCGGCTGTAACGTGCCGGGGCAAAGGGTAAACATCCATTTGCACCTGGAGGATTAAGAGCCGCCACTGTTACGTTACGGGCACTTTCTGCCGGAAGAAGCAAATTATCATTTCTAGCTATCGCTAAGTTTGACAGCGCAGTCGATGGATCTGCTGGCCACTCCGGTCGCATATCTTGTGGCTGAATATTGCCGGCTGATACAAACACGACGGCGTTGTTTTCTTCAGCGATGCGGTCAAGACGAATAGCATGCGGACTATATCGATCGGGAGCTGTAGGCTGAAGAATATTCAAGCTCATATTAAATACGCGGACGCCAAAACGAGCGCGTGCATCTGCAACAGATGCATCCAACTCATCAAAAAACTGCGGTAGACCACCTGCGTAATATGCAGGGAAAGCTGTTGCTTTCTGTTGATTTGGAAAAATCGCGAGATCAATAAGCTCCGCGCCATCGGGTTCAGGGCAAGTTTCTGTACCGTTAAGACTGGCCCCAGCTACCGCAAGGCCACCAATAAATGTACCGTGGGAAAGATCCTTGTCTTCATCTGCCAGAATATCCCACCGATCTATCACCCAGTCTGCCAGCGCGGGACTAATCCCACCGTCAATGATACCAATCCTCGGATGAGTTCGCTGTGTATCGCGCACGGGCAAATCCATATGTGTAGGGCGTCCTCGGTTGGAAGCAGAAGGCTGCTCCGAGCGCACAACCATACCAGGCAACTCGATACGCCTCACCAACGGATGATTGTCGAGAAACTCCAGAAGCTGTGTGTGACGTTGGATATCTGAATCGAAAGGTGCCAATTCCCGACGTTCAGTTGTCGGGCCAGTTAAACGCAGCACGGCCCCGTCGCCCGCCTGATCCAAACGAACAGCCAATACCGGAAGTCGATGCTGCCAGCTTGGTAGCCGTTCAACCGACATACTGTATCCAAGGGAAATAAAGCCCTGAATGAAGCTCTCAACCAAGCGACGGTGTGAAGCATCAAGACGGTCCCACTCTGACCGTGGAGGTAGAACATTAAACAGTTCTACCTCGTATGCACTCCCTGTGAGCGGCTTCGAGAGCCAAGCAACAGCCTCTTCTACGGAAAAACGCCGTTTATCGGACGCTCCATACAAATCGAGCCGCTCGATCGCGCCAGTTTCACTTTTCTGCACTGACGGGTGAGGAACTTCTTTTCCCGTCTTGTCATCTAACCGCATGCGCGTCTGTGTTTCGGCCTTTGCGATCTCAGTTTTAACCTGAGCCAGCCCGGAGGGACTACCTTCAACGATCATTACCCCCAGATCTCCACCGCCAACAACTGGTACGCGATCTGGTCGAAAAAGTGCTCCGACGGGCCGATGGCTTTTAGCCCAAGCCTCCTTTTTCAAGGTGACTTTGACATAGCCAATTGGCCCTTGGGACTGCGAGGCAAGAACTCCTGAGATGGTGTCGATCTGCCCCATAAGAGCAGCTTTATGGGCACCGAACTCACGATCGCGCTTCGCATAGAAATCTTTGCGACCACCCCCACCGCCGCTCTCACGCGCTTCCTCGAAATTTTCGGGATTGAGGACGATTTGAATGGGACTAGCCATGCGTCACTTCCTTATCGTCTGCTGCGTTGGCCTGACGGCCAAGCCACCGGCTGACAGTCGATTTATCTTTGCCTGCGATGTCGCCGATATCGGCCATTGAAAACCCCTGGATGGGATCATCACGCATGGCCCTGAAGAGATGAACTGGTTCACCGAATAGCAGTGCGCGACGCTCACTTTGAATACGCGCTGCATTGAGTGTTGCGAACTGTCGCAGCGTATCCAGCAAACCCGGTCGATCCTCTTCTCGCACCGTTGTTGCCTTTTTGTATGTGCGAACCAGTGATTCAATCTCGGCTCCAGTCGAACCTTCAGTAAACCATGCGATCATGCGAAGATGGCTATCCGGGGCTTTTACTGGCGGCATAAAATGAGCAGCAATGGCCTTCCTCACTTCAAAATCAGGAGTAGGAATCTCAAGCTGAATTTCGAAGCGTCTCCATACTGCCGGATCAAGCAATTTTGGATGATTGGTAATGCCAATCGTGAAGCCGATATTCTGCCTTACATCCAAATTTTGGAGCAACGCATTCACAACACGCTTGATCTCGCCGACCTCTTGTGGATCGTCACGAACTTTCGCGATGGCATCGAATTCATCAAGGAGCAAGATGCAACGATATCGATTAACAAATGTAAATAAATTCCCAATATTTCGTGCCGTCGTTCCCAAAAATGATGAAACAAGACCATCAAGTTTCACAAGAACGACAGGAAGATCGAGCTTACGTGCAATCCAAAAAGCCAACCGGGTCTTACCCGTCCCTGGCTTGCCATAAATCAGACAGGTCTTGGCGGGAAGAATATCTACAGTCGCGAGCGCCTCAAAATTTGTCCATTCATCAACTATCGTACCAATGGCTTGCGATACGGTGGCATTAAAAAGGGGCGCAGTTCCGTCAATTTCTCCCGGAAAAATAATCTCTGCCAGAGGCGCAGCCGTCTCACGATCAACCGGCACTGGAGTATTTCGACCAAGTGTTTCTCCCGAAAGATATGCACGGGACCGCTCAATCCGACTGGGGGTTATTTCCTTCAAACGTTCCGCAGCCTTTAGAATTCCCGTAAGCGACGCAGCCTGTTTTTCCTCACCATCCTTAGTCAGTGCATCACGCAGTCGTTCGACCTGCTTACGCAGGGCTGCTGAAGGGTCGGCCATAGCCGACCTGCAAAGCGCCTGAATGATTGAGAAGTGTTCCATGCGCAAAACCCGATCTGATGCAAAATCTCGATTACATGATGCATCTACACCATCCTCCGTTGCTCGTCAACGACGTTTGTTGCACGAAATAGGAAATTAGATGCGCACATGGGAAATTTTGTTGCATTTCATCCCCAGCGGTTGCAGCGCTATAAGGCTGACCATCGTTCGTCGGTTTTTTATCTGATGTTCAATTTATCTTTCTTGCCTTCGCAAACCCTCGATCCGTAGCCATGAAACGCTCCAACATGGGCACAATGAGACGCACGGGATCAGCGGGGGCCTGCCCGGTTCCGCGACCCAAAATTTCGGCATAGGCGGCAAGATCACGATGTAAGGTGGCTGGCAGTTCCAGCGTGACCTTCACGGGCTTGTTGTTCTCAATCGGACCGAGCTTCAGCTTCGTCATGGTCGGAATTCCTTCTCTTTCCAGGGCTTGAGGATAAGGTCGCGATTCAGAATTAGCGTAAACGGCAGGCCGGGCCGGTCTCTCAGCGTCGGCTGAACGTTGAGGCTACGGTCAATCAAACGATTGCCGACCATGGAGAAACCATTGCTGGCACCGCTACGGATGGCCTGCATCAGGTTGTTCTCGTTCCATGACGTCCCGGCTTCGGAGCCGACGCTGAGCAGGGTAGTGACCAGCGCGGCTTTGAAAAGCTGGCCCCAATGGTTGTTCACCTCATCGGAAAGGCCGGACTGACCGGCCGCGTCACCGCCGGGCAGTTTCTCCAGTACTAAGCTCTCGTCGTTCGGGAAGATCAGCCGCGTCCAGATGATCTGCGTGCGCTGCTGTCCGAAGGAGACGCTGTTATTATAGGCCCCGAACAGGGTACTGCCCTGCGGGATCAGAAGATACCGCCCGGTCGGGCTGTCATAGACGTTCTGGGTCACATGGCCCACGATCTGACCCGGCAGGTCGGAACTGACCTTCGTATTCAATGCTCCGGCGATGACCGTTCCTGCCTGAAGGATATATGGGGACGCAGGCGACATAATCCGGTCCGGGCTGACCGTCGCACGGTCCGGCTGGCCTGCCAGAAAGGCGCGATTGCCAGGCTGCTGATCGGTTCCTACCGATGATGCCTGCGCTCCGGACACGGTCTGTCCCGGGACCGCCACCGCCTGTGTGCCCTGCCCCTCCCGGACCTCAATCTGCGCGAAGAGCCTACTGGTGCGCGCGGCCTCGATCTCCTGGTCGCCGCGACGATCCCCCATGCCGGGAACCGGTCCCGCACGTCCCTGCCGCTGCGCGTTGAGGATCGGCCTGCCCAGATCGCCGGGCAGAGGCTGCCCGAGCTTCGGTATATTGGTATAGTCGCTGGGCAAAGCCGACAGCCCGTCGGCCGAGGCGCGCGCGTCGGTATCCTGTGCCGCCTGAACCGGTCCTTTTGGCGTGTTGCTTTGCAGCGCGTAACCCAGCACGAGACCGATGGCGAGCATCCCAACCGCCCCCAGGGTCCAGATGACGGGGCGCGACAGCTTTACGACCGGCGGACGCTGCGCGCGCAGCCGTATATCTGGGGACGGCCCTGCTCCCGTCGCGCTCCCGTCGCCAGTAGCACTCCCGTCCTCATCCCGGCGTTCTTCCGCGCCGCTCATGACTTCCTGCCATCCGTGCGCACGATCCGCACACGCTGCTCGGACTGCTTGTCGCCCAGCCGCAACTCGGCTGCCGCGAACAGGCGATCGACGATCATCCAGTTCTGCCGGACCCGGTAATTGACCAGTTCCGGGCCGCCATCCGCCCCCAGCACAAAGAGCGGGGGCAGTTCGCCCTGCCCTATGCCAGCAGGAAAGGCGATATAGACCTTGCGACCATCATCGAACGCCCGGCCAGGCAGCCAGGGCGGTGTCCCGCCTTTCACCGGCTGGATGGTGTAACGGAAATTCAGCGCGTTCAGGTCCAGTCCCACATCCACAGGGGCAGCATCGTCGGCCGCACTGTCCTGCCGGTGCAGGGCGATCAGATCATCCTCGGGATAATCCCACGACACCGACGCCATGTAGGTGGCGGGGGTGGAGCGCAGTTCGGCCAGATAGGTCCGCCGATCGGTATTGATGATCAGGTTGGTGGTCAGGTCTGCCCGCGTCGGCTTGACCAGGATATGGATGCGTTTCGTCGTCCCTGCCCCGCTCTCGGTATCGCCAATGATCCAGCGTAACGTATCCCCGGCGGCGACCGGCCCGGTGCCGACCAGCTTCTCTCCCTGCTGGAGCATGATGTCGGTGATTTCACCGGGCGACGCATAGACCTGATAGAGCGCACCGGGGCTGTAGGGATAGACCTGCACCGCGTTGATGAACCCGGCTCGCGTGGGCTGGATGCGTGCCGCCAGATTGGCCTGCGTCACGCGCGCGGTCGGATCGGCGACTTCGGGGGCCGGATGTGTGACGCGTCGTGAGGGCAGCGGCTTGAGCTGCCCCGGCAGGGGAAACGGTCTGGGGACTTCCACCACCTGCACCGGTTTCGGCGGGTCCAGCAGACGTGTCGCCTGAACAGCGTCATCGTAGCGGATGACGGGCGGATGGTAATGCTGCGCGCATCCGGCCAGGGGCAGGATCAGCAACGGCAGGACACGAAGAGCGCGACGGATCATTGGCCAAGCTCCTTCGACCAGTTGATGGCGGAGACGTAGATGCCCAGAGGGTTTTTCCTGAGATGATCGGCATCACGGGGCGTGCGCAGAACGACCGAGACAATGGCGGTCCAGCGCTCGGTGCCGGTGAACGCGCCGTCGCGGTAATGACGCTCGGTCCAGGCGACGCGGAAGCTGCCGGGCGAAGCGCGGATCACCGAGGCGATGTCCACCTCGATCTGCTCATGCCCGATGCGCGAGAACGGATCATTGAGGCGGGCATAATCGTTAAGCGCCTGCGCACCCGACGTGGTGGTGAAATCATAGGCGCGGAGCCAGTTCTGCCGGATCACCACGGCATCGGACGACAGAGCGCGTACGTCGTGGACGAACTGCGCCAGATACCAGGCGATCTGCGGATCGGCGGGCATATAGCCCGCTGTCGCGGGGGCCACGACCTGCGCCTGGCCCAGACGGTCCACCTGCACCACCCACGGCGTGATGGTGCCGCGCGCGGACTGCCAGACCAGCCCAGCCCCGAGCCCGGCCGAGAGGAACAGGCTGCCGAACGCCATCAGCCGCCAGTTGCGGGCCTGCACGCGGGCGGACCCGATCCGGTCATCCCACGCCTGTGCCGCTTTCTGATAGGGTGTCACGGCCTCGGGCGTGGTCCCGTAGCGTGTGGTGGAGCGACGGAACATCGTCCTCATTCCTTTTCCGAGAGATCAATGGATGCCGAGCCACCGCCGCCATTGGCGGAGCGGATGACATGCGCCGCCTCGGCGGCATGGGCAGCGGCGTTACGGCGCTTCATCTTCTGCGCCCATCGGGGTGGCGTGCCTTCGGGACCAGAGCCGCCGCCGACGCCAGCATTACCTGATGGGCCGCCTGCCTGCCCGCCGTTCGCATCGGGCGATGACCCACCCGTAAAACGTCCGCCCGTCGCGGTGAAAGCGCCTCGCGCGCCCTCGCCGTAGCTCTGCTTCATGGCGGTCGCCGCGGACGACATTTTACTCTTCACGGCATTTGCGGCAGCACTGCCCGGTGCCTTCGCGACGCCGCCCAACCCCGCTGCCATACGGGCACCGGCACTCCCACCGGCAGCGTTCATGGCCCCCATGGAATAAGCCGTGTTGGCCGCTCCGGCGATCGCGGCACCGCCCCGCGCGGCGGCAGCGGTGGCACCAAGGGCGGCGGTACCGCCAGAGGCGACTGCCCCGACACCGGCGGCCGCAGCAGCACCCATCGCTCCCATCGCCATACCGGTGCCCACAGCCGTTCCCGCGCCAAGCTGTGGGGCGCCAGAGATCAGCCCGTTGGCTATGCTGCCGCCAAAAATGGACAAGCCGACGATTGAAAGTGACGCCAGCACCACCGAGACGGACTGCCCGATCGTGGGAACGTCGCTGCCGTAGGAGGTTGAGAACTGGGCGAACAAAACGGACGCGATGGCGGAGATCACCGCCAGCACCATGATCTTCACGCCAGATGACACGACATTGCCCAGCACCTTCTCGGCCAGAAAAGCGGTGCGGTTGAACAAGGCGAACGGGATCAGCACAAAGCCTGCCAGCGTGGTCAGCTTGAACTCGATCAGCGCGACAAAGAGCTGCACGGCGAGAATGAAGAACGCCGCCAGCACGATCAGCCAGGACAGGCAGAGCACGAAGATCTGGATGAAATTCGTAAAGAACGCGACAGGGCCAAGGAGATTGTGGACAGAGTCCAGTAAGGGCTGGGCCGCATCAAAGCCGGTGGAAGCCAGTCGGCCGGGCCGCAGGAAGTCTCCGAGCGCCAGACTGCCGCCACCGGCTTTCAGGCCAAGGGCTGCAAAACTGTCAAAGACAGTCTTCGACAGACTGGAAAAATTGCTGATCAGGAAGGAAAAGAATCCGATATACAGCGTCTTTTTCACCAGACGCTGGATGATGTCCTCATCCGCAGCCCAGGCCCAGAACAGGCCAGCCAGTACCATGTCCAGCACGGACAGTGTTCCGGCCAGTGAGATCACATTCCCCTTCACCAGACCGAAGCCGCTGTCGATGGTGGTGGTGAAGGTATTCAGGAAAGTGTCGATAACGCCCACATTGCCCATCGCCATGGCGGTCAATTCCCGCTGCTGCCGAACATGGACACTGCGCCGGGCACATAGGCATCATGTTGGGAGAAATGCTGATACTGCGCGTCACTTTCCGCTTCCGTCGCGGCATCGCGCGCCTGTTGCAGGGCGGTCGCCCGACCATTGGCGGCGAGTTCGGCCTGGATGTCGGACAATTGCCGGGATTGCAGGGCCAGAAGCTGATTGCCGGCCTGCGCCGCCTGCAACGCCCCGGTGGAGGTCTGGCTGGCCGACACAAGCTGTGTCATGGCGCTGCTATCAGAGGGAATGTTGCCCACCACCCGCGCCTGGAGCTTCAGGGCATCCTCAAACCCGCCCACGGAATTCTGCCAGCGTGTCTGCGTCTGGCTGAACAGGGCGCTATCGGACATGCCGGACGAGACGGACGTATACGCCTGCTGGTATTGCTGTTCGACGGACTGGACGCTGTAGGCAATATTCTGCGCCTGCGCAAGCAGTGCCGTCGTCTGGGAAATCGTTGATTGCAGCGTCGACAATGTCGAAAGCGGGAGGCTCGCCAGATTGCGACCCTGATTAACCAGCATCTGCGCCTGATTGGCCAGTGACGTGATCTGGTTGTCGATCTGCTGGAGCGTGCGTGCTGCGATCAGCACGTTCTCGACATGGTTCGCCCCGTCATAAACCGCCCACTGGGCATGGGCAGCCGGGGCAGCGGAAGCCGTAAAAGCAATGACCATAACGGCAGGAATCAGACGACATCTCATGGCATGCTCCCTTCCCGCAGAAGGTCTGCCGCCCATGACACGCCACGCGCGTCAAACCAGGCAGGGAGAAAACCGTCCCGCCCATGTTCCGCCAAAACCGCATCAATCAGCCTGTGATCGTCCTTGCCCGACGCCGCGCACAGGGCGAGTGCGACCGGCCCGAGCCCCAGTTCGAACAGCCGGTTCCCCCGCTGCGTCTGGCAGTAATACTCCCGCTTGGACGCCGCACGGGCGATGATCGCGATCTGCCGGTCATTCAGGCCGAAATCGCGATAGAGCGCCATGATCTGCGGCTCAATAGCCCGCTCGTTCGGCAGGAAGATCCGCGTCGGGCAGCTTTCCACCACAGCCGGCGCAATCGGAGAATTGGCGATATCGGACAGGGACTGCGTGGCAAAGATGACGCTGGCGTTCTTCTTACGCAGGGTTTTCAGCCATTCCCGGAGCTGGCCGGCGAAATCCCCGTCATCCAGGACCAGCCAGCCCTCGTCGATCACCAGCAGCGTCGGGTGGCCGTCCAGACGGCCTTCAATCCGATGGAACAGGTAGGACAGCACGGATGACGCCGCGCCCGAGCCGATCAACCCCTCGGTTTCGAACACCACCACATCGGCATCACCCAGTCGCTCGGCGTCCGCATCCAGCAGACGGTCATAGGGTCCGCCGAGGCAGTAGGGTGCGAGCGCCTGCTTCAGAGCGTTGGACTGGAGAAGTGCCACCAGACCGGAGATCGTGCGTTCATGGCCGGGCGATGACGCGAGGGAATTCAGGGCCGACCAGAGATGGGCTTTGACGTCCGGCGTCAGCGCCACGCCCTCGCCAACAAGGATCTGCCCCAGCCATTCGCTGGCCCATTTGCGTTCGTCAGGATCGTCAATCCGAAGCAGCGGCTGGAGTGATACACCACTACCCTGTTCTCCAGCGGCATCCTCCTCGGTCAGACCACCGCCGAGGTCATGCCAGTCCCCGCCCATCGCCAGCGTTGCCGCCCGCATGGACCCGCCAAAATCAAAGGCGAAAATCTGCGATCCCACATAGCGGCGGAACTGCAACGCCATCAGCGCCAGCAGGACGGATTTGCCCGCTCCTGTCGGTCCTGCGATCAGCGTATGACCGACATCGCCGATATGCAGGGAAAACCGGAATGGTGTCGCCCCCGCCGTTTTTCCGTAGAACAGCGGCGGAGCCCTGAAATGCCCATCCTGTTCCGGCCCCGCCCAGACGGCCGACAGCGGGATCATATGCGCGAGGTTCAACGTCGAGACCGGGGGCTGACGCACATTGGCGTAGACATGCCCCGGCAGAGATCCCAGCCACGCTTCCACCGCGTTGAGGCTTTCCGTCATGCAGGTGAAGTCGCGCCCCTGGATGATCTTCTCGACCAGCCGAAGCTTCTCGGTTGCGATACTGGCGCTACCATCCCAGACCGTGACCGTGGCAGTGATGTAAGCCTGTCCGACGTCATCGGCGCCCAGCGACTGCAACGCCAGATCGGCGTCGGCCGCCTTGTTGGCAGCATCATTATCCACCAGCACCGAGGCCTCGTTAGTCATCACCTCGCGGACAATGGCTGCGATGCTCTTACGTTTTGCGAACCACTGCCGCCGGATTTTCGTCAGCACCTTCGTGGCGTCCGTCTTGTCGAGCAGGATGGCGCGGGTGGACCAGCGATAGGGCATCGCCAGGCGGTTCAGGTCGTCCAGAATTCCGGGAAAGGTGCGGCTGGGGAAACCGGCGATCGCCAGGGTCTTGAGGAAGGCATCGCCGAGCTTTGGTTCCAGGCCGCCCGAGAGCGGCTGGTCCACCAACAGGGCATCGAGGTGCATCGGAATTTCCGGCACGCGGACCCGCTGGTTACGGGTGGAGATGGTCGAATGCAGATAGGTCAGCGTCTCGCCGTCATCGAGCCAGACGGCCTCGGGCATGAACCCGTCCAGCAGAGCTAGCAGCCGATCACTGCGATCGATGAAGGCTTTCAGCATACCGTGCGGGTCCGGCCCGTCCCGTTCCCTGCCTTCATAGAGAAAACGCTCGGCACGCCCGGAAGATTCCGCAGGTGGCAGCCAGACCAGGGTCAGGAAATATCGGCTCTCGAAATGCGCGCCCTCATCTTCGAAGGCTTCCCGGCGCTCAAGGTCCACCATGTGCGAGGCGGCATCCGGGAAATCGCTCTCGGGATAGAGCGTGGCCGGAACGCGCTGCGCTTCCACGAACACCGCCCAGCCAGAGCCCAGACGCCGCAGGGCATTGTTCAGGCGTCCCGTCACACCCACCAGTTCGGCGGGCGTGGCGCTATCGAGATCCGGACCGCGTATCTTTGCCGTGCGCTGAAAGCTGCCGTCCTTGTTCAGGACAACGCCTTTCTCAACGAGCGCGGCCCACGGCAGAAAATCGGACAGGAGGACAGCGCGGTTGCGATATTCGCCAAGCGACATCATGGCCCTGCCCTCCCTACGCGCGGAGCCAGGCGGGGTAGCGGAGATGCCGCCGTCCCACCTCGACGAACAGCGGATCGCGCTTCGCTCCCCAGACCGCGAGCGTGTGCCCGATGATCCAGAACACGGCCCCGACCAGCCAGAGCCGCAGACCCAGTGAGATGGCAGCTCCCAGTGTGCCGTTGGCGATAGCCAGAGTCCGGGGTGCGCCGCCCAGCAGGATCGGGTCGGTCAGGGAGCGATGTGCCGGGACATGAAAACCCGGCACCGCATCATCGTCATATCCGGCGGCCATCAGATCAGTGCTCCACCGGAGAAGGAGAAGAACGACAGGAAGAAGCTCGATGCCGCAAAAGCGATGGACAGGCCGAAAACGATCTGGATCAGGCGGCGGAACCCGCCCGAGGTTTCGCCAAAGGCCAGGGTCAGGCCGGTCACGGTAATGATGATCACCGACACAATGCGTGCCACTGGCCCCTGCACGGATTCCAGGATCTGGTTGAGCGGTTCCTCCCACGGCATGTCCGACCCGGACGCCAAGGCCGAGGAGCACCATGCGATAGACAGCAGCAGCATGGCGGAAAGGACAGGCGCGTGCCGACGCACGCGAAACAGCGCGAGGTTCATTGGGGTTCTCCCGAATGCTGGAAGGGATGGATGCAATAAGCGCCGGTAGCGGGGTCGAGCCCGTCCACGGTAGCGAGTTCGGACAACCGGCGCTGCGTGCCCCGCCCGGAGAGGACAGCGATCACGTCGATCGTTTCGGCAATCAGGGCGCGGGGCACCGTGACCACGATCTCCTGGATCAGTTGCTCCATGCGGTGCAGTGCGCCGATGGCGGTGCCAGCGTGAAGCGTGCCAATGCCGCCGGGATGGCCCGTGCCCCACGCCTTGAGCAGGTCGAGCGCCTCGGGACCGCGCACCTCGCCGATCGGGATACGGTCTGGTCGCAGACGCAAAGCCGAGCGGACCAACTCGGACAGGGTGACGATGCCGTCCCTTGTGCGCAGGGACACGAGGTTGGGTGCCGCGCATTGCAACTCCCGCGTATCCTCGATCAGCACGACCCGGTCGTCGGTTTTCGCGACCGCCGCCAGCAGCGCATTGACCAGCGTGGTCTTGCCCGTCGATGTGCCGCCCGCGACGAGGATATTCTTTCTCTCGGCAACGGCCTGGCGCAGGAAATCCGCCTGCCCCACCGTCATGATCCCGGTGGCGACATAATCATCGAGAGTGAACACGGCAACGGCGGGCTTGCGGATGGCGAAGCTCGGAGCCGTCACCACAGGCGGCAGCAATCCCTCGAACCGCTCACCGGTCGGCAGTTCTGCGGATACGCGCGGTGCTGTTTCATGCACCTCCGCCCCGACATGGTGCGCGACCAGGCGCACGATGCGCTCGGCATCGGCGGGTATGATGACGTCGCCCGTGTCGGACAGGCCCTCGGACAGACGGTCGACCCACAGCCGCCCGTCGGGGTTGAGCATGACCTCGACCACGGCGGGGTCGGCAAGGTGCCCCGCGATCGCCGGTCCCATCGCCGTGCGCAGCATCGAGATGCCGCGTGCCTGGCTTTCCGAATTATGGTGCGAAACCGCCATCTACCCCCCGCTCGAACGGGACCGGAACAGACGATCCCCACATGGGGATGATTAAAAGAAGGCCATTTCGGCTCGATTCAACAACTATTCCGAACCGTGCGGTCATCGCGTGCAAACGGCGGCGTTCGGCGGGATTGACGATTCCTTTTGGCAGCCCCACGCAATCTGACGATTACTGGGGGTCTTCACCACCATTGCGCCGCGTGTCGATGTCCCGCGACAGTTCCCTGAGAAAGCGATCTCCAGTGGCCAGTTTCCGCCCGAGCGATTGCAGGAAACCCTCGAACCGCTCGACGCCTTTCGCCCTGGCGGATGCCTGGGCACTGTCAGGCAGTGGCGGGGTGACGGTCAGCCAGAAACGGATGAACAGTGCCAGCGTCTCGCCCATAATGGCGACGTCTTCGTCCATCCCGGCAATCTGGCGATCGATCCTGTCCATGCGTCGGGCGAATGCCGCCTCCAGCCGCTCTGAGGCATCGGCCGAAAGAAAGGACGCGACGGCTGCCTCGATCACCGCCGATTTCGAGACGTTGCGCCGCAACGCCAGCGCCTCGACCTGTTTCAGAAGCTCCGGCTCGAAATAGACGTTCATGCGGGTCTTGCTCGACATGGGCGTCCTCACAGATCGAGGCCATCGGCCGGGTCCATCGTTGCCTGCCGCGCAACGGAGCGGGCCTGCTGGCGTATGGTGCGCGCTTTGGCAGCATCGACATCCGGCTCGTCGTCGAGCACATCGAACTCCTGCACGCCCGGAGGCTCGGGCGGCACGACGTCCTCATGCTCCGGCAATTCCGGTTCGCGGCGGATGCCGGCATTGGCGGGATCGCCATCAGCTCCCATGTTGCTAGCCGGTTCTGGCCCTTCTGATGGAGCTTCCACCTCCATCGCCGACCAATCATCGGACGGGGGAGCGGACCGGCGTTTCGTTCCTGTCGCGGGTGGCGGCAGGACACGCTCCATGAACCGCGCATCCTCGTAATAACGCGCCTTCTTCGCGCGAACGGGCGCCACACCCGCGACCAGCAGCAATTCATCGGTCGGTGGAAGCTGCATCACTTCGCCGGGCGTGAGCAGTGGCCGTGCCGTCTCCTGTCGCGACACCATGAGATGCCCGAGCCAGGGTGACAGCCGGTGGCCGGCATAATTGGTGGAATCGCGCATTTCTGTCGCGGTGCCGAGGGCATCCGACACCCGCCGGGCGGTACGCTCGTCGTTGGTGGCGAAAGCGACGCGGACATGACAGTTGTCGAGAATGCTGTTGGTCGCACCGTAAGCTTTTTCGATTTGGTTCAGACTCTGCGCAATCAGGAAGGATTTGATCCCGTAACCCGCCATGAAGGCCAGCGCGCTCTCGAAGAAATCGAGACGGCCGAGGGCGGGAAACTCATCAAGCATCAGCAGCAACCGGTGCCGATGGGCCGAAACATGCAGATCCTCCGTCAACCGCCGGCCGATCTGGTTCAGGATCAGGCGGATCAGCGGCTTGGTGCGGGCGATATCGGATGGCGGCACGACGAGGTAGAGACTGGCGGGCTGACGACCTGACACCAGATCCGCGATACCCCAGTCGCATCGTGCCGTCACCTTCGCCACCACAGGGTCGCGATAGAGGCCCAGGAACGACATGGCGGTGGAAAGAACGCCCGACCGTTCGTTGTCACTCTTGTTCAGCAGTTCCCGCGCCGATGACGCGATGACCGGATGCACGCCCGCCTTGCCGAGATGCAGCGTGGACATCATGGCACGCAGCGTCGCCTCCACCGGCCGCTTCGGATCGGAGAGGAAATTGGCGACACCAGCCAGCGTCTTGTCCGGCTCGGCATAGAGGACATGCAGGATCGCACCCACCAGCAGGGAGTGCGAGGTCTTCTCCCAATGGTTGCGCCGGTCCAGCGCGCCTTCGGGATCGACGAGGATATCGGCGATGTTCTGGACGTCGCGGACCTCCCTGTCGCCACGCCGGACCTCCAGCAGCGGGTTGTAGGGCGATGAAGCCGGATCGGTCGGGTCGAACAGCAACACACGCCCGTGCCGCGCACGAAACCCGGCGGTCAGCCCCCAGTTCTCGCCCTTGATGTCATGAACGATGGCCGAGCCCGGCCAGGTCAACAGCGTGGGCACGACCAGCCCGACGCCTTTGCCCGAACGGGTCGGGGCGAAGCACAGGACATGCTCGGGACCATTATGCCGAAGATAGTCCCGATCCCACCGGCCCAGCACCACGCCGTCGGGGTCGAGCAGCCCGGCTTCCTTCACTTCACCGACCTCCGCCCAGCGGGCCGAGCCGTATGTGGCGACGTTGTGGGCCTCCCGCGCCCGAAGTATGGACAAGCCGATGGCCACCACGATGGCGATGAGGCCGCCGGACGAGGCGATATATCCGCCCGTCACGAAGATCGACGGCGCGTAGGCGTCGTAGAAATACCACCACCAGAAGAAGGCCGGCGGATAGTAGAACCGCCAGCCCGCCACCATGAACCAGGGGACACCAAGCTGGGACTGAAAGCTGAGACGCCAGGCCGTCCATTCCGTCGCACTCCAGATGGCGACGAAGACGATCAGCAGAACGAGGGCGACCTGCCCCCACAGGACACGGCTTCCGGACATCGGGGCTCCAATCGGCTTGGCGAATGAAACCGATCAGAGAAGGGGCGACCCAGCGGCAGGCAATATATAATGAGTCGCGATCGTACCACCGGATACCATGGCGAAGAAAAAGGACGGTCAGTGCCGGGTTGCGCGGGCGTCGATCACGGCCTTTTCGAGAATCTTCCGATAACCGATTTTCGTCATCCATTGCGCACGGGCGAGATGGCTTTCCCAGCAGGTGCGCGTGCGCTCTGCGTCCGCCGGATCACGATGCAGCACGATCTGCGCCACCTCCGTCCAGTCGGCCCGATCCGCCTCGGCATCGAGCAGGCGGAGATAGGTGATGAAATGCACTTCGTCATAGGTCGTGATCTCCGGCACGGTCGGGGCCAGGTCATCGACATCGGGGGCCAGTTCGGGCCTTGCTGTCATCCGACAGCGCTCCAGCAGGATTGCAGCCAACCATGTCCTAAAATGGGATAATCCCAAATCAGGATTATTGGAACAGCTCCGCAACCCGTCGGAGAGCGTTCCGCATGAAGAAATCCTTGCGCACACCCCGGCAGCTTTTGCTGCAATCACTTCTTACAGAAGCGCGCAAGACTTGGGACATGACGCAGGTGGAACTGGCCGATTGCACTGGCCTGAGCACCAGCTATCTCGGACGCTCGAACGCACGGACATATCGGCAAGCGTTACGATCCTGGAAAAGATTGCATAGGCACTCGACGTGGAACCGGGGGCTTATTGAAAACTGTCCCGTCCTGCTTGCATTAAAAGGATCATTTTGTGGCTAGATTGAGCATGTGCAACAATGCTGGGTTACGATTATGTGGCGACCATATAACATTAAAATGTGCCTCTTCAGGCTCATCAACAATCGTCCGGAACACAACACCAGGAAATGGTATATATGTTGCCGCCTTACTGACGAGCGTAATGCCCTCACCAGCAGCAACCATAGCCATCAGCGTATCTCGTGCGACATTGCAACGGTGAATACGCGAACTGCGCTTCCGTTCACTAATGCGACGTACGACGTGTTCGAATATTTTCGGCCCAGCCCCGCCATGACGGACAAGGAAGGTTTCGTCGGCGAGTTCGATCCATGTGATAATTTCCTGTTCTGCCAATGGATGATCTGTCGGCAGAACCACCATGACCGGCTCAGACCAAAGTTCACGGGAATGACAGTCGGGGGAATTCACTGCGCCAAGGATGAAAGCCATGCCGAGCGTACCTTCCCGGACTAGAGCGATTATTTCTGACTCATTTCCCTCCAACACAGACTGTCTAATCATCGGGTAGTTCGTGCGGAATTTACGGCGCAGATCGGCAAGAAAGCCGGTAGAAATTGGACTATATAGTCCAATCGACAGATGTCCTTCTGCACCGTCCATCAATGCGCCTACCGTGCGCACAGCATGATCGATTTTTGCAATGCCAGTCGATACCTCGGCAACGAAGCAACGCCCAGCATTGGTTAGCCGGACACCACGATGTCGTCGTTCGAAAAGCATGACACCGAGAGCATCTTCCAATCCCTTGATCCGGGCGCTGACACTTGATTGTGTCGTACCAAGTACAGTTGCTGCTTGACGAAAATTCAATACCTCAGCCACGATAACCGCGTGTCGAAGCGAAATTAAGGAAATATTGCGGATAACATTGAGATGTTCGCTTGGCACATTCCGTCGTATTTTCGTCCTACCCCACCGCATTAGAAATTCTTTTCACGTAGCAGGCGCAACATCGTTAACCTGAGCGATAAAACGCTGGGCTGATACATCGCAGTTTCAGCTTATCAGCAGGCTACATTGAGAACATTCTCCCGATTAATCTCTGCGAACTCACGCCACAAAAACCAGCCAAAATGAGCAATGTCATCCATCGGACGTGCAAGAGCATCTCCAATAGGGTATATGGTCATGCCTTTTGGTAAGGTCTTCGAGGTATATAGCGTGCCGCAATAACTTGTTAATTGTTGCACCCAACATCTTCTTACCAAGGAATAATCCTGTTGAAGCGATCAAGGTAACGCAACCCAGGTAGGCCCAGATTGGCCTTGATCGTGTCCACGACGAGTGGGATACTTTCTTCAATCGAGAGCGTTGCCTCGTTTCCGCCCATCTCTGTGCGAACCCAGCCTGGAGCAATAAGTAGGAGAGCATATGCGTCCTCTGCATAGCGGCTCGCAAATTTCTTCATCAGCATGTTGAGAGCGGCTTTACTAGCTGAATAGCATTGCCAACCGTCTTCTGCATTGGTGATGCTACCGAGTTCTGATGTCATGATCGCGATAACATTGCCTCTCGGGACTAGATCTCGCAGAATTTCTGCTGCTCGGACAGGCGAGAGGCTGTTCACCAGCATCATGGATAGAAAGTCAACTTCGTCGATCGTAGCGGGTGTTGCCTCGATCGACCGCGCAATCCCAGCGTTGATGAAAAGAAGATCAAGCTGTTGCCCGTCGAGCCGATCTCGGAGGAGACGAACCTCACCGGCATAGGCGATGTCGACGGTCTCGATGCGCAGAGTTCCAGAAAAGCGCTCTGTCAACTTATCGAGCTCTTGAGAGGGCGTGCGCTGTGTCGCAATGACGCTCCAGTCACGTTCCAGAAACTCTTTGACCAGTGCGAGGCCAAGCCCGCGAGAGGCCCCCACAATCAGGGCGGTCTGCCGCTGTGTCACGTTCATATCCTTTTATCGGGTTGAGTCTGCCTTATCTTTTACGCGTCCGCTATTTTTGATAGTAATGTCGATCTGTCACAACATTATGGACTAGAAGTCACAGATAGATGGCTTACGATGGACGACTTCTGGCGGGTTTGACCGTTTTTATGGCGGTGGTCGAGGCAGGGTCCATGTCTCGGGCGGCCGAGACGCTCCACATGACCCCATCCGGCGTCGGGCGTGCTATTGCTCGGCTGGAGACCCGACTAGGTGTTCGGCTTCTTGACCGGACCACCCGGACGCTACGAATGAGCGACGAGGGGCGCCGGTTCTGCGAACGTGTTGGACCGCACCTCGCTGGCATTGAGGAGGCTGCTCTGGATGTTGCGTGCGCGAGGCAATGTGTGTCCGGTCGACTTCGGGTCAATGTCGATCCGTTTATCTCACGTCTTATATTGGCACGCGGTCTAGCAGATTTTCTGGCAGACTATCACGCTCTTCGGCTTGAACTCGTGATGCGTGACCATGTCGGTGATCTCATCGCTGACGGCTTCGACATGGCTCTACGCTTTGGTCCGCCTCCGGGTGGAAATTTCACGGCGCGGAAAATGCTTGAAACACGGATCCTGACTGTTGCCGCTCCGAGCTATCTTAAGAAACATGGAAAGCTGGAACACCCGCGGGACTTAATGAGTCATGAATGCATTGATTATCGCGATCCGATCACGGGGCGTCCATTCAACTGGGAATTTCGTCGAGGGGAGGAGGTCTTTCCGATCAGGCCGCCCGCTCGGCTTATGGTTTCCGATGTGGAGTCCATGCTAGAGGCTTGTCTAGCAGGTGTCGGGATAGCACAGGTGATGGCACTCGGAACAGAAAAGTTACTTCAAAGTAGCCGCCTCATCGACATTTTCACCGACTGGCCGGACGAAACATTCCCCCTTTTCGCGATCTACCCATCACTCCGCCATCGTGCCGCAAAAGTCCAGGCGTTTACTGACTTTTGTTTACGGTTGTTTGGGAGCGTGTAGGGCTTTTTCAGAACTTTTTATCCTGCGATATCCGATAACACTGTTTCGATTTCCCTAGTCTGGTTTTCCACTAATAAGGCACGCTATTGGATCTGGGATTAATACGAACGCGCAGTCCATAAGATATCCAGCCGAACGGGAAAATGAATTTAACTTATTGAAAGCACTCCTTGGGTGTATCAAACTCTACGCGCATTGTGACGATGCGAGGCGTGTTAAAAAAGTTTGCAATCAGGCTCTCCCAGCAGCGAGAGAGTCTCTCCAGACCTTACATTTCAGCGCCCCACTCCCCTAGCCCGTCCTAACTGCCACGATACCGATCCACCCTGCACTATGCCTGTCACCTCCTGACCGAGATGACGCTCGATCACAGGCCGCCACGGGAGCAGCGTGAACTCATGGGACTTCTCGACGATGGCGAATTTCCCGCTGGATAGCTGGGCAGCTCCAGTGAACTTACCGCTGACTGTCTCGCCATCCACAGCGACCCGAAACGGCACGGATTTTGTTGCCGCCAGTTCCGCCCCAACACGGGCAACCTCCCGATCCTGAAGCGTGGCAAGCAGGTTGCGCCGATAGCTGACACGCCCATCCGGTCGGCGGACAGCATCACCCTGCTCGATCAACCTCTCCCGCCGCTGCTCCATCGCCTCGCGCGCCTGTTCCCCGAAGCCGGCGGGCACCAGATCGGACACCACACCTCCGACCAGCCGCCGGTCGAGCCAGGTCGCGCCATCCGCGCCGACCTGCCTGTCGAGGTCGAAAGTCGACAGGACACGAATATTGGCCCCGCCGCCCCTCCCCGCATCATGGGCAGCAGCACGGATGGCGAAATCCTCGGGAATACGCCACTGGTCGACGTCGATCCGTTCGACGATACCGGCCCGGCTCAGGGCCTCCAACCGCCGGACATGGGAGGCGACAAAACCGTCATAGTCGCCGCTCGGCACGCGCCCCTCGAACCGGGCCTGTTCCAGATGACGGCTCGGCCGATAAACGCCCCCCTCGGCGATGCTGGCAATCGCGCGATCGGAGGGGCGCCCGGCGCTATCAGGCGGGCCAATCTCAACGATGCTGCCAATCCGTGCCTCCACGACACGGACCGGGTCGATGCGGGCGACATGATGCGTGCGGCCATCGATCCCATCGACCACCAGCGTCAGTTCCTCACCCAGTTCGTCGGAGAGGTGCTTGTCGATGACGCGCCCGACGATCGGCGTCGCGGGTTCTGAATCATGGAGCGCGAAGCTCATCGGGTCGCGCTCGGCCCCTTCCGCCCGGAGCGCCTTCTGCATCGTGCGGATGATGTCGCCGCGCTCGCCCATCTCGCGCAGCGTCGGCTCCAGCCGCTCGCTCAGTTCCCACAGCCCCGGCCCGTGCTCCGTGGCAAGACCCATATCGCCCAGCTTGCCAAGACGGCGTAGGCGGAGCGTCCGGTCCGCCTGGCCGCGCGGATCATCAGGCTCGTGGCGCAAGTCGAGAAACCGGTCATTGGCTTCCGCGAGCATCGCCCGATCGATGCGGGTAAAACGATCCTGGTCGATTTCGGCAACCAGCTTACGGCGCTGCTCGACCTCGGTGACGGGGCCGAGTTCCAGCATGACCAGTTCGCTCGCCCGTTCGCGGATGCCGCTGGCGAGATAGTCGCCGTTGATAACCAGATCCTCGCCCAGGTCGTCACGGCCGTTGACGACGACATGCACATGGGGATGGCCGGTATTGTGGTGGTTGACGGCGACCCAATCGAGCTTCGTCCCGACATCGGCTTCAACCTGCGCCATCAGGTCGCGGGTGTAGCCCGTCAGATCGGCAAGATCCCCGGCATCCTCCGGCGAAACAATGAACCGGAACTGATGGCGGTCATCGCGCCCGCGATCGAGAAACGCATCACCATCGGCACGGTCTTCGCTCCCAGAATAAAGCCGTCCCCACTCGCCATCGCGGGCGGTGCCGTCGCGCTGGATATAGCGAAGATGGGCGGCGGCCTTGCCATTCCGCCCGGCAGCGCGGACGGAGCGGGATTTGACGACGACACGGCGACTGCCTGGTCGCCGATGGCTCCAGCCATTCGAGAGGTTCCGGGCACGCACGAACGTTGCCCCCCGACCGCGCCGCACGCCACGCCCGGACGCGATGCTTCCCTCCCCCTTCGGCGTACGGCTGGGACCACCTCCTCGGGGACGTCCGCTCCCGCCGCTCGCCGCCTGCTGCTGGCATGTAACCGTCCGCACCCTGGTCAGGAAACTCCTGGCGCGACCAGCCTTCGGCGTGTCGGCGCGAATGTGACCCAGCCTCGGGCGGAACCGGTTGTCGTCACCCGCGCTCACGGCCGCCGATCCGCCCGAAACTGCCAAAAACAGGCAAGAGTGCCGCGAAAAACGGGGCGGAAACTGACTTTTCCGCCTGTGCAGGCACCATATCCCTTCAAAGGGGGTGCCACCCAAAACAATGTGCAGACAAGGGCTTGCTCGGCGGATCGGACCCATGGGGTGCCGTCCGCTTTAATCTTGCGCTCCCTCTTCTGCCCTCTTTCCGCCTCTCCACCGCCTGCCCTGCACATTGTCATCATGGCCGCGATCCCATGTTGCCAGCCACCACGAACAGACCATCCGAGCGCGGCATGATCCCCGACATATCGCGCACAGACGCGACCCCCGTGCTACGATCCGGCTGCACGATGAAGAGCGGCGCACGGGTCCAGGCAAACCGATCGGCTGCCGCGATCATGACGGAAGCATCGCCGACACCGCCAATAAACGGCGCAATGGAAGCGACATAGGCGCGCGTTTCGAAAGGGAGCGGACGCCCTGCCAGAGACTCCTCATAGCGATCGGGACCAGCATTATAGGCGGCAAGAAAACCCGGCGATCCATAGCGGTCATGCAACTCACGGAGATACGCCGCGCCGGCCAGAATGTTGTCACGCGGATCGTAGGGATTGCGACCGAGATGATGCCGGATGCGCAGATCCGCCCATGTGCCGGGCATGATCTGCATCAGTCCCATCGCGCCCGCCGATGAAACGGCCCCCGGATCGCCAGCACTCTCGGCGCCCATCACGCCCCTGATCCAGGTCGCGGGAATGTCGAAGCGCCGTGCTGCCTCGGCAATCTCGGCGGCATACGAGATGTCGATTGTCTGCGCCGATACAGCGACCGGCACCGTGGCAACGAAACACCCCGCCGCCAGCAGACAGGCGAGCATGGTCTGATTGTGCATGACGTCAGTCTCGCCCATCGCGCTTCGGCGGCCGGCTCCAGTGCAGCGACCAGAGACCGCCATTGCTGCCGTCACGGAACAGATTGGCGCGCAACGGCTGTGCCAGGAGCGGATCGTCGATCAGCAGGGCAACGTAATCCCCGGCACGCTCGCCCGTGCGTTTCCAGGCGGCACCGATCTCCGGGCCATCCTCGTCATCACGATGGATACGATAATCCGGTGCGTTGTCGGAGTCCGATTTGTCTGCCGGCACAATGACGATCTCATGGGAGCCGAGGAAGGTCTGGATACGCCCGGCAAAGCCGGCCTTGTCGCGCGTGAAGCTACCGATCTGCGGCATGGGAAGTCTCCATAGCGATGTTGGGAAAGGACGGCATCGGCCTGTCAGCAAACAGGCCGCGCCAGACGAAATGACCGTCACCGCGCTCGTCGGTGTAGAGCGGCGTCGCCCGGCCGATCACGGCGGCGCGCGGGAGCGGACCGAAATAGCGGCCGTCCAGACTGTCGCGAACGGACGGGTTCATGAGAAAAATCTGATCGGGTGCGATACGGCGGCAGCCCTGCCAGACCGGCAATATTCGTCCGCGCCGGTCACGCTCCTGCGCCTCGCCGAGCGGCACACCATCCACGGTGACGGTACGGCCGACACGGCAAACCTGTTGCCCCGACAATGCCGCGACGGGTTTCAGCAGCGGCACACCCCGCCCGATATAGCCGCGCCTGACCATGAAATCGGCCAGCGGTTTCGGTGGCCTGACGGCGACCAGATCACCGGCCTTCAGCCCGTTCGGCGCTGTAAGGTCGTAGAGGCCGAGGGTCGTGCTGGCGGAGGCGTTCCAGAGCAGCTTCACCGGCACGGGGACGATAGACGCGACGGCGACGCCCATCGCGGTAAAATACGTCGCCATGACATAACCGAAGCGAGTCATGGCCTGATCTCCTGCCGTCTGAGCCAGGCCCGATGACGTGCCATCGTGTAGGGGCGCAGCTGCTCACCCGCGTTCAGCCGGTTGCCAACATGCCGCCAGTGATCGGGCGCGACCGTGCAGGCGTCGATACCGGCCTCTTCCACCCCGTCGATATGGCGGAGCACCTGCTCGACCTTCGGCCAGCCCGCGACCCGCAACAGAATTTCGGCGCCCGGCCGGACGAAAGGCACCGTCTGGCAAGGTTCTCCCGGTACCACGGCGCGCAGGATGTCGATGCGTGACACGATCGTGCCGAAATCATTGGCCGCCCAGCGAACGAAAGCGAAGACGCTGCCGGGACGGAAAGAGAAGATACGACGGCGTCGATCGAGGATCTGTTCCTGAGCCTCATGGCCGAACCTGATCCAGTTCTCGACGCGCTTCTCGATGTGGGTCAGTTCGACATGGGTCAACGCGTCGCGGGGGAACGACAGGGCGTGGCCCCGCGCACGGGACGTTGTGACGCTGGTCATGGCTCGTCTCCCGGTATGGGAGAAAGACCACACGCGTGCGGATCGCAGGTCCTGTCGGCGGCACCGGCACCACGGTCGGCAACCGGTCGCCCCAACATCAAAAAGTTAGAGTCTAAGTTAGACTCTAAGTTAGGAACGCGATTCCGCGTTTCAGGCCAAAGACTTAACTGGGGTTCGTGCGCCTGCAATCCCGATAGTGATGCGCCCGAAGTCCCGATAGTCCCTGCGCCCGAAATCCCGTGTCCGTCCACACCGTCATCCACAGGCACTGTGGATAAGTTGACGGGACAAATATGCAGCAGGTTCCGCCGCCCCTCGCGCCGGATCGCAAGGCGATAACCGGGGAGCGACTGGCGGGCGGCGATGCGGCGCAGGTCGAGCGCGAAATCGGAGACACGCGCCAGGCTGCCGGATTTTTCGTGAAGATGGGCGATCTCGAACAGCCAGCCCTGTGGCTGATGCCCGGCATGCTTGCGGGCGACGCGATAGAGCCAGCGTTCGATGCCGCCTGTCAGGCGGAAATAGGCCGGGTCGATGGTCAGAACCAGCGAACGGTCGATGACGCCGCGATAGAACCACTCCGGCAGAACGCACTCCATGCCTTCGACACGGCCGTCGCGGGTGGTCCGTTCCTCCCATTCGTTGATCCAAGAGAACTGGTGCCGGCGCCAACGCTCGCCGTTGCGGATGGTGGTGCGGATCACGGTCGATTGCAGCCGGGCGAATGCGGCCTTGAGCAACCGGTAGTCCCGTGCACCCGTGGCACGACCAACGGCGGTCAGAAGCTGGTAGGGGGTGAAGCGCAGGAAGCGGGACGTCCTGAGACCACCGTTCTCAGCCTCGACGATCTGGCTGGCGGCCCAGATCAGCACATCGGCATCCCAGATGGTCGCCATGCCGTGCTCAGCCAGACCATGAATCTCGACACGCTGACCGCCTGCCTCGTAGAGGATCGGCGCGACCCGCTTTGCCTTGGAGAGAGAGAAGAAAGGGCGCTCCATCAGATCGCGCTGGTCGCGAGGGCTGGCATCGCCCCCCGCGATCACGAAGGGATCGAGGCGAAGCCGCTCGCTCTCCTGCCCTTGCTGGCCACGCTGCGGCATGACGCCGGCCATTCAGAGGGTCGCCTTTTCGGCCGGGGTCAGGGGACGGGCGGGAAAGACACGGCAGAGTGTCTCATCCGTCGTGGACCTGCGGATACCGTTCTCGACCCAGCCCTGAAGATCTGGGAGGGCGTAGACGATGCGACCGCCGATCTTCCGATAGGTTGGGCCTGTGCCATAGGTACGGTGCTTTTCCAGCGTACGGATGGAAATACCGAGGAAGCGCGCCGCATCGGGCGTGCGCAGGAAACGGGGCGGCAACCCCGTCTTAGGATCGAGCATGATCGGGCCTCCGGTTGGGTTCGGCGGCTGTCGGTCACGACAGCGGGCCATGGCGAACCGTGGCGGAGGATCGACGGTCTGGAGAGTGCCGGAATTATGTAATGATATATTCGGCACCCGGATTTTGTATATAAGTATCTGAAATTAATAATGGAATTTAAAAATCCACCGCTGATTCAGATAGCATAAAAATCGTCACTCAACTTAAACTCGTTTTGTCAAGAGATTATAGCGTCGTGGACGGTTAGCACCAACCTCGGCTATGGAAAGGGAGACGATTCCAACGAAGCGATTTACGGACCATCATGACCTCCATGCCACTCTCAGCTGCCTCGAAACGCACTTCTCGTCCAGCGAGCACGCAAGCTGGTCAAGATGTTTTAAAGGAGCTTCGGACAAACGAAGTCTTCGTTGCGATAGTCGGTCCTGCAGGTGCTGGATCAGGTACAGCGGCGAATATTTTAAAGACCTTCTTTGAAGAAAATGACTTTCAGTCAGAAATAATTAAAGCCAGCTCTACAATACGACGCGCAGCAGAAAGCAAAAATTTTTTAGTACCAAATATCAAAGAAAGAAAATCCCTTGAAAACGTACAAATCATGCAAGACAGAGGTGATGAATTAAGAAAAGGCGATTCATATGGACTACCTGAGGATCATTCAGCCATTGCTAGACTCGTACTCAAAGAAATTGCGGAACGTCGCGCTCAACTACAAGGGCAAACGTTTTCAGGCGAACCCGTAACGCCTGATGGGACGCGAAGAGCATACATCATTGACTCACTTCGCCATCCTGCAGAAGTCGCATTATTTCGTGAAGTCTACCAAGAAGCATTCACACTTTTAGGTGTTGTTTGCGACCCTGCAAAACGTGAAAAAAGAATTAGAGAAAATTTATTTGATCGCGCGCAGTGGAGCGACAAAGGAATTCAAGAACAAGTTAGGATTTTTTTAACTCGTGACGAAAATGCTCCAGAGAAATATGGGCAGCATGTTTCTGATACATTTTATGAAGCAGATTTTTTTGTGGATAACTCACAAGATGCTGGTGATAGTCTCTTGTTAACCGGCATGAACGACCAAATCCGTCGCTTTGTGAATCTTATCACACAAACAAAAATCGTACGTCCGAGCATAGCAGAAACCGCAATGCATCAAGCATGTTCTGCGCAAATGCGAAGTGCCTGCCTTTCTCGTCAAGTCGGAGCAGCCTTGGTCGATATACATGGCAATGTCGTTTCAACCGGCACAAACGATGTACCGAAAGCAGGCGGTGGGCTATATGGTGAGAGCTTTACAACACAAGTCGAGGGCGACGAGAGGTGCGCATTTCGTGATACGAAATTTTGTAGCAGCAATCATGAGCAAAATAAAATAATTAACGAGTTATTTGAAGAATTTCCTCAATTAACTGAAGGGAAAGACAAATCTGAAGTATTAAAAGCCATCCGAAGCACTAGAATCGGCGGTCTCATTGAATTTAGCCGTGCCGTTCACGCAGAAATGGATGCGATCCTCTCTGCCTCGATATCTGGAACATCCCCTCAAGCATGTCGGATGTACGTAACAACTTACCCATGTCATTACTGCGCTCGCCACATAGTCGCTTCTGGAATTGACGAAGTTCAGTTTATTGAGCCCTACCCTAAGAGTAAAGCGACAGAATTACATTGCGATTCTATTACTACAGAGTCTAACGAATGGAAACCTCCCTCAACCGGCGGCTCTCACGTTCTATTCCGTCCCTTTGTCGGAGTTGCCCCCAATCTCTATCGTAGAGTATTTCTTAAAGATAGAAATTATAAAGATAAGATCTCCGGGACGTTTGTCTTTGGCGCACCTCAATGGGGAAATCCAACAGACGTTTACAAAATCGCTTACTCGTCAATGGAGGCCAAATTAGGATTGGAACTGGAGAATGTCTGATTCAAAAATTCGGCTTGTTTACTCCTCTTTACCTTCCTCGAAAGCTGTAAAACAGCGTAACGAGTGGGGCCTTAGACATGCTCAACAACTCGGACTGTTTGATGATTTTGAGGCAGTAAGGGTGATTCTCATTCCAATTTCAAACATGTCTGCCCATTCATTCAGAAGAGCACTCTCTGACTATACGCCCAAGTTAATCGTGGACACGAGAAAGTTTCCCGATTTTTTCTCGATTTTTTCGTCAATTGATAGTGCTTTAGGTGAGTTCAGCGATAGAGGAATCGAATATAATCAGGTTTTATTCAAGGAGGCCGTCAACACGATGGATAGTTGGGAACTTGCAAAAGAAATAAAGGCCGTTTTTATTTCCTATTTTCAAAAGAGAACTGGTGCGCCAGTGTTCGTTCTTGCAAGCACTGAAAAATTATCAAATAGAATTGAAAGACAGCTAGAAGGTTACTTGTCTCAAGAAAATGTAAAAACAAAACTTGAAAGTATTAGTACATAATAAGAAAATCCTTTCGTATCCATATTGATGTTCAATGACCCGCCAGTCGGGTCGGGTAGCGCAACAGGTTCCGATAACCGCCACGAACATAATACCGACCATCAGCGACAAGCCGACGGACCTGATTCTTGCGAGGATCGCTGTCCCAGTTCGCCTTTCCACCTCGAAACGCGAGCAAAATCTCGGCAAGCTTGCGATAACTCGCGCCAGCCTCCCGCCCGTCAAACGCCCGGAGCATCAGGATATGCCGGTCCCGCGTCTGTTGCGGGAAATCATGCGCCCACTTGCCCTCTGGTCGGCCGACCAGCGCGCGCCATAAACGCAGCACGGCCTCCGCGCGAAGCTCCAGCAGCTTATCGAACGGCAGGATCACGACACAGGTGGCGCGCCCATCTGGTGGATGTGTCGGGAGCCAGAATTGATGTGCCGACGAGCCGGGCCGCCAGAAACCATGCCACGCTTCATTTTCATCCAGCCGTGCAACGAGACCAGGTAATTCCGTCAGGTTGATCGGCATGACGGCCGGATCATCCGCGTCCGCAAGTGCTGCGTGCAGTTCAATGACGTCAGGCGAGAGTTCCGGTATCCAGAAGACAGGCGTGCGGCCGGCAGGCTGCGACGGATCGACAGGGAAATCGCAAACCCCATCGTTTGGAAAAGACTTTGCTGCCCCCTGGCTTCGGAACCGGAAGCGTTTTCATCTTTTGGAACGCGCGACGGTATTCGTCGTCACGTCGAAGATATTCCCAGGCCATGCCGGCGGCAGCTATGTCTTGTGCGTGTTCGTAAGCGGCCGGCGACTGCCAATCTGATATCGGCATCGCATTACCCTTCCTCTTGCGCCTGCTTCTGGCAGCAGGAACATCAGGATGCGTAAAGGGAAAATTTTGTGCAGACTGTGTTTGGAGATATGTCGATCTCGTAACGCGATCGCACGACGTTATGGCGTTCGTCCGCGCGTGCCGGAATAGTCCGCGAGCCGGGCACGCACCCGGCGAGTGGCACTTATTTTCCATCTTCCCGTCGCCGATCCGCGAAGTCGGATCGGCGCAAATTTATGCGGACAGATAGGCCAAGGAAGCGGGCACCGCAGAACCGAATTGTCGGCCCTGCGGCGTTCACTCCCTATGCTGCTATTTTCTTCGCCGCGTGCCAGGCCAAGCGCCGGGTCGCCGTTGCCACGTGGTCTGCGTCCAATTCCATCCCCAGCCAGTCACGCCCGAGATGCTGCGCCGCCACCAGCGACGAACCCGAACCCGCAAACGGGTCCAGCACCAGACCGCCTACAGGGCAGAAGGCTTCCACCAAGGGAAGGAGAGCCGCCACCGGCTTTTGCGTCGGGTGCAGTTTGTTGCCCGAATAGGGCATGTCGAGCACGTCCGGGATGGGCTTTGCGGGTGGTGTCACTTTCCCCTTGGCCAGCAGGTAGGCGCTTTCGTGTTCATACCGGAGAAAACGGGAGGAAGATGAATAAGACTTGCGAAAGACAATATGCCCGACCATGCGGAACCCTGCCGCCTTCCAGGCATCGGCAAACAAGTCTATGCGGTTCCAGCCATAGAACGAAACAGCAAACCCGCCCCATTTCAGGACACGGTGCATCTGGTTGAAGGCGGGCCGGAGCCAGCGCGCATTGTCGTCATTGCGAACCTTCCGCCCGTCCCTGCCCGTGTAGTTCACGAGGTAAGGCGGGTCTGTCAGGATGAAATCCACCGCATTGCGGGGGAGTGCGCGCATAAGCTGCACGCTGTCGCCGTTGAGGATGGTGTTGCGGAAATCGGTCGCCGTCGTGGTGTTGCCGGTCATGGTCTTTGCCCTTTGTTCCGCGAGGAACAGCCCCCGCTGTTCCTCTGCCTCGCGGCGAGCAGCGGGGTAGCAACGGCAAGGGCGACCGATGGGGAGGGGTATCTCCCGGTCTGCACGGAGCGCAGCGAAGGAAGATCGGGGACACCCCATCGGACGGCGTCAGCGCGCTGGCGCGAACCCTTGCCGGCGCGAGGGCGGAGCCATTAGCGTTTTCTTCTTTCTTTTCGCCCCTCCTACAGCCTAGAAATGGCACCCATGCGTTGCAATCAGACCGTTCTTCCAGACAATCTGATGAACAGAGAAGGATGTTTCGCGATGCTTGAGATTTCACGGCCATCCGCTCATCAGCGAATACCCGGAATTTCTCCAGCCCCTGACGTGAGGAATTCAATGCAGAGCCGAACCCGCGTCAAATTCGTCCGCTCCGGTGCAATCAGCATGCTCAGCGGTACCGCCGGAAGAGTGTAGTCGGGCAAGACCTGTTCAAGACGACCATCCCGCAGGCAATCCTCCACCAGCCAGCGATGGGCCGGACCGTAACCTCGCCCGGCCAGAAACGCGTCGCGCGCAGCCAGACCATGATCAACGACCAGACGGCCATGAAATGGCACGACATGGTTTCTACCTTCCGCGCTCCGCAGAACCAGCCGCTCCGAGCCCTGCACGCGCGACATCCGCACGCCCTCCCGGTTGCGCAGATCCTCCGGCCGCCGCACCGGGCCATGACGGCGCAGCCATTCGGGCGATGCGACAAGCAGGCGCCCACTCTCGCCCAAGGACCGTAGTTTCATCGCGCAATCGGTCAGAGGGCCGAGGCGGATGGCGATATCGACCCCCTCGCGCACCAGATCGATGCGCTCGTCCGTCAGCCCGAACTCGACCCGTATGCCCGGGTTCCGGTCCTGAAACTCATAGATGAGGCGTCCGACATGCAGCACACCCAGCGCGCCGGTGCAGGAGATACGCACCGTCCCGGCCGTTGCCTGCCGCGTATCGCGCATTTCCTGGCTCGCCTGCTCGACGAGGGAGAGGATCTGCACGCAATGAGCATAATAGCGCGTTCCTTCATCGGTCAGCGCGGTGCGGCGCGTTGTCCGCGTCAGCAGCGACACGCCCAGAGCCTCTTCAAGTTCGTGCAAATGCCGCGTGATGGTTGATGACCCCGCACCGGTTTCCCGCGCGACGGCTGCCAGATTGCCGCGTTCAGCAACACGCACGAAGGTCCGCATGCGCTCCAGCGAGATCAGGGATTGTTCCATTTTCCAGCATTATGCCTTTCGTTCTCATCGTATGGGAGAACGGTAGCCTATCGGCTAGCCTGGGCCGAACACGAAATTTCTTTCCGTGGAAAGACACGCTCATGAATATCCTGATCGTCTTCGCCCATCCCGAACGGCACTCTCTCAACGGCGCTCTGCTCGATGTCGCCATCACCGCGTTGCAGGCACAGGGCCATGAGGTCAGGGTATCCGACCTCTACGCTATGCGCTGGAAAGCGACAGTTGACCGGTCCGACTTCCCGGACATCCCAACGGACGAGCGCCTGAAAGTGGCTTCCGCATCCTCGCGCGAATTCGCCGAGGGCGGCCTGACGGATGACGTGAAGGCCGAGCAGGACAAGCTGCGCTGGGCCGACACGGTGATTCTCCTGTTCCCGCTCTGGTGGTTCGCCATGCCCGCGATCCTCAAGGGCTGGGTGGATCGCGTCTATGCCTGCGGGTTCGCCTATGGTGTCGGCGAACACAGCGACTGCCGTTGGGGTGACCGCTACGGCGAGGGGACGATGGCGGGCAAGCGCGCCATGCTGGTCGTCACCGCCGGAGGCTGGCCGGAACATTATTCCGCGCGCGGGATCAACGGTCCGATCGACGATCTGCTGTTTCCCATCCATCACGGCATCCTGTTCTATCCGGGTTTCACCGTCCTGCCGCCGTTCGTGGCCTATAAGGTGGATCGACTGGATGACACGGGTTTCGACATTCTGGCGGAGCAGCTCCGCGAACGGATGCGGACACTGACAACAACGGCGCCGATCCCGTACCGGCAACAGAATGGTGGTGACTATCAGATCCCCACCATGGAGCTGAAGGCCGGTCTGGAAGCACCCGGTACCGTCGGCTTTGCCCTGCATGCGGCAGGTGACGACGCAGAAATAACCGCATGAGAGCCTGTGATGCTTTGCGTAGCCGTAACCATGACTATGGTCATAGGGGCGGTCCGGGACAAAGTCATCTGATACGCGTCCTGGCACTCCCTTAGCCTGTTTTTACCTTGAGAGCCGACCCGGCTGCCTCGGAAATGGCAGCCATGATTTGAGGTTTGGCCATCTTTTCGGGAATTTCGAGCAGCGGGATACCGGCCTTCTGCAAGGCCAGACGCTTTACCGCCATGCGGTCATCCGCATCGCCGGACAAATCGTGGCCTGTGCCATGATATTCGATCACCATAACTGGCAGCCCATAGCGATCGATTAGCAGGAAATCGACACGCTTGCCGCTATAGGAGCTGAAAGCCTGCTTCTGGCGCGGATCTTCCGGGTCAAAAGTCGTTCTGAGGAACCCACCCATCGAGACTTCGAAGGCGAAACGCCAGTCGGGCTGATACGTCCTGATCCACTCGTCGAGCGCGTAGAGCACCTGCACAGCTTCCTTGTTGACGGGACGAACGGCCCGCAGACTGCACTGACTAATGAAATGTAGCTGATTCTGCGTGTTGGACAGATCGTTGTCCTGAAAATACTGCCGCCGACGCTCTACCTCCTTCTTCTGGTCGGCGGCCTGTGTTTCCAATGTGGAAATCCGGCGGCGTAACGACGAAAGCTCTGTGTCGCGTCCAGATATCTGACGATCCAGACTCTGAAGTCGGGCATTCCTTTCGGCAATCTGCTGCCCGGCCTGTGCCAGGTCGGCCGTCGCGCGGCGATCCCGAACATAGAATCCAAGGGCGTATCCAATCGCCAGAAGAATGATCATTTTTTCCACGACCGATAAGCCTCCCTTTTCTGCGCGATCACCGCCGATTACCGCACGGACTGCCGCATGGTCTTCTCAAATCCCCTTGTCCTGTCCTTCATCGGTCCTGTCGCCCCATGACCTGGAAGGTGGACAGGATGGCACACAAACCCGACAGGATCAGGATCGAGGTGTTCGGCCCCGCCGAGGCGGAAACGGCTGAAGACGCGTTCCGCCCGTCCAATAACACCATTCGCTCCCTCGCCCGCCTGATCGGCCGGCAGATGGCTCGCGAGCAGTTTGAACGTGCCAGCGCCCTGGAGCGGAAACAGGCCCGACAGAACCGATCCCGTTCTCTGCGGTAGCCTCCCCTCCCCGGCTGCGTTTTCTCCCGGCGAACGACCCTTCGTCGGGCTGTCGTGTATTTTTCTTGTGACCATTATGGTCCCGTGATATAAGGCCAGTCAATGAGGATCATCGCCCGTCGCACGCTGAGAGAGTTCGTCGACAGTCTGGCGGGCCAGAAGGAGCAGCCGGCCGTGAAGGCGGCGCTGGACGCCTGGTTCGCCGAAGTCGGCAAAGCTGCGTGGACGAGCACCGCCGATGTGAAGCGGCTTTATGCCACGGCCAGCATCGTCAGCGCCGAGCGGATCGTCTTCAACATCAAGGGCAATGCCTATCGCCTGGTTGTGGCGGTCGATTTCGAGAAAGGCATCGTCTGGATCAAATGGATCGGCACGCATAAGGCGTATGACAGGATCGACGTGACGGAGGTGGAACATGACGGCTGATCTGAAGCCCATCCGCAACGAGGCGGATTATGACGCAGCGCTGGGAGAAGTCGGGCGGCTATGGGGTGCGAAGAGCGGCACACTGGACGGCGACAGGCTCGACGTGCTGGCAACCCTGATCGACGCCTATGAGGCCAAGCACCATCCGATCGACCCGCCCGATCCTGTCGAGGCGATCCGCTTTCGGATGGAGCAGCAGGGGCTCACCCGCAAGGATCTGGAGCCGATGATCGGCCCGCGCAACCGGGTAGCCGACGTGCTGAACCGCAAGCGTGGCCTGTCGATCGACATGATCCGCCAGTTGCATGACGGCCTCGGCATCTCGGCCGAGGTGCTGATCCGGCCCAGCCGGATGGACAAGGTCGCCTGATAAGGAACATCCCATGATCCGCGTCGCCCTGTATGCCCGCTATTCGTCCGACAACCAGCGCGACGCCTCGATCGAGGACCAATTCCGCATCTGCCGTGAACACGCAAAACGAGAGAAGTGGAAGGTCATTGGTGCCTACAAGGACGCAGGCATTTCGGGGGCCAGCATGATCCTGCGCCCCGGCATCCAGACCCTGTTGCAGGACGCCCAGGCCGGACGGTTCGACATCGTACTGGCCGAGGCGCTAGACCGCGTCTCGCGCGACCAGGCCGACGTCGCCACCCTGTTCAAGCACCTGAAATTCGCCGGCGTGCCGATCGTCACCCTGGCCGAAGGTGAGATCAGCGAACTGCATGTCGGCCTCAAGGGCACGATGAATGCCCTCTTTCTGAAAGACCTCGCCGCCAAGACCCATCGCGGACTGCGCGGCCGGGTTGAGGACGGTAAATCCGGCGGCGGCCTGTGCTACGGCTATCGCGTCGTCCGCCAGTTCGACGCCAAAGGCGAACAGATCCGGGGCGATCGCGAGATCGACGCGCATCCGGCGGAGGTCGTCCGCCGCATCTTCCGTGACTTCGCCGCCGGCATTGGGCCACGCGCCATTGCCAAGGCCCTGAACGATCAAGGCATCGCCGGCCCGGAGGGCAAGCTGTGGAGTGACACTACCATCCGGGGCCATGTGAAGCGCGGCACCGGCATCATCAACAATGAGCTGTATATCGGCCGATTGGTCTGGAACCGCCAGCGCTACGTCAAAGATCCGTCGACGGGCAAGCGCGTCTCGCGCCTCAACCCGGAATCGGAGTGGGTCATCACAGACGTACCCGATCTGCGGATCGTCGATGATGCCCTCTGGCAGGCGACCAAGGCCCGCCAGAGCATCATTGCCGAGAAATACGTCAATGTCACCGAGGCTGTTCGCGCCCACCACAAGCGCAACCGGCTGAATGGCACCCGCCGGCCGAAATCCCTGCTGTCGGGCCTGCTGTTCTGCGGCCAGTGTGGTGGTCCTTATACGCTACGGGGTTCAGACCGCTTCGCCTGCTCGTCCCATGTCACCAATGGCTCCTGCGCCAACAGCCGAACGATCCCCCGCCCCGATCTGGAACGCCGCGTGCTCTCTGGTCTCAAGGACCGGATGATGGCCCCCGAGATCGCGGCCGAGGCCATGCGTGCCTATGCCGAGGAGACCAATCGTCTCAACCGCGAGCGTCGGTCCAACGCCGATGTCTGGCAGGCGGAACAGGTGAAGGTCGAGAAACAGATCCGGGGCATCATCGAGGCCATCAAGGAAGGCATGTTCCATCCCAGCATGAAAGCGGAGATGGACACGCTCGAAGCCCGCAAGGCCGAACTGGCTGCCCTGCTCTCCGACACCCCCGACGATGTGCCGGACCTACTGCCGAGCGCTTCAGCGGTCTACGGGCGCAAGGTCGGCCGCCTGACCGATGCCCTCAACCGTCCCGAGGAACGGCTTGAAGCGGCCGAAGCGCTGCGGGCGCTGATCGAGAAGGTCGTGCTGACGCCCGGCCCGAACCGGGGTGAGATCGACGCGATGCTGCGTGAAAAACTGGGCACGATTCTGACCTGGATTGAGCGGCAAACCATTGGAAAGGCTGAAAAAAGAAACACTCCCGGAGCCGGGCTCACGGGAGTGTCGGTATCAGTGGTTGCGGGGGCACACAACCAATGTAGCCTGCACCTTGTGAGCGGTTTCGTGAAGAAGCTCACTGCATGACATTGTCGATTGACAAACCGTTGTTTTTATCAAAATTTTGTTTTGACAGCGGCCTCTGTAGCCTATTCCGCAGCAATACCCGAATACGGAGGTTACATAATGTCCCATTATGCGCTCCCACGCCAATACGCTTACGTTCAGAAAGCGCCTGCCGCCATGTCGCAAAAGCTCACTCGCTTGGTGATCCAGGAAATTCGACTCCTCTATCTGGAGGCCCCACCCCAGGTTCTGATCACACATATCCTCCGATGATCCGTCTTCCGTCGAACCCATCAAGCAGGGGGCGCCTCATACATATTTAAATAAATAATAATTAAATTATTACAAAATACTTACAAAAATAATTTTGATAATTTATATTATTTTTAAGTGTTTCAAAGGATTTCATAGAAATATATTTTCTATAATTATTTTATATAGATGTAATAATTTAGGTATGCTCATTAAAACTTGTTTTCCTCTTAAAAAACCCAAAATTACGCATGATATTATGCGATATTTATTTCTCAGCACTCGAAATTTAACCGTCAGAAGGAATCGTTCCAACCATACTTTATTATTTTGACATCAGATCGTTCTGCAATATAGTCTCTACACACAATGTAACGATACTCTATCAGTGCCGGTGGAGAGTCGGGTTTGTCCGGTCAGGACGGAGACGCATAGGGTGGATCAATGGCGGTCCACTGGCCCTAAATGGGCGATGACGCATCCCTGTTTGATGTGTCGTCTGGAAATGTATTGTGGACAGGGGTTTCCTGAAAGCCGGGCACGCACCAACCCTGCTGGCCGCTTTTCTATATTTCGACGTCTCATTCATGATCTGGGTTTTGTTAGGTCCTCTCGGCATTGCGATTGCGCATGACCTTCACCTGAATGCTGGGCAGAAAGGACTGCTAGTCGCAACGCCTGTGCTGGCCGGGGCCGCCTTTCGTGTGTTGGCTGGGGGCCTGGTGGATATGTTCGGCCCGCGCCGCGTCGCGATTGCCGCACAGCTTACAGTCATTTTCGGCCTTGCCCTGGTCTGGTACCTTGCACCTCATACTTACGGTCAGATGTTCGGACTGGCGGGCATTCTTGGCGTTGCTGGGGCATCTTTCGCCATTGCCCTTCCCCTTGCCTCCGTCTGGTATCCTCCGCAGTATCAGGGAACCGCGCTCGGCATTGCAGGCGCAGGCAACTCAGGAACCGCGCTGGCCTCACTTTTTGCGCCCGGACTGGCGGTTCTGGTGGGATGGCGCAACGTCATCGGCCTTGCGACGCTTCCGCTCATCTGCGTTCTGCTACTTTTCCTTATTCTGGCCAGAGAGCCTGTCAATCGGCCAGCATCTCCGGGCCTGCGCTCATGGGGTCCAGTTCTGGGATCCGGCGATAGCTGGCTGCTGATGTTTTTCTATAGCGTGACCTTTGGTGGGTTTGTGGGTCTTGCGTCGTTCCTCACCATTTATTTCAATGACCAGTACAATCTCTCTCCCACCGTTGCTGGTGCGTGTACGGCATTTGTCGTTTTCATAGGCTCTTTTGTGCGGCCAGTTGGAGGAGCCTTCGCCGACCGTGTGGGCGGCACGAAAGCCCTGACCATCCTGTATGCGGTCGCGGCAGGCTGCTTTTGCGTCATTGCCCTTGGACTTCCGACGATCTATCTCGCATTCCCGGTATTCCTCTTGGGGATGGTAACGCTCGGGCTGGGCAATGGCGCCGTTTTTCAGCTTGTTCCAGCCCGCTTCCCGCGTCAGGTCGGCATTCTGACAGGGCTGGTCGGTATGGCCGGCGGGGTCGGCGGCTTCTACCTGGCGCTCTCACTGGGGGAAGCCCGACAGATCGTCAATTCTTACGGGCCGGGATTTCTCGCTTTCGCCGGGATCTGCCTGATTGCCTGCATCGCCGTTGTACTGTGTCACCATCGCTGGCGGGAGATCGGCTGATGACTGGTCTTTCCGTCTTCTCTCCCCTTCCCTATGCGCCCATGCTGGCAGGTCTTGCTTTGGGGGGGCTGGCATTCTCCAGCCCCGTGAAAGCTGACGATACTCCCAACCCCCATGTCGGGGTTCATCTGTCCGAACGCTCCAGAACAAAAGCCGTCACTCAGCCGGTTCACACCCAGCAAAACCGCTCCGCGCACTCCCCGGACTGGGATGTTTTCAATGCGGGGAACGGAGCCGCATCCGGTTTCGGGTCAATGGCGGGCTTTGGTCAGGTTCGTTGGGCGGAAGACTGGAGCGATATCGTTAATACCCCGCCGGAACAGCGCAGGAATGACTGGTTCAGCCGCCTGAAATATATTCGCCTGAATGAAAGCGGAAGTATCTGGCTTTCTCTGAACGCGGAAGAACGCCTCCGTTATGTCTATGAAAACCAGCCCATGATGGGAACGGCAGGCAAGACCAACGCCAACCGGGTTCTTCTGCGCAATCTTTATGGCGCCGATCTTCATCTGGGAGCGCATGTCCGCGCTTATGCCGAGTTCCTGTACGGCGTCGCAGGAGGCTCCAATACCTACGGATACCAGACAGGGGTGCAGCGGGAACGACTGGATCTCCAGCAGGGTATTCTGGAAGTGAAGGGCAATCTTCTGGGAGCCAAAGCCGGCATTATTGGTGGTCGACAGGTCTTCCTTGATACGCCTGTCTTCATGCAGTCCGCCCGGGACCTGACGAATGCACAGCAGACCTGGGATGGTATCCGTGGCTATGCCATCTGGAAACGTTTTCGGGTGGATCTGTTTGATTTCATGCAGACCAACAAACTGCCTGATGCTGTCTTTGGAGATGGCACGAACTACAGTGCCCGGATGTATGGCGCCATGACGTCCACGGCGCTTCCTGCATTCAGAGCCATGGGAAAGAAGAGTCAGCTTTTCGCAGACGTCTTTTACATCGGCTATCTCTACAGTGGCTCCACAGCATCTATCCCGACGACAACGGGTACAGAGGCAGGTTCCAGCCGTCGGGACAATGTCGGCATGCGACTATGGGGAAATATCGGCCCTTTCTCGACGAGCCTGAGCGGTGTGTTTCAGGGAGGCCAGTTTCGGCCAGCACAGGAAAGGCAGCCCACCCGTGCTGTACGGGCTTATGCTGTTAATGCATCCCTGCTGTATAACCGTCCTGATCTTGCGACCAAGCCGAGCGCTGGTCTGCAGGCCGATCTTTTTTCCGGCGGCTCCTATCATAGCAAGGATGGCGCAGTCGGGACGTTTGCATCCCCTTATTTTCCCTTGCCGTACTATAACGATGTGACGTTGTCCGTAACGTCCCAGAACCTGATCGGTGTGGGGCCTCTGGCGACATTTGCTCTGCGGAAAAACCTTCACATCAAGCTGCATGTGCCTTTCTTCTGGCGGGAAAGCACACAGGATGCGGTGTATGGCACAGGCAAGATCTATTCTTGGCGCAATGGGTTATCTGGCGGCTTTATTGGGGCCACTCCCCAGACGCAACTTGCCTGGAACTTTGCTCCACATTGGACCTGGACTCACGACATCGCAGGCTTCATCGCATCTCGCAGCATGCGCACGGCAGGCGCAAAAAGCGACGCGTTCTACATGCAGACTCTCGAATTCAAGTTTTGACCATGACTGCCTCAGAGAACGGACAGATGACCATGAAAGAGAACATCATCATCATCGGCAACGGAATGGTTGGACATTACTGTGCCGAGCAGCTCGTCATGCACGGTCTGCATGAAACGCATCAGATCCATGTCTTTGGCTCCGAGCGCCACCATGCCTATGACCGCGTTCATCTTACGGAATACATGACGAGTCAGGATGCGCTGGCCCTGCGTTTGCATGAGGAAGATTTTCACTCGGCTCACGGCATCATCATGCATCTGGGTGTTCCTGTCATGCGGATCGACCGTGACGCCAGGGCCGTGGAAAGCGAAGAAGGTATTCTTCCCTACAGCACACTGATTTTAGCGACAGGCTCCGTCCCGTTCGTGCCGTCAATACCAGGCAATACCGGAAGTGCAGGTCTTGTCTACCGCACGCTTGAGGACCTGGACATCATCCGCGCTGCCGCTAAAGGAGCCAGCCATGGAACCGTCATTGGTGGCGGCCTGCTGGGACTGGAAGCCGCTCATGCCCTGAAACTTCTGGGGCTGGACGTCAGTGTCGTACAGCTTGGAACGCATCTGATGTCGGCCCAGCTTGATGAAGAGGGCGGTCGCGCGCTTCGCAGGCGCATTGAGACGCTTGGGATTGATGTGAGAACCTCCCACGCGACCAAAGAGATTGTCGCCGGCGAACAAAAACGTCATCGCTTGGTGTTTGCGAACAGTCCTTCTTTTGAAACCGATATGGTTGTTTTCTCTGCCGGTATCCGCCCGACCGATCAGCTTGGCAGGGCTTGCGGGCTGGCTGTGGGCGCACGGGGCGGCCTCGTGATCGACAATCAGTGCCGGACGTCCGATCCGGACATTTTCGCCATCGGTGAATGTGCGCTCTGGCAGGATCAGGTCTTTGGTCTGGTCGGACCGGGATACACCATGGCGCGGACCGTTGCTTCCCTTTTGGCCGGAGAAGACGCCGCCTTTACGGGCGCGGACATGTCCACCAAGCTCAAGCTTCAGGGTGTGGATGTAGGTTCGATCGGCGATGCGCACGGACGGGAGCCCGGCGCCACGAGCTATCGCTTCATCGGCGAGGCCGATGGCTCCTATCGGCGTCTCGTTCTGTCCGCGGACGGCCAGCGTGTGACAGGGGCGATCCTTGTTGGGGACAATTCCTATTACGACACGATCTTCCAGTATGTTCAGAACGGCATCAAACCGCCGGCTGACCCCGCCGCACTGATCCTGCCGCGTGGTGAAGGGGCAGAGCTTCTGGGCGCGGACGCCCTGCCTGATACGGCCATGATCTGCTCCTGCCACAACGTTACGAAAGGCTCGATCTGTAGCGCCATTGATGCGGGTTGCGCCGATCTGGCCACGCTCAAGCAGAGCACAAAGGCCAGTACAGGCTGCGGCGGCTGCGCGGCTCTGCTCAAGAGCGTGTTCGAAACGGAACTTTCCGCCCGGGGCATCGAGGTCGATCACAGCCTTTGCGAGCATTTTTCCCATACACGTCAGGAGTTGTACTCCCTCGTTCGTGTCCATGGCATCCGCAGCTTTGAAGAGCTGATGACACGCCATGGTAATGGCGGTTTAGGCTGCGATATCTGCAAACCAACCATTGGCTCGATCCTTGCCTCGGCATGGAACAAGCCGATCACCGATCCGCTCTATATTCCTTTGCAGGACACGAACGACACGTTCATGGCCAATATGCAGAAGAACGGGACCTATTCCGTTGTTCCCCGCATTGCAGGTGGCGAAATTACCCCGGACAAGCTGATTGTCCTGGGGCAGGTTGCAAAGAAATATGGCCTCTACACCAAGATCACCGGTGGCCAGCGTGTCGATCTGTTTGGCGCTCAACTCCACCAGCTTCCCGAAATCTGGGGAGAGCTTCTGGAGGCAGGATTTGAGACGGGCCATGCTTATGGAAAGTCCACACGGACGGTAAAATCCTGTGTTGGCAGCACATGGTGCCGTTATGGCGTGCAGGATAGCGTCGGTAAGGCGCTGGATCTTGAGAACCGCTATAAGGGGCTGCGCTCTCCGCACAAGCTCAAATTCGCCGTATCCGGCTGTACGCGGGAATGCGCCGAGGCCCAGAGCAAGGATGTGGGCATTATCGCTACGGAAAACGGCTGGAACCTGTATGTCTGTGGCAATGGCGGGATGCGTCCGCGCCATGCAGAGCTTTTCGCGACCGATCTCGATTCAGAAACGCTCGTGAAATACATCGACCGCTTCCTGATGTTCTACATCCGTACCGCAGACAAGCTCCAGCGCACGTCTGTCTGGCGGGAAGGTCTGGAGGGCGGTCTCGATTATCTCAAAGACGTCATCATCAAGGACAGCCTTGGCATTGCCGAAGAGCTGGAACAGCAGATGCAGCATGTGGTCGAAACATACCACTGTGAATGGAAGGATGCCCTGACGGACGGCGAGAAGCTCAAGCGCTTCCGCACTTTTGTCAATGACAGCCGCCCCGATCCAAACGTTCAGCTTGTTCCCGAGCGCGATCAGGTCAAACCAGCCCCCAATCAGGCTACCCTTTTGGAAGGCGCGGGTCCGGTGGAATGGACGGCCCTGTGCGACAAGAACGATCTGGTCCCACGATCAGGCGTGGTTGCCTGGTATGAAGGTGCGCAGATCGCCCTGTTTTATCTGCCGGAAACGGAAAACACATCCGCCCGCGTTTTTGCCGTGGACAACCATGACCCATTCTCGAAGGCCAATATCATCGGACGCGGCATCATAGGGGATCTGCGGGGGCAGCTCGTTGTCGCCTCCCCGCTTTACAAACAGCATTTCAATCTGGAAAACGGGATCTGTCTTGAAGATTCCAGCAAATCCCTGCGAACGTGGGACACGCGTCTGACCCCCGAAGGCAAGGTTGAAATCCGCGCCAGGGTTATGGAGACCATCGCAGAACGCCTGTCTGCTTAACTGTTCATGACACGGGAAGACATCCGTTCTGTCTGCCCCTATTGCGGTGTCGGCTGCGGCATCGTGCTGGAGGTTGAGAACCATCAGATCGTCAAGGTGCGCGGAGATACCGAGCACCCGACGAATGGTGGTCGCCTATGCACCAAAGGAAGTTCCTGCGACAAACCGGTGTCATCGTCTACACGGCTGGATATGCCGCAGATCCGGCCGCACAGGACGTCTCTGCCCGTTCCCACCCGAATGGACGCAGCCATCAGAGAAACAGCCCGTCGCCTGAAGCAGATTCTGGAAGAATACGGCCCGGATGCGATCTCCCTTTACGTCTCCGGCCAGATGTCTCTGGAAGCGCAGTATCTGGCGAACAAACTCGTCAAAGGATACCTGAGAACCCAGCATATCGAGTCCAACTCCCGTCTGTGCATGGCGGCGGCGGGAGCTGGCTACAAACTCTCCCTGGGCGCAGATGCCCCTCCGGGAAGCTACGAGGATTTCGACTGCACGGACCTGTTCTTCGTGATCGGCGCCAATATGGCCGACTGCCATCCGATCCTGTTCCTGCGCCTGATGGACCGCAAACGTCAGGGAGCTAAACTCATCGTCGTTGATCCACGACGGACCGCTACGGCAGACAAGGCGGACCTGTTCCTTCAGATCCGCCCAGGCACCGATCTCGCCCTGCTGAACGGCATTCTTCACATTCTGGTTCGTGATGACGCGATAGATCCGGACTTTATCGCCAGTGCAACGAAGGACTGGAGCGATATGCCAGCTTTTCTGGCAGATTATTCTCCCGAACGCGTTGCCGGGATTACCGGCCTTCCACAAGATGATATCGAAACAGCCGCCAGATGGATTGCGGAAGCCGATGCGTGGCTGACGCTGTGGACCATGGGACTGAACCAGAGCACTTCAGGAGCCTGGAATACCAACGCGATCTGCAATCTTCATCTTGCCACTGGCGCCATTTGCCGCCCGGGCGCCGGACCGTTTTCCCTCACAGGACAGCCCAATGCCATGGGTGGTCGAGAAATGGGCTATATGGGCCCCGGCCTCCCCGGCCAGCGCTCGGCATTGGTCGATGATGACCGGGCCTTTGTCGAGCAACAATGGAAGCTGCCCGCAGGAACCATTCGCAAAGCAGGTGGCCATGGCGCGATAGCCATGTTCGAAGCCATGACCCGCGGTGAAATCCGTGCCTGCTGGATCATCTGCACAAACCCTGTCGCGACTTTGCCACGCCGTGCCAACGTTACCGCGGCTCTTGAAGCCGCTGATCTGGTCATTGTTCAGGATGCCTACGCCGACACGGAAACGGCGGCTTATGCGGATATTCTTCTGCCGGGTGCGTTATGGGCCGAAGGAGATGGCGTGCTGGTCAACTCTGACCGCACCATGACGCTGGCCCGGCAGGCTGTCTCTCCGCCCGGTGAAGCCATGGCAGACTGGGACATCATTGCACGTGTCGCCTGTGAGATGGGCTTTGAGGAGGCTTTCACTTTCTCATCTTCTACTGAAGTCTTTGACGAAGCCAGCCGTTTCGCCAATCCCAGGACAGGCTACGATATTTCCGGAGTCAGCCACGACCGTCTGAAATCCGGTCCCGTCCAGTGGCCTAGCCAGACGGGAGACGCCCTGCCCCGCCATCCGATCCGCTACCGGCCTGACCCGAATAAACCGCCTGTTTTCGCCACTGACGACGGAAAAGCGGCTTTTCATGCCCGACCTTATCTCCCCTTGGAAGAACAGCCGGACGACGAATTCCCTTTCCTGCTCAACACCGGGCGCCTCCAGCATCAATGGCACACGCTCACCAAAACTGGTCGGGTCGATGGACTTAACAAGCTCAATTCCGGCCCTTTCGTGGAAATCGCTCTTGCTGATGCCGAACGGCTGGGCCTGTGCAAGGACGATCCCGTCGAACTCCGTTCCCGCCGGGGCACCGCAATCCTTCCCGCCCGTCCAACTGACCGCGTTGCGCCGGGAACATGCTTTGCACCCTTTCACTGGAACGACCGCTTCGGCGAAAATCTGACAATCAATGCTGTCACGGCCGATTTCACGGACCCCGTCTCCCTTCAGCCCGGGATCAAACACTGCGCAGTGTCCCTCTCGCGCATCGAAACTGTTTCTGTTCCCGCAGAGGAGAACGCTCCTGCCATGCCGCTTGATTATCTGACACAGCATCTTGGCCTCGCTCGAGCGGAACCCCTGGTCCTGTCCGTTGAAAGTCGCCAGTGGTTGACGGGATTCATGGGCGGCCTGAAACTTGCCCCACCGGCAAACGAGCTTCCCTTTGTTCCCCCGAGTGCTCCTTTGCCGACAGAGCAGAAAGCCAGAATTAATGGCCTTCTGGCTGGTCTGTATGCCCGCAGCCCTGTGTCGAAGGATCCTGCTGTTTCGGAAAGTCCGACCGGTACCCAACCAAGGCTTCTTCTTCGGTGGGCGTCCCAGACAGGTCGGGCAGAAGGTCTGGCTGAAGAACTCGCTGTCTGGCTGAAAGAAAGCGGCTACGGTGTCGATGCCATGAGTCTGGATACCAGCAAACCCGCCGATCTTTGCGGAACGGTCCTCTTCGTCGTTTCCACCTTCGGCGACGGAGATGCCCCTGATAGCGCCAGTGCTTTCTGGGATGAGCTTCGCAATACCCAGGAACTGCGCGAAGATATCCGTTACGCCATGATAGCGCTTGGGGATTCTTCATACGCCAGTTTCTGCGGGTTTGGTCGGGCTCTTGATGACCGCCTGATCGCGCTCGGCGCAACCCCGCTTATGCCACGACAGGATTGTGAGCCCGATTACGAAGAAACCGTTGAGGCTTGGCAGCACAGATTTCTGGCTGCCCTGGGTGCCAAAACGGTCCCAGTCCCAGCCGTTCCGTTACCGGACGCACCAGCCATCACCCGAGCCAACCCTGCGATTGCACGCATCAGCCTTAATCACTGCCTGACGGGAAGGAACAGCGACAAGGAAACACGACAGATCGTTCTGGATCTCTCCGGGACAGGATTGCACTATGAACCTGGGGATGCTCTGGGGGTCTGGCCCTGCAATGCTGACTCAACTGTTGAGAGCGTTCTAAGCTCTCTGGGACTACCTTCCGGCACAACAGTCTCAGTGCGAGGTCATGGAACTGTGTCGCTCGCAGACGCCCTGACCAGACATTTCGATCTGTCCCGACCGTCTCCGGCGTTGCTGGAAAAATTGGGGGCGCCGTCTTCCAGCTACCTGCCGGAGCTGCTGGCAACAGCCAAAATCGGCGTGCAGGCTCAGGATATCCCGAACCTTTTCCGCCGGATGCAGCCTCGCCTCTATTCAATCGCATCATCGCTGAAAGCATACCCTGACAGCGTACACATCACGGTGGGTGTCAATAATGAGCCCTACCCTGGTCTGTGCTCAAACTGGCTGGGAAGTTTACACGAAGATTCCGAGGTCCCGGTTTTCCTACAGACCACATCCCAGTTCCGTTTACCTGACGATCATACCAAATCTGTCATCATGGTGGGGCCAGGCACAGGAATTGCCCCCTTCCGTGCTTTCCTCCAGGAGCGGGCGGCCTGTAACAGCCCGGGCCGAAACTGGCTTTTCTTCGGAGAGCGTCATGCAGAAAACGGGTTTTACTATCGCGAGGAGCTGGAAGGCTTCATGGAACAGGGATGCCTGACACATCTGCATACGGCATTTTCCCGTGATCAGGACCAGCGGATCTATGTCCAGGACCGCATGGAAGAAAACGGCGAAGAACTCTGGAGATGGCTGCATGGAGGCGCATATTTCTACGTGTGCGGAGATGCTGCGCGAATGGCCAGGGACGTCGATAGCGCCCTGCGCCGTATCGTAGCCCGCTATGGCGGTATGTCCACGGAACAGGCCGATGAGTATGTCAGTAACCTTGTAAGAAATGGGCGATACGTCCGTGATGTGTACTGATATAGCTCCATGACAATGAAAATTCTTCTCGCAGACGAGAACTCCCAGCGGGCTGGCGCCCTGTCAGAGATTTTGAAAGCTGATTCTTCATTGGAGGTCATTCGACTTGAAGGGTACGAAAGTCTGATTTCAGCGGTCAAAGCTCACGTTCCTGACATTGTGCTCGTGGACATCTGCCGCGCCGACCGCGACGGACTGGACAGTGTGCGGGCGCTATCCTCCTCCGGGTTGGAGCGCCCCGTCGCCCTGTTTGTCGACGAAGATGACGAAGCGCTCATGGAAGATGCTTTTGCGGCTGGCGTCTGTTCCTACAACGTGATGGATACGCCGCCTCGGGACGTCAAACCCCTGCTTCGGTCGGCGATTGCACTATACCGTCGCTTTCAGGAAACAGCAGCCGAGCTGAAAGCGGCCCGACAGGTCCTTTCGGATCGGGAAACTGTCGATACAGCAAAGAAAATCTTCATGCGTAACGAACGCTGCAGCGAGGCAGAAGCCTATCGCTGGTTCAGACGCCGAGCCATGCAGCAGGCCCGTAAGCTGGTGGATGTTGCCACTGACTACCTCCGGGTTCACACCAAGGATAATGCATCATGAGTTCTGCCATCAGAATAGGCCTGCTGAGGCTGGCAGATAGCGCCCCTCTGATTATCGCCCGCAATCTCGGAATATTTGAAAAACATGGTCTGGATGCGGAACTGATAGTCTCGCCATCGTGGGCCAATATCGCAGATGGTCTTGTCTGGAATGGACTGGACGCTGCGCTGGTTTTCCCTCCTTTGGCGATCATGACGGCGCTGGGTCATCGCGGTCGGGAAATCGGCCTGCACCGGGGTATCCCTATCAGCCGTGGCGGCAACACGGTTGTTCTTCGTGGACAGCACCTCCCACCGTTCCTGGGAACGGATGACGTGACAAAGCACCGAAATTTTGAAAGCTGGCGTACGGGTTTAAGCCGGCGCCCCAAGCTGGCAGTAGTACATCTGTATTCGACCCATTTCCTCATTCTGATGGACTTCCTCAAAAGTTTGCATGCCCATCCAGAACAGGATGTGGAAATCGTCATCATGCCCCCCGACCGCATGATAGATGCTCTGGCCGCTGCGGAAATTGACGGCTTTTGTGCGGGCCCACCTTGGGGAACGGAAGCCGATCTGCATGGTCTCGGATCCATCGTAGCTGGATCCGCCAATATCCATACCGGTCATCTGGAGAAAACTCTCGTGACGACACAACGCTGGGGTCAGAGTGCGCCGGCGCTGACGCAAGCTTTGCAGGCCGCCATTGGCGAAGCAACACGCTTCTGTATGAACCCCAGCAATTCTGCGGAGATCGTTCGTCAACTTTCCAGCCCCCTGGCGAACGGCGGCCTGGCCCTTCCACGCGAAGCGACAGAAAAGATCATGCCTGATCAGCACAACCTCAACGCCATGCAATTCGATTTTTCGGCTTCAGACGTCGATCTTTCAATCAGTTGGATGATCCGGGCCATGCAGGCACAGGGTTGGTTAACCCCTGCGAATATGAAGCGGCTTTACGAACTTGGCTGGCTCACACCGGCCCCTATTTCCTAAGCTACACAGATCTTCCGGAGACAGAACCATGAGCACAGATTTACAGATATTTGAATTCGAACGTGATTTCGCCGATACGCTTCGCTGCATTCCAATGAGCGTGCGCATGAAACTCGATGAATGTGGAATAAAACTCAGTCTCCGCCAATGGAGCCATTTCAGTTACAACGATCGTTACGAACTCTGCTACCGTCCGACAGAATCAGATCCTGATAGGCTGACCTATCGTCGTTTCCTGAAAGACTTGATTCGCACACGCACCAATGAAGAACCTGTTTTTCTTGATCAGCCACAGTCTACTGAATGGCAGGATAGCCAGTCGGTGCCCCTGTGCCTCCAAAAGCAGATTATGGAGAAAGAACTTTCCTCTATACCACTGCAAAAATGGGCAACCTTAACGCCCTTGCAACGCTTTTCGCTTGTAAAGCTTTGCCGATCTGGCCACGAAAATCATAATCTTCCTGTCGCTTTGAAAGAATTTATTTTTCAGGGCCGCGAATAGTATATATTCAAAAAAAATTTTGTGAATGACGGACCAAAATCGATATATTTTACAGTCGATAGATATCCCATTTGTCCTTATACACGGAGAAATTTGGCTGCATATTTGTTAATATTCTTGTTTTTTTGAAAAATAAGTGAATGTTAAAATATTCCTTTTTTGTTTCCACTAACCTTACTTTGGATAATTCTTCGGAAATTCTCTATTGCCGCTACAGAGACGATGAATTGCCTTTCCCGCGATCTGGAGAAAACCAGAGCATTAAATGCAATCCACGGCTCACGCCTCAGGGAAGAACCAGAACATAACTCGTGCTTCTGCCACCCGCCGCCTCCTTATCCAAGACACCGCGCTCTACGAGATCATTGATATCCCGCAGGGCTGTATCTGGTGACGTCTTTGCGAGCTTTGCCCATTTGGATGACGTCAGCTTACCCTCGAACCCGTCCAGCAGACGGTTCAGCATGAGACATTGCCGGTCATTGATTGATTGACCTACCAGAGTGTCCCAGAAGCGGGCCTTCTGAATGACCTTTCCCAGGACCAGTTCAGCACGGTCAAAAGCACGATCCAGAGCCCCCAGAAACCAGCGCAGCCAGGGCGTGATGTCCATGTCTCCTTTCTGGGTGGCCTCAAGAATGGCGTAATACTCTTTCCGCTCCTGACGGATCTGGGCTGACAGGCTGTAGAAACGCTGGTCTGTCTGCTCCGAACGCGCCAATATGAGGTCGCCAATGGCCCGCGCCATGCGCCCGTTCCCGTCCTCGAATGGATGAAGGGTAACAAACCACAGATGTGCAATGGCCGCCTTGAGCACAGGGTCCAACGCCTGCCCAGCATTGCACCAGTCGAGAAAAACCTGCATCTCCGCGGGCACGCTGCTGGCGGACGGGGCTTCATAGTGGACTTTCTCGCGTCCGACAGGCCCTGATACGACCTGCATCGGACCGGTTCTGTCATCACGCCATTCTCCGACCAGAATGCGCGACATGCCGTTTCGGCCAGTCGGGAACAAGGCCGCATGCCATGCGAACAACCTCTCTGCGGTCAATGGATCGGCATAATGCCGGGTCGCGTCCAGCATCATCTCCACGACACCTTCAACGTCCCGATCCACTGGTGCCAGCGCGCCAATATCCATGCCCAGCCGTCGCGCGATGGACGAGCGCACCTGCTCACGATCGAGATTTTCGCCCTCGATCTCGCTCGATTTGAGGACATCTTCCGTCAGGGTCTGGAGCAGGGCTTCCGATCTGAAATCGAACCCCAGACTTTCCATGCGTCCCAGAAGCCGACCCTGTCGGTGACGCACGGCGGCCAGTTCATGGGAAATGATCTCTTTGTCCCATTGAAAATTCGGCCATTCCGCGCGCTGATAGATATATCGCACCATTTTCCCTGCATCCTTTGCGGAGAATATGCCATCTAATCGCCGCAGGGTGCAACGTCAATCACCGCAACAGATGCGGCTATTCCCTCAGGCCAGCGATCCCGAGTTCGTCCCACATGCCCCTTTATGCGTGAATGTCTTTCGCGCATATTTATCATTGACAGATCTACGTTCATGCTCCTTATATAATCGCATGAAACACCTTCACGCATATAAAGCGGTCCTTTCAGACATCGCGGCAGTCGTAGCGGGACACCCGTTCCGAGGGAAAATCGACCCGACCGATGGGGCGGAAACGGCTGTCGTGCAGATGCGGAACACGTCCACGTCGGGCGTGGACTGGACGTCCTGCGTGCGCACCGAAGTGGCCGGACGTCGTGAGCCGGACTGGCTGCGTCCGGGGGATATTCTCTTCCCCGCGCGGGGCAATGTGTCACTGGCGGTTCTGATCGATGAGCGCATTGGCAGCCTTCAGGCCGTCGCCGCTCCACACTTCTTTCTGCTGCGCGTGTCGCGTCCAGACGTGCTGCCCGCCTGGCTGGCCTGGTGGCTCAATCAGGAACCGGCGCAGCGGCATCTGGAGCAGAACGGCCAGAGTTCCACCCTCGTCCGCAACATCGCCCGACCGGTGCTGGAGGCCACGCCTGTTATGCTGCCTCCCCTGCCCCGACAGGAACAGATTGTGGGTCTGGCCAACGCCATGCAGCGCGAGGAAGAGCTTCTGCACCGCCTGCGCCAGACCAACCAGCAGATCATGACCGGGCTTGCCAGAGACCTTCTGGCGGACTGACACTCCCTTGACGTTTTGAAACAGGATTTGACCTCGTGACCGAGCAGATTTCACAGGATACGATTAACAAGGCACTATGGAGCGCCTGCGATACCTTCCGTGGCACCGTCAGCCCCGATACCTACCGCGATTACCTGCTGACCATGCTGTTCCTGAAATACATCTCCGATGTGTGGCAGGACCATTATGACGGCTATAAGAAAGACTATGGCGACAACCCCGCCCTGATCGAAGCCATGATGGCGCAGGAACGCTTTGTTCTGCCCAAAGGTGCGGACTTCTACACCCTCTATAAAGAGCGCAATGTCCCCGGCAATGGTGAGCGAATTGATAAAGCCCTGCACGCCATTGAAGAGGCCAACGGCACCAAGCTGAAGGACGCAGGCAAGAGCGTCTTCCAGGACATCAGCTTCAACTCCGACAAGCTGGGCGACGAGAAGCAGAAGAACACCATTTTGCGCCATCTGTTGGAAGATTTCCACAAGCCGGACCTGAACCTGCGCCCTTCCCGCGTCGGCAATCTGGACGTGATTGGCAACGGCTATGAGTTCCTGATCAAGAACTTCGCTGCCAGTGGCGGGCAGAAGGCCGGGGAGTTCTACACCCCGCCGGAAGTCAGTGAACTGCTGGCCCGTATTCTGAGCCCGAAGCCGGGCGAGACGATCTGTGATCCGGCCTGCGGCTCGGCGTCCCTGCTGATGAAATGCGGACGGCAGGTGACGCAGAACCACAAGGGCAGCCGGGACTACGCCCTGTATGGGCAGGAAGCCATTGGCTCCACATGGTCCTTTGCCAAGATGAACATGTTCCTGCACGGCGAGGACAATCACCGCATTGAATGGGGCGACACGATCCGCAACCCCAAGCTGCTGGATGACAGAAACCACCTGATGCGCTTTGACGTGGTGACGGCCAACCCGCCTTTCAGTCTCGATAAATGGGGACATGACGAGGCGGAAGGCGACGTGCATCACCGCTTTGCCCGTGGCGTGCCGCCGAAAACCAAGGGCGATTACGCCTTTATTCTGCACATGATCAGCACCCTGAAAGACCGCACGGGCCGCATGGGCGTGGTCGTGCCGCATGGGGTGCTGTTCCGTGGCAGTTCGGAAGGCAAGATCCGCCAGAAACTGATTGAGGAAAACCTGCTGGATGCCGTGATCGGCCTGCCGGAAAAGCTGTTCTTCGGCACGGGGATTCCAGCCGCCATCCTGATCTTCCGCAAGGACCGCAAGACGAAGGACGTGCTGTTCATTGATGCGAGCCGCGAGTTCAGGGCGGGCAAGAACCAGAATGTGCTGACCGAAGAGAACATCACCAAGATTGTAGACACCTACCGCGCCCGCAAGGACGTGGACAAATACGCCCACCTCGCCACGCCGGACGAGATCAGGGAGAACGACTACAACCTGAACATTCCGCGTTATGTCGATACATTTGAGGAAGAAGAGGAAATCGACCTGAACGCCGTTCGGGCCGAACGGGCGGAGATTAAGGTGGAACTGGCAACGCTAGAAACACAGATGGACGTTTATCTGAAGGAGCTGGGTTATGCTTCCTGAGGGGTGGAGAAAAGCGTCACTAGAAGATGTTGCCGATATCCGTAGCGGCATTGCCAAAAGTCAGAAGACCATCGTAAATCCGATCAGTCTTCCGTATTTACGCGTTGCAAACGTGCAAGATGGTTATCTTGATCTTAGAGACGTCAAAACTATCGAAATAGATAAAGAGAAAATAAATCGTTTTTCCCTTCACTCCGGCGACGTTCTGATGAACGAAGGCGGTGATTTCGATAAATTGGGCCGTGGAGATGTATGGCGAGGCCAAATAATGCCTTGCCTACATCAAAATCACGTCTTTGCCGTAAGGCCAGACCAGAATAAACTTGATTCTTACTTTCTAGCCAATCTCTCGGCCAGCCCCTACGGCAAAGGATATTTTTTGTCCTGTGCGAAACGCAGCACAAATTTGGCAAGCATCAATTCCACACAATTAAAACAGTTTCCCGTAATCCTCCCCCCACTCCCCGAACAGAAGAAGATCGCAGCGATCCTCTCGACGTGGGATCGTGCGATTGAAGGGACTGAGAAGCTTCTGGCCAACAGTCAGCAGCAGAAAAAAGCCCTCATGCAGCAACTCCTCACAGGCAAAAAACGCCTGCCGGGGTTCACGGGGGAGTGGAAAATTTGCTCTCTTTCAGATGTTGCCACGGTACAAACAGCAACATCTAAAACTCAATATATCTGTGAAAATGGAGAACGATTTATTGTCGATATGGGTTCTGTAAACCGGTTAGGAAATCTCGTTTGCACGAAATCCACTCAGCATAATGCCGACCTTTTGCCAAAAGGTACGTTGGTCATGCCAAAAGATGATATCGGAGGCGGAAATATTATAGGTAGAACTTCTTATATTGATCGAGACGATCTGTATGTGCTGGGAGACCATGTTTATGCCCTCCATATTGGCGATTGTGACAGTAAATTTCTTCACTTTCTAATAAATTCACACCCAATAAATAAGAATTTACGTCGCAGGGCTAACGGCACGGCTCAGTTGGGCTTGGGAAAAAAGGATGTCCTTAGACAAAAAATAAAGATCCCGTCCGAATTTTCTGAACAGAAAGCCATCGCCGCCGTCCTGACCACAGCGGACGAAGAAATCACGGCCCTTGAATCCGACCTTGCGCGCCTGCGTCAGCAAAAGAAAGCCCTGATGCAGCAGCTTCTCACGGGCAAGCGCCGCGTGAAGGTCGATTAAGGTATTTCAGCTTACAGGACATTTGAACATTATGGCTCCCGCCCCAAAATTTCAGGAAGAATACAGCGCCAAGCTTCCGGCGCTGGCCCTCCTCAGCACCCTTGGCTGGCGGTTTCTGTCGCCATCCGAGGCGCTGGCGTTGCGGGGAGGCAAACAGAGCACCGTGGTGCTGGTTCCTCTCCTGCGAGCGGAGCTGAAAAAGCGGCGCTTTACGTTTGAAGGCCAGGAACACAGCCTGTCCGATCAGGCTATTGATGCGCTGGTGTCGCACGTCACGCATCCGGACTTTGTCTCCGGCCTCCGCGATGCCAATGACAAGATGACGACGCATCTGCTGTTCGGAATTGTTGCACACGAGTTCATCGGTGGGCGCAAGGCCAACCCGACCATCGCGCTGATCGACTGGCAGAACCCACAGAACAACAGCTTTACCTTCACGGAAGAATTCAGCGTCCTGCGCACGGATCTGACACAGACCCGCAGGCCGGACATTGTCTGCTTCGTCAACGGCATTCCGCTGGCGGTGATCGAGGCCAAGCGCCCCGATGGTCAGCCGGGCAAAGGCCCGACCGTGGAGGTCGGGATTTCCCAGAGTATTCGCAATCAGAACAAGGATGAAATCCCCCAGCTTTTCGCCTACAGCCAACTTCTGCTCTCCATCACCGGGCATGACGGGCGCTATGGCACCTGCGGCACGCCCAAGAAATTCTGGGCAAGCTGGAAGGAAGAGGACATTCCCGAAAGCCGGATGGAGGCGCTCAAGAACACGCCGCTTTCTGGGGCCCAGAAAGACGCGCTATTTGCCATACGCGAACCGTCTGACCGGACGTGGTTCGATGACTGGGCCTCCCGCCCGCTTGCCATCACGGATCAGGACCGGCTTCTGATCGGCCTGCTCTCCCCTGAGCGTCTGCTGGAGATGGCGCGGTTCTTCACGCTGGTCGACCGCAAGGCCGGCAAGATCGTGGCCCGCTATCAGCAGGTCTTTGGCATCAAACGCCTGCTGGAACGCATCAAGTCCCGCCGCAGCGATGGCGGGCGTGAAGGCGGCGTGGTCTGGCACACCACAGGGTCGGGAAAGTCCTTCACCATGGTGTTCCTCAGCCGCGCCCTCATTCTGGATGACGATCTCAAGCAGTGCCGTATTCTGGTGGTGACAGACCGCAAGGATCTGGAACGCCAGTTGAGCACCACCTTCTCCACCGGCGGCGAACTGGCGGACAAGAAGGACAAGGACGAAGCTCTCGCCACCTCTGGCCGCCGTCTGGCGCAGCAGATCGGGCGTGGGCAGGAGCGCATCATCTTCTCGCTCATCAACAAGTTTCACACAGCGACCACGCTGCCCGAGTGTCATAACGACAGCGCGGACATCATCGTGCTGGTGGATGAAGGCCATCGCAGTCAGGGCGGCGAGAACCATGCCCGCATGAAGCACGCTTTGCCCAATGCCGCCTTTATCGCCTTTACCGGCACACCGCTGCTCAAAGGCAGTGAAACCACCAGTCGGTTCGGCAAGATCATCCATTCCTACACCATGCAGCAGGCCGTGGCGGATGGAACGGTCACACCCCTGCTCTATGAAGAACGCAAGCCTGATCTGGATGTGAACGACCGCGCCATTGATGCCTGGTTCGAGCGCATCACGCAGGGACTGACCGAGGAGCAGGTTACGGACCTCAAGAAGCGTTTTGCCCGCGCCAATCAGGTTTACAAGGCGGATGACCGCATCCGGCTGATTGCCATGGATCTGGCCACGCATTTTGACAACAATATCGACAGCGACCTCAAGGGCATGCTGGCCTGTGACAGCAAGCTCTCCGCCATCCGCTACAAGCAGTATCTGGATGAGGTCGGGCGGTTTGAAAGCGCCATCGTCATGAGCCCGCCCGATACGCGCGAAGGCCATACGGAAGTCGATGAGCGCAAACAGCCCGAGATTCAGGACTGGTGGAAGGATAATGTCGGCAGCCAGAGCGAGGATGACTACACACGCGGCGTCATTGAACGCTTTGAGAAAGACCCGGACCTCAAGCTGATCATCGTGGTCGACAAGCTACTGACCGGCTTTGATGAACCGAAAAATGCTGTGCTCTATATCGACAAGCCGCTGAAGCAACACAATCTGCTTCAGGCCATTGCCCGCGTGAACCGGCTGCATGACCAGAAAAAGCACGGGTTGCTGATTGATTATCGCGGCATTCTGGCGGAACTGGACACCACGCTGGCCCGGTATGACGAACTGGCTGCCGAAAATGTCGGCGGGTATGACCCGAAGGATATTGCCGGGCTGTATAGCCAGATGAGCACGGAATACCGCGAGCTCCCGGCCCTGCATAAAGCACTCTGGGCTATTTTTGACGGTGTGAAGAACAGGAGTGACCTCCAGCAGCTACGTGCCGTGCTTATGCCCCGCATGGTGGAGGAACACGGCCAGATGGTGGACGTGAACCTCAAGCGCCGGGATGACTTCTATGAGGCGCTGACAAAGTTTGCGGCCTGTCTGAAGGTGGCGCTGCAATCCGTGGCGTTCTTTGAAGACACCAGCTTCACGGAAAAAGACCGCGCCACCTACAAGGAGACGCTGAAGCAGATGACCAGCCTCCGCCAAATAGTCATGCAGGATACAGGCGAAACTGTGGACTTCGATCAGTATGCCGAACAGGTGAAGAAGCTGCTGGACCGACACGTCGCCGGGGTGAAGGTTCATGAGTCCGAAGGGCTCTATGCGGTCGGCAAGATGGGGCAGAAGTCGAAAGACAACCAGCCAGAGACCTGGAGCGAGGAGAAAACCCGCAACGAGACGGATCTGATCCGCACCCGTGTGACGAAAATGATCGACCACGAGATGCAGGATGATCCGTATGCGAAGGAGGCCTTCTCGGCCCTGCTGCGCAAGGTGATTGAGGAAGCGGAAAGCCTGTTCGATCATCCGCTCAAGCAGTTCATGCTGTTTCAGGAGTTCGAGGAACAGGTGGCCAACCGAAAGCTGGAAAACATTCCGTCCGTATTTGACGGGCACCGCCACGCGCAGGCCTATTATGGCGTGTTCCTGAAAACACTGGCGGCCATCTTCAACCATAAGCAGACGGATGAGGAGAACCAGCGCTGGATTGATCTGGCGTTTGAGATCGACACCATCGTGGACAAGGCAGTGCGGGAGAACTCACTCAGCCGACCGGATATGGAAAAAGCAGTCAGGAAAGAACTGCTGCCGCTGCTGTTCAGCACGGGCCAGAAAGCAGGCTTTGGTGTCGACAAGGCGCAGGAGATCATCGAGCAGGTTATCCAGATCATGCGGGCCGGGCCTGCTGATACCCTACGCGGCTGAGCATGGAAGAAACTCCCACTCGCATCCTGACCTATGGGGGTGAGCAGATCCGCGTGACCCTGATCCCCCGTGCGCGCCCCGGCACGACGCTGCGCATCAAGGTGCATCCTGACCTGACTGTGCAGGTGATTGTTCCCGAAGGCACAACAGAGGCTGATCTGGACAAGGCGCTGCACCAGAAAACCCGCTGGATCTGGCAGAAACTGCGGGACTTTCGGGCGGTGCAGGAACATGCCACGCCGCGCGCCTATGTCAGCGGGGAAAGCCATTTCTATCTGGGACGGCGGCATCTGCTGAAAGTGCATCATCAGCCCGATGCGCCGGAAACCGTGCGCATGTTGCGCGGACGACTGGAGGTGTCCGTGCAGGACCGCAACGTCTTGCGGATTCAGAAGCTGCTGGAACTCTGGTATTTTACGCGGGCGCAAGAGGTGTTCCGTCACCGCCTGTCAGCCCTTCTCCCCACAACATTGTGGGTCAAAACATCTCCCGCTCTGAAGCTTCAGGTCATGCAGACGCAGTGGGGCAACTGCTCACCGGGGGGCACCATCACACTGAACCCACATCTAGCCAAAGCGCCGCGTGACTGCATTGACTACGTCATCCTGCATGAGCTGTGCCACCTGAAGGAGCACAATCATGGCCCAGCCTTCTGGTCACTTCTAGAACGCGTGATGCCGGACTGGGAACAGCATAAGGCAAGGCTGGACGGGATGGCGGAAATGATGCTGCAAAAATAGCTCTATGTGACTGCAATGGGGGGGCAAGCGGAAGGTCCGTTTTTGGGCAGGAAATTCTTAAAGCAGAATTCTTTGCCCGTCTCAGGCCGATTCAACTCCTTAAGCGCAAGAAACTTGTGCGACGCAATGCAAAACATCAGGCGAAATGAGAGAAAGACAGTGAACGGAGCGGCGGAATGAATGAAGGCAACATGAGCGGTATTTTCGCCAATTCCGTGGCTTCCATCAAAATGGGAATCGAGGACTACGCGCTAGACACGCCGGCCCGCGCTCTGTCGGCAGTGCGCAATTTCTACGCAGGCGTCCTACTGCTCGGGAAAGAGGTACTAATCCGTGCAGTGCCCCTTGCCAATCCTAATGACGTCATTGGCGCCAAGTATGCTCCTGTGCCCGACGGAAAAGGTGGTGTCGATCATGTGATCGAGGGCTACCAGACGGTCGATTTCAACACGCTCAGCAAGCGTTTCAAGGATTTCAAAATCTCGATCAATACAAAGGGGCTTCAGGAACTGAACGTCCTGCGAAACCATATTGAACATCGTTATACCGATCAGCCCGCCCACGCAGTTCGCGAGGCCATTGCTCGCGCTTTCCCGATCACAGTCGCCATGTTCCAACAGGTCGGTGCGCATCCGGCCGAAGTACTCGGCGAGGCTTGGGCGATCATGCTCAACGTGCGCGGCCTCTACGAAGCGGAACTCATCCGATGCCGCGCCACACTTGCCGATGTCGATTGGATTTCAGCGACAGTTGCGGAGAAGCATCTAAGCTGTCGGGAATGTCATTCTGAACTGATCGAGCAGCGCGACAACACCAATACGGAGCAGGAGGCGCTTGAGCTTGTCTGCCGAAGTTGTGGAGCCGAACCCGATTGGAATGACGCGATCGTCGATGCTGTCGATCGCGCACTTTCCAACGAAACGTATGCTCGCGCAAAGGATACCGGTGAACCAGGTCCTGTCTACGACTGCCCAGCATGCAATCGGCACACCTATATCGATTTCGAAAACGCCTGCGCGGCGTGTGGCGAGAGCATTGAGTACGAAACCGAGTGCGCGCGCTGTAGCAACGACATCTCACTTGAAGATGCCTTGGACGGATTGGATGAGGGATTATGCAGCTATTGTTTGTACGTCATGGGCAAGGACGACTGAACCTATGGCGCATGAGGAATTTTGTGCCTTAATTTGGAGGCAATGGTATTGTTTGTCTTCATCCCTATAACCCTCCCGGTTATGCAGCCCGATTTCGATTAGGAGAGACGCTGTGCACCTACATTCAGTTTCGGAAGAGCGCAAAATCCCTCTAAACGACGGATTTTGGGGGAGAAGAGACAGTCTGCTTGCTATAAAAAGGCCAAAAACCAGACATTTATCGGTCGCTTCGCATGAAGCCTCAAACCGCATCTAGATGTCGTCCGACAAACTCTGCGGACGAATCCCAAGCCTTTTTTATGACCCCATTGTCAGGGTCTTTGTACCACGCTTGTCCCCAAGTATTTTGCATATTCCATTCCCATGCCACAGTTTCACCCTCCCGGAAATGGATTTGAGTGCTTGGAAAGATGCGAAAACTCTTAACCATGCCGCCGGCTGAAGTTGTCTCAAGGATTACTCCTTTCGCATTGGCTATTGGTATGAGGCAGTCTTTATCGCGGAAGAGATTGACTCCGGAATGGAAAACAACATTCGTCTCCTTTGGCAACGCGTTAAGTGCGCGGAGAATTGTAAGGCCAGAATCAAGCGCGCTGACCGCGTCGTCATCGGTGGCGGTCTTGCCATGGACGATTTTGTTTCTGACGTCCATGAAGAGCCTTACCGAACCTATTAAATTAGGCGGAAACCCGTAAGCACCAAGCTCTCTGAGTGCCTCAGTTATCGCGACGTGCCGCCGATCTTTTAGAAGTCCTCTCACTGCAAGCTCCTGCCGTGCTTGCTTCTCCAATTCAGCCGAAAGTGCAATTAGAGCCAGCTTTGGGGTAACTTTCGCTTGGTCGAGAATCGTGGCAACTATAGCCTCAAATTTCTCCTCTTTCTCATCAGATCGTTCTGGTGGAGGCGCCGAAACTTGCATATCGCCTACTCTCGCCTCGAAACTGGCGGCTGATGCTGAAGCCTGAAGTTCCTGAAGCTCCTCACGTAGCTCAATTTTCTGACCAAATAGCTCGGCTTTTGAAAGACGTCCAAGTGCACTAATGATGCCTGAACGAAGAACGAATAGGGCAGTGAATGCAAACCCTGCCCACGCCACAGAAGCAACAGCTTGTAAAATTGGCGCAATATTTTCCATACGTTCTAATTCAGCCTATTCGTCGGATCTACTTGGTAATAACCACTTTTTGGCTGCTAACCGGAATGAGTATGGCGACTAGCAGCTCAGGTTAAGCAGGATGCCATTTCAAGGCAAGGTCCGCTTTCGGCAACGTGTGAATTTTGGTCGAGCGTCCGACATGTAGGCGAAAGCGGCTGGTCCGCTTACGCCTACAATCGAGACACTTAAGATCGGTTTGATGTATCCCGAAAGCAGACGATCGCAACGCCGATCTTGGAGATGATCAATATTGCCGCATTGAAGCCCTCGGAGTGAGAGGCTGATTTAAAATTATTTGTCATGATTTCATGATCTTGAGATGCGGCGGGGGAAGAACTGGATCGAGGCGATGAAGAGCCATGCGGTCAAGCTAACCTGCGGATACCATTCAACTTAGTTTCCACCGAGCACTGAGACATGCAATTTATGAACGTATTTTCTCTCCCACATCAGTTATGTCACCAATGGAACCATTATTTGATGTGTAGTTTATTATATTGATAGGATCTGTGGTCGCCTCTGCGAACATCTCCATCATTAACGTGTAGAACGTGAGTAATTTGTTTTCAGTTTTGATATTACACATTTTATCTCCTGGCATGGGGATCGGTCGAACACCGTCTGCACCACGATGCATTATCAGTCCACGATTAAGAATAATTATGCCATCGATTCTTTTGGCGATATGCTCATTGTCCTGTATGGAATTAAGATATTCAGATAATCCCTCCAGCGTATCACCTTCGTAGGCAAATATATAGAACTGAGGCGGCCAGAAATCTGACATAAGATTGTATTGCTTAAACCTCTTTCCAGACTTTTGTTTGTATGATTTCTTTGATAGATTTTTGAAAGATTTCATGTTTTGAAACGAATTATCCAATTCGTTTTTATTCAAATACGTTTTTACTTCGAAAATACCGTACACAGTTTCTATGGGTATAATAGATATGTCTCTTGATGAAAAAACTCTAGGGGTTTTTTCTTTATCAAATAAAATAACATCAGACTGTTTTGATCTATTCCCGTCACTATCGATTACCTCACCAGTACATACATCTAAATGCCCAGGCATGTGCTGAGCCAACCACTCGGACAGAGTATTTTCATTGACGGTGCCTTTCAGGCCCCTGTGCTCAACAGCAGCTCGAGCTCTCTCGAGCTCTAACTGTAATTGCTTTTCTGAAGCGCTAAAAAGAGAAACCCAATCCATGATTATTTTATCCTTCAATCAGATAATTTCTTAGATTATGCGTCAAATTTTCATATGATGAAATTACTAAACGCACCCTGCAAAGATTATTGCTTTCGACATGACGTCAACGAATGAAATATTCGCTTTTTGATATTGGGAATGATTAAGAAAATATCTCATGGAAAATAAATTATTTTTTTCGCATCTATCTGACGTATTTCAATTTATTGAATTTTGATCCGGATATCATAATAATGGCCGAAATATTGGCCGCTTATTCCGAACCGGACATTCCGCTCTCCCCCGACAGTGTTGAAAAAGTCGCGCTTGCTTTGAGAGTGAAGCACTGATTCATTCTTCGCAGGAGGACCCTGCAAATGAT
>NZ_JAERLY010000020.1 GCF_018256155.1 Gluconobacter sp. Dm-62
GACGCTGATGGCGGCCCTGTGCAGCTTTGTGCTGGGCAGTCTGCTCGGGGCGGTGGGGGCGGCACTGAAGCTGGCGTCTTCACGGAGCCTGCGCTGGATCGGGACGTTTTACACGACGGTCTTTCGCGGCGTTCCGGAGATCCTCGTCGTCTATCTTTTCTATTTCGGGGGCTCGCTCGCTTTGGCGCGACTGATGCATCTGGCGGGGTTCCCGGGGTTTTTTTCCCTGCCCTCCTTCATCATCGGTGTTGTGGCGATCGGGCTGGTTTCGGGAGCCTATCAGACCGAGGCCTATCGCAGTGCCTGTCTGCGTCTGGAGCGTGGGCAGATCGAGGCGGGCAAGGCGTGTGGCATGTCCACGCCGGTTCTGCTGTGGCGTGTCATCGCGCCGCAGACCCTGCGGTTTGCGCTGCCCGCGCTGGGCAATATCTGGCAGTCCGTGCTGAAGGAGACGGCGCTTTTGTCCATCATCGGGCTGGTCGAGCTGCTTCGTCAGTCCACGATTGCGTCGGGTGCGACCCGGCAGCCGCTGCTGTTCTACGGTGTGGCCGGGCTGCTGTATCTCGTCATGGGGCAGACGACGGCGCTGGGCTTTCGGCGCGTGGAAAAGCGGCTTGCCCGCTGCTGGGAGCGGTAGAATGGACTGGGCTTTTCTGTTCGCGACCGCAAAGACGCTTCTGGCCGGTGTGCCGCTGACGCTGGAGCTGGCGGTGACGTCGCTCTGTGTGGGGTTTGTGCTGGCGGTCGGGGTTGCGGCACTTGCGGGGAGCAGGTTTGCTCCGGCGCGCTGGGTGGCGGCGCTGTATGTGATGCTCTTTCAGGGCACGCCGCTGCTGGTGCAGATTTTCATCGTCTATTACGGGTTCGGGCAGATCGGTTTTTTGCGTGCATCGTTTCTGTGGCCCGTTCTGCAGCAGGCATACTGGTGTGCCGTACTCGCGCTGTCTCTCAATACGTCGGCCTACGGGGCGGAGATCATCCGGGGGGCCATCGCAGCGGTTCCCGCGCGGGAGATCGAGGCGGGGCGGGCCATTGGCATGTCCGGGCTGCTTCTGCGCCGGCGGATCATCTGGCCGCAGGCATTGCAGTACGGGCTCGCGAATTACGGCAACGAGGCCATCCTGCTGCTGAAGGCGACGTCACTGGCCAGTGTGATCACGCTGATGGATGTCACGGGTCTGGCTTACAGGATGGTGTCGAAGACCTATCGTTCGGAAGAAATCTTCATGGTTGCGGGACTGATCTATCTGGGTCTGACCTTCGTGATTGCCGCGGGCGTGCATCTGCTTGAACGCCGCCTCACCCCCTGTCGCCGGGTCTGACCCCAGACACACCGTCTTTTCCGGAGTTTTCATGGAACCGATACAGTCCGCCACAGGGATTCTGCCCCCCTCGCCCGTCATCAGGACGGTTGGTCTGACGAAACGCTATGGCGCCCTGGATGTCCTGCGTGGTGTTGATCTGCAGGCGCGTGAGGGGGAAGTGATTTCCATTCTCGGGGCTTCGGGGTCGGGGAAATCCACGTTTCTGCGCTGTCTGAACCTGCTGGAAGTTCCTTCTGGCGGTACGCTCAATGTGCTGGGTGAGGATGTGCGCTTTCGGATGAAAGGCGGCGTGCAGCAGATTGCGGATGCGCGGCAGGTCAATCGTCTGCGGTCGCAGATTGGCATGGTGTTCCAGAATTTCTGTCTGTGGAGTCATCGGACGGTGTTGCAGAACATCATGGAAGGTCCGGTCCATGTTCAGGGGCGCAACCGGCATGAGGTTCGCGCGGAAGCCGAAAAGGCGCTGGAGCGCGTGGGGCTGCTGGAGCGGGCGGACTATTATCCGTCCCAGCTTTCCGGCGGGCAGCAGCAGCGTGCGGCGATTGCGCGCGCCATTGTCATGCGGCCCCGGGTGCTGCTGTTTGATGAGCCGACGTCTGCTCTGGATCCGGAGCTGGTTGGAGAAGTGCTGAAAGTCATGCAGGATCTGGCCGCCGAGGGCAGGACCATGCTGATTGTCACGCATGAAATGGCGTTTGCGCGGGATGTCTCAAGCCGGGTGGTGTTTCTGGAGAAGGGAACAGTCCGTGTTCAGGGTATCCCGCAGGATCTGTTCAGAGGCGGGATGGATGAGCGTTTTGACAGGTTTGTCAGCCATTTTTCGCGACAGGGCTAAGGCCCCGGCGCAGAATATCGGATAGGAGTTGAGATGAAGACGTGCCAGATTCTGGGTGTCCCGACCCAGAGCGGAACCTCCGAGCGGGGATGCATCATGGGCCCGACGGCCTTCCGCATCGCAGGGCTGCCCGAGATCCTTCAGGAGCTTGGCTGGAAAGTTGACGATGTGGGAGATGCCGTGCCGGCGGCGATGCCGGATGTCAGTCATCCCAATCCTGCCGTGCGCAATCTGGATGCGATCATCGCCTGGACGAAAAGCGTTGGCGAGCGGGCCTATGAGATGGCCAGAGCCTGCGACTTTCCGATTTTCCTCGGGGGCGATCACTCCATGTCGGCCGGAACGGTCTCAGGTGTGGCGCGTCATGCGCAGGATCTGGGGCAACCCCAGTTCGTGCTGTGGCTGGATGCGCATACGGATCTGCATACGCTTCATACGACGACGAGCGGCAATCTGCATGGCACGCCTGTGGCGTATTTCACGGGTCAGGCGGGTTTTGAGGGTTTTCCGCCGCCTGCGGCACCGGTCGATCCGCGCAATATGTGCATGATGGGCATCCGCTCGGTCGATCAGGCCGAGAAGCGGCATGTGGCGGAGATCGGCATTACGGTGTTCGACATGCGTGCGATTGACGAGCAGGGCATCGTTGGCCCGCTGAACAGTTTTCTGGACCGTGTTCGCGCGGCCAATGGCCGGTTGCATGTCAGTCTGGATGTGGATTTCCTGGATCCGGATATCGCGCCGGCCGTCGGGACGACCGTCAATGGCGGGGCGACCTTCCGTGAGGCGCATCTCATCATGGAGATGCTGCATGACAGCGGGCTTGTGACGTCGCTGGATCTGGCGGAACTCAATCCGTTCCTCGATGTGCGGGCCAAGACCGCCCTGCTGATGACCGATCTGGCCGCCAGCCTCTTTGGCCGCCGTGTTCTCGAACGCAAGACAAGGACCTACTGAGATGCCTTCCTTCGCCCCCGCCCCTTCCCATCTTGCTTTCGTGCCGTTCGTCTCGGTCGAGAACATGATGGCGCTGGTTCATACCATCGGGATCGAGACGTTCCTGCGCGAGCTTGCGGAGTATCTTGAGGCCGACTTCAAGCGCTGGCCGGAGTTCGACAAGACCCCGCGCGTGGCGGCGCATTCGGCCGAGGGCGTCATCGAGCTGATGCCGACGAGCGACAGCAGCCTGTACGGGTTCAAATACGTCAACGGCCATCCGAAGAACATGAAGGAAGGCCTTCAGACCGTGACGGCGTTCGGGATGCTGGCGGATGTGGCGTCCGGCTATCCGGTGCTGCTGTCGGAAATGACGCTTTTGACGGCGCTGCGCACGGCTGCGACATCAGCCATGGCGGCAAAGTATCTGGCACCCGCGAACTCGAAGACGATGGCCATTATCGGCAATGGTGCGCAATCCGAGTTCCAGGCCATGGCGTTCCGCGAGATCGTCGGCATCCGGGCGCTCCGGCTGTATGATCTGGACCGGGCGGCTTCGGAAAAATGTGCCCGCAACCTGAGCGGACAGGGTTTCGACATCACGATCTGCGACACCAGCGAAGAGGCTGTGGACGGGGCGGACATCATCACGACCGTCACGGCCGACAAGCAGTGCGCGACGATCCTGTCGGACAACATGGTTGGCGCGGGGATTCACATCAACGCGGTAGGTGGGGACTGCCCGGGCAAGACGGAGCTTCAGCGCGATATTCTGCTGCGGTCCTCGATCTTTGCGGAATATCCGCCGCAGACGCGCATCGAAGGCGAGATCCAGCAGCTTCCCGAAGACCATCCGGTGACGGAGCTGTGGCAGGTCATCAACGGCGAGGCCAGGGGCCGCGCCAGTGAGAGCCAGATCACGCTGTTTGATTCCGTGGGTTTTGCGATCGAGGATTTCTCGGCGCTGCGCTATGTGCGCGCCAGGCTGGACGCCACCGGCCTGTATGAAAAGCTCGATATGCTGGCCGATCCGGATGATCCGCGCGATCTGTTCGGGATGCTTCAGCGCTCCAAGGGCGCGGACACGCCCTGAGACAGGCTTCTGGCTGCCGCGTCGGGGCAGCCAGAACCGGCCTTCAGAGGCCGCCCTGTTCGACGATGAAGCGGGCGATTTCAGGCACACCTTCGCCCGCGCGGATATTGGCGAAAACGAAGGGCCGCGGGCCGCGCATCTTTTTGCTGTCGCGGTCCATCACGCCCAGATCGGCACCGACATAGGGTGCGAGATCGATCTTGTTGATGACCAGAAGGTCGCTCCGGGTAATGCCGGGGCCACCCTTGCGGGGGATCTTGTCGCCGGCCGAGACGTCGATCACATAGATCGTCAGATCCGCCAGTTCGGGGCTGAAGGTCGCGGCCAGATTGTCCCCGCCGCTTTCTACCAGAACCAGATCCAGCCCCTCGAAGCGCTCCGTCAGTTCGGCGATGCCCGCCAGATTGATGCTGGCGTCTTCGCGGATGGCCGTATGGGGGCAGCCGCCCGTTTCGATCCCCTTGATCCGTTCCGGCGGGAGGGAGCCCGCGCGGGTCAGGAACTCGGCGTCTTCGCGCGTGTAGATGTCGTTCGTGATGGCGGCGATGTTGTACTCGTCGCGGAAGGTCCGGCACAGGGCATCCATCAGGGCTGTCTTGCCCGTCCCCACCGGTCCGCCGATGCCGACCCGCAGCGGGCCGTGTTTTGCTTTTGTCATGTTCTGAACAACCTCGTTGTCTGGGTTTCGTGATGCATGGCCGCGAGGTCGGAGCGGAAGCACGCGCCTCCGACATCGTCCAGGGTCCGGTGTTCCGTAACACGCACGGCGCGTGAGAGACGTGGTTCCAGCCGGGCCAGAGCGTGCAGGCCGTCCGTCTGTCCGAGCGGGACCAGACGCACCGCCGCGGAGACGAGGGCGGCGATGGTGGCGTATCCACCCGACAGCAGCGCCTGCTCCCGCGTGATGCCACCGCGCCGGAAGACCAGCCCCTGCGCGACCGGCAGCGGCCAGCGCGTACCGCGCAGTTCGGACGGACCGGGCGTGACCGGCCAGACGGACGCGGCCTTGAGGAAGGCTTCGCCCTGATAGACTGTCTCGTCATACCGCTCCCGCGAGGAGGCGCAGGCACAGGCAAATTCCGCCAGCTCACGCAGGCGGGGCATCTCGTGCGCGGCGCTCCATGCTTCCTGAAGGATGATCAGGTCGCTGCCCGGCCCGCCGTGCTCCAGCAGGCAGCCGATCCAGTCGCAGAGTGTGGCGACATCCGTGACGTCTCCGCTTTCCACCGCCCATTCCAGACCGTGGCTGTAGGCGTATCCGCCCGTTGGAAAGGCTGGCGACACCCATGACAGGAGGCGCAGGAAGGCGGCGCCTGTCTGCGGGAGCGCGGTTTCAGTCATGCGTGTGGTGATGGTGCCCGTCCCCGTGGTGGTGCTGCGGTTCGTGGCCTCCCGCGCGGGAAGCGTAGGCCCCGCTTTCCGGGTCGAACGGGGCTTCCACCCGCTTCACATGGCCACCCAGACCGTGGATCATGTCGGCGATGACGTGATCGTAGCGTACGAGGATGCGATGTTCGGCAATCGCAGCGGGAAGGTGCCGGTTGCCCAGATGCCATGCGAGCTGAAGCAGTTGCAGGGGGCTGTGGGCCGTGACTTCCATCAGCTCTTCGGGCAGGGCTTCCACGCGGATGATGCGGCCATCCTCCAGACGCAGCCCCTCCCCGGCCTGAAGCAGGCGGGCATGTTCCAGCTCCAGCCGGATTTTCTCGCCGTTTTGCAGGGTCAGCATCATCCGGCGACGGTGCCGCCCTTCATAATCGGCGGCAAAAGTGCCGCTGGCCTCGGTTTCGGGCCAGCTTCCGGCGGGAAGGATATCCAGGATTTGGGTCATCAGAACAGGAAATACCTCTGGGCCATGGGCAGGACTTCGGCGGGTTCGCAGGTCAGGAGCACGCCATCGGCCCGCACTTCATAGGTTTCGGGATCGACTTCGATGTGGGGCATGGCGTCGTTATGGATCATGCTGCGCTTGCCGATCCCGCCGCGCACGTTCGAGACGGCCGAGAGCGGCCGGCGCAGACCCAGCTTTTTGCCGATATCGTCTTCCAGCGCGGCCTGTGACACGAAGGTCAGGCTGGTATGGGTCAGCGCGCCGCCATAGCCGCCGAACATCATGCGGCCATGCACGGGCTGCGGCGTGGGGATCGAGGCGTTGGGATCACCCATCATCGCATAGACGATGGCGCCGCCCTTGATGACCAGATCGGGTTTGACGCCGAAGAAAGCGGGTTCCCACAGGACCAGATCCGCGAGCTTGCCGACTGCAATGGATCCGACTTCATGGGACAGACCATGCGAAATGGCGGGGTTGATGGTGTATTTGGCAATATAGCGCTTCACGCGGGCATTATCCGCCGCACCATCCCCGGCCAGAGAACCGCGCTGGATTTTCATTTTATGGGCCGTCTGCCATGTGCGCAGCGGGACTTCGCCCACGCGGCCCATGGCCTGACTGTCCGACGACATCATCGAGAGCACGCCCATGTCATGGAAAATGTCCTCGGCGGCGATCGTCTCGCGGCGGATGCGGCTTTCGGCGAAGGCGATGTCTTCCGGCACGCGCTGGTCCAGATGATGGCAGACCATCAGCATGTCCAGATGTTCGTCCAGCGTGTTGACGGTGAACGGGCGCGTGGGGTTGGTCGAGGACGGCAGGACGTTGGGCAGGCCAGCCACGCGGATGATGTCCGGCGCATGGCCTCCGCCCGCGCCTTCCGTGTGGAACGCATGGATCGTGCGGCCCTGAAAGGCAGCGATCGTGTCCTCGACGAAGCCGCTTTCGTTCAGCGTATCGGTATGGATCATGACCTGCACGTCCATGCGGTCCGCAACGCTCAGGCAGCAGTCGATGGCGGCGGGGGTCGAGCCCCAGTCTTCATGCAGTTTGAGGCAGCAGGCCCCGGCGCGCACCATTTCCTCCAGCCCGTCCGGGCGGGAGGCATTGCCCTTGCCTGCGAACGCCAGATTGACCGGGAAGGCTTCCGCCGCCTGAAGCATCCGCGCCAGATGCCATGGGCCGGGTGTGCAGGTCGTGGCGGCCGTGCCGGTGGCCGGGCCGGTGCCGCCGCCGAGCATGGTCGTGATGCCCGATGCCAGTGCTTCCTCGATCTGCTGCGGGCAGATGAAATGGATGTGGCTGTCGATCCCGCCGGCGGTCAGGATCTTGCCCTCGCCCGCGATGATTTCCGTGCCCGGGCCGATGATGATGTCCACGCCGGGCTGGATGTCGGGGTTGCCTGCCTTGCCGATGGCCGCGATCCGTCCGTCGCGGAGTGCGACATCGGCCTTCACGATCCCCCAGTGATCGATGATGACGGCGTTCGTGATGACGGTATCCGCCGCACCCTCGGCCCGCGTGACCTGCGACTGGCCCATGCCGTCACGGATGGTCTTGCCGCCGCCGAAGCGGACTTCCTCGCCATAGGTCGTGTAGTCGCGCTCGATCTCGACCAGAAGGGCTGTATCGGCGAGGCGCAGGCGGTCGCCGACCGTGGGGCCGAACTGTCCGGCGTAGTCATGTCTGGAAAGACGCATCACTGATCCACACTCCCCATGACATCGCCCCGGAAGCCCACGACGCGCCGCAGGCCGCGCAGGGGGACGAGCGTGACTTCGCGGTCCTGTCCCGGTTCAAACCGGATGGCCCCGCCCGACGCGACGTCCAGACGCCAGCCTGTGGCCTGCGCGCGGTCGAATTTCAGGGCCGGATTGACCTCGGCAAAATGATAATGGCTGCCGACCTGCACCGGCCGGTCGCCGGTATTGGTCACCAGAAGCGTCTGACGCGGCTGACCTTCGTTGAGCACGATCTCGCCTTCGGCGGGCAGGATTTCTCCGGGAATGGCACCGGCTGTGAGGGATTCAGCGTATCGGGTCATGAACAGTCACCAGCTTTGTGCCATCGGGGAAGGTTGCTTCCACCTGCACGTCATGAATCATTTCGGCCACGCCCTGCATGACCTGGTCGCGCGTCAGAACGCGGCCGCCACTGGCCATGAGTTCAGACACGCTTTTGCCGTCCCGCGCGCCTTCGACGACGTGATCGGTGATGAGGGCCACGGCTTCCGGATAATTGAGCACGACACCGCGTTCCAGCCGGCGGCGCGCGACGTTTGCCGCCATCGCCACCAGCAGCTTGTCCTTTTCCCGGGGGGTAAGTTTCATGTCCTGCTCCGTTCCGAACTCTGTGTCATGACCGCCATGTGGCCGGCATGGGGCGCCCGTCCCGCAGGACCGGCAGGATCTGTCTGATCGTCTTTTCCAGCGGCCAGCCGCCCGACGCCACCCCGCGGATGACCAGCATGCCATTCCATGCCGATGCTGCAAACTCATGCGGCGCGATGGCGTCCAGCACGTCACGCACGGCGTCGAGATACGTTTCCGCGAGCGGTGAGACCAGAACCAGCGTGGCGACAGCGAGCTGGTCCGCGCTCATGGCTTTGCGGACCATCAGGACGGAGACATCGCGGCTTTCCAGCCGCACGAGGTCTTCCAGAATGAGGCGGTCGTCCCGCCGGACTGTCAGCCGGTCCCGCAGGGCCAGGGTTTGCAGGATTTCGCCGGATCCGGTGCGGCCGAACATCCGGCTTTCAAGGAAAAGGAAGCTGGACGAGGCGTCCATGTCCACCGTCATGTGTCGGCGGAGCTGGCTGCCATCGAAGAAGATCGTTCCGTGGGGCAGCCAGTCCAGTCTGGCACGGGCCGCGATGTGGCAGGAGGTGAGGATTTCGGGCGGGGTATCGCTGGCGCGGGCGCGGTAGATGCGTTCTGCGGCTTGGGATGTGACCAGCAGTTCCGTATCCGGCGCGCAGGCGATGCGGCCTTCAATCCGGTCTCCGCCCGCGATGCCGCCGGAAATGTTGACGGTGACGGCTTCCAGAGATGCGCCGTCCACGCGCGGGAACAGGAGGCGGCAACATCCGCCCTGCTCCAGTTCGTCGCGGACACTCTGCCCGTCCCGGAGTTTTGCTGTCAGGCCGAACCAGCCCCGGGCGCGCTGAAGGGCTGTCGTGGTCATGATGCCAGCTCTTCGCGGCCGGAGCGGAGCACGAGCCATCCGAAGACGGAGGCGCAGAAGACGGCGGCACCGATCAGTTCAAAATGATCGGAGAGCAGGCTGGCGAGAGAGGTGAGCGTTTCCAGCCCCGGCAGATGGTCTGCGAGGAGGTTCACCAGTTCGATCCCCGCAATCGCGAGCGCCAGCAGAACGGAGACGGCGGTCAGGGTCAGATTCCAGTTCGCCCTTCGCCCTGCCCTTCGGTACAGGCCGTGCATCAGGACGCTATCGGCCGTGTCCAGCAGGGCCATTCCGGAGGTGAAGAGCAGCGGGAATATCATGATCTGCCAGATCGGCAGGCCGTGCTGGGTCTGGACGGTGGAGATGCCCAGAAGGCTGATTTCCGAAGCGGTATCGAAGCCCAGACCGAAAAGAAACCCGACCGGATAGAGATGCCAGCTGACCGAGACCTGACGCAGGACGGGGGCGAGCAGTCGGGAGAGGCCTCGGGGGGGCATTTCCGGGTAGGTGGTTTCTGCGCTGCGCCGTCTACGCCACAGGTCATGCAGGGTCGTGGCGTTGAGGGTGGCGATAACGATCAGGAACAGGACGGAGATCCATGTGCCGAACAGGCCGCCCTGCGTCGCGAAAGTGTCGATCTGCGTGCGGTAAGGCTGTCCGGCGAGGACGATCACGAGCGTTGCCAGACAGACGATCGTGGAATGGCCGAGGGAGAAGAACAGTCCGGCCGCGCGTGCCTCGCGGTTTTCGCGCAGGGCGGCGCGGGTGACGTTGTCGATGACGGCGATATGATCCGCGTCCAGCGCGTGGCGCAGACCCAGCCCGTAAGCGAGGGCTGCGGCGCCCAGCAGGAGTGTGTTTGCGTGAAAAAGGGTGAACGCCAGAAGCCATGCCAGAGCATTGGCCGCCACAAGAGGCCCCATCAGGTGCAAAATCCGGGACCAATGAGGGAGACTGCGCTCTGTCAGGAGTTTTCTCCCGTATCTGGCATCCTCACGAAACGCGTCTCCTAGAAGTTCAGATTGGCCTGCAGATAATAGTATCCACCGTTATAGCCGAGCTGTTCAATCTGATAATCGTACTGGAAGGCGCCGAGGTAGCGGAATGCCTTCGGGATACGGCGCTGTTTTGCGTTGCCGATATTGTTGCCGCCAAGCGTCAGGCCGAATTTTGGCAGGACCTGATACGAGACCGCGAGGTTGGTTTCGAAACGGGCCTTGTTCACGTAGCGCATGAAGTCGGTATTGGAATAGGCGAGCGAGCCTTCGTAATAGGTCAGGGAGGATGTTGCGTGGCCGTAGCGGACTTCGTGCACCGAGACGCCGAGTTTTTTATACTGCCAGGTGCCGCCGAAAATCAGCTTGTTCTTGGGGGTGTAGCTTGTGATGTAGGCGGCCTGCTGGGCGTTGAGCAGGCTGTTGCCGTTCCCGTCCTTGCCGGTATGGGTCAGGTCGGTTTCGTTGAGGTTCAGGGCCACGTCCCAGTCGATCTTGCCCCAGTCGCGGAAGCGGGTTTCATAGCGGGCCGTCACGTCCACGCCGCGTGTGCGCGTGTCGGCGGCGTTGGCGTAATAGGATGCCGTGACGGCGTTAGAGGCCAGTGTGGAGGGCACGGTGAAGCCGTCGAGGCGGAGAGCTTCGATGGCATTCGCGCCGTTATAGACGCCTGCGGCCAGAATCCTGTTTTTGATGGCGATCTGATACGCGTCCACACTGATATGCAGGCGCGGAAGCGGGTCCAGCGTGAAGCCCGCGCTGTAGCTCATGGTGTGTTCCGGATGGAGCGGCTTGGCCCCGATCAGGCGTGCGCCGACGGAATTGACCGGCAGGTAGCCCGTCGCATAGGTCGGCGCGACGGACAGGTTCGACCAGTGTTCCTGAAGCAGGGAGGGTGCGCTGAAGCCGTTTGAGATCGTGCCGCGCAGGGCGAAATACTTGTTAAAATCATAGCGCGTGGAGACCTTGCCGGTCTTGGTGTCTCCGGCATCCGTGTAATATTCGTAACGTCCGGCGAAATCGACCTGCCAGTTCTTCAGCGGTCGCATGGAAAGTTCCACATAGCCGGCCGTGACATCGCGATTGCTTTCACTGGCGTTCTGCGGGCTCAGGCCGTGCAGACCCTGTGGGCCGGTGCCGTAATACGAGTTGGCGTCGCCCGACATGATGTCGAACTCGTCGTAGCGGTACTGCGCGCCCATCGCGAGGTTGATCGGGCCTGCGAAAATCGGTGTATGGAAGCTGCGGTGGATGCCGAAATCATTCGTCCACTGGGTGTTGGTGAACGCCATTTCGTGGAAGCTCGTCGGAGAAGCGCCCGTTGCGGCATAAAGCGACGGGTTGACGGTGTTGAAGAGGTCCATCGACGTATGGTCGCTGCCATAGGTCGTGCTGAGATCCCAGTTCCAGCCGAACTTCTCGCCCTTCAGGCCGAGCGTTACGCTGTAATCATCTTCCGAAACGCTTTCCTTCGGGCTGAATCCGTTGGGATACATGGGCCAGTCGGACGAAGCGACGCGGGCATCCTGATAGCTCTCGCCGTAGCGATGGCCGTATGTGGAGAACGAATACAGCGACAGGTCCGGCAGGAAGTCGTACTGCATGTTGTAGGAGATGGTACCGCGCTGCTGACGCGGATCGCCTTCGTCCTTGAAGTCATATTTTCCGTTCCGGCTGTCAGCCGAATTGCGGATGGTGTGATCCTGATACTTGTATTCCGCGCTCAGATCGAAAAACCCGCGTCCCATCAGGTCAAAGCCCGCATTGATGGACTCGCCGGACTGAAAACCGTCGCCCGCGTAACGTCCGCCATTGGTGGCCTGCATCGTGATGCCGGACTTGCGGTGCTTGAGAATGATGTTGATGACGCCGGCAACAGCATCGGAGCCGTAAAGGGCGGCAGCGCCATCCTGAAGGATTTCCACATGATCGATCGCGGAGATCGGGATCATGTCGATATCAACACCATTCGATCCCTGCTGCGGCCCGGAATTGTTGGACAGCACGGAGGTCGCGTGACGGCGCTTTCCGTCGACGAGGATCAGGGTGTGGTTAGGGGACAGACCGCGCAGACGCAGGACATCCACCATGTTGGCGTTACCGATCAGGAGCGGCGCGCGCGTCAGAGAGGGGGTGAGCTGTGTCAGGGCGTCGCGCAGGTCGGACTGGCCTGTGCGGGAGATTTCGGCGGAGGTGACGACCTGGATCGGGCTGGCGCTTTTGCGGACTGTCTGGTGCGGGTCCCGCGTTCCGGTCACGATGACCGTTTCGTCCTCTTTGGGAAGGGCCGCCGCCTTCTGTTTTGCGACGGCACGGACGGCCGAGGTTCTGTGGGCTTTGGGAGGGGTGGTCTTCAGGGTCTGATCAGCCGCGGATGCTTCCATACAGACCAGAGGGCTCGCCGCGCAGGTGAGCAGCATGGCACTCAGAGGAATGGAGACTTTTTTCATCGGCTGATATTCTTCCCGTTCGTCTCCCCGCGTGCCTGTCGCTCAGGTCAGGCATCAGAGAGTTCTGAATATTCCCGGTGACCTCCCGCACTCAGCCGATCACCTTGAGGAAAAATCTAACGAACTTCGGAACGATAACGGAATGTACGTTTTTTTCTGTCTTAGCGTAAGTTCTTCTTATCCTTGTTGTGGGTTTTCAAGGCGACAAGAGCAACCTTACAGAAAGGCACCAATCGCAGGAGATGACTGACATATTCAGTGCACAGATAGAGAAAAGAACAAAAAATTTTCTCAAATAAAATATTCCCACTTAACGCCACAATACTGCGAAATAACCAAGGGGCTGCAATAAGGTCGATAGGAACCACCTTGTACAGAATACCCTGTCGTCAGCCGGACAGCGGCCAGAGTACTCTCAGAAGGGCAAACTCGGCATATTATCAGGGCTGGACGCCTAGAGCGGATGGTGGCGAGCCCGCTCCAGTATCGCGCAGACACAGCCACCCCGGTCTAAAATTGAGTTTCTCAGATAAGAGAATCAATACTGGAAAATAAATTCCATGTTGAAACTAAATTATCGAAATTTATCGAAGTAAAAAGCTGAACCCTGAATGCCTTCATAAATTCGTTTTTCGTCAGCTTCTTCAACTTTATCGAAAAACCCGACAAGTTTGCTTTTTTCCAAAGAAAAGAATTTATTGTTTTTATCATCATTGGTTTCCTGGTCAGCAAACGTTATGATATTTCTATCATTGTATATTCTGCCAAGATTACATTGAATTTCGGTCAATGGATTGATTGTCCCAACCGTAGCGCCTCGCGGATTATAGATAGAGGCATGCTGTGCAGAGCCATGCTCTCCGATCTGGCAGCGCGTTTCCCGCAGAAGTGTTACCTGATCTTCAAGGGACAGATTTTCAGGGGAAATGATTTCAAATCCGCGGGATTTGGCCATTTCCTCGAATTCTTCCTGTTGCAAGAAGACTCTCTGATTGAGTTTTTGTGGTTCCCAGGCCTTTCTTGAAAGACAGATCCTTCTATGTGGAACCCTTTGAGGATTGTCGTTCTTAACGTAACCGAAAAACTCTTTCATGAACGGATGAAAGTTATAAGATTTGTGAACATAATTTGGTATTATGGAAGACTTGATATTTATAGACTCAGACTTATGGTCGAAATTAATAATGTTGGATTCTTCAATATCGAGGAAGAATTTGAGCAGGTTTACACCCCATTCAGGGGTATCTGATGTAACCAGTATTTTTTTACTGCCAAACGATTCCGCGCCCAGCAAGGTTTTAGCCAGAGCCAGGCGGGGGATTTCATCTACCAGATAATGACCATAGCACCCATAACCAGCGCCAAAGGCGACAATTACATCGTCTTCCACATACGAAACCGGAGGAAGTTCGCTGGGAGACTTCCAGAAACCTGCCTCCATTTCACCTTCAGAAACGTTGGACAGATAGGACTCAAGCTTCAGGAATGTGTCACCCTTCCACACACACCCATGCCCGCTGATTGTTACATCATTGATATTGTATAATTCCAGATTGGGAATTCCAATAGTATCCCTCAAATCAATAGTGATCGAAGGATGCTTGTCCTCGCCCAAAATCTCATAATTGGAGGATTTGTCCAGAACGACACCTTCACGGGCGCCTATGATTCTATCAAATCCAGCAGAAGAGAAATCAGAATCCCTGTCAACCACACCTCTTACGGAATATTTTTTGCGGCTCCCTGCTGGAAAATCGAGCAATACTTCTTCAGAGAGATCGTTATCTATAACCGCACGATAGGCATCTCTATCGATGACTACGAAATCATCTCCATTCAACAAGTTATTTTCTAGAGCCTGCTTTACAAACCCGTCAAAAACCTTCTGACTTGAAAAAAGATCGTAATAGATCTGCTCTCCCCTTGAGGAAAACTCTTCATATTTCGAAATGAGAAATTCAAGGTATTTTTTTACTACAGGATTTTTTGGGGCCGCATAAAGGAATTTCTTTTGAAATTCATTGCTTTCCAGAACAAGATGCAGCTTCCCTTGGTCTTTAATCAGTTGGTCCACCAAAGACGTGCAAGTCGAGCACACATCTGCAGATATGCCTCCCTCGCAATATAAGGAGGCCACAAGAAAGAAATCGGATTTTGCCTGGGGAATATTTATCCCATTATATACAGATGCGATATATTCGCCAAAATTCTCTAAAAGGAATCTTTCGGCCTCTTGATCGCAATATGACTTATAAATATAAGTCCTGTTTTTATTATAGAATCCTATGTTTCTATATTCATTAGTGCCATATACTCGATCAGGCCTGCACTGCCTTATGTTGTTGAATATTGCCTTACTATTCTGCAGGGACACTGTAAAATCTCTCTTTTTTTGGCACTAATCCTAATTCCTCGCATGTTAACACAATACCCTACCCAGAAAAGAAGATTCTTTGTTCGGCTCTTCTGGTTGATTTCAGACAACAGATCGCATCCACTTAAGGAATGGAGCCGCCGAGCGAATGCTCTCTCGTGGTATTGAGGATCCTCTCCCCGCGACGTGAGGCAGTAATGATTTCAATCAACACTCTGCATGACGAAAATATCCGATTTTGACATCGAGCGTTTGCATCTTCATTCGCGGCCAAAAATGGGAATATATTATAAGAACAATTCTGATGATTTCATTTTTCCGGAAAGCTACTTTTGATGCCAGACCTCTTTCAGAATGGTTCCCAGGACAGTACACGCTCGGTTCTGGTCGCCCTCCTGGCGAGCGCCATCGTCATCAGCGCCATCTGGATCCTCAAGCCGTTTCTTCCCGCGACAATCTGGGCTGTCACGATCGCAGTCACCACGTGGCCTATGCTGAGACGGCTTCAGACCTTCGTCGGAAACAGCCGCAGGGCGGCCGTCTCCCTCACCATCCTGATTGCGATGCTGGTCTTCATCCTGCCGCTCTGGCTCGCCATCACGACGGTCTCCAGCCATTTCGGCGATATCATCGCGCTGGTCTCTTCGTCTTCCACACTCCATATCCCCGATGAGCCACAATGGCTCGCCCGCCTCCCGCTGGTCGGCCCGCATATCGCGCCCTTCTGGGACCGCGTGCAGCATATGCAGTTTCCCGAAATGGTCCGGCAGGTCATTCCCGCTCCGGAAACCCTGATCCACACGTTTCTGGCTTATGCGGGCAGTTTCAGCATTCTGGCCCTTCAGTTCGTGCTCACGCTGGTCATTCTCGGCGTACTGCTCATGCGCGCGGAATCAGCGATCGCCGTTGCGGACACGCTCGTCACCATTCTGGCCGGCAATCGCGGCAAGGAAATGCTTCAGCTTGCCGCCTATACGATCCGCGGCGTGGCCTTTGGCGTAACCGTCACAGCCGTTGTTGAATCCGCCGTGGCCGGTATCGGACTGAAACTCGCAGGCGCGCCCTGGGTCAGTATTCTGACTGCCGTCACCTTCATGGTCTGCCTGCTTCAGGCAGGGCCGGGCCTCACGCTGATCCCGGCCGTGATCTGGGTCTATTTTGATCGGGGGCTCGCACCCGCAGCGCTGCTGCTCGTCGTGACCATCATCACGATCGTCATCGATAACGTCCTGCGCCCTTTCCTGATCCGCAAACAGGCCGATATCCCGCTCATTCTCATCATGCTCGGCGTCATTGGCGGGCTGGGGGGACTGGGACTGGTCGGCATTTTCATCGGCCCGCTGATCCTGTCCGTTGCCTATACGCTGACCAAAAGCTGGATCAGCGACTCCCGCCAGAAAACCCCGACCGTTTCAACGCCACTGGACTCCTGATCCCTCACTCCGCCGCGACCACGCCATAGGCCTGCCGGATGCGGCGTGCCTGATGAATGAAATACAGCTTGGCCCCCGTCATCCGGACCGAGCGGAACACAAGATAAAGCGGCGCCGTCAGGGCCGTGCGGGAAGACAGGGGAATATAGACCACCTGCCCGGCATGATGCTGCTGCATGGACTGCGGCACGAGGGATATCCCCAATCCTCCCGCCACAAGGTTCAGCGCAGCCAGAAGCTGCGGCCCTTTCTGGCGAATGCGGGGCGTAAAGCCTGCACCCAGACAGGCATCGACGATCGTCTTGTACAGGCCATTATTGTACTGGCTCTGATACAGGATGAAGTCCTCGTCCTCGAGTTCCGCCAGTTTCAGGCCCCCAGCCGGAGCCTCTTTTGCCAGCCTGTGCGTCCGGGGAACCGCCACCACCATCGGCTCTTCCACAATCAGTTCGACCACCACATCCGACACATAGGGAATGGACGTCCGGACAAAAGCGACATCCACGGTATCTTCCCGCAGCGCCCCCAGAAGCTGACTGGAATTACCCTCCGTCAGCGTGAGCCCCACATCCGGCCAGGTTTCGCGAAACTGCCCAAGCAGATCAGGCAGACTGGGATGACAGAGTGCGGAGTTGGTAAACCCGATCGACAGTTCGCCGGTTTCTCCCCGCACAATCCGACGCACATCCTCGACCGTCTCATCCATACGTTCAATGACATCATACGCCCCCTTGAGCATGCTGCGCCCCGCCGACGTCAGACGCATCCCACGGGCGTGACGTTCAAAGAGCTGCACCCCAAGGTCCTGTTCCATACCCTTGAGCAACCGGGTCAGCGGGGGCTGCTGGATCCCGAGGCGCTCTGCCGCGCGGGTCAGGTTGCGTTCCTCGGCAATGGCGATGACGGCATGGAGATGTCTGAGTTCGATCATTCCATACCTTTAAGGTATGATGAAACCTTCCCGCAAACATTGGTTCAGACACGGAACTTCTTTAAGGTCCGCCGCTTCACAGACACATCCCTTGACCCGACAGGAACGCGCCATGACCAAGACCATTCCCGCCACACTCATCGCCGGTGACGGAATTGGCCCGGAAATCATGCAGTCGGTCACGACCGTCATGGACGCTCTCGGCGCGCCCTTTCTCTGGGATCACCAGAGCGCAGGCGTAGGTGCGTTCGACCAGCACGGCACGGCCCTGCCCGAAGTCACGCTCGACAGCATCCGCCGCACCGGCCTCGTTCTGAAAGGCCCCCTGACCACGCCCGTCGGCAAGGGCTTCCGCTCTATCAACGTCACACTGCGTCAGGCCTTCGACCTGTACGCCAATGTCCGCCCGACCCAGACGATCGTCCCCGGCGGGCGCTATGAGAACGTCGATCTGGTCGTGATCCGTGAGAACATCGAAGGCCTGTATGCCGCGATGGAGCATTACATGGCCGTGGACGGAGACCCGGAAGCCGTGGCGTATGGCGCCGGATTCAATACCCGCGCCGAATGCAACCGGATCGTCCGCTTCGCCTTCGAATACGCCGTGAAGAACAACCGCAAGAAGGTGACGCTCGTCCACAAGGCGAACATCCTGAAAATTCTCAGCGGCCTGTTCCTGCATGAAGGCCGCAAGGTCGCCGCCGAATATGAAGGCCGCGTGGCGCTGGAAGAGCGCATCGTTGACGCCTGCGCGATGGAGCTTGTGATCCGTCCGGAAAATTACGACGTCATCGTCACGACCAATCTGTTCGGCGATATCCTGTCCGATCTGACGGCGGGCCTCGTAGGCGGGCTGGGCATGGCGCCGGGCGCGAATATCGGCGAAAAAATGGGCATCTTCGAGGCCGTGCATGGCTCCGCACCCGACATCGCCGGGCAGGGCATCGCCAATCCGCTGGCACTGATGATGGCGGGCAGCATGATGCTCGCCCATGTCGGACGGCAGGACCTGTCTCAGCGTCTGGACGGCGGCATGAAGCAGATCCTTCAGGTCGAAGGCCTCCGCACCCGCGATCTGGGCGGCAAGGCCACCACGCAGGACGTCACACAGGCCCTTCTGCGCGCCATTCAGTAATATTCTGACAGCCCTCCAAGGAACATTCCCATCATGAAACAGGTTGGACACGACCTTCTGGACTGCCAGCGCGACCTCTCGATCGAGGGCCGCTCCTATCGCTATTTCTCCCTGCCCGTCGCGGCTGAAAAGCTGGGCGACATCTCGCGCCTGCCCGTCAGCCTGAAAGTGCTGCTCGAAAACGTCCTGCGCTTTACGGATGGCTCGACCTACCGCGTCGAGGACGCACAGGCGATCGTGGACTGGACGAAAGCCGCCCACTCAACGCAGGAAGTCCCGTTCAAGCCAGCGCGCATCCTGATGCAGGACTTCACCGGCGTTCCGGCCGTCGTCGATCTGGCCGCCATGCGCGACGGCATCGTTTCGCTCGGCGGTGACCCGCAGAAGGTCAATCCACTCGTGCCCGTCGATCTGGTGATCGACCATTCCGTGATGGTGGACGTGGCCGGACGCAAGGACGCGCTCCAGCAGAATGTCTCGCTGGAATTCGAGCGCAATGGCGAGCGTTATGCGTTCCTGCGTTGGGGTCAGGAAGCGTTCGACCAGTTCCGCGTCGTCCCGCCGGGGGCAGGCATCTGCCATCAGGTCAATCTGGAATATCTGTCTCAGGTGGTCTGGACGGGAACGGTCGACGACGTCACCTACGCCTATCCCGACACGCTGTATGGTACGGATTCCCACACGACCATGGTCAATGGTCTGGGCGTTCTGGGCTGGGGCGTTGGCGGGATCGAAGCCGAAGCCGCCATGCTCGGACAGCCGATTTCCATGCTCATTCCCGATGTCGTGGGCTTCCGGATGGACGGGCGTCTGCCCGAAGGCACGACCGCGACCGATCTGGTTCTGACGGTCACGCAGATGCTGCGCGCCAAGGGCGTGGTCGGCAAGTTCGTGGAGTTCTTTGGCCCGGCGCTGGATCATCTGCCGGTCGCGGACCGTGCGACCATTGCGAACATGGCGCCGGAATATGGCGCGACCTGCGGCTTCTTCCCCGTGGATGCGCTGGCGCTCGATTATCTGCGCCAGACCGGCCGTGACGAACACCGCATTGCACTGACCGAAGCCTGGCTGCGCGCGCAGGGCATGTTCCGCGATGCCTCCACGCCGGAGCCGGTTTTTTCGGACGTTCTGACGCTGGATCTGGGCACGGTCACGCCCTGCATTTCCGGCCCCAAACGCCCGCAGGACCGGATCGAACTCTCCGCCGCCACCCCGGCTTTCGAAAAAGCCCTGACGGACGCGCTGGGCGTCAAGCCAGCCGACATCCACAAGACCGCCCCCGTCGCTGGAACGGATTATGCGATCGGGCATGGCTCCATCGTCATCGCCGCCATCACGTCCTGCACCAACACGTCCAACCCCGCCGTTCTGGTCGCGGCCGGACTGGTGGCGCGCAAGGCCAGAGCGCTCGGCCTGATGCCGAAGCCCTGGGTCAAGACGTCCCTCGCACCCGGCTCGCAGGTCGTGACAGACTATCTGGATCGCGCCAATCTGAGCGCCGATCTGGACGCGCTGGGTTTTGAGACGGTCGGCTATGGCTGCACGACCTGCATCGGTAATTCCGGCCCGCTGGCGAAGGAACTTGTGGACGCCATTGAAGGCAGTGGTCTGGTCGCAACGTCTGTCCTGTCTGGCAACCGGAACTTCGAGGGCCGCATTTCGCCGAACGTCCGCGCCAATTATCTCGCAAGCCCGCCGCTCGTCGTCGCCTATGCGCTGCTGGGAACAATGCGCGAGGACATTACGACAGCCGTTCTGGGACACGCACCCGATGGCACGCCGGTCCATCTGCGCGATATCTGGCCCAGCAACCACGAGATCGCCGAACTCGTCGGCTCCGCCGTTACGCGCGAAGCGTTCGTCGAGCGTTACAGCCACATCACGGAAGGCACGAAAGAGTGGCAGGCTCTGGCCTCGGCCGGAACTTCTGCGACCTATGACTGGCAGCCGGGTTCGACCTATGTGCAGAACCCGCCCTATTTCGACGGGCTGACTGCGGAACCCGCGCCGACAAAGGACATCGCCGGCGCGCGCATTCTGGCACTGCTGGGCGACAACATCACGACCGACCATATCTCCCCGGCCGGTGCGATTGCGGCCTCTTCGCCTGCGGGCGTGTATCTTCAGGAACATCAGGTCGCGGTGAAGGACTTCAATTCCTACGGCTCACGTCGCGGCAATGACCGCGTCATGGTCCGGGGCACCTTTGCCAATATCCGCATCCGCAATGAGATGGCGCCGGGGACCGAGGGCGGTGTCACGCTGCATCAGCCGGATGGTGCGAAAATGTCCATCTATGATGCCGCCAACCGCTATGCGCAGGATGCGGTACCGCTCGTGGTGTTCGGTGGCAAGGAATACGGGATGGGCTCGTCGCGTGACTGGGCTGCGAAGGGCACGCGCCTGCTGGGCATCAAGGCCGTTATTGCGGAAAGCTTCGAGCGCATCCACCGTTCCAATCTCGTCGGCATGGGTGTGCTGCCCCTGACCTTCGAGCCGGGCACAACACGCAAGACGCTGGGTCTGGATGGAACGGAGACGATCGCCATCCACGGCATCGAAACCCTCACGCCGCGCGCAACCCTGACCATGACGGTCACCCGTCAGGATGGCCGCACACAGGATGTCCCGCTGCTGTGCCGTGTCGATACGGTCGATGAGGCGGAGTACTACCGCAACGGGGGCATCCTGCCCTATGTGCTTCGCGGAATGGCGTCAGCCTAAAAAAATGGCGGGGCTTCGGCCCCGCCATTTTCGTTTAAGGCTCAGGCCCGGCGGCTGAGGGCCAGCTTGAGACTGAACGCCAGAAAGATACTGCCCGTCAGCCTGTCCATGCGCCGCACAACCGTCGTGCTCGACAGGAACCGCCCGAGCGGTACGGTCATGGCGACAAGCAGTGCCAGCCATGAGAAGGACAGCACGGCCTGAATAGCCGTCAGCAGCAGCGAGAATTCTTTCACATTCACATGCGGCGGAATGAACTGCGGCATGAACGTCATGTAGAAAATGCCGACCTTGGGATTGAGCAGATTGGTCAGCAGTCCACGGCGGAAGGCCGCACGGGCGTCGTCATGCACCGGCGCTGCCTCCGCGGTCCCAAGAGAGGCGCGGGGATGCAGGATCAGCCCGATCCCGAGCCAGGCGAGATAAAGCGCGCCAGCCCATTTGACGATGGTAAACGCCGTTTCGGACGCCGCCAGCAGAGCCGTGAGGCCAAATGCCGCCGCAAGCCCCCAGATCCCCAGCCCCAGACAGATCCCCACAACCGCCGCCAGACCGGCCTTCCAGCCGGACGTCGTTGCGGTTCGCAGCGTCATGGCCGTATCGAGGCCCGGCGTGATCGTAAAGACCGCGGCGGCCGCGGCAAAGGTCAGAAGAGGGATCAGATAAGGATGCATGACCGAAACCTACACCCGCTCCTGAAAATCCCCAATCCCCCTTTCCTCAGGCGTCCTTTGCCGGAACCGGCAGACGGATCAGATAATCGAACGCTGACAGAGACGCCTTCGCCCCCTCGCCCATCGCGATGACGATCTGCTTGTAAGGCACGGTCGTCACGTCCCCTGCGGCAAACACGCCAGGGACGGATGTGGCACAATGATCGTTAATGACGATCTCGCCATACGGGCTGAGTTTCAGAGACCCTTTCAGCCACTCCGAATTGGGCAGAAGGCCGATCTGAATGAACACGCCATCCGTCTTGACCTGATGCAACCCGCCGTCGCCGTCGCTATAGGTCAGGCCGGTCACTTCCTTGCCGTCACCCTCGATCTTCGTGGTCAGGGCATTGGTCAGGACCGTGACATTCGACAGGCTCAACAGCTTGTCCTGAAGCACCTTGTCCGCCTTCAGATGCGCGCCGCGCTGAAGCAGGGTGACGTGCGACACGATCCCCGCAAGGTCGATCGCCGCTTCCACACCGCTATTGCCGCCGCCAGCCACCACAACCGGACGCCCCTTGTAAAACGGGCCATCGCAATGCGGGCAGTAGGCCACGCCCTTGGTGCGATACTCGTCTTCGCCCGGCACGCCCAGATGCCGCCAGCGCGCACCGGTCGCGATGATGACCGTCTTTGACCGCAGGGTCGCGCCGCTTTCCAGAACAATCTGGTGCAGACCACCGACTTCCTCAGCCGGGATCAGCTTGGCTGCCAACTGCGAGGCAATGATCTGCACGTCATACTGACGCACATGGGCCTCAAGGGCTGCCGAGAGCTTCGGCCCTTCCGTTTCCTGCACGGAAATGAAGTTCTCGATCCCGGCCGTGTCCATGACCTGACCGCCAAACCGCTCCGCCACAAGCCCCGTCCGCAGGCCCTTACGGGCGGAATAGATCGCCGCGGCATCGCCCGCAGGCCCGGCGCCAAGCACCAGCACGTCAAACGGCGCTGTGTCGTTCAGCTTTTCCGCCGAACGGGCAACAGAAGCAGTATCCAGCTTGGCGAGAATATCCGCCACTTCCATCCGGCCCGACGCAAAATTCTCACCATTCAGATAGACCTGCGGGACCGAACGAATGCCGAGGCGTTCCACCTCATCCTGAAAATCCGCGCCATCAATGGCGGTATGATGGATCTTCGGGTTCAGCACACTCATCGCGTTGAGCGCCTGCACCACGTCCGGGCAGTTCTGGCAGGACTGGGAGAAATACGTCTCGAAATGGAAGTCCCCGTCCAGCGCACGGATCTGCTCAACCACATCCGCCTCGATCTTCGGCGGGTGGCCGCTGACCTGAAGCAGCGCCAGCACCAGGGACGTAAACTCATGCCCCATCGGCAGGCCCGCAAAGCAGACCTGAACATCCGTATCCGGACGGCGGATTACGAAGGACGGCTTGCGGGAGCCCTGCCCCTTGTCCGAAAACGTCACCTTGGGGGATAAGCTGGCAATATCTTCCAGCAGACTGCGCACTTCAGCAGAGCGGTCATCCGCGCCAAGGGTCGCCTCAAGCACGACCGCATCACGCAGGTACTCCATATAGGCGCGCATCTGGGTTTTCAGGTCGTCCTGAAGCATCTTTTCTCTCCGGATTTCGGGACTTGGAAATTTGGAACCGGAAGACTGTCCGGCTCAGCCACCCCCCTAAGGAGGTGGAGGCCGGTGGAACCCGGAGGTCCCACCATTATCAGATCCGGGAAGGATCAGATCTTGCCAACGAGGTCGAGGGACGGCTTCAGCGTCTCGCCGCCTTCTTTCCACTTGGCCGGGCAGACTTCACCCGGATGGCTTGCGACATACTGTGCAGCCTGGATCTTCTCCAGCAGTTCAGTTGCGCTGCGGCCTACGCCACCGGCGGTGATCTCGATGTACTGGATCTTGCCTTCCGGATCGATCAGGAACGTACCGCGATCGGCCAGACCGGCTTCTTCGATCAGCACATCAAAGTTGCGTGCAATCGCGCCCGTCGGGTCACTCAGCATCGTGTACTTGATCTTGCCAATAGCCGGCGAGGTATCGTGCCAGGCCTTGTGCGTGAAATGCTTGTCCGTGGAGACGGAATAGATTTCCACGCCTAGCTTGTCGAAAGCGGCCTGGTTGTCGGCGAGGTCTTCGAGTTCCGTCGGGCAGACGAACGTGAAGTCGGCCGGATAGAAGAAGAAAACGGACCACTTGCCGCGAACGTCGGAGTCCGTGACCGTGAGGAACTCACCGTTGCGGAAAGCATCGGTAGAGAAGGGCTTCAGCGGGGAGTTGATGCGAACCATCAGACTGTCTCCTGACCTTGGGTTGGTGTTGTGTTGCGGACTCTGTGTCCCACACAAAGAGAGGGACAGGAAACAGTTCCTGTCAATATGACTGATCGTCAAAACCGAACTGACGAGATGAAGATATCAAGACTCCCGATCAGGATACATCGCTTCTTTCCCGCAGGCCGTTGCTATTTTCTTATAACAGGCAGAACCGCACTTCCCCATTGGGGTATTCGGTCATATCTATCGGAACATGAGCTATGTTCCCCTTTCCGGTCTCTCCCTGCGCGATATCGAATATGTGGTCGCGGTCGATGACCTGCGCAACTTCTCCCGCGCGGCAGAGCGCTGCGGCGTCAGTCAGGCCGGTCTGTCCGAACAGGTCCGCAAACTTGAACAGCTTCTGGACGTCACGCTTTTCGAGCGTTCGCGGCGCCATGTCGCCCCGACGCCCGATGGCGAACGCCTGCTTGCGCTCGGCCGGGAGGTGCTCGCAGCAGCCCGCAACCTGCTCGAAGTCGCCCGTGCCCAGACCGGACCGATGGAAGGCGCGCTGCGGCTCGGCGTCATCCCCACGCTCGGCCCCTATTACATTCCGGGGCTTCTGCCGCGCCTGCGGGAACATTACCCCTCCCTCAGCCTGCGTCTGCGCGAAAGCATGACGGACACGCTGGTCCATGCCCTGCGCAACAGCGAACTGGACGTGGCCCTGATGGCCCTGCCCGCGCCATCGGATGCTCTGGAAAGCGCACCGCTTTTCGAAGAATCCTTCCTTGCCGTGTTCCCGAGCACGCATGAACTGGCCCAGAAACCGAAGCTGTCCCTCAGCCAGCTCGGCCGCCCGGACCTGCTCCTGCTTGAAGACGGCCACTGCCTGCGCGACCAGGCGCTGTCCATTTGCCCGACCGTTCCGCGCCAGGGGGAACAGCGTCTGGCCACCAGCCTCGAAATGCTGTGGTACATGATTGGTGCTGGCGAGGGTTTCTCCCTCATTCCCCAGCTTGCGCTGCGCAACCGGGTGGACTTTGAAGACCTCATTACCGTCCGCAAACTGCCCGAACCCGAAGCCCGTCGGACGATCGGCCTGACCTGGCGCGCATCCGACCCCCGGGCACCGGTTTTCCGCGAATTTGCAGCCTATCTGCGCAGTATTGCGCCGGAACACTGCCACGCCTGCAAGTGAGCTCCCATGAAATTTCCTCTTCCATCGGTCCCGCGTTCTGATGGTCCGGACATCATGGCAACAGCTTACGGCTTTGTGCTGTGCGTCATGGTCTTGGTCATCGCCTTGCAGGCTGCCATTCTCCCCGCCGCGGTCTGGCAGGGCGATGAATACGACTACTTTGCCAATATCCGTGAGCATGGTCTGTCGTTCCTGTCAGACAGGCTACTGCACTGGAGCCCCCGGCCTTTTTCGGAAATTGCTGTTTTTGCCTACGGGACCGTCGTCAACGCAGTACACAGGCCATTGGCATGGATCTTTCTGGCGCTCACATGGCTGTTCAGTGCCGGGGTGGCGTTTGTGCCGTTCCTGCGCAGAAGCCATGCTCCCTTTCCAGCGCGCCTGCTGATTGCGGTGTCCATCGCGGCCATTTTCATGCTCGGCCACCCCTCCGCCGATCTGTTCTACTGGCCGATGGGAACCGTCGCCCATCTTCCCGTTCTTGCGGCTGCGTGCGGACTGATCCTGTTGCGGATTAGCGAGAGCCTCTCTGCCCGGGCGGAGGCCCTGTTGCTGACCCTGGCTCTGACATCGAGCGAAGCCGGGGTCTTTTTCGGAATGCTCTGGCTGGGAATGCGTGGGATTGAAATCCTGTCTGAACGTCCAGCTGTCCCACTAAGAGAGGCCAAATGGCTGGCCCTGCCGACAGGTATCGGGTTCTGCGTTGCGGCAGCGATGATCTTCAATCACCGGATGGGCGGGAGCGGCTTTCCATTTACGCCGACGCACGGCCATATCAAAGCCAGCCTTGCCGCAGCTCCCGGGCCATTCCTGAACACCCTAATCGCCCTTCAGCCGAATGAAATGAGTTCGGGCAGCCTGTTTACCGGAGCCGCCATTGCCAGCGGACTGATCCTGAAAGCCGTGCTGACCGGCGCATTCACCACATTATTCATGACGTGCGGTATTCGTCCGCCCCTGCGCACGCTCATCGTGCCCGCGGTTGCACTTGCAGGCACGATGTATCTGACAGTTGCCGCCGCGTTTTATGCATTCGGTTTTCTATGTTGCCAGCGTCATGAAACATTTCGGCTGGACCTGTCCATCCTGCTCATTCTGCTGCTTTCCGCTGGCCTGAGCACGGTTTTATCGAAAGCACTTAAGTCAGCTACTGGCGACAGACAGAGAGCGACGACCCTGCAGATTTGCGCATTAGCGGGCTTACTGCTTTTCACCGGATGGACAATGCGCTGGCGCCTGTCAGACCTGTCCCTGGCGCTCGCGGGGCTGCCGCTGGAAGAAACCGCCCATCATCGCATCTGGGCATCGGGTCTGTCGGCGGGGCCAGACATGACCTACTCGCAAGGCACAGCCTCGCCTGCATTCTATTACTGGCATTGGGAGTCGGGGACCTATCATGCAGGCGGAAGCGGGTGGGACGTTCAGTCCGCCATGCATTATTTCGGCAAGACAACCCTTCATGTCCTGCCCCCGGTTCGCCTGGAAACCCTTCCCGCAACACCCTGAGCGGGAAGGCTTTGTTCCTGACGTCAGGACTTATTCGACGGCATTGCAGCGATGGGTCGAGCCGGGAAAGTCCGAACATTCACCCTTTACGGAATCCCAGCGGAAATCCATTTCCGGACCTGCCATGCCGTTGCTCTGGAACTCGGTCGTCACGGCGCTCACACTCGTCACGTGCCCTTTGCCATAGACTAGATCGACATAGCCGTTGCGAAAGCCCGGGACTTTCCCCACGCCCTCAAAATAGGTCGGCTTTCCGTCCTTGCCCGGTACGGCAAACAGCTTGCTGACCTGGGTCGGCGTCGCGTGCTCCAGCTTGCGCAGGAAATCGGGGGACAGGCTCTGGCAGCTGACTTCCGGGCGCGGATCTTCGCCCTCATTCGACTGCCAGCAGGCCGTCTGACCCGGAAGCGGCGTGGCGGATGCCAGATGCGGCATAACAAGTGCTGCCCCAACAAACGTCGCCATCGTGAAACCCGTGAAATGCTTCAAACGTATCATCTGCAACATACTCCAACAGAACTCTCTGTTTTCCGAAACTATCACAGCGCCCGGACGGAACCCACAGACCCTGGCGAACACCTTTTGCGGAGGTTGGGTTTCAGGTCGGCGGAACCGTTTCGGGATACAGCCAGCGTACCACGCGCCCCATCGTCAGCCCCTGCACGATAATCGTGAACACCACGACCCCGTAACACACCGGCAGCAGCGTATCGCGCAGTTCCCCTGCGGGTAGGCCAAGAGCCAGCGCAACGGAAATTCCGCCCCGCAATCCGCCCCAGGTGAGCACGCCCAGTGCTCGCCCGCGCTCGCCCGGCTGCAGATGGACCGGCATGGTGGACAGGAAAACACTCGCCCCCCGCACCAGAACCGACAGCGGGATGATCACCAGCATTGTCAGAAACGGCGCCAGATGTGGCCTGATTTCCAGCAGTTCGAACCCGATCAGCAGAAACAGCAGCGCATTGAGGATTTCGTCGATCAGATTCCAGAAGACGACCATTTCCTCGCGGGATTTCTGCGTGATCGCCCGATGACCTGCCTTGCCTGCAAGACTCATCCCCGCCACCACAACGGCAATCGGCCCGGACATGTGAAGCCCGTTCGCAAGGCTGTAGGTTCCGGTCGCCAGCGCCAGAGAGCCCAGAAGATCGATCTGTGTGTCCTCCACGCCCCGAAGCAGAAGCAGCGCCAGCCACCCCGTGAATGCGCCCAGAAGACCACCACCCACAGCCTCTTCCAGAAACCGCAGCACGAAATCGCCGATCGAGACAGAACTCGTTTCCCCGGTCGCAAGACCGATCATGGTCCCGAAAATGACGACCCCCACGCCATCATTGAACAGGCTCTCGCCCGCAAACGTGGCCTGTAGTGCTGGTGGCAATCCCAGACGCCGCAACATGCCCACGACCGAAACCGGATCGGTCGGCGCGAGCATGGCGCCAAGCAGCACACACCAGCTGAAAGGCACAGCAAGCCCGAACACGGGAAAGATAAGCCACGCGGGAACAGCCAGCAGCCCCACGGCCAGAGATGTTCCCAGAATGGCGAGTGCGGCCACCGATTTCCCGCGCGACACCAGCAGACCCAGATCCACCTGCATTGCGCCGGCAAACAGCAGGAAAGACAGTGCCCCGTCCAGCAGGGTCCGCGGCAGGTTGATTGTTCCCAGTAATGACTGCGGAACCTGTTGCAGGTCGTAGCCCGGAAACAGGGGGTTCAAGATCATGACGATCAGGGAAATCAGCATCGAGATCAGCAGGATCCCGATGGTCAGCGGGAGTTTCAGGGTCCGGTAATTGATGATTCCGAGCAGCGTCGCAACAGTCAGAAGCAGAGCAAAGAGCCCCAGAGAGTTCATGACTGCAATTCCCTCGCCGATCTTCGCCCCGGCCACGGCTTACGGCATGGCAAGCCAGCTGCGAACAGATCCAGCATGCTTAACAGCGCAGCGGTATGCGAAGTTTCTTCCGAAAACCACCATGACCCATTCTTCAGCGCTGAACACTCAGCACAATGCAGCGCCCTGCGTGTTCAGCATGACGCGATACAGTGTCCCTGCCGCGCACATATAGAGCTCATTCCGCTTGAGGCCGCCGAATGTCAGGTTCGACACTCCATGCGGCAACCGGATGCGCCCCAGCAGTTTTCCGGCAGGGCTGTAGCAGAACACGCCGCACAGCCCGTATGGACCCGACGCCCCGCACCACAGATTGCCAAACACATCCGCCTTCATGCCATCCGGCACGAGCTGCTGCCCTTCCAGAGTCATATCGCATAATACCCGACCGTTTTGCGGGCGACCGTTGACCATATCGAACGCCCGGATTTTCCGGTCACCAGCCGGGCCGGTCAGGCCGGGATCGGGCGCCGTGGAAATCACGTAAAGCGTTTTGAAGTCCGGCGAGAGACAAAGCCCGTTCGGCCCCGGCACCTGCGCCTCACTCAGCACGGCCTCAAGCCTGCCACTCTGTCCATCAATGCGGAATGTATGGTCAGCCTGCCGCTTTGCAGTTCCGAACTGCGTGGTGGCTTCCGTGCCGATATTCCAGCGCAGCTTCCCTTCCCGGTTGGCATGACCTCCCGGCGCGTCCGGATGTCCTTCCGCCAGACAGTCCCCATAGGCCGGATCAGTGAACAGGATGCTCCCATCGGCTGGGTTGACAATGATGTCGTTCGGGGAGTTCAGCCCCTGCCCCTCAAAGCGGTCCGCCAGCACGGTGCAGGTTCCGTCCTGCTCCCAGCGGATGACGCGACGCAGACCATGCTCGCAGGTCAGGATACGCCCCTGTGGGTCAACGGTATTGCCGTTGCTGTTAAAGCTTTCCTTCCGATAGGTCGTCATCAGGTTCTCGTCCGGCAGGAAGCGGTACTGCGTGCTTCGGACCGTATCGGACAGGAGCAGGAACCGGCCTTCGCTGACCCAGGTCGGCCCTTCCAGCCAGCCTCCGCCGGTCCAGACGCGTTCGATATTGCCGTTCTTGAAAACCAGATCACCGAAAGATGGATCAAGCGAGAGGATATCCGGGTCCGGCACGAAAGCAGGTGGAGCATGTGGACCAAAATCGCGGACCGGCTGCGTCATGACGTCCGCCGGATGCGGCTCACGCGTTGCAGCCCGCGCTACAGCCCCGGTCAGGAAAGCAGCAGCGGCGCCACGAAGAACGGAACGGCGATCAGGTTGAAACACGTCAGGACTCCTCTTGTGAATATGTCAGTGGCATCAGGATGACGGGCCGGATTTGAGGTCGGGCAAGCGGCTGGCAAGAAACCCCGCAACAGCTGCTTCCTCTGCCGTCAGACCATAGCCTTCATGCTCCAGAACCTCCTGCGCCCGGCTTTTGAACGCCTCGCGCAGACTGCCATCTAGATATCCGTCCAACACACAGGGGTTGATGTAGCTGCGTTTGCAGACCGCCGGCGTATTGCCGAGCTTGGCGGCTACCGATTTGACGGCGGCCACAAGCTGCTTCTTCGCTCTGGCTTTCGTGTCGTACTGGCTGAACGCACAGAGCGTCACGGCCGCAAGCTGCGTGGCCGCCCAGGTGCGGAAGTCCTTGGCGGTAATGTCCGTGCCCGTGATGTCCTGAAGATAGGCGTTCACATCCTGTGAATGGATGTCATGACGCGTCCCATCCGCATCCACATACTGGAACAGACGCTGGCCCGGCAGATCTTCAAGGCGGCTGATGATCCGGGCAAGGCGCGGGTCATCGAGTTCCAGATGCTGTTCGATCCCGTGCTTGGCGCGAAAATCGAGTGTGAGATGCCGCCCCTCTACTTTTGCATGCTTGTGCCGCAGGGTCGTCAGGCCGTAGCTGCGGTTTTCCTTCGCATAACGATCATTGCCAATCCGGGCCATGGTGCGTTCCATAAGCCGCACGATGGCGGCCAGAACGCGCTCCCGTTCCAGCCCGCGCTTGCGCAGATCCTGATCCACGCGCTCCCGCAGCAGAGGCAGTTTTTCGCCGAACACCAGCATATGCCCGAACTTGCCTTCGTCCCGGATCCCCTGCCACTGCGGATGATAGCGGTATTGCAGCCGTCCACGCGCATCTTCGCCTACAGCCTGAAGATGCCCCTTCGGATCCGGACAGATCCAGACATTCCGATAGGCGGGAGGAATGGCGAGCCGGCGGATCCGGGCAATGACATCCGCATCCACGATATGGCTGCCATCAGGCGCGTAGAACGCAAAGCCCCGACCGACCCGCCGACGCGTCACCCCCGGCATGGAGCGATCCACGTAGCGCAGACCCGCCTTGCGCGCCTGCGACTTCGCATCCGCTTCCCTGCTATCCGCTGCGCCCATTCCTGAAGTCCCATGTCCGTTGCAGACATAGAGCGTTACAGACCGGAATAGGTTTCCGTCCCACAGCGGGCACGCTTACGCTTCCTTACGGTTCCTGACATGACAGTCATCATGGACCGACGCATTCTTTCCGGAAGAGAAACAGGAGGAATCAGGCCCCGTGAAAAGAACCTGTGCCGTGGCCGTTTTCATCCTGCTCTCAGGCTGCGCCTCACGCTCTTCGCCTGCCGACATGGCCGCTGCGGCCAATGACGACGATACCGGCTACAACATCCGCGGCCATCAGGGTGGCGGCATGGGAGGCAACGGCAACATCTGGGGCGAAGTCTTCAGAACCGCCCTACAGACCGGTATGGGCTTTGTTCACCACTAGGCCTCAGTACGTCAGGCGCCACTCTGCCGGTTCAGCATCCGCCAGTGCATACCATTCCTGCATCAACGGATGATCGAGCATCGTCTGCACCCATGTCTTCACAACGGGATCAACATTCAGCTCAAAGATATGGATCCGGATGGCGATCGGCGCATACATGCAGTCCGCCACAGTCATACGCTCCCCGAACAGAAACGGTGTGGGCTGGCCCGAACATAGAAGCGCGCCCTTGAGCGTACGGCTCAGCAGCGCCACATCGGCAGCCAGTTCCTCGCTGATCTCCGGCAGGGGCGCTGGGACGCGCTCCACGTCCATGGAGCAGTTCTGGCGGATCGGGCGGAAACCGGCATGCATCTGCGCGCTGATGCTGCGGGCATGGGCACGCACGATCCGGTCCTCGGGCCACAGAGACGGTGCGATTTCCGCGCAGTACTCACAGATCGCCAGACTTTCCCAGACATCCGCGCCGTCATGCTTCAGATACGGCACCATCCGGTTGGGCGAGCGCGCATGGATTGCGGTCGTCTGGCCCCCACCCTTGAGCGGGATGACCTCTTCCGTCACATCCAGCCCGGCCAGACGCACCGCCAGCCAGCCCCGCAAAGACCAGGACGAATACCGACGCGACCCCAGAAGCAGCACACCCGCCATCAGGCGTCTCCCGCAGTAATGAAGCCACCACCCAGAACGCGGCTTCCATCATACAGCACACAGGCCTGACCGGGCGCGGGCATCGCCGCTTCCGTCAGTTCCACAAGCGCGCCACCATCTTCCAGCGGCTTCACGACCGCCTCGCGCAGCCGTTCCCGCGCGCGGATCTGCACGCCACAGCGCACGCCCTCAGCGGGGGCATCAATCAGCCAGTTCATGTCACGCAGACGCACGGTCCGGCGGCTGTCGGCTTCCGAAAGCTGCACGCGCGGCCCGACCACGATGCGGCGCTTCGGCACGTCAATGCGCGTCACCATCTGGCGCTCGCCCGTTGCGGTGTGGATGTCGCCCAGACGCTTGCTCTGCCCGACCGTATAGCGCACCACGCCCTCGTGACGCCCCAGAACCTGCCCGGCCTCGTCTACAATCTCGCCTTCGCCCCGCACTTCAGGGCGCAGCTTCTCGACCAGTTCGGCATAGGAGCCGGTGGGTACGAAGCAGATGTCCTGACTGTCAGGCTTGGCGGCAATGGACAGCCCCAGCTCTTCGGCCAGCGCACGGACATGAGCCTTGTCCGGCATTTCGCCCAGCGGAAAGCGCAAATAGTCGAGCTGGTCTTTGGTCGTAGCGAACAGGAACCAGGTCTGGTCCCGTTCCGCATCGACGGGACGATGCATTTCCGCCCCATCCGCCCCTTCAACACGGCGCACATAATGCCCGGTGGCCATGGCCTCGCAGCCCAGATCCCGCGCCATACCCAGAAGATCCGTGAACTTCACGCCCTGATTGCAGGCCACGCAGGGGACAGGCGTCTCACCACGCGCATAGGCATCCGCAAAGCTCTCGACCACACTGTCACGGAAACGCGTTTCCGCATCAATGACGTAGTGCGGAAAACCCAGACGGTCGGCCACGGCGCGTGCATCCATGATGTCACGCCCCGCACAGCACGCGCCGGGCTTGGCAGCCTGTCCGTGGTCGTAAAGCTGGAGGGTCGCGCCAATCACCTCGTGGCCCTGCCGTTTGAGCAGCGCGGCCACTACGGAACTGTCCACGCCTCCCGACATGGCAACGAGGATCCGCATGGTGTTCAGCCCGCTTTCGGCAGACGGACGGTCAGGCCATCAAGCGCGTCCGTCATGACGATCTGGCAGCCTAGGCGGGACGTCTTTTCCAGACCGAACGCCAGATCCAGCATGTCTTCCTCGTCATCCGTAGGCGAGCTCAGCTTGGCAGCCCAGTCCGGATCGACAACCACATGGCACGTCGCGCAGGCCAGAGAGCCTTCGCAGGCGCCTTCCAGATCGATGTCGTGCTTGTGTGCGATTTCCAGCACCGACAGGCCGACAGGCGCGTCAACGTCACGACGGGTTCCATCACGCTCGATAAAGGTCATCTTGGGCATAGTGTGTCCGCTTTTTCCGGTTTCAGTTGGGGTGGCACGCCCGGGCGGCTGCGATCAGAAGAGAGGCCGCACGGTCAATATCGGCCTTGGAGGTAAAGCGTCCGACCGACAGGCGCAAGCATTGCGACGCCTTCTCCGCAGAAAGTCCCATCGCCGTCAAGACATAGGACGGTGCAATCTCTGCTGCCGTACAGGCCGATCCGGTCGAAACAGCAACATCCGGACAGGCCTGCAGAACGTCCAGCGCCCGCATCCCTTCAGGCAGACAGACATTCAGCGCCCCCGCCAACCGCGGCGCGCCGCCCCCGTTCAAAGCGATACCCGGCAGGCCCTCCCGGAGCTGCGACCACAAATCATCGCGCAGGAAAACCAGCCGTGCAGCCTCATCGCCCATGCTCGCTTCAGCCAGATCCGCAGCCACCCCGAACCCGACGACCAGAGGCGTCGGCAGCGTTCCCGACCGAAACCCGCGCTCCTGCCCTCCCCCGGAAAACAGCGGTTCCAGCCGGACACGCGGCTTTCTGCGGACATAAAGCGCCCCAATCCCTTTTGGACCATACATCTTGTGAGCAGAGACGGACGCCAGATCCACATCCCGCAGCGAGACCGGCATTTTCCCAGCTATCTGCGCCAGATCGACATGCATCAGCGCACCCGCGCCTTTCACAATCCCCGCAAGCTGGGGAATATCCTGCAACACGCCGGTCTCGTTATTCGCCGCCATAATGCTGACCAGCAGCGTCGGCACTCTCAGCGCCTCCCGCAGGGCCTCAGGATCGAGCCGCCCGTCAGCATCCACGCCGAGCACGACCGGTTCAAACCCCTCCGCGCCCAGACTGCGCACCGATTCCAGAACGCATTTATGCTCGGTTGCGACCGTGATGATCCGCCGCCGCAGATCCCCTAGCCGCGCCAGATGGCGCGCAGCCCCCTTGATGGCGAGGTTGTTCGCCTCCGTCGCGCCGGACGTGAACACGATCTCCCGTGCCTCCGCCCCCAGAAGCCGCGCCACGCTCTCACGCGCGCGCTCGACGGCGGCGGCGGCTTTCTGCCCTGGCCCATGCGAACTGTGCGGATTTCCGAAATCCGCTCCAAACCAGGGCAGCATGGCCTCAATGACCCTGGGATCACATGGCGTCGTCGAGAAATAATCGAGGTAGATCATGCCCGCTGCTCCCGTAGCCCGGTCATTTCCGCAAACGCCGTGCCATGATTTCATAGGCCTCACAGAACGCCTCGACCTGATCCTCCTGCACGTTCCAAGGCAGCGAAACACGGATAGCCTGCGCAGCCCCCTCCGTCTCCCCCATAGCCCGCAACACATGCGAAGACGACACCTTCCCCGACGAACAGGCCGATCCTGCCGAGACGCAGAACCCCGCCAGATCCAGCGTCATGAGCTGCACCTGCGCGGCAACCCCGTCCAGAATCAGGCAGCTCGTATTCGGCAACCGCGCGACGTTTTCGCCCGCCACCCGTGCACCAATCCCCTTGGCGACCGCTTCAACCCGATCCCGCAGACGCTGCACCGGCGCCCAGTCCTGCACACGCGCCGAATCAAACGCCGCCGCCATGCCCAGAATGGCCGGCAGAGCCTGCGTCCCACCCCGG
>NZ_JAERLY010000021.1 GCF_018256155.1 Gluconobacter sp. Dm-62
GGGGAGGGACAGCAGGAGGACAGGGTCGCGACTAGAGGCGCGCAGAGTTCGGGACTGCCCGCGCAGCAGTCCCTGACGAGGAAGATCATCAGGTCCCGCAGGCGCGGAAGACAGGCGCGATAGACGATCAGCCGGCTATGACGCTCCGAGGTCAGCAGCCCGGAACGGGCCAGGGTGGCGAGATGGGCCGAGATGGTGTTCTGCGGGACATTGAGATGCCGCGCGACATCTCCGGCGGGTAATCCGTCCGGCTCGTAGCGCACCAGCAGGCGAAAGATCTCNCTGTGTGAGGAAACGGAGATCACGACTGTCGGCTTCCTCAACTTTTCTGCTCAGACCAGACATTCCGCTTACCCCCCAAGTCAGCCGCGAGCCTCAGAATGGTTACAGACCTGCGTAAGTTGAAACGGCAATCGCGAAGAGGGCCAGAGACGATCAGGCTGTCTTTCTGGAAGCAGACGTTGTTCTTGGATGAGCGCCCCTGGAACACGCCTCGAAAAGGCCTTTTCGGGTCTTTCTTGGGCCCCACCCCCTATGTCCGATAAAGTAAATTAACGGACATAAGGGTGGGGAGGGGTCTATTTTTTGGAAAATTTGTACAGACCTGCCAGCTAAGACTAAAGCTTTAATTTTTTTTGCATTCGTATCAGTGGAACGTTCACTCCATCCCCTGTGGCTTCAACTCTTTCTAAAGGGTAATAACCGGAGGCGATGTAGAGAGGTTCTCCACTGAGAGTGGCCATAAGCTCAGCAGTTCTGAAACCATGATCTGCTGCAGCTTGTTCGCACTGCTTCAAAATAAGACTGCCGATCCCTTTTCGCGTGAACGCGGGATCGGTGTACATTGCCCTGATCCTCGCAGGGTCTCGTTCCGGATTGAGTAGAATAGGATCACGAAGATCGCTGCTGTGATCACCTCCGTAAAGTGTTGCGCGCTTACTCCATCCTCCGCATCCCGCTAAAACCCCGTCATGTTCGGCTATGAGATAGGATCCGTCTTCAACCAACTGGGTATCCAGACCCATGACGGCGTGACTGGCGATGATTTGCTCAGGAGTGAGAAATCCTACCTGTAATGCGTCGATAGATCTGTTGATGAGATTTTTCAGCGCAGGGAGATCGCTGCTCGTAGCCCAACGTGTTCGGATATTTCCCGCAGCGTAAGTCGTCATAATGGTCCTAAACTGGTCTCAGCCGAGCATTTATGGCTCGAACCTCATCAAAAATCTATTTTCTAAAACGTAGCTCTAAAGAAAAAAACCTATCAAGCTGATGCATATCCTGCGGTGCTGAGGCCGGCTACCGCCGGCTCATGAGAGATATCGTTAATTTTTCTACAGACCGTATCCTGTAGGAACAGTATTCCTTTCTGAGGTTGGAGCAGGACGTCCCCCGAGTTTTGGAAGGTTCGCCCTTTCTGCTTGGCACATCCCACAGTTCACCCCACCTGTATGGGCAAACTGGTGACAGGATGTTGCAACATGATTCCACTTTCAATTCTCGATCTCGCGTTCATCACCGAAGGTAGTTCGGCTACCGAGGCGCTTCATCGGAGTGCGGATCTTGCGCAGCATGCGGAAAGTCTGGGCTTCAAGCGTTTCTGGCTGGCTGAACATCACTCAATGGCGGGCATTGCCTCCGCTGCGACTGCGGTCGTGATCGGCTATGTCGCAGGCGCTACGAAAACCATCCGGGTGGGGGCAGGCGGGATCATGCTGCCAAACCATGCCCCACTTGCTGTTGCCGAGGCATTCGGCACGCTGGAAAGCCTTTATCCGGGCCGGATCGATCTTGGGCTGGGACGGGCGCCCGGCTCCGATCAGGCCACAATGCGCGCACTGCGTCGTGATCCGGCCTCCGCTGACCGCTTCCCACAGGACGTGTTCGAACTGCTGCGTTATTTTGAAAAGCCGGAACAGGGTCAGGCAGTCTTTGCCGTTCCGGGCGCGGGGCTGACTATACCGGTCTGGCTGCTGGGATCGTCCCTCTTCTCCGCTCATCTGGCCGCCATCATGGGACTGCCATTCGCATTCGCCAGCCATTTCGCTCCTGATCTGATGGAAGAGGCTCTGACGCTGTACCGTGAGCGGTTTGAGCCTTCGGAGCGGTTGCAATCACCTTATGCTATGCTGGGCATCAACGCAGTGATCGGAGAGACGCAGACCGAAGCACAGCAGGCGGCAACATCTCTACAGCAGCATTTCGTTGCTCTGCGTCAGGGACGTCCGTCGACTTTTCCTGCACCTCGGTCAGTGTCCTGGAATAGTCAGGAACAACGTCTCCTTGACAGCACACTGCGTTATACCTTCGTAGGAACCGCAGAAGACGTCACAAAAAATATCTCTTCTTTCGCAGAGCGGTACAGGCCTGATGAACTCCTGATCGGTGCACCGTTATATTCTCAGGAGGCAAGGCGCAGGACCCTCAGTGGGATCGCGCATCATTTTATGGAAAAATAATCCCATACCTGAGCACACGCGGCGGCACCGCATGGGTTGTTTGTTATAGATGGCGGTGAAGCCGAACGCCATGACGCACATGGCCTTGTTTTTGTAGCATTGGGCAGCCACCGCTAGGTCGCATAATATTTCTTATGCCAACTCGGATATTTTCGTGCTATGGGGTGCGCAATCAATTGGTTCGATGTAGCCTCTTAAAAGTAACGGTTTGCTTGTCATGAATACGGAAAACTTTTTTCGTAAGTAGGCTTGCCAAGATTGCATTTAAAGTCTCGGTCATGCCTTTGGCCATGCGTTCATCCCAAACCGCGCGATTTCCATCAGCCGCTCCTGTGATGCTCCGTCACGAGCTTGGACAGCCATGCCGCGTAGGAGGGAACCGTAGAACGCTGCCAAAGCCTCAATATCGGTATCTATCGGCAAATCACCTACCTCCAATCCCTGTTGCAAGCGTGCAGCCATAGCGCCTTCTGCCTGTGTCCGCTGACTAGCCAAAAGATCGCGCAAACGGTGCTGGTTAGGGGAGCATTGCGTTGCCGCGACTGAGATCATGCAGCCTGCAGGCTGGTTAGGGCGTGTAAATTCAACGGCAGCTGCTCTCGTTAAATCCTCAAAGACAGTTCGCGTATCGGCATCTTCACCGAGGATATCGAGAAACCAACCTCCAGCGACACTCATGTAGGTCTCAATCACCTCGTGATACAGCGCCTCTTTGCTTCCGAAAGCATTGTAAAAGCTGGAAGCACTGATCTTCATGACCGAAATCAGATCATCGAAGCTCGTCCCCTCATAGCCGCGATCCCAAAACAAGCGCATGGCAGCACACAAGGCTTCCTTGCGATCGAAGGATTGAGGGCGCCCCCGCCCTCGCCGCCCACTTGGGTCTTTTTTTGGTGTCATCGCTCCATAAATCCTTGAAACCAGAGATCCAAACATTATATGCCTTATGTTGGAGCGATTACTCCACATTTAAATCCGTTGCTCTCTATCAACCGGGCATAAAGTACGCATGTGCGTTCTGGCCCATACAGACAGGCACATATCCATGAGCAAACTTTCCGGAAAAGTTGCAATCGTAACCGGCGCCTCTAAAGGAATTGGGGCTGGTATTGCCAAGGCACTCGCCGAAGCGGGGGCCGCTGTCGTCGTCAATTACGCCTCAAGCAAGTCCGGAGCGGACGCCGTCGTCTCAGCCATTGCCAGCAATGGCGGTCAGGCCATCGCTGTTCAGGGAGATGTTTCTCTTAAATCCGATGCGCAGGCCATCGTGGATGCGGCGATCAGTCAATTCGGGCGCTTGGATATTCTCGTCAATAATTCCGGGGTTTACGAATTTGCTTCGATCGACGAGATCACCGAAGACCATTTCCATCGTCTCTTTAATGTCAATGTGCTTGGCACTTTACTGACGACCCAGGCCGCCGCCAAACACCTTGATGATGGCGGTAGCGTTATCAATATCAGCTCCGTTGTATCTCGTATTACGCCACCAAATTCTGCGGTCTATACGGGAACAAAGGGAGCCGTTGATGCCATTACAGGTTCTCTCGCGCGTGAGCTGGGGCCGAGAAATATTCGGGTCAACGCTATCAATCCTGGCCTGATTGAAACAGAAGGCACCAAAACTGCTAATGTTGTGGGTTCCGAAATGGAACAGCTCATTATTTCACAAACACCACTGGGACGTAGCGGCCAGGTTCAGGACATTGCTCCACTTGCCGTGTTCCTCGCCTCTGATGATGCGCGCTGGCTGACAGGCGAAACACTCATTGCCTCCGGTGGGCTGCGCTGACGTTTGACGTTAACCCGGCGGACCTCTGCCGGGTTAATATTTTATTATTGGTTTGTATTCACGAACAATATTGTTCGCGAAATATACTCTGCCAGGAAGACTTAAGCCATATTATCTAGAGAATGCTTTTGTCGTGAGAACAGGCCTACCGTGGCTTATGAGTTCTCCGCTCAAACACAGTTTCCAGAGTGCGTTGGGAAGGTAACGGCAGATACGAAGGAAAATAATAGTCATAGTCCCCCACGAATTTTCCGTTGCACAAAGTCCAGCCTGTCTTGCCCCCAAAACAGTTCGTTTCCGACGACGTAGGTAGGAGTACCAAAGATACCAAGCTGTTCTGCGTCAGACAGGTTTTTTTTCCATACAGCGTATACTTCTGGCGTTTGGGAAAAGACTAAGAGCTCTTTGGTGTCGCAATGGAGTACTTTTTCAACAATACCCTCAAGCGTATTCGTATCCGCAATATCCTGATCATGGGCCCATAATGCGGATTGAATCGCCCATGACAAAGCGACATCGTCATAGCCTTTGAGACCCGCGGCAATAACAAGACAAGCCGCATACTCTATAGTTCTGCAGGGATAATATTTCGGTTTCAGATTAAGAGGAATATCCAGAAACTTCCGCCAGCGGGTCAATTCAACCACATGATAATTCTGTCGGGCAGTGGGGCGCTCCCGCAAAGGGATTCCGCCATTACTCTGGATGATCCGAATTGGTCGCAGCACAAGTGATACGCCTTCCGACCGAGCAATTTCACGCAGCTTTGGCATCCCAAGATAAGCCCAAGGCGACGAGATTCCATAAAAAACCTGGATCGTCCCCACATTCGATGGCTGCTCGTCGGTCATTTTTGTTCCTTACATTGACAATAGGAAAGAGTGATCGTGAATAAGAATGAGTTTAGATCATTAATCTCGTTGCGTCATGCGATAACATAATATACGACTCACTGAGTAGCTTATGGAAATGTACTCATTAATAAAGTTATTAATGAGTACAGCCAAAATGCGAATGGGCCTGTTTCCTCCAACCTTTTCGTCCGGATCCCGCCATGTCCGCATCTCGTGAGTTTCCAGCACTTCTGACCCTCATTCTGTTGACATTAGGGGGCACTGCTCAGGCTGCAGATGAGCAATCGTCCGATCATGACGTCATGCATAGACAGCCAATTCCTTCCCGCACACCAAAGAAGGCGGCCACAACCCATGAGGCTGCCCCGGTCAGCAAAGCGGAAGAAATTCATGTCAGAACAGAGACGCTCTCCGGAGGTGTGACCAATACGACACCCGGCGGAGGCCTCATGCCGGTTCAAACAGTTCCACGCATGCAGAGCGGGGTTACACGAGACTATATTGCGAAGCAGTCCCCGACCACGAACACACTTAACCTGCTTCAGATGTCCCCAGGGGCTGTTGTGGCCAATTCTGATCCTCTGGGTCTCGCGGACCATACGAGCATTACCGTTCGTGGTCTGGACCAGACAGAGATCGGTCTGGTGTTTGAAGGAATGCCTGCGGGCGATCCCATTTATGGGATCGCTGATACGTCCGAATGGGCAGACACGGAAAATATTGGTCGTGTCGATCTGGCGCAGGGAAGCAGCGACATTGCCGCTCCTGTCTATAATGCAGGTGGCGGCCAGATTACCGAAACGTTGCTGGACCCCAGTCACAAAGCCGGCGCACTGTTATCGCTTTCAGGCGGAACGCATGCGACGAACAAGGATTTTTTGCGTCTGGATAGTGGAGAAATCGGCCATTCCGGTGTCCGGGCATTCATGTCTGGTTCGTATACCCGCAACAATAACTGGCGCGGGCCAGGAACGAACCGTCGCTACCATGTCGATTCCAAAGCGGTAAAAGAATGGGGCGCAGACAATCGAGCCTCAGCAGTCTTTACCTGGAATACGATTGACGAATCCCCAACACGATATCTGTCTCTTGCGCAATGGAAGCAGTACGGAAAATCCTACAATTATTCTGGCGAATATACCCCAGGCAGCACAACCTATTACCGACTCTATCAATATAAGCGCTCTTCAATGATGATCAGCGCTCCAAGCCACTTTACGCTTGCAAAAGGTCTGACGGCTGATATCGCCCCCTACTATCAGTGGATGAGCGGGTCGGTCCCAAGTGGGACGACCCTGACACCTGGAAGCCTGTATCTTGGCAACCAGTCTGCGGGAACCGTCAGCTTCCCTACGCTCTATAACGGGAAAGCTGTGGCCGCAGCAATTGCAGGCTCCAACAGCTTCAATACGGGCTTCTCAGGTCATTTCACGCTGAAGACAGGCGTAAATACTCTCAAGGTTGGTTACTGGTACAGCAATCTGACCAAAAACTCCCTCTACGATTACTCTCCTGTCAGTGCGGCAGGTGACATCATCAATAATAATATCCGCACTCAAAACGGCTCCATCCTGGCGACCAAGAATTTCCACATGATGCAGCAGGTCAATGGCTTCTTCATTGAGGACGGGTTGTCTCTACTGAATCATCGGCTTGATCTGACCGCTGGGTTCAAAGCTGTGCTTCTGGCACGATCCGGAACAAACAACATTCCAGGTGCGACCTATCGTTGGGGAACAAATAGCGCAGTTCCGCTGCCGCGTTTCGAGGCCAGCTACAAGATTGACAAAAACAATCAGATTTTCATCGACGCGGTAACAAATTTCCACGCACCGATGTCAGACGTACCGTATTATGACGCTTTCAGTGTCTCGACCGGAAAGATATCGACGGCTGGAAAAACTGACCTCAAGAATGAATACTCCATTTCCGAAGAAATTGGATATCGTCATATTGGTCTTATCAATGCCTCCATTGGCTTCTTCAACTACAATTTCACAAACCGGCAGATTTCGACATCCGTTTATGCTGATGGCGCATTGACGACAAACCTCATCAATGCAGGCGGCCAAACGACGCGCGGAGCGCAGGTCGAGATTTCCCTTCGTCCCTGGCATCATTTGAGCCCATACGTTTCGGGGCAGTATCTCCATGCAACGATCGACAACAACCTTGCTGTTGGAAACGATCTTCTCCCAACCAAAGGGAAGAGTGCAATTCTGACACCGAAATTTTCGGCATCTGCAGGCATATCTTATGATGACGGTCAGTTTTTCGGCAACGTATTCTTCAATTACGTTGATTCACAATACTCAACGTTTATGAATGATGAGAGTATCCCCGCTTACAAGACGGCCAATATGACGCTGGGGTACCGCATGAAGACTTACCACTTCATCCATCGCCCGACGATCCAGCTGAATCTTGTGAACCTCGGTGATAGCAACTACCTGTCCAGCGCCTATACGGTTCGGACAAATGCCAAGACCACAAAAGGTATTTATGGGACGTCCATCGCAGGCACTGCACCCAGCTATTATCTCGGGGGTGGATTTGCAGCGGTAACATCAATCACCCTCGGATTTTGAAACCATGATTACAGGACGTCAGATCGAAGCCTTTCATGCTGTCTTTTCGATCGGCAGCATGACAGGCGCGGCACGTCATCTCGGGCGCACGCAGTCTGCTGTCAGCCGTCTCATTATGGAACTGGAAAAAGCACTTGGCTTTACCCTTTTCGAGCGGAACGGGACGCGGCTGCATGCTACGCAGGAAGCACGGCTCCTTTATGATGAGGTCAAGCGCTCCTTCATCGGACTGAAGAACATTGAGGAGAAAGCCAGACAAATCGCTGCAGGTGGAAACCATCGCCGGATTACATGCGGCGCCACATCTGCACTCTCTGGCGGTCTTGTTCCCCGGGCCATCTCCGGTCTGATGCAATGCAGTTCAGACATTTCAATGTCTTTCAAAGGCATGCCAGCCGATGAGGTCGTCCGCTCCGTGACGGATGGCAGTGTTGATGTCGGTCTGGCGACCCTGCCCATCGACGATACCAATCTGCACATTCACTGGATTGGAGAAGCATCCTGTGTGGCCGTTCTGCATGAGGATCACCCTCTTGCCCAATCCGACAGCCTTTCTCTTCGTCAACTGCATACCCAGCAGGTTCTGACCGTAGGAAATCCCTTTCGGCTGCGACGCACGATCGACGCAGCTCTTCAGGCATCCGGGAACAGCTCGTTCACCAGGATAGAAACCAATACATCCCTCAATGCTGTCATGAGTGCCCGTGAAGAACTGGGAGTAGCCATTGTAGAGCCTGTAACAGCCTACGGCATTCCCATTGGCGGTACGGTCGTGCGGCCTATTGTGGAACATATTCCCTGGGCGTGGAGTGTGTTGACACCGGCGTTTTCGGCAGCTGACAGCGGCATTCTTCGCTTCATCGAACAGATCGAAATCACAGCGCGTACCCTTTTGCCAGATTTTATCCGGCACCCACCCGAAGCGCTCGAAAAACTTCACACACGCCTTTTTCAGACCGAGCCAGGAGCACCAGATGCCAAAAGGAATTGAGGCCACCACACCAGCGCCAGCGCTCGATCTTCAGGACCTTGAAGCCCGTATTCACCGCGATCTGGATTATCTGAACCTCCCGGCAAAACCATGGGTTCTTCCACTCCATGATGCGCCTGAACCAACCTATGACGTGGTGGTGGTCGGCGCAGGCATGATCGGGCTCGCGGCGACTGCGGCTCTGCGGCTTCGTGGCATCAGTTCAGTCATCTGCCTTGATCGCGCTCCTGAAGGCACAGAAGGCCCCTGGGTCACCTACGGCCGCATGGTTACACTCCGTACAGCGAAATCTGCCTGCGGTCCGGCTTTGGGCATTCCCAGCCTGACGTTTCGCGCCTGGTTTGAAGCGCAGTTCGGTAACGCGGCGTGGGAACGCCTAAACAAAATTCCACGCGCACAGTGGATGGATTACCTCATCTGGTATCGACGCATTCTGGATCTACCAGTTCGTAACGGAATGGACGTCACAGATATTGCCCCGCAGGACGATGGGCTCATCAGGGTTACAGTGCGAGGAGAAAGCACTCCAGTTTTGGCCCGACGCGTTATACTGGCAACAGGAATAGACGGACTGGGCGCCCCATCCCTTCCTTCTGTTGCCAGTGGGATCTCCTCCCGGTTCTGCGCCCACTCCGCCGATATGATCGATTTCACAGCGCTTGCTGGAAAGCGTGTTGGGGTCGTAGGAGCAGGCGCCTCTGCAATGGACAACGCTGCGAGCGCTCTGGAGGCTGGCGCTGCTGGCGTTGACCTTTTCGTCCGTCGCGAAGCCCTCCCAAGTGTGGACAAGTTCACCGGGATCAGCAGTGATGGGCTGGTCATGGGATATGTTGGCCTGCCAGACGCAGTAAAATGGGAGATGATGCGCCTTGGGCTTGATGCGCCAGTCCCTCCCCCACGCGACAGTACGCGCCGGGTTTTCAGGCACAAGAATGCAAGACTGCATGTGAATGCCCCCCTGCTCTCGGTCGAAGAAACAGCATCTGCGTTAACCGTCACAACGCCTCATGGTGAAACGGAGCTGGATTTTCTGATTTTTGCGACCGGTTTTTCCTGTGACGTTACATCTCGACCAGAACTTTCCTCATTTGCGTCCAAGATCAGCCTCTGGGACGATCATTATACGCCTCCAGCCGGAGAAGAGAGTAAATCTCTCGGCCAATCTCCGTATCTGGCACCGGATTTTTCGTTCGTTGCACGCGAAGACAGTGACAAAGAGCCGTTATCCCGGATTTATTGTCTGTGCTTTGCCTCTGTGCTGAGCCATGGCAAGCTCACGAGTGGCGCACCCGCGATGGATGAGGCTGTTCAAAGGCTGGTCCATGGTGTCGCAGCATCTTTCCTGCGCGAAAACAGCCAGGACTGGCTGAATATTTTCCGTGAGTTCGACCGACCAGAACTCCTTGGGGATGAATGGCACCCCGAACAGATTGTCAACGGCACATCCACAAAGGTGAAGAGTAACGCATGACCGAGGATTCCTTTCAGCTGCACCAACGCAGCATCGTGATTGATGGCCTTCAGACCTGTGCCTGGAGCCGCGAAATCTTTGAACAGATGCGTGCCGGCGGCCTGACCGTTGTCAATGCTGCGTCCCTGCTGTGGGAGAACTTCAGTGAGGGCATGGCGTATGTCCGAACCTGGGAGCGGCACTTTGCTGAAAATGCAGATCTGATCATCCCAATCCGCTCCGTCGCGGATATCGAGACCGCCAAACGCACCAATCGCACAGGGATCAGTATCGGCTGGCAGAACACGTCCCCATTGGAAGACCGTCTGGATTATGTACGGCTTTTCAAACTGCTGGGCGTCAATACCATGCAGTTGACCTACAACACCCAGAACTATTCAGGGGCTGGCTATCTTGAAGAGCGTGACAGTGGCCTGACAGGCTTCGGACGCGAGGTTCTTCATGAAATGAACCGTCATGGCGTGCTGTGCGATCTGAGTCATGTAGGCGACCTGACGTCCGCCGACGTGATTGAGCACTCCCGACGCCCGGTCTGTATTTCACATGTGCTGCCACGCGCGCTTCGGGATGTGAAACGCAACAAGCCAGATTATCTGTTCCGAGCCTGCGCCGAAAAAGGCGGCATCGTGGGTGTCAGCCTGTTCTCTCCCGGATTACGTGCGGGGAATGACGCGACAATCGATGATTATCTGGATGCCATGACCCATGTCCTGAACATCGTGGGTGAAGACCACATTGCGATGGGTACCGATTTCAGTACAGGACATCCCCGTCCTGGCCCTTGGCTGCTCTGGGCGAACCGGGACAAGGGATATGGGCGTCAGCTGACAGAATTTGGCCGTACCACGATCCGCAAGCCATCGGGCTTTGCCAGCATCCCAGAAACACCCAACCTGACAGACGCCATGATGCGCCGTGGGTGGTCCACAGGGCTAATCGAGAAAATTCTCGGACAGAACTGGCTGCGCCTGTATCGCGACACATGGACACCAGAGGTCTGACGCGGCTCATGCCAACCGCTCCCCACTTCACGACGCGTCGCAAGGTTCTTGGCGGTCTGGCAACACTGCCCGCATGGCGACATGCACGGGCGGCGGATGGCGATCTGGAATTGTCGGTAGCCGGCTTTCATGGGCCCTTCCAGAAAGCGTTTCAGGCCATCGTGATCAACAGTTTCGAACGCGCCATGCCGGGCGTCCGCGTGACGTACCGCCCCATCATCAATTCTGCACAGCTTCTTGCAGCGCTACGGCTGGAACGGGAAGCACCGCAGATTGATGTCGCCATTGCGGATGTATCGGTCGCTATTCTTGCCAAACAGGAAGGACTAACTTTCATTCTACGGGAGGAAGAGATCCCGACCCTGCGCGATATCCCGGACTGGGGACGCTTCGATGCCATGAATGGTGTCGCATTCTCACGGGATAATCTGTCGCTCATTTATGACAGCCGCGTTCTGACGCGTCCTCCGGAAAGCTGGCGTGAACTTGGGCGTCCCGATTTGACGGACCAGATCGCCATGCCTGTCGAGGATACGCGTGGCGTTGTACTCCTTCCCCTTCTGACGCGCATGGCCGGAGGGGACTACAGGCAGAACATCGAGCCGGGACTGACCCTCATGCGACAGTTTGCCCCCTATGTCGCAACCTGGAACGCACAGCCCGACATTTACACCCTGACGCTGGCCCAGACGATTGCCTTGGGTGTTGGATGGAACGGCCGCGGCCAGATGCTTGCACGGGACAATCCGGATACGCTGCGTGCTGTCGTTCCGTCTGAAGGCAGCGTCGCACAGATCAATACGCTCAACCTGACGGCCCCTCCGCAACGCACCAGACTGGCGCAGGCCTTCATTGAACATGCCCTTTCCCCGGACGTGCAGACAGCCTTTGCGAATGTCGCGTTTTATGGGCCTGTAAACCGTCAGGTTGTACTGTCAGACGAGACATCCGAAGCAATTTTCGGCCGACCAGAGACAGCACGCCGTGAACTGCATCTGGACTGGGGTTTCGTTAGCCAGCACTACAATAGCTGGATCCGCCGTATTCAACGTGAGGTCATCAGTGGCTGAAACAGACTCAACACCAGCCTATCTCTCCGTCAGCGGCTTCACGAGGCAATTTCCGGGCGCAGAAAGGCGTTCCGTCGATGACGTCAGCTTTACGCTGAAACGCGGGCAGATGCTGACCTTACTGGGCCCTTCCGGATGCGGAAAAACCACCCTACTCCGCATGATTGCAGGCCTGACCCCGGTTGATTCAGGACAGTTGCACGTTGCGGGGCGTCAAATGACGGAAACCCCTCTTCACGCACGCAACATGGGAATGGTGTTTCAATCTTATGCCCTGTTTCCTCACCTCTCCGTCGCCCGCAATATCAGCTTTGGCCTGGATGTCCGGGGGATCAAAGGGGAAGAGAGCCGGCGGCGTGTGGTGGAACTGGTCTCTCTCCTGCACCTGACCGGGCTGGAGAACAGGCGCATCACTGAACTCTCCGGCGGACAACGGCAACGAGTGGCACTGGCGCGGGCGCTTGCCATCGAGCCTGACATTCTCATGCTGGATGAGCCGCTGGCCAATCTTGATATCCGGTTGCGCGATACGGTGCGCACGGAAATTCGTGCGCTCCAGAAACGCCTTGGGATCACCGCCATCTTTGTGACGCATGATCAGGACGAAGCTCTGTCCATTGCGGATCAGGTTGCCGTCATGTCGGAAGGACGCCTCCAGCAGTTTGGCACACCGGCAGATCTGTATACTCGTCCCGCAAACCGGTTCGTGGCGTCCTTCGTGGGACGCAGCAACTTCATCGAGGCTGTGTGGGTCGATAGCAAACGTATCCATGCGGAAGGCATCGGCACACTTTTCATTGGCTTTTCCGAAGGCTGGAAAGGCCGCAGAACCCTCTTGATCCGTCCCCATCGCATCAGACTGGGCAACAGTCTCGAAACATGCTGCCAGGGTGTGATCGAAAACGTTGTTTACACGGGTGAGCGCCGAACTTATCTGGTCCGTGTCGGGTATGTAACACTCACCGTTGAACAGCAGGAAGATCAGGGCCAACCAGCCCAGATGGGAGACATGGTTGACCTGCACTGGCAGGCCAGCGACATGTCAGTCCTTCAAGAGCCGATCTCCGACACCCTCACTTCAGGCCATCCGAGTTCATGAGGGTGTCTGTCAGAAAACAGCCGTCCTGGCTGCAGGTCCTGCTCATCCTTCCGGGTGTTGCGGCCCTTGTCGTGACATTCGTCTTCCCGCTCCTCTGGCTGGCCAGGACGTCTCTCCAGCCTACGACCGGACATACACTCTCCCTCCACGCCTATGTCCGGCTTTTCGAGGACAGTTTTTACTGGTGGGTCATTGGACGCACGATTTTCATTGGGCTGCTCTGTGTTGTCATTACCGTCCCAATGGCTTTTCCCGTCGCGCTTTTCCTTGCCCGGTCGCAAAGCCGCTGGCGAGGCACCCTGACAGCGCTGGCCATTGCGCCCCTCCTGACATCCACAGTCATCCGGACCTACGGCTGGATGGTCATCCTCGGGCGACATGGCCTCATTAACACGACCCTCGTGTGGGCTGGCATTCTGGCGCAGCCCACACGATTGGATAACGGTCCCTTTGCCACGGTTGTCGCGCTGGTGGAGATCCTGCTGCCTTATGGCATTATTTCCATCCTCAGCCACCTGAGCCGTCTGGATGCGGAGCTTGAACAGGCGGCCTCCCTCCTCGGGGCACGTCGCCTTCAGGTCTTCTGGCGCGTCTTGCTGCCTCTCTCCCTTCCAGGACTGATGACAGCCTCGCTGCTTGTCTTCGTTCTCGCAATCAGCTCACTCGTGACACCTCAGTTGATGGGCGGAGGGCGCGTCTTTGTCCTTGCAACAGAAATCTTCAACCAGACGACCATAGCTCTGGACTGGCCATTTGCCGGCGCCCTGTCCATTACCCTCCTGGCCTTTTTCGGAATATTCGTGACGCTCTATCAGAGAATTCTTCAGCGCGTGGAGAGCCAGTCATGAAACACGACCGAACCGTCAGGGTGGCGTGGCATCTTCTGATTGGCCTGATTTACCTATTCCTGCTCGCACCATTGATTATCGTGCTGATCGTGTCGTTCGATATACGTCCCTACCTCAGCTTTCCACCCGCGAGTTTTTCCCTAATTTCATATGCCAGGGTGTTGCATAACCCCCTTTTCCTTCAGGCTGGAAAAACCAGTCTGTTGATCGGAGGATGCTCTGCGGGGCTCTCCCTGATTGTGGGGACGAGCGCTGCTTTTGCTCTGGTGAGAGGCCACTTCCCGGGACGGCAAAGCCTGCAATGGTTCTTTCTTTCTCCAATGCTGATGCCCCATATCGTGCTGGCGGTCGGACTGATGATGACCCTGCAACCGCTTGGCCTCCTGGACACGCTGACAGGATTGATTCTGGCCCATATCAGCATCACACTGCCCTATACGACGCGCATTGTGTCCTCCGGGATTGCACAGTTGGACCGCACACTAGAAGAAGCCGCTCGCATTCACGGCGCTTCGCCCTGGCAGAGTTTCTGCCGTGTCATTCTACCCGCACTCAGGCCACACCTCATCACCGGATTTCTGATCGCATTCCTGTTTTCCTTCGACGAAGCCGTTATCGCCCTGTTCATTGCAGGCCATAGAGCCGTTACGCTGCCACTCGCCATCTATCAGTACATCCAGTTCCGGACGGACCCGCAGGTCGCGTCGCTCTCAGTCCTCGTGGTGCTCCTCAGTCTGGTACCCATCATCATCATTGAACGTCTGATCAATCTTCGTCGGGCCGTCGGCGGATAAAGCAGTGAAGGAACATCTCATGACGCAGATTATGATCGAAAGTGGCGCGATAGAAGGCTTCACAGAAAACGGAATTCTGACATTCCTGAGCGTTCCCTATGCCGCCCCTATTGTTCCTGGAAATCGGTTCGCAGCACCTCAGGACGTTGCACCCTGGACCGGTGTGAGATCCGCTCACCGCCTTGGTGCCGTCTGCCCACAGATCCCAACCTATGGACCTGTTGGGAAAGGGGCCACATCCATGCTGGATGCCGGTGAGGATTTTCTAACCCTCAATATCCGTAGTCCAGCCCGGGAGGGAAAAGCTCCCGTTCTTGTCTGGCTGCACGGAGGCGGATACGCCGTCGGTTCCGGAAACGAACCACTCCTCCAGACAGGCGCCTTCGCAGCAAGCGGAATTGTTGAAGTAACGCTCAATTACAGATTGGGAGCACTGGGATTTTTAAGCCTGGATGGCGCGCCCGAAAATCGCGGGCTACTTGATATCATCAAAGCTTTGGAGTGGGTTCAGAAGCACATCGCCCTCTTTGGAGGAGACCCCGAACGCGTCACTCTGGCCGGACGATCTGCGGGTGGATTTGCCGTTTCCACTCTTATGGCCATGCCTGCGGCAAAAGGATTGTTTTCCCGGACCATGATCCAGTCCGGAGCTACCCCAGCGGTGCTCCCACACAAAGACGCACGCCTGACGACACAACGCTTTCTGAAACGTCTCGGCCAGCCATCACTTCAAACCCTCGAAGCGATACCCATTCATCAGCTTCTCGCTGCTCAGCAAGAGATCTGCAATGAATCCTACGAACAGCATGACTTCACTCGAGACGGCCGAGTCACAATTGTAGGAATTCCCTTCCAGCCAGTCATTGACGCTGCGTCCTTACCCCTTGATCCAGAAACAGCCGCTGTCCAAGGGCTGGTAACGCAGGTTGCAGTTATGATTGGCACGACATCGGCGGAATACCTGTCCCATTCCAGCGTGCACTCGCATCTCACATTTACAGATACTGCGCGCTTACTGGACCCAAGAGTACAGCCTCTCGGCCTGAGTGGGACCGATATCGTGAACCGCTATCGGGATGCCCTACCCCACCATGACCCTCTGGGAATATGGCGTGCGGTCGCAGGGGATCTTGTCTTTCAAAACCCGACGACCCGCTATGCCCTTGCACTGAGCAAATTTCAGCCCGTTCATAAATATCTTTTCGGAAGCATCGGCCCCAATGAAACGGGTGCCCCACATGGTGCCGAACTGGCAAACGTATGGTGGCGGGAAGGCTATAACAGAGCGAACTTACCAACGAGATATCAAGATGTTGATCCAAAGATTTCGCGTATCATACATAATATCTGGAGAGACTTTGTTTCGGTAGAAGAACGGTCAGAAATAAGATGGGAGGCATTTTCAACCAATAATAAGGCCACCTTGTCCATTACAAAGGACGGTGCGGCGTTTTGCACGGACCTATTTTACCCAAGGGTTTGCCTTTGGACATGATAGATTTCCATCTGAGATGCTATCTGTTGAGTGAATGTTTGCATTAAATATAGGGCTCATAGCCAGAAGATGACGGTCGGGCATCTGTCGTAGCAGGTTGCGACCTGCCACCAGTCCTTGAGCCTTCCGAACATAATCTCGATGCGGTTGCAGCGTTTATATTTCCGCTTGTCGTATTTGCTCGGTTCCCCGCGAGATTTCCAGGGTTTGACCCCTTTTTCTTACAAGGCGCGTCGCTAAGCCAGTCCGCGGCATACTCACGATCTCTCAGCAGCCATTGGGCAGGAAAAGACTGTTCAAAAGGGAAGCGGACGTCTGTTTTCCTCATTAACTGCGTAAAGCGTCGTATTCATGCCATCTTTGATGCGTCAAATTATCTGCTCGTCCGCCAGCCATCTTCCGATCACCATCCGTCATCTTGTGGTTATATGCCCTGAGACTAACGATTATATGCTTTCAAACGTGCAGAAACTATATTCCCGCAAAACTGAACGATAATCGTCAATGCAACAAGAATACTCACGACCCATAACATCATGGCAGTATTAAATCTTTGATATCCGTACCTGATCGCCAGATCTCCCAGCCCTCCAGCACCAACAACACCTGCCATGGCGGACGCACTGATCAGGCTAACCAGTGTCACGGTCAAACCAGAAACCAGACCAGGCAACGCTTCGGGAATGAGCACAGAGCGCACGATTTTTGCTCGTGTTGCACCCATTGCGCGAACGGCATCGATTAATTCTGGACTCACCTCTCTTAACGACACTTCTGCAATGCGCGCAAAATAAGGGATCGCTGTGATGGAAAGAGGCACGATTGCAGCAGCGGTACCAAGCGCGGTCCCCACCACGAAGCGCGTAAAAGGAATAAGGATCAAAAGCAGAATAATGAACGGGACTGCTCTTGTCAGATCGACAACAAATCCCAAAACCCTGCCGATAGACCGTATAGGCCATAGCCCACCGGGTCTTGTGATGGTTAAAAGAATAGCGAGAGGCAAACCAAAAAAAACAGCGATCACGGCAGATGCGAAAACCATTTCAAGGGTTGCCAGAGTTGCTTTGCAAAACAGTTCAAAGATCTGAAGACGCATACCCGATGACCTCCAGTTCTTCGACATTTTGCGAAAGCCATTGAATAGCATGCTCATGATTATGCGATAAAGTCAGAACAAGGGTGTCGTGACCTCCTGAAGACTTTCCACGAATATCAGCCTGTAGGATAGAAGCCGTAATACCGAAAGTCCGATAGAGATCAGTCAGTAGTGTTGACGATAGCTCATTCTGCATACTGCCTAAACGCAAAACCGGCATAGCGCCCGAAAACGCCTTCTCGGTCACGAATGAGCGCAGGCAGTCAGCGAGATGTACCTGATCGTCATTGATGAAGGATCTCGTTAACGCATGATGGGCCTGCCCTTTGGCAAGGGCCTCGGTTGAAATATCTTCAACAATGTGTCCCTGATCGAGCACGAGCACTCGGTGAGCAAGGTTTCGTATAACATCCATTTCATGGGTAATCAGAACGATCGTGACGCCTAACTCTTTATTTATTTCTTCAAGAAGAGCGAGAATGGAGGTGGTTGCCTCTGGGTCTAGCGCAGATGTTGCTTCATCACACAAAAGAATAGCCGGATTTCCTGCTAGAGCTCTCGCTATTCCTACTCTCTGCTTTTGCCCTCCGGAAAGCTGTGTCGGATATTTTGTCTCCTGTCCTTCAAGTCCGACCAGTTGTATCAGCTTCTCTATTCGATAGAGGCGTTCTTTTTTAGGAATCCCTAAAATCTCGAGTGCAAGAGAGATGTTGCCTGTGACCGTTCGGGACTGCAGAAGGTTGAAGCTCTGAAAGACAAGACCAATACGCTGCCGAAGGGCTAGAAGATCACGCTCTTTAAATCTGCTTAGATCCTTTCCTTCAATAAAAACGTGACCTGTATCAGGCGTTTCTGCACCATTCAAACAGCGCAAAAGTGTCGTTTTTCCCGCTCCGGAGCGCCCTATAATTCCAACAATTTCGCCTGCCTGAACGGAGAAACTGACTTTTCCCAGTGCAATACGCCCGTCAAACGCCTTGGAAAGGTTTTCAACTTTTAGCATCTCATGACTCTTTCAGGCCTACAGATTTTCTAAATATTCCATGTTTCAAAGCGTCAGATCAGCCCGCAGATAGTAAAAGCCTCCTTCTTCGGACAGCTGCTGACTGAGCGTATCATAAAGATTGTTATTATAATCTGCTGTGAAAGAAGGCACCCGGCTTGGATGGGCATTTCCGACGTTGTTGCCACCCAGCGCCAGATGAAGCTGCGGGAGGACCTGATAGCCAACTTCCAGATTGGTGACGAAACGCGGACGATTAATCTGATGATAGAAATCTGTCGTCGAGAAAGCGTTGCTGCCGGAGACAAATGTCAGATTGGATGTCGTATGACCATAGCGGATTTCATGAACGGCCACATTCCACTTTCCGCGACGCCAGATCCCACCAAAAATCAGCTTATTGGCCGGATTTTCCGTTGACATCAAACTGATCTGCTGAGCATTCAAAACAGGTGTCCCCTCCCCTGTTCGTGCAATATCTTTTACGTTCGTATGATTGAAATTGACTGCTGCGTCCCAGTCTACTTTTCCGTATTGGCCGAAATCTGAAGAATATCGTGCAGTAATATCAAGACCCGTTGTCCGGGTATTGGCGCCATTTGTGAAATAATTCGTACTAGGCTCAGGACCCATTGATTTGAATGGGGAATTTTGATTCAGGCTCTGTGAGGAGACTGAAGATGAGCGACCTGTTTTGGCTGACGGACGAACAAATGGAACGTCTGCGGCCGTTTTTTCCCAAGAGCCACGGCAAACCTCGCGTTGATGACCGCCGTGTGCTGAGCGGCATCATTTTTGTGAACCGCAATGGTATGCGCTGGCGTGATGCGCCCCGGGAATACGGTCCGCACAAAACGCTCTACAATCGCTGGAAGCGTTGGGGCGACATGGGCATTTTCATGCGGATGATGGATGGCCTGTCTACTGCGAAAGCCGAGCCTCAGACGATTATGATTGATGCGACGTATCTCAAGGCGCACCGCACGGCTTCAAGCCTGCGGCTAAAAAAGGGGATCCAGGCCGCCTGATCGGTCGCACCAAAGGCGGTATGAACACCAAACTGCATGCGGTCACCGATCAGAACGGACGACCGCTGAGCTTTTTCATGACTGCGGGGCAGATCAGCGATTATACTGGTGCCGCTGCCCTGTTGGACAGTCTTCCTGCAGCACAATGGATGCTGGGAGATCGAGGGTATGACGCCGACTGGTTCAGGGACGCCCTGGAAGAGAAAGGGATAAAGCCCTGCATTCCAGGACGAAAATCTCGCGGAAAACCGGTCAAATACGATAAGAGAAAATATAAACGCCGCAATCGCATTGAGATCATGTTCGGAAGGCTCAAGGACTGGCGGCGGGTCGCAACCCGCTACGATAGATGCCCGACCGTCTTCTTCTCAACCATCTGCCTCGCCGCAACCGTCATGTTCTGGCTATGAGTCCTGAGCCTAAGATGGTTCTTCTGACCTCTGAGGGTAGGAAACAGTGCAGGCTTTTTCATCGCCTGGCTGCTGACCTGGAAGCAGAACTGACAACCGGATTGTCCATGAGCCAGAAGCTGACCCTGACAAAAGATCTGGATATGATGGAAGCGCTTCTCTCTACTGATCATGGCGCGTCTGTATGACGACCATCGTTCGGAAGAGGCTTTGGTCTCCACAATCATTCTGGTTTTCAGAAGCACGATGGAGCGGGTTTTTAAAAACCACTGCTTTTGCCGTTCGTGTCTGTCTGTCAGTCGGCTTGGCTTTACTGGTAGCATTTGTTGTACAGTTGGACTCTCCGATGAGCACTGTGACAACTGTGGTGATTGTCGCACATCCCATGGTTGGTGCACTCGTTTCCAAAAGCCTTTGGCGCGTTTTGGGAACAGTGTTCGGAGCGGGCTTGAGTGTGGCCATTATGGGCTGTTTTGTTCAGTCCGCCTGGCTTTATTTCGTGGCCTTGGCTCTCATCGTTGGATTAGCCTGCATGACCGCCAGTCTTCTGAGACTGTATCGGGCTTATGCCGCTGTTCTGACGGGATATACAATCATCATTGTCGCATTTTCGTCATTCTCTCATCCTGAGAGCGTCTTCATGTCTGCGATGATGAGATTATCTGACGTGGTCATCGGCGTAGTGAGTACGGCTGTTATTTTTTTGGCGACGTCTCCACGTCGAAGCCAACCCGTTCACAGGGCATTAAATGACGCTTTTCTAGCGGTTCTGGAACACGCAAAATCTTTTCATAGCAGTCTTACGGCTCTCTCTGTCGCTGACGGTTCAGATTTCAGAACGCTTCCTGTTGCACTCTATGATAGCCGTCAGGCCGTATTGAAGAAAATAACGGCTCTGACGCCATTGCTGGAATATGCAGCGTCAGATAATCCCGAAATCAAAGACCATCTTTCAAGCTATAAAATGGCGGTCAATCAAATGGCCGGTGTGATTGCGGGTTATCATCCTCACTGGAGCAACCTGCACCAACCCCATACCCGGTTTTACGAGATCCACGCCTACGCAACACGCATGCTAAAAAACGTGATCGACGGTATAAGAAATCCTTCATGGCGGAACGATCCGGAATCAATATTAAAAACACTCGACCAAGGTATTCAGTCTCTAGAGATATTTGAAGCAGAAGAAATGCTTACAGCCGCCAGCCTTGCGTCTGTGCATAATGTGAAAAATCTTTTGTTGGCATTACGTCGCATCATCGAGGAACTCACAGAGAAAAAAAATCGGGTTCCAATGCGCGTATCTCCTTATCTGGAATGGCCGACAGCGCTCCGTAATGGAGCCAGAGGCATCCTGATCACGCTGCTTGCGACATTCATCTGGTATGTAACAGCGTGGCCGAATGGTCCTATGATGATGATGTATGTCATTGCAGCATCCAGCCTGCTTTCTACGGTGCCCTCAGCATCGAAGGCTAGTATGGCTATGGCAATAGGAACTGTGCTGAGCATACCTGCGACATGGATCTATCATGTTTATGTTCTGCCACTTATTAGCGGATACTGCTTGCTCTGGCTGAGTTTAAGTTTTTTTCTTTTGCCGGGAATTTGGCTACAGTTTCATCCAAAATACAGCATTGGCGCTTTCGGATATGCTGTCTTTTTTGCAATACAGTCTCTCGTAACCAATGAAATGGTTTATGATGATATCGCCTTAACAAATACCTGGATGGCCATTATTTGTGGTGCCGTTCTTCTGGTGCTCGTATTTCGGGTCTTTCTTCCTCCAAATCATGAATCTGATGCCAACGCGATTATGAGATCACTACGCAGAAGTGTAAATTTGTTAGCGACATCGTCGTCTCATCATTTACCTTTTGCAGAACAGTGGCAGGGAGATCAAATCCAGAAACTATCGCGATTGGCATTGAAACTGTCATTCCTGAGCCAGAAAGACCGTGCTCGGGACGTCCTGGATCGCGCCTTTTCTTTAGTTTCGCTCGGTAAGCTCATTCTGGAATTACGTCAAAATGCAGAAAATCCGTTCGAGAAAAAAGCCGTACGGATGTTTCTACAAGATGCCATCATAAGACGTCAGGAAATAACCTACGAAGCTTTTGGAAATCGAACCCTGTCAAGTGGTATCGAACAAATACAGTTTATTTTAAAAAATCTTCAGGAGATATAACGTGTCTATCAAATACTGGAGCATTTTATCTTTTGCCTTGGTATCATCATCATGTTCAGCGCAGGTTCAAACGAATGAAAATCAATCTTTTTCGATAGCTGACAAAAATCATGACGGAAGAATTTCTTTCGACGAGTTTGAAATTTATGTTCGGGCTTATCTTCGTGAGAAAAGTAGCTTTGAAGCGTCCGGATTTTCTATGCTATCCCATTCAACGCAAGAGGCAGTGCTAAAAGACCATTTCGACAAAATGGACATCGGACATAAAGGTTATCTCCTTCCCAACGAATGGAAGAGATAGGACAACTCCATAAGATCGTAATTCTTGGTTTTCTAAAGAAATAATCCGCTCAAGTAGAAAAATATTACTTGAAAAACAGAGAAATTAGCATGTTCCATCACCTGGAGGGATCGAAGACCCTTTAATTGATGTGCTTGTCCGGTAATTTCTGGGTTTTGGCGATTTGATTAACGGTTTCTGCGATGGCATCCGGTCTACGTGTTGAGCAGATCGGGTATTGTCCCCCTCTGGATGACTACGCGCTCGCGTTGATCCGCTCCAGGAAGAGGACGCGGCGCGGGTTGTAGACAATATTGGCCAGGCCGATCCTCATGGTGGCTCGGGTGATACCGACGGTTCGGACGAACAGCCCTGTCTGCGATTTCTGATCCGCAAAGACATGCTCGACGCGTGATCGGATCACCGATTTCCCTGCCTTGTACTGCTGGATACGCCGGGGCATCGGTTTAAGATGCGGCTTTTTCCTGTGAACCTTTGAGACAAAGCCCTGCTTTTCCATAAAGTCTTTGTTGGCTTTTGAGCGATACGCCGTGTCGGCCCACATCGTTGAGGGCATATTGGTCTCATCCAGCAGGCCCTCGCGTAGTCTGGTGCCATCGCTGGCCGCTGGATCGATCGTCTTTCATTTAGGAAACAGCCGAAACTTTCGGTCGATGGAAATGTGATCTTGTACCGAGAGCGCAAGCAATTTTTCCGGTTTCAGGAGTTCTTTTCGATCCTATTGGAACGACGTCCTGCTCTGATGTTTTCTCCGACAGTATAGCGCTCCAAAATGATGGCTTTTGCTCCACACAGGGTGAGGCTGTTTCCCTCCCTGTCGCGCACTTCGTAAGGCTTTCCTCGTTTGAGAACGCTGAAGATCCGGTTCACAATACGATTGGCAACGGCACATAAAGCCTGTTTGTGATGATGACCTTTCAGCGTCATCAGTCTCCAATAAAGTTCCGCCAGTTCAGGATCTGTTTTTCGTGCCGTATCAGCAGCAAGATAAAGTGCGTGTTCGGAAAGGCAACGGCGTAGAGCTTTGACCCGTTTTCCCTTGACGCGAGCCACGGTGACGCCAGCATCTACAAGATGGTGGGCGACAGGAAACCAGCTCATGCCGGTTGGCTCCATGATGGCCTGAATGTGGTCATCCGCCCTCAGCCCCATCATGGCTGTCTGAACAAAAGCGGCGAGTGAAGGCTGATCGTGCCTGAAACGAATTGCACGGCCATTAGGGCGGCCATCGTCATAGATCTGAGCGAGGTGATCTCCGCGAATGGCCAGATCAATACCAATGGTACGGAATGTCATGGTCGGTCCTTTCTGGTGAGGGAACCAACGCTACGGTCACAGTCAGATGTGTCATTCGTGGCAAATCAACTTCACTCAAAGCAGGCGCCACAATCATGTTACTCTTGCCCCGTCAGCGCGGCCGGAACGGGTTCATGCTTCACAAAAGACGAGACGATCGGCGGATCTCTCAGGGACTTCAGCCCCGAACCGGCCTGATCCACAAGCACGTCTCCGAAGCCTGTGCATCTCCGACTTTCTCCATGGCATCAAACCCGGCCCCGCTATCGATATCTGCGATTTATAGCCAAAGAACGGGATAGCGAGATCCGTTGACGCGATCGTCCCGTCATCCCGCCGCTTTGCCTTCGTGAACTTTAGTGTCCATCGTGCATGGAGATCCTTGTGCGACAGCTTTGCCGACTTGTCCTGCCAGCCTTCAGGAATACGGCCTGCCCGGAGGTCGGCTTTCTCAGCGTTCGTATTGCGCTGCTTTGGAGCGGCCACCAGCGTTGCATCCAGGATCTGGCCCGACATCGGCAGATAACCGGCGTTCCTCAAAATAGTGTCAAAGCGATTGAACAGACCCTCGATCGCTCCCACCTGCGTCAGGCGTTCAAGGAGCAGCCAGGCCGTTTTGGCATCAGGAACACGATCTGAAAGCCCCAGGCCGAGGAAGCGCATGAACGACAGGCGGTCGTTGATCAGATATTCCGTCCGTTCATCAGACAAATTGTTCAACGTCTGGATCACCAGGATCCTGAACATCAACACCGGATCAAATGGCGGTCGTCCGCCCTTGCTTCCATCTGAATAGGCCAGAGCCTGCTACAGATCAGGGCGGAACACCTCAAAATCCACAGTCCGGGAAAATGCTTCGAACTGATCGCCAAGCCCGCTCAGTCGGGCAAGCCGCTCTTCAACGTCAAAGAAACCAGCCTGCTTCATAGCGCCATTCCCTCAACCAAAACCGGACAAATGGAATCACACAGGACAGGCCAGAGGACTTTTCAAAATCTACACATTATCGGCGTGAAGCCTCACATTTCTCCTGCAGCCGCTGCATAGCGTCTGGCGGCATTGGTGCGCTCATCATGGTTCTGTAATTCATGCAGGCTGCTGTCTCATTGGGTTGCGGCTCGTGTGAAGTGCAAGCGCACCCTGTGAGAAATACCGCAGTTAGTGAAGCGAGAATGAGGCGCATGATGCTTTCCCGGATTTGGCAATATTTGGTAAAGTGTGAGATCGTCCGCAGAGTTCAGATCAGAGGATTTTATAGTCTTTGTGCGCTCTTGAGAGGACCTGATCAGAAGCCCCTATCCCAATATGTTGATGTTGCGTACGGTTTCGTCGCTGAATATGGCTCGCCCCCGGGGGCAACAGCAGATCAAACTGCGATGTCTAAAAATGTTTTTTTTGGAATTGAGCATCAAAACAGAACTGAATATTTTTTAACGACATATCTTTTTTTGTCTATATAGGATGTTTTATGGTTTCACCAAGGACTGAAAGTTAATGGAATAGTTTATAGGTCTGGGAAAAATGCTTTATATAATCCCTGTCATTGATTGCATAATGCAATTTTTAAATACCGGCGATGGAAATCAATCTTGAGAAATCCTCACAAGGATTAATACCTTAAATATATAGTATTATTCCTTGGTTTGTTGCGAGTGTATCGATTGATAAAACACAGATTTATTTTGACTATTACACAATATCCGCCATACAACGAAATAGATAATACATACCAGAAGAGTCACGAGCGCTCCGAACTCGTAATACCCTGTACACTCGTAGCTGTCTTGCATTCTGAAATGCATGGTGCACAATACGCTAAACAAAACAGCTATTTTTAAAAGAAATAATCGCGACATTGTCTACAAACTCAGGCTCCATCTACAGCAGCTACTTGCACGGGGTTCCAAGGTTAAGTGCCAAAAAATATGAAGCGCCTAACGAAATTTCAACTATGAGGCAAGGTTTTACTCACAACACATCGTCACTTAGGTGTTTAGGTCCGGGGTTTAATGGTGTGGTATTTTCACGAGCGTGGAAGGAAGTCTTATGGGACAGATACGTCATGGGAGCGCCACGACCACGCACGCCGTGTGAGCAGCACTACAGCGATCGCAGGCTTCGCTCGCGTCGCTGAGCAAGGAGTTCGGGGTCAACCCGAAAACAGTTGCAAAATGGCGAAAGCGCCAGACTGTCGAGGATCAGAAGACAGGTCCCAAAGAGCCGCGATCCACGGTTCTGTCCGAGACGGACGAAGCGATGATCGTGGCGTTTCGCCGGCATACGTTGCTGCCGCTGGATGACTGCCTTTATGCCCTGCAGGCCAGCATTCCCCATCTGACACGTTCGGCCCTGCATCGCTGCTTTCAGCGTCACGGGATATCCCGGTTGCCGGACATCGAAGGAGACAGGCTCAAACGCCAGCGCTTCAAACGCTATCCCATCGGCTTTTTTCACATCGATATTGCCGAAGTCCAGACTGCTGAAGACAAGCTGCACCTCTTCGTTGCTATCGACCGGACAAGCAAATTCGCTGTCACACAACTCGTCGGGAAAACTGATCGGAAGACCGCCTGGGAATTCCTCGAACATCTCCTGAGCATCATCCCTTACCGGATCCATACCATTCTGACCGATAACGGCATCCAGTTCTCTGACCAACCCCGTAATCGCAATACGGCCTGGTCGCGTCCCATGCGCTTCGACCTGATCTGCGAAGCCCAGGGGATCGAACATCGTCTGACGAAACCCAATCATCCCTGGACGAACGGTCAGGTTGAGCGGATGAACCAGACAATCAAGGAAGCAACCGTCAAACGCTTCCATTACGATAGTCATGAGCAGTTGAGGACACACCTCAACGACTTCATGGCAGCCTATAATTTCGGGCGAAGACTCAAGACCCTCAGTGGCCTTACCCCTTACGAATACATCTGCAAAATCTGGACTTCAGAGCCAGAAAGATTCATCATCAATCCAAACCATCAAATCCCGGGACTAAACATCTAGGAACAGCTTCCATAAATACCACGATGGGCGGCACTATTTTATTCGATCTCCACCTTTGACAGTGAAGCATCGATCTCTTGCGCAGAGAACGATACCGGATTTTGACAGGCGTTGTTAACCTGCAAGCTGAAGATATCAGGGCGGGCATAATGCCCCGCCACGTCGAGGTCATATTTCCCCCGGATGACATCATCCAGATCAATATCCACCGTAATGATGGCTTCACGATCATAGATCGGGCCTGCGATGATTTCTCCGAGCGGATTGACGATCACGCTTCCGCCACGAATGAGAACGGTTTCCGGGTTGTTACCCTGATGACAGGTATAATTTTCCGGCGCATCCGCACGCGTCATGTACTGACAGGCACTGAGCACAAACGTCCGTCCTTCATAGGCAATATGCCGCATGGAAGCCTGCCAGATATCGCGCTCATCCACCGTAGGCGCACACCAGAGATTGATACCCCGGGCATACATACTCTGACGTAGGTCGGGCATGTAATTTTCCCAACAGATCGCAGCTCCGATACGCCCAATCTCTGTTTCGAACACTGGAATGGTCGAACCATCTCCCTGTCCCCAGACCAGTCGTTCGGTGCCGGTCGGCATCAGCTTGCGGTGTTTGCCAAGAAGCGCCCCATCTGGCCCAAAAAAGAGCGCCGTACAATACAACGTCGCCCCATCTCGTTCGATAACCCCAACAACGAGATGGGCCTTCATCTTCGCTGCGAAAGAGCCGATCCGTGCTGTTTCTGCTCCCGGAACGTCAATGGCTGATTTCCAGTATCGAAGGTAATCCTCACGCCCTTCAGGGAAGCGGCTTCCAAGAACAGCGCCGAAACTCAGCCCTTTTGGATATCCACCGATATACGCCTCGGGAAAGACTGCGAGTTCAACCCCCTGCGCTGCAGCGGCTTCGCAATGGGCCTCCATCCGATCCAGTGTCCGGGGAGTGTCGAAAAGACTGGTTCCCGCCTGAATAACGGCGACGCGACGCTGGCTCATGTCCGGCTCTCTCATGCATGTAGTGGATTACAGGAACAGGAAGAGTGGACTTTCTCCCATTATTGGGCAAATTGATTGTTTTGATAGTCAAAATCATTATGGTCGATATTTCACGTCTTGATTTCAATCTGACGACTACTTTTCTGGCACTCTGGGAAGAACGCAGCGTCTCCCGAGCAGCAAAACGATTATCACTGAGCCAGTCAGCCGTCAGTGCGTCTTTGGGCCGCCTGAGGGAAGCGGCGGATGACCCTTTGTTCGTCCGCACCCGTGGGGGTATGCAGCCAACACTTCGTGCAATCGCCATGGCGGAACCGCTTCAGGCCGGAGTCGCTCTGATCCAGAACGCATTCTCGACTGTTACTGCCTTTGATCCCGCAACCAGCCGACAACATTTTTCCATAGGGATGTCTGACGATTTCCAGATTGCAATTGGGCCGCTGATAACAAGGCGGCTGGCAGAAGAAGCGCCCCGTGTTTCAGTGACATTCAGGCAGGCTAACACACACCGCGTGGAGGCCCTTTTTGAAGCGGGCGAAATCGACTTTGCCGTTGTCGCACAGCCGAATGTGCGCTCCGGATTGCAGCGGCAGGAGATCGGGCGGTCCGGTTATGCCTGCCTACTTGATCAAGTCGCCTGCGACCTTACACTGCCGCTAACACTGACAGATTATCTGTCTCTGCCACATCTTCTGGTCTCGTTTTCAGGCCGCGAGGGCATTGTAGATCAAGCCTTGAAAGATCTTGGTCACTCACGACGGGTGCAATCGGCGCTGACACATTTCTCTGCCCTTCCTCCCTTCCTGATCGGGACGCGTGCCGTTGCCACACTACCTGTTCATGCCGCCCAAAGTCTTGCTGCTGTTTCAGGCCTTACTGTCTGCGCGACACCCATTGATTTGGGAGACTATTCTGTATCGATCCTCTGGCAGAAAACGGCCGATAATCTCTGGATGCGCCAGGTTATAAGCGATGCCTTCCTGGCGATTTTACCGGGCTTAGAGGCAATCTATTCGGGTTAATCTCGTATCGTAAATGTCTGATATCGGACAACAATAAACTGATAGCCGGCCTTCCGCCTCCTCCCAAAAGCCAATAGAGAGCTCAGCTTAGCCCGTTCCAGTCTCATCAAGCGTTACCCCAATGCGATAAGGCCCTTCAAAAAAGTCCCCGAGCGCCAACCGTCGTCGGAACGTAAGCCGCCGTTGCGCCAAATGGTACACGCGATCATGCAGCAGATGGCAGCGCTGGCACAGCGCCCGAAGATTGCGCAACCGGTTGACCGTGGGGTCGTGGTTCAGATGCGCAGCAGCCAAAACCACTTTAGTCTGTCGGGTCTGAAGCAGAGCGATCAAATCCGGAGGCGCGACAGGTCGTCCCCTTCCATTAAACCAATGCCCCGTCTCCGGATGCTTCCAACGTCCCCCGGGAAGGACCTGCAGGGTTTGTCCATGGGGTCGGCCACACCGCTGGCACATTCCCCCGGCTCGCTCGAACCGCACCTGTCGGCTCAACTCGGGCCAGTTGGGAGGATAAAGCGCTTTCAGTTCCCGTCGGATCGGCATTCCTGTCCTTTAGCACAAAAACAACGTTTGAAGACGACGTCCTCCGGAGCCTGGCCGCCAAAAGATCCACCCCGAGCATATCGCAAACCCTGGCGGAAAACGGAGAACCGGCCCTATGTTCTCGACCATGACGTCTTCTGTCCCCGATCCCGTCCGTCTCGCTGAAGCCCTCCTCTTCCAGAGCAGCGGTCCTGTGTCCCGAATAATGCTGGCGCGGGCTCTGGGAGACGACGTAGACATCGCCCAGATCCTGAACCAAGTGGCCAGACGCACCGAGGGGCTGGGGTTTGAGTTGGTCGCGGCTGGAGACGGCTGGATGTTCCGCACCGCCCCCGATCTGGCAGAAATCCTGAGGGCGGTATTGGAGCGACCGCCAGAACGCCTGCCCCGGGCCGTGCTAGAAATACTGCTGCTGATTGCCGCGCGTCAGCCGGTCACCCGGCCCGAGATCGAAAGTTTCCGGGATGCGGCCCTGCCCCAAAAAACCCTGACCCTGCTGCAGGAGAAAGATCTCATTCGCAGCGTCGGTCGTAAGCCTGTGCCGGGTCAGCCTCAGCTCTGGGCCACGACCGAAACCTTTCTCGTGACCTACGGCCTGAAGTCCCTGGCGGAGCTGGATCCGCTGCTGGAAGGCCTCAGAGGGCCGCTTTAGGCCCTTTTGGGCTCGTTCTGAGGGAATTCTAAGACCGTTTTTTGTCACTCTAACACGTGGTAATGTTCTCTTACCACGTGTTAGATCAACGTTGCCTTAATTGCTGTTTCACGGCAGACTTATTGGCTGTTTCAGAAGGAAGATCACCGGCATGACAGTCCCAACAGAGTCTGCAGAGCGTCTTTCCGAGACGCCCTCCCCCGCTCTGCAGAGTGCTCTGGACGCCGCAAAAGACAGTGCCCGGACCGCGGCCTATGCATCCGAAACCCTCCGAGCCTATGCCCATGACTGGCAGGCCTTCTGTCACTGGTGCGACGAACACGACACGTCCCCGCTTCCGGCCGCCCCTCCCGTCGTTGCGGCCTGGCTGCACAGTCTGGCGCCCCATTTCAGCCGCTCGGCCCTCAACCGCCGACTGGCGGCCATTGGCTATCAGCATCGCATGCGGGGACTGGAGTGGAGTTCTGGCCACGCTGCCATTCGCACCACCCTGCGTGCGGCAGGACGTCTGTATGGCACACCTCAGAAACAGGCCGCCGCCCTGACCTCGCAGGAACTTCGCAAACTCGTTGCTCCCGAACAGGGCAAAACCGTCGAAACGCTGCCGGATCTGCGCGACCGGGCTCTTCTGCTCATTGGCTTTTCCGGTGCGCTGCGGCGTTCAGAGCTGGTCGCCCTCACAACAGAGACCGTCCGGATCATCGGCACCGGCCTGAAGCTCCATATCACCCGCAGCAAAACCGACCCAGAACAGCGGGGCGAAGAGGTATTTCTCCCCCGTGGCAAGCATCGCGAAACCTGCCCGGTTCTGGCTCTGGAACGCTGGCTGAAGAAAGCCGAGATTACGGACGGTCCCCTCTTCCGGTCGATCAACCGCTGGGAGCAGGTCGGACGCGATGCCCTGCATCCGGATGCCGTTCGGCAGATCCTGCTACGTCGTGCCAGGGTGGCCGGGCTCAAGATTGCCTCCGGAGAACGCCTCAGCCCGCATGGGCTGCGCGCCGGCTTCGTTACCGAGGCCTTCCGGGCCAATGCGCGGGACGAGCAGATCATGGCCCACACCCGTCATCGCGACCTGCGCAGCATGCGCCGCTATGTCCGTCGGGCCCGCCTGGACCTGGACTCTCCTGCGCATCTTCTGGATTTGTAAGCCGTGCCCCAAACTACTGCTGAAATCATCGCAGATGTTGATGCCACGGTCGCACGCCTGGAAGCTTATCGGCTTGAGCTCGAAGCGCGGCCGATTACCCACAGCTACAGTGAGCAGACCCTGACGGAGTATGAGGAACAAGATGCCGGGTTTCGTCTTCTCACCCGTCCGACTCTTCCCCGTCATGCCCCCAGGCCACCGGCGAGCGGCACGGTGTTTCCAATCTCGGGGTCAGAGCTTGCAGAGCCGGAGCCCTATCCCGCTCCGCCCCTTTTCAATCCCCAGCCGGACTGGTTAGCGCATGTCCTGACCGTCACTGGCCCAGAAGCTGTGCTAGGCCGGTTCCGGGCGGAAGCGGCTGGTACCGGCCACCTACCGTGGGGGCCAGATGTCAGCGATCCCGAAGATCTGGGCCGGAACTTTCTTACCCAGGATGCCCGAACGACCGCATTAATCGACCAAATTGTCCAGAGCCAGAGGGGTCTTCTCGCTCAGGAAGCCGGATCGAGCTCCGTCCCGTTTGACCTCAACGCCCTCTGCCCCATGCCTCTGGATCTTCTTGCCCTCGGCCCCGCTTCCCCCACGACACAGAGCTGGCTCTGGGAACACTGGGGAACCTCTCGGCCACTGCAGCAGGTCGAAGTCATGGACGGGCATCCGAAAAAGGGCACCAACCGCTGGAGTGTTTCTTTCTGGTCGGCGGACTGGACGCCCTGGGCGGCTCTTCAGGAAATTGCGACCCATTGGCCCGACCTCATTTTTTCCGTCCGCCCGCTTTACGATGTCTGAGGGAGCACTTCTGGAGGCTGGAGCATGGCAGGGCCCGCTGGAAGCGCTGCTGCAGGCTGTCCGCCGTCACGCCGTAGATCTTCGGACGCTTCCGCTAACCGAGCTGATCGACCGGTTTTTAGCCTGTGTGGAGGACGGCTTGAGAGACCGTCCTCTCGAACAGACCGCAGACGAGCTGGTGCTGGCCGCGACCCTGGTGCAGATGCGCTCCGCTCTGCTGCTCCGGAGCGACGCGGCTGACCACAGCGCAGCGCGCTCAGCCGCCGAGCACATCCAGCGGGTTCTGCTTCGGAAAGACACGCTTCAGAGGGCTGTTGAGATTCTTGAACGCCGCCCCGTCCTGGGAGACGACGTTTTCGGACGCGGGAGTGTGGTCCCCTCGCTTTCTGTCGCTGAGACAGCATCTCTCATCCTCACCCGGGATCTGCTTGACGCGCTTTTGTCTGTTTCCCGTCGGCGGGCGCAGCTGATGCCTGAAGAAAGCATTTTTCTTCCCTCAGCTCTGCCCCGTCTATCCGTTCAAGACGCCGTCGCGTGGTGGCAGCAGAAGCTTTGCGAACATTCGGAGAGCGCGTGGGACCTCATCGAGGGCGTGATGAGTCTCTCTCCCACGGAAACCCCTCAAAGCTTAACACACCGCAAGGCCGCGTGGGCTGTTCATCTTGCGGCAGTTTTGGAGTTGGCAAGGAACGGAGAGCTGGTGCTTCAGCAGCTAACTTGCGGCGAAAAACTTAAGGTCGTCAACGCGAAGCCCAGCATAAACCGTTGTTGAGCACGATATGGGTCAAATCGGGATCTACAAATAGAATTTATAATCCGGGTCCCTGTCCCGGAGGACTTAAAAACGATAACATGTAAAACTGCGCTAAAGAGAAAGACTATTCGGTCGAAATTCGACACCGATTCTGTATGACCTATCCAGTATTAGCGATGACTATACCCTGTTGCTCGCGGAAATATATACTTCGTTATCTTCGCGTTTTCCTACCGAAATTACAAAGATTATGATTTTATCCTCTTCAATAGAGTAGACGAGCCGGTAACCATCAGACCTTAGTTTTATTTTATAATATCCGGTTAAGGGGCCATGAAGTGCGTTAGATGGAGAATATGGGTTCTTCTCCAGATTCCTCAACTTATTTAGAAACTTCTTACGAATACTTCCGTCGAGCGAATCCCACTCTTCCAGTGCTTCGTCGTCAAACTTAATCTTATAAATCTTCTTTCCAAGCTCAGCGTTGAGATCAGTCATCGTGACGAGCAGCAAGTTCAGCGAGCGTCATTGCGCCACTTGCCTTGCGAGGCTTGGCAGCCCTTCGCCGGACAATATCCAGAAGGTCCGCGTCTTCATCGCTGATGACCCGCCGCGAAACAGGAAGGCGTTTGTTCTCTGCGATGTACTGCATGGTGTCGCGCAATACGTCGGACAGCTTAACGTGCAGTCCATCGAGTGCTTCTTGCGTGTCCGCCTTCAGCTGTTTGTCGCAACGAAAACTTACGGCAGCATCGATTGTCGACATGTCTGGATCCTTCCTCATACTTTCGATCAACACATATCGTATATGCAAATGTATTTCAAATGAAATTCAAGAAGAGCAAGGAGATGTGAACCTTGCCACGCAATATGCCCAGGATGTGAACCTTGCCTGCGCCCGATTCCTACCCATCCTTACGAGATGTGAACCTTGCCGCAGCTTGGGGATAAGAAAAGATGTGAACCTTGCCACGGGCTTAAACAACTTTCTAAAGATGTGAATGTTGCCTCAGGGGGAGAAAATCATCTTTAGGAAAATGCTTTTAAAACAGCAGGTTGCAAAAGTTGTTAATGTGAACCTTGCCAACCAATCTATATCCTCAATAAGAATCTTATATATTGCTCCGTAGGCAAGGTTCACATCTCCCTGACTTCAAAGCAAAACCTGTGGATGAGGCAAGGTTCACATTGCGCGTTCTAGATTTGCATGTTTCAGTCCTTCGCATCGAACTCATACGCGCAGTTGCAGGACGAGGCATTGAAGACAAAAAAGCTCCACGACCTTGTTCTTGACCATGGGCCAGAAGAAACTGTCAGATCGGCTGAGAGCGCAGTTCTTGCCCGAGAGGAAAGCCTTGACCCTCAACTTTCCCTATTGGACGCCTTAGCAGGCAGGTCTGGTCGTAGAATAGCCGATACAGCTCTATCTGCCGTTGTCCGTGAAGCTGAAGGAAGGGTAGCGCCAGGACATTCGTATTCAGCTTGGTCGTTAACAGGTTTGCCCCATCGCGACATTCCTTTGGGTACCGACTGGCGTATCCGCGGTGATTTTGCTGATCTAGTCATTCGTCCGGGAATTCGCATTGAAGAAGAAGGCGAGGAGCAGCTCGGCGTTCCCTTCGGGACTATAGCAAGACTACTGCTTATCGACTGGCAAAGCCGTTCGATAGAAACAAATTCTAGAGAAATTTATATCGGGAAATCCCCCGCTGAGCTCGCGAACCGAATGGGCTTAGGCCGCGGAGGCCCAACAAATAACCGGCTTAGGGAACAATTAGAGCGCCTTGTGAACTGCACTATCACCTTCCGTTTTGGTAAAGATGATGCGGGCGTTATAGTCAATGAACGGATTGTAGAAGCGTATAAGTATTCGGGAAAGGTAGATCCTAGATCAAAAAGCAAGACGAGATGGATTGAGCGTATTGTTCTGTCTGAAGCCTACTTTAATGAGCTCAAGAAGCATCCTGTAAGAATCGACAGAGAGGCCATCAAAGATATTCAGACATCACCACAAGCAATTGATGCGTACCTTTGGTTGGCCTTCAGGCTTCATGTTTTGCAATCTGATACCTTCGTCAGTTGGCCATCACTTTGGAAAAGTTTTGGTCATCAATACAAGTTGTTGAGAACATTCAAACGGGAGTTTCTAGAGCCCTTCTCAATCGCTCATGCTGCTTATCCTAATTCACGCGTCGATATTTCTGAACGAGGCATCACCCTAAAACCTTCTCCTCCACCGGTACCATTGAAAGCCTAACCTCTTCAGAGCTAGGAAAATTACTTCACCGATGACCTTAGGAGAGAACTTTTTTCGAGATATCGGAAAAGGGGCAAGCCCTTGGGGGAACTGATACATTGAGGTGGTCCCGTCCGTTCGGACAGTTTTGCGGGCTTGATAAGCTATACCCGGTTGTCGTTATGCCGCCCTTCTGA
>NZ_JAERLY010000022.1 GCF_018256155.1 Gluconobacter sp. Dm-62
CAGCCTGACCCTCCCTCCCGGACGCCCGAATATTGGCCGATACACCGCCTCCTTCTCCCGTTGCCACTGTCCCTCCTAGGCCTCCGGTCACGGACGCCCAGTCCTCGCAGCACGCCATGCGCCGCAAGGACCGCATCCTGCATCTGCGACGCTCGGCGAAGGTCACGACCAATCAGTGGCGGCGCACGGCAGTCTATTGGCTGGGAGCGGTTCTGGTTGGTATCGTGGCAGTCCTGTTCGCCCGACTGGGTGACTGGGCAGCGGGCGTGCGTCACCACATCGTCGCATGGCACCCGACTGCGATGCTGGTCGTGGCTCCCGCGGGGCTGGCGCTCATCACCTGGGCCACACGCACCATCTTCAAGGGCGCGCAGGGCTCTGGCATTCCCCAGACGATCGCGACCCTGCATATCGAGAACGTCGCCGTCGTGGACCGCGTCCTGTCCCTCAAGACATCCCTTGGCAAGATCCTGCTGACATCCTTCGGGCTGATCTGCGGTGCTTCCATCGGGCGTGAAGGCCCGAGCGTGCAGGTCGGTGCGTCCATCATGCACGCCTTCTCGCGCCTTCTGGGGCAATCGAACATCGCCGCACGGCGCAGCATGATTCTGGCCGGCGGCGCCGCCGGCATGGCCGCGGCCTTCAACACGCCGCTCGCGGGCATCATGTTCGCCATCGAGGAGCTTTCCCATTCATTCGAGCAGAAGACCTCGGGCCGCACCCTGACCGTCGTGGTCCTGTCCGGCGTCACGGCCATCGCGCTGATCGGGAACTACACCTATTTCGGCCATGCGGACGTGGATGTTCCGGTGGGCACGGCATGGATCGCGGTCCTGACCTGCGGCATTCTTGGTGGCCTTGCAGGCGGCAGCTTTTCGGCCATTCTCATTAAGGCCTCACGCGGCATTCCCGGCCGCGTCGGGCAGTTCGCCGCCACCCGCCCGATCGCCTTTGCGGCGGTCTGCGGCTTTATTCTCGCGCTGATCGGACTTGTCTCGAAAGGCGCGACCTACGGCACAGGCTATGATCAGGCCCGCGCCATTTTCAACGGCACCGAACACTACCCGGCTTCGTTCTTCGTTCTCAAATATCTGGCAATGATCGTGTCCTACTGCTCCGGCATTCCGGGCGGCATGTTCGCACCGTCCCTCGCCATCGGCGCGGGGATCGGCGGCTGGGTGGAGCAGTTCCTGCCGCACACCACGCCCGGGGCAGTCGTACTGCTCGGCACTGTGGCCTATTTCTGTGGCATGTCGCAGTCGCCGCTGACCGCCACGATCATCGTTATGGAAATGTGTGACAACCAGCAGGTCACGCTGGCGCTGCTGGCCACGTCCTTCCTGGCTTTCGGCGTTTCGAAGATGATCTGCCCGCACTCGCTTTACAGCAGCCTGGCTGACCGTTTCATGGAAGCCAATGACCGTGGCGCCCATCACCATAACCGAAAACCTTCGCCTCCCAGCCCGTCTGTACAGGCAGAAAACGAAAAAGCGGCACCCTGATCTCTCAGGGCGCTGTCCCTGCCGGAAATCTTATGGCTCTGTCAGCAAAGAATGCGTGGCGGCGTCGTGCTCAACAGCGCATTGCCCGGCGTCAGGCGCCGTCGCACTCCCTTGCATCGCAAGCAGTTCCCGTCGCGCCGCAGCCAGATCGTCCTGAAGCTCCGGCTGGGCCAGCAGCACATCCATGAGTGAGGACGCATTCAGGTATCCTGCCTGAACATCGGACTTCCAATGCGCACCGCAGACGATCCGGCTTTCCCCGAACACGCGTCCACGCTGAAGAATAGCCGCAGCATGGTCTGGCATCAGATGCGCCAGAAGGAGCGCCATTCCATATCCTGCCGTTGTATGTCCGGACGGATAGGACGAGTGCAGGCCAAGCCCTTCAGGAGACGTGCAGATCGGCAGGTTCGTGCCCACGAAGGGGCGCGTGCGGTGCCAGTAATTCTTGACCTCCGACGTCCGGTGACCAACCGCATGCCGGATGCGCTCAAGCACCCGGGCCAGATGAGGCGCCTTCGACAGATCGATGTCGAAGCCCATCGCACAGGAAAAGTCCCGAACCACATGTGCAGGTTCAAGGTCTGCATCGCTCTGCGCCAGTTTCCAGCGTGGCGTATCCTTCAGCGCGCGCGTCACACGAAACACCCGATCATCATCAATCTGCGCAGCGCTGCCAGCAACAGGAGGGGGCGCCAGCACAAGCCGTTCGTCTGGAGCCACGCTGTCAGGGAGGATACCGTTCTGACTCGCGGAAGGCGCACAGGCCGAGAGAACAGTCGCACACAGAAGCAAAGCAACAGGCAAACGAGTGGCAGAACGCATGGGCCGGAAAATCCAGTCAGAAAAATGGAACAGAATAACAATCCGTACCCTTAACGTTCGTAGAGCCTGACGCGAAGGCTTTTCCACATGAAGGCCTCATGACAGTGTCAGGGCCCCATAAGCCCCGGAGGATCACCCCATGACGTCCACTGCGCCCCGCGTCACCATCCGCTACTGCACACAGTGCAACTGGCTGCTCCGCTCCGGCTGGATGGCACAGGAGCTACTGTCCACCTTTGGCCAGGCTCTGGGCGAGGTCGCCCTGATCCCGGATACGGGTGGACGCTTCGAAATCCACGTCGATGAAACACTGATCTGGGAGCGCAAAGCCGACGGCGGCTTTCCTGGACCGAAGGAACTGAAACAGCGCGTCCGGGACATCATCGCCCCCGACCGCGACCTCGGACACACCGACCGTACCTCAAAGCCGCAGCCCGAAAGCTGACTGACTACCGGGTCAGGACATCGTTTCGAACGCGTGCCTGACACGGTCGAGACTATAAGGCTTGGGAACAAACAGACCCCGGATGGGTAGCCGAACCTGATCTGCCGGCATATCGGCAGATGTCAGGATGATCTTCACGGGCGGCCAGCGTTTCCGCGCGATTTCCGCGAGTTTCTGGCCGTCATCGCCGTCAGGCAGATGAATATCCGCGAACAGATACCGGATCGTCGGGTCCGTCTCCAAAAACGCAATCGCCTCTGCCGTCGAGCGTGCGCTCAGGGTCCTGAAACCGGCGTCCTCAAAATAATCCTCAGTCATCATGCGAATAAAAACAATATCTTCGACAATGAGGATCGTGGGCCGTGTGTCGGGGTCCTCCGGCATGAAAATTACGGGTCTCCAGTCAGTCTCAGATCGTCGCAAGCGACAGGGTCGGGGCAGTCAGGTCTGCACATAAACCCGTTGAAGCATAATGAAGTTCCGTTTTTCCCTGACGTCCCAGTCCGGCCTTCAGAAGACGCACGCCGAAGCCGGTCCGCTTTGGTGGCGTGACCACGGGTCCACCGGCCTCCCGCCACATCAATGACATGACGGCGCCAGCACCTGTTCCGGTGATCGTCCAGCTCAGGGACACTGTCCCCTCCGGCACACTGAGCGCACCATATTTCATGGCATTCGTCGCCAGTTCATGCAGCAGCATCGAAAAAGAGGTCGCGGTATCAGGACCCAGCTTGAGGAACGGTCCCGATACCAAAACCCGGCTCTCGATCCCCAGCGGGGTCATGACACCGCCAACCAGACTCGCCAGATCCGTGGACTGCCAGTTCCGCCGCATCAGCAGATCATGCGCCGCACTCAATGCCACCAGGCGGGACGTAAAGGTCGTCAGCGGCCCCTGATCGTCCACACCCCGGAACCCCTGATGCGCCAGGCTCTGCACGATGCTCAGCGTATTTTTCAGGCGGTGCAGGATTTCATGATTGACGATCTCCTGACGCGTCTCGGCGTCCCATTCGTCCAGCGCCGTAAAAATCCGGTCTGCGGCCGTGCGGATGAAGGACGTCTCGTCCAGCGTCCAGTCCCGCGGGATTGCGCTGTGCACGAACAGACAGCCCGTCAGCTCGCCATGGTCCATTTTCGGAACGATGATCTGCGCCTCGACCTGCACCGCGCGACAGGCTTCCTGTTCTTCCTCCATCCAGGATGGGCTGGACAGATCATCGAGAATGACGACAGCCCCGCTTCGTAAAAAATTTGATGTCCGCCGAAACGCATGAAACGGAAAGTCACCTGAAATCGGAAGCACATCGGGCGAGCACCAGCCCTGATCGACAGTGAAAAGTTCATCCCGCAGCGAAATCGCAGCAAACCCGACCCGCTGGACATCCAGCCGGTTTCCCAGAAGCTGGCACGCTTCAACAATCGCCTGGGTGCGCGTCGTCGCGGTCCGCAAAGCATCACCGACCGCCAGAAGGGTTGTCAGACGACTGGTCGCATTCCGCTCGGGTGTAATGTCCTGAATTGTTCCGATCAGCCGGATGGGATGCCCCGCCTCATCACGGTCCAGGACCCCCTGCCGCAGAATCCAGCGCTCCTTCTGATTGTCCGCCCGGATGATGCGATATTCAAGCTTCAGCGGCGCCGATCCATCCAGCAATTGCGCCAGAACCGGGATCCGTGCCTTGTCGTCTTCATGGACCCGCGTGACCCACTGCGCCACCGTTACAACCTCGGTGACGGGAACGCCAATAATGCGACAGACTTCAGGCGAGACGGTAATGTCCCCGCTGCTCAGATCGTATTCATAAATGCCTACACCGCCTGCTGCCCCGGCAGCCTGCTGGAGGGCATATTTCTCCATGGCATGCCGTCGTTCCGCATCTGCCTGCCTGGCCTGCCGTGCGGCACGCTCACGGCGGATCTGCTGTGCTGCCAGACGCCGCTCCTGCGCCACTGTCTCCCGGCGCAACTCCATGAGGCGCATGGCCTGCCGCGCCAGAGCCGCCAGCCCGTCATTTTCCTGCTGCGAGAGACCCTGTGGGCGTATTTTGAGATCCACGACGCATAACGTGCCAAACACCTCGTCTTCAGCCGTGAACAGCGGATATCCTGCATAGAACCGAAGGCCAGGGCCACCGCAGACAAGACCGTTTTTCCGCGTCTCCGGGTCCGCCATCATATCCGGGATCACTACCGGAGCCCGGCGCGCAATAACCGGCGCGCATCCCGAATTGGCCAATGCTCCGGATGGCTGATCCGTGCCGACACGCGCCGAAAACCAAAGCTGATCGCCATCCAGAATACTGACAAGGGCGATTGGCGTCCGGCACAGGGACGCTGCGGCTACGGCAATATCATCAAGATCGAGATCCGAAAACGCCTGAAGGTCGCCGTAGACATTCAGGCCAGCCGGCGAGTCTGAGGAGGGCAACGTCTTCAAATTCTTTTTCTGAATGGAATCCGCGCTCTGCATGTCACGAACATACCGTTATTTCATTCTGGCACAATCCGGATCCACGCCTCCGGAATTATATGTTGCGTTATTGTAACATAATCCAATCAGTTCTCACCATGGAAAATTCGGAGGAAGACCTGAACGTCACGGAATCGTGACACCAATACCCGTGAAGTGCTCCTACATATAAAAGGAAGACATCGATTATTTTCCACAATGGGTTTCATGTGATGCCATAGACATCACTCCATAAAATACATGGACAGACTTATGTCAGACCCCTCAATCATTCCGAAACAGAAAGAAGACCGCCAGGAGATACAGTCTCCGCATCTCCACATTCCCCATTTCCATCTACCTCATATCAAAATTCCCTCCATCCACTGGCCACATTTCCACATCCACTTCCATGATCGGCCATTGGCGGGAGAGCCCCATCCCGAGCGCCCGTTCCACTGGAATCTTTATGGCTGTGAGGCTCTGGCCACCGCGATCCTGATGATTGCCGGGCTGACCTGCGTCATCTTCCTTTCGGCGCCGGGCACGTTATTCAGCGCCCTGCTTGCGCCCTACCCGACATTACAGACTGCCCTGTGCGGCCTCTGTTTCGGTCTTGCAGGCACGGTCGCCGCGATGACGCCGTTCGGAAAAGTCAGCGGAGCCCATCTCAACCCCTCCGTGACACTCGCCTTCATGCTCTCGAAGAAGATCGTGTGGATCGACGCGCTGGGTTATGTGATTGCCCAGATTATCGGAGCGGCCCTTGGTACCGGCGCCGTCTATGCCATCGGCATTCTTTTCAAGCCCTGGCATCTGTTTTCAACGGAAGTGCATTACGGCGCGACCGTCCCCTATACCGATATCTCGATCTGGTACGCTCTGGGCTCCGAAATCGTCGTGACCGGGCTGCTCATCATGATGCTGTACTGGCTCGCCGCCCATCCCCGATTCAAATGGATCACACCCTGGATCGGCGGCCTTTTCTTTTTCGTCATGAACCCGATCACCGCCTGGATGTCCGGCAACAGCGCCAACTTCGCCCGAAGCTTCGGGCCGGATCTGTTTGCAGGCAACTGGAACGGGCTGTGGATCTATCTTTTCGGGCCATTCATCGGCTCGTCGCTCGCCGTACTTCTGATCCAGTCCGATATTCTCGGCAAACTACATCTGCCTGAGGCCCGCCTCGTCAATTTCGGACATCACGGCCGTGTCCCCCATCTTGAGGACCCCGATTTCCGCCACGCAGCGCCCGAGCATTATGACGCCTATCGCGCCCATCTTGAAACACTCGCCAGTACGCAGAGAGCCGCGACCAAAAGCGCATCAACACCTTCAGACATCAAAAACGGGCCAGCCTGAAGTCTCAGACCAGCCCGTTTCCTCACATCAACATCTGGAAATCAGTCTGCCTTGGACAGGTCGATCGCCGCCAGAGCGCCCTCTTCAGTCCCGAACACCAGCGCCCCACCCTGCGGTGTAAAGGCCAGCGACGTCACCTTGCCGCGCTTTGTATCCTGTCCGGAACACAACGGCAGGACACGCTGATCACCACCGCCGATTTCCGCTAGCACGACCGTTCCGTCCTCATAGCCCGCAGCGATGATGTCTTCCTTCGGGTTCGGACACACCGCACTGACGAACAGTCCGGGAAGTCGTGCCAGCTCGGCCGGAGCCTTGCCCATCGGGCCGCCGCCAAAGAACGGCCACAGGATGATCGCATCGGCCCCGGCTGTCGCAAGCCAGCGCCCGTTTCGCGTGAACGCCAGCGACTTCACCTGCTTCGGGTAGCCGCTCATGCGCATGTTGTGCCCGTCCGACATCCGCCAGCCATGAAGGTCGTTTTCCTGCATGGACGTCACAAGCGCTTCACCAGCCGGATGGATGGCAATCGCAATATGGCTGCCCTTCCATTCGAACGGCCGCACGGTATCGACCTTCGCCTGCACGAACCACACCGACGCACCATTGTAATGCGACGCCGCGATCCGCTTTCCCTTCGCATCAAACACGATGCCGGTCACGGTTGAGGGATGTTCCAGAACCTTGAGCGTCTGCTGCCCTTCAGCCGCACGGACTTCGATCTGCTTACCGGACGAAAACGCCAGATGCCCCGGCGTGCTTGCCACGCAGTCGATCCAGCGGCGGCCTTCATGCAGAACTTCCGTGCTTCCATCGGCAAAAGTCCGGACGAGCTTACCGTCCTCCCCACCCGTCAGAAACGCATCCGGAGCGCAATCCTGCGCCAGACACAGGCCACCATCATGCGCGGGCACAACGATCCAGCTTGCCGCATCCCGCAACCCGTCCCGCGGAATGAGAACAAGCTCTCCATCCACCGTTAGCGCCGCAAAGCTGCGTCCGTCACGCGACGAAACCACATGGACAATCGGGCTCTCGAACCGGCGCTCTGAACCCCGGTCCGCCAGAAGATCACTCATCATTCCGCAATGCAGCTTTCAAATCCGCGACGAAGCTGCGGACGATTGAGATTGCGCCCGATGAACACCAGACGGGAATCCCGGCTCTCACCCTCACGGAACGGACCGATAAAGTCCCCGTCCGCCATCATATGGACGGCCTGGAACGCAAAGCGGTTCTGCTCACCCTTGAAATGCAGAATGCCCTTCGCCCGCAGAATATCCGCACCCTGTTCCTGAAGGATCGCCCCGATCCAGGCCTGAAAACGGCGCTGATCGACCGGCTCCTTGATGTTCAGGGAAATGCTGGTGATGCCTTCCTCATGAGAATGATGATCGTTTTCCAGAAAGTCCGGCATCGTCTTGAGCGCACGCGCCAGATCGAAGCCACCCCGGTCCAGAATATCGGTCAGCTTCACGCCGCCATGCTGCGCCTCATGGATCTGCGCCACCGCGTTGATCTTCCGCAGACGGGCCACGATCTCCTTGCGGCGTTCTTCATCCGCAAGATCGACCTTGTTCAGCACGATCACATCCGCAAACGCGATCTGGTTCACCGCTTCAGGGCTTTCGTCCAGCGTTTCCATGACGTTGAACGCATCCACAACCGTCACGACCGCGTCCAACCGTGCCTTCTCGCGCAGGTTCTCGTCCACGAAGAACGTCTGTGCGACAGGGGCCGGATCGGCCAGCCCCGTGGTCTCGACGATAATGCCGTCAAACCGGTTCCGCCGGCGCAGCAGACTGCCCAGAATGCGGATCAGATCTCCGCGTACCGTGCAGCAGATGCAGCCATTGTTCATCTCGAACACTTCCTCGTCTGCATCCACCACGAGGTCATTGTCGATCCCGAGTTCGCCGAACTCGTTCACGACAACCGCATATTTGCGACCATGTTCGGCCGTCAGGATATGATTGAGAAGCGTCGTCTTGCCGGCGCCGAGAAAGCCGGTGAGAACCGTTACCGGGACGGTTCCGGTCCGTGCCGGGGTCGCAGTGGTGTCAGGGGTGCTGGACATAAGGCCTCCGTAATCTGCCTTACGATATAGGCCGGTCCCTGCCCGCTTGAAACCCGTCCCCACCCCGGAATGTCCGATAGGCCAGCGCCAGCCCCAGAAGCAGGAAGCCCCAGCCGCTCAGGGGCAGGTTCAGGAAGTCCGAAGAGGACGCGATCGGCCATTCCTGAATGAACACCGCCGCAAACAGCCCGATTGAAATTGCGTGCCCGTTCCGCCCCGGCCAGATCGCCTTCAGCCAGGTCGCGATCATCAGGACAAACAGAATGAGGCCCGGTACTCCCGCATTGACCAACGCCTGAAGGTAATGGTTGTGCGGATGCTGCACACACAGATCCAGCCATCCCTTCTCCGGCAGCGCATCGGACAACCATGACAGCCCATGGAACGTGGCCGGATCCGAACAGAAATGCCGGTAGGCGTCATAACCCTGCCCGATCCAGGGATGCGCCTGCGCCATGACGACGGCATGGGTATAGATCTCCCCATACGGCGAGTGACCGAAATGCGTGAGCTGCTCCCGCGCCAGTGTCACGAGATGGAAGAAACTACCCGGCGAGAAGACCCGCGCCACCAGCACCAGAACCGGCAGCATCGCCGCCGCCGCCAGCGCTGCCGGACGCATTGGCCGGTACAACAGCGCGCAGACACCGATCCCCAGCAGAGACAGCGCAAGCGGCATCCGCTGCCCGGCCAGAACCATGATCCCGACCGCCAGAACCGTTGCTGCACAAAGCCCCAGCGTCCGCACCAGACGGCTGCGTGCCCCTTCCGCCACCGCACATCCAACCATCAGCAGCGGCAGGATCAGCCGGGACAGGGGTGCTGCAGCCCGGGGATGCTCATACGGCCCGGTCAGCGTTCCGTCATGAAAACGCGGAATTCCAAACAGATTGCGCCCGAACACGGCCTGGACCAGCATCTGCACGGCAATATAGACGCCGCAGGCACAGGCCACCCACAGCACCCGCCTGCGCCAGACCGCATCCTTCAGCAACCAACAGCCCAAAGCCGCAGCCGCAAGCGGGAAACGGATCGCCAGCAGCGACTGGGTCAGCGCCCCATGCCCCGGCGACACCCACAGCGTGCACAACACCTGCCAGCCCCACCAGCAGAACGTGGCAACCACCCACGGCTCGCGGAACCAGTCCCATCCGCCCTGCCGCCGCCCAGTCAGGGAAGAATGGAGGAGCAGAAGAACTGCCAGAAGATCAAGATCGGCCTCACCTGCCACGCGCACATGCGTCAGGGCCAGAGGCAGAACCACAGCGGCCCATTGGCCGATCCGGGTCACGGTGGAAGGAGAGAAGCGCATCTGGCGTGGATGGAAGGTTTCACGATTTCATGCAACCTCTCCCGTCGCGATACGCTTTTTCGTTACTGTCCATCTCAAATGGAGACACTCATGGCTTCCGACACCATCCTCATCCCCGGAATCGACACCCCCCTCTCACGCGTGGCCCTTGGCACCTGGGCCATCGGCGGCTGGATGTGGGGCGGCCCCGATGATGACAATGGCGTCCGCACCATTCACGCGGCCCTCGACGAAGGCATCAACCTGATCGACACAGCCCCGGTCTACGGCTTCGGCCATTCCGAGGAAATCGTTGGTCGGGCGCTCGCCGAGAAGCCCAACAAGGCACATGTCGCCACGAAACTCGGCCTGCATTGGGTCGGCGAAGACGAAAAGAACATGAAGGTCTTCCGGGACTCACGCCCGGCCCGTATCCGCAAGGAAGTCGAAGACTCCCTGCGTCGCCTGCGCGTGGAAACGATCGATCTCGAACAGATCCACTGGCCCGACGACAAGACCCCCATCGACGAGAGCGCCCGCGAGCTTCAGAAGCTCCATCAGGAAGGCAAGATCCGCGCGCTCGGCGTCAGCAACTTCTCGCCCAAACAGATGGACATCTTTCGCGAAGTGGCGCCGATCGCCACGATCCAGCCGCCGCTGAACCTTTTCGAGCGCACGATCGAAAAGGACATCTTGCCTTACGCCGAAAAGCACAATGCCGTCGTGCTCGCCTATGGCGCCCTGTGCCGCGGCCTGCTGACCGGCAAGATGAACCGCGACACGACCTTCCCGAAGGACGACCTGCGCTCAAACGATCCGAAATTCCAGAAGCCGAATTTCGAGAACTATCTCGCAGCCGTCGAAGAGTTCAAGAAGCTGGCCGAAAAGCGTGGCAAATCCACCATGGCCTTCGCCGTCCGCTGGGTGCTGGATCAGGGACCGGTCATCGCCCTGTGGGGTGCCCGCAAGCCGGAGCAGGTCTCAGGCGTGAAGGACGTGTTCGGCTGGTCTTTGACCGAAGAAGAAAAGAAGGCCGTGGACGACATTCTTGCCCGTCATGTGCCGAATGCCATCGACCCGACCTTCATGGCTCCGCCCGCCCGCGACTGAGACCCTCAGGACTGCGATCGGGAGCGCGCAAACATAATCGCTTCCTGTCGCAGTTCATCCTGTCGCAGCCGGGCCGGCCCGACATCAAACAACGCTGCCCGCCTGCGCCCCAGCGCGCCCAGCCGTTCCCTCAGCTCATCGTCATCCATCGCAAAGCCCAGCGCCTGCTCCAGCGCTTCGGGCTCGTCCGGCGCGGCGAGCAGAGCGGCCTCTCCGACAAGATCAGGGAGCGCGCCCATAGGGGAGGCAACGACTGCCGCGCCACATCCCATGGCTTCAAGCGCAGTCATACCAAAGGGCTCTTCCCATCGACTGGGAACTACAACAATCGCTGCCTGCGCCATGGCCTTTAAAACGTCACTATGGGGCCGATATCCCGTCATCATAACCCCGGCTGCCGCAGCGACAGGTCGCAGGCGCTCAAGATAAGACGTTTCCGGAGACTCAGGGCCAAAGCGGTCGGCTCCCATAATGAGTGCCGTCCATCCTGGGTGCTTCTTGCGGACATTCCCCCAGGCCCGGACGAATGCGTCCACACCCTTATCCGCCACGACGCGGCCCGCAAAGAGTACAGTCCTCTGTCTCTCCACCGAAAACGGCAGGGCGGACAGATCAATACAGTTGGGCTGTACCTCCGTCCGGAGCGGTCGACATCCTTCCTGAAACCGCCGAACCACCCAGTCAGAAACACCACAGACGAGCACATGTCGCGCCAGATCTTCCCTCTGCCGGACGGTCCGCGCGCCCCGCATCGTGCAGGGATCGTTATGGAGAACCAGTCTGACCGGCCCGAAACGCGCCAGAAAACGTGCCAGATCCGGCCGGTTGTGAATTTCCGTCAAAGCAGGCCGACAGGACCGCATCATTGCCACACAGGCCAGGCGATAGCGCCAGTGCAATGGTAACGGGACACGTGGAAGGATTAACGGCAGATACCGGCCGCCTGGCAACGGTGTCACAATCGGCCCCATCCCCGTCACGATATCGGACGCACAGGCTCCGCGGCTGACAAGCAACGAAATCGCCCCCGCATGCCCTGCTTCATAACGTTCACGGGGAGGAAGGATGATCAGAACGGGATTAAACGTTACACCATCGTCAAAATTAGTAACATTTTGTTGCAGTTCGAATAATCCCTGACTGTCTGACATTTCCAGTTTCTTAACAGAAGCCGGGCCATCCTTCTCAAAGACAGAAGGATAGAAATGATTGTGCATATTTCCAAAGGGAACAGCCCGGGAGGAGGGCGTCGCCGCGCAGACGCCTGCTTTCCTATGACTGTGCCTCCGGAAAACATGCCACGGGAAAGAATCATGGCCCTCTTTCCCATTCACCATCTTGCCGACGCCGCCAGCGAAGGTCTGGCAATTGTGTATCGGGACAAGATCATTGAAGCCAACAGACCCCTTCTCTCCTGCATCGGCACCGATCTTCAGAACTTTCCGCCCCTTCAGGACATTCTTCCCGAAGCCCTGAAAGTACCGCCCGACAATACATATTACCCCGGCGCGCTCATGACTTTGGAGGGGCGGGTCTTTCCTGTCCAGTTCCGCCTGACACCGCTTCGCCGCAATAACCGGGACTGCCTCGCCCTTGCCGTTACGTTTCCTGCCGCAATCGATGCGCCTACTCCTGAACGCATAACGACCTTATGCACACGGGAAGAGTTTGAGAGAATCCTCGAAGCACTGTTCGCGAACAGCACAACACGACAACCGGCGGGTATCCTTCTGCATGCCGATCTTAATCGTTTCCGCGCCATAAATGAACGCTACGGCACCAAGGTTGCCGATGGCGTTCTCAGCGCAATCGGACAGCGCCTTCAAACATTTCTGACCGGAGACTGTGTCATTGCACGGCTGGGCGGTGACGAATTCGGAATTTTCTGCCCGTTCCCATACGAACACCCCGCTCAGGCGACACGCTGGGCCCAGATCACCCGGGACGTTTTTCACACCACCCTGTCCGTGGATGGACACAGGATCCATCTGACAGCCAGTATCGGCTGCTGCCTCATCCCTTTTGATACCTATCGCTTTGAGACAGCATGGCACTATGCCGAACTTGCCCTTAACGAGGCCCGCCGTCTCCAGTCTCCGGACTGGGTCAGCTTCAGCCCCGTCATGCAGGCCGATGTTCAGCATCGTTCCGAACTGGAACATGATCTACAGCGGGCCCTTGAGACCAGTCAGTTTTTCCTCGAATTCCAACCTCTGATCTGCCTCAGCACGAACAGGGTCGAGTGCGTCGAAGCACTCCTGCGCTGGAGGCACCCCGCGAGAGGTGTAATTTCTCCGAATGAATTCATCCCCATCGCAGAGGAGTGCGGCCTCATTGTTCCGATTGGTCGCTGGGTCCTGCTCGAAGCCTGCACACAGGCAAGCAGACTGGCGCCTCATATCAGGGTCGCCATCAATATTTCCGCCATGCAGTTCCTGCATGATGACATGTATGCCGCAGTCCTCCAGACCCTCTTTCAGGCCGGCCTGCCCCCTGAAAGACTTGAGCTCGAGCTGACAGAAAGTATTTTTCTGGAAGCCGTTCAGCGCAATCTGGAAACCATGAACAAAATTCGTGCTCTGGGCGTCAAGATTGTTATGGACGATTTCGGGATCGGCTTTTCAAGCCTCAATTACTTGCGAAGCTTTCCTTTTGACCGGATCAAGATCGATCGATCCTTTATCCGGGACATGCTGAACGATCCTCAGGCCCAGAGCATTGTCAGTGCCATCATGAACCTGGGCCACGCCATGTCTATGGAGGTCGTCGCTGAAGGCGTGGAAACTGCCGCACAGCTTGATATGCTGCGACATACCTCCTGCAATACAGCACAGGGCTTCCTGCTTGGGCGCCCCGCCTCTCTTGAAGATCTGTCAGCCTATCCAGGAATAGTTGAAAATCCTGCTGCTCCCCAACAGACTGACGGGATCTCCAAAGATCACCTCTCCTGAGGCGCCCCGGATTTACGTTCCCCTGCCAGACGCTCACGCCTGACGATGCGGCGTGTCTCACGCAAAAGGCGATATTTTTCCACCGCAGTCAGAGAGACTTTTGCATCCTGGGAAAGAGGCTCTCGCGGCGCCTTAGAACTGGAGGACAAATTTCCCTCTATATCCCTGTAAGATGCCATCATCTTTCCATTCAGAATATTTGATACGAAATGTAACCTCAGTCCAACACCCTGTCGAGCGCTTTCCAAACGTCATTTTCAAATACTGAAAATATCCATTTCTGAAACAAGATCTGCCAGACTGTCCGGACCGATGGGTACACCCCGGACACCTGCCGCTCTGGCAGCCTGCATATCGGAAGGCTGATCCCCAAACAGGACACAGCGCGCCGGGTCGAGCTCCCACCGCTGCAGCAGGTCAACAATCATACCAGGGGCCGGCTTTCGATTAATACTTGAGCCTCGATACTGCTCTATTTTGGCATCTGGATGCATCGGGCAGTACCTCCAGTCGTCTACAGTCCCGCCATCGTCTCGAATAACGTCGATTACCCAATCCATGAGCTGCAAAAGATCATCTTCAGAATAAAACCCGCGCGCAACTCCGGACTGGTTGGTCACAATGAAGACATGATATCCGCTCTCAGTAATACGGGCGATTGCTTCCCGGGCCCCCGCTTCCCATTCAAACCGCTCACGCGTTCCGACCCATCCGAAATCCCGGTTAATGACACCATCCCGGTCAAGAAAAACCGCAGGCCGCCGAAGAACCTGCGGAAATTCCTTCTCAGCCACACCAAGACTTTCTGGATCCATGGCACGGCAAAAATATCCTGGGAGCGCGATACTCCGAAGCACGTCACCCTGCACCAACGCGCGCAAAACATCCTGCTCAAGTGAACAGGTCTCCGTCAGGTTATCGAAAATCGAGACGTCAAACAGGTATATTCCAGTGCTGGTCGCCTCCCCTGTTCCACATGCTTCGGTGGCCGCCTGAGCCGGGATAAATTTTCCTCTATCCTGCTGTTGCTCGAGCTTTTTGACGTCCTGAAGCAGGCGCCAGTGCCCACCGCTCGCCGTTCCCAAAAAACGCGCCAGGTTACAGGAGAACAGAGCATTCCCATGACAGAGAAGAAACCGTTTCGGCAGGTACGGCCGAATTTGCAGAAGCGCCCCACCTGTTCCGTGCCCACGCGGCGTCGCGCTTAGAAAAATTCCTGCAGGTTTGGGGAGAAACGACTGGAGAGCCTCAATTGCCGCTGTGACATCCGGCGGATCCTGTTCGGTGAGAAAGATGAATTCCTCAACCCCAAACCGCTGCATTTCTCGCATCTGCCAGGCGAGAAATGGTTTTCCCGCACAAGGCATCAGTGACAGCGGCAATCCCTGCGAACCAGCATCTTCGAGCAGAATGACGCACTGACAGACCGTAACGCTGGCCACAAAAGGTTCTCCCACGATCGATATAACACCGGGGCTCAAAGCCCCCGAAGCTGCCCCTTGCTCATCTGCCGGGGCATACTTACACTTTGCCCCCAATACTGTTTGACAGACCGGCGTCCCCGTCGGCCGCCACAAAGCTAGTCGGAACACATGAACGCAGATTATACCATCTGGATCGACGTCGAAGACATCTTCCAGTATTTTGAAAACAACTCGCGTCCCAGTGGTATTCAGCGACTTGTTTACGAAATACTACACGTTATCCGCAAGCAGGCAGCCACGAAGCCCGGCATCGGGAATATTGCCCTGATCCGCCGCGGACAGGACGAAACACAGCTTTTTTCTTCCGTCTCCTTTGATGATCTGGAAGATCTTTTTGTTATTCGTGCAGACGAAAAAGTTACACAGGACAGTCGTCCCCCCCCACGTGCACGAACGACACCCCGCGCTTTCGTCCGACATCTGCGTCACACGGTCATCAGACGTATCGAAAGCCTCCCGCCGGAACTCGCCCGCCCCCTGCTAACGATTGCCGTCAACCAGCTGCGTGCCCTGCGTCTGCTGCGCCGTTTCGTACAGAAACAGCTGAAACGCGCCCCACGATCTGCGCCGCAAGCAACAACAGGCGTCGTCCACTCGCCGACGACATCCACGGCCGCTCTGCCCAAACCCGGCGATATCTTCCTGATTCTGGGAGCAGCATGGTCGGAACCCGGCTTTGGCGAGCGGCTGGCACGGATGCGCAAAGCATACGGAATCCAGCCCGTTCTGCTGCTGTCAGACCTTATTCCTGCCATCCGGCCGGAATGGTGTGCCCTCTCTCTGATCCGGGATTTCAAGCACTGGCTTGATACAACCCTCCCGCAGTGCGGCCGTCTTCTGGCCATCAGCCATGCTACGGCGAAAACCATTGAGGATTATACCCGCAAGCACCGCCTGAAACTGCTTGCACCCGTGCAGACAGTTCCAATCGGCAGCGGTTTTGGCCCACCCCGCAAGATTGAAGGCGAGCGTCCGAAGGGCCTTCCCGCCCCGGACAGTTATGTTCTCTTCGTCTCGACCATCGAAGCCCGGAAGAACCATATTCTGGCCTTTCGCATCTGGCGGCGTCTTGTGGCAGATCTGCCGCCCGAGCAGGTTCCCACTCTTGTTTTCGCAGGCCGGGTTGGCTGGCTCGTTTCCGACCTGATGCAACAGCTTGAAAATACCGAGTGGCTCCGCGGCAAGATCCGTCTTCTGCGTGACCCGTCGGATGATGAACTGGCGCATCTCTATGATGGCTGCATGTTCACGCTTTTCCCATCGCTGTTCGAAGGCTGGGGACTTCCCGTAACGGAAAGTCTCGTGAACGGACGCCCCTGCGTCGCCTCAAACTCGACCTCCATTCCCGAGGCAGGCGGCCCGCTGTCGCGCTACTTTGACCCCGAGAATACCGACGAAGCCTACCGCGTCGTCCGGGAGACGATAGAAGACCGCGAAGGTCTGAAGATGTGGCAGGAAGAGGTTCGGACACAGTTCAAACCGACGCCCTGGGAACATACGGCTGACGCCATTCTGGACGCCTGTCACGCAGCATATGTGGACGGGAGGGCATCATGACCGTCTGGATAGACGTTGACGATCTTCTCTTCCATCTCGTCCACCATGGGCGGCCGAGTGGTATCCAGCGTGTCGTGTTCGAGCTCAGCGCTGCCATGCGGACATTACATGGAAATGACGTGCAGTTTGTCCGTCGCGGTTCGGACAAGCGTGACCCGCGCGATTTCCAGACCATAGGATGGACCGCGATCGACATGCTGCTGCGGCAGGTCATGAACGAACGCTCTACAAAAACCGGCAAAGCAGACGTCCACCTGCCGGCCGCCCTGTTGCAGTCCGAAGACGCAACGCCGCAGCAGACCTTCACCACCTTCCTGAAAACGGAAGGACAGGTCCTGAGCGGTCTGGCAGGTCTGTGGGCCGGGCTGGGACGACTGGCTCTCAGGGAGGGCCGGGCGATCGTCCGAAAGCGCCGCCAGGCTTCGGATCCCACGCAGCATGCCGAAGGAGCCGCGCTGGCCGAGGTCGCTCAGGCCGGCGATATCTTTCTGACACTGGGCTCTCCCTGGCATCATGATAACTATGCCCAGAGCATCCGTTGGATGCGGGACGAGCTGCGGATGTCTTTCGCACTTCTGATGCATGACCTCGTCCCCGTCCGCTGTCCGGAATGGTGCGATCTTGGCATCATTACGACGTTCAAATCCTGGCATCATGCCGTCCTGCCACTGGCCGACATGATCTTCGCCAACAGTCGGGCCACGGCACAGGACGTTCAGTCCTATCTCGCGGAAGAAGGCATTGGCGCGGGCATCTCCGTCCAGCATGTACCCATGGGAACGGAATTCGGGCTGACAGAAACGTCCCAGCCTCCCGAACCTCTGGTGCGCGAACCCTATGTGTTGTTCGTCTCCACACTTGAAGCCCGCAAAAACCATATGCTGCTCTTCCGCATCTGGCGTCAGATGATCGAGGACCTGCCAGCAGACAAAGTGCCCACGCTTGTGTTTGCCGGACGCCCCGGCTGGCTTGTCTCTGATCTTATGCAGCAGCTCGAAAACACGCACTGGCTGGAAGGCAAGATCCGCTTCATCCAGAATCCGTCCGACGCCGAACTGCGTCGCCTCTATGCCGATTGCAGTTTCAGCGTGTTTCCATCCTTCTTCGAAGGCTGGGGACTGCCAGTTTCCGAAGGTCTGGCCATGGGCCGGCCGTGCATCGCTTCCAATACGACTTCCATTCCTGAAGCCGGGGGATCACTGGCGCGCTATTTCAATCCGCGCAATCTCGAAGAGGCCTACACCCTCATCCGCGAGGCCATCGAAGATCCTGAAGGCCTCGCCTCATGGACACAGAAGGTCCGGACCGAGTTCACACCCGTCCCCTGGACCAATGGCGCCAAAGTCATCCTCGACACCGTGCTGCGCTGACACGGCCTCTGCCCCATGCGTGAAAGTTTCATGCATGGGGGCTTGAGTTAGGAGTGCGGATCACGCACATGCAGGGACCTCTGCTTCACCACAGACAGGGTCAGTCATACCCCTGCTCGGTCCATTCTCCTTTCCGGCATCCCAAGGAGCGTCCCCTTGAAAATCAACGGTATTTCCTATCGCAGCCTCTGGCGCCCGTCCGACGATGCCACCAGCATCCGGATCTTCGACCAGACCCGCTTTCCCTGGAACGTGGAAATCCTTGAACTCCGGGACGAGAATGCCGTCGCCGAGGCCATCACCACCATGCAGGTGCGAGGCGCGCCGCTGATCGGGGCCGTTGCGGCCTATGGTCTGGTCTTTGCCCTTCAGAAGGACGCCTCTGACGAAGCGCTGGACAAGGCCGCGGCCTTTCTGGTGGCGACGCGTCCGACGGCCATCAATCTGCGCTGGGCCATCGAGCGCATGGTCACGCGCCTCAAGGCCGTTCCTGCGGCACAGCGCGTGGCAGCGGGATATGTCGAGGCCGATGCGATCTGCAACGAGGACGTGCAGGTCAACGAAGCCATCGGCCGTCACGGGCTGGAACTGATCCGCGAGATCTGGGAGCGCAAAGGCCGTCAGGGACAGGTGAACCTGCTGACGCACTGCAATGCCGGCTGGATCGCGACCGTGGACTGGGGCACGGCCCTCGCCCCGATCTACATGGCGCATGACGAAGGCATTCCCGTGCATGTCTGGGTAGACGAAACGCGCCCCCGCAATCAGGGCAGCCTTCTGACCGCATGGGAGCTTGGCAGCCACGGCGTGCCGCATACGGTCATCGCCGACAACGCTGGCGGCCATTACATGCAGGCCGGGCGGGTGGACATGGTCATCGTGGGCACGGACCGCGTGACCGCGCAGGGCGATGTAGCCAACAAGATCGGCACCTATCTCAAGGCCCTCGCCGCCTATGACAACAACGTACCGTTCTGGGTGGCGCTGCCGTCCTCGACGATTGACTGGCGCGTGCGCGACGGCGTGAAGGAAATCCCGATCGAGGAACGCAGCGCCGACGAAGTCCTGTTCATGACCGGTCTCGACAGTGATGGAAAAGCAGGCCGCGTCCGGATCGCGCCGCCCGGCAGCCCGGCAGCCAATCCGGCCTTCGACGTAACCCCTGCCCGTCTCGTGACGGGTCTGATTACCGAGCGCGGTCGCTGCGATGCGAGCGAAAAGGGCCTTGCTGCTCTCTTTCCGGATCAGGACGCTTCTTGACGCCCTGATCGTCTTGACCCTTCATTCAGCCAGGGAAACACATCCCCCGACGAGGATAACAGTGCCAGATTCGCATCTTTTCAGGCGAGCAGCTGCTACGGCCGCCCTGCTCGCACTGGCTGCATGTTCCAGCCAGCAGAGTGTCAGCCCGTATCCGGCCCGCACGCCGAACGCCCAGTATGCGAACGGAACCACTGGTCCAGTGGGCTATGATCCCCACGTCCCGGATTTCGCAACCCGCAATTTCGAGCCGTTCAACCGGCAGGACGTTGCGGCGATTGCCCTGCGCGAATGGCGGATGTTCGGCTCACCGGTATCGGACGACAACCCCGAAGACCGCCCCGAACCCACCGAGGCCTCTCTCAAGCCCGAGCGCATTCCGGGCCTGTGGCAGCGCATCGGCGAGTACTGGTGGATCGGGCAGGACCCGTATGAGACGGAAGTGGGCTGGACCGGAAAGACGGACTCGCAGGGCACGCGGTTCGAGATCGAACATGATGGCCATTACGCCTGGTCCGCGGCGTTCATTTCCTATGTAATGCGGGTCGCGGGAGCCAATGAGCGCTTCCCGTATTCGCCCAATCACTCGACCTATATCAACGCCGCCGCCAGCGGGCAGTCCAGCGGTGTCACCGCGCATGATCCGGGGACCTATGCCCCCAAGATCGGCGATCTCATTTGCGTCGGGCGCGGCCGGAGCAAGACTGTCACCTTCTCCATGCTGCCCACCAGCTACGGTTTTCCGGCGCATTGCGGCATTGTCTCCGCAACGAACCAGAACGCCCAGCCCTTTGGTCACGAGCTGAGCATCGTCGGCGGGAACGTGGATGATGCCGTGGCCCTCACCCATGTCCCTACGGACGCCAACGGCATGATCGCGGACGGTTCAGGGCACAGCTATGACAGCCGCTATCCCTGGTGCGCCGTGCTGGAAGTCCATTACGATGCGGATCAGGAACCCGACAGCGGCATGTAAGAGGACGGCAGGCCACTGGAGCGCCAGCCCTTGCCGGGACCATGCTGGTCCTCGAATCCGTCCACGATATTGCTGACATCCGCGTAACCGGCATTCTCCGCCAGAAGCGCTGCATGATGGGACCGCACACCCGACCGGCACAGGAACAGCAGCGGTGTCTGCTGGTCGGGAACGGCCTCGACCAGAGCCTCCACAAACTCCTGCTGCAGGTCCGGCTGCCAGGTCACACACAGGAGTGGCGCCGTCATCGCATCCGCATCCGGTAGCCCGACATGCATCCATTCAGGTGGTGTCCGCACGTCCACCAGAATGGGGCGGGGCGTTTCCGCCGTGGCATTTTCAGGCTGTTTTTCAAGCATTTCCCATGCCTGTCTTGCCGTCAGGACCTTCATGCTCTTTCTCATCCTTCCAAAACGCGTTCTATAATTCACCCAGCACAGGCCAGCACAGGAGTGAACGTATGACTGACATCTCCCCGAACCGCAAAACCATCCCCCTGGCCACCACGAACGGGTGGCAGAGCGTTTCCCCGGGCATGACCGCCGCGATCGGGGGCACACCCCTCATTCGCCTCAGACGCGCCTCCGAAGAAACCGGCTGCGACATCTACGGCAAGGCCGAGTTCATGAATCCCGGCGGCTCTGTCAAAGACCGTGCAGCCCTGGCGATCATCGAAGACGCGCTGAAAAGCGGCGCCCTGAAGCCCGGCGGCACGGTCGTGGAAGGCACGGCCGGCAATACGGGAATCGGCCTCACACTGGTCGCCCATGCCGTTGGCTGCAAGGCCGTGATCGTCGTGCCGGAAACACAGAGCCGTGAGAAGCTGGACTTCCTGCGCATGATCGGCGCGGATCTGCGGCTCGTGCCCGCCAAGCCCTATCGCGATCCTGGTAACTACGTGCATGTCTCGCGCCGTCTGGCCGAAGAGATCGGCGGGTTCTGGGCCAACCAGTTCGACAACACCGCCAACCGCGAAGGCCACCGCGCCACCACGGCGCGGGAGATCTGGGAACAGACCGGCGGAAAAGTCGATGCCTTCACCTGCGCCTGCGGGACCGGCGGCACGCTGGCGGGCATCGCTCTGGGCCTGCGCGATCAGGCGCAAGCGGCCGGCAAGACGGCTCCGCGCATCGTCCTCGCCGATCCGGAAGGCTCCGCCCTCTATGGCTGGGTCAAGTCCAATGATCTGACGATCAGCGGCGGTTCCATCACCGAGGGCATTGGTCAGGGCCGCGTCACGGCCAACCTCGAAGGCTCCGCTCCTGAAGATGCCGAACGCATCCCGGATGCTGAAGCGCTGGAACAGATTTTCTCCCTGACATCGGAAGAAGGTCTCTCGGTCGGTGGGTCGTCAGGCATCAATGTTGCTGCTGCGATCCGAACTGCGCGGAGGCTCGGACCCGGACATACGATTGTTACAATCCTGTGTGATGGTGGGGCCCGATATCAGTCCAAGCTGTTCAACCCGGAGTTCCTGCGTGCGAAAAACCTGCCTGTCCCGTCCTGGCTGGCCTAACATCGCTCCCATGTCTGCTCCGGCCGGGAATGCCATTTCCCGGTCGGGCAGCATGAACAGTCCGAACGCGGTCACAGCATTCCCGAAAGGCCTCTGGTCATGAGCACGGAAACCCTGCCCCATCTTCTGGTCGTGGATGATGATCGCGAAATCCGCGAACTGCTGAGCCAGTTTCTCGAACGCAACCATTTCCGCGTAACCGCTGCCCGTGACGCACGCGAAGCCCGCAAGGCCTGGGCCAACGGACATTACCAGCTCGTGGTGCTGGACCTGATGCTGCCCGGCGAGAGCGGCCTTGAAGTGGCGCGCTGGCTGCGCTCGCAGGACAACGTGCCCATCATCATGCTCACGGCCATGAGCGACGAGACGGACCGCATCATCGGCCTCGAATTCGGCGCAGACGATTACGTCGCCAAGCCATTCAACCCGCGCGAACTGCTCGCCCGCATCCGCGCTGTGCTGCGTCGCACGGTCGATGTGGAAGACAAGCGTCAGGCCGCCGATACGCGCAAGATCCATTTCGCCGGCTGGTGCCTCGATCCCGTCCGCCGTCGCCTCCTGAACCCGGACGGTGCCGAAGTTTCCCTGACGGGTGGCGAATACGACCTGCTGATGGCGCTGCTGGAACGCGCCAACCGCGTGCTCACGCGCGACATGCTGCTGGAACTGCTCCGGGGTCGCCAGGCCGGGCCATTCGACCGCGCCATAGACGTTGCCATCAGCCGCCTGCGCCGCAAGCTCGAAGATGACGGCCGAAATGCTCAGGTCATCAAGACGGTCCGTGGCGGCGGCTACGTACTTGCAGCGGAAGTGGAGCGTCTCTGAACCCGATGCACATCCTGCCCCGGTCTCTTGTCGCCCGGACCAGCCTTCTGCTGATCGTGGGCCTTGCGATCGTGGAAGCCGCAGGGCTCGGGATCCACGCGCTGGACCGCTTCGATCTGGAAGAACGAAGCCAGGTCCACGAAGAGCAGGTTCAGGTCTTCTCGATCTATCGTACGGTCGCAGAAGCCAAACCGACCGATCGCCATGATGCGATTGACGACCTGCATATTCCGTCGAACGTCACGGTCCTGCTGCTGAAGGAACCTGATCCGCAGATCGAGGGGCATGAAATCCCCTTCCCGGCGATGGCATCCCCGTCTTTCATGCATCACCTGCATGACGATCCGCAGAATCATGAAGGCTTTCCGCCTCCCGGCCCCGATATGGCTGGCCCCGGCAGAGAGGGTGGCATGGGTCCCGGCGGACCGGGTTTCCCTGGACCCGGAATGGGGCCTGGCGGTCCCGATTTTCACTTTCCCGGAGACCACCCCGAGAATGGACGTCCGGAAGGCGATCACCCCGACGGCGACCATCTGGCAGGAGAACACCCTCCCGGAGATCCCCGCTTCCCCGGAGCCATCAGGCGCCGCGACATGCCGCCCTTCATGCGCTGGGCGCTCCTGCCGTCCTCGCTCTATCCGCGCAAGGTCCTGATCGGCCAGAAAATGCGCACCCATTCGACGTCGATCCTCCTGCCAGACCGGGACTGCTGGGTCGTGGTGCGCTTCGTAACCCCCCTGCCCAATCCGTTCGGCTCCCCGACGTTCATGATCGCGTTCCTCGTCATGTCGATTCTCGGGAGTGCGATGATCGTCTGGGCCACGCAGCGCCTGATCGCGCCTGTGACTACACTGGCCAATGCGGCCGAGGCGCTGGGCCGGGACGTCCATACCGCGGCCCTCCCCGAGAACGGACCGTCCGAAATCCGGCGCGCCGCCATCGCCTTCAACACGATGGCACTACGTATCCGGCGTTTCGTGACAGACCGCACGCTCATGCTGACAGCCATCGGTCATGACCTGCGCACCCCCATCACGCGGCTGAAACTGCGCGCCGAATTCATTGACGATGACGAATTGCGCAACAAGGTTCTGGCTGACCTGGACGAGATGGAAGCCATGGTCTCGGCCACACTGGCCTTCGGGCGCGACAGTGCCTCCGCCGAGCCCATCGTCTCGCTCGACCTGCGCGCGCTGCTACAGACCATCATGGATGAAGCCGCCGAGAGCCTGCCGGACAAGGCGGACGACCTGTTCTACGAACCGCCCAATGTCCCGGTGCGGATCAAGGCCCGTTCCGTGGCGCTCAAGCGCGCGCTGAACAATCTGATCCTCAATGCGCTGAAATATGGCGGCAGCGCGCATGTCACGCTCATCCCCGCCACCAAGCCCGGCGAGAAAGGCAATGCGGTCAAGATTCTGATCGAAGACAATGGCCCCGGCCTGCCCGAAAGCGAGCTGGACCGCGTGTTTGAACCGTTCGTCCGCATCGAAAGCAGCCGCAACCGTGAAACCGGCGGCAGCGGTCTGGGTCTCTCGATTGCCCGCACCATTCTTCACGGTCAGGGCGGTAATGTCCGTCTCGAAAACCGTCCAAGCGGCGGCCTGCGCGTCATCGTTACGCTGGCTCCGTAACCCCGGCCGGAAAAAAGACTGCGCCTTGATCAATGGCGCTGCTCCTTCCATGCTGGAGCCCTCTCCCATTTTCTGATCAGGTCTTTCTCATGAAACAGCGTGAACTTGGCCGCACGGGCATTGCCGTCAGCGAAATCTGCCTCGGCACAATGACCTTCGGTCAGCAGAACACCGAAACCGAAGGCCACGCCCAGCTCGACATGGCGCTCGACCACGGCATCAACTTCATCGACACTGCCGAGCTCTATTCCATCCCGCCCCGCGCTGAAACACAGGGTTCTACCGAAACGATTATCGGAAGCTGGCTGAAAGCCCGCGGTGGCCGCGACCGCGTCATCATTGCCAGCAAGGTCGTCGGACGGACTGCCATGCCGTGGTTCCGGCCCGATGGCGAGGAAGCACGCCTCACCCCGCGCCAGATCCGCTACGCACTCGAAGGCTCCCTGCGTCGCCTCGGCACCGATTACATTGACCTCTACCAGCTCCACTGGCCCGACCGGAAAATCGGCCTGTTCGGCGAAGGCGGCACCACCTTCCGCGATCTGCCAGAAGAGACAGCCGTTCCCATTGAAGAAACACTTGGCGTGCTCGGCGATCTCGTGAACGAGGGCAAGATCCGCCATGTCGGCCTTTCCAACGAGACCGCGTGGGGTGTTTCAAAATTTCTGGAAGCCTCGCGCACGGGCCTGCCGCGTGTGGCCTGCATCCAGAATGCCTACAACCTGATCAACCGGACCTTCGAGATCGGGCTGGCGGAAATGGCGCTGCAGGAAAAGGTCGGGCTGCTGGCCTATTCCCCGCTCGCACAGGGCTATCTGACAGGAAAGTACCTGAACGGGGCCCGCCCCGCAGGCGCCCGTACCACATTGTTCAATCGTGGCCAGCGCTATCAGAAGCCCGGCGTTGACGAGGCTGTCACGGCCTATCACGCTCTGGCCCGCGAAGAGGGGATCGACCCCGTCCAACTCGCAATCGCTTTCGTGACGTCACGTCCGTTCGTGACGTCCAACATCATCGGCGCCACCAGCCTCGACCAGCTCCGCACCATTCTCGGCGCAACGGACGTCATCATCACGCCCGAGCTGGAAGAGAAGATCAACGCCATCCATCAGGTCCACTCCAACCCCGCCCCCTGAGGGTACGGTCTCCGGCATCGAGGCTTATGTCCCCGATGCCGATTGGAATCAGACCTTGATCAGCCGTGCAGCAAAGAACCCGTCCATACCGCCAAGTTCGCTCCACAGACCCGGATGGGTGCGGAACATCCCATCCCAGGTCCGGGCGACGGACATATCCGCCAGTTCGGCTTCCGAGAACGGATCAAACTTCCAGCCACCACGCGCAATCGCGGCCTTGATCCGCTCCGGTCCTTCCTCGTCCTGAAGCGAGCAGACGGCATAAAGCAGCACGCCGCCCGGCTTGAGCATCTGATGCGCCGCATCGATCAGCACATCCTGACCTTCAGCCAGCGCCGTCACATCACGCGGACGCTTGATCCACAGCACGTCCGGATGACGGCGCAGCGTCCCCGTAGCGGAACACGGCGCATCGAGCAGAACCATGTCCACCGGAGCGTCCGGACGCCATGTAACGGCATCGGCCACAACCGTCTTGGCCGAGAGCTTCAGACGCGCGATATTTTCCTCAAGCCGTTTCGCCCGCGCTTCCTCACGTTCGACCGCCACGACATGCGCGCCAGCCGTTGCAAGCTGCGCCGTCTTGCCGCCCGGCGCCGCACACAGATCCACGACGGTCTTGCCCGCCACGTCACCCATCAGCTTCACCGGCATCGTCGCCGCTACGTCCTGCGCCCAGAACGCGCCTTCTTCGAAACCTTCCAGCGCCATGATGCGCGTCCCGGCGGGATAGCGCACGGAACCTGTCGGCAGCGCCTCGCCACCTTCCGGCGCGACCGCACCCGGACGCAGCGTCAGATCCAGCGGTGCCTCACGGTGAAGCCCACGCGAAATCGCCCGCGCCCGCTTGCCCCATGCGCTCCACAGCCAGGGCGGCACATCCAGCCGGTCCTCGTCCAGACCGTCCAGAAGGTCCTGCCCCTCACGCGAAACACGCCGCAGCACGGCATTGGCCAGCCCTGCAAACGGTGCCAGACCGCGACGACGCAGAAGATCCACGATCGTGCCCACAGCCGCATGAGGCGGCGTTTCCAGATGAAGCAGCTGCGCCACACCCATCAGCAGCGCACAACGCACCGGCTCGGGCGGCTCACGGCGCAGCAGGGGCTGAAGCAGCTCGGTCATGCTGCCCAGATGACGCAGGGTTGTCGCGGCCAGACGATGCGCGGACGCACGGTCGCGCGGGTCCAGCCCCTGCCCGGCGCGGTCCAGCGTCGTCTCCAGCATCCGACGATGCTCGACCACGCCGCAGACGATATCGAAAGCAAGATCGCGCGTCGGGTCCGGCGCAGGGCGGCGCTCTGGCGTACGGCCTCCGTGTGAACGGCGGGGCGCGCCGTTCCGGGTTCCGGAGGCCGGATTGCGGGGAGGCTTGTTGGATGGGGTCTGGGTCATGACAGGCTATCGATCTCTCGCATCCTGCCGAAATCGCATCTTGCGGCCACGGACGCAATGGCGTCTTCTCCAGACATGTCCGATCTTATTGCCCAGAACCTCGCCGCCATCCGTAATCGCATCGCTCAGGCCTGCGAAAAGGCCGGACGCGCAGAGGCGGATGTCTCGCTGGTCGCTGTCAGCAAGTTCCACCCGATCGAGAGCGTCGAAGCCGCCCTAAAGGCTGGCCAGCGCCTCTTTGGCGAAAACCGCGTCCAGGAAGCTGCCTCCAAATTTCCGGAACTCCGCAAAACCTTCCCGGACCTGCGCCTGCACATCATCGGCGGACTTCAGACCAACAAGGCCGCCGAAGCCTGTCAAATCGCCGATGTGATCGAGAGCCTCGACCGACCATCCCTCTGCGATGCCATCGAGAAAGGCGCACAGAAGGCCGGCCGCCTTCCGGAACTTCTCGTTCAGGTCAATACAGGTGGCGAACCGCAGAAATCCGGCGTTCCACGCGAAGAGGCCGATGCATTCATCGCTGCCTCGCTCGAAAAATTCGGCCAAAAAATCCGTGGCCTGATGTGCATTCCCCCCGAGGATGAAGATCCCGCGCCCCATTTCCGTCTCCTGCGCCAGATGAGCCAACGCCACGGACTGCCGGTCCTCTCAATGGGCATGTCCGCCGATTTTGAAACCGCCATCGCCGAAAATGCGACGCTCGTTCGGGTAGGAACCGCCATTTTCGGAAGCCGCCCCACGCCACAATCCTGACACGCGGCTTGCGTCCGTCGCAGAAATCTTGTCATGAGGGGAAGTTGCCGTGACGTGGAGCCGCGCTTGAAGGGTGCTGCGACAGTAGATAGCGGCACTCTATTGACGCCCGTAAATGGAACCAGCAATGCCTGAACATGACGGTGACCACGCCTCAAACCCTCCTCATGGCGTAGGGATTCCCAACGACTCCGGTGAGATCATCCAGACGATCGAACAGGCACGTTCCGAAGGGAATACCCACGAAATCGGTGGCGAAGAGAACGGCTCCGGCCATGCCCGTCCTGCCGGAATGGGCGCGATGCTCGCAGTGCTGGGTGTGGTCTATGGCGATATCGGCACAAGCCCGCTCTACGCGCTGCAATCGTCCGTCAGCATCGTCAGCTCCCCCAAGGCTCCCGCCCAGCCGTGGGAAATCATGGGCCTTGCAAGTCTGACGTTCTGGGCGCTGATGCTCATCGTCACCATCAAATATGTCATTCTCATCATGCGGGCCGATCATGATGGCGAGGGCGGCATCATCGCGCTCATGTCCCTGGCCCAGCGTGTATGCAAATCGCAGCATTTCCGATGGCTGTTCGGCCTCGTGGGCATTGCGGGCACCTGCCTGTTCTTCGGCGACAGCATCATCACCCCGGCCATTTCGGTGCTTTCAGCCGTGGAAGGCATCGAGACATCCGTGCCCTCGGCGAGCCACATCATCATCCCATTGGCGATGATCGTGCTGGTCGGACTGTTCTCGGTGCAGGTTCTGGGGACAGGCAAGATCGGCAAGGCTTTCGGGCCGATCATGGTGGCCTGGTTTGCGGTGCTCGCCATTCTCGGCGTCAAGGGGATCTTTCTCTACCCGCATATCCTGCTCGCCCTGTCCCCGACTTTCGCGCTCGAATTCATCATCATGCACGGCTACCTGTCGTTCATAGCGCTGGGTTCAGTCGTGCTTTCCGTCACCGGTGCAGAAGCGCTTTATGCCGATATGGGCCATTTCGGGCGCGCCCCGATCCGCAAGGCCTGGCTGTTCTTCGTCCTGCCTTCCCTGACGCTGAACTATTTCGGACAGGCCGCCCTGCTGATCCATGATCCGCATGCCCTGTCCAACCCGTTCTATCTTCTGGTGCCGCACTGGGCGCAGATCCCGATGCTGATCCTTGCGACCTTCGCAACCGTGATCGCCTCGCAGGCTGGCATCTCGGGCAGCTTCTCCCTGTGCCGCCAGCTCATCCAGCTCGGCTACCTGCCCCGCACCCGCATCATGCACACCAATGCGTCGGAAGAAGCGCAGATCTATCTGCCGTCGCTGAACTGGATCCTCGCCTTCGGCGCGCTGGTTCTGGTGCTGTCGTTCCGCACGTCCTCGGCCCTTGCCGCGGCTTACGGCATTGCCGTGACCGGGACGTTCCTGTGCACCTGCGTACTGGCGATGGTGGTGTTCCGCCGCGTCTTCAAATGGAAGACCGCAACGGTTGCGATCGTCTTCGGCTTCTTCTTCATCGTGGACAGCATTTTCTTCTCGGCGAACGTGCTCAAGATCCCCGATGGCGGCTGGGTCCCGCTGGCGATCGGCATCATCAGCACCATCATCATGACCACCTGGAAGCGCGGCCGTAGCCTCATCGCCGCCCGCCAGCAGGCGGATTCCATGCCGATGGGCTCTTTCCTTGCCCGTCTGCCGCAGTCCCGCACGATCCGCGTTCCCGGTCTGGCCGTCTTCCTGACCGCCAATCCGGACATCGTGCCGAACTCGCTGCTGCATAACCTCAAGCACAACAAGGTCCTGCACGACCACATCCTGTTTGTGACGGTCGAAAACCTCGACCAGCCGGAGGCCGAGCGCGGGCACCGCGCCATCGTTCAGGAACTGGCGCCCAACATCCATCGCGTCATCGTCCGCTATGGCTTCATGGAGATGCCCAACCTCCCCCGCGCCCTGCTGGAGCTGAATGCGCTCGGCGTGGCATTTGACGCCATTCAGGCCTCCTACTTCACATCACATGAGCTCGTCGTGCGCTCCCGCGTGCCGAAGATGCAGCTCTGGCGGATGTGGATCTTCCTTCTGCTCCTGCGCAATGCCGCCTCCACAACCGAGTTCCTGCGCATCCCGCCTGACCGCGTTGTGGAATTCGGCGTCCGGATCGCCATTTGACAACCCCATCAAAACCCGGGCCCCTCTCCCTCTACATCCACTGGCCGTTCTGTCTGGCGAAGTGCCCCTACTGCGATTTCAACTCCCATGTCCGGGAGGTGATCCCGCAGCAGCGCTTCGCCGCAGCCCTGCGCCGCGAGCTGGAACATGATGCCGCACGCCTGACCCGCGATGGCGTCAAACGCCCGCTTCGTTCGATTTTCTTCGGCGGGGGCACGCCCTCACTCATGGCGCCTGAAACCGTCGCCGCCCTAATCGAGGACGCGCATCGCCTGTTCGATGCGGAAGATGATCTGGAAATCACGCTCGAAGCCAACCCGACCAGCGTCGAGGCCGGAAAATTCGCGGCCTTCCGTCAGGCGGGCGTCAACCGCGTCTCGCTCGGCGTGCAGAGCCTGCGGGACGATGCGCTGCACAAGCTCGGCCGCGAACACTCCGCCACGCAGGCCATTCGTGCGCTCGAAACCGCCCGAACCCTCTTCCCGCGCATTTCCTTCGACCTGATCTATGCCCGCCCGGGCCAGAGCGATGCCGACTGGACGGACGAACTCACCACCGCGCTCGACCTGGTGGCCGATCACCTATCGCTGTATCAGCTCACCATCGAGCCCGGCACGAAGTTCGAAGCCATGCACCGTCGCGGCGAACTCACGCTGCCCGACGAAGACACCGCCGCTCGCCTCTATGACCTGACCGGCGAGATTGCCGCCCGTCACGGCCTGCTGCCCTATGAAGTTTCGAATTATGCCCGCCCCCGCGCCGAGAGCCGCCATAACCTGACCTACTGGCGCTATGCGGACTATATCGGCATCGGCCCCGGCGCTCACGGACGCCTCACACTGGATGGCGAGCTTTACGCCACCCGCCGCCATCGTGCGCCCGAACCTTGGGCCGAGCGCGTGGAAAAAACAGGCTCCGGCAGCACCGAGGAAACCCTCCTCTCCCCGGAAGAAAAAGGCCGCGAAGCCCTGCTGATGGGCCTGCGCCTGTCCGAAGGCATCAACGAGGCCGCCTTTGCCGCCCGTACAGGACGAGCGCTTATGGACTGCGTAGACCCGGCCCTGCTCGAAGCCTGCATCGAGGAAAATTACCTTGAACGGGACCACGGTATCCTGCGGGCAACAGGCGAAGGACGGCTTCGTCTTGAAGCGATACTGGCGCGTCTCGTCACTTGAGGGCATGATCCCGTCTTAATCCATCTGGAAGAGACCATGCGCCGACCCATTCTCTCTGCCCTTCTGGCCGCCTGCACCATTCTGGCCCCGCTTACCGCTGCGACCGCTGCTTCTGCTTCGGGCCCCGTTCCGAATTACGTCGTGCTCGACAACGACTTCCTCGGCCCGGGCGGCTCCAACATCCAGTCCATCATTCCGCTGCTCAACCGCCCCGGTGTGATGCTGCTCGGCCTGACCTCCGTCGTCGGCGATGACTGGGAGAACGCGGGCACGGCGCATGCCCTCCGCTTTCTGGAAATCGCCCGCCAGACGCAGATCCCCGTCGCCGACGGTGCCACCACCCCGCTGGTCAACACGGTCGCAGAGACGAAACTGCGCGAACAGCAGTTCGGGATCATTCCCTGGAAGGGCGCCTGGGGCGGCCTCGGCCCCATCGATCACGTCCCGGCCACACAGCCTCCCGTTGGCAAGCTGCCGGAAGGCGCGCCGCATATCGCCGCCGACACGCTCCCGGCCGCCATGTTCCTGATCCGCGAAGTTCACGCCCATCCGCATCAGGTCACAATCATTGCCGCAGGACCGCTGACAAACCTCGCCTTGGCCATCCGGATCGACCCGACCTTCGCCGAAACCGCCAAACAGCTCGTCTTCATGGGCGGCCTGCTCGATGCCAGCATGATGTCCGTCACCGGCAATGCCGACTTCGCGTCCGATTTCAACCTGATCATGGACCCTGAAGCCGCCCGGATTGCCCTGACGGCCCTCTGGGCTGGCATCACCTGCGTCGGCAATGTCTCGAACGACATCATGATGACCTCCGAACTCGCAGACCGGATCGATACGAAGCACAACGCCGTCACGGACTATCTGAAAAAGTATCAGGCCCCCCTGCCGCTGTGGGATGAACTGACGTCCGCCATCGCCGTTGATCCCACACTAGTCACGAAGTCCGTAACGGCTGTCATGGACGTTAATATCGAACACGGGATGGATTACGGGCACGCCCACATCTGGCCAGACTCCACGGCTCCGAAGGGTGTTGTCCTGCGGAAGGTGAAGATCGTGCAGTCCATCGACAAGGCGCGCTTCATCAATGAGTTCGTCTCGCAGTCCCAGAACGCCGTGGGCACGCACTGACACAAGGAGGGCATCCGACACACATGCTGAACATCATCAAGCTGGCCGTCGGCTGCCCGAGCATCGAAGTCCTGCGGGAGCGGTTGAACCATTACCGCATCAACGGGCACGCCACCGTCCAGACCCGCACCATGCCCAAAAGGGCGGACGAGGTGCTGGACGGGGGCTCTCTCTATCGCGTGATGGACGGCATGGTCCTGTGCCGCCAGCCCATCATCGGGCTGGAGAGCGCCCAGCGCGCGGATGGCAGCACAGGCACGCTGATCGTCGTGTCCGACGAAATCATCCCGGTTCAGCCGCGTCCCATGCGTCCCTTTCAGGGCTGGCGCTATCTGGAACCCAAGGACGCCCCGCCGGATCTGGGCGGCAGCGCAGGTCAGGACGGAATTGCGGATCTCCCGCCCCAGCTCCGCCGCGAGCTGGCCGAACTCGCCCTGATCTGAGCTTTCAAAACACCCCCTGCCACATTTTTGCTGCATTCCGGGAACGGAATGGCGCACGAAACGTCATGCCCCTATTGCGGGGAATTACAGGATGTCCCCTCTCCGCCCTGCTACACGCCCACCGGCGTTCCGTGCAGGCCAGAACAGAAGGAGTGCCGCCTTGCCGCCCTTTCCCCGTCCTTCCCGAGCAAGTACGGCTGCCGTCACGCTCTCAGCGGCCCTGTCCATTGGTCTCGGCCTGACAGGTCCTGTTCCCAGTGCGCATGCGCAGACAACAGCCCCGGCCGCAGCCACTGCAGCAACCGTTCTGCCTGGCAAGATCGTCTATGCCCAGCTCACGACACCCGATCTGGCCAAGGCGAAAGCCTTCTATGGTCCCCTTCTGGGCTGGACCTTTCAGGACCGCCCCGTCTCGCGTGGTCATTACGCCGAAGCTCTCGTGAATGGCCACGTCGTTGCGGGTCTTGTCGAACGCCCCCTGCCTGATACGGACAATCCGCCCCATCCGCTCTGGCTTCCGTTCATTTCGGCGCCCGATGTGCCGACTCTCGCAAAATCATCCCGTCAGTGGGGAGCAAAGGTGCTGTTCCGGCCAACAGCCATTCAGGGTCGTGGCGAACAAACCATCATCGCCGATCCGCAGGGCGCTCTCTTCGCAGCGCTGAATGCTCCTCAGGGTGATCAGAATGACACGGATCCGACCGCACAGGGCGACTGGATCTGGAATGCACTCCTGACCTCCACCCCTTCGGCAAGTGCCGGCTTTTACCAGAAACTCTTCGGCTATCAGGTTGAAGCCGCGCCGGCTCCCGACACGAACCAGCGTTATATCCTGGAATCGCAGTCCGTGGCCCGTGCGACCGTCAACCCGCTTCCGCCGCGTCTTCCGCCGAACGCCCGCGCCCGCTGGCTCAGCTTCGTGCAGGTGGACAGCGTGGGCAGTGCGGCTGAGAAGGCCGTGCAGCTTGGCGGACGTGTTCTGGTCGAGCCGCATCTCGATCACCAGAACAGCATGATCGCCGTTCTCGCCGATCCGGCGGGCGCCGCCTTCGGGGTCATGGAACTGCATGATACCGGCCTGACAGGAGACGCGAAATGATCCGTCGGACAACAAAAACCTTCGCCCGCATCGGCGGTGCGCTCTGCCTGCTTGGCATGCTGTCCGGCTGCGTGGGCTATGACGGGTATGGCTATGATGGTTACGGCGGCTATGGCGGCGGCGGTGGCTATTATGGTGGCTATAACAGCGGCTGGGGCGGCGGTTGGGGTTCCGGCTGGGGCTCGGGCTATGGCG